>NZ_JOEY01000003.1 GCF_000718165.1 Streptomyces fulvoviolaceus | reverse complement strand
CCCACCGAACCCCGGGGCCGCACCGTCTTCCTCCAGGTCCGCGACATCTCCCACCAGAAGATCGCCGAAGTGGTCACGACCCTCTTCCCCGACCTGGACGAGGGCGACGTACACACCCTCACCACCTACACCGTCGCCGGCGCCGACGGCCTGTTCGTACACCGCGAGGTCACCGGCGACGCCGTCGACCTGGTGGCCCTGTTCGAACTGCACGCCCATCTGGTCCACGACGCGGCGACCCGCATGGCAGCAGCGGCAAGGACACAGCCATGCGGATGACCGACCCCCCGGGCCGCACTCCGCAGCGCAGCAACGCGCGCTCGAACCGCGCACGCATCCTCGCGGCCGCTCGGGAGGAACTGCGGGACAACCCTGACGCGAGTCTCGACAGCATCGCCCAGGCGGCCGGCGTCGTGCGGCGCACCCTTTACGGACACTTTCCCGGTCGTCGAGAGCTGGTCGCCGCCTTGGCTCAGGAAGCGGGCGAGGCCTTTGGCCGGGCGTTCACGGCAGCCCGTGCTCCAGGTGCCGACACGCTGGAGGCGATGGCGCGGATGGCTCTGGCGGGATGGGCGGTCGGCGACCAGTACCGCATGCTCATCTCCTTGGGGCGCCGCCACCTGGGAGAGGAGGCGATGCGCGCCACCCTGGCACCCGCGCGGGAACAGGCCGCCTCCATTTTGCAACGCGGTCAGGATGAAGGCCTTTTTGCCGACCATGTCCCCGCGCCTGTCCTCGCCTTGGGGCTGGAGGCGCTGATGCTGGCCCTCGCCGAGGAGAACGCTTCGGCCACCTGGGCGGATCCAACGGGTGAGGCTGCCGCGACCGCCTTTCTCGTCGCCGCCGGCGTAACACCGCAGATGGCTGCGGTCCGCGTACGGGCCGTTCTGCATGAGTCAGTGGGGCGTTGACGACGGTGTCGGCGAGGCTCCAGCAGTGATCCCCCGGGGCCAGTCGCACCGGCTGACCGAATCACTCTCGACGTCGACGTCGAGGGTGTCGAACTCCCGCGGTCCGACGCGCCCGGAGGGGAACCCCGCCGGCGATGGCCACACCTGGGGAGTGACCCGGGCCGACTGCGCCATGTCTGAAGATCACCCGCAGTCGGCGCGGCCAACTCGCCGCTCAGAAGGGGTAGTGCGGCTGCTCGGTGGACAGGGTGATCCACCGGGTGTTGGAGAAGGCCTCGATGCCCCAGCGTCCGCCGAAGCGGCCGTAGCCGGAGGCGGCGAATCCGCCGAAGGGGGCCTGGGGCTCATCCGCCACCGACTGGTCGCCCACGTGCACGATGCCGGTGCGGATGCGGCGAGCCACCTTCAGGCCGTGGGTGGCGTTCTCGGTGAGGATGCCGCAGCTGAGCCCGTGCTCGGTGTCGTTGGCCAGTGCCACGGCTTCGTCGTCGTCCCGGAAGGCCGTGATGGCGACGAGAGGTCCGAAGGCTTCGGTGTGGTGCAGCGACGCGTCCTCGGGCAGGTCGGTCAGGACAGTCGCCGGGTGCAGAGCTCCCTCCGGCGAGCCGCCGCCGGTGAGCACACGCGCGCCCTTCCGTACCGCGTCCGTGACCAGGGCGGCGACTCGCCGGGCGGCGGCCTCGTCGATCAGCGGGCCGATGACGGTGGTGGGCAGGCTCGGGTCGCCGCTCGGCATGTCGGCGATCTTCGCGGTGAAGCACCGGGTGAACTCGTCGACGAGTGATGTGTGCACCAGGATGCGGTCGGCGCACATGCAGATCTGGCCGGAGTTCATGAACGAGGCGAACGCGGCCGCGTTCACCGCGTGGTCGAGGTCGGCGTCCTCCAGCACGATCACGGAGTTCTTGCCGCCGAGTTCGAGTACGGCCGGCTTGAGATGCTGGGCGGCGAGGGTGCCGATGACCTTCCCGACGCCGGTCGAGCCGGTGAAGTTGACGGCACGGACGCGCGGGTCCGCTATCAGTGTCTGCGCGATCGCGGCGGCGTCCGCCTTGGCGTTGGTGATGACGCTGAGGACTCCGTCGGGCAGTCCGGCGTCGCGCAGAACGTCGGCGACGAACAGGCCGCACGCGATGGGGGCGTCCTCGCTCGCCTTGACCACGACGGTGTTGCCCGCCGCGAGTGCGGCGACGACCGCTCGGGTGCCGAGGATGATCGGCGCGTTCCACGGCGCGAACGCCGCGATCACACCGAGGGGTTCGCGGACGGCGAGGCTGAGCCCGCCCGGTTCCTGGGTGGTGAGTACGTCCCCGTGCGGGGCGGTGATCGCGGCGGCGGCCTCACGCAGCATGTTCGCGGCCAGGGCGACGTTGAACAGCGCCCATCCCCGGGTGCCGCCGACTTCCGCGGCCATCAGCTGCACGGCCTGCTCGCCGCGCTGCTCCATGAGGTCCGCCGCGTCCAGGAAGATCTTCCGTCGGGCGAAGGGCGCGAGGGCGGCCCACTCGGTGAATGCGGCGTCCGCCGCGTCCACCGCGGCTCGCACGTCCTGTGGTCCGGCGGCGGCGACCGTGGCGTACGGCTCGCCGGTCCACGGGTTGATGTCGGCCGTGGACCGGCCCGAGGCGGCGGGAATCTCCTTGCCGCCGATGAGGAGGTTCCGGTGAAGTGGCATGGGGTCGTTCCCTTTGTGCTCGGTCCGGTGCGGGATCTGCGGGTCAGGCGCCGATCATGTTGAAGCCGCCGTCGGCGTTGAGGTAGACGCCGGTCATGTGGGCGGCGTCGTCGGTGGCGAGGAAGAGGGCCGTGCCGGCGAGTTCGGCGGGGCCCGGGATGCGGCCCAGCGGGGTCTTGGCGACCATGTCGTCGCGGCGGCCGGACTTCCAGTCGGCACGGTTCAGGAGCGTCTCGGTCTCGATGAAGCCGGGCGCGAAGGTGTTGACCCGTACGACGGGCGCGAACGCCTGGGCGTAGGACTTGGTGATGCCGAGGATGCCGTACTTCGCGGCGGCGTACTGCGGGGCCCGCGCGCTGCCGCGGACGATCACGGTGGAGCCGATGTTGACGATCGCGCCGTGTCCCTGCTCCAGCATCCGGGAGCCGAACTCGTGGACGCAGAGCATGGTTCCCTTGACGTCCACGGCGAGCACATGGTCGATGGACTCCTCGGTGAGGTCCCGCCAGGACATCTGCTCACCGGCCACGTCGCCGACGTTGTTGACCAGTACGTCGATGCTGCCGAAACGGCCGAAGACCTCCTCGGCCATGCGGATGACGTCCTGGTGGACGGCAATGTCGGCCTGCACGGTGAACGCCTCGCCGCCCACGTCCTTGATGCGGGCGACGGTCCGCTCGGCGCCGGCGGCGGAGCTGCGGTAGTGCACGGCGACCTGGGCGCCCTCCTGGGCGGCGCGGACGGCGATCTCGGCGCCGTAGCCGGTGCCGGCACCGGTGACCAGGACGGTCCGGCCTTCGAAGCGGCGGGGGAAGCTCTGCTGTTGTGTCATGGGGCGTCCCTTCAGGGGTGTGCGGCGGTGAAGTGCTGGCGGATCTCGCCGATGCCCTCGATGCGGCTGAGGAGTTCGTCGTCCGGCGTGAGATAGCGCGGCGGGTCCATCCGGTTGCCGACGCCGGCCGGGGTCCCGGTGAAGATCAGGTCGCCGGGGAACAGGGGCAGTACGGCGGAGAGGCGGGCGATGAGCTCCGGCACCGGAAAGATCATGGACTTGGTGCGGTCGTGCTGGACGACCCGGCCGTTGAGCAGCCCGGTGATCTCCAGGTCGCCGGGGTCCTCGAACTCGTCCGGGGTGACCAGGACGGGGCCGGTCGGCCCGAACCCCGGAAAGGACTTGCCCAGGCTGAACTGGGCGGGCTTTCCCTGGAGTTGGCTGACCCGCTCGGAGAGGTCCTGGCCGACGGTCAGACCGGCGACGGACTCCCAGGCATGGTCCTCGCTCGCCCGGTACGTCTCACGACCGATCACGGCGACGAGCTCGACCTCCCAGTCGACCTTGCCCGGAGGAAGGGCGACCGTGGTGTGCGGACCGGTGAGGCAGGCCGGGAACTTGGTGAAGACGAGCGGCTCCGCGGGCGGGGTGTAGCCGGCCTCCGCAGCGTGCGGCGGGTAGTTGAGGGCGATCGCGAAGACCTGCCGGGGCCGGGGAACCGGGGCCTGCAGGGCCTCCGGATCAACCGAGATGTCGTACGCCTCGTCGGACAGTTCCCCGCCCCAGTCGCGGACCCGTTGCCACTGCTCCAGCAGAGCCATCGGGTCGGTCGACAGCCGACCCCGCGAGGCCCAGCCGACATCCGCGGCCCGATCACCGCGAACGACGACGGCCCGGCCGTCGATGACAGCGAGCCTCACCAGTCCACCTTCTGGGGTACGGGGGTGCCGTGGCCGTCTTCCCAGCTGACGATGGGCGTGCGCAGCACGCCGAGGCGCTCCACCTCGGCCTCGATGACGTCACCGGGCTTGAGGTACATCTCCGGGTCGCCGCTGAAGCCGGCGACGCCCTGGACGGTGCCGGTGGTGATCAGGTCGCCCGCGCTGTAGCCCTGCGGGGAGTGGTAGGCGACCAGGTGCGGAATGGAGACCGACATGCGGTTGGTGTTGGACTTCTGGCGGACCACGCCGTTGACGCGCAGTTCCATGTCGAGGTTCTGGGGGTCGGGGATCTCGTCGGCGGTGACGATGTAGGGGCCGACCGGGCAGAAGGTGTCGATGGCCTTGCAGAAGGAGAAGACCCCGGACTCCATCTCGCGGCGCTGGATGTCGCGTGCGGTGATGTCGTTGAAGACGACGTAGCCGGCGATGTGGTCGGGCGCGTCGTCCACACCGAGGAACTTGCCGGGCTTGCCGATGACGACCGCGATCTCCAGCTCATAGTCCAGCTCGCTGGTGAGGTGTTCGGGGTAGATCACCGGCTCGTCCGGACCGACGATCGCGTCGACGTTCTGGAAGAACACGATGCCCTTGTGCATGGGGTGCGACCAGTCGACGTTCTTCGACTCGTCCTCGTGCTCACGGAAGTTGCCCGAGGTGTGGAAGAACTTCTTCGGCACGATCGGGGCGCGCAGCCGTACGTCGTCGAGGGCGAGGCGCTCCCCGGTCTCCGTGACCCGGCCGTCGCGCTCGAAGTACTCGCGTGTCGAGCCGACCTCCAGGGGGAGGACGAGCCGTTCTTCCAGCTCCAGTCTGCCGACGCGTCCGTCGTCGAAGGTGATCAGCTTCATGGTGTACCGCTTTCGGGTTCGAGGTGGTGGGTGTCGGTCAGGTGGTCTTCCGCGGAGGACAGCCCTTCTCCCGCGAAGACGCGCAACTGGAGGGCGAGCAGGGAGTAGTAGCCGACCAGGGTGGTGAGTTCGAACAGACCTCGCTCTCCCCACACCGCCACCGTGTCGTAGTACTCCTGGTCGCTCAGCTCACCGGCGTAGGTCAGCGCGACGGCCGCTCGCAGGGCGGTCCGCTCGGCCGGGTCCGGGAGGTCGGGCAGTCCGCCGGCGCGCAGTGTGCCCAGCTCGGGTTCGGTGAGGCCGCACGTCCGGCCCACCGCTTCGTGGGCCTCCCTCTCGAAGGCGCTTCCCCACTCGGTGGCGACGACCAGGATGGCCATCTCCCGCACGCGGTCGGTCAGGACCGACTCGTAGCGCACCGCCGCCCCGACCGCCTGGACAGTGAGTCCGACGGGCGGGCTGAGCAGCATGGCGTTGAAGGGGCCACGCAGTCGGCCATTCTCATCGGTGAGGGCGAACGCCTGCGGTCCTGTCGCTCGCGGGCCGCCGGTGATGGCGCGGTAGACCTCGGTCTGCTGTTCGTCCAGCTCGCCGGGCAGCAGTCCGGCAAGGCGTGCGGTCATCCGCACTCCCTTCAAGGGAACTTCAAGGGAATCGGGGGTCAGACGAGCGTGCGTCCGCCGTCCACGTAGAGCACCTGCCCGGTCACGAAGGACGCGCGGGCAGAGGCGAGGAACAGCACGGCGCCGACCACGTCCTGCGGTGTGCCCAGGCGCCCGGCGGGAACCAGACTGGTCATCTCCTCGCGCATTCCGGGCTTGTCCAGGTACGCGCGGGTCAGCTCGGTCTCCGTGTAGCCCGGGGCCACGGCGTTGACGGTGACGCCGTCGGCGGCCCATTCGCGGGCCATCACCTTCACGAGCTGGTCCAGGCCGCCCTTCGACGCCGCGTACGGGGCGTGGTGGCGGTGCGCGAGCCGGGAGGAGACAGAGGAGAAGAACACCATGCTGCCGTGGCCGGCCTCGCGCATGAACCGGCCGGCGGCGCGCCCGGTCCAGAACGCGCTGGACAGGTTCAGGGTCAGGATGCGGTCCCACACCTCGTCCGGTGTGTCCACCACGGGCCGGCGGTCGTTCGTCCCCACGGCGTGCACGAGCACGTCCAGGCCGCCCAGTTCGCGGGCCGCCGTCGTGACAGCCTGCTCGCACGCGTCGGACGACGTCAGGTCCGCGGTGAGGGTCCGCACGTCGGCGGCCGCGAGGGCCGGATCGTCGCGCAGCACCTTGAGCCGGCCCTCGTCCGCGTCGACGACTGCCAGCCGCGCTCCGGCCTCCGCCAGGGCCCGGGCACAGGCCGTGCCCAGTCCTCCGGCCCCGATGACGAGCGTGCGGCGCTCCTCAAAACCCAGCCATCCCATCGCGGGCCTCTCGCCTTCTCTGGACATCACGTGAGTTCGATTCCGGCTCCGGGCGCCACCCGCGCGTAGTCGGTGGCGGAGTCCCGTACGCCCGCCCCCAGCAGGCCGTCGACCAGGGCGTTCCCGCCCTCGCTCAGACCGCCGTCGTGGATCGACAGAGCACGCCGGGGCTTGATCTCGCGGACGTAGTCGATGACTTCGCCGGTCTTGGACCACGGGCCATGGACCGGCACCAAGAGCGTGTCCACCGGACGCGTGGGCACGGTGAACGCGTCGCCCGGATGGAAGACCGTGCCGTCCGTGTTCCCCACGAGGAAGCCGACGTTGGTGACCCGCGGCAGGTCCGGATGGGTCTCCGCGTGCAGTTCGCCGTGCACCTCGATGCCGATCCGCTCGATGTCGAAGGCGTCCCCGTCACCTACCACGGCGACCCGGCCACCGAGGTCGCCGAGCCGGTCCGCCACGGAGCGGTCGGCCCAGATCCGCAGCGCGGGGTCGGCCTCGGCCGCCGCGCGCAGCACGGGCTCGGCAAAGTGGTCCACGTGCTCGTGCGTCACGAGCACCGCGTCGGCGCCGTCGAGCGCGTGCGGGTCGGAGTAGACGCCGGGATCGATGACAATGACGATGCCGTCCTGCTCCAGCCGAACGCAGGCGTGGCCGCACCTGGTGAGTCGCATCTGCCCGCTCACTTGCTCAGCTCGCTGTCGGGAACCCAGGTGCCGTGGAAGCCGTACCGGAGCCGGAAGGGGATCTTCACGGTGGCGACGGGGCCGGCTGCGATGTCCAGGGCATCGAGGATCACCAGGTCGTGCCGGTTCTGGTCGCGGCGGCCGATCAGCGCCAGCAGGTAGCCCTCGCCCTCGCCGGCGTCCGCCGACTTCGGGACGAACACCGGCTCCTCGGGCGCGGCTTGCTCGCCCGGCGCCCAGAAGGTCGTCTCACCGGTGTGGTCGTCGCGGTGGATCAGGGAGTTGAAGGGCGGGCCCATCGGGCCGACCTCGCACTTCGGCACGTCGGGGTGCATCCCGCCGATCCATGCGTGCCGGTTCTTCTCCATCAGGATGCGCGGGTCGACCCGGGGCATGTCACCGGGCGAGGCGATGAGCTGCTCGCTGCGGTAGGTGTCGACGGCGTCGTCCCAGTGGGCGGCGCCCTGGGCAAGGTCGAAGGTCCAGCGGTGCAGGAACGGGGGCTTCTCGGGCAGCGGACCGACGGTCGTGATCGGGAACTGGGAGAACCAGCCAGACTTGGTGGTGAAGTGGTCGGCGACCAGGGTGTCGCCGTCCGTCCAGGCGTTCAACGAGTGCGTCTCCATGAGCTGCTCGCTCCGGAACCACTTGACGCCGCTCACGCCCTGCTCTCGCGGGATGATCGCCACGTAGGTCTCCTGGTTCGGGTCCCAGACGAAGTACTGGGCCTCCCGCTTCAGCTGCTCCGGGTCGGCGACCATCGGCGAGATGGTGAAGACGAAGTGGTCCCGGGTGACCAGCCAGTCGTGCACCATCGAGGAATAGGGGACCTCGAAGGTCTGCGAGCGGGTCACCTTGCCGGAGGCGGAGATCTCGTAGATGTGGATCTGCTTGTCCGGCAGACCGGTGGCGTTGTAGGCGAAGGCGATCAGTTCGCCTGTGCGCGGGTCGTGCTTGGGGTGGGCGGTGAAGGTACGCCCCGGGATCTGGCCGGAGAAGTCGTAGACGCCCCGCGTCTCCAGCGTCACCGGGTCCAGCTCGTACGGGAGGGCCGCCTCCTTGAGCGCGAGCAGCTTGCCGGCGTGCCAGATGATCGAGGTGTTGGCGTTGCCGTCGTCGATGCCAAGGACGGACGGCTCGTCGGTGTACGGGTTGCGGTAGGCACCGAAGAGGGCCTGGCGGGCCTGGCGTTCGAGCTCGAAGCGTTTGGTGCGGACGTACTTGGTCTTCAGATCCGCGTGCCCGTTCTCGAAGCGCACCATGTGGATCATGCCGTCGCCGTTGATGTACACGTCGTTCGGGAACCGCGGGGGGTACTGGGTGTCGGCGGCGGCGCGGTAGAAGGCGCCGGACAGCTCAGGGGGTATGCAGCCCTCGACCTCAAGGTCGTAGACCTCCGCCTCGATCCGTGACGGGGCGAAGAACCCCCGGAACTTCGGAGTGTCCGGGAACTGCATGGTCTCCGGAGGCGGCTGGGTACTCACGGGCTGCTGCCCGGGCGTCCCGATCGGCTGCGTCGTTGCAGTGGCCATGGCTTTCTCCCCTGTGGCAAGGTTGGATCAAGCGAAGAATGTGATCGATAGCCGTCGACAGCAGCGCCCCGCTGCGGGTTCGGGCCTCATAGAACCAAGCTGAACAGCTCGTCCCGGGCCATGGTGCTCCCGATGCGTCTCCGGCGTCCAACACTGAAACACGCACGAAATGATCGGAGTCTTCGATGGATCTGCGGCAGATGGAGTACGCGGTGGCCATCGCCGACGAGCTCAACTTCACCCGGGCCGCGGCGCGCTGCCGCATCGGGCAGTCCGGGCTCAGCCACCAGATCACCCAGCTCGAGCGGGAGGTCGGGGCCCGGCTGTTCGAACGGACGAGCCGCAACGTCCGGCTGACCCAGGCCGGCCAGACCTTCGTCGCCTGTGCGCGGCGGGTACTCAAGGCGGTGCAGGAGATGCACGCCGAGATCGCCTCGCTCGACGGCCCCGTGCGAGGGCGGCTGCGCATCGGCTCGGTGACGCTCACGGCGGGGGACATCGACCAGCTCGGCCTGCTGAGGGAGTACCAGGAGGCGTACCCCGCGGTGGAGGTCACCCTGTCCGACGCCGACGGGGTGGAGGCCGCCGCCCAGCTCCTCACCGGTGAACTCGAGGTCGCCGTGATCGCCCTGCACGAGCACCAGTTGCCCCCGGGCATCAAGTACCACCTGCTCCGCCTCGTGCCGCTCGTGGCCGTAGTGGGCCGTCGGCACCGGCTGCGCGGGACCGGCGTCACGGACCTGGCGAAGCTGGCCGACGAACGCTTCCTCGAATGCGGTCCGGACACCGGACTGCGCGTGCAGGTGGACGCCGCGTTCGACCGCGCACGAGCACGCCGCCGGGGCGTCTGCGCGTTGCGCAGCGCGGGAGACCTCACCTCGCTGGCGTTCGAGGGCATCGGGGTGACCGTCGTACCCCGCCCGGTGGCCGAGGCCATCGTCCCCGACGACCACGCCGACTGCGTCCTGCGCCTCGACGACCCGCAGGCACTCCAGCCCCTGGCCCTCGCCCACCGCGACCCGGCCCCGACCTCACCCGCGGCCCAGGCGTTCCTGCGCCTCGCCCTCGCCCGCCTGCCCGGAGAGGGAACGCCCGGCCTGGAGGAAGCCGCAGCCACATCCGGGTAGCGTGCGGGGCACCCGGTCCTGTCCTGCGGCATCCAAGACGTGAATGATCAGCATGTTCGATCTCGATCGGACGGGGGCTAGGCAGGACCTCCCGGGTGGCCCATAGTCATCTCAACCCGGCGCCGGAGCCGCCCCATCACCGCCGTCGGGCCGACGCAGGCGTCGGGTACCCCGGCCCTGCGCGACCTCACCGCAGCCGTTCGGTGCCCCGCGCTCCCGCCCCGCCATCGCGCTCCGGGCAGCCTCGCAAGCGTGCCGGCCGGGCCGCCGGAGGACCTCCCTCTCCCAACACGCCACGTGGAGTTCCCGCATGCCTCCATCCGTGCCCCCGCTCCCGTCCTCGTCCCTGACCTCGGTCGTCGAGGGTGCGCCGTCCGAGCAGACCGTGTCCGGTCCCGGCCACCTGCTGCGGATCACGCTGCTGATGACCGGCAGCTGCCTGCCCATCCTGGGCGCCGTGCTCATCGCCCCCGTCCTGCCGCAGATGCACGACCACTTCGCCAACGCGCCGGGCGTCGAGGCGCTGGTCCCGATGGCCCTGACCATTCCCGCGCTCTCCCTCGCCCTGCTGGCCCCCTTCGCCGGCGTGATCGTCGACCGTCTCGGGCGCAAACGCCTGCTCGTCATCGCCACCGTGCTCTACGCGATCCTCGGCACCGCCCCCCTGTGGCTGGACTCCCTCGGCGCGATCGTCGCCAGCCGCGCCCTCGTCGGCGTCGCCGAAGCCGCCATCATGACCTGCTGCACCACGCTGATCGGCGACTACTACTCCGGCCGACAACGCGACCGCTACCTCGCCCTGCAGACGATGTGCGCCTCGATCTCCGCGACGGCCTTCTTCGCGCTGGGCGGCGCGGCCGGATCGGCAGGCTGGCGCACACCGTTCTGGGCCTACGCCGTGAGCTTGCTGCTCGCCCCCGCCATGGCTGCCTTCCTACCCAAGCCGCGACCGGCCGCCCGCACGAACGAGCCCTCCCCCGCCGCCCCGGAGCCGGCCAAGCGGCCTTTCCCCTGGCGACCGCTGGCCGGAACGTGCGCACTGACCGTCTTCGGCGCCATCCTCTTCTACACCGTCCAGGTGGAGATGGCTTTCCTCCTTGACGACATGGGCGTGACCGAGCCCGGCAAGATCGGGCTGGCCATCGCCGCCTCCAGCGTCGCGACCGTGATCGGCGCGGGTGTCTTTACCAAGACCGGCCGCAGCCCGGCCGCCTGGCTGCCCACTGTCTTCGCCCTGTGCGCCCTCGGCTTCGCCGTGATCTGGCTCGCGCCCAACCCTGTCGTTCTGACCATCGGTGCTGTGATCAACTGCTTCGGTGGCGGCATCATGCTGCCGAGTCTCCTCACCCTCGCCATGTCCAAGCTCGAGTACGCCGACCGCGGCCGCGGCACCGGACTGTGGACGGGTTCCTTCTTCATCGGCCAGTTCATCTGCCCGCTCGTGGTGCTCGCGCTCACCTCCGCCGTCGGCAGCCTGGCAGGCGCCATGGGCGTACTCGCGGTCGCCGGGTCGATCGGCGCCGTCGGGCTCGGCCTCTCCGCCCGCAGGCACCGACCAGTGTCCGCCCCGGAACCGATCGAGCACATGGCACGCTGAACGGCCGCGACGCCGATCCGCCACAAGAACCACAAGAACCGCGAGAACAACGAACCCATCGAGATCGGCATCGCGACGACCACCGCGATGCCGATCGCCGCCCTTCGCGCTGGAGAAACATGCTGAACCTGATCGCCGCCATCCGCCGCAAGCCGGGAATGACACAACACGCATTCCTGCACTACCTGCAGCACGTGCACGGATCGCTGGCCGCCGAGAATCCCCTGCACGTTCGACGCTACGTCCAGAACCACGTCTTCGACGCGTCATTCGGCAGCGAGGAGGACCCGACGCACCTGACCGACTTCGGCCGGGACTCCGTCACCGAGCTGCACTTCGAGAACATGGAAGCACTGGCCGCCACGATGGCCGCCCCGTACACACGCGAGGTCATCGGCCCCGACGGCGCCCACTTCAACGACATGCCCAGCGCCCTGGCCCTGCTGGCCCGTCCTTCGGTACTCATGCCCCCGCCGGCGCCCGAGGACGAGGGCCAGGTGAAGGTGCTGCACTTCCTTCACATGTCCGAAGGGTTGGATCTGGACAGCTTCACCGAGCGGTGGCAGACCGCCCACGAGAAGGTGCTGGCGTCGGACGAGCCACAAGCGGCGGCGCTGCGCGGTTACGTCCAGCACCGGCAAGTCTCAGGAGCCGAAAAGGCACTGCGCCACTTCGGCGGCAGGGACAAGCACGTGTACGAAGGAGTCGCCGCCCTGTACTACGACTCCCCGGACGAGGCGCTAACCCACTTCCCCTCCTACGAGCGGTCACTGCGGGAGCATTCCGCCGAGACAGACGGCTTCTACGACCCGTCCCGCTCGTTCGTCCTCTACAGCCGTGAGGTGACCATTTTCCAACGGCCTTGAAACCCGACGGGCCGGCTGCGCTGAGCACCCATTCGCGATGTCGAAGGCCCCTACCGCGACCCGGTCGTCCCCGAACCGCGCGGCGAGTGTGGTGCGCGTCGCCCCAGACGGTCCGGATCCACTCCGTTGAGGACGATCGTGGCACCAGCGTCCGCGAGTCCCTCGGCGATACCGAGTCCGATGCCACTGCTGGAACCGGTGACCAGGGCGACTCGGCCGGTGAGGACATGGGGGTGTGTCTCCTCCCCGGTCGGTCAGCACAACTCGACAGTCCTCACAGGTCAGTAGAACTCGACGGTGTTCACCCGGTTGAGCAGGCCGCGTCCGTCGAGGAGCCGGCCGGCGTTGCTGGCGAAGAGTTCGGCGATGAGACGGTCCTCCGCGGCGCTGAGAGCGGCGGTGTGGGGGCTCACCAGCACGTGGTCGTGGTCCCAGAGCGGGCTGTCGGCGGGCAGCGGTTCCGTCTCGAAGACGTCCAGCGCGGCGAAGCCGACCCGGCCGTGGTCGAGGGCGTCGATCAGGGCGGCTTCGTCGACGACGTTCCCCCGCCCGACATTGACAAGGGTCGCGCCGGGCCGGAGAGCGTCGAAGAACCGCTTGTCGAGCAAGTGCTCGGTCGCCGCGGTGCCGGGGAGCGTGTTGACGACGGCGTCCACCCTGGGCGCCACCTCGACGAGACGGCCGGGATGCACGACCTCGGCCACGCCGGGGACATCGATGTCCCGCCTGCTCGCACCGACGACCCTCGCGCCCAGCGCATGCAGTTTCGCGGCAACGACCCGGCCGATCCCACCGAGGCCGAGCACGAGCACGGTCTGCTCGCTCACCAGCCTCATCGTCCAGCGACCGCCCCACTCGTGGTCGCCCTGCTGGCGGCTCAGACGGGGCAGGTCCTTGGCTCCCGCGAGCACACCGAAGACGGCGAACTCGGCGAGCGGCTGCCCGTGCACACCGGCCGAGGTGGTGAACGCGACCCGGTCGAGCTCTTCGGAGCTGAGTCCCGCCGCCTTGACCTGGCTGCCGCCGCCGGCCGCCATAGTGTGCACCCAGCGCAGCCGCCCGTTGGCGCGGACCGCTCGCGCCAGCGCGGAGGGGTCCACGTCGGGGATGCCATACAGCGCGTCGGCGGAGTCGAGAAGCACCTCGTATGCGCGCTGCTGTCGCGGCGTGCGCCGCCAGGCCGGATCGCCGGCGAAGTCGGCGGGCCAGCGCATCGGCGGGAGGAGCGCCTGGTCGACGACGAGATCGATCCGCGGCTCCAGCTCCCGGACGCGCGCGCAGTTCTCCTCGGACAGCGGCGCGGCGACGGCGACCCGGAGCCTGCCCACCGTTCCCATCAGGCGACCCGCTTCCGCAGCGCCTCGACCTCGGCGTCCAGGTCGGCCTCGCGGGCGACGATCTCCTTGACCGCCGCAAGGGCCTCCTCGGCGCGGTGCGGGGGGATGACGATCACGCCGTCGGCGTCGGCGGCGACGATGTCCCCGGGGTTCACCACGACCCCACCGATGGCGACGGATTCACCGATGGCGCCCGGCCCGTTCTTGAAGGGGCCGGCGGGCGTCAGCCCGCGCGCGAAGACCGGAACGCCGAGCTTCTCGATGATCGCGCCGTCGCGCACGTAGCCGTCGACAACCGCACCGACGGCGCCGTACACGTCGAACCGCTGGGCGAGGTTGTCGCCGATGATGGCGCGGCCCTCGTAGCCGAAGGCGTTGATGACGAGGATATCGCCGGGGCGGATGTGCTCGAGTGCGGCGATCACCGCTTTGTTGTCGCCCGCGACGGTGAGCACGGGGAGCGCGGTGCCGACGGCCCTGGCCCCGTTCCAGATGGGCGCGATGCCCCCGTCAGCGATGTTCAGCCGGTCGAGGGCGTCGCCGAGGTTGGCCACGGAGTGCTCGCGGATCTGGTCGAGCACGTACCGGTCGACACGTTCCCACCCCGTGGTGACGCGCACGTTGTCCTGGGTCATCGCAGGCCCCTTTCCCAAAAGTGCGAAATCTTTCACGTTTCGAGATGCCAGTCTGCATCCACCCACGCCACGGGACAAGAGGCCACGAGGGCCGGATCAACTGCAACAACCTAGGAAACATGGCGGAATCGCAAGGTTGACACGGACGCAACTCCGACCCTTGACCAGTCCGAGAATGCGAACCTATTCTCATTCGCGACCCAAGTCGCAGCTTGGCTCCGGTACGTGCTGAAACGCCGAGCCACCCAACTCCGCCGAAGCGCCGTCGTCGCCTCCCCACGACGAGGACGCAGCGCACGTTTCCCAGGACACCGTTCCGGAGTCCGCGACACCGAAAGTGAATCCATGGCAACGTCAGATCGGCTCCACTCCACGTCAGACCAGCCACAGACAGCGGTCGACGCCGTCACCGCACAGGACAAGGTCGTCCGCAAGGCCACCGTCGCGGGGGCCATCGGCTCCTTCGTGGAGTGGTACGACTACGGCATCTACGGCCTGCTCGTCACCTATCTCGCGCTCAACATCATGGGCGATGCCGGTGCCGGAGGGCTCTTCCTCACCAACGTCGGTTTCCTGATCAGCTTCCTCGCTCGCCCCTTCGGCAGCGTGATCTGCGGGTACCTCGGTGACAAGCTCGGGCGCAAGACGCTCCTGGCCACTCTGCTGGTGCTCATCTCCGGAGCGACCGCCGCGATCGGCCTCATCCCCTCCCACGCCGCCATCGGCGTCGCCGCGCCCGCCCTTCTGGTCCTGCTCCGGGTGCTCCAGGGCTTCTCGGCGGGCGGCGAGGTGGCGGGCGCCATGTCGTTCGTCGGCGAGTACGCGCCGGACGCGCGCCGCAACTACATGATGAGCTTCATCGCCGTCGGCTCGTTCGTGGCCCTCATGTTCGGCAGCACCCTCTCCGCCGTCCTCATCACAGCACTCGGCGACGACGCGATGACCTCCTGGGGCTGGCGGATCCCGTTCCTGGTCGCCGTGCCGCTCGGTTACGTCGGCTTCTACATCCGCAGCAAGCTGGAGGAGACCCCGCACTTCGCGGCCCTGCGCGAGCAGAAGACCGTCGCCCGCAACCCACTCAGAGAGGCGCTGACCTCCAAGCGGCACCTGAAGGCGATCGTGCTCACGATCTTCCTTCCCGCGCTCAACGGCCCCGGCTACTACCTGCTGTTCGCCTACATGCCGACCTACCTGAAGACCTCGCTCGGCGACCAGAACTTCTCGATGGTGCGGGCGCTCATGGTCACGGCGTGCAGCCTGGTCGCGATCGTGATCAGCATTCCGCTCATGGCGCGGCTGTCGGACCGTATCGGCCGCAAGCCCGTGCTCGCCATCTCCGCCGTCGCCATGGGCCTGGTCTCGTACCCGATGTTCCTGCTCATCACCACCGGCGAGTTCGGGCTCGCGTGTATCGGCACCGCCGTACTGGCCATAGCCTTCTCCGGTCACGCCGCGGTGGTGCACACCGTGCTCGCCGAGATGTTCCCGACCAGCGTGCGCTATTCCGCGTACAGCATCGGCTTCAGCATCTCGACGATCATATTCGGCGGCAGTGCCCCGCTCTTGATGACCGAACTGATCGAGTCGACGGGGTCCAACCTCATACCGGCGTTCGCCGCGATCATCACCGCCGCGATCACCCTGGTCACCGTGGCGTTCCTGCGCGAGACCAAGGGCCGGCCGCTCGCGTCCCACTGAACCGAACCGCACTTCGGGAGACACACCATGGCATCCGGAATCAACTCGGTAGCAGTCGTCGCCGACCTCGGCGAGAGCTTCGGCAACTACACGATCGGTGACGACGCCGCCCTGCTCGGCCTCGTCACCGCGTCGAACATCGCCTGCGGCTTCCACGCCGGTGACCCGCGCATCATGGACCGGACCGTCGCCGACTGCGTCGAGCGCGGCATCGAACTGGGCGCCCACCCCGGCTACCCCGACCTCGTCGGTTTCGGCCGCCGGCTCATCGAGGCGTCGGAGGAGGAGATCCGCACCGACGTCCTCTACCAGCTCGGCGCGCTCGACGCCTTCGCACGCGTACACGGCGGCACCATCAGCCATGTCGCCCCGCACGGCCGGATGGGCTCGATAGCGCAGACCGACGCCAAGCACGCCCGCGCCATCACGGACGCGATCGCCGCGTACAACAAGGACTACATCGTCATCTGTCAACGCGGCCTGCTCGCCGAGGAGTCACGCAAGCGCGGCCTCGACGTGGGATACGTCTTCCTCGCCGACCGCGGCTACGGCGACGACGGCATGCCCGTCCCGCGCTCGCACGAACAGGGCCTGATCCACGACCCCGAGGTCATCGGCGAGCGCTGCGTGCAGGTCGTACGGGAGGGCACCGTGCGCTCGGTGGACGGCAACGTCGTACCGCTCGGCCATGACGTCGACGTACTCCTTCTGCACGGCGACCACCCCTCCGTGCTCGCCAACGGCACTGCGCTGCGGGCCGGGTTGGACGCGGCGGGTGTCAACGTCACAGGGCTGAAGGATGTGTTGGCCGAGAAGGCGAAAGTACTGGTCTGAGCTCCATGGCCGCCGCACAGTTCCCCGCCGTCACCGTCGAGCCCTTCGGGGACTCGGCGGTGATGGTGACCGTCCCCCACCCCGACCCGGTGGTCCGCAGGACCGCGATCGTCGACTTCCGCGAGCGGTTCCTGGCGCATCGCCCGCCCGGTATGGTCGATGTCGTCTCCGGCCTAGAGTCGCTGCTCGTCGAGTACGACCCGCTGGCGACCGCACCCCAGCACGTCGAGTACGCGATACGACTGCTGGCAGGGCGGATGCCGGCCGAGCAGCGGTCGGCACGCGCGCGTACGGCTCTGCGGTTCGCCATTCCGGTCGTGTTCGACGAGGAGACGGGACCCGATCTGCGCTCCGTCGCCGAGGAGGTGGGCCTGGCGCCCGCCGAAGTGGTCGACGCGATCGCGGAGTCCACGTTCACGATCTCGCTGCTGGGTGCCGCGATGGCTCCGATGATGGACGGGCTCCAAGTGCCCCGGCCGGTACGGCGACGGGCCGAGCCGCGTACCGACGTGGCGCCCGGAGCGATCATGATCGCGGGTACCAACGCGATCATTCAGCCGTTCCCCGGACCTACCGGCTGGCGGGTGGTCGGGCGCACCCCGCACACCATCGTCGACATCTCCCGCCCGGACCCGGTGTCGTTCGGCACGGGCGACATCGTGCGGTTCGTGCCGGTCACGCGGGACGAGGCGGCGGCGCTGGACGCGGGCTTCCTGACGCCGGAGGAGGTGCGCGTATGAGAACCGTGGGGCTCGACATCACCGGCACAGGCTGGGTCACCACGTTCCAGGACCTCGGCCGGCGCGACACCGAACGCCGCGGCGTCCCCACCGGAGGCGCGGCCGACCAGCACTCGGCGGCCGTGGCGAACGTCCTGGTGGGCAACCCGCGGGACGCCACGTTGATCGAGAACCTCGGCGGCGAGCTGGCGTTCGTGCCGGACGCCGACGTCCTGGTCGCCGTGACCGGTGCCCCAGCCCGGGTCACCGTCGGCGGCGCGCCCATGGCCAGTTGGTCGCCGGTGGTGGTGCCGGCGGGCCAGGAGGTCCGCGTGCGCGGCGACATGGGTCTTGGCGCCCGAAATTATCTGGCGGTAGGCGGTGCGCTCGCGGCGGAGACCCTGCTGGGCAGCGCGGCCCCGGACGCGCGGATGGGCTTCACGCAGAGCCTCGGGCAGCGGGTCCAACTGGAGTCCGGATTCCGGGGATTCGGGCACAGCCACTTCACTCCCCCGCTCTTCCGGCTGCCCGTCCCCGTCCTGCGCTGCGCGGAGGGTCCCTGGTTCGTCGACGTCGTCGAGAGCTACGGCGCCCGCTCGATCCCCGGGGTCCGCGAGCTGATCGCGGAGTCGTCGTACGTCGTCACCGCCCGCTCGAACCACGTCGGCCTGCGGCTCGACGGGCCGGTGCTGCACCCGGACACGGACACGGAGATCGTGTCGCACGGGGTGCCGGTCGGGGCGCTCCAGATCCCGCACGCGGACGAGCTGATCGTCC
Source organism: Streptomyces fulvoviolaceus (assembly GCF_000718165.1). Taxonomy (GTDB): domain Bacteria; phylum Actinomycetota; class Actinomycetes; order Streptomycetales; family Streptomycetaceae; genus Streptomyces; species Streptomyces fulvoviolaceus. The sequence goes on along the minus strand of NZ_JOEY01000003.1, from coordinate 243,434 downwards.
TCGGCCGGTACCGGAGTCTGACGGCGGGCTACCCGATCGTAGGGGTCGCCTCGCGGGCTTCGCTCCCACTGCTCGGGCAGGCCGGGCCGGGTCGGGAACTGCGGTTCCGGTGGGTCGACCGGGAGACCTCGGTACGCCAGTCCGCGGAGCGGGAGAGCGAGGTGCGGGCGCTGGAGTTGGCGACGGCCGAGGCGTTCGGGGCGCTCGGTTTCACGGGGCACTTGATCTCCCCATAGGTGAGAAACTATTCTCAATTGATATGGGTCTCTCGATACGGACATCTCACCTGGAGGAGGAACGGTGACGCGGACCGCGCTCATCACAGGCGCCGGCAGCGGAATGGGCCTGGAGACCGCATGCCTGCTCGCCCGGGACGGCCTCGCCGTCGTCCTCGTCGGCCGCCGCCAGGAGGCGCTCGACAAGGCCGAGGCAACCATCCGCGCCGAGGGAGGGACGGCCCTCGCCCTCGCGGCGGACATCACCCGCGCCGACGACGTGACGCGTGTCATCGACCGGATCCACGCCGAACTCGGCCCGGTCGACGTCCTCGTCAACAACGCGGGAAGCGCCTCATCGGTGCTCAACCCGCAGTGGCTGCCGCACGAGGAGTGGCGCCAGGTCCTCGACGTGAACCTCACGGCGGTCTTCCAGCTCACCCAGGCCGTGCTGCCCGACATGCTCGGCCGCGGCGGCGGAACGATCGTCACGGTCTCCTCGCTCGCCGCCGTCAACCCCAACCTGCTCGGCGGGGCCGCCTACGGGGCGGCCAAGGCAGGGGTCCGCAACTTCATGACCTTCCTGCACAACACCTTCCGCAACCAGGGCCTGCGAGCCATCACCGTGCTGCCCGGCGAGGCGGACACCCCGATCCTCGACAACCGCGCCCGGCCGCCGGTGCCGGAGGAACGCGCCCACATACTGCGGCCGGAGGACGTGGCGGAGGCCATCCGCCTCGCGGTCATGCTGCCCCAGCGGGTCGTCCTCCAGGAGATCGTCGTCGCCCCGACCCGGCAGCGCGACACCTCGGCCGACCTCGAGATCAGCCGCTGGGCGGGCGCTCCCGCCGATGCCGTACCCGAGGCGCGACCCGGCGACCCGGGACCCCAGGCCCGCCCGGCCGACGCCTCACCCCCGGCCTGAGCCGCCGGCGCCGACCCCCAGGACTGACCACCCCCTGCCTCCAGGAGGAGCGCATGCCGCCCACCGTCACCACCACCGCCCCGCTGCCCTCGTTCGCGCCCGCCGCGGCCGTCGCCCGGATCGCCGCCGCCTCCCGCCGGACCCAGCAGCCGCAGTCCGGAGGCGACCTCGTCTCCCTCGCCATGGGCGAACCCGACTTCGACACGCCGCAGCAGGTCACCGAGGCGGCGGAAGCCTCGCTGCGCGCCGGACGCACCCACTACTCGCCGCTGCTGGGCGAACCGGCGTTGCGCGAAGCACTGGCCGAGAAGCTCACCGGCATCGCCGGCACCCCCGTCTCCGCCGCCGACATCCTGATCACCCAGGGCGGCACCGCGGGTCTCGCCGCGTCGATCCTCGGCATCGTCGACCCCGGCGACAAGGTGGTCATCCCCGACCCCACGTACTCCCTCTACGCCGACCTCGTCAGCATGGCAGGCGGCGTCGTCGTCCCCGTCCCGCTCGCCCCCGACCTGCACTGGGACCTCGATCGACTGGCCGACGCCCTCGACGGCGCGAAGCTCTTCGTGTTCTGCAACCCGAGCAACCCGACCGGAATCGTGCACAGCCGGGCCGAGTTGGAGGCGCTCGCCGACCTGCTCGACGGCACGCCCACGCTCGTCATCTCCGACGAGGCGTACGCCGACCTGGACTTCACCGGCCGCCCGTTCACCTCCGCCCTCTCGCTCGACGGCCTGCGCGACCGTACGGTCTACTGCCAGACCTTCTCCAAGAGTTACGCGATGACCGGCTGGCGTGTGGGCTACCTCTGGGGCCCCTCACCGCTGATCCAGGCTGCCGCACGCATCCACAACACGTTCAACGGCTCGGTGAACACGTTCATCCAGGACGCCGCACTCGTCGCCGTACGCACCTGCGACACCGACATCGCCAGGATGCGCGCGGAGTACGAGGCGCGCGGCGAGATCATGAGGACGGAACTCGCCAGGATCCCGGGCCTCACACTCAGTTCCCCCGAAGGCGCGTTCTACCAGTTCCCCCGGTACGACCTCGATCTGCCGTCGGCCGAGGTCGTGGCGGCCCTGCGCACGACGTACGGCGTTGCCGTCCGGCCGGGCGGCGAGTTCGGCGCCCGGGGCGAGGGGCACCTGCGGTTGTCGTACGCTGCCGACGCGGAGTCCATCACCGAGGGCGTCCGTCGTCTGGCCCACGGCCTCACGGACCTTCGGTGAACGCCGTCTCCATGCCACCGGGGAGCCGACCCATGCGCAGTGACACCCAGCGCAACCGCAGGCAGCTCGTCAAGGCCGCCGCGGAGTTGTTCGAGAACTCACCGACCCCGGTCAGCCTGGCCGAGATCGCCAAACGCGCCCAGGTCTCCACCGCCACGGCCTACCGGCACTTCGCCTCCGTCGAGGAGGTCCTGCACGCCTTCCGGGCTCAAGTCGGCTCCGAACTGCGCGACTTCAGCGCGGCGCAGACCACCCGCGGCATGCAGCGGCTGGAGGCGGTGTCCCGCTACTGGGTGACGCTCGTCCTCGAACACGGCGGCGCGATGGCGCAGATGCGCTCGCACCGCGGCTACCTGGAACGCCTGCGCGAGAACACCGGCTATCTCGCACCACAGGCCGAAGCGCTCACCGAACCCCTGCGGCAGACCACCCAGGACCTCGGACTCGGCGACCTCGGGGACGAAGCCCTGTACCTGTGGAACGCCCTGTTCGACCCCCGCGACATCCTCGACCTCATCAAGAGCGGACGCACCGAGGACGAGGCCGCCTCCCGTCTGGTGGCCGCACTCCGCGGCGCCCTCATCGGCTGGTCCACGGCACCGGACCGGAGAGATGGGTGAGATCGATGTCCGAGAGCCCTGACCTGCCCGGCACGACATGTGTGCGGGACCCGGCGAGCCCTGGCCCTGTGGCGACCAAGTGGCTGGGAACGTACGCCTGTACCTGGCTGGAGAGACGCGTGCGCCGACAGGAACAGTCCGAAAGCCGAAACGGCGGCGTAGCGGGGAGCGGACGGGAGCATCCGGCTCGCATCGGCGGTGAGGGTCGGGCCGTCGTCGGCCTACTCCGGTCCTGCCGTGTGGTGAATATCGGCCGAGACCGCGTCCTCGGTGGAGGGGATGTCGTCGAGCAGGCGATCCACGTCGACTCCTAGCAACCGCAAGACGGCTTGGACCTGCGTGACGACGTCGATCTCGGGGCGGAAGAACGACTGGAGTTCGAGGCCGTCGATCATCCCGATCACCATGAGCGCGGCTGTCGCGGGATCGATGCCGTCCGGGAGGCGTCCGGCGTCCTCGACCTCGGTGAACGCCCGCACCCCGGTCTGCCCCAGATTGCGGTACCGATCCCGGAAGAACTCGTGAGCGAGGTGATCCGGGGCCGTGGCTTCGGCCGACAGGCGGATGTACAGCTCACTCAGACCGGACACCCGCCGGTTCTCCTGGAGCCCGGAAAGCATCAGACGGAAGCCCGCGTCGGCGTCGAGTTCCTCGTAGGACCGTCCGCCCGGCCGGTCACGGCGACGAAGCAGTTCAAGGAGGAGTTCGTCCTTGCTGCCGACGTGGTGCACCAGAGCGGTCGGGCTCAGTCCAACGATCGAGGCGAGCTCTCGGATCGTCACCGCGTCCCAGCCGCGTTGAGTGATGAGCTCGAGCGCGGCGTCGAGCACTTCCTCTCGCTTCGCCGCTCCCTTCGCGTACTTCCGGCCCGGTGGCATGGCCACACCCTAACCCTTGCCCAAGAAAATAGAACACCGTACTGTTTTTGGGGCGAGGGTCGTCGGACCGTCGCAGCGTTGACTCCCGTGGCAGATCGAGAGGGCAGAGATGGGACGCCGTACACGTCAGGAGGACGACCGGTACCGCCGGGTCCGGGAGATCGAGACACTCGATCCCGCGACCGATCACCAGCGGATAGTCGACCTGTTCCGCCAGGACTTCGGCTCCCTGCTGGCGATCCAGATGATCACCGGCAATATGATCACCTTCGCCGCGCCGACCATGTCGAAGGTCCACGAGGTCGCGCGCGAGGTGGAGCGCAACACCGAGAAGCGGAGCATCGACACCGCCCTGTTCCACCACGTCGTCCACCAGCACGGCTTCGGACCCGGGCCGTCACGCGTGGCGGGCAAGAAGGTCAACGAGATGCACCGCCGCTACGACATCGTGCAGGAGGACTTCATCGCCGTCGCGGCGGACAACACGCTCACCCCGGTCCGCATCGCCGACAGGTTCGGCTGGCGCAAGGTCACCGACAAGGAACGCGAGGCGTTCCGCATCCAGCAGAGCAAGGAAGCGCGCCTGTTCGGCTCACACAAGCCGCTTCCGGACTCGCTCGCCGAGGTCGAGGAGTTCTACGAGAAGTACCTCGACGAGAAGGTGTACTACTACCCCTACAACGAGCAGGTCGCGAAGGCCTTCCTCGCCTGGATGCCCGATCTCATGCCCCCGGTGATCGGGCGGGTGATCGTCTGGCTCCTGGTCGCGCAGGTGGACCCGCGCCAGCTCAGGGCGTGCGGCCTCAAGCTCCCGGGCAAGGCACGGACGGCGCTGTCGAACGCCATGATGAAGCGGATGGGCTCCAAGCCGCTTCCGGACCCGCAGCCGGGCGAGGAGCACCCGCTGGAGGGCCTGGCCAAGCGCGTGTACCCGAACGGCTGGGACGTCCACAGCCTCGGCCCCGACAAGTACCACGCGAATCCGCACGCCGGGCGCCCTCCGATCGCCGCCGATTCCTCGACCGCCGACTCCTAGCCCTCGGGGATCACACCATGTCAACATCCACACTGCGCACCGGCATCGCGGCGACCGTCGCCGATGCGCGGGAGTACTTCCGGACCGGCGCCACACGTGACCTCGCGTGGCGCTCCGGTCAACTATCCGCGCTCGCCGCCCTGTTGACGGAGAACCGTCCCACCATCGAACAAGCCCTGTGGCAGGACCTGCACAAGAGCGCGACGGAAGCTCAGATCACCGAGATCGGAGGCACGCTGTCGGACATCGCGCACACGCGACGCCATCTCCGGCGCTGGGTCCGGCCCCGGCGGGCACGGCTCCCCCTGGGCCTGGCGCCGGCGAGCGCCCGGCTGGTCACCGAACCGCTCGGGGTCGTCCTGGTCATCGCCCCGTGGAACTACCCCGTGCAGCTTCTCCTCGCGCCTCTGGTGGGCGCGATCGCCGCCGGTAACGCCGTCGTGCTGAAGCCGAGCGAACTCGCTCCGCAGGTCTCGTCGACGTTCGCGGAACTCGTACCGAAGTACCTCGATCCGCGCGCGGTACGCGTCGTGGAGGGCGGCGTCGACGAGACGACGGAGCTGCTGCGGCAGCGGTTCGACCACATCTTCTACACGGGCAACGGACAGGTCGCGAAGATCGTCCTGCGGGCGGCCGCAGGACATCTGACGCCGGTGACCCTTGAGTTGGGTGGCAAGAGCCCCGTGTGGTTCGACGACGACGCCCACCTCGCCCAGGTCGCGCGGCGCCTCGCCTGGGGCAAGTTCACGAACGCGGGGCAGACCTGCATCGCCCCGGACTACATCCTGACCACGCCCGACCGTGTGGCTCCGCTGACGGAGGCGATCGCCGCCGCCGTGACCGAGATGTGGGGTGAGGACGCCGCGCAGAGCCCCGACTACGGCCGGATCGTCAACGAGCGTCACCACGCCCGTCTCGTGGGATACCTCGCCGACGGCACCGTCGCGTTCGGCGGCCGGCACGACGCGGCGACCCGCTACCTCTCCCCCACGATCCTGCACCTCGACGGACCGGGCGCGGCCGGGGAGGGCCCCGCGGTCATGGAGGAGGAGATCTTCGGGCCCGTGCTGCCCATTGTGCCGGTCGCTTCGCCGGGTGCCGCCGTCGACCACATCGCGGCGCGTGAGAAGCCGTTGGCGCTGTATGTCTTCACCGCGTCGGCGGCGACCCGCGAGCTCTTCGTGGCTGAGTCATCGTCAGGAGGCGTCGGCCTGGACGTCGCCCTCCTCCAGGCCGGCGCGCCGAGCCTCCCCTTCGGCGGCGTCGGCGCCAGCGGCATGGGCGCCTACCACGGCGAGTACTCCGTCACCACCTTCAGCCACCGCAAGCCGGTGCTGCGCAAAGGGTTCGCCTTGGACGCGCTGCGCTTCGTACAGCCTCCCTTCACGTCCGCGAAACGCCGGATCGCCGCGAAGCGCACCGGAGCGTCGTAGGGGCCGCCGATGGCGACGAACGGAGGTCACCCGTCGGCGACGGCCCTCGCGGCGAGCGCGGATGGACGCCCTCCCCCGGTCGTCATCGCCGCTGTGCGGCGAGGCGGACGGGAGCGTTGGCCGCACCGTAGCCGCCGTAGCCGCCGGTTCGTTGGACGATCTCGAAGAAGACGCGGCCCACGGTGGCGGTGTAGCAGTGGCGGAACTCGCCTCCGCGGTCGTCTCTGTCGTAAAGGATGCCAAGTTCTCGATAAGTGTCCAGCTCGCCAGGGGCGAATGCGTGGCGGGCGTCGAGATCCTCGTAATAGTTGGACGGGATTCTCAGCAGCTCCACGCCGGCGGCACGGATACGGCGGGCGGCCGTGACGATGTCGCCGGTGGTGAAGGCGATGTGCTGGGCCCGGGTTCCGGTCTCCGCGGCCGGGCTGGGAGCCAGGTTGAGCACGAGCCGGGGGGCGGCAGCGCCGTCCGTGCCGCCGGAGAGGGCGCGGCTGCGGAAGAGCCCGTAGGGGTCGGCCAGGTCGACGCGTTCGTGCGGACGCAGGCCCAGGACGGTGAGGTGGAAGAGGACGGCCTCGTCGAATTGGTGCCAGGGCTGGGTGAGGGCCACGTGGTCGACGCCGGTGATGTTCCCGTCCGCCGAGCCGGCTTGTGGGGGGTGGACTTCTGCCTTGAAGTCGCCCGTCCAGTCGGGGTGTTCGGGGTGGCGGGTGGCGCAGAAGAACAGTTCGGTGCCGTCGGGTGCGGCAACCGAGTCCAACGGGACGTCCTGACCGCTGCGGCGTCGGGGCAGGACGGGGGCGAGCAGGGATTCCGCACGGTGGGCGGCGGCGCGCGGGTCGGGGATCTCCAGGCCGAGGGCGGTGAGGGCCGTGCCGTCGCCGCGGGTGGCGGTGCCGTGGTTCAGCAGGATGCGGGCGTCGCCCTGCTCCCACAGCTCCACCGGTTTTCCGGTGTGCCGTCCGGTGCGCCGGAAGCCGAGTCCGGCCAGCAGTTCGGTCACGGGCTGCGGGTCGGCGGTGGCGAGTTCGGCGAAGGCGACGCCCGACGGCACGACCGGGGCCGGGAGCGGGGAGAGGCCCGCGCTCTCCTCCAGGGCGATCAGGGAGCGGAGCGCGTCGACGGCGGTGCTCCCCGCGTCGGCCTGCCGGAACACGTCGTTGAAGACCTCCAGGGAGAGCGGGCCGCGATAACCGGCGTTCACGACGTGGCGGACGAAGGACGTCACGTCGAGGCCGCCCTGGCCCGGGAAGCAGCGGTAGTGGCGGCTCCACTGCAGGACGTCCATGGCCATCAGCGGGGCATCCGCCAGCTGCAGGAAGAAGATCTTCTCGCCGGGGATGTCCGCAATGCCTTCGAGGTCCTTGGGTTCCGAGCCCCGGGAGAGGATGTGGAAGCTGTCCAGGCAGACGCCGAGCGCGGGGTGGCCGGCCGTCTCGACGATGCGCCAGGCGTGGTCGTACGTACTGACGTGCCGTCCCCAGGCGAGCGCCTCGTAGGCGACCCGGATGCCGAACTCCTGGGCGAGGTCGGCCAGTCGGGCGAGTTGCCCGGCGGCGAGGGCGTCGTCGTCCACGGCCCACGGGGAGACGCTGGAGCACACCAGGAGCGTGTCGGCCCCCAGCCTGCGCATGACGTCGAACTTGTGCTCCGCCCGGCGCAGAGTGCGGACGAACTCCTCCTCGGGCACGCCCTCGACGTCCCGCATCGGTTGATAGAGGTCGATGGTGAGCCCGAGGTCGGCGCAGCGGGCGCGGATCTCCTCAGGGGTGAGGGGACTGGCCAGCAGGTCGTTCTCGAAGATCTCGACTCCGTCGAAGCCCGCGCGGGCGGTGGCGGTCAGCTTCTCGGTCAGTGAGCCGCTGAGACAGACGGTGGCGATCGACTTACGCATGCCCGCTCCCATCGGAATCACGGATGCTGATCCAGGTCTTCCCGGCGCGTTCGGCGGCGCCGGCGAACGCCTCTTGGGCCTCGCCGAATGGGAAGCGGGCCTCCATCACCATCCCTGGCCGGGCCTGGGGCAGTTCCGTGATCGCCGCGGCGAAGTCGCCGGGGTGGTCGTAGATCATCGAGCCCCGGAGCACGAGCTGGCGGCGGACCACGTCGTCGGTGGTGAGCGGCAGTTGGTGCGGATTGAGGCCGATCAGGACGACGGTCGCGCCCGGCGCCGCCCGCTCCACGGCAGGGCGCAGGGCGGGGGCGTGGCCGGAGGTCTCGAAGACGTACGTGAATCCGGTACGGGCGTCGTCGCGTGTCGCACCCAGCCGTTCGGCGCGGGCAAGCCGTTGGAGGTGGGGTTCGGTGACGACCGGTTCGATGCCCAGGCGGGACAGGATGAGGCAGACCAGCAGCCCCTGGGCCCCGGCGCCTACGACCAGACAGCGGTCGGCGGCCGTGACGCCGCTGCGCCGTACGGCGGCCCTGGCCACGGTGTACGGCTCGGTGGCAGCGAGGTCGGCGCCGGTCGGCCCGTCCGCCACGGGATGGGCGAAATGCGCGGGGAGGGCGACGCGTTCGGCGAGGACGCCCGGGGCGTTCAGGCCGACGATGACCCGGTGCGGGCAGGCCGACGTCAACCCAGTGAGACAGTCCGCGCACTTCAGGCAGGCGTAGTTGGGCTCGATGACCACTCGCTGGTCCACCTGGCGGTCGCGGACGTCGCTGCCGACGGCGGCGATCCGTCCGAAGCCCTCGTGACCCATGACCCAGGGCAGCACGGGCGGCCGTCGTCTGCCGTGGAAGACGGCGAGGTCGCTGCCGCACAGGCCGACACCGCCCATCTCCACGATGACGTCGTGGGGGCCGCAGACGGGCTCCGGCCAGTCGCCGACGGTCTCGACCCGGCCCGACGCCGTGAGGACAGCTGCTTTCACCAGAACTCCAACGGTCCACTAGACGGATCAATGAATCCACTCTGCGGCCAGAATAAGGCGCGGATGACACCCCCAACAAGAGCCGGGGCTGGCAAACAAAGGGGCCCCGGCAAAGGCCGGGGCCCCTTGAGTGGCGGGACTGGTCAGACAGTCGCGTCTGCCGCCGCGCCGCGCTGCCGTACGGCGTCCGGCGTCCCGGCCGCCTCTCGGTCGCCGCCCATCCGCAGCGCGACCAGGAATGAGACCGCGCAGCCGAGGGCGATATAGGCCGCGACCAGCGACCAGCTGCCGTCCGCCCAGATCACCAGGGAGCCGGCGATGAGCGGGGTGAAGCCGCCGCCGACGGCGCTGGCGAGCTGGTAGCCGACACCGGCGCCGCTGTAGCGGTACTCGGGGCCGAACATGTCGGTGAACAGCGACTGCTGGACGGAGACCGCCATGTCGTGGGCGACGTTCACCAACAGCACCGCACAGGCGATGATCAGGACCAGCGAGCCGGTCTCCATGGCCCAGAAGTACGGCACCGCACTCACCACACCGATCAGGGCGCCCCAGCAGTAGATCCGGCGGCGGCCGAAGCGGTCGGCGAGGTAGGCGAAGGCCGGGATGGTGATGATCGCCAGTCCGCCGACGGCCAGGTTGACGTTGAGCAGGCTGTCACGGTTCAGCCCGAGTTCGTCGGTGCCGTAGGCGAGGCCGAAGGTCGTCACGCCGTAGAAGGTGAACAGTTCCACGAAGCGCAGCCCGATGATGGCGAAGAAGCCCTTGGGGTTGGACTTCACGGCGGCGACCAGCGGCACGCGGGGCTTGGCGTCCGCGCTCTTCGCGGCGACCTGCTTGGTGAAGACCTCGGACTCCTCGACCTTGGCCCGGATGACCAGACCCACGATCACGAGGCACGCGCTGACCAGGAACGGGATGCGCCAGCCCCACTCGCGGAAGGCCGCGTCGGAGGTGTTCCCGGAGATGACCTTGGTGATCAGGGTGGCGAGCATCAGGCCGACCGAGGCGCCGACCTGCACGCCGCTGCTGTAGAGGGAGCGCCACTTGGCGGGCGCGTTCTCCACCGCCATCAGCGCGGCACCGCCCCACTCCCCGCCGACCGCGAAGCCCTGCGCGGCGCGCAGCACCACCAGCAGAACGGGCGCCCATATGCCGGCCGTCGCGTAGGTGGGCAGCACGCCTATGAGCGTGCTGGCCGCACCCATGATCAGCATCGTCAGGACGAGCATCCGCTTGCGGCCCAGCCGGTCACCGAAGTGGCCGAAGACGATGCCGCCGAGCGGACGGAAGAGGAAGCCGACGCCAAAGGTGGCCCAGGCGGCGAGGGTGCCCACGGCCGGCGAAGCACCCGGGAAGAACAGGTCACCGAAAAGCAGGCCGGCGACGATGCCGTAGAGGAAGAAGTCGTACCAGTCGACCACTGCTCCCATGAAGCTTGCGACCGCTGCTCTCTTCGCCACGTCGGGGGACGCTCCGGCACCGCCGGCCGCGGCCGACTTCTGCGCACTGCTCATCTCACACACTCCACTGGATTGCTGCGGCTCCTCCGGACCGGCCCTGCCGTGCGAGCGGTGCGCGGCAGGGTGGGGTCGGGACTCGGACGGCCGGGTGGGGACAGACGGTCGGGCGACGGCGCACGCTCGGCGGGTGGGGAGCGGGCCGTCACCGGCGAACCGGGCCATCGCCACAGCGGTACGGGCGGCGACCCACAGAACCAGGTCCACTGAACGGACCGATCGAACCAAGTAGCGGAAACATACGGGCCGGCGATTCCGCCATCAAGGGTTACGACAAGATTTCTTAGCCTTTACGGTTCCCTTGGTCCGCCTGGCGGACTACCGTCACGGGTGAGCGCGGCGGACAACGAACTGGTGCCGCGCGACGACGAAGCAGTACGGGGAGAATGCGCGTGGACGAGAGGGACGCTCCGGCCGAGGCGGGGAGAGAACAGCAGGGTACGGGCGTACGGAGCGTACGGCGCGCCCTGGACATCCTCGGCCTGCTGAGCGAGGACCGGCCCGTCATCACCCTGCGCGAGATCACCGACGCCACCGGACTGGCCAAGACGACGGTACTGCGCCTGGTGCAGACCCTCGAGGAGAGCGGACTGCTGTGGTCGCACCCGAGCGGCTACACCGCGGGCCCCGGCCTGTGGCGCTGGGCCTACCTGGCCCGCAGCCAGTGGGAGGTACCCCGGGAGACCCGCAAGGTCATGCGCGACCTCGCCGACCGGCTCGGCGAGACGGTCAACCTCTTCGTCGCCCGCGACGTCAACCGCGTCTGCGTCGCCCACGAGGAGAGCCCGCACCCCCTGCGGCATGTCGTCGACGTCGGCGACGAACAGCCCCTGTGGGCCGGCGCCTCGTCGAAGATCCTCCTGCGCGACGCCTCCGATCCGCTGCTGCGCCGCCTCGCCGCGGCCTCCCCGCGCGGCGAGGCACATGTGGAGCGGCTGCGTGCCTGGGCACAGGAGGCGGCGCAGCGCGGCTACGCCGTCAGCAGCAGCGAATGGGACGAGGGCTTGACCGCGGTCGCCGTGCCGGTCACCAGCCGCTCGGGCACGGTCATCGCCTCCCTCTCACTCAGCGGCCCCAGCCAGCGCTTCCCGTACGAGGCGGTCGAGCGATTCGCCACCGACCTCACGGAAGCGGCCGCGCTCATCTCGTCCCAGGGCTTCAGTCATCCACTCGGCCCGGGCCGCTGACCTGCTGCCTGCAGACCTCACACATCGCCTCGTACACCTCTGCGACCAGGTCGACGGACGCCCGCCTCGTCACACTTGGCGACCCTCTGCCGGTGGCGCCGCGCTGAGTCGGAGGAGCACGGCGGTGTTGGGGCGGGGCAGGGAGACGGTGAGCCGGCCGTCGGCGGCGTCCCAGGCCGCGGTGGCGTCGGAGGTGGCGGGGTAGAGCAGCGTGGGATGCAGGTGGGCGCCACGCAGGTGGGAGATCGTGACGGTGCGGGTGCTTTCGTCGGCTCCGTGCCGGTCTCTTGGGCGCGGGACTCCTCCTCGCTCATCGGCGGCCGGCTCCCGTCGCCACAGTGCGAGCCAGCTGGCGGCATGGCCTCGCCAGCCCGAGGCGATCCAGGTGTCCTCCCACGAGGGAAGTCCGAGCGGCCAGAACGGCAGGCTGTCGGGGATCTCCGAGCGGACGGTCTTGTAGACGGAGACGGCCGAGCGGACGAGTTCGTACTGCTCCGGGTTCATGCGGTCGAGGAATCCGGACAGGTGGATGCGGCCCGGCAGCGCGCCGGTGAGGGTGAAGGCGATCTCGTCAAGGCTGAAGTGCGGCTGGGGGTAGGCCCACACAGCGGCTTGCTCGGGGGTCGCCGCGGTGGCGGCCGCTGCGGCGATGGGCGGATAGCGCAGGGGGTCCTGCTGGTCGCTGGTGGACTGCAACTGGACGACCGCGAGCTGCGCGTAGTCCATGCGCAGCCCGCCCGACGCGCAGTTCTCCAGGACCAGGCCGGGGTGCCGGTCGAGGAGGGAGCCGAGCCAGTCGAGGTGTGCGCGGTGGTGCCCCAGCAGGCCGGCGCCCGCGCTTTCGTTGCCGTTCTCGGTACCGGGGCCGATGTTGATGTTGTAGTCGAGCTTCAGATAGCCCACCCCCCAGTCAGCCACGAGCCTGTCGACGACCTGGTCGAGGTGGGCGCGGGCGGCGGGGTGGCGCAGGTCCAGGTGGTGTCGGCCGTGTTCGGTGACGCGGACTCCGCCCCGGCGGAAGAACGCCTCGGGCGGCAGGGTGTCGGCCAGGGGGCTGCGTACGCCGACCACTTCGGGCTCCAGCCAGAGTCCGGGGGTCATCCCGTGCTCCCTGATGGCGTTCAGGACCTTCTGGATGCCGCCAGGAAAGCGACGGTCGGAGGCGTCCCAGGCGCCGACGGCGTCCCACCAGCCCTGGGCGTCGTCGTCGTACCAGCCGGCGTCGATCACGAAGACCTCGGCGCCCGCAGACCCCGCCGCTTCGATGAGCGGCATGAGCTTGTCGGTGGTGGGGTCGCCCATCAGGGTGTTCATGTAGTCGTTGTAGATCACCGGGAGTGCCGTGTGGTCCGGGTGGCTGCGGCGCATGCGGCGGCGGTAGGCGGTGAGTTCGCCGAACGCAGCGTCCAGGCCGCCGGTCGCGGCCCCCACAAGAACGGCCGGGACGGTGGTGAACTCCTGGCCGGGCTCCAGGGTCTGGCGCCACTGGTGATGGGCGTCGTCGGGTCCGAACAGAGCGACGTAGGCGGCACCTTCCCGTTCGCCGGTCTCGTAGCGCCAGCCCGCGCTGGACTCGATCTGCCAGAGCCAGGCGCGACCCGCCTGATCGGTGAGCGCGGCGATCGGCAGGTGCCGTCCCGTTGACCAGCTTCCCTGCGAGTACCGTTCGAAGCAGCCGCGTCCTTCGTGGCCGTGGGCGGACCGGTTCAGAGGGACGATGTGGTCACGGAACGCGGTGTGCTGCCAACGGCACTCGGCGAGCCAGTCGTTGTCCGCCCAGTGGAGGGTCAGGCCGCCCAGAGCGCCCATGGCGTCCACGACGCCGCCGAGGGCCAGGGTCGACACGCTCTCCAACTGAAGCGGGGTGCTCCCCTCATTGACCAGGCGCACCTGCGAGCGGAGGAAGCCCGTGCCGGGGCAGGTCCCCAGGGTGATGTCGACGGCGAGGCCGGTCGCCGGGTCCGCCAGCCGGATGGTTGTGCACTGCCAGTCTCCGTCCTGGGCCGTCTCGTGGCCGCGATAGGTCAGGCGGTCGCCGATCGCGGTGTCGATGAAACGTTCCCCCGACCAGGTACGTCCGTGGCCGGTGGCCGTGACCTCGACCAGGGGAAGCAAGGAGTTCCAATCCTGGCCCGGCGCTCCCAGCCTGACCGACCCCGCGGAATCCGCGATGGCGTGCAACCCGAAGACCTCATGGGACCAGAGAAGAGACCTCTCGGCTGCTTCGACAGCAGTAGTCAACGCGGTTCCCCTTCTGCGGTGTACGACTCTGTGGTGTACGAACCCTTTCGCAGGCCTTCTGCCGCCGCCGTCCATTGCGCGGCATCGGACGGCCTGTGACGGGCCCCCTGTGTGATCGCTGCGTAAATCCCCGGTTTCCATCTCTTGACGGCAGTGATTGTGACCGGTCACAATCCTGGCATGGATGTGACCGGTCACACAAGCTCCGGCAACCACCGGGGCCCCGGCCAGGAACCGCGGAAGGCCGCCAGTATTCGCGACGTCGCTGAGGCGGCGGGCGTCTCCTACCAGACCGTTTCGAGGGTCCTCAATGGCCACCCGAATGTCCGCGAGGTGACGCGCAACCGGGTCGAAGCGGCCATCGAAACGCTGGGATTCCGGCGCAACGCAACCGCGTTCGCACTGGCCAGCGGCGTGACCCGGTCCGTCACCGTGCTGACGTCGAACACCACCCTCTACGGCTACGCGGCAACCCTGCAGGGCCTGGAGGAAGCGGCCTCCGCCGCAGGCTACTCACTCGGCGTGAAGGTGCTGACGCCCGAGGACGACCTGGACCGCACGATCTCCTCGGCAGCAGCCGGCGGCGGAGGCCTGATGGTCATCGGCTTCGACCGGCTCGGCGCGTCGGCTCTGCGCCGGGTCCCGGCGGACGTGCCGTGCGCCGCGGTCGTCGAAGCGCCCCCACACGGCCGGAGGCCTCCCCGCCCCGCCGTGTGGGCCGACGACCGTGAGGCGGCCCGCGCCGCCACCGCGTACCTGCTTCAGCTCGGTCACCAGACCGTTCACTACGTCGCGATCCCGACGTCAGTGGGCACCCGGCGCTCCGAAGGGCCGCGCGCCCAGGGCTGGCGCAAGGCTCTGGAGGAGGCCGGCATCACCCCACCCGAACCCCACGGCGGCAAGGGCTGGGACGCTCAGGCCGGCTACGACGAGGGAGAGCAACTGGCCCGTGACCCGGGCGTCACGGCAATCCTGTGCGGCAACGACGAGCTGGCTCTGGGCGTGCTGCGCGCCCTGCATCACGCCGGGCGGTCCGTGCCCGGAGACGTCAGCGTCATCGGTTTCGACGACGCCCCGCACGCGGGGTTCGTCACACCAGCCCTGAGCACGGTCCGCATGGACTTCCAGGGACTGGGCCGCGACGCCTTCGCACTCCTCCGCGGCCAGCTGGAAAGCGACTACCAACCTCCCGCGCGGACCTTCGCCGGTACCGACCTTGTCATCCGCGAGAGCTCAGGGGTCACGGACGTATGACACCGACAGCACGACCGACCGCCCGCTCCCCCGGCAATCACCCGCCTTCACCGCACGCCACTGCCAACGGCCGCGCCCACCCGACCGGTTGCGTCGAAGTTCCGCACGGGTCTTGCTCCCAGAGTGGCCCGTGTCTACGCTCGCGACGCTCAATCGATACGCATCGACGATGACGAGAGGAGGTGCCAACTCATGTTCACCAGCAAGGATGTGGCCCGCCTCGCCGGCGTTTCGCAGAGCACCGTCTCCTACGTCATGACGGGCAAGCGCCCGATCTCGGAGGAGACCCGCAAGCGGGTCCAGGCCGCGATCGACCTGCTGTCCTACCAACCGAACGCGGGGGCACAGGCGCTGGCCAGCAGTCGTACGCGGGTCATCGGACTGGTGGTCCCGGTCGGCGGGGACCTGGGCAACACAGGTGTCGTGCCGTTCCTCGAGGCGATCACCCAGTGCGCGAGGGAGGCCGACTACGACGTGCTCCTGGTGACCGCGGACGAGGGCGCCGCGGGGCTGACCCGGCTCGACGCCCGCTCGCTGTGCGACGCGATCGTCATGATGGTCATCGCGGCCAATGACGAGCGGATCCCGGTGATCCCCTCACTGCGGGTGCCGGTGGTCCTGATCGGTGTCCCCGACGACCCCGTCGGCCTGCACTGCGTGGACATCGACTTCACGCAGGCCGGCCGGCTCGCAGTGGAGGAGTTGGTCGGCACGGGCCACCGGCGCATCGTGGTCGTCGGCCACCCACCGCACACGATCGCCCGCGGCAACAGCTTCGTAGGACAGTTCCAGCGCGGCGTCGACGAGGCCGCGGCCACCGCCGGCATCCGCACCGGACTCGTCCAGCTGCCTGAATCCACGCCGTCGGGCGCCCGCGAAGTGGTGGACAAGGCACTGAGCGGCACCGAACCGGCCGACGGGCTGATCGTGCCGCACACCTCGGCCATCCCGCATGTGCTGGGAACCCTGCTCCAGCGCGGGATGGTGCCCGGTCGCGACATCTCGGTCGTCGGGCACTGCACCGACTCGGCGGCCGAGGAGATGGAGCCGTCGGTCACGAACGTCTCCCACGCACCCCGCGAGATCTCCCGCCGCGCGATGCGCACCCTGTTCGCCTTACTGGACGACGAGGGCGGCAACCCGCCGCCGTACGGCGTCGAACTGGTCCCCTCCCGGCTGACCCGCCGCGCGACGACCGTCACCACTCTCCGCCCCTGAGCTGCGCGCTGCCCCCTCCAGCAGCAGAGAAACCCACCGAACGCCGAACGCGTACGACATGGCACCGGTCGTCGATACGTATCGACGAGCCACCGACCCCACGCTCATCGGGCATCGCGGCCTGCGCCTGCGCGCACCCGGACCAGCCAGAAAATCCCAGTTGCACTGAAGGTAAAGGAGCCACCAGTGTCCGACCACGACAGCAGAACCTTCTCGCTCCCCGCCAGGCAGGCGGCCGCTCCCGCAGGACGCAGGCGGCGGTACCTGGCCGCGATCGCCCTCACGATGGCCACCGCGCTGACGGGTGCCGCCTGCAGTTCCTCGGGAGGGTCGACCGACGCCGCGAAGGGGCCGGTCACGCTGACGTTCTGGGTGAAGACACCGTTCCCCGACAGCAAGGCTCTGCTCGACCTGTGGGAGAAGCAGCACCCCGACATCAAGATCAAGATGGAGATCGTGTCGGCCAGCGGCAACACGATCCCGCAGGCCAAGCTGCTGCTCGACGTCAAGGCGGACCGGGCACCCGACATAGCGGCCTTCGACACCCAGTACCTGCCGCAGTTCGTCACCACCGGGTCGGTGCTCGACCTGAAGACCGTCAGCGGCGGCAACGCTTCCGCGCTCGCCTCCAACTTCGAGGCGTGGGCGTGGAGCACGGTCCAGGTCGGTGACGGTCTCTACGGGCTGCCGATCGACTCGGGCCCGCTGTCCCTGTACTACCGCAAGGACCTGTTCGAGAAGTACGACCTGCCGGTGCCGACCACGATGGACGAGTACGTGCAGTCCTCGATCGCCCTGCACAAGAAGGACCCCAGTGTGTACATGGGGAACCTGCCCACCAACGACGCCTCGCCGTTCAACGCGCTGGCCTGGGCCGCCGGTTCACGGCCGTTCAAGGTGGAGGGCAAGAGCTGGGTGGTGGACATCGCCAACCCCGCGGCCCTGAAGGTCGCCGACACCATGCAGAAGCTCCTCGACGAGAAGGCGGTCCTGACGCTGCCTCAGTTCTCCAGCCAGTGGGGGCAGGACCTCAATACGGGCAAGGTCGCCTCCTGGATCAGTGCCGCCTGGGCGCCCGGACCGCTGGAGTCGGTCGCGCCGAAGACCAAGG
This sequence comes from Streptomyces fulvoviolaceus, assembly GCF_000718165.1. Lineage (GTDB taxonomy): Bacteria > Actinomycetota > Actinomycetes > Streptomycetales > Streptomycetaceae > Streptomyces > Streptomyces fulvoviolaceus. The sequence goes on along the minus strand of NZ_JOEY01000003.1, from coordinate 225,688 downwards.
GCAAGTGGGCCGTCGCCGCCCTGCCGCAGTGGACGCCGGGCACCGCGGCCAGCGGCAGCTGGGGCGGATCCTCCGCGGTCGTCTTCAAGTCGACCGAGCACCCGAAGGAAGCCCTGGAGTTCGCCAAGTTCATCACCACGAACCAGCAGGTGTGGTCGAACTACTGGATCCCCAAGATCACCATCTACCCGACGAACCTGAAGGCGCAGAAGAGCGAGGCGCTCAGCAAGCCGTCCAGCTTCTTCGGGGGACAGAAGATCTACGACACAATCGCCGAGTCGAACCACAGCGTCGCGCGTGACTTCAACTACGGGCCGGTGGCGAACGAGTGGTTCACGACCCAGCAGAACTACCTCAGCCAAGCGGTGAACGGGAAGATGACGCTGGCCGAGGCGCTCAAGGAGACGCAGAAGTCGGTCGTGGCCTACATGCGCAAGCAGGGCCTGAGCGTCCAGGAGCCCTGATGACGACGACCCTCGACAGTGCTCCTCGCACCCGCGGGCGTGAGGAACCGACGCGGAGCCGCCGACCGCGGCTCCGCCAGGACCGCAGGCGCCGCGTGGCCGCCTACGGTTTCCTGGCACCGTTCATGCTGCTCTTCGCCGGCCTGTTCTTCTTCCCGATCGGCTACGCCCTCTACACGAGCCTGTACCGGCAGACCTTCGACGGCCTCGGCTTCGGCGGCTCCGAGCTTAAGTTCGTGGGGCTGAGCAGCTACGTCACCGTCTTCACCACCCCGGACTTCTACAACGGCGTCTTCCGGCTGCTCGAGTTCGGCGTCGTCGTGGTCCCCCTCATCCTGGGCGTGGCGATCCTGCTGGCGCTGATGCTCGACTCCCGGCTGGCATTCATGAAGCGGCTGTTCCGGGCCGCCTTCGTCCTTCCGTACACCGTGCCGGGCGTGATCGCGGCCCTGCTGTGGGGCTTTCTCTACCAGCCGGGGCTGAGCCCGATCACCTCGGCGACCGAGTCCCTGGGGCTCGGCTCGGTGGACCTGGTGGGCTCCGGTCTGGTCCTCGGCTCGATCGGCAACATCATGGTCTGGGCCGGGGTCGGCTTCAACATGTTGATCGTGTACGCGGCCCTGCAGTCGATCCCCGCCAGCGTCGTCGAGGCGGCGCGGGTCGACGGGGCGGGCGAGATCAGGATCGCGCTGCGGATCAAGCTGCCGATCGTGATGCCGGCGGTCGTGATGACGGGCCTGTTCACCATCATCGGCACGCTGCAGCTCTTCAACGAGCCGGTCATCCTGTCGAAGATCTCGAACGCCATCAGCAGCAACTACACGCCGAACATGATGGCCTACAACGCCGCCTACGGAAACAACGACGAGCCCTTGTCGGCCGCGATCTCGGTGTCCTTGGCGTTGATCGCCTTCGTGCTGTCGTTCGGGTTCCTCCGTCTGACGGCCCGCGCGTCCGGTCTGTCCGCCCCCAAGGAGACGAAATGAGCGTCGCCAGCCGGGCGGCATCCCCGGCCCGCTCGAAGTGGATGCTCGGACGCATCCCCCTCGGCCTGGTGATGGTGCTCTTCGCGCTGTACTTCTTCATCCCGGTCTGGTGGCTGCTCGTGGCCGCCACCAAGGACGCGGGCACGCTGTACTCCAGCTTCAGCCTCTGGTTCTCCGCACCCGGCCGGGTCGTGGACAACCTGCGGCTGACGTTCGGCTACCAGAACGGCATCTACCTGCGGTGGCTCGCCAACAGCGTCGGCTACTCGGTGATCGGCGGGGCCGTCTCCACGATCCTGGCCGCCGCCGCGGGTTACGCGTTCGCCAAGTTCGAGTTCCGGGGCCGCGGTTTCCTCTTCACCCTGGTGCTGGGCGGGGTCCTGGTCCCCCAGGCGGCCCTGGTCATGCCCCTGTTCCTGATGATGAGCGCTGCCCATCTGACGGACACCTACTGGGCCGTGCTGCTGCCCTCGTTCGTCAACCCGTTCGGGGTGTACCTGGCCCGTATCTATGTGCAGTCCATGGTCCCGGACGACCTGCTCAACGCGGCGAGGATCGACGGGGCCAGCGAGCTGAGGACCTTCCGGTCGATGGTCCTGCCCACCCTGGCGCCGGGGCTGGTGACCATCTTCTTCTTCCAGGCGGTCGCCATCTGGAACAACTTCTTCCTCTCCCTGGTAATGCTCAAGAGCAGCTCGCTGTACCCCGTGACACTGGGGCTGGACATCCTCAACGGGGAGATCCGCACCGTGGGCGCCTCCCCGGACCTGATCAGCATCGTCATGATGGGGTCACTGCTCTCCATCGTGCCGCTCGCGGCCGGCTTCTTCGCCCTGCAGAAGTACTGGCGCCCCACCCTCGTCGGCACGGGGTTCAACGGATGACCGGGCCCGAAGGAGAAGCGATGACCAGGCAGTTCGCATTCGGCGGCGGCCGGGTGGTACTCGGCGCGGACGCGTCACCCGTGGCCTTCCAGCACACCTTGGACCCGGACCGGCTGTACCTGCTCGACGAGCTGACGGACACCTGGCACGGGCCGGACCACGCCTGGGGCACCGGCTTCGCGATCACCTCGCGCGGCTCCGGCCGCTGGCAGACACCGTACGAGATCGACTGGCGGGCCGGCGGCGTGACCGCGCGCCACCGGCCGGTGTCCGGGCTGGAGTTGGAGGTCCGGCGCCAGGTCGCCGGGGACCGCTGCACCGAGACCTACACCTGGACGAACACCGGCGCCGAGCCGCTGCGGATCACCGGGCTCGGTGTGAACGTACCGGTCAGGGATGTGTACGACAGTGCTGCGGGCGCGCTCGCGCGAAGCTGTCATGCGCACGTCTTCACCGGCGGGGCGTGGTCGTGGGTGCTGGCCGAGCCGATGGCCGGCACTCCCCCGCTGCTCGGCGCGATCGTCCGGGTGGGCGAGTTGTGGGCGTACTCGGTCGAGTCGCGCAACTCCCGGACCTGGTCCGACATCCGCGGTCACCTCGTCGTCCATCCCACCGACCACGCCCGCAGCCCCGAGTCGTTCGGCGGCCAGCCCGTCCTGGACCTCGCCCCCGGGGAGGAGTACGTCCTCGCCTGGGAGCTCGGCTGGTACGACGACCGGGATGCATTCCTCGCCGCCACCGACGCCCCTGCCGAACTGCCGTCCCTGACCGCACCGGTAGGTACGGCCCTGGACCTGCGCCTCGCCGAGGGCACGGTGCTCGCATCCTCGCCGGGCGACGGCATCACGTCGTCCGCCCACGGCGTCCAGCACATCGACGTCGAGCGGGACGGCCGCCGGAGCCGGACGGCCGTCGCCTTCCTCGCCCCGCTGCGGGAGCTGGTCGAGGCGCGGTCTGCCCGTATCCTCCGCGAACACCGCCCGCACGAGCGGCCGGAGCCGGAGCGGTACGCGTTCGTGCCGGTGGACACCCGCACCGGCCTGACCCAGACCGAGAACGGTTGGCAGGACTGGACCGACGGGGCGGAGCGCATCGGCATGGCCGTGCTGCTCCAGCAGGCCCGGCTGCGCGGCTGGGGCGGCTCGGACGGCGTCAACGCGCTCGACGAGGCCCTCCAGGGCTTCGCGCGCTTCGCCCGTGAGCGCCTGGTCGATCCCGACGACTCGGTCCGCCGTGGCAGCCGCTTCGCCGAACCGGTGCGGCTCTACAACACCCCGTGGCTGGCGCACTTCTTCCACGACCAGTTCGCGCTGTCCGGCGACCCGGCCGACCTCGATCTCGCGGCCCGGCTCCTTGAGTCGTCGTACTCCCTCGGCGTCCGCGACCACCTGCTCATCGGGCACCCCGAGGCGATGGCCGCAGTGATCGCCACGCTCGACGAGCAGGGCGACGCGGCGCGGGCGAAGCGCCTGCGCGAGTCGCTGATCGAGCACGCTCACGGGTTCGCCGACCGGGGCACCGCGCTGCCCCGGCACGAGGTGAGCTACGAGCAGTCGATGGTCGCGCCGCTGGTCAGCCTGCTCGCGACGGCGTACGAAATCGCCCCGGACGAACGGCTGTTGGCGGCGCTGGGCCCGGCCGTGCGGTGGCTGCACGTCTTCGGTGGGCCGCAGCCGCACGTCCGGCTCCGTGACGTCGCCATCCGGCACTGGGACGGGTACTGGTTCGGCATCGAGCGGCTGTGGGGCGACACGTTCCCGCACTACTGGAGCGTGCTCACGGCGATAGCGCTCCGGCAGCTGCCCGAGGCCCTGCGGGACGAGGACTCCGAGCGGGTCGCCGACGCGATCTTCGCGGCCAACCTCGTCGACTTCGGCCCCGACGGCCGGGCGACCTGCGCCTTCATGATGCCCAGCTGCGTGGACGGGCGTCCCGCGCACCGACCGGACCCGCTCGCGAACGACCAGGACTGGGCCCTCGCACTGCTGCTGCGATCCGCCGAGGGGCGCTGAAGCGAAACGCCCGCGGCGGCTGAGAGCCCGCCCCGAGCCGTCCCGTGCCCGAACCACCCCGATCGCCCGCCCGCACGCGGGCAGGTCCCACATGCCCCAGGACCCCGGTCCGACCAACCCGAAGGAGCCTCCGTGTCCCGTCCCGACCCCGCCGACGAACGTCTCGCCGGCCTGCGGCAACGGCTGCAGGGCCTGGCCTACGGCGGCGACTACAACCCCGAGCAGTGGCCGGCCGCCACCTGGCGGGAGGACGTCCGCCTGATGCACGAGGCCGGGGTCAACCTGGTCACCGTGGGTGTCTTCTCCTGGGGTCTGCTCGAACCCCGGCCCGGTGTCTACGAGTTCGGCTGGCTGGACGAGGTGATGGACCTGCTGGCTGAGGCGGGCGTGGGCGTCGACCTGGCCACGCCCACCGTCGCACCGCCCTCCTGGCTTGCCCACGAGCATCCCGAGACGCTGCCCGTGAACGGCGAGGGCCGCCGGATCGCCTTCGGTTCCCGCTGCCACTACTGCCAGTCCTCCCCGGTCTTCCGGCACTACGCGGCACGGATCACCGAGCGGCTGGCCGAGCGTTACGCCGGTCATCCCGCCCTGGCCATGTGGCACATCGGCAACGAATACATCGGCTTCGGCTGTCACTGCCCGGTCTCCGTCGCGCACTTCCGCCGCTGGCTCGCGGCCCGCTACGGCACTATCGCCGCCCTCAACGACGCCTGGGGAACGGCCTTCTGGGGCCAGCGCTACGACTCCTTCGACCACGTCGGCACCCCTGCCGCCCGCTCCCGGACGGTGTCGGGCCCCAACCCCGGCCAGCTGCTGGACTTCGCCCGCTTCTCCGACGCCGCGGCGCTGGAGTGCTACTCCGCCGAACGCGACATCGTCCGCCGCCACACCCCGCACCTCCCCGTCACCACCAACTTCATGGGGTCCTTCAAACACCTCGACTACTGGCGCTGGGCCGCCGAGGAGGACATCGTCTCCCTCGACATCTACGCGGGCCCGCAGGATCCGGAGGGGCCGCTGCTCGCCGGCTACAACTTCGACCTCATGCGGTCGCTGCGCGGCGGCAAACCCTGGCTCATGCTGGAATCCGCCACCGGCCGCAACCTCACCGACGGCCGCAACCACGCCCGTCCCGCAGGGCAGTTGAGGCCACGCTCGCTCCAGGCGGTGGCCCGGGGCGCGGACTCGGTGATGTTCTTCCAGTGGCGGGCCTCCCGGGCCGGCGCCGAGCGCTACCACTCGGCCATGGTCCCGCACGGCGGCGCCCGCACCCGCACCTGGCGCGAGGTGACCGCGCTCGGCCGGGACGTGGCACGCCTCGCCGACCTGAGCGGGGGCGTCTGCGACCCGGCCGAGGTGGCCGTGGTGTGGGACTGGGAGAGCTGGTGGGCCCTGGAGAGTCCCGACCACCCCTCCAACGACCTGCGGTTCACCGATCGCCTGCTCGACCACTACCGCCCGCTGTGGAACGCCAACATCGCGATCGACTTCGTCCGCCCGGACAGCGACCTGAGCGGCTACCGCCTGGTGGTCGTGCCCAACCTCTACCTGGTCGACGACACCGGCGCCGACAACCTCACCGGGTACGTGCGCGCGGGCGGCCACCTGCTGATGTCGTACTTCTCCGGCATCGTCGACGAGTACGACCGGGTACGGCCCGGCGGGCACCCCGGCGCCTTCCGCGAGCTGCTCGGCATCGAGATCGACGAGTTCGCGCCGATGCGGCCCGGCGAGACCTGCGGGCTGCGCCACGCCGGGCACACCGGCACCGCCACCGAGTGGCAGGACGTCATCGACCTGGCCGGCGCCGAGGCCCTGGCCGCCTACGCCGACGGCGAGCTGAAGGGCCTCCCGGCCGCCACCCGGCACCGCTTCGGCACCGGCACCGCCACCTACCTGGGCACCTCCCCCGACCGGGAGACTCTGCGCCGCCTCGTCCTGGACTGCGTCACCGGCGCCGGAGTCACGCCCGTCCTGGACACCCCCGAGGGCGTCGAAGCCGTCCGCCGCAGGGCCGCCGACGGCACCGAGCACCTCTTCCTGCTCAACCACACCACCGACGAGGTGACCATCGACCTCGTCACCGGTCCGGACCGGCCCGTCGACCTGCTGGCCGGCGACGCCCCGGAACCCGTCACCGGTCGCCTGCGCCTGCCGCCGTTCGGAGCGGCGGTCCTGCGCGACGTCCCCGCAAACCACCTGTGAGAGCCGACAAAAACCACAAGGAAGGACAAGGGACAACATGAGGAGATCCCCGACCGCCGGCAGGCGGCACACCCGCGGAAACCTGATACGCCACGCTGCATACGGACTCGTGGCTGGCATGCTCATGATCAGCGGAATCCTGTTCCCCGGCGTCAGCTACGCGGCCAACGCCCAGCTGAGCGTCGACCTCTCCCAGAGCACCGGAGACATCGTCCACGGCGCGTCGGGCTTCCTCTACGGCATGGGCAACGCCGGTGTCACGACCGACAACGTGCTCCAGCCGCTGCACCCCCAGCAGGCCGCACAGAAGCCGCAGGGCGGACTGCAGCACCCCAGTGGCGACGCGTTCGACGTGGCGCCGCAGTACGTACGGAGCGGTACCAAGGAAATCCAGATCTACATGCAGGACATCTACCGGTACTGGCCCTACGAGGAAGCGGGCCTGACCGACTACCTGAGCAAGATCGACGACATGGTCGCCAAGGTGAAGGCCGATCCGAACTACGGCAAGTACGTGTACGCCCCGTTCAACGAGCCAGACTGGATCTGGTACGACGGCATGTTCACGGACTCGACCGCGAAGCAGCAGTTCTTCGCCGACTGGAAGACGGTCTACCAGCACATCCGCGCGCTCGACCCCACGACCAAGATCGCCGGCCCGGGCTTCAGCGTCTACAACAACCAGGCCATGTCCGACTTCATGACCTACGCCAAGGCCAACAACGTCGTCCCGGACGTCATCACCTGGCACGAGCTCCAGAACAACTTCTTCACCGACTACTACAACCACTACGACCACTACCGCAGCGTCGAGACGCAGCTCGGCCTCTCCAAGCTGCCGATCGTCATCAACGAGTACACACGCTCCACGGGCGACCTCGGCATACCGGGCCAGCTCATCCAGTGGATCACGCGCCTTGAGAACACCAAGGTGAGCGGCGACCTGGCGTACTGGGTCACCGAGGGCACCCTCAACGGTCTGACGACCCGCAACAACGAGGCGACCGGCGCCTGGTGGCTCTACAACTGGTACGGCGAGATGACCGGGAAGACGGTCACCGTCACACCGCCGACCCAGAACGGCTCGCTCCAGGGCGTGGCGACCCTCGACGCCGCCAAGAAGCAGGCGCGGGTCGTCTTCGGCGGCACGTCGGGCGGCACGGACGTCGTAGTCAAGGGATTCGGCTCCGCCTCCTACCTCGGCAACACCGTGCACGCCGTCATCCAGGGCACGGACAGCACCGGCACGGGGGACGCGTCGGGCCGTCCTTACGTGGTACAGGAGGGCGACTACGCCGTAACGAACGGTCAGATCACCGTCAGCATCCCGAACATGTCCGCCACCTCCGCCTACCAGATGATCATCACGCCCGCCACGAGCACCTCCTCGGCGGACGTCCCCACCCGGTACGAGGCCGAGTACGCGAACATCACCGGCAGCGCGCGGGTGACGTACGGCTCGGGCACCGGCTACTCCGGGACGTACTTCGTCGACGGCTACGCCGGCTCCGGCACCGCGAGCACCAACTTCGTGGTCTCCGCTCCCAGCAACGGCTACTACGACGTGACGCTCCGCTACGCGGCGGGACAGCACAGCGGCGCCCCCGCCAACAGAAGCACCCGCGTCACGGTGAACGGGTCCAAGCTGACCGACCTCGCCCTCACCGGCACCGCGAACTGGAACACCTGGGGCACCAAGACGGTCACGATGTACCTCTCCCAGGGCATCAACAGGATCAACTACGGCGCCTACACCGGCGACGACAGTGACAACATCGCCGTCGACTCGATCGACGTGACCACGTCGACGGCGGGCACCGTCGCGAGCTACGAGGCGGAGGCCTCGGGCAACACCCTCGGCGGCGCCGCGGTCACCGCGTCCGACTCCGCGGCCTCCGGCGGCCAGTACGTCCACTGGCTCGGCAACGGAGCGGCCAACACCCTCCAGTTCAATGGCGTCACGGCCCAGTCCGCCGGCCTGCACCGCCTGGTCGTGACCTACGCCAACGGAGACAACCGGGGTGACGGCGGCAACGACTACAACATCATCAACCGCTACGCGGACATCACCGTCAACGACGGCACCCCGCAGCGCGTGTACTTCCGCAACACCCGCGGCTGGTCCAACTACTGGACCACGACGGTCGACGTGACGCTGGCCGCTGGCGCGAACACCATCAAGTTCGGCAACAGCGCGGCGTACGCCCCCAACATTGACAAGATCCAGGTCGCGCCGGCTATGAGCGCCGGGGGTACGTCGTACATCAAGCTGCAGAACCGTGCGACCGGGCTGTACGTCGACGGGGGCGGGCGCACGACCAACGGCTCCGCCGCCGGTCAGTGGTCCGGCGGAGCAACCGCCAACCAGGAGTGGACGGTCGTCCCCGACGGCAGCTGGATCCGCCTCAAGAACCACGCCACCGGGCTGTATCTCGACGGCCTGGGGGAAACAGCCAACGGCTCCGCTGTCGGTCAGTGGGGCGACAGCAGTGACACCGCTCAGCAGTGGATGGAGGTAACGGCAGGCGCCCACGTTCGGTTCAAGAACCGCGCGACGGGCCTGTACGCCGACGGCATGAGCCGAACCGCCAACGGCTCCGATCTCGGTCAGTGGAGCGACAGCGGCAGCGCGAACCAGCAGTTCCGAGTCGTTCCGCAGTAGCGGGTCGTAACAACCGATCGGTCGATCCGGCACCGGGACTTCCTCCGGCGCCGGATCGACGTCGTCTGCCGTCTGTACCGAACGTGAGTGGGGCTTCTTGTCTGCACAGACATAGAGCCGGCACTTCCGTGGGAGCCGTTGCCTTCGATGTCGCCGCTCGCCGTCGATGCCGCCACCTGGGTCGCCACACCACCTGAGCCATCGGCGAGATACTCGGCGCAGTCATCGCCACCACGCCCGGGTGGGGCTGCGTAGCCCTCGTGATCCTGTCGATCACTCTGACGTTCCTGTTCGGCTACCAGTTCACCCTGTTCGCGGGGCCCGCCGTTCCGCTCCCGTTGCTATCCGTAGACGTCATCGCCCCGTGGTCTCCGCCGACGCGGGGTGTCCGTAGACGTTGCCGGCGATCAGCCCGTCTCGGACCAAGATCCGGACCATACACGGGCCAGCGACCCGCGCCCCGCCTCGGCTTTGACTATTTCAGCCGGTCAGCGGCGTGTGAACTCCGTGCCGCCAGCAGACGAAGAACCTGCTGGCGGGCTCCATCTCCGAGTTCCAGGAGAGTGGGAAGAGTCAACCGCGTGGGTTGCGTCCAGGGAAGTGGTGTACGGGTTCAACCCGATCCTTTGCTCCGGCTTCTGGCTAATGCCCGCAGAGATGAACGGCCACCGGCTGACCTTCGAGATGTCGAGTCACGAAGGAGATCACCACGATGACCGCACCTGACAGTGTGCCCCTGCACGCCCTCGCAGAAGAGAACCTTGCTGCAGCGAGTCCGGATCTGCAATTCCGCTGGGCACAGCATTTTCATCAAACGGTGCTGCAGGCAGCGGACGCTGCCTGCACACCGAGCACCTCCCCAATCGGTCCCTGAACGCCGATCGGTTCAGCAGCGGATGGATGGAACTCGACTGGAGAAATCTGAACCTACGCTCGAATCTGATCCTCGGTGATACGCAATCTCCATGCGAATCGTTGGAGACCAGCTAAACCGATCTCCACTCGACCGATTGAGAAAACGATGAGCCAGAACCGTCGACTGATCTTCCGTGCGTACTCTGATGTTGGTCCGCCTTGCGGCTTTCCCGGCCCGCACGCCTGGCCTGGCTACCGCACCAGCAAAATGTGAGCTCCGGTCTGCGTGCATCGCAGAGGCCCTACCTCCACGAACAAGGGGCGGCGTCTCGTGCCAGACGCCGCGAGACAGTGCCAACTGGCCCCACAAACTGACGCAGGGAGCAGAACGGTCCAACCGCCCTCGGCCCCTGCCCCCTCAACGTCCACCAATCTTTCGCCGCAAGCCCACAGAAACAGCAGGTCAGAGGCACTCTAGCTCGCCATCCCGCCCTCCTGCCCCTATACAGGGGACCTTCGCTGGCGCGCATCCGCTACGCTATCCCTGGTCAGTCGTCGGTACGTCGCGTTGTCTGCTCAGGTGACAGTGCGGAGGGCGTCGCACCGCGTCTGACCAGCGGGCTTGCACTCCTCGTCGAAGATCCACAGTCTGGATTTTCAGCAAGGTTTTCTACAAGCCCCGGGTGGCCGTTAGCCACCACCCTGCCCTGTGGAGCCCCGACGTTCCTCGGGAAGCCCCCTGGGGAACTCCACGCGGCCGTCCGCCCGGCTCGTCTGGTCTCCTTTATATGCGGCCCAGCCGCAAGCTCCTTCGTGGAGTAGTCGAGCCAGAGCTCTCCGGTCACCCTGCCCCTCGCACCCAGCTGGCGTCCCGCGGACACCGCCCCACTCGCGAACACGCGCCTCGTCGAGCAGCCCCGTCCGGGCCGAGCACGCCCGCTGCCACCGATGGCCATCGCCCGCTGCTGCGCCCAGGCTCGGACGGCGTGCGTCTCAGTCTTGGAGACAGCTGGTCGTGGACGCTGCCTGGCCTGTGTGGCCAGACACCCGCAACTACGAGTATTTCTGGAAGTGACCTGGGACTGGGCAGCGGTGAAGATCCCGGGATCGCCACAATCACACCGGTAGTCGCGGACGACCTCATCTGGGTCTTCCGGATTCCGGTAGGGCTCGGAAACGGGTGACAGCAGGCTGTCTGCGTGCGGAGCCCTTGGTGAGAGGCGGCGCGGTGCCGGCGAGCCCACCTTCTTCGGCTTTCGGCGCGGCGGACGCAGCTCGCCCCATACGGCGGTGATGTAGGCATCGGCAGCGGCCCGGTGCCGGGGCATGCCGCCGTTGAGGTAGGTGTTCAGGCCCGGTACGGCCTCGGGAAAGCGCGTCGCGAGGGCCGAGGCCACCGCGCTGGCCTGCTGGTAGGCCGTGGCTCCTTCAGGTACCGCCACGACCAGAGCGTGGGGAGCCACCATCTCCGGCAGATCGCCGATTCTCACGTGAATGAGCAGGTGCAGGAGCCCCGCTTCAACCAGCACCCGGCTCTTGTCGTTCTCGTACTGGCGGCGGTCCCGCTGTCTGGCCGAGTGGTGGAATGCTCCGTCGTACTCGAGGCCCACGCGGACACCGTGAGACAGATGGAAGACCGCGTCGACCTCGACGTCCTTGTAGCGCCAGTGGGATACGAGCGAGGTCTGACAGAGCCGTATCGATGTCCAGATCATCCATATTTAACGAAGCCGGACGCCTCGGACGATATTTTTATATTGTTCGAGGTGTCCGGCCGTCAGAAGCATTTCCGCTGGTCACAGCGTTTTCGTCGATTGGCGCCTCAGTCGGCGAACGTTACACGCACACGGCGAATTCGACCCGGATTCGACCCGGCCTGTCAGTCTAGCCTTGCTGCACACGCGCTGACCTGCGCCTATCCCGGGTGGGACCGATACTCGGGCGCTACGCCGGGTTCTGTACGCAGATTGGACGCCTGTTCGCTCGTGGCAACGCCACCGCATATGGCCCTAGCCGAATTGCGGGCCAGCCAGCCCTGTGCTTCGGCTCGTCACGCACCGTCGACGGCAGCTGGGTGGTTCTCGATCCATGCGAGCCCTCCAAGGTCCAGCCGGCGTCGGGCGCGAGTGACGGCGACGTAGGCGAGACGTGCGTCGGTATCGCTCACGGGTTCCGGGATCGGGCGGCCGCCGTCGTCGAGCTGGTCGCTGTCCGGCGGCGGGGGAAAGTCGTCGGCGATTCTGACTTTGGGCCACTCCCGGCCTTTTGCCTTGTGGGTGGTGGAGATCGTGATCTCGGCCGTGGTTTCGTCTGTGAGAGCGTCAACGGCGGCGATGATGGCTTCGGGGCCGTGGGTGTCGACGAGTTCAACGAACGGCTGGAGGTCTTGGCCCGCGGGATCGTGCTCGGCGTAGTCCTGCAACTCGCCCCAGGAGGCGAAGAGAACCAGTTCGGGGTGGGAGGTGCGACGGCCGCCCTTGAGGTCCCGGGCGGCGAGCGCCAGTGCGACGAGTGTCTGTCCGCCCCTGGTCAGAGCCACACGACGGCCGGCTTCCAACTGCCTCATGACTTCGGTCATGGCGCCGATGTTGGTGCGGCACAGCACGGCGTCCGGGCAGGGGACCAGGCCGACTTCCGTTGGAATCGTGTCGGTTCCGGTCAGCCGGATCGGAGCGTCGGTGAACGCGAGCCACCGGTTGGCCTGTTCGGCAAGGAGAGGGCCGAAGCGGAAGGAGCGGGTCAAGGTGAGGTGGGTGGCGTCGAAGCCTGTCATCACGTCCCGGGCACCGCGCCACCCGTAGATGGCCTGGGCGGAGTCGCCGACCATCACCAACTGGGCGTGGCCGCGTTGAGCGGCGAAGACCTGCTCGAGGACGGGGTTGGTGTCCTGGGCTTCGTCGAGGAGGAGGAAGTCGGCCTCGATCTTCGGTTCGGTGAGGGCCCACATCTTCAGGTAGTGGTCGTGCTCGAAGCGGACCACGCCTTCCTCGGGATTCTGCAGGTCTCTCCATGCCTTGTCGACGAACGGCATGACAGCATCGGCGAGTTGGGCGTGGGCGGCCGGTGTTCCGAGCCGGCGCAGGTCCGGTACGTGGTGGGGTGCCAGGGTCCCGTCGGCGGACTGGCAGAAGCGGGTGACCGTACGCAGCACGGTGTGCGACAGGGTCCTGTGGCTGATCTCGTGGTCACCGATGCGGATGGGTGATCTGATGCCGAGAGCCTGCCCGGTCCGCCATGCGGGCTGGCGGGGGCTGCTGAGACGGCGAGCGAACCGGTGCCCTACGGCTGCGTAGGCCGTCGCGTGCGCGGTCTTGCACAGCACGGAACGCGGGAATCGGGCTGCTGCGTCGTTGGCGATGTCCTTGTTGAAGGCGAGGTAGCGGCCACGGCGTGCGGTACTCGCGGCTAGCAGGCCCAGCGTGCTGGTCTTGCCGGTGCCGGCGCCGGCCTGCAACACGAGGTGGTGACCGTCGCGGAAGGTGTCGACGGCGTGGGCCTGTTCGTCGGTGGGCGTGTGCAACAAAGGCTCCGCGGTGGAGGTGGGTCAAGGGGTCGCGTCGGAGCTGTTCGGTCATCAACCGTCCGCGACGCGTGAGGGACGCGAGGTGGGGTGTCGGCGGTCGAGCAGGACGCGGGCGGCACAGGCGAGTAGGTCTTCAGGGGCGTGATGGACGAGGAGGCCGTGTAGCTGGGCAGTCAGTTGCCTGGTACGAACTCGCTCCTCCCGTTCAACGGCCGCTACGACGATCCGGCCGAGGAAGTCTCCAGGCTTCTGTCCCTGAATGGCCGCGGCCTGACCGATCTCCGAGCGCATGGCGCGGGTAAGGGCGACGTTGAGCAGCACCTGACCCGATGCGTCGGGGTAATGGGTGGTCAGGACGTCGATCGGCAGTAGCCGATCGAGTTCGCGGCGAAGTGACCGCAGCGCGCGTCCCGGCGACTGGGCTCGGCGCACAGCCATCAGGCGGGTGCAGTCGGCGTTCGCCGCGAGCGGCACGGCTCGGCAAGCTCTTTGAAGCTCTCCGCGAGTGGCCGGTCTGGTCAAGATGATCTCTACGGCGTGCTGTCCTCTCATCGCGGTGCCGCCTTTCGCGCACCACCACCAGGACGTGACCGCCGAACATCGGTCGGAAGGCGAGGGTGCACGTACTCGTGGTGGACGAGCGGGTCGAAGGGTTCCCAGTCCGTCAGTGCCAAATCCGCTGCTGTCGGGGCGGCCGCGTGCCGAGGGCAGCGCTGCGTGCGCCAGCGAAGCTGCTCGGAGTACGACACGGAGGACAGGTCATACAAAGCCATTACCTCAAAGGGCAGGGCCAGTTGACCTTGGGTGGCCGTTGCGGGAACCAGTTTCCAGATGCCCGCCGGACGGTCTGGGGCGAGCACTCCGTGCGTGCAACGGTCACGCTGCCGCGTCTGGGCCACACATTGGATCTCATTCACGGGTCGCCCGACGAGGTAACGGACGTACAGGAGCTGGATGACGGGTCTGGCGGGCCGGCAGGCATTCTCCAGCTGTTGTGCCGAACGGTGTGTCGGTGAGGTCGGTGTGAAGACACCGGCGTCAGTGAGGCGACGCGTATTCACGGCCAGCGCCCGCCGCAGCCTGGTCAGTGCGGGAGCGATGGTGGCGTCGGCATCGCGAGCCGGGCAGACGACGGCGTGGGCCAGTCGGCACCAGGCGCTGCCGTCCCCGGCGGGATGTGCGAGGCCGGAGCTGACGTGCCAGCGGTAGTCGGCCGGCACCTCGGCCACGGGCAGCTCCCGCGGGTGGAGACGGACGGGACGGTCACGAACACGGTGATACCACTCGACCGAGTTGCCGCACTCACGGCAACACTCGCGCTGAGCACAGCGCAGAAGCCGGGTGGGGCTGTCGGGCTCGACACGCAATGACCGTCGCGGGTGGGCCTGAATGGGAGTTCCGTCCCAGTGTCGGCGTGTAGATGAGGGGCGCATGGGCGCGAAGGTGCCAGGCAACACGCCGTCCAGGCGACGTCCAGGCCAGCGGCGTCCATCGAACGGCCCTATACAGGCCGACATGCATTCGAATCTCCGCTCAAACGTTCACGCTGAGCCCGCCCGATCGGGTGGTTCGCTGAACCTGCCCCGACGGCCCGTCAGCCACTCGTCCGGCGAGGGGGTTCGTGCCCACGACAGAGGGCCCCGAAGAGTTCGTCGAGCGGCGTGCTGAGCGCGTGAGCCAGGGCGTGCCACGTCCTGAGCGTGCCGATGGTGCGACCTTGCTCGATCTCGATCAGAGTCCTTCTGGCCAGGCCGCTCCGGGCGGCCAGCTCGTCGTACGTCCATCCCCGCGCCGCACGCAGCCGAGCGAGCTCCAGACGCAGAGCGTCGAAGTCCGGGTCGGGCGGGAAGATCGTCACCCGACCATCCGAAGGTGCAGACACCTGCCCTGTCAGTGCAGACCTCTGCCCTATTTCCACTAGTCCACAGCTCAGCAAAGGGCAGAGGTCTGCACTACCGTGTGCGCCCGATCCCAGCCCGACGGGGGCCGGCGCGGAAACGACAGGAGGAACGCACGCGCCATGAGGCTCCACTTCGCCGACCCCGGAGTGCGGCGCACCTGGACAGTGGAACTGCGCCCGCAGCCCGGCGGCCCGGTCCTCGTGTGCCAGCACTGCACCCACAGCGGCCGACCACTCAATGGCCCCTCGGCCCGAGCTGAGCTCCTCGCCCATCTGGCCCTGCACGCACGCCGGGCCCCGCTGCCGACACACCTGCGGACATGCCAGTGCCACGAGCGAGGCTGCTGTTGGCACCGCCGTCACCGCGGATGCCAGGGCCCCATCCGGCTCCTGCTTGCGCGCGAACGCGGCGGACGCCTGTGGCGACTAACCGACGCCTGCACCGCATGTGCGGCCGCTACCGCTCAGGCCTCAGTCATCCCTGAAGCGAGCCTGACTGCCGAGATTCCCCCATCGGGGCGGAGAACAGCCCGCCACAGACGACGCCCGAAGGAGCCAGACAGCCCAACTCGGGTTCGAGAGATGCTCAGTTACCTTGCGTCTGCACTCCCGCCCGACACCGGAGCAGCTTCGCGGCTCCTCGCCCTTCAGGGCGCGCTGCGCATGAACGGCGCCGGTCAAGCGCACGTGCCCCTGGGCCTCCTCAGGAGCCTTCGCTTGGGGGATCTCATGGACCCTTGGCAGGAGCTCACTCAAGCGCAATGGCTGTGCACCATCCCGACGGCACCTCGGGGGGCCGCGATCCAGTTGCTCGATCGCGGCCTGTTCACGCAGCGCCCGGCACGCCCTGACCGACTCCGCGCCGCCGATTGGGCATTGCGCCGCGCCTGCTGCATCCGTACGGGCACTGCCGCTCTGCCCCGACTCGTTGCCCTCTGTCTCGCCGCCCACTCTGCCCCGGCCGACGTTCAGGGGATGGCCGAAGCAGAACACGTGGCACGAGAATGCGGGATCCCCTACTCCTCCCTTCGGACCATCCTGGATCATTTGGTCGATAAGGGATTCTTGAGGTCCTGGGACGTGGGCGAGGAATTCGACGATCTCTGCTGGACATTGACGCAGCCACTCTCATCGCTTAGCCCGAACTGATCTCCTAGGACACAGCAACAGAAAGGTCATATCTGGCGAGTACGTGCCGTGCTTCTTCCAGCAGGTCTCGGCCTTCAGCTTCGATCCACCGTGTGAATTCTGATCACGGGTGTCGGACGGGTTCCGGGTGTTTCTTCGGGGTGTGGACAGCGGTGATTGCCGGGTGGCCGTCCGGTGCGGGGTCTTCCGGGTCGTGGGCGGGCAGGGCGGTCGCATGGGTCAGGTGACCATGCGCTGTCCGGTCGCCGTCCACGGATCGGCGAAGTCGTGCTGCCAGCGCCAGCGTTGGGGCAGGTGGAGGGTGAGTCGGCGGGCGCCTGCGGCGATCCGGGCGGGGATGTTGATCAGGTGGCGGCGGATGGTGCCGGTGCGGGCCTTGGCGTGTAAGGCGAGGAGAGGTGGCCGGCGGCGCGGGTGAGGTTGTAGGCGGTGGCTGCCAGGGTCAGCCTGGCGGCGTTCGCGGTGAACTACCCCGAGGGTAGATGACCGAGCGCGGAGTCTTCCAGATCGGCGAAGGACTGCTCGACCTGGGCGTGTTCGCGGAGCATGGGTTCGGCCTGGGCCAGGACGAAGGGGCTGTCGGTGAAGATGACGTGGTGGCGCCAGACGCTGAACAGTTCGGCCGGGTCCTCGGGCACGCTCTTCGGGTTCAGTCGCCTGACGCGGCGCACGATGAGCCAGGCGGTCGTGTGGAACGCCTTCTTCTTGCTGGTGAATGCGGTGAAGGGGACTGTCGGAGGATCGGTCGTCATCGAGCGTCTCTAGCGGTGCCACGCCCGACTCGAGTCCCGGTTCTCTTGCCAGATCCCCTCCCGGCGGATCCTTTTCCGGGCAACGCTCCAGGCTTTGCCCCGAGATGCCCTCAGCCCGTCACGGACGCTTACGGTGCGGAAGTGCCGCCCATCCTGGCTTCATAGCGGTGAAGGACCGGCATGACCTGCTGCAGAAGCGTTCGGCCTGCCGCTGTGAGCCTCAGGGGCTTCACGGTCTCCAGTATGGGAATTCCGGTGTCCTTCTCGATGATTGCGGCGATCCGCTTCAGCTCTGACGGCCGCACGTTGGCCGCTTCGGCGGCAGTTTCAAGTGCATGGTGGTCAAGTAGCAGGCTGATCTTCTTCAGCCGTACCACGGACTTCCATCCGGAGAACGCCCGATAGACGACAGGAGGGATGACGAGTCCCTGTGTGGTGGCGGCGAAGTCCCGGGGTACTCCGACCGCGCTCCGGATCGGGATGTTGTGTTTTCTGGCGATGTTGAGGACGGTTGTCGAGACCGCCCCGATCTCATCGGCGATGTCGCTGAAGGTTCGGTGCTGCACGACGTACTGCTCATACAGCCAGTCGCGGTCGATCTGGTAGGAGTATCCGGGGCGGTGCCCCTGTTTGCGGATCTCGATTCCAGCGCTGCTCAGGGCTTGCTTGAGGACGGTGATGCTGGCGCCGGTGGTATCCCTGAGTTTATGGAGGGAGAGCCCCTGGTCGACGTAGAGATCTCGAAGGATGTCTGGGGCAGGGGCGGCGGTGCGGGGGCTTCTCCCGTACACGCCAGATGCGGCGCCAGGATTATCGGCGTACAGGCGGGCGTAGCGCTCAAGCACCGGTGTGGCATCGTGCAGGAGTTGTCGGCCCTGGGCGGTAAGCCGCGGCGATTCCGAGGTGTCCAGGAGGCGGAACCCGGTGGAATTCTCGATGACTACCGTCTGCCGCTGAAGGTCTGCGACGCGGATACCGCAGGCTGCGGCGGCCTCAGCGACCGTAGGGTGATCGATCAGCAGACTGACGTTTCTGACCCGCTGCACCGCGTTGCGTCCGCAGAACGCCTGATACACGGCGTGGGGCAGGTCCAGTCCGCGAGTGGTCTCGGTGAAATCCCGGGGTACTCCTTCGTGTCGCCTGATCGAGAAGCCGAGCGTGCGGGCGATACGGCGAACGGTGCGCACGTCCATTTTGACTTCTTCGGCTATCTCGGCAAAGCCCCGGCACTTCACGGCGTACTGCTCATAGAGCCAGTCACGATCGAGGCGGTATCCCCTGCTGGCCCGCTCCCGGGGTTGGCGTATGGCGATACCAGCTTCCCGGAGTGCCGCCTTGAGCACCTCCACGCTGGAACCGGTGGCCTTGCGCATACCCCGAAGGGAGAGGCCCTGGGTGACGTACAGGTCATGCAGGGCTGCCGCGTCTGGGGCCGTGGTACGCGGACCGCGAGGGGAGCCGAGAGTCCTCCGCTGAACTGTAGGGATGGTGCTGGCGAGTTCGACGTACAGGCGGGCGTGCTCAAGGCCGATGCCCAGGGAGTCGGCGACATCAGTGAGTTTGCGGTGGCGTGCTGCGGTGCGCCGGAATTCCTCCGCGCTGATGTCGACCGGTTCGGTGCCGGGCCAGGGGATGCCGCGGACCCACTCGGATGGTGGTTCCCAGGTGACGGGTTCGTCGATGCCCAGTCGCTTCAGGTGTCCGGCGGCCTGGTCGAACAGGAAGGCACGCACCGCAGGATCCGCTCGAAAGCGCAGGTCGTTCAGGCGGTGGTTGGTGTCGGTGAGCGTGCCGGTCCACATCGCCCTGAGATAGCTGTCCAGGGCGTCGAGGCTTCGGTCGGTGGGAGTGCGCCAACGGTTTTGGGCGACGAGTTGCCGGTAGGCCTGGCGGTCGATGGTCAGACCGGTGTCGGCCAGGCTCCGGCGCCGCTGGTAGTCGATGGGCGATCCATGATCGTCGAGGGCGTCTGCCAGTTGTGTCAGCGCGGCCAGTAGGGGAGTCAGGTACTGGCGGTCGAGGCGGGTGACCATGCTCTTGACGAAGCTCGGGGGCACGGGGTCGCCGAGAAGTGCGAGTGCGTCGCGATAGACGCGGCTGGTGGAGCGGACGACCAGGAGGAGTGCGCTGAGCCCGGCCCGGAACTCGGCGGCCTTCGCACCCCTGGGCCCGCCGATCTGGTGCGGCATGAGCCTCATGCTCCACGACGGCCACAGCGTCGCCGGGATCGCCGCGGCGCGGTGCTCGATCAGCTCGGGATGCGCGGCGGGCGGTTGTGGGGTGCGTGAGGTCGTGGCAAAGCGCAGCCGGTCGATGATCCGCAGGCGGGTGTCGATGACGGTCAACGCGCGCGTCACGGTGGCCGGTGAGCAAGCCGTGCGCCAGGAGCTGACCTTCACGGACACTTCCATGGAGCCGTCTTTGCGCAGGTGCGAGTCGGCGATCCAGCGCAGTACCGCATCACTGTGGGGGTGGTCGCGCTCCAGGACGGTCATGGCGAGCGCGGTGCCGACCGCCACATCAGTGGCCGTCTCGTTGCTGAGCCCGGTCAGCAGGGCCAGGGCGTGTCCGCCTGCTTCCTGCAGGAGATGCGAAGCCGATTGGGGGATGGGGAGGGTGTCGTCGTGGAGCGTGGCCAGACACCGCCAGGCGAGGAAGAAGAGTTCTTCCAGGCTCGGGTGCGGTTGGTGGGGGTCTCGGTCGCGGTCTGTGTGGCCGCGGATGACAGTGTCGACATAGTGCTGGGCGCGGATGATCTGGCCGTCGGCAGGAATCGGCTGGGCCACAGCAGTGGTGAGGTCGGTGTGGCAGGGCAGGCGTGCGCCTTTGCTGCCGCGCGCGAGGTCGCGCGCCATGGTGCAGAGAGCCGGGTTCGTCACGCCCGCGGGGTGACGGCCGGCGGGGTGCGGGCGCTGACCGCACCCTTCGCAGGTCTCCACCAGGAGTTGGGCGTGCCGGGTACAGGCAAAGGTCCAGGGGCTGCGCCAGGACAATAGCCAGCGGCCGCCGGTCTCGGCCAGGCAGGTGGGGCAGTACCTGCTGCCCTTGTGCCGGCGCCAGCGCGGCGGGGAGCCGAGCCCGCGCGTGGTGTGCCGGACCGTCACGGTGATCTGGTCAAAGGGTTCCAGCGTCATCGCGCGCAACACCTCGGGCGGGGCTCCGCAGCGCCGGGCGAGCACAGCCGCCTCTTCGGGAAGGAGTTTGACCAGCATGCGCTCGGGGTGGGTGCCGGGAAGTCCGATAAAGGTCAGGAACTCGCGGGAGGTGACGATGAGTTGGCGAGCGTAGGCTTCGATCCAGCTGTCCAGGGCCTCGCCCGGCAGCGGCTGCACCACATAGGGGAGCCGCTCAGTCGAGAACGCGGGCGCCATGGCCACGGTGTTGAGGGTCATGGGCGCCTGCCCGGCCCCTTCTTCTTGCGGCTGGGTTTGGTGGTGAGGGTTCCGGCTTGGAGGGCCGCTTGGAGTTCTAGGCGTCCTCGCTCGGCCGCCACATCGTTCTTGACGGTGTCCATGAGGTCCACGGTCAGCCGCTCCTCACCACTGTCCACAGCGCGCCGACAGCCGCGGGCAATGAGCGTCATCAGTGACGCGAAGTGGCCGGTGGAGCGGGCATACAGGTAGTCAGAGAGGTCTTCGGCGAGCATGCCGCGGTAGCCGTCGCCAAGGACGAGGAGCCGTTCGATGCCGAGCATCAGCTTGCGCCACTGCGCCCGCCCAGCCTCCGTCTTCACAGTGAACGGCGGCAGTGTCAACGTCGTCATCCGGCGAGCCGCCTGCGCGAGGTCCACGTCCTCGTCATCGAGACCATCGGTGAGAACCCCGCGCGCTTCCACGCCCACTCCGACGTAGATGAACGTGACGGGGAAGACGGTGGACAGGTGCTTGAAGTGGTTGGCCACGACCCGGTGGTTGGTGCGGCGCAGGTCGAGGAAATGGATGTCGTCCACGACAATGACAGTCGTGCACATGGCGCGAGCGGCGCGGGCAGCACGGGCGGCAAGCTGGTCGGCGTTGCCGGTCTCGGGTAGTTCATAGAACCGGCAGATCGCCTCGTTCAAGCCGCGGATCGTGATGTTGCCCGTGAGCGTGATATTCACGACCGGGACGCGGCGGTGCCCGCTGGGGGTAGTGGCGCCGTGCACCAGAATCTGATCACGGTGATACTTCTTCACGTAGTCCAGGACCGCGGTCGTTTTCCCCAACCCGGGAAACGCGTCGACCACCGCCGAGGGCTTCACCCTGTCGCCGTCCTGCCGGTTCGAGTCCACGATCTCCGCCAGCCCGTCATGCAGTTCCAGCAGCTGGCCCGTCTTGATCGGCCCGAGGTTGGCATGCCACACCGCGCGCTGCTCCTTGTAGACGAGGAATTCACGGCGCGTCAGAGCCTTGATATCCACCCGGCTCAACTGCCGCGGACGCTCGCGGGCGGGCCGCTCGCACATCTCCACAAAACCCGTCAACTGCACGGGACTGTAGTTGCGCTCCCCCTCCTCGAACGCGGCGGTCATGACACCTCCCAGGCGTCCGCGTAGTACTCCTCGTCGCTGACCGCGCCCGCGTCTTCGGGGACGGCATCGAGATCACCGTCCTCGTCATCGTCCCCGCCCTCCCCCACCTCAGGCCCATCCATCGCGGACGTCTCAGCCGGATCCCGGTCGTCGGCTCCGGGCTGGGCGGGGGCCAAAGCCGTGAGCTGACGCACCGACGGCAACTGCGCAACGGACAGCTGAGGATCGTCCTCGTCGGCGCCTGGCTCAACCGTGTCGGGGCCCATGATGGACAGTCGCTCATCCGACAGCCGCAGCGCGATGCGCCGCTCTTCCCGGCTGCCGGTCAGCCCGGCGCCCCACCGCTCCAGCAGCTCGATCAGTGTGCGCTTGGCATCGGGAAACCGCTGGGTCCTGGCCGCCAGCCGGCGCGCGTACTGCAACGCCTCACGGCTGAGCGGACCATCGAGCGCATCCGCGTGCTCCCACCGCAGCTCATGCCATCGCCTGCTCTTGGGGTCGGGATCCTGAATGTAGACGCGAGTGATGTCCCCAGGGTCGATCGCGATCGGCCACTTCCCGCTGTGGACCCCGCCATACGGGCTTGTCGTGTTACGCCGCCCCTTCAAAGCAGGCCCGTTGTAGCGCAAGGTGCCGATCTCCACGCCGTAGTGCTGGATCGTGGTCCACTTCACCTCGAGGAAGTCGTACGCGAGATCTGGGCGCCCCAGGATCCGCAGATGCCCCGCCCGCTGGATGCCGTGCTCGTACATATCGAGCGGACTCATCTCCAGGCCCGGCGCCTCCGGGATACACAAGCCGGAGTGGACGCGCCGGTGGTAGATCAGGTCGATCCACTCGCGGATGATCGCTTCCAATTCCGGCAGAAAGAAGAACGCCTTCTCCTCCACGTCCTTGCCGCGGCTGTGCACATCCGCGCCCTTGTAGCCGGGCAGCGCCGCAAGGACTCCTTCGCGCAGGGTCCGAAACCAGCGCTCTACCGGCGCCTTGTCCGTCGGCGTGTACGGCCGGGCCGGCTGCAACGACATGCCGAGGCGGTCACACACGGCCTGCACATGCTGCGACAAGTAGATCTTGCCGTGGTCGAACACCAGCGTCTCAGCCGCCACCGACGGCAACAGCCACTCACCCCGCGCGTCCACCAGCCGTGCTGCGTCCACCACCACCGCATTCGGCACTCCGTGATGCGGCAGGACCGCCCGCTCTCCGTCCGTTCGCGGGCGCACGGTCTCATACAGGACGGCTGCGACATCGGCGGCCTTCGTCGACACCGGCGTCAGCCTGAGCCCCGTGATGCAGCGCGTGTAGAGGTCCATGGCAACGGTCAGCTCGCACTGCACCCATCGGCAGGTGACCGGCTCCATCGCGAACACGTCCAGCCTTGTCGTATCAACGAGCACATACTCGCCGGGACGGGTCGCCCTCAGCTTGCCGTAGACGCCCGGCGGGCGGTTCGCGATCGAGCGGCGCCCCTTCGCACTGCCCGAGAACGCGTTGCGCCCCCGGCCCAGTTCCTTCAACAGCGCGTACGCCGCGGTCTTCTTCGGCAGCTTCACCGTGTCCCGCCCGAACTCCGCGGCAAGGCGCTCCTCGACGGTCGCGATGATTAGATGCCGCGGTGGAGTACTCTCCTCGACGTACTCGTCGAGCACCTTGCGGCACATGTCGATCCAGCGTGGATCCGTCTCCCCCAGCGGGCTGCGGCCGCGATCGGCGGGCAGCAGTCCGGCCACTCCTTCGGGGCCTTTGACCTTCATCAACCAGCGCCGCACCGTCATGACACTCACACCGAGTTCAGCGGCCTTCGCCTCATAGCGCTCCATCTTCGGCACATCGGGCGCGTACTGCGGACGCGGTTCGCCGTCGAGCGCCAACTCCGCGGATCCGTGCCGGTATCCGGTCTCCACCTCCAGCAAATGCACGTATTGCTCCTGAAGCGCCGCCTGTTCTTCCTTGCTGAGCGCCGAGAACTGCGCTCCCAGCCCCGGCAGCGGCTCGGCGGCGGCTTCCGGAATCCGCGTCGTCGGATGCGACAGCAGCCACCCCAGATCGACCTGCCGCACTCCGCCAGACCGGCTCTGCAGCAGGATCCGGCTCCCGGATATTTCCACCACCGTGAACTGCTCACCGTCATGCTGCACGACCAGCCCGGTCCGCAGCACCGCCACACCCCCGCTCACGCGCACCTCCTGAGCACCGAACGGCCACCCAGCGGACGCGTCAGGTCCGTCGTCCAATGCCCCCGCCACAACAGCGACAGCAATGCCGGACGCACATCCTCACGTTCGCCGTAGGCGCTCAACCTGTGTTCGGCCACCGCGAGTTCGTCACCGTCCCCCACCAGCTCACGTGCCCGATCGACGAGTTCACTGTCCACCACCCACGGTCGCCGATACCCGGCAAGGAACCGCACGTTCTTCAACACCACGGGCTCACAGCCCGACCAGACCTCATACAGCCACCCGTGTGCGGAGAACAGCTCCCCCGGCCACGCGAGCGCCTCACGAACCTTCGGATCCTTCGCCCGGTCGGCAGGCTTCACGTTCACCACCCGCACCAGGCCGCTGCGCAGTGTGAGCAGGAAGTCGGGGACATGGCGACGCGCCCGCCCCTTCACCCGGTGCCGTATCCAGCACGGCTGCGCTTGAATCCCAACGACATCCGGGTCGAAGTCCGCCAGAAGCAGCCGGGCAAGCTCCAGCTGACTCTCGAAGATCACTTGGCCGCCCGTCGTCGACGACCAGTAGCTGCCCGGCAGATGTGTCTGCCCATGTCTCGACCGCATCGCCCGCCACGGAACCGAACCCTCGAAATGCCGCTGCCCAAGCCGCTCGAACGACACCTCCCGCACCTCGTCCTCGCCGTACCGGATCCACGCAGCCGCTCCTGCGGTGCCACGCCTACGTGTTGCGACCATCGCGCACCTTCGCGCTCAGCCCGTGCTGATCACGAGCAACTGACCCATACGATCAAGCACTCGAACCCCGAACACCTGCTCCGATCGCAGGACTTCACCCTCATCGGTGGAAATTCGCACTGCTCCGCATGCACCCCGTCGGAGTGGGCATGATTGCGAAATGCTCAGCGGCGCACTCCCAAGCACTGTTCAAGCAGTGTTCAGGAAGTACCCGCATTGTTCATTCGGGCGCGGAACCTACACACGGTCCCGCTCGGCAAGATCGTGGCGCTGGTCGGCGAGAACGGCTCCGGCAAGACGACCCTGGTGAAGCTGCTGGCCGGGCTGTACACACCCGATCACGGCCGGATCCTGTGGGACGACGTCGACGCGGCCACCGCGGACCGGCACCTGCTCGCCGAACGCGTGGCGATGGTGGCCCAGGACTTCAAGCGGTGGCCGTTCACGGCCCGCGTCAATGTGGCGGTCGGCCGCTCCTCGGCACCCCTCACCGAGGAGGGCGTGGCCGGGGCGGTCACGGAGGCCGGGGCCGAGGAGGTGCTGGCGGATCTGCCGCGCGGCCTGGACACCCTGCTGGCCCGCAACTTCAGCGGCGGGCACGAGCTGTCGGGCGGTCAGTGGCAGCGGCTCGGTATCGCCCGGGCCGCGTACCGGCGCGGGCGCATCCTGATCGTGGACGAGCCGACGGCCGCCCTGGACGCCCGGGCCGAGCTGGAGGTCTTCGAGAAGATCCGCGCCCTGGCGGGCACGGGCCAGACGGTCATCCTCATCACCCACCGCCTGGCGTCGGTACGCCACGCGGACCTGGTGCACGTCCTGGAGCAGGGCCGGCTCGTGGAGTCCGGTACGCCCGACGAGCTGCTGGCGACCGGTGGGGTCTACGCGGAGCTGTACTCACTCCAGGCGGAACAGTTCACGGCAAAGGTGCCCTCTTCCGGGGTTATGGCGAAGGTGCCGGCCAACGTGCCCGCCCCGAAGGCGGGCTGACCTCACGCGACGGCGTCGACCGCCGCCTCTCCGCTGCGAACGATCACCAGGAACGTGTCCGTCGCGAGGTCCATGACGACCTCGGCGGGCATGCCTTCAAGACGTCGCGCGTGCGCGAACTCCTCCGCCGGCCACGAGCCTCGCGGCCCACCTGCGGGAAAGCGTTCGAGCACTGTTCGCCCGTTCACCACCCTGCACCTCCAGAAAGCGTCGTACTTGTAGGAGTTAACGCCTTCCAGGGGCTCAAAGCCTCGCTGAGTTGCGGGACTGAGACGTAGTTGACACTCGTTCAGCGCGCAGCGTGAGAATCTGGTTACCGAACGGTCACTTCCGCTACCGTTCGTGTCATTCCTCGTACTCATCGTGATACCGGATGCGCTCACTGCCCGCGGGCGCCCCCAGAGCCGACGCGCGCCCCCGGGGTTCCTCCCACTCCTCCTGCCGGCCCAGCGCGGTGAGATCCAGCAGGCTGGTGGCGGAGCCGAGTCCGTCGAGGCCGCGTTCGTACGCGGAGTAGGTGTGGAAGACCCGGTCGCGGTCCCGCAGGAAGCAGCTGACGCCGGGCCGCTCGGACAGCTCCCCCTCGTGGTCCAGGGTCACCTCGAAGTCGCGGTTGAAGTCGCTGCCGTACGACGAGTACCAGGGCAGCGTCCAGCCCATCCGCGCCTTGAACGGCAGGATCTTGAGGTACGGCGCCCGGGACACGGCGGCGAACGTCGTCCCGCGCGCCTTCAGGTGCGCCAGGTGTCCGATCTGGTCGAGGAAGGCGGAGCAGCTGCGGCACCCCGCGTCCCACTCGGGGGCGAACATGAAGTGGTGGACGACGAGTTGGCCGCGTCCCTCGAAGAGGTCGAGCAGCGTGGCCTTGCCGTCGCCGCCCTCGAAGACGTACTCCGTGTCGACCTCGACCATGGGCAGCCTGCGCCGCTCGGCGTTGAGCGCGTCACGCGCGCGCGTGGCGGCCTTCTCCTTGGCGAGCAACTCCTCGCGTGCCGTGCGCCACTGTGCGCGCGGGACGATCTCCGGAAGCGACATGACCCCTCCTGTGCAACGGTCCGTTCGGGGTGGTGACCGAAGGGAGGGGCGGAACTCATCGCTGCGCCGGAAAACTTTTCGGGAAGCGGATGAGCCTATGTGTCGTAGTCCTGGATGCGCTTGCCGTGGCTGCGGTCCAGGAGGGCGGGCATGCGCTCCCCCAGCTCCCCCACGACGGCGGGCACGTCGATGGTCAGCAGCTCGCGGTCGCGCATGAGGATCCGGCCGTCGACGATCGTCGTGCGGACGTCGGAGGAGCGGGCGCTGTGCACGAGGGTGGCGGCGAGGTCGTGGACGGGCTGGGTGTGCGGGCCGGTGAGGTCGACGAGGATGATGTCCGCGCGCCGGCCGGGCTCGATGCGGCCGAGGGTGTCGCCCTGGCCGACCGCACGGGCGCTCTGCAGCGTTGCGTGGTGCAGGGCTTGACGGGACGTCAGCCAGCGGGGATCGCCGGTGGTCGACTTCTGGATGAGCGCGGTGAGGGCCATCGACTCCCACACGTCCAGGGAGTTGTTGGAGGCGGCGCCGTCCGTGGCGAGTCCGACGGGGACGCCGATGTCGTGCAGGGCGCGTACCGGTGTGGTGGTGGGCCAGGCGAACTTGAGGTAGCCGCGGGGGGCGGTGGCAACAGCCGTACGGCCGTCGGCACTTGCGAGGACGGGCAGGTCGCGGTCGAGGATGCCGCTGCCGTGGGCGATGAGCACGTCGGTGTCGAGGATCCCGGTGCGCTGGAGGACCTCGATCGGTGTGACGCCGTGCCGGGCGAGGCTGGTCTCGGCCTGGTCGCGGTTCTCGGAGGCGTGGAGGTGCACGGGGAGGCCGTGGGCGCGGGCGAGTTCGGCGGTGGCGGCGAGGTCGGCGTCGTCGACGGTGTAGGGGGCGTGCGGGGCGAGGGTGGTCGTGATGCGGCCGCCCGCGCCGCCGCGGTGCCGTAGCGCGAACTCCAGGGATTTCTCCCGGCCCCGGGGCCCCTGCGAGGAGAAGTAGGCCTCGCCGAGATGGGCCCGGATCCCGCATTCCTCGACGACGGCGGCGACGGCGTCCATCGAGAAGTAGTGGTCGGCGAAGCAGGTGACGCCGCCGCGGATCATCTCGGCGCACGCGAGCCGCGCCCCCAACTCCACGTCCTTCTCCGTGAGGTTGGACTCGATGGGCCACACGACGTCGTTGAACCACTCCTCGGTGGGCAGGTCCTCGGCGACCCCGCGCAGCGTGACCATGGGCGCGTGCGTATGACAGTTGACGAGACCGGGCATCGCGACCTGCCCCCGGGCGTCGATGCGGTCGATTCCTGGTCGTTGTTCGACCTCGGCGGCGGTCGTCACCGACTCGACGACCCCGTCCCGTACGACGATCGCGGCGTCCTCCTCGAACCCGATCCGCTCCTGGTCGTCGTGCACGAGGACGGTGCATCCGGTGATGATGAGATCGGCGGGAGCATCAGTCATCACGCCAACGTACGACGCCGTAGTCGCGTCGCGTGAGCCGAACCGCGCATCCCGTCACGCCTCTGTCGTGCGGCGGGCCGGAAGGGCACCCTGACTTCACGATCGCCCGCTGCCCGACGGCTTCTGGAAGGAGCCCGGCATGCTCCTCGGCACCTGGAACCTGGAGAACCTGTACCGTCCCGGAGGCCCGTTCGGCCCCAAGGACAAGGCCGCCTACGAGGCGAAGCTGGCCGCTCTCGCCGCCGTGATCACCGAGCTGGACCCGACGCTGCTGGGCCTGCAGGAGGTCGGCGAGCCCGAGGCGCTGGGGGATCTCATCGACCTGCTGGGCAGCGGCTGGTCCATCGCGACCTCCCGGCACCCGGACAGCCGGGGCATCCGGGTCGGCTTCATCGGCCGTACGTCGTTCGAGGTGCTGTCCGACACGACCGCGCTCCCGGCCAGGCTGCGGCCTGTGCAGGCGGACGACGAGGGCGTGTCGGTGTCGGCGACGGGCCGCGGCTTCCTGGCCGTGGAGGCGGCCACGGCCATCGGGCCCCTGCGGGTGGCGGTCGCCCACCTCAAGTCGAAGTTGCTGTCGTATCCGAACGGTCGCTTCCAGCCGCTCGACGAGGGCGAGCGGGCACGATTCGGCGCGTACGCCCTCTACCGGCGGGCGGCGGAGGCGACGGCGCTGCGCGCGCTGGCCGACGAGCTGCTGGACGGCGACGGGCGCACCCGTGACGTGGCCGTGCTGGGCGACCTCAACGACGAGGTGCAGGCGGCGACCACGCAGATCCTGCTCGGCCCGCCAGGCTCCGAGATCGGCACGCCCGGCTACAAGATGGCCGACAAGGGCGACGCGGCCCGCCTGTGGAACGTGGCCCCGCTCATCCCGGCCGAGCAGCGCTTCTCGCGCGTCAACGCCGGCCGCCGCGAGCTGATCGACCACATCCTCGCGAGCCACCGCCTGATCCACCGGGTGACGGCGGCGGGCACGGGGCTGCCGGGCGAGGAGGCACCGCGGCTGTCGTCGGTGGGGCCGGATCCGGCGAAGCGGCGGGATGCTGCGGGGTCGGACCACGCGCCGGTGTGGGTGCGGATCGGTTAGCGCCTACGGCTATACGGCGAGCGGCAGTTCGGGCAGCCGGAGCCCCACGCGCTCGCGCCCCTCGGCGAGTTCGCCCAGCAGCTCGGTGAGCCGCTCGGTGTGGCCGGGGGTGAGCCGGCCGGCGTCGTCGAGGTGCACGGCGCAGGCGGTGGTGGTGTCGACGAGCCGTTCGAGGACGGCGACGATCTCGTCCGCGCCCTCCGAGTGCCGGGCGAGCGCGGGGAGTTCGGCGGCGGCGAGGGCGATGGCGGTACGGGCCTCGGCGAGGGCGCGGTAGGCCTCGCGGCGGAGGGTCCAGCGGACGGCGCGAGGATCGTCGTGGGTGGCGGCGCCGGGGTCGGTCTCGTGCAGGACGTGGGCGAGGTACGCCTGAGCGGCAGCGCTCGCGGCCGCGAGCCGGGCCCGCACTCCCCCGCCCCGCTGCCCCGGCATCGGCAGATGCCCCACGATCAGCACGATCGCGCAGGCCAGCAGCGTCTCCCCGATCCGGCTCCAGGAGGCCATCGGCTCCCCGCCGACCATGACCAGGGCCAGGACGAGGACGGTGACTACGGCGGTCTGGGCGGCGAAGTGCCGCGTGGCGACGGGAATGAGCGCACCGCTCACAGCGACGAGCGCGATGAGCCCTTCGGGATGTGGCAGCACGAAGGCGAACCCGGCGAAGGCCAGCGCCCCGAGGACGGTCCCCGCCGCCCGGCACAGCACCCGGGACGCGAGCGGCCCGAGGTCCGGCTTGACGAGGAAGACGGCGGTGGCGGGCAGCCAGTACCAGTGCTCGTGCTGCCCGTACCAGTGCGAGTGGTGCAGCGCCTGGGCGACGGCCGCGCTGGCCCCGAAGCAGAGGGCGACGCGCAGCCCGTACTCCCGCCCGCCGGTCCCGAAGGCGGAGCGGAACAGGCCCTTGGCCGTACGCGGACGGGTGTGCAGGTCACTCCCCCTGCCCCGGTCGAAGGCCTCGGCCGCATGCAACAGGGCGTCGTCGAGCGCACGGAGGGCGGGCGCGGAACGGACGGGCGCGGGCAACGGCCCGGTGTGCGTGTTCTCGCGTACGGCGGCCGCAAGCCGCCGGGGTCCTTCGGAGGCCCGCCCGGAGACGGCCTCCTCGGCCCAGGCGAGCGCGGTCGCAGCCTCTGCCAGCGGCAGCGCCGCCGCGTATTGCGCGTGCAGTCGCCGCTCGGCCGCGGAACTGGCGTACCGCCGCAGCCGGGGCCCGGCGAGGGCGTCCTGAGCGTGATCGAGCGCGGCGGTGAGCGCGACGCGCCGCGAGGTGGCGTCCTGGGTACCCGCCGCATCGAGCAGCGCGGCGACGGCGTCGTACACGGCGGCCACGGCGTCCCGCTCCCCGTCGAACCGGAAGTCGCCGACGGTGCCACCGGGCGTGGGCAGCGCGAGCCGCAGCGCCAGCAGCCACCCGGCCCCGACGAGAAAGGCGAGCGCCCGCTGCCACCCGGCGTCGGGCAACGGCATCCCGGCCCCGATGGCGGAGGCGACGAGCAGCTGCGTACTGCACCCGGAAGCGACGGGCCCGATGGCACTGATGCTCCCGGCGACCAGCCCGACGAGGGTGAGCAGGACCGTGAGGGGCACGGCCCCCACCTGATCCCCCGCATACGTCCCGACCACCATCCCGACCGCCCCCGCGAGCGCGGGCACCCCGAGCCGCTTGACGGACATCCGCCGACTCCCCGGCCGGTCGTTGATCCCGGCGAGCATCGCTGCGATGGCGGCGACGACCCCGAGGGAGGTGCGGTCGAGGAGAACGGCGACCAGAAGAAGCGGCCCGGCGGAGAGGGCCCCTCGCACCACCGCGTTCCACGGCACCGGCCCGCGCTGGGCACGAAGAGCATGGGCAAGCCACGGCGGAAGGCTGACGGCTGGCAGGGCGGGGCGCGACACAAGGCTCCTGTCGTCTGTGCGAGGCGGGGGTGTGCCTCCGGGCGACGGTGGCCGGACGGTGGATCACGGGCTGTGGTGTCCACGATAGATCGCGTTGTTGGAGGAGTTGGGACCCTCGTATTTCGGGGATGTGACGGTTGGCGGGAGGGGCGGTTTCTTTATGAACGCAATGGCCGGCCGATCGCTGTCCCGAAGATCTTTTCCGAGTCGGCGATGGCCCCCAGCAGCACATCCGGCTCCTTGCGCAGCCGCCCGACGACCTCGTCGACGTCCTGCAGCCCGGCCCGTTCCAGCAACCGCTTTTCGTTCGTCACCCATTCCCCGCGCGCCGCCAACACCGCGTGTCCGGCCTGTACGGCGGCCGTGGCGAGCGCGCCCGCGACCTGGGTGAGGCGGCCCGCCGGGGCGTGGTTGGCCTTCGCGTAGGCGAGGGTGGCGCGGGCGGTGCCGTACCAGCGGTCGCTCGCCGTGTGCCGCAGCTTCTCCGGATAGGCGGCAGGGCGCGGGAGTTCGCCCCGCAGCACCTGGTTGATCGCCAGCTCCGCGACGATCAAGTAGCTGGGAATCCCCGCCAGATGGAACAGCAACGGCTCCACCCGGAACCGCCCCTCCTCCGCCTCCGCCGACTCCCGCTCCACGACGTCGAGATCGCGGTAGTGGACGTCGACCCGCCGCTCGTCGATCGTCAGCCACGCACCCCCGTTGAACACCCCGCCGCCCCACCCGCCGACCTCGGAGACCTCACCCTCCCAGCCGAGGGCGCGGAGACCGGCGGGGTCGAAGTGGCCGCGGTAGTAGACGGCCAGGTCCCAGTCGCTGTCGGGTTTGTGGGTGCCCTGGGCACGGGAGCCGCCGAGGGCTACCGCCTGGACCGTGGGGAGGGCGGCGAGGCGGTCGGCGGTGGCGTCGAGGAAGGCGGGGTCGGAGAGGGAGGTCATGGGCGCACGGTACGTAGCCGTGTGCCGCGGTCACCATTCAATTCCGTGCCTTGGCGCGAGTCCCAGCCTCCTCCGGAGGCACGATCCCCTGTGAGCGGTCCGCCCCTCGGGCCGATTGTCAGTGGCACGCGTTATCAATGAACTCGTCACGCAGTGTAACGACGGGGGCAGTGATGACGACGTACGACAAGGACGGGCGAACGCACCTCTCGGCAGCCGGACTTCGCGCCCGGGGCTGGACGACCGGGATGGTGCGGCAGTTGCTCGGGGAGCCCGATCTGCTTCGCACCAACCCGCACTTCAAGTCGGCCCCGCAGACGCGCCTCTACGCCGTCGAACGGATCGAGGCCGCCGAGCGGGGCGACGACTTCCGGGCCGCCTCGGCGGCTGCGGCGCGGCGGTCCGCCGCGGCAAGCGCCGCGGCTCGGCGCAGGCGGCGGGAGGTGGCGGTGCGGAAATTCGGGTGCGATTGACGCCGGAGGCTCGGATGATCGACAGGTTGTCCGCAGTTCACCTCAGGAGTCCACGTGATCCAGCGCGTCATCGCCCCCGCCCTCTTCCCGCCGCCCACCTACTCCCACGCCTCCGTCGTGGAAGCCGGGACCAAGCTGGCCTTTCTCGCCGGGGCGGTTCCTCTCGACGCCGAGGGGAAGATCGTCGGTGAGGGGGATCCCGCGCGGCAGGCCGAGCAGGTGATCGCGAACCTCGAACAGCAACTCGGCGCCGTCGGCAGCGACTTGGCGCATGTGCTGTCGACCGACGTGTACGTCGTGAGCAGTGAGCCCTCGGTGTTGTCCGAGGTGTGGGAGGTCGTCGAGGCGTCCGGGCTCAGCACCGGGCCCCACTCGTCGACGCTGATAGGAGTCGCCTGCCTCGGGTACACCGGGCAGTTGGTGGAGATCACGGCTACGGCCGTGGTCCCGGAGTAGGAGCGTTCATGAGTTCCGTGTTCATGGGTTCCGTCGCCCTCCGTCGGGCCGTGTCCGCCGACGCCGCCGCCGCGGCCGACGTCTGGCTGCGTTCCTTCGACTCAGCGCTGCCGACGGTCGTCCGGCCGCGGTCCGACGACGACGTGCGGAACCACTTCCGGGACGTGGTGGTGCCGTTGCGCGAGACCTGGGTGGCCGAGGCCGAGGCCGCGGACGGGATCGTCGGGGTGATGGTCCTCGCCGACGGCCTGCTGTCCCAGCTCTATCTCGACCCCGACTGGCGCGGGCGCGGCATCGGCGACCGGTTCGTCGCGCTCGCCAAGGAGCGGAGCCCGCAGGGGCTGACCATGTGGACCTTCCAGGTCAACAAGCCCGCCCACCGCTTCTACGAACGTCACGGCTTCGTCGAGTCCGAGCGCACCGACGGCAGCGGCAACGAGGAGCGGGAGCCCGACGTCCGGTACCTCTGGCGGCCGTGACGACGGGCCCGTCATGTCGCCGGCCGCCCCCACACCCGCTCCTTCGGCACCGGCTTCGCGTAACTCCCCGCCCGGCTGGTCGTCAGCCCCAGCGCGACCAGTGACTCCGCGAGCTTCACCGCCGCCCCGACCCCGTCGACGACCGGAAGCCCCAGCTTCTCCCCCACCGTCCGCTGCAGCCCGGTCATTCCGGCGCAGCCCAGCACCAGCACCTCGGCGCCGGCCGCGCGCGCCCGCTCGGCCGCCGTCAGGAACGCCGCCTCCGTGCGGGCCGTATCGCCGAGCTCCAGGACGCTCAGTCCCGTCCCCACCACGGCGGCGCAGTTGCGGCCCACACCCGCCGTCTCCAGGCTGTCCTCGATCTGGCCGCACGAGCGTTCCAGCGTGGTGACGACGCCGTACCGCCGCCCGAGCAGACAGGCGAGATGGGCCGCGGCCTCCGTGATGTCGACGACCGGTACGTCCACCAACTCCCGGACGCCTTCCCGTCCGTGCTCGCCGAAGCCGGCCATGACCACGGCGTCGTACGCGGGACCGTCGTACGTCCGCAGCAGATCGATGACGGCCGCCGCCGACAGGTAGCTGTCGAGCCAGCCCTCCGCCGACTCGGGCCCCCACGCCGGGGTCAGCCCGGTCACGGTGGTGCCCGGACCTGCGGCGGCCCGGGCACCTCGTACGATCTCCTCGGTCATCTCCTGCGTGGTGTTGCAGTTGGTGACGACGATCCGCACTCCGCTCAGACCTCCGCAGCCGTGCGCTCGCTCCGGCAGAGGACCGCGTACAGCCCGGCCGCCAGCGCCGTACCGATGAACCACGAGTACGGGGCCACGTCGCTGAACGTCTTCACCAGGGCGAGCACTCCGGCGACGCCGGCCGCCGGCAGGAACGCCCACAGGGCCTTGGGGTTGACGCCCTTGCGGTAGTAGTAGCGGGAGCCGGGGGTGGCGTCGAACAACTCGTTCACATCCACGCGACCCTTCTTGACCCAGTAGTAGTCGAGCATGATCACGCCGAACAGCGGGCCCAGGAAGGCGCCGAGGCCGCCGAGGAAGTAGTTGACGACCGTCGGGTTCGAGAAGAGGTTCCAGGGGGTCACGACCAGCGCGGCCACCGTGCTGATCAGGCCGCCGATCTTGAAAGTGATCTTCTGCGGCCAGACGTTGGCGAGGTCGTACGCCGGTGAGACGAAGTTGGCGACGATGTTGACGCCCATGGTGGCGATGGCGAAGGTCAGCGCGCCCAGCACCATCACCCAGGTGTTGCCGACCTTGGCGACGAGCTCCGCCGGGTCGGTGATGGCCTCGCCCCAGACCTCCAGCGAGCCCGCGGTGACGATCACGGAGACGACCACGAACGCCGTCGAGTTGATGGGCAGGCCCCAGAAGTTGCCGCGGCGCACGGTCTTGTAGTCCGGTGCGAAGCGGGAGAAGTCGCAGAAGTTGAGCATCAGCGTGCCGTAGGTGGCGAGGATCAGGCCGATCGCGCCGAACCACTGCCGCCACTGCTCGCCGACCGAGACCGGGTGCGGGGTGGTGGTGAGCGAGATGCTCCAGCCGGCCTTGGCCAGGACCCAGATGGCCAGCGCGATCATCACCAGCCAGATCGCCGGGCCGCAGAAGTCCTGGAACTTGCGCACCGACTCCATGCCCTGGCTGATGATCAGCGCCTGGACGAGCCAGAGGGACACGAAGGAGACCCAGCCGAGCGCGTCCAGGCCGAGGAAGGAGCTGCGGGTCCACGACTCCAGGCCCGGCCAGGCCGCCAGCAGCATCACGTTCACCGCGACCGAGGCCAGGTAGGTCTGGATGCCGTACCACATGATGGCGATCACGGCCCGGATGAGGGCCGGGATGTTCGCGCCCCACACGCCGAAGCTGATGCGGCTGACGACGGGGAACGGGACGCCGTGGGCCTGGCCGATCTTCCCCATCCAGTTCATGCCGACGTAGATGATCACGAAGCCGACGAGCAGGGACGTGAAGACCTGCCACACGTTCATACCGAGGACCAGCAGACCGGCCGCGAACGTGTAGTTGCCGAGATTGTGGACGTCGGACATCCACATGGCGAAGAGGTCGAAGACCTTCCAGTTCCGCTTCTCGGCGGGCGCGAGGTCTTCGTTGGTGAGCCGGGGGTCGGGGACGAACGCTGATGTGCCGGTGGCTACGGCACTGTCGGCGAGGGACACGGGGCCTCCAGGAGCAAGGGGGAGGAGGGCGGCGGTCGCTTGGAATCCAGTTTTGGTATACCAAACTGCGGTCATGCTCCTCCCGTCAAGCGTTCCGGCCGATGTCGCTGTCGTTAACGCTCCGTAAAACACCCCCCGGGTCGGGGAAGATGGCTCCATGAGCTCCGCGACGAAGATCGAACCCCTGGGCGCAGTCCGCGAGCGCGTCCTGGCGACCCTGCGACAGGAGATCATCGCGGGCGATCTGCGCCCCGGCGACCGGCTCGTCGAACGCGAACTGGCCGAGCGCTTCGGGGTCTCGCGGGTACCGGTCCGGGAGGCGATCCGGGCCCTGGTCACCGAAGGGTTCGTCCACTTCGAGACGCCGCGCCGCGCGGTCGTGCGCCGGCTGACCCCGAACGACGTCAAGGAGCTCTTCGAGCTGCGCGAGGCACTGGAGGTGTACGCGGCCGGGCTGGCCGCGTCCCGCGCGACACCGCAGGATCTTGCCGAGGTCGAGGCCCTGCTCGATCTCTCGGCCGCCGCGACCGAGGCCGGGGACGCGGAGAAGATCACGGACATCAACAGCCGGCTCCACGACCGCATCGTGGCGATGGCGGGCAACAGCCTGCTGATCGAGGCCCTCGAACCGGTCGCAGGGCGGCTGCGCTGGATGACCCGGCGGAACGAGGAGTGGCCCCAACTCCTCGTCGAACACCGCGAGTTGTACGAGGCGATCGCCTCCGGCGACCCGGAGCGGGCCCGCGCGCACGCACTCGCGCACGTGCGGACCAACTACGAGTCGACGGTACGGCAGTTGTTCGCGGACACCGGCGAACCGATCTAGCGGCGCGCGTACTTGTCGGTCGCCGCCACCATCGCCTGGGCCACTCCCGGCGCCCCCGCGTTGTGCCCGACCTCGTCGATCACCACCAACTCGCTTCCCGGCCAGGCCTGATGGAGCCGCCAGACGATGCCGAGGAGATTGCCGAAGTCGAGGCTGCCCTGCACCAGGGTGCCCGGGATGTCCTTGAGCAGGTGCGCGTCGCGCAGGACGACGCCGTCCTCACCCAGGAAGTGGCCGTTGCCCCAGTAGTGCGTGACGGTGCGGGCGAAGCCGAGGCGGAACACCGGGTCTTCGTAGCGTGCGACCGACCGAGGCGGGGCGGGAACGATGGCCGTCTCCCAGTCGGTCCAGGCCCGTGCCGCCCGCTCGCGCACCTCGATGTCAGGTGATTCGAGCAGCCGGTTGTAGGCGGCCGCGGGGTTCCCGTCCCGCTCGCCGTCCGGCAGTTCGCCGACGAACCGCTCGAAGGCGTCCGGGAAGATCTTCCCGAGTCCCCTGGTCAGCAAGGCCACTTCGGCGTCCGAACCGGTCGTGATCCCCGTCAGCACCACCTCCGTCACGGCCTCGGGATGCGTCTGCGCGTACCGCAGCCCCAGCACCGACCCGAACGACACACCCCACACCAGCCACCGCTCGATCCCCAACTGCCGCCGCAGCAGCTCCAGATCGGCGATCAGGTGAGGGATCGTATTGACGCTCATGTCGGTGTCGTACGCGCTCGCGGGCGGTGTGGAACGCCCCGCGCCGCGCTGGTCCAGCAGCACGATCCGGTACGCGTCGGGGTCGAAGAGGCGCCGCGCCCACGGCGTGCAGCCGGACCCCGGCCCGCCGTGCAGCACCACCGCGGGCTTGCCGTGCGGGTTCCCGCTGGTCTCCCAGTACACGCGGTTGCCGTCGCCGACGTCGAGCATGCCGTGGTCGTACGGTTCGATCTCCGGGTAAAGGGGCATCCGGCGACCCTAACTCTCCTACGACGGCCCGGTCGCCCCATTTACGCAGGGCAGCCCCGCCGACTCCGCCGCCGTGCGCAGCACGTCCCGCAGCATCGCGGGCGTGAGCCGGCCGGTGAAGGTGTTGCGCTGGCTGACGTGGTAGCAGCCGAAGAGGTCGAGTCCGTCCAGCGGGACCCGGGTTCCGTGGCCGAAGGCGGGCCGCGGTCGGGGCACGCTCCACCCCGCCTCGGCGAACACGGGCAGCGCGGCCTGCCAGCCGAAGGCGCCGAGCACGACCACGGCCCGCAGGGTCGGCCGCAGCAGCCGCAGCTCCTGGGAGAGCCAGGGCCGACAGGCGTCCCGTTCGCCGGGGGTGGGCTTGTTGGCGGGCGGGGCGCAGTGCACGGGCGAGGTGACCCGCACGCCGTACAGCTCCAGGCCGTCGTCCGCCGTCACGGACGTGGGCCGGGAGGCGAGCCCGACGTCGTACAGCGCCTGGTACAGCACGTCTCCGGAACGGTCGCCGGTGAACATCCGACCCGTGCGGTTGCCGCCGTGCGCGGCCGGGGCGAGACCGACGATCAGCAGGCGGGCGTCCGGCGGACCGAAGCCGGGGACCGGCCGGCCCCAGTAGGTCCAGTCGGCGAAGGCGGCGCGCTTGGTGCGGGCCACCTCCTCGCGCCAGTCGACCAGGCGGGGGCAGGCGCGGCAGTCCGCGATGCGGTGGTCGAGGTCGGCTAGTGCGTCCACACCCTCAACCGTACGGCTGTGTCCCGGCCGCCCCGGGCGGCCCACCCGGAAATCTCCTCCGATGCGCCCGACCCCGGGTACTAAGGTCGGAGGCATGGCTGTGGAGCGCGAGGACGACGACAAGGCGAGCGACGCCGACGGGACCGGCACGAAGGCCGACGCCTCCGAGTCGAAGACCGCCGACCCGAAGGCCGTGGATCCGAAGGCCGTGGACCCGAAGGCCGTGGATCCGAAGATCGCCGCCGCCGTGGCCGCCGCCGAGGCGGCAGGCGTGCAGAGCGGTGAGGCCGTGCGCCTCGACAGCTGGATCTGGTCCGTACGGCTGGTCAAGACCCGTTCCGCGGGGGCCACCGCCTGCCGGGGCGGGCATGTGCGGGTGAACGGCGAGCGCGTGAAGCCCGCGTACTCCGTGCGCGTCGGCGACGAGGTGCGGGTCCGGCAGGAGGGCTGGGAGCGGGTCGTCATCGTCAAGCGCCTGATCCGCAAACGGGTCGGCGCTCCCGTGGCCGCCCAGTGCTACGTCGACAACTCTCCCCCGCCGCCGCCCCGCGCGGCCGTCGCCCCCGCCGGCATCCGCGACCGCGGCGCGGGCCGCCCGACCAAGCGCGACCGCCGCGAGCTGGAACGCCTGCGAGGCCTCACGGGAAGCGGAAACCCGGGGCACCCCGGCCCTCCCGAGGGCGGCTGACCGCGCGCAGCGACCCCGCGCACAGCGTCGGCCGTCGCGGTGAGGCCGGCGCTCTTTCGGGAGCGCCGGCCTCACCGCGGCGGCCGCACAGCCGCTCGCCGTTCACGCCCGTCGTCGTACCAGCCGCAGCAGGTCCGCGTTGTGCCCGCGCCGGGCCCAGGCGATCAGGGCGAGCGGCACGATCAGGATGAGCGGTGTCGCCGCGTTCTCCCCTCCGAAGTAGGTGAGCGTGACGACGAACGCACCCACCATCAGGCCACTCAGCGCCATGGCCGCCACCGACTGCAGCAGCGGGATCAACAGGGCGATGCCTCCGGCCAGTTCGAGCAGACCGATGGTGTACATCCCCGCGCTGCCCCAGCCCATCTTGTCGAAGCCCTCGGCCGCCGAGGGGTGCGCGATCAGCTTGGGCAGCGCGCTCGCGATCACGTAGAAGAGCGCCAGCACCACCTGCAGGGTGCGCAGGGCGATCCGGGCACGGCGCCCGCGGGCGGTCGAGGACTCGGCCACGACGGTGCGAGAGGCGCGGGAGACGGTCGAGGTGACGGTGGGGACGGAAGCGGTGGTCTCGGACATCGGGGTCTCCTGTGGGAAGCGGTCCGTCTTGCTGTCACAGGGGTAGACCGACCCACGCTCCCGAACTCATCGCCGTACCACCGCAACAGCCGAGAATTTCTTCAGGCGGGCACCGCCCGCACCCATATCCGGTCCTCCGTCAGATACCGGTCCACCTTCAGCCCCGCCTCCCCCAGCGCCTCCTCGAACTGTTCCTTCGTCAGCGGCCGGGCGAGGAACGTCTGGGTCCAGGTCGCGTCCGCGAACTCGTACTCCGCACGCACCGAGTTCACGCCCTCCCCGACCGGTTCGGAGGACACCATCCGCACGGTGAAACCGCTGGGGTCCACCCGCTCGCGCGGCAGATCGGCGTGGTAGTCCTCGCCCTCGCGCTGGATCAGCACGCAGCCGTCCGCAGCGACATGCCGCGCACAGGTGCGCAGCAGCCCGCGCCGCACCTCCAGGTCTCCGGTGTGCACGAGGAACGACGCGAGCAGCACCACGTCGAACCTCTCGCCCAGGTCGAGGTCCTCGATCGGGCTGCATATCGTGGGCGCCCCGCGGATGCGCTCCAGCATCTCGGCGGACTCGTCCACCGATGTGACCGTGAAGCCCCGCTCCAGCAGTGGATGGGTCATGCGCCCCACACCGCTGCCCAGCTCCAGGATGTGCGCGCCCGCCGGTACGGCCCCGGCGATGACGTCCGGCTCCGCTCCCACGGGCAGCCGCGAGTAGAGCTCGACCGCGCACCCGTCCGGCGTGATCGCCCCGGGTCCCGTCCCCTGATATCCCGCTCGCATTTTCAGCTCCATGCCCGTCCAACGGCCCGCATCCGCACGGCCGTTCCCACCCGGCGCGACTTCACCCGCGCGAGTGATGGACCACGAGTCACGAGCGGTCGAGGGGCTACAGCGGAAACCAGCCGCGCCCGATGTACCAGTGCCCGCCCGCCCGCAAGTGGTCCCCCACGGCCCGCTCCACGCCGGTACGCCGCGGCAGTCCCTCGACCGGCAACTCCGGGTCCCCGAAGACGAACTGGACCGGCTCGCTGTCGGCCGGCTCGGCGTCCTGGGGGGCGAGCCGGAACCGCTCCTGGAACCGGACGACATTGGACCGCTCGCGGAGATACCGCTTCAACTGCGGGTCGAGCAGCCAGGAATGGCAGACCGCGGCCCGGTACTTCTCGTCGGGGTAGTGCCGCGTGAAGAACTCGCCTGCCAGCGCCAGCGAGCGGTCGCAGGCGGCCGGTGCCAACGGGCCGAGGAACTCGGGGATGTGGAGGCTCAGACAGGGCGTGCCGGGAGCCAGGTCCACCCCGGCCCCGGCGAGTGCCCGCGCCGTCCACTCCCCGTACCGCGACCGCTCGAACTGCAGCCGGCCCAACTGGTACAGCTCGCCCCGGAAATGGTGGGTGAGCCAGCGCGGGGACTGCACGCCCGCCAGGCCGTAGCGCCTGCGGTGCACGGCCATGTTCCGCCCGAGGTCGGCGAGGGTGCGCCGGGAGACCTCGGCCGGGATGCCGCGCTCACGGTGGTACGCGCGCGTGTACGGCAGCGCCGCCACGAACACGTAGGCGGGGAAGCAGCGCTGCAGGTCGCCCGACGGCCAGTCGAGCTCGGGCAGGTCGACGGCGGAGTTGATCTCCCCCATGTCCCGGACGAGTTCCTCGACCGACATCTCCAGGAACCGCAGCAGCTCCGGGTCGAACATGACCCGTCGGCCCATCCGTACGAGTTCGGTGATGTCCTCGTGCGGCACCGCCAGATCCAGCAGCACCTCGGCCAGCTCATCGGCATCCGGAAGCACGCGGCGAACCCCCTGTTCGGACCCCTTTGGTGAACGTCCGTTCCGAGAGTACGTTGCAAAGAGGAGTAGTGATCCCGATGCGTACGGGCAGTGAACCGACGACCGCGCGCAGTGCACTGCGGGCGCGCTTCTGGCTGTGCGTGTGGGGTCTGGTCTGGGCGATCTTCGGTACGGCCGCGTTCGCGCTCGCGGGACGCCCCGGGTGGGCCGTCGCCTGCGGAGTGCTGTGGCTCGTGATCACGATCGACATGACCATGGTCCTCCGGCACATCCGCCAGGGCCCGCACTACCAGCCGGGCCCGGACATCCCGCCGTACCGGCCGCCGGAGAACCACCCCCCGTAGCGGCGCCCAAAACCCGCGAAGAGCCCGCCGAGCCCTCAGGAGTCGAAGCGCGCGGCCTTCAGATACTGGGGATTCGGGTCCAGCGCGGCCGCCAGTCGGAAGTGCCGCCTGGCCTGCTCCGGCCGTGCCTGGCGCTCATACGTCCGGGCGAGCGCGAAGTGGGCGAAGGCGTTGTCCGGCTCGCGCTCCAGGACGATGGTGAACTCCAGCTCGGCGGGCCGCAGTTGCGCGGCCGCGAAGAAGGCACGCGCGCGCAGCAGCCGGGCGGCGGTGTTCTCCGGGTGCGCGGCGATGACTGAGTCGAGCAGTTTCACCGCGCCCTGCGGGTCCCGCGCGGCGAGCAGCTGCTCCGCGGCGCGGAAGTCGATGACATGCGTCTCCGGAGTACGTCCGGTCGATCCGCTGATCTCGGGCACGGCAAAGTCCTTCCCTCACTGGAAGGGTTCAACGCCCGGACCGGGGGCCGCTATTCCTGATGCCCCTGGGGCAGGACGTGAGCCGTATGCGCTTTGAGCACGAGATCGGCCCATACATCCCGCACGCGTCGCCGCAGGTCTTCCAGCGGTACGTCGTTGTCGATGACGACATCCGCGATCGCCAGCCGCTTCTCGCGCGTCGCCTGGGCGGCCATACGCGCGCGTGCGTCCTCCTCGGTCATGCCGCGGAGCCTGACCAGCCGGTCGAGCTGGGTCTCGGGGCTCGCGTCGACGACGACCACGACGTCGTAGAGCGGCTTGAGGCTGTTCTCCGCGAGGAGCGGGACGTCGTGGACGACGACGGCGTCCTCGGCGGCGGCCGATTCGAGTGCGCGGGAGCGAGCGCCCACCAGGGGGTGCACGATCGAGTTGAGTACGGCGAGCTTGTCGGGGTCGGCGAACACGATCGAGCCCAGCTTGGGCCGGTCCAGGCTGCCGTCGTCGGCGAGCACGTCCTGGCCGAAGGCCTCCACGACCGCCGCGAGACCGGGCGTACCGGGCGCGACGACCTCGCGCGCGATGCGGTCCGCGTCGATCAGCACGGCACCGCACTCGACGAGCAGCCGTGACACCTCGCTCTTGCCGGCACCGATCCCGCCGGTCAGGCCCACCGTCAGCATGTGCGAAAGCTTAGGGCCTGACCACGACAGTGAGCCCGGCGGGACTCAGTTGTCGCCCTCGCGCTCCGCCAGGAAGCGTTCGAACTCGAGCCCGATCTCGTCCGCCGAGGGGATCTCGACGGATTCGGCGAGCATGTTGCCCCGGGTCTCGGCGCCCGCGGCGGC
The DNA here is from genome assembly GCF_000718165.1 of Streptomyces fulvoviolaceus. GTDB lineage: Bacteria > Actinomycetota > Actinomycetes > Streptomycetales > Streptomycetaceae > Streptomyces > Streptomyces fulvoviolaceus. The sequence continues at coordinate 182,714 of NZ_JOEY01000003.1, read as the reverse complement.
GTCGTACTGGTGCTCCAGACCCTGGACCAGCGCGACGAGGTCCTCGTCGCCCTCCTGGATCTGCCGGTCGATCTCGGTCTGGGTGCGGTGGGCGTCCGTGCGCAGCGTGTGCGCGATGCCGGGCAGGACCAGGCCGGTGGCGGCCGTGATGGCCTCCAGGGTGGTCAGTGCCGCGTCCGGGTAGGGCGAGCGGGCGATGTAGTGCGGCACGTGCGCGGCGACGCCCAGGACGTCGTGCCCGGCTTCCATGAGGCGGTACTCGACCAGCCCCTCGGCGCTGCCGGGCACCTGCGCCTCCTCGAAGGGGCTGCGGTGGCCGGGGACCAGGTCGTGGCGGTTGCCGTGCGGGGTGAGGCCCACGGGGCGGGTGTGCGGGACGCCCATCGGGATGCCGTGGAAGTTCACGGACAGGCGGACGCCGAGCCGCTCCACGATCTGCTGGACGGCCGCGGCGAAGCGCTCCCACTCCACGTCCGGCTCCGGGCCCGACAGGAGCAGGAAGGGCGCGCCGGTGGCGTCCTGGACGAGGCTCACCTCGATGGTGGGCACCTCGTAGTCCGTCCAGCGGTCGCGCTTGAAGGTGAGCAGCGGACGGCGGGCGCGGTAGTCCACGAGCCGGTCGTGGTCGAAGCGGGCCACGACCTGGTGGGGCAGCGAGTCGAGGACCCGTTCCGCGATCTGGTCGCCGGTCTCGCCCGCGTCGATGTATCCGTCGAAGTGGTAGAGCATGACAAGACCGGCCGACTCCTGGGACAGCGCCATGTCGACGACGGCCAGGCCCTTCGGCTCCCATGCGTACAAACCCTGCGGATCAAGCACTGTGACCGCTCCTCCTCGTGTTCGTACTGCACAACGCGGTGCAGGGCGTGGGCATTCCCACCCACGCCCCTGATCAGGCACCTCTCACGGCCTTTTCACGCGCGGCTGCGGTGTGTCACCGGGTCACCGTCACCGGATCCCGGTCACCAGGTCATGACGACAGCACGCGCGCGTGGAGCGCGGTCACCGCCTTGCGTGCGGAGGTGAACGCGCCGTGCTGCCAGGCGTCGGTGTAGCTGAGCCAGTCGCCGGCGAAGTGGACCCGCCCGGTGGGTTCGTTGAGCGGCTTGTAGCGGACGTCGTCGGGACCGCCCGGGGTGTCGTGCCAGGCGGCCTCCAGATGGGGTGTCTGACGCCAGTGGTGCGAGAAGGAGGAGGCCAGTTCGGTGCGGTACTTCTCGCCGTAGATCTTCACGCCCGCGGCCACCGCCCGCTCCTCGCGCCCCTTGGGCGTGAGCTTGGCGTACGTGTCCGCGTCGTCGTCGTAGTTGTAGTAGCCGACGACGATGCCGCGCTCACCGTGGAAGCCGTACGACGGATGCCAGATGTGGGAGACGTCCTGGTCGGTCTCGGTGATGCCGCCGTAGATGTGGTGGTCCAGCTCCCACCAGCGGGACTTGTACTCCAGACCGATCTTGGCCGCCGACGAGGGCGTGATCGCCTCCAGTGCGCTCTGCACTCCGGAGCCCAGGTTGTGCGGGACTTTGGCGAGGATGTTGGGCGGCAGGGCGGCGACGCAGTAGTCGGCGTCGACGACCTTCGTCCGGCCGCCCTGGGTGTAGGTGACGGAGACACCGCTGCCGGTGTCGGTGATTTTCGAGACCGCTGCCCCTGTACGTACCCGGTGGGCACCGATCGCACGCGTGAGCGCCCTGGGTATCTGGTCCATGCCGCCGACCGGCTGGAACATCAACATCGCCTGGTCGAAGCCGAACTCGAAGGAGAAGTAGCGCCCGACGCCGGTGGCGAGGACCTCGGAGGCGGTGGGGACGTCCCCGAGCAGCACACCGGGCGTCCCGGCGGCGGCCGGCACGGTCGTGTATCCGCGGCGCTCGCCGCCCTCGTACGTCAGCTTGTCGCCGAGCTCGCCCCAGTCGGTCAGGAACTCGACGAGCCGCTCCTGGTCGCCGGCCGTCAACTCCTTGTCGAGAGCACCCTTGTTGGTGGCCTTGGCGAGCAACTCGGAGACGTAACCGTAGACATCGGCCTTCGCGGTCCGGTACCGCATGGGCTCGGTCATCCCGGCCGACTCGTTGTAGATGTACGCGTCGGCGTTGACGTTGGTGAACACCTCGATGGGCACGCCGAGTTCACGGCAGTAGTCGAGGGTGACCATCCACTGCGGGATCCGGGCGGGCCCCGCGTTCATGTAGTGCCCGTCGGCGAAGCGGGCGGTCTGCTTGTTGCCGTAGAGGTCGGTCGTGGTGTCCCCGCCGCGCACGGTGAAGTTACGGCCGCCGGTGCGGTCCCTGGCCTCCAGGACCGTACAGTCGTAGCCCGCCTTGCCGAGTTCGTACGCGGTGGCCAGCCCGGCGATGCCACCGCCGACGATGACGACCTTGGCGGCGGCGCGTCCGGTCAGTGTGAAGTCGCTTGTACTGAGGGCCCTGAAGCCCTGCTCGCGCTGGGCGGCCTGGGCGGTGGGGGCGAGCCCGAGGGCCCCCATGGTCGCGAACATCGCGCCGGCCCCGCCGGTGAGCCCCACGTCGCGCAGAAACGCGCGCCGACTCCGAGTGTGTGCCATGTGTTCGGCTCCCCTCTCCGATCATGAATGACCGGGGAAGCCTCGCAACGGCCGGTTACGGCTCACGGGTTGCTCGTGTGTCTCACGGGTTTCTGCAACACCCTCAGGGGCGCGGGGCTGCATCGATATGCGGCTCCGCCGCGGGGCGCGACCAGCCACGAACCACCCGCACCCGAAAAGCGGCCCAAAAGGCTGAGGGGCCGCACCTCGAAAGGTACGGCCCCTCAGTCAGGAGCTACTGCTCAGTGAGCGTTCAGCTCTGGCCCCCGGCCAGCTTCTCGCGAAGCGCAGCAAGCGCCTCGTCGGAAGCAAGCGCACCGGAGGTGTCCGCACCCTCGGAGGAGTACGAACCGCCGCCGCCACCACCGGACGCGGCCGGAGCCGCACCCGCAGCGTCGCCACCCTCGGCGGCAGCCGCAGCGTCCGCCTCGCGGGACTTGATGACCTGAGCCTGGTGCTGCTCGAAGCGCGTCTGCGCCTCGGCGTACTGGTTCTCCCAGACCTCACGCTGGGACTCGAAGCCCTCGAGCCAGTCGTTGGTCTCGGGGTCGAAGCCCTCGGGGTAGATGTAGTTGCCCTGGTCGTCGTACGACGCGGCCATGCCGTACAGCGTCGGGTCGAACTCGACCGAGGCCGGGTCGGCACCGAAGGACTCGTTGGCCTGCTTCAGCGAAAGGCTGATGCGACGGCGCTCGAGGTCGATGTCGATGACCTTGACGAAGATCTCGTCGTTGACCTGGACGACCTGCTCCGGGATCTCCACGTGGCGCTCGGCCAGCTCGGAGATGTGGACCAGACCCTCGATGCCCTCGTCCACGCGGACGAACGCACCGAACGGAACCAGCTTCGTGACCTTGCCGGGCACGACCTGGCCGATCTGGTGGGTCCGGGCGAACTGCTGCCACGGGTCTTCCTGCGTCGCCTTCAGCGACAGGGAGACACGCTCACGGTCCATGTCGACGTCGAGGACCTCGACGGTGACTTCCTGGCCGACCTCGACAACCTCGGAGGGGTGGTCGATGTGCTTCCAGGAAAGCTCGGAGACGTGGACGAGACCGTCGACGCCACCGAGGTCCACGAACGCACCGAAGTTGACGATCGAAGAGACGACGCCGGAGCGGACCTGGCCCTTCTGCAGGGTCGTGAGGAAGGTCTGGCGGACCTCGCTCTGGGTCTGCTCCAGCCAGGCACGGCGGGACAGGACCACGTTGTTGCGGTTCTTGTCCAGCTCGATGATCTTGGCCTCGAGCTCCTTGCCCACGTAGGGCTGGAGGTCGCGGACACGGCGCATCTCGACGAGGGAAGCCGGCAGGAAGCCACGGAGGCCGATGTCGAGGATGAGACCACCCTTGACGACCTCGATGACGGTACCGGTGACGATGCCGTCCTCTTCCTTGATCTTCTCGATGGTGCCCCAGGCGCGCTCGTACTGGGCGCGCTTCTTCGAGAGGATCAGGCGGCCTTCCTTGTCCTCCTTCTGGAGAACAAGGGCTTCGATCTCGTCACCGACGGCGACGACCTCGTTCGGGTCGACGTCGTGCTTGATCGAGAGCTCGCGGCTCGGGATGACACCTTCGGTCTTGTAACCGATGTCGAGCAGGACCTCGTCCCGGTCGACCTTCACGATGACGCCGTCGACGATGTCGCCGTCGTTGAAGTACTTGATCGTCTCGTCGATCGCGGCGAGGAAAGCTTCCTCGTTACCGATGTCGTTGACCGCAACCTGCGGGGTGGTGGCGGTGGTCTCGGTGCTGCTCGTCATGTGGGAAAGGGCTCCGGTACGGACGGTGAGTCGTAGGTACTGCTTACGCCGGGAGCCCGTTTCGCTCTGCAGAAGGCCGGACAGCCAAGGAAGCGCCCAACCCGGTTACCCGGGGGCGCCTCGACAACCGAGGGGACATACATACAGATGCGAGCGCAACCTGCTACGTCTGAGGTAGGCAGGCTCGCAGCGCAACTTGTAGCATACGGGGGCAGCCGGGCAGGGTCAATGCGCGAAGGCGCACACCCGGGGCGGATCGCCGCAATCCCGGCACAAGAACTGTCTCTGGAGGCCACGCAGGCCCGAGACACCTCTTCCGTGACACCCGAGGGTGAACGGATTGGAGGGAAGAGTACGACGAGGGAGCCGATCATCCAAGAGCCCAATTCCTCCGAGGCTGCGTTCGAGACGTTCGAGCCGGAGGCCACCCGACGCCAGGCGGACGTGGCGGAGAGTTCCCGGGCCAACCGGGGCTGGTGGGACCGGAACGCGGACGAGTACCAGGTCGAGCACGGCACGTTCCTCGGCGACGACCGTTTCGTGTGGGGTCCCGAGGGCCTCGACGAGGTGGAGGCCGAGCTGCTCGGCCCGCCGGAGGACCTGAAGGGCAAGGACGTCCTCGAGATCGGTGCCGGCGCGGCCCAGTGCTCGCGCTGGCTGGCCGCCCAGGGGGCGTGTCCGGTCGCGCTGGACATCTCGCACCGCCAGCTGCAGCACGCGATGCGCATCGGCGGTTCGCTGCACCTGGTGTGCGCCGACGCGGGCGCGCTGCCCTTCGCGGACGGCTCCTTCGACCTGGCGTGCTCGGCGTACGGCGCGCTGCCGTTCGTCGCCGACCCGGTGCTGGTGCTGCGGGAGGTGCGCCGGGTGCTGCGGCCCGGGGGCCGCTTCGTGTTCTCCGTGACGCATCCGATCCGCTGGGCGTTCCCGGACGAGCCGGGTCCGGAGGGGCTGTCGGTGTCGGGGTCGTACTTCGACCGCACGCCGTACGTCGAGCAGGACGACGAGGGCCGCGCGGTGTACGTCGAGCACCACAGGACGATCGGCGACCGGGTGCGTGACATGGTGGCCGGCGGCTTCCGCCTCGTGGACCTCGTCGAGCCGGAGTGGCCGGCCTGGAACACGTCGGAGTGGGGCGGCTGGTCGCCGTTGCGCGGGAACCTGATCCCGGGCTCGGCGATCTTCGTGTGCGTACGAGACTGAGCATGTGATCCGCTACGACGCTCTCGACGCCCTGCCCGTACGTGGCGCCCTCTCCGGCCTCGACGACGCCCTGGAGGGACACGGCACGGCCGTCCTCGTCGCACCGCCCGGCACCGGCAAGACCACGTTGGTGCCGCTGGCGCTGGCGGGCCTGCTGGACGGTGACGTGCCCGCACGGCGGGTGGTCGTCGCCGAGCCGCGGCGGATCGCGGCGCGGGCGGCGGCCCGGCGGATGGCGTGGCTGCTGGGCGAGAAGGTCGGCGAGAGCGTCGGCTACACCGTGCGCGGGGAGCGCGTGGTCGGGCGGCACGCGCGCGTGGAGGTCGTCACGACCGGTGTGCTGTTGCAACGTCTCCAGCGGGACCAGGAGCTGGCGGGCGTGGACGTGGTGGTGCTCGACGAGTGCCATGAGCGGCATCTGGACGCGGACACGGTGGCCGCGTTCCTGTGGGACGTACGACAGACCCTGCGGCCGGAGCTGCGGCTGGTGGCCGCGTCCGCGACCACCGACTCGGAGGGGTGGGCCCGGTTGCTGGGCGGGGCGCCGGTGGTCGAGGCACACGGGACCGCGTACGGGGTCGGGGTGGTCTGGGCTCCCCCGGCCCGTCCCGTGCGGCCGCCGCACGGCATGCGGGTGGACCCGGCGCTGCTGGCGCACGTGGCGTCGGTGGTGCGGCGGGCGCTGGCCGAGCGGGAGGGGGACGTGCTGTGCTTCCTGCCGGGCGTGGGCGAGATCGCGCGGGTCGCCGGTCAGCTGGGGGATCTGGGTGACGTCGACGTCCTTCAGGTGCACGGGCGGGCACCGGCGGCCGTGCAGGACGCGGTGCTGGCTCCTGCGCAGCGGCGCCGGGTGGTGCTGGCGACCTCCGTGGCGGAGTCCTCGCTGACGGTGCCGGGGGTGCGGGTGGTCGTCGATTCGGGGCTGGCGCGGGAGCCACGGGTGGACCACGCGCGCGGGCTGAGCGCGCTCGCGACGGTACGGGCCTCGCAGGCGGCCGGGCGGCAGCGGGCGGGGCGGGCCGGGCGTGAGGCGCCCGGGGCCGTGTACCGGTGCTGGGCCGAGGCCGAGGACGCGCGTCTGCCGCGTTTTCCGTCGCCGGAGATCAAAGTGGCCGACCTTACGGCGTTCGCCTTGCAGGCGGCGTGCTGGGGAGATCCTGACGCGTCCGGACTGGCGTTGCTGGATCCGCCGCCGGGCGGGGCGATGGCGGCGGCGCGGGATGTCTTGACGGCGATCGGCGCGGTGGACTCCGTCGGGCGGGCCACGTCGCGCGGGACGCGCCTGGCTCGGCTGGGGCTGCACCCTCGACTGGGGCGGGCCCTGCTGGATTCGGCTGCCTCGGTGGGTGCCGAGCGGGCCGCCGAAGTCGTCGCGCTACTCAGTGAAGAGGCGCCGCGGGAGTACGGGGACGACCTCGCGGCCGCGTTGCGGGCCGCGCGGCGTGGGGGCGACGCCTACGCGGCACGGTGGCGTGCGGAGGTTCGGCGACTGCGGGCCGGCCGCGACTCCCTCCCGACGGAACCGAACGTCGCGGGCCGGTCGGCGAACCTCGGGGAGGACGGCGTCGTCGGGCTCGTCGCCGCCCTCGCCTTCCCCGAACGCGTCGCCAGAGCCGACGGCGGTTCCTACCTCATGGCCTCCGGTACCCGCGCCGAGGTCCGGGACGGGACCGGGCTGCGCGGTGCGCCCTGGATCGCGGTCGCCGTCGCGGACCGCCCCGTCGGCAAGGGGCACGCACGCGTGCAGCTCGCCGCCGTCATCGACGAGGAGGTCGCCCGGCTCGCCGCGGGCACGTTCCTGGACGAGCGGGACGAGGTCCACTGGGCCGCCGGTGACGTCGTCGCCCGGCGCGTCGAGCGGCTGGGGGCCGTCGAGCTGGCGGTGCGGGCGCTCAAGAACGCCGACCGCGTTCTCGTACGAGAGGCGCTTCTTGAAGGGCTGCGGCAGGAAGGAGGGCTACGGCTGCTGCGGTGGACGCCCGACGCCGACGTACTGCGGCAGCGGCTCGCTTTTCTGCACCTGCACCTCGGGGAGCCCTGGCCCGATGTCTCCGACGAAGCGCTCCACGCGCGCGTGGACGAGTGGCTGGAGCCGGAGCTGAGCAGGGCGAGGCGGCGGGCCGATCTCGCGCGGATCGATGCCGGGCAGGCCCTCGCCCGGCTGCTGCCCTGGGCCTCCGGGGAGGCCGGGCGGCTCGACGGGCTCGCGCCCGAGCGGATGGCCGTACCGAGTGGGTCCAGAATCCGGATCGACTACGGCAATCCCGAACAGCCCGTTCTCGCCGTGAAGTTGCAGGAGATGTTCGGGCTCCAGGAGTCGCCCCGCGTCTGCGGCGTGCCGCTTCTCGTCCATCTCCTCTCCCCCGCCGGGCGGCCCGCCGCGGTCACCGCCGACCTCGCCTCCTTCTGGAAGGACGGCTACAAGGGCGTGCGTGCGGAGCTTCGCGGCCGCTATCCGAAGCATCCGTGGCCCGAGGATCCGGCGGCCGCCGAGCCGACGCGGTACACCAACGCCCGGCTCAGGCGGTGACCGGTTCGGGTTCACCCACCTTCGTCGGCGCCGGGCCGTCCGGGCGCCGGCTGCGCGCCTCCAGGTACAGGGACAGGGACAGGAGCAGCCCGCCCAGGATCAGGAAGCCCCAGGGCAGATACGAGGTCATGAGGAGGACGAGGGTGCGGTTGGACTTGACCAGGTCGACCGTGTGCTCGATGTAGTCCTCGCGCATCTTCACGTGGCCGGCGAACGCGGTGACCTTCTCGCGGCCGCCGAGCAGGGTGCCGCCGCGCAGTTCCTCCTTGTGGATCTCCTCGCCGTAGACGGGGGCGCCGGTGAGCGGTTCGACCCAGAACTTGCGGACCGTCGTGTACCAGCGGGTGGTGCCGGTCTTGGCGACCGACTCGGGGGTGATGCCCTTGACCGGCATGGTGTTGGGGAACGGCACTTTGGTCCACGGGATGGTCTGCTCGAAGTAGTAGACCTCGACGCCCCGGAAGTCCTGCGTGCCCTTGTAGTGGATGGGGGCGGTGATGCGCGCCTGCGCGTCGAAGTACTCGTAGTCCCGTTTCTCCGTCAGGAACGGCCACTTGAACTCGATGCCCTGCCGTTTCACGGGGTCGCCGTCGACCATCTCGCCGGTGGCGTGGACGGGTTCCTGGCTGTGGGCGTCGAAGATGTAGCGCTCGGGGATCTTGGAGACCATCTTGCCGTCGGGGCCCTGGACGTAGGAGAGGCCGTCCCAGACGACGACGTCCCGGCCCGCCGTCTTCTCGATCTTCTCGGAGGCCTCCACGTTGCCCTTGAGGGTCTGCACGATGGTGACCTCGGGGACCGTCCTGGCCTTCATCGTGCCGTAGTCGAGGAGGGTCGCGTTCTTCGCCTCCAGGACCATGTCCTGGTACTGGTTCGCCGGGATCTTCGCGAGGCGCGGGAAGGCGTAATAGCGCAGCAACGGGGACAACGCCGCGAAGAACACGGCGAGGGCAAGCAGGATCAGGCTGGCCTTGCGGCGCATCTCGGCCTCCCCAGAGCGGTCCACAGAGCGGTCTACGGGTGTGCGGGCACCGTCGTCAGCAGCGGTTTCGGGGACGTCTTGCCCGTCGGCGACCCCATCGCGGTGATCGTGAGGACCAGGGCGAGCGCGACGGCGAAGCCGATCGCTGCGGCGATCAGGGCGCGCATACCTGCCTCCCGACGGACTGGAACTGATAGGTCGTCAGGTCCGGCACCGTAGCAACGTGCGGGTGAGATGAGAACACGTTGCACACACGACGGCGGCGCCCCCTCGGCGAGGGGGCGCCGCCGTCGTACTGCGATGGACTGCTGCTACGCGGTGGGGCTGGCCGACGGGCTCGCGGTCGACGTCTCGGCCTCCGTCACGGTCAGCGGGACGTTCAGCGCCGCGCCGCCCGCGGTGGTGATGCGGAGCATGTACGTGTCGGCGGTGGCGTCCGCGTACAGCTTCGGGAGCTTCAGTACGCCGTTCTCGTCCGTCTCCAGACCGGTCAGGGTGCGTACGACCTTGCCGTCCGCGTCCTTGAAGTAGGGGCCCTTGTCGTTCTCGGTCGGGTCGAGCGCCGACTTGATCAGCGTGGCGGTGACCGCCACCTTGTCCGCGACCTCGCCGTCGTTCGTCGCCTTCACCTCGACCTGGTCGGCGAACTCGCCGCCCACGGTGCAGGTCAGCTCGGTGTCGCTGGTGCGGACGAGGGTGTCGGCGACGCGCTCGGTGACGGTGGCCGTGTAGTCCAGGCCGCTGAGGGTGCGGCCGATGAGCGTGGCCCGGACGGTGAAGTCGCCCGTGGTCTCGCCGGCCTGGAGCGCGGGCGCGGTGCCCACCCCGGAGCTGTTGGTGAGGGCGGTGGCGACCTTCTCGCCGCCCACGAAGGTGGCGTCGGTGTCGCCGACGATCGTGAAACGGATCCGCACCTTGGCGACACCCTTGCCGTCCTCGTCCTCGGCTTTGGTGCTGACCTTCTTCGTGAACGCGTCGCCCGCCATGGCGGTGAGCTTCGCGGTACCCGAGTCCTCGAGATGGTCCACCGTCTCGGTGGGCGTCGGGGTCTCGGTGGCCGGCGGGGTCGACGACGGGGGCGGGGTCGACGACGGAGGCGGAGTCGGGCTCGGGGTGTTGGTGCCGGGCGACTCCGTGACCGGAGGCGTGGGAGTCGGGCTCGCTCCGGAGTCGCTGTCGCTGCGGTTGCCGGGCAGGGAGCCGGTGCCGTCCGGGATCTCGTGGGTGCCCTTGCGGTAGTACTCCAGCCACGACAGGACCGTGTTCAGGTAGTCCTGCGAGTTGTTGTAGCTGAGGATCGCGCTGCTGAGGTCGCCGTCGGTCGACAGGTCCCAGCCGTAGCGGCACAGGTAGTGGCCCGCCGCGAGCGCGGCGTCGTAGACGTTGTTGGGGTCCTTCTTGCCGTCGTCGTTGCCGTCGCGGCCTGCCCACGCCCAGGTGGAGGGGATGAACTGCATGGGGCCCACGGCGCGGTCGTAGCTGCTGTCGCCGTCGTAGGCGCCGTTGTCGGTGTCGCTGATGTTCGCGAAGCCGTTGCCGTTGAGCTGGGGGCCGAGGATCGGGGTGATCGTGGTGCCGTCGGCGTTGACGTTGCCGCCGCGGGCCTGGCCCGACTCGACCTTGCCTATGGCGGCGAGGAGTTCCCAGGGCAGGTTGCAGCCGGGCTTGGACTCCTGGAGCGCCGTCGCGGCCTTCTTGTAGGCGTCGAGGACGGTCGCGGGTATGCCCGACTCGGTGCTGCCCGTCGCGGCGGGCGTGCCGACGGTCGGCGAGGGGTTCGGGCTGTTGAGCGGCGGCAGGTCCGTGTAGTACGGCGAGTTGCCGGTCGCGCCGCCGTCGTCGGCGGTCGCGTCGGGTGAGGGCTGGGCGCCGGTGGCGGTCGATCTGCCGCTGTCGTCGGCGGTCACCCCCGGGGCCTGGGAGGCGGACAGTGCTGCGACCGCGGCCGCGGCCACGGCGGTGGTTGCCGCCCCTTTGCGCAGCCTCCTACCGAATTGCGCCGCCATAAAGTGAACCCCTCCCGTGGACGCCCGAGCGCCCGTCTCTGTCTGCCACGCTCATCGAGTTGTGACGATCGACCCGCCGTGGGGGTTGCCCCTTTGGCGCGCTTCAATCCTCTGTTCGCGCGTTCGACCGAGCTCCCCAGCACGGCGACCCAAGCGACCCTATGACAACTTGCTTTCCTCGGGCACCCGTTGGTGACCGTTATTCACCGCTTGGCCATGTTCGATCGGTGCGCGCTCGCGTCGCTCATACTGGACGGCACTGATCACCCGGGCCGGCGCCCGGACAACGTCCGTCGTGAGGAGCCCCGTTGCCGTTCACGTTGAGCCATGCGGCCGCCGTACTGCCCGCCGTACGCGCCGATGGATCCGGCCGGGGCCGACTGGTTCCGGCCGTGCTCGTGGCCGGAAGTTTCGCTCCCGACATGACCTACTACGCGGCGAGTGTCCTGTCCGGGGCGATGGAGTTCGGTGACGTCACGCACTCCTTCCCGGGCGTCTTCACGATCGACGTGCTCATCGCCTGGGCGCTCGTGGGGCTGTGGCTGCTGGTGCGCGAACCGCTGGTGGCGCTGCTGCCGCGGGGGCGGCAGGACGCGGTGGCTTCTCTGCTGCGCTGCGGGGCGCCACGCGCGCGCGTGCAGCCCGCTCTGGTGGTGTGGTGGTACGTCTCCGCCGTGCTCGGCGCCCTGACCCATGTCGTGTGGGACGCGTTCACGCATCTCGACCGGTGGGGCATGCGGCTGTTTCCCGTCCTGGGACGGGAGGTGGCCGGCTCCCCTCTGTACTGGTACCTGCAGTACGGCGGTTCGGCGGTGGCCGCGGCCGTCATCGCCGTGTTCGTGGTGCATGCGCTACGGCGGGTTCCGGCGGCCTCGCCGGTGGGGGTTCCCGCGCTGTCCGTACGCGACCGGTGCTGGGCCGGTGCCGTGATCGGCGGCTGTGCGCTGGTGGGCGCGGTGCAGCGGGCGTCGCGGTGGTGGGACTACTGGGGTTCCACGGCCAAGCCCTGGGAGCTGATTCCGACACTGTGCTTCGGGGCGGGCGCGGGACTGGTGCTCGGGCTGCTGCTGTACGCGGTGGGGATCAGGGTGTGGCGTCCGGCTCGGGGGCAGCAGGTGCGGGTGCCTGGCGGCTCGGAAGGGGCCGATCTGGAGCGGAGCGGTCCGGGCGTCCACTGACGGGGTCGGGGGCTATGAACACCGTCATGGTGGGCATCGGGCGTGACCTCGGCAGCAGGGTGAGGGCCAGGGCCAGGTAGCTGAGGGCCAGTTCGGCCCAGAGCCGCGGGGCGGAGGGCTCTCGAGGCTCTACGGCGTCCCGGTCTCGGTCGGCGAGCCGGTGCCGGAGGCTTGCGGTCGCGTGGCGCAGGGCTGTCGCGAGGTGAGCGGCGCCTGGCGCACGGTGGAGGACTGCCACGAGGCCGACGGTGCCTGTCGCGGCGGTCGCGCGGCGCAACAGCGTCGCAAGGTCGGTCGGAACGCGGACGGTGCTTGCGGCGGCCGCGTGGGCCGGGACCGGTCGGCGTGGTGCGGACCGGGCCGTGTCGGCGTGCGCCTGTGCCCGCGTCCGGGCGTGGGCCGTCCGGCGGTGGAGCATGCGTATACCCATGCCCGCATCCTTACGGTCGCCGGTGGCGGGGTGCGCGTGCGCGGGGGCCACGCGAGTGACGGTTCCTCCGGGGGTGGGCGGATGGGCGGTCACGAGGTGCGCTTGCCGGCAGGCCGGTGCTGGGGCGCGCCGCTGGGGGTGCCGCGTGAGGTAGTGGGGCGTCTGCGGGTGGGTGGGGGCTGGTCGCGCAGTTCCCCGCGCCCCTAAAGAGCGCCCCTAATGAAGGGCGTTGCCGCGGCCGCCGATGGTGAGGACCCGGCGCGGGTGTGGGCGCCAGCCGCCGATGGTGAGCAACCCGGCACGGGCGTGAGCGTCAGCCGCCAACGGCGAGCAACCCGGCACAGGCCTGGGCGTCGTCAGCCGCGTACGGCGGCAAGGGGACGTGCCGGGGGGTGTCCGCCCGCAGCGGCGGGCGTCCATCGCCGAGCGCATCCCCAGCCGACAGCACCGCCCGACCGAGGACGGACACCCCCCCCGGCACGGCCCCGACCCACCACACAACCGAACGCGCTACACGCACCCCCACCACACCCGCACAGGCCGCCGCAGGCATACCCCCCCCCACCGTCGGAGGCTAGTGCGCCGCCGATTCCCAGTCCGGCCCCACGCCGACCGAGACGCCCAGCGGGACCGTGAGGTGGACGGCGTCGGCCATCTCGCGGCGGACCAGTTCCTCCACTGCCGCCCGCTCGCCGGGGGCGATCTCCAGGACGATTTCGTCGTGGACCTGGAGGAGCATGCGGGAGTCGAGGTTCGCCGCGCGCAGGGCCTTGTCGACGTTGAGCATGGCGATCTTGACGATGTCCGCGGCGGTGCCCTGGATGGGGGCGTTGAGGGCCATCCGCTCGGCCGCCTCTCGGCGCTGGCGGTTGTCGCTGTTGAGGTCGGGCAGGTAGCGGCGGCGTCCGAAGAGCGTCGCCGTGTAGCCCGTGGCGCGTGCCTCGTCGACCGCCCGGCGCAGATAGTCGCGTACGCCGCCGAAGCGCTCGAAGTAGGTGTCCATCAGGGCACGGGCCTCGCCCGCGTCGATGTTCAGCTGCTGGGACAGGCCGAAGGCCGACAGACCGTATGCCAGGCCGTAGGACATCGCCTTGATCTTGCGGCGCATCTCCGCGTCGACCCCGTCGCGCTCGACGGCGAACACCTGGGAGGCGACCGTGGTGTGCAGGTCCTCGCCGGAGGTGAACGCCTCGATCAGGCCCTCGTCCTCGGACAGGTGGGCCATCACCCGCAGTTCGATCTGGCTGTAGTCCGCGGTCATCAGGGACTCGAAGCCCTCGCCGACCACGAAGCCGCGGCGGATCGCCCGGCCCTCGTCGGTGCGGACCGGGATGTTCTGCAGGTTGGGGTCGGTCGAGGACAGGCGGCCGGTCGCCGCGACCGTCTGGTTGAACGTCGTATGGATACGGCCGTCCGCGGCGACCGTCTTGATCAGGCCCTCGACGGTGACACGCAGCTTCGCCTGCTCACGGTGCCGGAGCATGATCACCGGCAGTTCGTTGTCGGTCTGCGTCGCGAGCCAGGCCAGGGCGTCGGCGTCCGTCGTATAGCCGGTCTTCGTCTTCTTCGTCTTGGGCAGGCCGAGCTCGCCGAAGAGGACTTCCTGGAGCTGCTTGGGCGAGCCCAGGTTGAACTCGTGCCCGGCCGCCGCGTGCGCCTCCTTCACGGCCTGCTGAACGGCGCCCGCGAACATCTGCTCCATGGCCTCCAGGTGGGCCCGGTCGGCCGAGATACCGTGCCGCTCCAGACGAGCCAGCAGCTCGGAGGTGGGCAGCTCCATGTCCGCCAGGAGGTCCGCGGCGCCGACCTCCTGGAGGCGGCCCTCGAAGGCCTCGCCCAGGTCGAGGATCGCGCGGGCCTGCACCATCAGGGCCTCGGCCTCGGCGCCCTCGTCCGTGCCGAAGGCGAGCTGGCCGTCGGCCGCGGCGGCCGGGGCGAGCTCGCGGCCCAGGTACTCCAGGGACAGCGCGTCCAGGTCGAAGGAACGCCGGCCCGGCTTGACCAGGTAGGCGGCGAGCGCGGTGTCCATGCGGACCCCGGCGACGCTCCAGCCGTGCTCGGCGAAGACCCGCATCGCGCCCTTGGCGTTGTGGAAGACCTTGGCCCGGTCGGCGTCGGCCAGCCAGGCCCCCCACGCCGTCTCGTCGGCCTCGTCCAGCTGGGACGGGTCGAACCAGGCGGCCGCTCCCCCGCCGGCAGCGAGCGCGACCTCGGCCACCGAGCCCGCGCCGAGCGCCCAGGCGTCGACCGTGGCGACACCGAGGACCTCCGTGCCGTGCTCGGCCAGCCACGGGGCCAGCTCGCCCGTGCCGAGCACGACGCCGTCGAGCTCCACGCCGCTCGCGGCGGCCGGCGCGGCCTCGGACGCGTCCTCGGCGCCCGGGTCGACGGCCAACAGCCGCTCCCGCAGCGAGGGGTTACGGATCTCCAGGGTGTCCAGGATCATCGCGAGCGCCGTGCGGTCGTACGGCGCTCGCTCCAGCTCGGTGACCTGCTTAGGCAGCTCCACCGTGCGCACCATCTCGGTGAGCCGGCGGTTGAGCTTGACGGCCTCCAGGTGGTCGCGGAGGTTCTGCCCGGCCTTGCCCTTGACCTCGTCGACGCGCTCGACCAGGTCCGCGAAGGAACCGAACTGGTTGATCCACTTCGCGGCCGTCTTCTCACCGACCCCGGGGATGCCCGGCAGGTTGTCGGACGGGTCTCCGCGCAGGGCCGCGAAGTCGGGGTACTGCGCGGGCGTCAATCCGTACTTCTCGACGACCTTCTCCGGAGTGAACCGGGTCAGCTCCGAGACGCCCTTCGTCGGATACAGCACCGTGGTGTTCTCGGTGACCAGCTGGAAGGAGTCGCGGTCGCCGGTGACGATCAGCACCTCGAAGCCCTCGGCCTCGGCCTGGGTGGCGAGCGTCGCGATGACGTCGTCCGCCTCGAAACCGTCGACCGCGAACCGCGAGACGTGCATCGCGTCGAGCACCTCGCCGATCAGCTCGACCTGACCCTTGAACTCGTCCGGGGTCTTGGAGCGGTTGGCCTTGTACTCCGTGAACTCCTCGGAGCGCCACGTCTTGCGGGACACGTCGAAGGCCACCGCGAAGTGCGTGGGCGCCTCGTCGCGCAGGGTGTTGGCCAGCATCGACGCGAAGCCGTAGATCGCGTTCGTCGGCTGCCCCGTCGCGGTCGTGAAGTTCTCCGCGGGCAACGCGAAGAACGCGCGGTAGGCCAGCGAGTGCCCATCCATGAGCATCAGGCGGGGGCGGGTGCCGCCGGCGGTCTTGTCGGTCGTCTTCGATGCTGTTTCTGCCACGACCCCGATCCTGCCACGCCGCACTGACACTCAGGCCCGCCCGCCACCAACGACGTCCTCCGCGGGACGGACACCGCAAGCAATGCTCCCGTCCTCCGCTCGCCCGGCCGCGATCGTTGTCACTGCCACGTGCGAGGATCGGAGATGTACTTCATAGGTACGTGAAGGAGAGTGCGCGATGGCCAGCAAGCCGCCCAAGGCAGATCCGGTTCAGGACGCGCCCCAGGTCACCGAGCCGAAGCACGCGGCCGCGGGCATCCCGGCGATCGGGCACACCCTGCGCATCGCCCAGCAGCAGATGGGCGTGAAGCGCACCGCGCTGACCCTGCTGCGGGTCAACCAGAAGGACGGCTTCGACTGCCCGGGCTGCGCCTGGCCGGAGCCGGAGCACCGGCACGCGGCGGAGTTCTGTGAGAACGGCGCGAAGGCGGTCGCCGAGGAGGCCACCCTGCGCCGGGTCACCCCGGAGTTCTTCGCCGCGCACTCCGTCGCCGACCTCGCGACCCGCAGCGGCTACTGGCTGGGCCAGCAGGGCCGGCTCACCCACCCCATGCACCTCCCCGAAGGGGGAGATCACTACGAGCCGGTGACCTGGGAGCGCGCCTTCGACATCATCGCCGAGGAGATCGCCGCCCTCGGCTCCCCCGACGAGGCCCTCTTCTACACCTCCGGCCGCACCAGCAACGAGGCAGCCTTCGCCTACCAGCTCTTCGCGCGCGAACTCGGCACCAACAACCTGCCGGACTGCTCCAACATGTGCCACGAGTCCTCCGGCTCGGCCCTCTCCGAGACGATCGGCGTCGGCAAGGGCAGCGTCCTGCTGGAGGACCTCTACCAGGCCGACCTGATCGTCGTCGCCGGCCAGAACCCCGGCACCAACCACCCGCGCATGCTCTCCGCCCTGGAGAAGGCGAAGGCCAACGGCGCGAAGATCATCAGCGTCAACCCGCTGCCCGAGGCGGGCCTGGAGCGCTTCAAGAACCCGCAGACCCCCCAGGGCATGCTCAAGGGCGCCGCGCTCAACGACCTGTTCCTGCAGATCCGCATCGGCGGCGACCAGGCCCTCTTCCGCCTCCTCAACAAGCTGATCCTGGAGACCGAGGGGGCCGTCGACCAAGCCTTCGTCGACGAACACACCCACGGCTACGAGGAGTTCGCCACTCAAGCCCGTGCCGCCGACTGGGACGAGACCCTCGCGGCCACCGGCCTCACCCGCGCGGAGATCGACGAAGCCCTGCGCATGGTCCTCGCCTCCCAGCGCACCATCGTGTGCTGGGCGATGGGCCTCACCCAGCACAAGCACTCCGTGCCGACCATCCGCGAGGTCGTCAACTTCCTTCTCCTGCGCGGCAACATCGGCCGCCCGGGCGCCGGCGTGTGCCCGGTGCGCGGCCACTCCAACGTGCAGGGCGACCGCACCATGGGCATCTTCGAGCGCCCCGCCCCCGCCTTCCTGGACGCCCTGGAGAAGGAGTTCGGCTTCGCGCCCCCGCGCGAGCACGGCTACGACGTCGTCCAGGCCATCCGCGCCCTGCGCGACGGCGACGCGAAGGTCTTCTTCGCCATGGGCGGCAACTTCGTCTCCGCCTCTCCCGACACCGACGTCACCGAGGCCGCCATGCGCCGCGCCCGGCTGACCGTGCACGTGTCGACCAAGCTCAACCGCTCGCACGCGATCACCGGCGCGCGTGCCCTGATCCTGCCCACCCTCGGCCGCACCGAGCGCGATCTCCAGGGCAGCGGCGAGCAGTTCGTGACCGTCGAGGACTCCATGGGCATGGTGCACGCCTCCCGCGGCCGCCTGGAGCCCGCGAGCACCCACCTGCTGTCCGAACCGGCGATCGTGTGCCGCCTCGCACGCCGCGTGCTGGGCTCCGAATCCCGCACGCCCTGGGAGGAGTTCGAGAAGGACTACGCCACCATCCGCGACCGCATCGCCCGCGTGATCCCCGGCTTCGAGGACTTCAACGCGCGCGTGACTGATTCTGCTGGTCGCCCTGGCGGCTTCACCCTCCCCCACGCCCCACGCGACGAACGCCGCTTCCCCACCGCCACCGGCAAGGCCAACTTCACCGCCGCACCCGTCGAGTACCCCGAGCTGCCCGAGGGCCGGCTGCTGCTGCAGACGCTGCGCTCGCACGACCAGTACAACACCACGATCTACGGCCTCGACGACCGCTACCGGGGCATCAAGAACGGCCGCCGGGTCGTGCTGGTGAACCCCGAGGACGCACAGAAGCTCAACCTCGCCGACGGCTCGTACGTCGACCTGGTCGGCGAGTGGAAGGACGACGTCGAGCGCCGAGCCCCCGGCTTCCGGGTCGTGCACTACCCCACGGCACGCGGCTGCGCGGCCGCCTACTACCCCGAGACCAACGTCCTGGTCCCCCTCGACGCCACCGCCGACACCAGCAACACCCCGGCCAGCAAGTCCGTCGTCGTACGTCTGGAACAATCGGCAGCCGACTGAGCGTTTGCTCAGGCAGGCCGTACCGACTGATCACGACGAACGGAGCCCGGCCCCATGGGCGAACAGCAGCACGTGAAGTTCCCGCAAGAGGTCATCGCCGAGTACGCCGCACTCGGCGTCGACCTGCCCGCCCTGTTCTCCGCGGGACACCTCGGCACCCGGATGGGCGTGGAGATCGTCGAAGCCTCGGCCGAGCGCGTCGTCGGCACCATGCCCGTCGAGGGCAACACCCAGCCGTACGGACTGCTGCACGGCGGCGCCTCCGCCGTACTCGCCGAAACCCTCGGCTCGGTCGGCTCCATGCTGCACGCCGGAAGCTCCAAGATCGCCGTCGGCGTCGACCTGAACTGCACCCACCACCGGGGCGCACGCTCGGGCCTGGTCACCGGAGTCGCCACCCCCCTGCACCGAGGGCGCTCCACGGCGACGTACGAGATCGCGATCAGCGACGAGGAAGGACACCGCGTCTGCACCGCCCGCCTCACCTGCCTCCTGCGCGACGTGAACGCGAGCGACGCGACCACCCTGCGCACCCTCGGCTGAGCACACCGCCTGGGCAGGAGCCGTAGCACTCCCCTACCGTTTCCCCATGAGGCTGCCCTCATGAGTGGTATCGGCCCCGTGGAACCCGTCGACTCCCCCGAGACGGACGAGAGTTACGACGTCATCGGCGTCGACGGGCCACGCCTGACGGACCGTTGGACCACACGCTGGACCGGACTGCCGCCCCGCACCCGCAGAACCGCCCTCGCCATGGGCGCAATCACCGCGGCCACAGCCGCAGCCCTCGTCCCCCACGCCCTCACCGCCGACCGAACCGAGACGCCCGAAAACCCCGCCCCCTGGCCCGCCAATGTCACCGCCTGGCACTACCTCGGCTCCGCCCCACCCGCGAGCCCCCAGGCCACCAGCGGCCGTTTCCGCTTCGCCGTGTCCGTCCACAGCGGCCCACCCGTCACCGTCCGGGTCATCGGCGCCGCATTCAAGGGACTCACCGCCCACGCCACACCCGCCCCCGACTTCACCGTGAGCGCAGGAGCAACACGCCGGATCACGGTGGAGATATCCGTGGCCGACTGCTCGGACCTGCCCCTGAATGCCCACCTCCCTTTTCTCGACGTAACGCTGCGTAACACACGCGCAATACAACCCCACAGTTTCATCTTCGGCGACGCGTACTCCCGCGATCTTTCCGAGCTCCTTCACGGCGCCTGCGGCCGCGCACCCGCACGACCGGCCCCACGACCAACCGGAAGTGCAGGTTCTCAAAATGCGGACTGAGCGGAAATTCCGCCAAAACGGCTGAGAGCCCCCTTCCCCCCAGCCCACCCTCCACCACGTCATAACAAGAAAGTCACAAGCCAGGCCTCAACGATGCCTCTGCCTGCAAACCGGGCTTAGAGTCACGGCCAGTCACCGCTCCATCGGGAGTTCGGTACCAGCGCGGCACCCGCCGCCCCCACAGGGTCAGCAGTGCCTGCGGAAAGGACTGATTGTGCGACGTTCCTTGGTGATACTTACCTCCGTCCTCGCGACTGGAGCTCTGACGCTCACCGCCTGCGGCTCCCGAGACGACAATGGCGGCGATAGCGGCGACGGGGACACCACCACCCTGACGATCGGCGTGGACGCCCCGCTCTCCGGCGAGAACTCCACCACCGGCCTCGGCATCCAGTACGGCGCCCAGATCGCCGTCGACGACGCCAACAAGAACAAGCTCGTCCCCGGCGTCACCTTCAAGCTGAAGGCCTACGACGACAAGGCCCAGCCCGCCACCGGCCAGTCGAACGCCACGTCGATCACCGGCGACAAGACCGCCGTCGGCGCCGTCGGCCCCCTGAACTCCGGTGTCGCCCAGTCGATGCAGCAGGTGTTCGCCTCGGCCAACATGGTCGAGATCTCCCCCTCGAACACCAACCCCGAGCTGACCCAGGGCAAGAACTGGCAGACGGACAAGAAGCGGCCGTACAAGACGTACTTCCGCACCGCCACCACCGACGAACTGCAGGGCAGCTTCGCCGCCGACTACGCGCTCAACGGCCTCAAGAAGAAGAAGGTCTTCGTCGTCGACGACAAGCAGACCTACGGCGCCGGCCTCGCCAAGATCTTCGCCGAGCAGTTCAAGAAGCTCGGCGGCACCGTGGTCGCCACCGACCACGTCAACACCGGCGACAAGGACTTCAGCTCCCTCGTCACCAAGATCAAGAACTCCAAGGCCGACCTGCTCTACTACGGCGGCCAGTACGACGAGTCCTCCCTGATCACCAAGCAGATGAAGGACGGCGGAGTCAAGATCCCGCTCTTCGGCGGCGACGGCATGTACGCCACCACCTACATCGAGGCCGCGGGCACCGAATCCGAGGGCGACCTCGCCACCGCCATCGGCGTCCCCGCCGACACCCTGCCCGCCGCCAAGACCTTCATCGAGACCTACAAGGCCAAGGGCTACAAGGGTGACTACGGCGCCTACGGTGCCTACTCCTACGACGCCACCACCGCCATCATCAAGGCCGTGAAGGCAGCCGTCGAGGCCAACGACAACAAGGTCCCCAGCGACATCAACGCCCTGCGCTCCAGCGTCGTCGACGAGGTCCAGAAGTCCGACTTCGAAGGCATCTCGGGCAAGGTCTCCTTCGACGAGTACGGCGACACCACCAACAAGCAGCTGACGGTTTACCAGGTCACCAACGGTGAGTGGAAGGCTGTGAAGACCGGCACCGCCGACCTCGGCTGAGCCCAGGCCTCCAGCTGTAACAGCACCACCCACGGGCCGCGCGGAAGGGGACCCCGACCGCGCGGCCCTTGCCACACCCCACCCCTGCACGCGACCAGTGCACACGACCACCAGTGACATGGAGGCCACGCGGTGAACACCCTGCCGCAGCAGCTGGCCAACGGGCTGCTCCTAGGCTCGATGTACGGGCTGATCGCCATCGGCTACACGATGGTGTACGGCATCGTCCAGCTCATCAACTTCGCGCACGGCGAGATCTTCATGACCGGAGGCTTCGGCGCCCTCACGGTCTACGTCTACATACTCCCCGACGGCACCTCGATGGCCATCGCCATCCCCCTGATGCTGATCGGCGGCGGACTCGTCGCCATCCTCATCGCCGTCGGAGCGGAACGGTTCGCCTACAGACCCCTGCGCGGAGCACCACGGCTAGCACCACTCATCACCGCGATCGGCCTCTCCCTGGCACTCCAGGAAGTCGTCCGCAACTTCTACCCCGGCGCCGACCGCACCATCGCCTTCCCCGGCCTCGACACCACCCACGACATCGGCTCCATCACCATCAAGGACGCCGACATCTTCCTGATCCTCGCCGCCATCGTCTGCATGTCCGCCCTCGCCTTCTTCGTCCGCAAGAGCCGCACCGGACGCGCCATGCAGGCCACCGCCCAGGACCCGGACACCGCCCAGCTCATGGGCATCGACACCAACCGCATCATCGTCATCGCCTTCGCCATCGGCGGCTTCTTCGCCGCCGTAGCAGCCGTCGCCTACGGCCTCAAATACGGCAACGTCGAATACCGCATGGGCTTCCTCATGGGCCTCAAGGCCTTCACCGCCGCCGTCCTCGGCGGCATCGGCAACATCTACGGCGCCATGCTCGGCGGCCTCGTCCTCGGCGTCGCCGAAACCCTCGCCTCCGCCTACATCGACGGCGTCCCCGGCATGCAACAACTCGGCGGCCAGAGCTGGGCCAACGTCTGGGCCTTCGCCCTCCTCATCATCGTCCTCCTCGTCAGGCCACAAGGCCTACTCGGCGAACGCGTCGCGGACAGGGCGTGATCACGATGACCGACACCACCAAGACCACCCCCACCGCCCGCGGACTCATCCCGCTCCCCCTCGCGGCAGCCCGCGCACTCCTCCTCGCCGGAGGCATCGCCACCACCGCCAGCGCCTTCCTCGCCTGGACCTGGACCTCCGAATTCCCCGGCGACCTCACCATCACCGGCTACCCCGGCGGCCTCCAGTGGCTGACCTTCACCGCCGGCATCCTCACCGCGCTGTTCGCCCTCGCCGCCTACGGCATACGAGGCCTCGGCTGGCTCCTGCCCGCCCGCAACAACGCACCCCTCGTCCTCACCGCCATCGGCGCCTTCGGCGTCACCTGGTACACGATCATCTCGATCGCCGTAGAACTCGGCGGACTCGCCAACCTCGAACCCGGCGGCTACATCGCAGCGATCGCCTCGGTGCTCCCCGTCCTCGGCGCCTTCGCTCTCCCCGAGCCGAACACCGGCGACACCAAGGAAAACCTCAAGGCGTACATCGCCAAGCCCGACGGCATCCCCGCACCCCAGCCCCTCAGCGGCTGGGCAGAGCGCGCCCTCATCACCGTCGTCACCGCCCTCGGCCTCGCCGTCTTCACCTACGGCATCGACACCGAATACGGCGAACTCTTCATCGGCTACCTCATCGTCGTCGTCTTCGCCGTCTGGGCCCTGCACACCGCAGGCCTCATCGACCGCTTCTCCCGCCTCGTCGCCCACAACCGCAGCTTCACGCTCGCCATGGGCTTCGCCGCCGCGATCGTCTTCCCCTTCACCCAGAGCAACGACCACTACGCCAACATCGGCGTCAACATCCTGATCTTCGGGACGGTCGCCCTCGGCCTGAACATCGTCGTCGGCCTCGCCGGACTCCTCGACCTCGGATACGTCGCCTTCCTCGGCGTCGGCGCCTACACCGCCGCCCTCGTCTCCGGCTCCGAGTTCTCCCGCTTCTCCGGCGTCCAGTTCCCCTTCTGGGCCGCCGCCCTCGCCGGCGCCGCCGCATCGCTCATCTTCGGCGTCCTCATCGGCGCCCCCACCCTGCGACTGCGCGGCGACTACCTCGCCATCGTCACCCTCGGCTTCGGAGAAATCTTCCGCATCGCCGTCAACAACATGGACGGCGACTCCGGCCCCGACATCACCAACGGCCCCAACGGCATCCCGGCCATCCCCGACCTCTCCTTCTTCGGCTACAACTTCGGGGAAGCCCACGACATCGCCGGCTTCACACTGGGCCGCTTCGCCAACTACTACTTGCTGATGGTGCTGATCATGGCCATCGTGGTCCTGGTCTACACCCGCGCCGCCGACTCCCGCATCGGCCGCTCCTGGATCGCCATCCGCGAAGACGAAACCGCCGCCACCGCCATGGGCATCAACGGCTTCCGCGTCAAACTCATCGCCTTCGCACTCGGCGCCACCCTCGCCGGCCTCGCCGGCACCGTCAGCGCCCACGTCACCTACAGCGTCGTACCCAACCCGTACCAGTTCGCCGGAGCCGCACCCCCCAACTCCGCGTTCCTCCTCGCCGCAGTCGTCCTCGGCGGCATGGGCACGGTCGCAGGCCCGATCCTCGGCGCAGCCCTGCTGTACCTGCTCCCGGAGAAGCTCGTCTTCCTCCAGGACAAGTCGCTGCTCGCCTTCGGCATCGCCCTCATCCTCCTGATGCGCTTCCGCCCCGAAGGCATCATCGCCAACCGCCGCCGCCAACTCGAATTCCACGAGACCGGCCAACTCGACGTACCAGACACCACGACGCTGACCGACGAACCGGCCACCGTGACCAAGGCGGGGGCGTGAACAACATGACGACACCAGTACTCGAAGCCCGCGACGTCACCATGCGCTTCGGCGGCCTCACCGCCGTCCGCTCGGTCGACTTCACCGTCAACTCCGGCGAGATCGTCGGCCTCATCGGCCCCAACGGCGCCGGCAAGACAACCTTCTTCAACTGCCTGACAGGGCTGTACATCCCGACGGAAGGGACGGTCTCGTACAAGGGAACGGTCCTCCCGCCGAAGCCCCACCTGGTGACGATGGCCGGCATCGCCCGCACCTTCCAGAACATCCGCCTCTTCGCCAACATGACGGTCCTCGAGAACGTCCTCGTCGGCCGCCACACGCGCACGAAGGAAGGCCTCTGGTCCGCCCTCCTGCGCGGCCCCGGCTTCAAGAAGGCGGAGAAGGCCAGCGAAGAACGAGCCATGGAACTCCTGGAGTTCATCGGCCTCGCGGACAAGCGGGACCACCTGGCACGCAACCTCCCCTACGGCGAACAGCGCAAGCTGGAGATCGCGAGGGCGCTCGCGTCCGAGCCGGGCCTGCTCCTCCTCGACGAGCCCACCGCCGGCATGAACCCCCAAGAGACGCGGGCGACCGAAGAGTTGGTCTTCGCCATCCGCGACAAGGGCATCGCCGTCCTCCTCATCGAGCACGACATGCGCTTCGTCTTCAACCTCTGCGACCGCGTCGCCGTCCTCGTCCAGGGCGAAAAACTCGTCGAAGGCACCTCCGAAGTCGTCCAGGCCGACGAACGCGTCATCGCCGCCTACCTGGGCGAACCGTTCGAGGGCGCCCCCGGCGAGGCAGAGGCCGCGGAGGTCGCGGCAGCCGAAGCGCAGAACGCCAGCACCAAGGGAGACGCCCAGTGACCGCACTCCTCGAGGTCGAAGACCTCCGGGTCGCCTACGGCAAGATCGAAGCCGTCAAGGGCATCTCCTTCAGCGTCGAAGCCGGCCAGGTCGTCACCCTCATCGGCACCAACGGCGCCGGCAAGACCACGACCCTGCGCACCCTCTCGGGCCTCCTCAAGCCGGCCGGCGGAAAGATCCTGTTCGACGGCAAGCCGCTCCACGGCGTCCCCGCCCACAAGATCGTCGCCCTCGGCCTCGCCCACTCCCCCGAAGGCCGGCACATCTTCCCCCGCCTCACCATCTTCGAAAACCTCCAGCTCGGAGCGTTCTTGAGGAAGGACACTGAAGGCATCCAGAAGGACATCCAGAAGGCATACGACCTGTTCCCCATCCTCGGAGAACGCCGCAACCAGGCGGCAGGAACCCTCTCCGGCGGCGAACAGCAAATGCTGGCCATGGGGCGCGCGCTCATGTCCCAGCCGAAGCTGCTCATGCTCGACGAACCGTCCATGGGACTCTCGCCGATCATGATGCAGAAGATCATGGCGACAATCGTCGAGCTGAAGTCCCAGGGCACGACGATCCTGCTCGTCGAGCAGAACGCCCAGGCCGCGCTGTCCCTGGCCGACCACGGGCACGTCATGGAGGTCGGCAACATCGTCCTCTCCGGCACCGGACAGGACCTGCTGCACGACGAATCCGTGCGCAAGGCGTACCTCGGCGAGGACTAACGTCCTTTGTGCCTACGACGAGGCCCGCGCCCCTGAATCAGGGACGCGGGCCTCGTTCGTGCCGTGTGCGTGGGCTCAGCCCTTGTTGGCCTTCTTCTCGTCGGCGTCCTGGATGACGGCCTCCGCGACCTGCTGCATCGACATGCGGCGGTCCATCGAGGTCTTCTGGATCCAACGGAACGCGGCGGGCTCGGTCAGGCCGTACTCGGTCTGGAGGATCGACTTCGCCCTGTCCACCAGCTTGCGGGTCTCCAAGCGGAGGGTGAGGTCCGCGACCTCGTTCTCCAGCTCCCTCAGCTCCGTGAACCGGGACACGGCCATCTCGATCGCCGGGACGACGTCACTCTTGCTGAACGGCTTGACCAGGTAGGCCATCGCGCCGGCGTCACGGGCACGCTCGACGAGGTCGCGCTGCGAGAAGGCGGTGAGCATGAGCACCGGGGCGATGCGCTCTTCGGCGATCTTCTCGGCCGCGGAGATGCCGTCCAGCTTGGGCATCTTGACGTCGAGGATGACGAGGTCGGGCTTGTGCTCGCGGGCGAGCTCCACGGCCTGCTCGCCGTCACCTGCCTCGCCGACGACGCTGTAGCCCTCTTCTTCGAGCATCTCTTTGAGGTCGAGCCGGATCAGGGCCTCGTCCTCGGCGATGACGACACGGGTCGTCAGCGGAGGCACGTGCGACTTGTCGTCGTCGGGCGCGTCTACGGGCTGGGGCGACTCGGGGGCGGTCACGGGGGCTCCTCGTTCAGGGCGGGGTGCTGCTGACAAGAGCCTACCTAGCTGCGGTAAGGTGGACGCGCGGCGGGTCAAGGGAAACCTTGGATTCCGTGGGCCCCGGTAGCCCAATTGGCAGCAGGCAATGGATTCAAAACCCATACAGTGTCGGTTCGAGTCCGACCCGGGGCACTTTTCCTTCGATTCGAAGGTTGGCACCGATAAGCGGATGTCCACGTTCTCGTGAACATCCGCTTTTTGCTGTGTGTCGCCGTGATCGCTCTCACAAAGTGATCCACATGTACGACGTGAGCACACGCAAGCGAGCACTCGCACTGGTTGGACAGGGGCGCAGCCTGAACTCGGTCAGCCGGGAGACGGGTATCTCACGAGCCGCGATCCGTTCCTGGCAGGAACGCCTGGAGCCCCTACCTCGAATGGCACCCGAGGATCCCGGGCCTCCGGCGGATGAACGCGCGTACTCCTATCTGCTGGGCCTTTACCTCGGCGACGGCTGCATCAGCGCCCACCCGCGCAGCGGCTATTACCTCCGCATCGCGTGCGCCGACGCATGGCCCGGCCTCATCCAGCTGTGCCGTGAGGCCATCACCCAAGTGCGCCCCAGCATTGGCGTGTACGCCCTGCAGAGGGAGGGCTGCACGATGGTCACCAGCTACTCCCGACACTGGCCCAGCCTCTTCCCACAGCACGGCCCCGGCAAGAAGCACGAGCGCACCATCGCACTTGCACCCTGGCAGCAAGCAATCGTCGACGCCCACCCCTGGGAATTCATTCGCGGCCTCATCCACTCCGACGGATGCCGCATCACCAACTGGACGACCCGCCTCGTAGATGGTGAGCCTAAGCGCTACGAATACCCCCGGTACTTCTTCACCAACTTGTCGGGCGACATCATGCGGCTCTTCACCGAGGCGCTGAACCTCGTGGGCGTCGAGTGGCGTCTGGCGAACTCCCGCAACATTTCCATCGCCCGCAAAGCCTCCGTAGCCCTCCTCGACACCCACGTAGGTCCCAAACACTGACCCCGCAATATGACCCGTCCCAGCCGACCCCACCCCCGGCTGGGACCCACCCCAAATCCCGACGCAACCGTTGACCACCCCGAACCCGGCCGGAGATCTTCGGCCGCATGACTCCCATCAACCGACGTGGGTTCGTCGCTGCGGCCGCCGCCGTTGCAGTGAGCCCGGAATCCGCCGCCGCCCTGGGGCAGACTGCAGGCGTGAGTGATCAAAGCGCAATGAACGCCAATGAATTGGACTTCTCGGACGACGCCGATTTCAAGGCGGCCGACAAGGGCTTCATCGCCGCCCTGGAGCCGGGAGTCGTCAAGAACGCCGCCGGAGACGTCGTATGGGACAACGACGCCTACGACTTCCTCGACGGCGACGCGCCGAAGACAGCGAACGCCAGTCTCTGGCGGCAGAGCCAGCTCGTGCGGAAGCAGGGGCTCTACAAGGTGGCCGACCGGATCTACCAGGTCCGTGGGCTGGACCTCTCGAACATGACGATCGTCGAGGGCGACACCGGAATCGTCGTCATCGATCCCCTGATCTCCGCCGAGACCGCGGCCGCCGCGCTCGAGCTGTACCGCGACAACATCAGCGCCGACAAGCAGGTCACCGGCCTCATCTACACCCACCCGCACGTCGACCACTACGGCGGCTGCCGAGGCGTACTCCCGGACGGTGCCGGCGATGTGCCGATCCTCGCCCCCGAGGGGTTCATGGAGCACGCCGTATCGGAGAACGTGTTCGCCGGCACCGCGATGACCCGCCGCTCCATCTACATGTACGGCGCCCACCTCGACAAGGGCCCCACCGCCCAGCTCGGCTGCGGGCTCGGGCAGAACATCTCGACCGGCACCGTCGGGCTGCTCGAACCCACCAAGTACGTCTCCGAGACCGGGCAGCGCGAGACCGTCGACGGTGTCGTCATGGAGTTCCAGATGACGCCCGGCACCGAGGCGCCCGCCGAGATGAACTTCCTGTTTCCCGAGCTGCGTGCCGTCTGTATGGCCGAGAACGCCACGCACACCATGCACAACATCGTCACTCTGCGGGGCGCGCAGGTCCGTGATGCCAAGCAGTGGGCGGCGTATCTCACCGAGTCCGTCGGCCTCTACGACGGTCAGGTCGACGTCGCCTTCGCCTCGCACCACTGGCCGACGTGGGGGAACGACGAGATCGTCGCCCTGCTCGAGGCCCAGCGGGATCTGTACGCCTACATGCACGACCAGACCCTCCGCATGCTCAACTCCGGTATGACGGGCAAGGAGATCGCCGAGGAGTTCCAACTCCCGCCCGCTCTTGCCGAGGTGTGGGCGAACCGTGGTTACTACGGGTCCGTGAGTCACAACGTGAAGGGCATCTATCAGCGGTACATGGGCTGGTTCGATGCCAACCCGGCGCATTTGTGGGAGCATCCGCCGGTCGCCGAGGCGAAGCGGTATGTGAAGGCGCTCGGGGGGATGAGCTCCGCCGTCGGGAAAGCCCGTGAGTTCCTCAGGGAGGGCGATCTGCGGTTCGCCGCCACTCTCCTCAATCACTGTGTCTTCGCCGACCCGGATCACCAGCAGTCCAAGCAACTGCTCGCGCAGGTCTACGAGAAGCTGGCGTACGCGACCGAGAACGCGGTGTGGCGGAACTTCTATCTGACGGGTGCGCGGGAGTTGCGGGAGGGGGTGAAGCAGGCCACGTCCGCGTCGGACAGTTCGGACGTGAAGGCGGCGCTCTCCGTGGATCAGCTCATCGATGCGATGTCCGTGCGCGTCGATGGGCCCAAGGCCTGGGATCTGGACCTGGCTATCGACTGGTATCTGCCGGGGCAGGCCACGTACTGGCATCTGCGGCTCAAGCATGGGGTTCTTACCCGTACTTCGGGCTCTGCGCCCAATGCCTCTGCCGGGCTCACTCTCATCATGAGCAAGGTGCAGCTGCTTCAACTGCTCGCGGGCAAGGGGCTGGGGTCGATTCAGGCGTCCGGTGACGTCACGTTGCTCACCAGGTTGTTCTCGGTGATCGTGACGCCGACCGCGGACTTCAACGTCGTGACGCCGTAAGGCTTATTTGTCTTCCTCGCCGATGTGGTGGATGCGGACGAGGTTCGTCGTGCCGGAGACGCCGGGCGGCGAGCCTGCCGTGATGACGACGATGTCGCCCTGCTCGCAGCGGCCGTATTTCAACAGCAGTTCGTCCACCTGGTCGACCATGGCGTCCGTCGAGTCGACGTGTGGGCCGAGGAAGGTCTCCACGCCCCAGGTGAGGTTGAGTTGGGAGCGGGTGGCCGGTTCGGGGGTGAAGGCCAGGACGGGGATGGGTGAGCGGTAGCGGGAGAGGCGGCGGACCGTGTCTCCGGACTGGGTGAAGGCGACGAGGAACTTGGCGCCGAGGAAGTCGCCCATTTCGGCTGCCGCGCGGGCTACCGCTCCGCCTTGCGTGCGGGGCTTGTTGCGTTCGGTCAGCGGTGGCAGGCCCTTCGCGAGGATGTCTTCCTCGGCGGCTTCGACGATCTTTGCCATCGTGCGGACCGTCTCGATGGGGTATTTGCCGACGCTGGTCTCGCCGGAGAGCATCACGGCGTCCGTGCCGTCGATGACGGCGTTGGCCACGTCCGAGGCCTCGGCCCTCGTCGGGCGGGAGTTCTCGATCATCGAGTCGAGCATCTGGGTGGCGACGATGACCGGCTTGGCGTTGCGCTTGGCGAGTTTGATGGCGCGCTTCTGGACGATGGGGACCTGTTCGAGGGGCATTTCGACGCCGAGGTCGCCGCGGGCGACCATGATGCCGTCGAAGGCGGCGACGATGTCGTCGATCGCGTCGACGGCTTGGGGTTTCTCGACTTTGGCGATGACGGGGAGGCGGCGGCCTTCTTCGTCCATGATGCGGTGGACGTCTTCGATGTCGCGGCCGCTGCGGACGAAGGAGAGGGCGATGACGTCGACGCCGGTGCGCAGGGCCCAGCGGAGGTCGGCCTCGTCCTTGTCGGAGAGGGCGGGGACGGAGACGGCGACGCCGGGGAGGTTGAGTCCTTTGTGGTCGGAGATCATGCCTCCTTCCAGCACCGTGGTGTGGACGCGGGGGCCGTCGACGGTGGTGACTTGGAGGCAGACTTTGCCGTCGTCCACGAGGATGCGTTCGCCGGGGGTGACGTCGGCGGCGAGGCCTTTGTAGGTCGTGCCGCAGCTCTCGCGGTCTCCTTGGGCGCCTTCTTCGACGGTGATGGTGAAGGTGTCGCCGCGTTCAAGGAGTACGGGTCCTTCGGTGAAGTGGCCGAGGCGGATCTTCGGGCCTTGAAGGTCGGCGAGGATGCCGACGCTGTGGCCGGTTTCGTCGGAGGCTTTGCGTACGCGGTGGTAGCGCTCCTCGTGCTCGGCGTGGGTGCCGTGGCTGAGGTTGAGGCGGGCTACGTCCATTCCGGCTTCGACCAGGGCTTTGATCTGGTCGTATGTGTCGGTGGCGGGGCCCAGGGTGCAGACGATTTTTGCTCGGCGCATGGTGTGACCCTAGGGCTTACCGGTGGGTAGGGAATTGGTCGTGCATGGCTACCCAACAACCTTTGGGTGAAGGGTTATTGACAAGTGTTGAATTGTGCGCAGGGGTGCTCCGATGAGCATTCTTGATGGGCGCTTACAGCTGTGGTGGTGCCATGGTGAATCGGGCGTTGACCTGGGCGTAGACGTGTTGGCGTTGGGGTTCGAGGTCGAGGGGTGCGGCTGCGGAGTCTTCGGCGGTGAAGGCTGCGGAGCGCATGCGGCCGGCTGAGGCGGCTCGTGCGTAGGGTTCGGCGTGTTCGGCGCCGATGTCGGCGAGTTCCACCAGTGCCGCCAGTGTGGTGCCGAGTGCTTCCGCGTATTCCCTTGCGCGCTGGACGGCTTCTCGTACGGCTTCCTGGCGTGCTTGTCGGTGGGCGGGTGAGTCGGGGCGCAGGGCCCACCAGGGACCGTCCACTCGCGTCAGGTCCAGGTCGGCCAGTCGTGTCGTGAGTTCCCCCAGTGCTGTGAAGTCGGTGAGTTCGGCGGTGATGTGGACGCGGCCGTGGTAGGCGTGGATGCGTTCGCCGCGGCCGTGTTCCTTGAGTTGGGGGCTGATGGAGAAGGATCCGGTTTCCAGCCTTTCCACCGCTTCGCCGTAGGTCTTGATGAGGTCGAGGGCGGTGGTGTTGCGGTGGGTGAGGTCGTCGAGGGCGGTGCGGCGGTCTTTGCCGCGGGAGGCGACGGTGATGCCGATGCGGGCGATCTCGGGGTCGACTTCGAGGTGGGCTTCGCCGCGGACGGCGATGCGGGGGGCGTCGGGGGTGCCGTAGGGGACGGCGGGTTGGGGGTCGTCAGTGGTGGACGCGGAGGACGAAGTAGGTGTGGTCATAACGACCCACTCTGTCAGTTCTTGGCTGGTTACGGCCCCGGGAAGTCACAGGTTGGGTCATCAGATCGAAACCTCAGGGGTCTGTTGCCGTTCGGCATGCCCGGGTCAGAATCTACGCGCGTCGTTGACCGTTCCCCGAGGAGATCTAGACATGCCGTTGAACCGCAGGAAGTTCCTGGAGAAGTCCGCCGTGACCGGGGCGGGGGTCGCGCTGGCGGGTGCCGTGGGGGCTCCTGCGGCGCAGGCTGCGGAGGCCAAGAAGGGGCAGAAGC
This sequence comes from Streptomyces fulvoviolaceus, assembly GCF_000718165.1. Classification (GTDB taxonomy): domain Bacteria; phylum Actinomycetota; class Actinomycetes; order Streptomycetales; family Streptomycetaceae; genus Streptomyces; species Streptomyces fulvoviolaceus. The sequence goes on along the minus strand of NZ_JOEY01000003.1, from coordinate 150,766 downwards.
CCGCGAGGCGGTACTCCCTGACGGTGATGGGCACCACGGACCTGCACGGCAACATCTTCAACTGGGACTACTTCAAGGACACGGAGTACTCGGACGCCAAGGGCAACGCGAAGGGTCTGGCCCGGGTGTCGACCCTGGTGAACCAGGTCCGTGCGGAGAAGGGCCGCCGCAACACGCTGCTGATCGACGCGGGCGACACGATCCAGGGCACGCCGCTGACGTACTACTACGCGAAGGTGGACCCGATCACCGCGGAGGGCGGTCCGGTCCACCCGATGGCGGCGGCGATGAATGCCATTGGCTATGACGCGGTGGCGCTGGGCAACCACGAGTTCAACTACGGCATCGAGACGCTGCGGAAGTTCGAGGACCAGTGTCACTTCCCGCTGCTCGGTGCGAACGCGCTGGACGCGAAGACCCTCAAGCCCGCCTTCCCGCCCTACTTCATCAAGAAGTTCTGCCCGCCGGGCCTCCCGCCGGTGAAGGTGGCCGTCCTCGGTCTGACCAACCCGGGTATCGCGATCTGGGACAAGGCGTACGTCGAGGGCAAGCTGGTGTTCCCGGGGCTTGAGGAGCAGGCCGCGAAGTGGGTGCCGAAGCTGCGGTCGATGGGTGCGGACGTCGTGGTCGTGTCCGCGCACTCCGGTTCCTCCGGTACCTCGTCGTACGGTGACCAGCTGCCGTACATCGAGAACTCGTCGGCGCTGGTGGCGCAGCAGGTGCCGGGGATCGACGCGATCCTGGTCGGGCATGCGCACACGGAGATCGCGGAGCTGTTGGTCACGAACGAGGAGACCGGCAAGACGGTCGTCCTCTCGGAGCCGCTGTGCTACGCGCAGCGTCTGACCCTGTTCGACTTCGAGTTGGTCTTCTCGAAGGGCCGTTGGACGGTCGAGTCGGTGAAGGCGACGGTGCGGGACTCGAAGACGGTCGCGGACGATCCGAAGATCACGAAGCTGCTGAAGGACGACCACGACATCGTCGTGGAGTACGTGAACCAGGTGGTCGGTACGGCGACGGAGACGCTGACGACGGTCGAGGCGCGGTACAAGGACGCTCCGATCATCGACCTGATCACGAAGGTCCAGGAGGACGTGGTCAAGGCGGCGCTGGCGAGCACGGAGTACGCGTCGCTGCCCGTCATCGCGCAGGCCTCGCCGTTCTCGCGTACGTCGGAGATCCCGGCCGGCGAGGTGACGATCCGGGATCTGTCGAGCCTGTACGTGTACGACAACACGCTGGTGGCGAAGCTGCTGACGGGTGCGCAGCTGAAGGCGTACCTGGAGTACTCGGCGGAGTACTTCGTGCAGACGGCGGCGGACGTGACGGTCGACGTGGAGAAGCTGACGAACGCGAACGGCCGGCCGGACTACAACTACGACTACGTGTCGGGGCTGTCGTACGAGATCGACATCGCGCAGGTGGCGGGTTCGCGGATCAAGAACGTCACCTACAACGGTGCGGCGCTGGACGACGCGCAGCAGTTCGTGTTCGCGGTGAACAACTACCGTGCGAACGGCGGTGGCGCGTTCCCGTACGTGGCGTCGGCCACCGAGTTGTGGGCGGAGTCGACGGAGATCCGGACGCGGATCGCGGAGTGGGTGACCGCGAAGGGTGTCCTGGACCCGTCGGAGTTCGCGTCGGTGGACTGGAAGCTGACGCGGGACGGTACGCCGGTCTTCTAGAGCCTTTCAGAGCGTCAGCAAGGACACGTCCACGGCGTCGGCGATGGCTTTCGCGCCGGCGTCGTTGACGTGGAGGCCGTCGCCGCTGTTGAACTCCTCGCGGATCCGGTCGGGTTGGTCCGGGTCGGCGACGGCGGCGGCGATGTCGACGACCGCGTCGAAGGGGTGGTCGTCGCCGAGGAGCCAGGTGTTGATCTCACGGCGTACGGTCTGGCCGCGCTCGCTGTCGTAGCCGTCGTAGACGGTGCCTCGGTAGGGGCCGATGGTGGAGCCGATGACGGTGAGGCCGGCGGTGTGGAGGCGGTCGGCGAGGGTGGTCAGGCCGGTGGTGAACTCGGCGGCGGTGGGTCCGTCGGCGGGTTCGGGGTGGGCGATGTGGCCGGGCATGCCGAGGTCGTTGAGGCCGATGTGGATCAGGACGTGGCTGACGCCGGGCACGTCGAGGACGTCGCGTTGGATGCGGGCCAGGAGGTGTTCGCCGATCTGGTCGCTGAGCAGGCGGTTGCCGGAGAGGCCCTGGTTGACGATCCAGCCCTGGGCCAGGCGGCGGCCGAGCTGGGCGGGGAAGCTGTTGTCGGCGCCGGGGGTGGTGGCCGCGCCCTCGATCCAGGAGTCTCCGAAGGCTACGGCGATGCGGGTGCCTTCGGGGGCGAGGACGTCGACGCCGGTGAGGAGGTGCCCGGTGCCGAACTCCTCGGCGCCTTCGAGCGAGGTGGCGGACAGCTGGTTGCCGGCGGCGGCGTATCCGGTGTCGTAGGGGACGGTGGAGAAGGTGGTGAGTCCCGTGTCGCCCGGCAGGTAGAGGCTGAGGGTGAGCTCCTCCCCCGCGCTGACGGGCAGCTCGACCGGGTCGCTGACGAGTTCCTCGCCGGCGGGGATCGTGGTCGTCGACGTGCCCGAGAAGCGCAGGGGTGTGTCGCTGGCGGGGTCGATGCCGCTGCCCTTGGTGCGCAGGGCGAGGTGGGCGCCGCCGATCTCCAGGGGGTCCTTGCCGTACCGGTTGCTCAGCCGTATGCGGACCGCCTCGCCGCCTCCGGCCAGGCGCAGGGACTGCCGTACGGTCTGGTCGGTGAAGCCGCGGGACTCCCACAGCGCGAAGCTCTCGTGGGGGCTGAGGACGGCGGTGCGGTGGGCGGCGATCCAGGTGGTGGTCATGTCGGGGGCAACATGACCGCCGCCGGGGTTCTTCCTGCTCAGCCCGTTTTCTTACCGTCCTTCGACCAGGGGCGTGAGCGTCGGGGCCTGTCGGGCGGACGGGATCCGGGGCTGCGGTTCGAGGCCGAAGGTGGTGAAGGCCGTTCGGGAAGGCAGCGGGTAGGGGTCCTTGCCGGTCAGGGAGTTGAGGATCGTCGCGCTGCGCCAGGCGGCGAGGCCGAGGTCGGGGGTGCCGACGCCGTGGGTGTGGCGTTCGGCGTTCTGGACGTATACCTGGCAGCCGGCGCCGGTGACGGAGGGGTCGAGGACCAGGCGGAACTGTTCGTCGACGCGGGGGCGTTCGCGGCTGTCGCGGCGCAGGTAGGGGTCGAGGCCGGCGAGGATGCGGCCGAGGGGGCGTTCGCGGTAGCCGGTGGCGAGGACGACGGCGTCGGTGGTGAGGCGGGAGCGGCTGCTCTGCTGGAGGTGTTCCAGGTGGAGTTCGATCTTGGTCGTCGCGATGCGGCCGGCGGTGCGGACGCGGACGCCGGGGGTGAGGACGGCGTCGGGCCAGCCGCCGTGCAGGGTGCGGCGGTAGAGCTCGTCGTGGATGGCGGCGATGGTGTCGGAGTCGATGCCCTTGTGGAGCTGCCACTGGGTGGTGACGAGCCGGTCGCGGGTGCCTTCGGCGAGGGCGTGGAAGTAGCGGGTGTAGTCGGGGGTGAAGTGCTCCAGGCCGAGCTTGGAGTACTCCATGGGCGCGAAGGCCTCGGTGCGGCCGAGCCAGTGGAGTCTCTCGCGGCCCGCCGGGCGGTTGCGGAGCAGGTCGAGGAAGACCTCGGCGCCGGACTGTCCCGAGCCGATGACGGTGACGTGGTCGGCGGCGAGGAGGGCGGCGCGGTGGTCGAGGTAGTCGGCGGCGTGGACGACGGGCACGCCGGGCGCCTCGACGAGGGGCTTGAGGGGTTCGGGGACGTACGGTTCGGTGCCGATGCCGAGGACGATGTTCTTGGTGTAGGTACGGCCGAGGGCCTCGGCTTCTCCGTCGGAGTCGAGCTGGGTGAAGTCGACCTCGAACACGTCGCGTTCGGGGTTGAAGCGGATGGCGTCGACCTGGTGGCCGAAGTGGAGTCCGGGGAGGTTCTCCGCCACCCAGCGGCAGTAGGCGTCGTACTCGGCGCGCTGGATGTGGAAGCGCTCGGCGAAGTAGAAGGGGAAGAGGCGGTCGCGGGCCTTGAGGTAGCTGAGGAAGCTCCAGGGGCTGGCGGGGTCGGCGAGGGTCACCAGGTCGGCGAGGAAGGGGACTTGGATGGTGGCGCCGTCGATGAGCAGGCCGGGGTGCCAGTCGAAGGTGGGGCGCTGTTCGTAGAAGACGGTGTCGAGTTCGGCGAGGGGGTGGGCGAGGGCGGCGAGCGAGAGGTTGACGGGGCCGATGCCGATGCCGACCAGGTCGCGGGGTGCGTCGGGCTCGTGGCGTGGGGGGTGGGTCATCTGGGGGTGGTTCCTTCCACGAGTTTCAGGAGCCCGGCGAGGTCGCCCGGCCGGGTGTGGGGGTTGAGGAGGGTGGCCTTGAGCCAGAGCCGCCCGTCGGTGCGGGCGCGGGCGAGGACGGCCCGGCCGTCGGTGAGGAGTTTTCGGCGTACGGCGGCCACGGCGTCGTCGGTGGCGCCCACCGGCCGGAACAGGACCGTGCTGATGGTGGGCGGGGCGTGGAGTTCGAAGCCGGGGTGGTCTTGGACGAGGTCTGCGAACTCCCGTGCCCGGTCGCAGACTTGGTCGACGAGGGCGCCGAGTCCGGTGCGGCCGAGGGTCCTGAGGGTGACGGCGATCTTGAGGATGTCGGGGCGGCGGGTGGTGCGCAGGGAGCGGCCGAGCAGGTCGGGCAGGCCGGCTTCGGTGTCGTCGTCGGCGTTGAGGTAGTCGGCGTGCTGGTGGAGGGCCGCGAGGTCGTGGGGGTTCTGGACGGCGAGGAGGCCTGCGGCGACCGGTTGCCAGCCGAGTTTGTGCAGGTCGAGGGTGACGGTGTCGGCGGCGCTCAGGCCGGTGAGCTTCTCGCGGTGCCGGTTGCTGAACAGGAGCCCTCCCCCGTAGGCCGCGTCGATGTGGAGACGGGCGCCGTGGGCTGTGCAGAGGCGGGCGATCTCGGGGAGCGGGTCGATGAGGCCGGCGTCGGTGGTGCCTGCGGTGGCGGCGACGAGGTGGGGGCCGGGGAGTTCGGTGAGGGCCTCGTCGAGGGCTGCGGGGTCGAGGACGCCTGCGGGCGCGGGGACGATGACCGGGTCGGGCATCCCCAGCAGCCAGGCGGCCCTCGGCAGGGAGTGGTGGGCGTTGGCCCCGCAGACGAGTCGGACGCCTTGGCCGTGGGTCTCGCGGGCGAGGAGGAGGGCGAGTTGGTTGGATTCGGTGCCGCCGGTTGTCACTAGGGCGTGGGGTGGGTTCGGCGTGTTGTTGGGTGCGGGCCGGTGGGGGCTGGTCGCGCAGTTCCCCGCGCCCCTAGCGGCGTAGACCTCCCCGGCGAGTGCCTGTACAACCAACTCCTCCAGCTCCGAAGCCGCCGGTGCCTGGTCCCAGGAGTCCAGGGACGGGTTGAGGACGCTTGCCGCGAGGTCGGCTGCCGCCGCGACGGCGAGGGGTGGGCAGTGGAGGTGGGCGGCGCACAGGGGATCGGCGGGGTCGGCTGAACCCTCGGCCAGGGCCCGCACGAGGTGCCGTAGAGCGTCCGGATCACCGTCGGACGGGAGTACGTCCCCCACCGCATCCCGCACCCGCGCCGCGACCGCGTCCGGGCCGCCCGCCGGCAGCGGCCCCCCACGCGCCCGCGCGCCCTCCCGCAGCGCATCCAGGACGGTGTCGAGCAACGGGCGCAGGGCGGCGGGGCCTTCGGGCCCTGACGCGAGGGGCGGCGTGCTCATGGTGTCCTCCGGGCGCTGGGCAGAGGGAGTTCCAGCTTGAACGTGGTTGCGTTCGTGCGCCCGGGAAGTCCAACGATCGGAACCCGAAAGGGGGTACGTCCGTACGGGGAAAGCGTGTCGGGGAGGTCCCCTGCACTACAGGGAGTGCGGGCCGATCCTCCCCTCGGGGAGGATCGGCCCGCAGCGGTGGAACTAGACCCCCCGTACCCGCAACGCCCGTCCCAGGTCGTCGAGTTGGTCGACGAGCTTGCGGCGCAGGGCCGGGATGAGGTCGGCGTCGCTCAGGCAGGCCTCGCCGAGGCGGAGCGTGTCGGTGTCCACGGCGTCGGCGGGGAAGGCCCAGCGTCCGGCGGCGTCGGCGATGGCGGGGCCGCGGCGGGCGGCGACGGCGACCGCGTCCTCGTAGTAGCGGGGCACGTACTGCCGTACGAGATCGGCCTGTTCGGGCTGCCAGAAGCCCTGGGCGGTGGCGGTGAACAGGTAGTTGGAGAGGTCGTCGCGCGCGAACATCGCCTCCCAGGCCCTCGCCTTGGCCTCCTCGTCGGGCAGCGCGGCGCGGCAGCGGGCGGCGCCCTCCTGGCCGGTGGCGGACGGGTCGCGCTCGAGTTCGGCGGCGATCGCGGCCTCGTCGGTGGCGCCGAGGACGGCGAGGCGGGCCAGGACGCGCCAGCGCAGTTCGGGGTCGAGTTCGGGGCCGCCGGGGACGGTGCCGTCGGCGAACCAGGCGGCGATGGTGTCGGGGTGGGCGGCGACGTGGATGAAGTGGCGTACGGCGATCAGGCGCAGGCCGGGGTTGTCGCCGTCCTCGGTGCGGCGCATGAGGTCGCGGCAGAGAGAGGAGAGGGTGGACAGGGCGGCGGGCCGCTGCTCGGGGGTGAGGTAGCGGTCGGCGACGAAGGTGGAGGCGAAGGCGAGGACGCCCTGGACGAGGGCGAGGTCCGTCTCGTGCGGGAGGTGGGCGCGGGCGGCGTCCAGGTAGGCGGAGGCGGGGAGTTCGGCGTCACGGACGGCGTCGCGCAGGGCGTTCCAGACGACCGCGCGGGTCAGCGGCTCGGGCAGACCGGACAGGCTCGCGCCGACCGCGTCGAAGGACTCGGCGTCGAAGCGGACCTTGGTGTAGGTGAGGTCGCCGTCGTTCAGCAGCAGGAGCGTGGGCCGCTTGCCGATGGGCAGCGGGGTGCTCTGCGGGATGTCGAGGTCGAGGCGTTCGCGCAGGACGAGGTGGCGGCCCTCGTCGGCTGCGACTTCAGCCAGGGACCGGTCGTAGAGGCCGACGGCGATGCGGTGCGGGCGGCTGCCGGCGCGGTCGACGAGCAGCGTGTACGTGCCCTCGTCGCCGCGGGTGACGGTCGGGGTGAGGGTGTCGACGCCGGTGGTGCTCAGCCAGTCGTCGGCCCAGGCGTGGACGTCGCGTTCGGTGGCGGAGGCGAGGGAGTCGATGAAGTCGGCGAGGGCGGCGTTGCCGAACCTGTGCCGGGCGAAGTGGGTGTTGATGCCGGCGAGGAAGTCCTTCTCGCCGAGCCAGGCGACCAGTTGGCGCAGTGCGGAGGCGCCCTTGGCGTAGGAGATGCCGTCGAAGTTCAGCAGTGCGGAGGCGGTGTCGTCGACGTTCTCGGGGGCGACGGGGTGGGTGGAGGGGCGCTGGTCGGCGTCGTAGCCCCAGGCCTTGCGGACGACGCCGAAGTCGGTCCAGGTGTCGGTGAAGCGGGTCGCCTCGGTGAGGGTCTGGTAGCCCATGTACTCGGCGAAGGACTCGTTGAGCCAGATGTCGTCCCACCAGCGCAGGGTGACGAGGTCGCCGAACCACATGTGGGCCATCTCGTGGGCGATGACCATGGCGCGGGTCTGGCGCTCGGTGTCGGTGACGGCGGAGCGGTAGACGAACTCGTCGCGGAAGGTGACGAGTCCGGGGTTCTCCATGGCGCCGGCGTTGAACTCGGGGACGAACGCCTGGTCGTAGGAGTCGAAGGGGTAGGGCTCCTCGAACTTCTCGTGGTAGCGGTCGTAGCACTGCTTGGTGATCTCGAAGAGCTCGTCGGTGTCCGTGTCGAGGTGGGGGGCGAGCGAGCGGCGGCAGTGGAGGCCGAAGGGCAGGCCGCGGTGTTCGGTGCGCACCGAGTGCCAGGGGCCGGCGGCGACGGCGACGAGGTAGGTGGAGATCAGCGGGGTGGGGGCGGCCTGCCAGCGGCCCTCGCCGAGGTGTTCGGTGATGCCGTTGGCGAGGACGGTCCAGCCTTCGGGGGCCTTCACGGACAGCTCGAAGACCGACTTGAGGTCGGGCTGGTCGAAGGCGGCGAAGACGCGCTGGACGTCCTCCATGAACAGCTGCGTGTAGAGGTAGGTCTCGCCGTCGGTGGGGTCGGTGAAGCGGTGCATGCCCTCGCCGGTGCGGGAGTAGCGCATGCTCGCGTCGACGCGCAGTTCGTGCTCGCCGGGGACGAGGTTCTTCAGGGGCAGCCGGTTCTCGTGGAGGGTGTCCGGGTCGAGGGGCTGTCCGTCGAGGGTGACGGAGCGCAGCTCGGCGGGCTTGAGCTCGACGAAGGTGTCCGTGACGTCCTGGTCCGCGCGCACGGTGAACCGGATGACGGTGCGGGAGTCGAAGGTGTCGTCACCGGCGCTCACGTCGAGTTCGATCGTGTAGCGGTGGACGTCGAGGAGCTTGGCACGGGTCTGCGCTTCGTCGCGCGTCAGTACGGACATGCAGGACATGCTGCCTGATCGCACTGACAAGGCACAGGGGCGGATCGGTACGCGGCCTATGTCCGTTCCTGTTCGAGCTCCCCGTTGTGCGCCCCCTGCGCACGCTGGGGCGGAACCCGGGCGTCCGGGTGGGGCAGGGCGGGGCGGGGGGCGGGTTCGTCGGCGTCGGTGTGGTCCTTGACCGGGGCGGCTGCGGCGTGGTCCCTGACCATGGCGCGTAACTCGCGCACCTCGTGTTCGAGGGCGAGATGGCGCTGGTGGGAGTCGAACAGGTAGCGGACCTTGGTGCGCAGCGCCCACGGGTCGATGGGTTTCATGACGAGGTCGGCGACGCCGAGTCCGAAGGCGGTGGAGGTCAGTTCGTGGTCGGGGCCGAAACCGGTGAGGAGGATGACGGGAATGTGCTGTGTCTGTTCCACGCGCCGCATGTAGCGGACCACGTCGAGGCCGCTGACGCCGGGCATCCGGACGTCGAGCAGGAGGAGGCCGACCTGGCCGCGCAGGACCTGCTTGAGGGCCTCGTCGCCGCTGGTGGCGCGGCCCAGCCGGTAGCCCAGCGGGGCCAGCGCGCTCTCCAGGGCGTACAGCGTGTCCTCGTGGTCGTCGACGATGAGGATCCTGGTATCCGACGGCATGGCTCGACGTCCCTCCCACGTGGGACAACCCAGCTTATGTCCGAAGAACTGACGGGGTGTGCTCGTCAGCTGACAAGGAGTGCACAGCGCAGCATGCCGCTCGCGGGCCGCCGTGTCACCTCCCCCGGGGCATCAAGCGAGGTCAATTCGCCAGATGTGTCGAGCCGTTGATCGTGTCCTCGGCGATCCGCTCGTGGTGTCTGATCACCTCGGCGATGATGAAATTCAGGAACTTCTCAGCGAAGGCCGGGTCGAGCTTGGCGTTCTCGGCGAGGGTGCGCAGGCGCTCGATCTGCCGGGCCTCGCGGGCCGGGTCGGCGGGCGGCAGCTGGTGCAGGGCCTTGAGGTGGCCGACCTGCTGGGTCGCTTTGAAGCGTTCGGCGAGCATGTGGACGACGGCCGCGTCGATGTTGTCGATGCTGTCGCGCAGCCGCGCGAGCTCCTCGCGGACGGCGGGGTCGACGTCACCGGTTCCGGTGTTGCTGGTGGTCATGGGCGACCACATTACGGGGCGTACGAGGGCTCGATCCTGGGTGGATCGTCCGGGTCGGGGACCTGGTTGCTCCAGCCGCCGGGGACGGTGCGGCCCTGTTGGGCGCGGAAGCGGACGGGGGCCATGCCGACGCGGCGGGTGAACAGGCGGGAGAAGTAGGCGGGGTCGTCGTAGCCGACGCGGCGGGCGACGGCCGCGACAGGCAGTTCGGTGGCGGCGAGGAGTTCCTTGGCGCGGCCGAGACGGATGCCGAGCAGGTAGTCCTTGGGGCTGCAGCCGGCGCCGCGGCGGACGGCGGTGCGCAGTTCGGCGGCGGTCATGCCGTGTCGGGCGGCGTGGTCGGCGACCGACATCGGCTTGAACGCGTCACGGGCGAGGGCCTTGAGGACGAGGTCGCCGTCGGGTGCGAGGTCGGCGCGGGCGCGGCGCAGGGCGACGAGGAGTTCGTGGACGGCGGCGCCGGTCTCCACCTCCAGGAGGGGGTTGTCGCGGCGGGCGGCGCGGGCGATGCGGGCGACGACGCCGCGGGGGCCGGTCGCGTCCGACAACGGCACCACCGGACGGTCCGGTTCGATGTAGCCGAGTTCGGTGTACGTGGCGGTGGCGGGCCCCGTGAAGTCGACGAAGCCCTCGTCCCAGCCGGTGGCGGGGTCGGGCGCGTAGTGGTGCGGGACGCCGGGGGTGAGCCACAGCAGTGCGGGCGCGGTGACGGTCGTGCGGCGGCCGTCGGAAGCCAGGTACCAGCCGGTGCCCGTGCTGATCACCACGGCGACGTGGTGGTCGAGGGTGCGCGGGCCGACGGTGGGCAGCGCGCCGTACTGGAGGCCGACGCCGAGGCAGGCGAGGCCGAGGCGGTGGTGGGCGGGTCCGGGGGTGAAGAACCGCATCCAGGTGTGGTACATCCGCGGTGCCCTCCGTGCTGTTCCGTCCAAGCAGCGCCGATCTTTGTCCATGGACCCTGACCTGCGCCAGAGGTGAGGCTGAGGTGCATGAGCGAGTTCACGGTGGGGGACAGGGACTTCCTGCTGGACGGACGGCCGGTGCGGCTGCTGTCCGGCGCGCTGCACTACTTCCGGGTGCACGAGGCGCAGTGGGGGCACCGGCTGGCGCTGCTGCGGGCGATGGGCCTGAACTGCGTGGAGACGTACGTGCCGTGGAACCTGCACGAGCCCGCACCGGGCCGCTGCAAGGACGTGCAGGCCCTCGGCCGGTTCCTGGACGCGGCCCGGGAGGCGGGCCTGTGGGCGATCGTCCGGCCGGGCCCGTACATCTGCGCCGAGTGGGAGAACGGCGGGCTGCCGCACTGGCTGACCGGGCACCTGCGCACGAGCGACGAGCGGTTCCTGGGGCAGGTGGAGCGGTGGTTCCGGCGGCTGCTGCCCGAGGTGGTGACCCGGCAGATCGACCGCGGCGGCCCGGTGATCATGGTGCAGGTGGAGAACGAGTACGGCAGCTACGGCTCGGACGCGGAGTATCTGCGCCGCCTGGCGGACCTGCTGCTCGCCGAGGGTGTCACGGTCCCGCTGTTCACCTCGGACGGTCCCGAGGACCACATGCTCAGCGGCGGCTCGATCCCCGGCGTCCTCGCCACCGTGAACTTCGGCTCCCACGCGCGCGTGGCCTTCGAGAGCCTGCGCCGGCACCAACCCGCCGGCCCTGTGATGTGCATGGAGTTCTGGTGCGGCTGGTTCGACCACTGGGGCGCCGAGCACGTCGTCCGGGACGCGGAGGACGCCACGGCGACGCTGCGGGAGATCCTGGAGTGCGGCGCCTCGGTCAACCTCTACATGGCGCACGGCGGCACCAGCTTCGCCGGCTGGGCGGGCGCCAACCGGGGCGGCGGCGATCTGCACGACGGGCCGCTGGAGCCGGACGTGACGTCGTACGACTACGACGCGCCGATCGACGAGTACGGGCGCCCCACGGAGAAGTTCTGGCGCTTCCGCGAGGTCCTCGCCGAGTACGCCGACGGCCCGCTGCCCGAGCCGCCCGCCGCGCCCGCACCGCTGGCCACGCCGGCCGAGCTGCGCCCGACCGGCTGGACCCCCCTGAGCGCCGTACTGGACGCACGGGGCGGCCCGGAGACCTCCGCTCCCGTCCCGCCGACCTTCGAGGAACTGGACGTCGACCGGGGACTCGTGCGCTACGAGGTGACGGTGCCGGGTCCGCGGCGGCCGTACCCGCTGATCGTGCGCGGGCTGCGGGACCTGGCGGTGGTGTACGTCGACGGGGAGCGGGCCGGAGTGCTCACCGAGGACGACGAGCGGCTCAAGGAGCCCGTAGCCGGGCACGCGCGCGTGGAGCTGTGGGTGGAGTCCCTGGGGCGGGTCAACTACGGGCCGCGGACCGGGGAGGCCAAGGGGATCACCGGGGGGCTGCTGCACGAGCGGCAGTATCTGCACGGGGTACGCGCGCGTGGCCTGCGGTGGGACGCGCTGGACGACATCGGCGACATGGCTTTGCGTGATCTTCCCGAGGACGGGGCCCCGGGTCTCTACCGGGGCACGGTGACCGTCAGCGGCGCGGGGGACGCCGTACTCGAACTGCCCGGCTGGACCCGCGGGTTCGTGTGGGTCAACGGCTTCGGCCTGGGCCGTTACTGGTCCGCGGGCCCGCAGCGGTCGCTGTACGTGCCCGGGCCGGTGCTGCGCGAGGGCGGCAACGAGGTGTGGCTGCTGGAGCTGGAGGGGGCGCCGGCGAGCGGGCCGGTGCTCCGCCTCGCACCGCCGGACACGGCCAGGGAGAATCCGCCCGCCTCCCCGTAGAGTGGAACCGGGTTCAGGCGTCTTGGGGGTATGGGCGTGGCGAACGACGGACCGGTCGAGCACGGCTACCCGCACCTGGAGACGGTGCGGGCCTCGATCACCGCGCTCTGGAAACGCCTGTCGTACGACACCGTCCAGACGTTCTCGACCAGTGTGGTCCCGGCCGACATGGCGTTCTGCGACACGGACGACCTGTATCTGGGGGCGCAGCGGGTGGCCCGTGAGCTGGTGCGGCACTACCGGCTTCCGGACGCCCGCCTGGTCGTCGGTTTCCGCGAGATGCAGCACGCGGCGAACGTCGAACTCGCCGCCGGGCCCGAGTACTTCGTCGAGCTCAACGACCGCTTCCGCACCCACCGGCGGGACATCGGGGCGGCCCTCGCCCACGAGGTCATGCACGTCTATCTGCACCGGCTCGACCTGTCCTTCCCCGGCACCCGCGACAACGAGATCCTCACGGACACCGCGGCGACGTATCTGGGCGCGGGCTGGCTGCTCCTGGACGCGTACCGGGAGGACGGGGCCTCGTCCCAGAAGCTGGGGTATCTCACGCCGGAGGAGTTCGGCTATGTCCTCGCCAAGCGCTCGCTCGTCTTCGGCGAGGACCCCTCGGTGTGGTTCACCAGTCCGCAGGCCTACACGGCGTATGTGAAGGGCATGGACCGGGCCCGCCAGGACGAACAGCAGCCCCCGCTCACGGCGGCCGGGTGGGCGGGCCGGCGGCGCTACGCCCGCGACCGCCGCCACGCGCCCGGTCCGCAGCCCGGCGTCCCCTACACCTTCACCCCCGACGGCGGCGGCCTGCGCGTCTCCTTCCCGTGCCCGACCTGCCACCAGCGGATCAGGGTGCCGGTCCGGGGGCGGGTGCGGGCACGGTGTGCGCTGTGCCGGACGGTGCTGGAGTGCGACACATGAATAGCCCCTCCGGCGTTTGAGGAGCGGGGGTCCAGGGGGCGGAGGCTCCTGGCGGGGTCGAAGGGGCAGCGCCCCTGGGGATGGGACGGGTAGGGGCGGCGGGGCGAGAAAACCCCTACCGAGCCCCGTACACCATCCCCGGAACCTCCGCCTCCGCCAACAGCTTCAGCGCTACGTCCCCCGCCTCCCCCGGCGTCCACCGCGCCCCCTTGTCCGCGCTCGGCCCCGGCCGCCAGCCCTCCATGACGGTGATCCGGCCGCCCTCGACCTCGAAGACCCGCCCGCTGACCCCCGCGCTCGCGGCCGACCCCAGCCACACCACCAGCGGCGACACGTTCTCCGGCGCCATCGCGTCGAAGCCCCCCGCCGGCGCCCCCATCGTCTCCGCGAAGGTCTCCTCCGTCATCCGGGTCCGCGCCGCCGGTGCGATCGCGTTGACCTGGACGCCGTAGCGCCTCATCTCGGCGGCGGCGACCAGCGTCAGCCCGACGATCCCGGCCTTCGCCGCGCTGTAGTTCCCCTGCCCGGCCGACCCCAACAGCCCTGCCCCGCTGCTGGTGTTGACGACCCGGGCCTCCGGCATCCGCCCCGCCTTCGCCTCCGCCCGCCAGTGCGCCGCCGCGTGCTTCAGCGGCAGGAAGTGGCCCTTCAGATGGACCCGCATGACCGCGTCCCAGTCGTCCTCGTCGAGGTTGACGAGCATGCGGTCGCGCAGGAACCCGGCGTTGTTGACGAGGGTGTCGAGACGGCCGTACGTCTCCAGGGCGGTACTCACCAGGGACGCGGCACCTTCGGAAGTCGCGATGTCCCCGCCATGGGCCACCGCCGCCCCGCCCGCCGCACGGATCTCGGCGACGACCTGTGCGGCCGGGCTGTGGGGACCGGGCGTACCGTCCAGTCCGACCCCGAGGTCGTTGACGACGACCCGCGCCCCCTCGGCGGCGTACGCGAGGGCGTGCGCGCGCCCGAGCCCGCGCCCCGCACCCGTGACGATCACGACCCGGCCCTCGCACAGCAGCGGCACACCGCTCATCTCAGCTCTCCTTGTTGGCAGTTGCGGCATCGAGGAAGGCGGGCCGCTCCCCGCCCCCGTGCACCAGCAGCGAGGCCCCGCTGATGTACGCGGCGGCCTCCGACGCGAGGAACACCGCGGCCGCTCCGACCTCCAGGGGTTCGGCCAGCCGGCCCAGCGGGACGGTCCGGGAGACTGCCGCCACACCCTCCTCGCCCCCGTAGTGCAGGTGGGACAGTTCCGTGCGGACCATGCCGAGGACCAGGGTGTTGACCCGGACCTCGGGCGCCCACTCGACGGCCATCGAGCGGGCGAGGTGCTCGAGACCGGCCTTCGCCGCGCCGTACGCCGCCGAGCCGGGCGAGGGCCGGGACCCGCTCACGCTGCCGATCATCACGACCGAGCCCTTGGCCCGCCGGAGCTGCTCGTACGCGGCGAGGGAGGCGGTCAGCGGTGCGGTGAGGTTGAGTTCGAGCACGCGCGCGTGCCGCTCGGCCTCGGAGTCGGCCAGCATCCGGTAGGGCGTACCACCCGCGTTGTTCACCAGGACATCAACCCGAGCGAGCCCGCCGAAGAACCCGCGCACGGCCCCCGCGTCCCGCAGGTCCACCGGGGCGAACCGCACCCCCTCGACCGGCTCCTCGGGCGGCCGCCGCGCGCACACCACGACCTCGGCACCCGCCCGCACGAACGCCCGCGCGATTCCGGCCCCGACGCCGCGCGTCCCGCCCGTGACGACCGCGACCTTTCCCCGGAGACCGATGCCGTGGAGACCGATGCCGTTGTCCACAGGCCCTCCCGCTCGGATCCATTCGCTGCTAGCTTCGACATCGAACCTAACAAACGTTTGGTGAAAAGGTAGCTGATTCGCCCATGGGTGTCTCCACCTCGTCCCCGGAAAAGGGGCCCGAAAAAAATGGCATCGCCGTCGTCACGGTCGACTTCCCGCCGGTCAATGCCCTGCCGGTGCGAGGCTGGTTCGATCTGGCCGACGCCGTCCGCGCGGCGGGGAGCGACCCCGGGATCCGCTGTGTCGTGCTCGCCGCCGAGGGGCGCGGGTTCAACGCGGGCGTCGACATCAAGGAGATGCAGCGCGACACCTCCGGCCACGGCGCCCTGATCGGCGCGAACCGCGGCTGCTTCGAGGCCTTCGCGGCGGTCTACGAGTGCGAGGTGCCCGTCGTCGCGGCCGTGCAGGGCTTCTGTCTGGGCGGCGGGATAGGCCTGGTGGGGAACGCGGACGCGATCGTGGCGAGCGAGGACGCGGTCTTCGGCCTGCCCGAGCTGGACCGCGGCGCGCTCGGCGCGGCCACCCATCTGGCCCGGCTGGTCCCCCAGCACCTGATGCGCGCCCTGTACTACACCTCGCGCACCGCGACCGCGGCAGAACTGCACGCGCACGGCTCGGTGTGGCGGGTCGTACCCCGCGACGAACTGCGCGCGGCCGCCCTCGAGTTGGCCCGCGAGATCGCCGCCAAGGACGGGCAGCTCATCCGGCTGGCCAAGGCCGCCATCAACGGCATCGACCCCGTCGACGTCCGCCGCAGCTACCGCTTCGAGCAGGGCTTCACCTTCGAGGCCAACCTCGGCGGGGTCGCCGACCGGGTCCGCGACACCTTCGGCAAGGAGGCCACCGAGTGAGCGACAAGACCATGTCGGCGGAGGAAGCCGTCGGCCGTCTGGAGAACGGCATGACCCTCGGCATCGGCGGCTGGGGCTCGCGCCGCAAGCCGATGGCGTTGGTGCGGGCCCTGCTGCGGACCGACGTCACCGACCTCACCGTCGTCTCGTACGGCGGCCCGGACGTCGGCCTGCTCGCCGCCGCCGGACGGATCCGCAAGCTCGTCACCGCCTTCGTGACCCTCGACTCCATCCCCCTCGAACCGCACTACCGCGCGGCACGCGAGCGTGGCGCCTTCGCGCTCATGGAGGTCGACGAGGCGATGTTCATGTGGGGGCTGCACGCGGCCGCCAACCGGCTGCCCTTCCTGCCGGTGCGGGCCGGTCTCGGCTCGGACGTGATGCGGGTCAACCCCGGTCTGCGGACGGTGACTTCGCCGTACGACGACGCGGAGGCGTTCGTGGCGATGCCCGCCCTGCGCCTGGACGCGGCCCTCGTCCACATGAACCGCGCGGACCGCCTGGGCAACGGCCAGTACCTGGGCCCGGACCCGTACTTCGACGACCTGTTCTGCGAGGCGGCGGACGCGGCGTACGTGTCCTGCGAGCGGATGGTGGACACGGCGGACCTGACCAAGGAGGCCGCCCCTCAGACGCTGCTGCTCAAGCGGTCCAGCGTGACAGGGGTCGTCGAGACGCCGGGCGGCGCGCACTTCACCTCCTGCGTCCCCGACCACGACCGGGACGAGGCCTTCCAGAAGCTGTACGCCACCACGCCGTACGCGGAGTTCACCGAGCGGTTCCTCGGCGGCGGCGAGCAGGACTATCAACTCGCCGTCCAGAACTGGAAGAAGGAGCAGGGCCAATGACCGTCACCCGCCCCCCTCTCCTCCCGCCCACCCGCGCCGAGTACTGCGTGATCGCCTGCGCCGACGCCTGGCGGGACAACGGCGAGGTGCTCGCCAGCCCGATGGGCCTGATCCCGTCCGTCGGCGCCCGCCTGGCCAAGCGCACCTTCTCCCCCGACCTGCTGCTGACCGACGGCGAGGCGATGCTCGTCGGCCTCGACGGCACCGTGGAGGGCTGGCTGCCGTACCGCCAACACCTGACCATGGTCACCGGCGGGCGCCGGCACGTGATGATGGGCGCGAGCCAGATCGACCGCTTCGGCAACCAGAACATCTCGTGCGTCGGCGACTGGGCGAAGCCGAAGCGCCAGCTGCTCGGCGTGCGCGGCGGGCCGGTCAACTCCCTCAACAACCCCACCAGTTACTGGGTCCCTAAGCACTCCGCCCGGGTCTTCGTCGAGAAGGTCGACATGGTGTGCGGGGTGGGCTACGACCGTGCCGCCGAAGCGGGCCCGAGCGCCACCCGCTTCCACCGCATCCCGCGCGTGGTGAGCGACCTCGGCGTCTTCGACTTCGCCACCCCGGACCACTCGATGCGCCTTACCTCCCTCCACCCGGGCGTCACCGTCGGGCAGGTCCGGGAGGCGACGGGCTTCGCACTGCACCTCCCCGACGAGGTGCCGTACACCCGCGAACCGACCCCGGAGGAACTGGAGTTGATCCGCGAGGTCATCGACCCGAAGGGCACCAGGAACCGCGAGGTCAGGGAGTGATGGAGACCGCGCTGACACGGCTCGTCGGGGTCCGCCGGCCGATCGTGCAGACCGGCATGGGATGGGTGGCCGGCCCCCGCCTGGTCTCGGCCTCGGCGAACGCGGGCGCCCTCGGCATCCTGGCCTCCGCGACGATGACGCTCGACCGGCTGCGGGAGGCCGTACGGGAGGTCAGGTCCCGTACGGACGAGCCGTTCGGGGTGAACCTGCGCGCGGACGCCGGGGACGCGGGCGACCGGGTACGGATCATCATCGACGAGGGCGTGCGGGTCGCGTCCTTCGCCCTCGCCCCCTCCCGTGAGCTGATCGCCGAACTGAAGGAGGCGGGGGTCGTCGTGATCCCGTCGATCGGGGCGCGGCGGCACGCGGAGAAGGTGGCGGCGTGGGGTGCGGACGCGGTGATCGTGCAGGGCGGGGAGGGCGGCGGGCACACCGGTGAGGTGGCGACGACCGTGCTGCTGCCGCAGGTCGTGGACGCCGTGGACATACCGGTCGTGGCGGCGGGCGGCTTCCACGACGGGCGGGGGCTGGTGGCGGCGCTGGCGTTCGGCGCGGCGGGCGTGGCGATGGGCACCCGGTTCCTGCTGACGTCCGACTCGACGGTCCCGGACACGGTGAAGGCGGCCTACCTCGCGGCGACGGTCAAGGACGTGACGGTCACGACGGCCGTCGATGGGCTCCCGCACCGCATGCTGCGGACGGAGCTCGTCGCCTCCCTCGAGAAGTCGGGTCGTACGAAGGCGCTCGTCCAGGCCGTCCGCCGGGCCGCCGGCTTCAAGAAGATCTCCGGCCTGTCCTGGGCGCAGATGGTCCGCGACGGCCTCGCCATGAAGCACGGCAAGGACCTGTCGTGGAGCCAGGTCCTGCTCGCCGCCAACACCCCGATGCTCCTCAGGTCGGCGATGGTCGACGGCCGTACGGACCTGGGCGTGATGGCGTCCGGGCAGGTGGCGGGCCTGATCGAGGATTTGCCGTCGTGCGCGGAGCTGGTCGCCCGGATCGTCGCGGAGGCGGAGGAGACCCTGGGCCGCCTCAAGGAATACGGCTAGGAGGTGGGCGTGAAGTACGCGGTCGTCCTGCCGGTCGGACTCGGCTCGATGGGCGAGCCCGCCGACGTCCTCCGGCTGACCCGGCACGCCGAGGCGCTCGGGTTCGAGTCGGTGGTCGCGGTCGAGCACGCGGTCGTCGTCAGTGACACCGGGAGCAGGTACCCGTACGCCCCCGACGGCCGGCTCGCCCTGCCCGACACACTCGCCTACCCCGACCCCCTCGAACTCCTCGCCTTTCTGGCGGGCGCGACGGACCGCATCGGCCTCGCGACGGGTGTCCTGGTCCTGCCGAACCACAATCCGTTCGTCCTGGCCAAGCGCCTGGCCACCCTGGACCGGCTCAGCGGCGGACGGCTCAGGATCTGCGCGGGGGTCGGCTGGATGCGCGAGGAGATCGAGGCGTGCGGCGGGGACTTCACGCGGCGCGGCAGGGCGGCCGACGAGTCGATCCGGCTGATGCGGGCCCTGTGGGAGTCGACGGCACCCGAAGGGCTGGACTTCCAGGGCGAGTTCCACTCGGTGCGGGGCGCCCACTCCTACCCCAAGCCGTACGCCGGCCGGGTGCCCCTGCACATCGGCGGCCACTCCAGGGCGGCGGCCCGGCGGGCCGGACGGCTCGGGGACGGTTTCCAGCCGCTCGGACTCGCGGGCGAGGAACTGCAGGCCGCGATCACCCTCGTACGGGAGACGGCTGTCGAGGCGGGTCGGGACCCCGGCGAGGTGGAACTGACCCTGGGCTCGACGCTCCCGCGCGCAGCCGACAGGACGGAGTGGGCGCAGGACCTGGGCGCGGAGCGGCTGTTGCTGTCGGGCTCACGGCACGCGACGACCCTGGACGCGTTCTGCGAGGAACTCACCGACTGCGCGGCGAAGTTGAGGCCGACCTGAGCACATACCTGGAGGCGCCGCGGGAGCGGCCCTGTTTCACCGGACCGGACTCCGCTCCCACCACTGGAAGAACACCTCACGCACGGCGATACGCCACCCGTCCGCCGTCCGCCGGCACACGTCCTCGTACCGGACCATGCAGCGCAGGTCGTTGTCCCCGTCCTCGCCGCCCCGGGTGAGGTGGTGGGCGATGCAGTAGGTGGTGGCGGTGGCACGGTCGCCGTCGACGTCCGCGACGTGGTTGGCGACCAGGTGGAAGGTCCTGTCGAAGACGGCGAGGTCGTCGAAGAGCGTGGCGAGCCCCTGCGGGCCGGCACGCTCTCCGATCACGGAGCCGTCGGTCCGGTGGACGACGATCCGCGCGTCGGGCGTGAACAGCGCGTGGAAACGCTCACGCGCACCGCTGTCCAGGCAGAGGGCGTACTCGTCCGCCAGACGGCGGAGCGCCTGAGTGTCGTCCATGGCCGCAGCGCGGTCAGAGCCGCTCGATGATGGTGACGTTCGCCTGGCCGCCGCCCTCGCACATGGTCTGGAGGCCGAACCGGCCGCCGGTGCGCTCCAGTTCGTGCAGCAGGGTCGTCATCAGCTTCACTCCGGTAGCGCCCAGCGGATGCCCGAGCGCGATCGCGCCGCCGTTGACGTTGACCTTCTCCGGATCCGCGCCCGTCTCCTTGAGCCAGGCCAGCACCACCGGCGCGAAGGCCTCGTTGATCTCGACCAGGTCGATGTCGCCGATGGACATGCCGGCCTTCTTCAGGGCGTACGCCGTGGCCGGGATGGGCGCCGAGAGCATGCGGATGGGGTCCTCGCCGCGTACGGAGAGGTGGTGCACGCGCGCGCGTGGCGTCAGTCCGTGTTCCCGTACCGCCCGCTCGGAGGCGAGCAGCATCGCGGCGGCGCCGTCGGAGACCTGGGAGGAGCAGGCGGCGGTGACGGTGCCGCCGGGCACGACCGGGTCCAGGCCGGCCATCTTCTCCAGCGAGGTGTCCCGGCGCGGGCCCTCGTCGACGGTCACGTCGCCGTACGCCACGGTCTCGCGCGTGAAGCGGCCCTCGTCGACGGCGGCGACGGCCCGCTGGTGCGAGCGGAGGGCGAACTCCTCCTGGTCGCGGCGGCTGATGCCCCACTTCGCGGCGATCAGTTCGGCGCCGTGGAACTGGTTGACGGGCTTCTCGCCGTAGCGCGCCCGCCAGCCCTCGCTGCCCGCGAAGGGTCCCTCGGTCAAGCCGAGCGGTTCTGCGGCCTGCCGGGAGGCGAAGGCGATGGGTATCAGCGACATGTTCTGCACCCCGCCGGCCACCACGAGGTCCTGCGTGCCGGACAGCACGCCCTGGGCGGCGAAGTGCACGGCCTGCTGCGAGGACCCGCACTGCCGGTCGACGGTCGTCCCCGGCACCTCCTCGGGCAGCCCGGCCGCCAGCCAGCTGGTGCGCGCGATGTCCCCGGCCTGCGGCCCCACGGTGTCCAGGCAGCCGAAGACGACATCCTCGACGGCGGCCGCGTCCACCCCGGACCGCTCGACCAGGGCCCTGAGCACATGTGCGCCGAGGTCGGCGGGATGCACCCCGGCGAGCCCTCCCCTGCGCCGCCCCACAGGCGTGCGGACCGCTTCGACGATGTAGGCCTCCGCCATGTCGACTCCCTTGTTGAAGCGGGCCCTTCAGAGCCCGCGCCTATTCGCGTACGGCGATCCCGTCCAGCACCATCGACAGGTACTGGCGGGCGATCTCCTCCGGGCTGTGCTGCCCGCCGGGCCGGTACCAGGACGCGGCGACCCAGACGGTGTCGCGCACGAACCGGTAGGTGAGCCGGATGTCGAGGTCGGCCCGGAAGACCTCCTCGGCCACGCCACGCTCCAGCGTGGCCAGCCACGCCTTCTCGAAGTTGCGCTGGGACTCGGCGAGGAAGCCGAAGCGCTCCTGGGCGGCGAGGTGCTTGGACTCCTTCTGGTAGATGGCGACGGCGGCGCGGTGCCGGTCGATCTCGCGGAAGGACTCGGTGACCAGGGCCGCGAGGGTCTCGCGGGGGCCGAGCTCGGAGCTCAGGACGGTGTCGTAGCCGTTCCAGAGCTCGTCGAGGAAGGAGCGCAGGATCTCCTCCAGCATCGACTCCTTGGAGTCGAAGTGGTAGTAGAGGCTGCCCGCGAGCATCCCGGCCTCGTCCGCGATCTTGCGTACGGTGGTGGCGTTGTAGCCCTGCTCGGCGAAGACCTCGGCGGCGGTGTCGAGGAGTTCACGGCGCCGCTCCGGGGAGGCGGTCACCTGGGGCTTCTTCTTGGTAGGCACGGCCACATTCTCGCTCCCCCGCTCAGGCGTGCTGACTGCTGACCGACACGACCTCGCCGGTCATGTAGGAGGAGTAGCCGGACGCGAGGAAGACGATGACGTTGGCCACCTCCCAGGGCTCGGCGTACCGCCCGAAGGCCTCGCGCGCGGTCAGCTCCTCCAGCAGTTCGGGCGTGGTCACCTTCACCAGGTGCGGATGCATGGCGAGGCTGGGCGACACGGCGTTGACGCGGACCCCGAACGCGGCGGCCTCCACGGCGGCACACCGGGTCAGCGCCATGACGCCGGCCTTGGCCGCGGCGTAGTGCGCCTGCCCGGCCTGGGCACGCCAGCCGACGACGGAGGCGTTGTTGACGACGACCCCGCCGCGCCCCTGCTCCTTCAGGACCCGCAGCGCGGCCCGGGTGCACCGGAACGTGCCGTTCAGCGTCACGTCCAGCACCTTCGACCACTGCCCGTCGGTCATATCGACGAGATCGGCGGTGCCGCCGAGCCCTGCGTTGTTGACGGCTATGTCGAGCCCGCCGTGCAGTCTCACCGCCTCCTCGAAGAGTGCACGGACCTGCGTCTCGTCGGTGACGTCACACAGCAGTGAGGCCACCGACGACGCGCCGAACTCCTCGGCCAGCGCCTGCTCGCTCTCCTTGAGCCGCCGCACGTGCGCGTCGCTGATCAGCACGCGCGCCCCCTCCTCCAGGAACCGGCGTGCGGTGGCCCCGCCGATCCCGGCGCCCGCGGCGGCGGTGATGACGGCGGTACGCCCCTTCAGCAGCCCATGGCCGGGTTCGTACGCCGGAGCGTCGGTCATGCCCGCACCTCCTCGACGTCGCTCACGGACCTACGCTAACCTACCAAACACTTGTTAGGGAAGGATGCCGCCGATGACCATCGATCTCGAGAAGGCGGGGGCGATCTGATGGACCTCGACTTCACGCCCGAGCAGGACGCGTTCCGCGCCGAGGCCCGCACCTGGCTGCACGCGCACGTGCCGTCCGCCCCGCTCCCCTCCCTCGAAACCGAGGAGGGCTTCGCGGTCCACCGCGCCTGGGAGAGCGAACTGGCCGCGGACCGCTGGTCGGTGGTGTCCTGGCCCTCGGCGTACGGCGGCAGGGACGCGGACATCGTGCGGTGGCTGGTCTTCGAGGAGGAGTACTACGCGGCGGGCGCCCCGGGCCGGGTCAGCCAGAACGGCATCAGCCTCCTCGCCCCGACCCTCTTCGACCACGGCACCGAGGAGCAACGCGCGCGCGTGCTGCCGTCGATGGCCACCGGCGAGGTGATCTGGGCGCAGGCCTGGTCGGAGCCGGAGGCCGGATCCGACCTGGCGTCCCTCAGGTCCAGGGCCGTGCGCACCAACGGCGGCTGGCTGCTCAGCGGCCAGAAGACCTGGTCCTCGCGCGCGGCTTTCGCGGACCGCGCGTTCGGCCTGTTCCGCAGCGAACCGGACACCCCGAAGCCCCACCAGGGCCTGACCTACCTGATGTTCGACCTGCGCGCCCCTGGGGTCACGGTCCGCCCGATCGGCCGCCTCGACGGCAAGCCGGCCTTCGCGGAGCTGTTCCTGGACGAGGTGTTCGTGCCGGACGAGGACGTGATCGGCGAGCCAGGCCAGGGCTGGCGGATCGCCATGTCGACGGCGGGCAACGAACGCGGGCTCATGCTCCGCTCCCCCGGCCGTTTCCTGGCGAGCGCCGACCGACTGCTGAAGCTCTGGCAGTCGCAGGGCGGCCCGGAACACGCGAGGAACCACGTGGCCGACGCCCTCATCGGCGCCCGCGCCTACCAGCTCTTCACCTACGCCGCCGCCTCCCGCTTCCTCCAAGGCGAGACACTCGGCCCGGAGTCCAGCCTCAACAAGGTCTTCTGGTCCGAGTACGACATCGCGCTGCACGAGACGGCCCTCGATCTCCTCGGCCCCGAGGGCGAGTTGACGCAGTCGGACTGGTCCGAGGGCTACGTCTTCTCCCTCGCCGGCCCCGTCTACGCCGGCACCAACGAGATCCAGCGCGACATCATCGCCGAGCGCCTGCTCGGCCTGCCGAAGGGACGCCGCTGATGCGCTTCCTCCTCGACACCGAGCAGCACGCGTTCGCCGACACGCTGAACGCGATGCTGACGGCCGCGGACACCCCTTCGGTGGTCCGCGACTGGAGCCGGGGCGAGCACGCGAGCGGGCGCGCACTGTGGCGCCGTATCGCCGAGGCAGGAGTGTTCGCACTGGCCGTCCCCGAGGCATACGACGGCATGGGCCCCCTCCCCGTGGAACTGACCGTCGTCTTCGTCGAGTTGGGGCGCCACGCGGTACCGGGGCCGTTGGTGGAGACGGTGGCGGCAGCGGCACTGCTCGCCGCACTGGACGACCGGGCCCCGGCCAAACGCCTGCTCCCCGCGCTGGCTTCCGGCACGTCGGTCGCGACCCTGGCGACGGGGCCGTACACGCTGGACGCGGACATGGCGGACGTACGGCTGACGCTCGCAGCGCCGGCCCAGGCACTCTCAGCCCGTCCGGCGTTTGAGGACAAGGCCCCTTCAGGGCCGAAGCAGGGGTCTGGGGGCGGCAGCCCCCAGGACGGGACGGGTAGGGGCGGCGGGGGCGCCGCATCCATCAGCGGCTCCGCCGCGGGCAACTCGGCGCCCACCGAGCTCCGCCTCGCACCCCCACCCGCCGGCCCCCCGCACCTCTCCCTCGACCCCGCCCGCCGCCTCTTCCCCACCCTCCGCGACGGCGAACTCCTCGCCACCGTCCCCCACCTCACCCCGGCCCTCACCTGGGCCCGCCTCGCCACCGCCGCCCAGGCCCTCGGCGTCGGCCTCGCCCTCCTCGACAGAACCGTCACCTACGTCAGGCAGCGCACCCAGTTCGGCGTCCCCATAGGCTCGTTCCAGGCCGTCAAGCACCAACTGGCCGACGCGAAGATCGCGTTGGAGTTCGCGCGCCCCCTGCTCTTCGGCGCCGCGCTGACGATGACCGAACAGGACGTCGCCGCCGCGAAGGTCACCGCCTGCGAGGCGGCGTACGCCACCGCCCGCACCGCGCTCCAACTGCACGGCGCGATCGGCTACACGGCGGAGTACGACCTGTCGCTGTGGCTGACCAAGGCCCGCGCCCTGCGCACCGCCTGGGGCACCCCGGACGAGTGCCGGGCGGCCGTCCTCAGTGATGGTCGCCGCTGGTGACCTGCCGGTACTCCTCCACCGTCGGCTTCGAGATCCGTGTCTCGGGCCCGAACATCACCCGGGCCAGCCGGGCCCGCACCCGCTGGGACGCCTTGACCGGCCGCCGCACACCGTTGGCATCGACGAGCGGCCCGATCTCGTACGACGGCTCCTGCTCGTGCTGGGTGAGGACGTGCAACTGCTCCTGCGCGAGGGGTTCGTGGACCTCGACGTACTCGCCGTGCGGAAGCCGTTTGATGATGCCGGTCTCCCGGCCGTGCAGCACCTTGTCCCGGTCCCGGCGTTGGAGCCCGAGACAGACCCGTTTCGTCACGACGAAGGTCAGCACCGGCACCACGAAGACGCCGATCCGCACGAACCAGGTGATCGCGTTGATGGACAGATGCAGATGGGTGGCCACGATGTCGTTGCCGCCGCCGATCAGCAGCACCACGTACAGGCTCAGCCAGGCCACGCCCAGTCCGGTGCGCACGGGCACGTTGCGCGGCCGGTCCAGGATGTGGTGCTCGCGCTTGTCCCCGGTGATCCACGCCTCGACGAAGGGGTACACGCCGAGGGCGAGCAGGATCAGCGGGAAGAGCGAGAAGGGGATGAAGACGCCCGGTATCAGGGTGTGGCCCCAGATGTTGATCTCCCATCCCGGCATCACCCGGATCAGGCCCTCGGAGAAGCCGAGGTACCAGTCGGGTTGGGCGCCGGTGGTCACCAACTGCGGGCTGTACGGTCCGAAGGCCCACACGGGGTTGATCTGGGCGATGCCGCCCATGACCGTCAGCACGCCGAAGACGAGGAAGAAGAAGCCGCCCGCCTTCGCCATGTACACCGGCAGGAACGGCATGCCGACCACCGACTTGTTGTCGCGGCCGGGGCCCGGGTACTGCGTGTGCTTGTGGTAGAAGACCAGGATCAGATGCGCGACCACCAGCCCCAGCATGATCCCGGGCAGCAGGAGCACATGGATCGGGAAGAGCCTCGGGATGATGTCGTGGCCCGGGAACTCCCCGCCGAACAGGAAGAACGACAGGTACGTGCCGACGATCGGTACGGAAAGGATCGCGCCCTGGGCGAACCGGATGCCGGTGCCGGAGAGCAGGTCGTCGGGGAGCGAGTAGCCGGTGAGGCCGGTGAGGATGCCGAGCATCAACAGGGTCCAGCCGAACACCCAGTTGAGCTCGCGCGGCTTGCGGAAGGCGCCGGTGAAGAACACCCGCATCATGTGCACCAGCATGCCGGTGACGAAGACGAGCGCCGCCCAGTGGTGGATCTGCCGGATCAGCAGCCCGCCGCGCACATCGAAGCTGATGTCGAGCGTGGACTCGAACGCCCGGGTCATCATGACGCCGTTGAGGGGTTCGTAGGAGCCGTGGTACACGACCTCGATGCCGCTCGGCTCGAAGAACAGCGTGAGATAGACGCCGGTGAGGATCAGGATCAGGAAGCTGTAGAGGCAGATCTCGCCCAGCATGAAGGACCAGTGGTCCGGGAAGACCTTGCGCATGTTGGCCTTGGCCAGCCCGTACAGACCGAGCCGCCCATCGGCCCAGTCGGCGAGCTTCTCGCCCTTGGCAGGCTCCCCCCGACGGGCCGTGCCCGCCCTCTCGTTCACCGATCGTGCGCCGTCCATCGTCGTCGCCTCCCCGTCGGATCAACCACAGGGTGGCACGGTCGTACGGCTAAGCCAACGGGGCGAGCAGGCCGCGTGAGCGACTGCCGGGAACCCTCCGGAGTGGCGATCCGCTCCTCGATTCCCTGGAGTTGCTCCGGCAACACGGGTGTCAGGCGGGACTCGGCCTCGGCCCTCAGCCCCGCCGGGTGAGAGCGATGACGGCGGTACGGCCCTGCGCGCGCAGTACGGCGTCCTCGTCGGCCAGCAGTGCGGCGTCGTACCGCCCGAGGGTCCGCCCGGCCACTTCGGCGGTCCCCTCGACCGGGACGATCAGCACGGCCGGGCCCACCGGGACAGCGAGCGGCAGACCGGGTTGTACGACGGTGACGGTGGGCGCCGGCCCGCCACCCCTGCGCCACATCACGTTGAGGTTCACGACCGGGCCCGCGAGCAGACGGCAGTCGGTCGGCAGGTCCCCGGGGAAGCCCTGGGGCACGTACCGGGTATCGACGCGCCGGCGCTCGTCGCCCACCGTCAGGTCCATCCCCGCGCCCTCGACCAGGGTGAGGATCCGGTCCACCCCGGCGAACGCCGAGAACGGCCCGTCGGCACCGACCTCGGCGAGGCTCACCCGCCACTCGAAGTCGTCCATGGCCGCACCGGGCGGGCCCGCGACGATCTCGCGTGTCACCCCGCCCCCGTTCTTCCAGGGCACGGCAATCCGCTCGACGGCCGGCAGCAGACGTACGGTCATCGCACGATCCCCTCGGCCCGGGCGGCCACCAGCCACTTCGGGAACTCGCCGACGAGACGGTCGTACAACTCGGCGTCGGAGACCTGCCGCGGATCCGAACCGGCATGGAAGAACCCGGCGTTGTCGACGACCCGCTTGTCCGGCACGGACAGCTCGTCGAGCTTGCGCAGGTAGTCGAACTGCTTGCTGGTCGCGTCCCCGAACCCGATGAACTGCCAGAACAGCGGCAGCTTCGCCGCCTTGCACAGGTACCGTTCCGCGGCGAGCTTGTTGATGGGTCCGCCGTCGGTCTGGAAGACGACGAGGGCGGGTTCCCGTGAGCCGCTGTCGAGGTAGTGGTCGATGACGGCGTCCATGGCCAGGTGATAGCTGGTTCTGCCCATGTGCCCGAGCCCGGCCACGATCCGCTCGATCCGCCCCTGGTGGTCGGCCAGCGCGATCTCGGTCTCGGCGTCGACCTCGGTCGAGAAGAACACCACCGGCACGGTGCCGTCGTCGTCGAGGTGCGCGGACAGGCCGAGCACCCGGTCGGCGAGCGCCTGCACACTGCCGTCCTTGTAGTACGGCTTCATGGAGCCGGAGTAGTCCACGACGAGGTAGACAGCGACCCGCTCCCCGTCCAGTCCGTACTTCTCGAGCGTCGCCCCGGCACTCTTGTACAGACTGACCAGCGCGGGCGCGGTCTCCTCGACCTTGCTGAGACTGATCGCAGCCATCCGCTCTCCCCCTGACGCACCGGTACGGTTGCCGAGGTTACGGCACCTCGATCCCACCCATCGAACCGACGGGAGCCCAGTGAAACGCGCCGGTGTACTGCTGTTCGCGGGCGTCCCCGTGCTCCTCGCGGCGGGGATCTACTTCCTCGCGCCCGCCGACTCCGACGAGGGCACGGCCACACCCGCCACCTCCGCATCGCAGCCGGAGCGTTCGGCGGACGACGAGGCGAACGCCGACCCGCCGCCGGGCCTGGCCGCCCCCGCGAAGAAGGAACTCGCCCAGCAGCTCGTGGCGAGCGCCGAGAACTCCACCCTGAACTGGCGCAGCGCCTACGCCTACATCGAGGACATCGGCGACGGCCAGGGCTACACGGCCGGCATCATCGGCTTCTGCACCGGCACCCACGACCTGCTGGTCCTGGTCGAGCACTACACCGAGGACCACCCCGGCAACGGCCTCGCCCGCTACCTCCCCGCCCTGCGCGAGGTCGACGGCACGGACTCCCACGAGGGCCTGGACCCGGGCTTCACCGCGGCCTGGCGGGCAGAGGCGAAACTCCCGGCCTTCCAGAAGGCCCAGGACGAGGAACGCGACCGCGTCTACTTCGACCCGGCGGTCCGCCTCGCCAAGCTCGACGGCCTCGGCGCCCTCGGCCAGTTCATCTACTACGACGCGCTGGTCTTCCACGGCCCCGGCACCGACGCGACCAGCTTCCACGCCCTGCGCGAACGCGCCCGCGAGGAAGCTGACACCCCCACCGAGGACGGCTCGGAGAAGACGTACCTGGACATCTTCCTGGACATCCGTGAGCAGGCCATGAAGACCAAGAACCCCGACATCGACACCACCCGCATCGACACCGCCCAGCGCAGGTTCCTCTACGACGGGAACCTGGACCTGAAGACGCCGCTGACGTGGCAGGTGTACGGGGAGACGTACCGGGTGCCGTGAACAGAGGACCCCGGACATGCGGCGGCGCCTGCCATCCGTCCGGTCGGGGACGAGGAAGGCAGGCGCCGTCAGTGTTCCGTACGCCTTTGTACGGGACGTTCTATGGGGTGCTTCAGACCATCAGCGAACGATCCGTCGGACGGATCGGCGCCGGCAGGTCACTCGCACCGGTCAGGAAGCGGTCGCAGCCGCGGGCGGCCGAGCGGCCCTCCGCGATCGCCCACACGATGAGCGACTGGCCACGGCCCGCGTCACCGGCGACGTACACGCCCGGCACGTTGGTCTGGAAGTCGGCGTCGCGGGCGATGTTGCCGCGCTCGTCGAGCTCCAGGCCGAACTGCTCGACCAGGCCGTTCTCGCGGTCGGTGCCCGTGAAGCCCATGGCGAGGGTGACCAGCTGGGCGGGGATCGTGCGCTCCGTGCCCGGCTTCGGCGTCAGCCTGCCCTCGATGAACTCGACCTCGGTGAGGTGCAGCCACTGGACGTTGCCGTCCTCGTCGCCCTCGAAGTGGGTGGTGGAGACGGAGTAGACCCGCTCGCCGCCCTCCTCGTGCGCGGAGGTGACCTTGTAGAGCATCGGGAAGGTCGGCCACGGCTGGCCGGCGTTCCGGTCCTCGCCCGGGCGGGGCATGATCTCCAGCTGTGTGACGGAGGCGGCGCCCTGACGGTGGGCGGTGCCCACGCAGTCGGCGCCGGTGTCGCCACCGCCGATGACCACGACGTGCTTGCCCTCGGCGGTGATGGGGGGCGCCACGAAGTCGCCCTCCTGCACCTTGTTGGCCAGGGGCAGGTACTCCATGGCCTGGTGGATGCCGGTCAACTCCCGCCCGGGGACGGGGAGATCACGAGCGGTCGTCGCGCCGGCGGCGATGACGACCGCGTCGTAGCGCTTCTTCAGGTCGGTCGCCTTGAGGTCGCGGCCGATCTCGATGCCGGTACGGAAGCGGGTGCCCTCCGCGCGCATCTGCTCGATGCGGCGGTTGATGTGCCGCTTCTCCATCTTGAACTCGGGGATGCCGTACCGGAGGAGGCCTCCGATGCGGTCCGCGCGCTCGTAGACGGCGACGGTGTGGCCGGCCCGGGTCAGCTGCTGGGCGGCGGCCAGACCAGCCGGACCCGACCCGATGACCGCGACGGTCTTGCCGGACAGGCGCTCGGGGATCTGCGGAGCGACGTCACCGCTGTCCCACGCCTTGTCGATGATCGAGACCTCGACGTTCTTGATGGTCACGGCCGGCTGGTTGATACCGAGCACACACGCCGACTCGCAGGGAGCGGGGCACAACCGGCCCGTGAACTCCGGGAAGTTGTTCGTGGCGTGCAGACGCTCCGACGCGGCGGACCAGTCCTCGCGGTAGGCGAAGTCGTTCCACTCGGGGATCAGATTCCCCAGCGGACAGCCGTTGTGACAGAACGGGATGCCGCAGTCCATGCAGCGGCTGGCCTGCTTGCTGATGATCGGCAGCAGGGAGCCGGGGACGTAGACCTCGTTCCAGTCCTTCAGACGTACGTCGACGGGGCGGGACTTGGCGACCTCACGGCCGTGGTTCAGGAAGCCCTTCGGGTCAGCCATTGATCGCCGCCTCCATCATCTTCTCGGTGATCTCGGTCTCCGTGAGACCGGCCTGCTCGGCGGCGGCCTTGGCGGCGAGCACTGACTTGTACGTGCTGGGGATGATCTTGCTGAAGCGCTCCACGGACACGTCCCAGTTGGCGAGCAGCTTCTCGGCGACCGTCGAGGCGGTCTCCTCGGCGTGGCGGCGCACCACGTCGTGCAGCCACTGCTTGTCGGCGTCGTCCAGCGCCTCTACGGCGTTCACGTTGCCGACGTTGACGTTGTCCCGGTCGAGGTCGATGACGTACGCGATACCACCGGACATGCCGGCCGCGAAGTTACGGCCCGTCTCGCCGAGGACCACCGCGTGACCGCCGGTCATGTACTCGCAGCCGTGGTCGCCCACGCCCTCCGAGACCACGAGGGCACCGGAGTTGCGGACGCAGAACCGCTCGCCGGTCCGGCCCCGCAGGAACAGCTCGCCGCCGGTCGCGCCGTAGGCGATGGTGTTGCCCGCGATCGTGGAGAACTCGGCGAGGTGGTCGGCGCCCCGGTCCGGGCGGACGACGACACGGCCACCGGAGAGGCCCTTGCCGACGTAGTCGTTGGCGTCGCCCTCCAGGCGCAGCGTGACACCGCGCGGGAGGAAGGCGCCGAAGGACTGGCCCGCCGAGCCGGTGAAGGTGATGTCGATGGTGTCGTCGGGCAGGCCCGCGCCACCGAACTTCTTCGTCACCTCGTGGCCGAGCATGGTGCCGACCGTGCGGTTGATGTTGCGGATGGCGACCTGGGCCCGCACCGGCTGGGCGTCGGTCGCGGAGTCCGCGGCCAGGGCGTCGGAGGCGAGCTTGATGAGCTCGTTGTCGAGCGCCTTCTCCAGGCCGTGGTCCTGCTCGATGACCTGGTGGAGCGGGGTGCCCTCGGGCAGCTCGGGCACGTGGAACAGCGGGGCCAGGTTGAGGCCCTGCGCCTTCCAGTGGTCGACGGCACGCGCGACGTCGAGCGTCCCGGCGTGACCGACGGCCTCCTCGATGGAGCGGAAGCCCAGCTCGGCGAGGATCTCGCGGACCTCCTCGGCGATGAACTTGAAGAAGTTCACGACGTACTCGGCCTTGCCGGTGAACCGGTCCCTGAGGGTCGGGTTCTGGGTGGCGATGCCGACCGGGCAGGTGTCCAGGTGGCAGACGCGCATCATGACGCAGCCGGAGACGACGAGCGGCGCGGTCGCGAAACCGAACTCCTCGGCGCCGAGCAGCGCGGCGATGACGACGTCACGGCCGGTCTTCAGCTGGCCGTCGGTCTGGACGACGATGCGGTCGCGCAGGCCGTTGAGCAGCAGGGTCTGCTGGGTCTCGGCGAGGCCCAGCTCCCAGGGGCCACCGGCGTGCTTGAGCGACGTCAGCGGCGACGCACCCGTTCCACCGTCGTGACCGGAGATGAGGACGACGTCCGCGTGGGCCTTGGAGACACCCGCGGCGACGGTACCGACGCCGACCTCCGACACCAGCTTCACGTGAATCCGCGCCTGCGGGTTCGCGTTCTTCAGGTCGTGGATCAGCTGGGCCAGGTCCTCGATGGAGTAGATGTCGTGGTGCGGCGGCGGGGAGATCAGACCGACACCCGGGGTGGAGTGACGGGTCTTGGCGACCCACGGGTAGACCTTGTGGCCGGGCAGCTGGCCGCCCTCGCCGGGCTTGGCGCCCTGGGCCATCTTGATCTGGATGTCGTCCGCGTTGACCAGGTACTCGGAGGTCACACCGAAGCGGCCGGAGGCAACCTGCTTGATGCTGGACCGGCGCGCCGGGTCGTACAGACGGTCCGCGTCCTCGCCGCCCTCACCGGTGTTGGACTTGGCGCCCAGCTGGTTCATGGCGATGGCGAGAGTCTCGTGCGCCTCCAGGGAGATGGAGCCGTACGACATGGCGCCGGTGGAGAAGCGCTTGACGATCTCGGAGACCGGCTCGACCTCGTCGATGGAGATCGAGGGGCGGTCGGACTTGAAGCCGAAGAGTCCGCGGAGCGTCATCAGGCGCTCGGACTGCTCGTTCACCCGGTCCGTGTACTTCTTGAAGATGTCGTAGCGGTTGGCACGCGTCGAGTGCTGGAGGCGGAAGACCGTCTCCGGGTCGAACAGGTGCGGCTCGCCCTCACGGCGCCACTGGTACTCGCCGCCTATCTCGAGCGCGCGGTGCGCCGGAGCGATGCCGCTCGCCGGGTACGCCTTCGCGTGCCGGGCGGCGACCTCCTTGGCGATGACGTCGATGCCGACGCCGCCGATCTTGGTGGCCGTGCCGCTGAAGTACTTGACGACGAACTGCTCGTCCAGGCCCACCGCTTCGAAGACCTGGGCGCCGCGGTAGGAGGCGACGGTCGAGATGCCCATCTTGGACATGACCTTCAGGACGCCCTTGCCGAGGGCGTAGATCAGGTTGCGGATGGCCTGCTCGGCCTCTATGTCCGACAGGAAGGTGCCGGCGCGGACGAGGTCCTCGACGGACTCCATCGCCAGGTACGGGTTCACGGCCGCGGCGCCGAAGCCGATCAGCAGGGCGACGTGGTGGACCTCGCGGACGTCACCGGCCTCGACCAGCAGGCCCACCTGGGTGCGCTGCTTGGTGCGGATGAGGTGGTGGTGGACGGCCGCGGTGAGCAGCAGCGACGGGATCGGCGCGTGCTCGGCGTCGGAGTGACGGTCCGACAGGACGATCAGGCGGGCGCCGTTCTCGATGGCGGCGTCGGCCTCCGCGCAGATCTCCTCGATGCGCGCGGCGAGGGAGTCGCCGCCGCCGGAGACCCGGTACAGGCCGGACAGGGTCGCGGCCTTGAAGCCCGGCATGTCGCCGTCGGCGTTGATGTGGATGAGCTTGGCCAGCTCGTCGTTGTCGATCACCGGGAAGGGCAGGGTGACCGAGCGGCACGAGGCGGCGGTCGGCTCGAGCAGGTTGCTCGCGGGGCCCAGCGACGAGCGCAGACTCGTGACCAGCTCTTCCCGGATCGCGTCCAGCGGCGGGTTGGTGACCTGCGCGAACAGCTGGGTGAAGTAGTCGAAGAGCAGACGCGGACGCTCGCTCAGCGCGGCGATCGGCGAGTCCGTACCCATCGAACCGAGCGGCTCACCGCCCGTCTTGGCCATCGGCGCCAGGATGACGCGCAGCTCCTCCTCGGTGTAACCGAAGGTCTGCTGGCGGCGGGTGACCGAGGCGTGCGTGTGCACGATGTGCTCGCGCTCGGGCAGGTCGGAGAGCTCGATCTCGCCGGCCTCGAGCCACTCGGCGTACGGCTTCTCGGCGGCGAGGCCGGCCTTGATCTCGTCGTCCTCGATGATGCGGTGCTCGACGGTGTCGACGAGGAACATCCGGCCGGGCTGCAGCCGGCCCTTGCGGACCACCTTCGCGGGGTCGATGTCGAGGACGCCGACCTCGGAGCCGAGGACGACCAGGCCCTCGTCGGTGACCCAGTAGCGGCCGGGGCGAAGGCCGTTGCGGTCGAGGACCGCGCCGACCTGCTTGCCGTCGGTGAAGGTGACACAGGCCGGGCCGTCCCAGGGCTCCATCATCGTGGAGTGGAACTCGTAGAAGGCGCGCCGGGCCGGCTCCATGGAGTCGTGGTTCTCCCACGCCTCCGGGATCATCATCAGCACGGAGTGCGGCAGCGAACGCCCGCCCAGGTGCAGGAGTTCGAGCACCTCGTCGAAGGACGCCGAGTCGGAGGCGTCCGGCGTACAGATGGGGAAGACCCGCTCCAGGCCCTTGTCCCCGAACAGGTCGGAGACGAGCTGGGAC
Organism: Streptomyces fulvoviolaceus; assembly: GCF_000718165.1. Taxonomy (GTDB): domain Bacteria; phylum Actinomycetota; class Actinomycetes; order Streptomycetales; family Streptomycetaceae; genus Streptomyces; species Streptomyces fulvoviolaceus. Next base: position 116,510 of record NZ_JOEY01000003.1, on the reverse strand, counting down.
TCGCGGGCGACCATCCAGTTGCGGTTGCCCTTGACGGTGTTGATCTCACCGTTGTGCGCGACGAAGCGGTACGGGTGCGCGAGCGGCCACGACGGGAAGGTGTTGGTGGAGAACCGGGAGTGCACGAGCGCGATCGCTGAGGCGAAGCGGCGGTCGGACAGGTCCGGGAAGAAGGGCTCCAGCTGGCCGGTGGTCAGCATGCCCTTGTAGACGATCGTCCGCGCGGACAGCGACGGGAAGTAGGTGTCGACCTCGCGCTCGGCGCGCTTGCGCAGCACGAACGCCTTGCGGTCGAGCTCGATGTCGGCCGAAACACCGTCGGTCACGAAGATCTGCCGGAAGGCCGGCATCGTCGAACGGGCGGTGGCGCCGAGCAGTTCGGGCGCGACCGGCACCTCACGCCAGCCGAGGACGGTGAGGCCCTCGTCGGCGGCGATCGTCTCGATCTGTGAGACGGCCTCGTCGATTCCGTCCTCGGGCAGGAAGGCCGTACCAACGGCGTACGCACCGGCCGCGGGCAGCTCGAATCCGGCCACCTCACGGAAGAAGGCGTCCGGCACCTGGGACAGGATGCCCGCGCCGTCACCCGAGTCGGGCTCGGAGCCGGTGGCACCGCGGTGCTCCAGGTTGCGCAGAACCGTGAGCGCCTGCTCGACCAGCGCATGGCTCGCCTCGCCGGTGAGGGTGGCCACGAAGCCGACGCCACAGGCGTCGCGCTCGTTGCGGGGGTCGTACATACCCTGCGCAGCAGGGCGAGCATCCATGAAGGACCACTTCTGGCCATTCGTGGAGTGCTGGGACGGCTGGCGCGGCGTACGCATCGGCTCTCCCGTCGTCGTCATGTGGCATATGCAGATTGCCGAGGGACGACGTTGGCCCTCTGCGTGAGTGCAAAATTTCGTGCAGGTTACATGATGGGGCGGATCTCGGGAACCGGATACACCGTTCCAACATGCGGACGCCATGCGGTGGCGACAGGGGTATCGCACACATGGCTCGAAGTATGTGGGGACCGAACGGGACAGATCGGTGTCCGTCGGTCCAGGCGCGAGGAAGGCGTCGTCGCCGACCCCGCGAGTGCGCCGCAGGCGTCATTGCCCACAGCGCTTACGGCTCATGCCCGGTGGTTAACCATTCGAAACCAGCGAGTAACGGCTACTTATGCGGCCCAACGCATAACTTGCAGCCGACCTATCCTACGGCGATTCCGAACAGGCTGCCCAGGGCGTACGTCACACCGGCCGCGGCACCACCAAGAGCGAGCTGCCGGAGACCGCTGAACCACCAGCTCCGTGCCGTCACCTTGGCCACGACCGCGCCACACGCGAACAGCCCGAACAGCGCGAGCAGCACGGCGGGCCACAGCGCGGTGGCACCGAGCAGATAGGGCAGCAGCGGCAGCAGGGCACCCAGCGCAAAGGAACCGAAGGAAGAAACGGCGGCGACCAGCGGCGAGGGCAGATCACCGGGGTCGATGCCCAGTTCCTCGCGTGCGTGTATCTCCAGGGCCTGCTCGGGATCGCGGGACAGCTGCCGGGCGACTTCACGGGCGAGGGCGGGCTCGACGCCCCGCCCCGCATACAGCGCCGCGAGCTCGGCCTCCTCGTCCTTGGGATGCTTTCTGAGCTCCCGCCGCTCGACATCCAGCTCGGCCTCGACGAGCTCACGCTGCGAGGCCACGGAGGTGTACTCGCCGGCGGCCATGGAGAAGGCGCCGGCGGCGAGCCCCGCGAGCCCGGTGATGACGATGGTCTGCTGACCCACCGAACCGCCCGCGACACCGGTCATCAGAGCGAGGTTGGAGACCAGTCCGTCCATCGCGCCGAAGACGGCGGGGCGCAGCCAGCCGCCGTTCACATCCCGGTGTGTGTGGTTGTCGCGATGCGCCTCGTGCAGTGGCGCCTCGATGTCGATGATGGCCATGCGGGATCCCCCAGGAAGCTGAGCCAAAGCTAACTTTGGACTGGTTCTACTCTTTGACAACACCGACACTAGGCCACAACATTCCCGTCCGCCACCAAGGAAAGGCTGCGCTAACCTGCGGCTTTACCCTCGAATGCGCATCCGATCAAAGGCCCGCTCAGATGTCGACCGGGTGATGCTGAGGCCCCTGAGGCTCTGGGGAACCACTCCGGTGGGACACATCCGCAAAGGACTCCGCGCCCTGTGCGGACGTGTCCCCCGGTTGAGAGGCCGCGTATGGCATCGATCGCCTGCATTCCCTCGGTCCCGGCGCCCCAGAACGCCGCCGAACTCCGCGAGCGGGCCCGCGGCGCCCTGCTCGGTCTGGCCGTCGGAGACGCCCTCGGAGCTCCCGCCGAGAACATGAAGCCCTCCGAGATCCGCGCCCGCTGGGGCCGTATCACGGGCTACGTCACCGACACTCCCGCCGGCACGGACGACACGGAGTACGCGATCTTCTCGGGGCTGTTGCTGGCCCGGCACGGCTCGGCCCTCACCCCGTCCCATGTGGAGGCGGCCTGGCACCAGTGGATCGCGGACCGCGACGAGGGCCCGTTCCGGGGCGCCGGCTTCAGCGAGCGAGGCACGCTGGAGAATCTCCGCCGAGGTCTGGCGGCCCCGATCTCGGCCCAACACCGCCACGCGTGGAGCGACGGCCTGGCCATGCGGGCGGCCCCCTTCGGCGTCTTCGCTGCGGGCCGCCCGGCGGAGGCGGCGAGGCTGGTGGCGATCGACGGCTCGGTGAGCCACGACGGCGAGGGCATCTACGGCGGCCAGGCGGTGGCGGCGGGGGTTGCGGCAGCAATGGCGGGCGCCCCGACGATCGCGGTGGTGGCGTCGGCCCTGGCAGTGGTCCCGGACGACTCGTGGACGGCTCGCTCACTACGCCGCGCGGTGGCGGTGGCCCACCGAGGCGAACGAGCGGTCCGCTCGGCGGTCGTCATCGGCGGCTATCCATGGACCGACCTCGCCCCCGAGGCGGTCGCCCTCGCCTTCGGCGCGTACGCGGCGGCCGACGGCGACTTCGTCCAGGTGGTACTGACCGCCGTCAACATGGGCCGCGACGCCGACACGACGGCCGCGGTGGCCGGCGCGTTGGCAGGTGCGACGCGGGGTGCGTCGTCCATCCCCGCGGACTGGGCGGCGGCGATCGGCCCGGCCCGGGGCAGCTGCCTGCCGTCGATGGAGGGCCACCACGTCCTGGACGTCGCGGAACTACTGACGCCCGGGGAGGACGGGAAGTGGGGGACGGGCGGATTCGTACGGAGTGAACCTCCCGCGGTCCGCAAGGAATGGCCGTCACCGGACCCGACAGCATTCACGCTGGCGGCGGACGAGGAACCGGGGACGGACCGATGAGACCGCCGGTCCCATGGGACGAGGGGTCAGCGACCGGAACGGACCCGGCGGCAGCCGAAGGCGAACCCGAGCCCCACCGACCCACTCCCGCAGCCGCCACCGACGAACACACCCCACAGGGGCCACCCGCAGCCGCCGACGACGAGACCACCCCACAAGGGCCACCCGCACCCGACAACGAAAGTCGCACGGGTGGTGCGGGTGGGAACAAAAAGGCCGAAGGCGAAGCCGAGGCCCACCGAAACGGTCCCACAGCCGCCGACGTCGAGGCCAAGGTACGCCGAATCGAAGGCCTACTGCTCGGCCTGGCCGCAGGCGACGCCGCCGGATGGCCCGCCGCCCGCCACCGAGCCACCCGCATGCCCGAGTGGACCCGCCGCCTCACCCGAGAACTCGACACCTTCGCCGAACAGAACGCCACAACCACCCTCCCCGTCCCCATCGCCCTGAACCAACCCCCCGAACCCCTCCGCCTCGGCCCCTCCGACGACGCGGAATGGGCGACCTTCGCCGCAGAAGCCCTCCTCCGCGCAGGCGACGACACCGCCCTCGGCGACCTGAGCCGAGAACGCCGTACCAGAGCCGCGATCGACCTCACCTGGAACGCCCTCGCCAGCGAAGTCGCCGCCGCAGCAGACCGCGCCCCGGAAATCGAGTCCGCCGTACTCCCCCTACGCGCCCGCATCTCCGTCCGCGCGGGCCTCGGCAACCTCGCCACCGGCCTCCGCCCACCCGCCACCGGCCACGACAACCCCCACTACTTCGACGACGCGGCCTGCGTACGCGCCTGCGTCCTGGCCGCAGCCCACCCAGGAAACCCCCAACTCGCCGCGGACCTCGCCGAGTTCGACGCCCGCTACACCCAGGACGGCGACGGAGTGCACGGCGCGAGAGCGATGGCGGCGGCCCTGTCACTGGCCCTGACCGGCAACGACGTGACCACCTGCGTGGAAGCCGCCCTCGCCGAACTCCCCGAGGAAACGGAGATCGGCCGCAACACCCGCCACGCCCTGAAGTTGGCCCACGACGCCGAGAACGCCTTCACCCTGATCCCCCTCCTGGAACACCAGATCGTCGACCACGTCTACAGCTACGGCATCGCGGCCGCCGAAACGGTCCCGGTGGCCCTTGCCCTGGCCACAGCGGCGGACGGCCGTATCGCCGAAGCGGTGCCGGCCGCAGCGTGCCTGTCCCGAGTGGCGGACTCGGCCCCCGCCCTGGCCGGCGCCCTGTGCGGAGCACTCGGCGGCGGCGCGTCGGTCCCCGCCTCCTGGCGCGACGCCTGCCGCACCCTCTCCGGCTGCGCACTGCCCCGCCTCACCGGCACGGACCTGGTGGAACTCGCCGAACTCCTCGAAGCCACACAACCGCCCCCACCAGGGGGATGATTCAGAACATGACGCCCAAAAGAACAGAAAGCGAAGAGACGGCGCTGGACGAACGGATCACCGGAGCGCTGGTAGGAGCCGCCGTGGGCGACGCCCTCGGCGGCCCCGTGGAGGGCTACTCCCCCGAGCAGATCCTCGAACGCCACGCCGGCCGCGTCCACGGCATCGTCGGCCCCTGGAACGGCGACGCCTGGCGCACCGCCCGCCCCATCGCCCCCTACCACAAGGGCGACGGCCACGTCACCGACGACACCTTGATGACGCACGCGCTGATCCGGGTCTACGCCCGGGTCCGCGACCACCTGGACGCCTACGCGATCGCCGACCACCTGGTCCCGGACCTGATGACGACCCCCCGCTGGATCCCGGAACTGGAGGCGGAGGCACTCCCCCTCCAGCGGATCTTCCTGGCGGAGAAGTGGCTGGTGTCGAGGATCCACTACGGCCATGTCGACCCCCGCGAGGCCGGCGTCGGCAACATCGTCAACTGCGGTGCCGCGATGTACATGGCCCCGGTCGGCCTGGTCAACGCGGCCAACCCGACCGGCGCGTACACGGAGGCCCTGGACATCGCGGGCGCCCATCAGTCGTCGTACGGCCGCGAGGCGGCGGGCGTCTTCGCAGCGGCGGTGGCGGCGGCGAGCGCGCCGGGTGCGACACCGGACTCGGTCGTGACGGCTTGCCTGAGCCTGGCGAAGGACGGCACCCGCACCGCGATCGACCGGGTCTGCGAAGTGGCGTCCCAGCACACGGACTTCGAGTCGGCTCTACGGCCCCTGCGGGAGGCGGTGACGCCGTACGACACGGTGGGCCCCGACTACCGACAGCCCTCCCTCGGCGCCCGCCGCCCCTCCCGCCTCCACGCCATCGAGGAACTCCCCGTCGCCCTGGGCATGTTGCTGGTCTCCGCCGGCGACTTCCGCCACGCGGTCGTGGGCGCGGTGAACTACGGCCGCGACTGCGACTCGATCGCGACGATGGCCGGCGCGCTGGCGGGCGCCCTGGGCTCCCCGGCCCCGGAGGACTGGTCGAAGACGGTGTCGGAAGCGAGCCGTCTGGACCTGTGGGAGCCGGCGACGACCCTCACGGCCGTGACCCGGGAGATCTTCGAACGAGACGTACGACGCCGCAGGGCCCACGAGGCGGCCTTCACGGAGATCGGAGGCCTGAGATGCTCCGACTGACCTGGGTCCAACCGGAGGACCTGATCGGCCACGAGCTCCGCCAGGCGACCCAGGACGGCCGGGAGCCTTCGGCGATCGCGGCGAGGTGGAGAGCGGCGGGCGGCCCCGAGGCCCCCCTGAGAGCCGGCGCGTCACCGGAACCGGCATCGAGATACCTCCGGCTGCTGGCAGAGGACCTGCTCGACGAACTTGCTGATCTGCCAGGCAAGTTGGACGACAGGGAGCCGACCGACCTGGCAAAGATCAAGGCCTTGTGCCCCGACTGGCCTGCCGACGCCGAACGCCTTGGCTGCGGACAGGCCCGCCTGGAAGCAGCCTGGCTAGGCCGAGCAGTCGGCTGTCTACTCGGCAAGCCCGTAGAAAAGCTCCCCCTGACCGCCATCCGCCAACTCGCCCAAGCAACCGGCAACTGGCCCCTCAACACCTACTTCACAGCCAAGGGCGTCCCCCAGGACCTCCTCACCACCCACCCCTGGAACCGCCGCTCGGCCGGCACCTCCCTCGTCGAGAACATCGACGGCATGCCCGAGGACGACGACCTCAACTACCCCCTCCTCAACCTCCTGTTGCTCAAGCGCCACGGCAGGCACTTCACCACCACGGACGTAGCCACCCTCTGGCTCGACGAACTCCCGGCAGGCCGCACGTTCACAGCCGAACGCATCGCCTACCGCAACCTCCTCACCGGCCTGGAACCCCCGAGAACGGCCCGCCACCGCAACCCCTTCCGCGAATGGATCGGCGCCCTGATCCGAGCCGACGTCCACGGCTGGACCAACCCCGGCGCCCCGGCAGCCGCAGCCGAACAGGCCCACCGGGACGCCACGCTCACCCACACCGCCAACGGCGTCTACGCGGCGATGTTCATCGCGGCCACCATCGCCACAGCCGCGACCGGCACGCACGACATCCACGCCGCCCTCCGCACCGGCCTCACCGTCGTCCCCCCGCACTCCCGCCTGGCCCAAGCGATCCGCCAGGCCATCCAACTCGCCCAAGAACACGAGGACTTCGACACGGTGGTGGACGCACTCCACGCCCAACACGCCGCCACCCATCACTGGGTCCACGCCATCCCCAACACCGCTCTCATCACCGCCGCCCTCACCCACGCGGACGGTGACTTCACCGGCTCCATCTGCCGTGCCGTGTCGGGCGGTTGGGACACCGACTCCAACGGCGCCACCGCGGGAAGCATCGCCGCCCTCCTCACCGGCACCCCCATCGCGCTCCCCGACCGCTGGACGACGCCCCTCAAGAACCGCCTCGCCACCACCGTCGGCGACTTCAACGGCACCGGCTTCGACGCTCTGGCCCACCTCACCCACCTGGAGGCTGCCCGCCCATGACCCACATCGCCGTGCTCGGCAGCACGAACATGGACCTGGTCACGTACGTCGAAAAGGCACCCCAACGCGGAGAGACCGTCACCGGCCGAGAATTCCGTACGATCCCCGGCGGCAAGGGCGCCAACCAAGCGGTCGCCGCGGCCCGCGCGGGCGCCATGGTCTCGATGATCGGCGCGGTCGGCAACGACTCCTTCGGCACCCGCATGCGCTCCACCCTGGAGCACTCCGGCGTGACCACCGACCACCTGCGCACGACGGAGGGCCCGTCCGGCACCGCCCACATCGTCGTGGACGACGAGGGCGGCAACGCGATCGTCGTGATCCCCGGCGCCAACGGCACCGTCGACCACCTCGTCCCCGGCGACGAGGGCCTCATCGCCTCCGCCGACGCCCTGCTCCTCCAGCTGGAGATCCCCCTGACCGCGGTCCTGGCGGGCGCGGAGACGGCCCGCGGCCACGGCATCCGTACGATCCTCACACCCGCCCCCGCCCAGCCCCTGCCCCCCGAACTCCTCGCCGCCACCGACCTGTTGGTCCCCAACGAGCACGAGGCCACCGCCCTCACCGGCCGCACCGACCCGCTCGCCGCGGCCACGGCCCTGCTGGACCAGGTCCCGGAGGTGGTCGTCACCCTGGGCGCGGCCGGCAGCCTGTACGCGGCCCGGGGCAGCGAGCCGTTCACCGTCCCCGCACCACAGGTCACCGCCGTGGACTCGACCGGCGCGGGCGACACCTTCGTCGGCACCCTGGCCGTGGCCATCGGCGAGGGCCGCCCGATGCGCGAGGCACTGACGTGGGCGGCCGCCGCGGCCGCACTCTCCGTACAGAGAGCAGGCGCGTCGGCCTCGATGCCGTACCGCTCCGAGATCGAAGCGCAGTTCGCCTCATGAACACTCCGCCCCTGAATGGCCTGCGCGTCCTCGACCTCGCCACCCTCTTCGCCGGCCCGCTCGCCGCCACCCTGCTCGGCGACTTCGGCGCCGAGGTCGTCAAGGTCGAGCACCCCACGAAACCGGACCCCTCCCGCGGCCACGGCCCGTCGAAGGACGGAGTCGGCCTGTGGTGGAAGCTGCTGGGCCGCAACAAGCGCACGATCACGCTGGACCTGTCGAAACCGGGTGGCCGCGCCACCCTCCTCCGCCTGGCCGGAACAGCGGACGTCATCATCGAGAACTTCCGCCCCGGCACCCTGGAGAAGTGGGATCTCGGCTGGCCGGAGCTGTCCGCTGCCAACCCCCGCCTGGTCCTCACCCGCGTCACCGCCTTCGGCCAGTTCGGCCCCTACTCCCACCGCCCCGGCTTCGGCACCCTCGCCGAGGCGATGAGCGGCTTCGCCGCGATCACCGGCGAACCGGACGCACCCCCGACGCTCCCGCCGTTCGGCCTCGCCGACTCGATCGCGGGTCTGGCGACGGCGTACGCGGTGATGACGGCTCTGGCGGCCCGTGACCGCACGGGCGAGGGCCAGGTGGTGGACATGGCGATCATCGAACCGATCCTCACCGTCCTCGGCCCGCAGCCGACCTGGTACGACCAGCTGGGATACGTCCAGGAGCGCACCGGCAACCGATCCGCCAACAACGCCCCGCGCAACACCTACCGCACGGCGGACGGCAGTTGGGTCGCCGTGTCGACCTCGGCCCAGTCGATCGCGGAGCGCGTCATGCGCCTGGTCGGCCGCCCGGAGCTGATCGACGAGCCGTGGTTCGCCACGGGCGCCGAGCGGGCCGCCCACGCCGACGTCCTGGACGAGGCGGTCGGCTCCTGGATCGCCGAGCGCCCCCGCAGCGAGGTCCTCGCGGCCTTCGAGAAGGCGGAGGCGGCGGTGGCCCCGGTCCAGGACGTACGGGACGTGATGACGGACCCGCAGTACCAGGCCCTCGACACCGTCACCACGGTCGACGACCCCGACCTCGGCCCCCTGCGTATGCAGAACCTCCTCTTCCGGCTGTCCGCCACCCCCGGCGCGATCCGCTGGGCGGGCCGCCCCCATGGCGCGGACACGGCGGAGGTCCTGACCGAACTGGGCCTGACCGAGGCCGAGTTGACCGCCCTGCGCACGGAGGGAGCCCTGTGACGGCCCACCCCCTCACCTGGCTCTACGCCCCCGGCGACCGTCCGCACGTCGTGGCCAAGGCCCTCGCCTCCGGTGCCGACGTCGTCGTCATCGACCTGGAGGACGCGGTCGCCCCGGACCGCAAGGAGTACGCCCGCGAGGCCACCGCCGAACGGCTCTCGGAACCCCAGCCGGTCCCGGTCCACGTCCGCGTGAACGCCCTCGGCGGCCCCCTCGCGGCAGCGGACCTCGCGGCGGTGGCCGCCCTCCCGGGCGTGTCCGGCCTGCGCCTGCCCAAGGTGACCTCCCCCGACCAGATCATCCACATCGCGCAGACCACGTCCCCCGCCGACGGCGGCGCACCCCCGCTCTACGCCCTCCTGGAAACGGCCCTGGGCGTCGAGCGGGCCTACGCGATCGCAGCCGCCCATCCCGCCCTGCACGGCATCGCCCTCGGCGAGGCGGATCTACGCGCCGACCTGGGCGTACGCGAGGACGCGGGCCTGGACTGGTCCCGCTCCCGAGTGATCGTGGCCGCCCGCGCAGCAGGCCTGGCTCCCCCGCCCCAGTCGGTCCACCCGGACATCCGGGACCTGGACGGCCTGGCCGCGACCTGCGCCCACGGCCGCACCCTCGGCTTCCTCGGCCGCGCCGCCATCCACCCGCGCCAGCTCCCGGTCATCGAGCGCGCCTACCTCCCCACCGAGGAGGAGCTCGAACAGGCGGAGACGATCGTCAAGGCGGCCACGGCCGAGCAGGGCGCCCAGGCACTGCCGGACGGGAGGTTCATCGACGCGGCGGTGGTGGCGGCGGCTCAGCGCACGCTGTCCCTGGCCCGCCGGAAATGACGGAGGGCGCCCGGAGCTCTCCGGGCGCCCTCATCGACGTACAACCGACCGTCAGGTCTTCTTCGCGGACTCCGCGTCGTCCTTGACCTCGGCCTCGGCCTCGGAATCGCCCTCGGAATCGGCCTTGGCCTCGTCCTTCTCGTCCGAGCTGTCCGCCTCGGTCTCCGACTCGGCCTTGTCGCCGTCGGCCTCGGGACCGTCGGTCTCCGCACCGGGCTCCACGACCTCTTCCCGGCCCGGCCGCTTCTTCGCCGACACCACGAAGTACAGCACCGCGAGCAGGAAGACGACGATCGCCGTCCAGTTGTTGAGCCGCATGCCCAGGATGTGGTGGGCGTCGTCGACGCGCAGGTACTCGATCCAGAAGCGGCCCACGCAGTACGAGGCGACGTACAGCGCGAACGCCCGCCCGTGCCCGAGCTTGAAGCGGCGGTCCGCCCAGATCACCAGGAGCGCGACGCCGATGCACCACAGCGACTCGTACAGGAAGGTCGGGTGGTAGTACCCCGGCACCCGGCCGTCGGTCGACGAGGTGATGTGCAGGGCCCAGGGAAGATCGGTCTCCCGCCCGTACAGCTCCTGGTTGAACCAGTTGCCCCAGCGGCCGATCGCCTGCGCGAGGGCGATGCCGGGCGCGAGGGCGTCGGCCCAGGCAGGCAGCGGGATGCCCCGGCTGCGGCAGCCGATCCAGGCGCCCACCGCACCGAGCGCGATCGCGCCCCAGATGCCGAGACCGCCCTCCCAGACCTTGAAGGCGTCCACCCAGTCACGGCCCTCGCTGAAGTACAGCTCGTAGTCCGTGATCACGTGGTAGAGCCGGCCGCCGACGAGGCCGAACGGCACGGCCCAGACCGCGATGTCCGCGACCGTGCCGACCCGCCCGCCCCGGGCGATCCAGCGCTTGTTTCCGAGCCAGACGGCTACGAAGACGCCGATGATGATGCAGAACGCGTAGCCGCGCAGCGGGATGGGGCCGAGGTGGATCACCCCGCGCGACGGGCTGGGAATGTAGGCAAGTTCCATGGCAGGGTCGACGCTACCGTGCCGGACGGGGCCCACGGCAAGCGGCCCGGCTACGGCTGCATAACGGGCAGGCCAGAATCCCGGCCGGAAACTCTTACCCCTTGGCCGCCTCCTGCACCTGCTGCTTCAGCTTCGCCGGGGTCATCGTCTGGTCCGCGTAGATGTTCGTGCCGTTGAACAGGACGGTCGGCGTGCCGGAGAAACCGCCGTTGCGGAAGGCCGCCGCGGACTTCTGGACCCAGCTGTTGTGGGTGCCCTTCTCGACACACGTCCGGAACGTGGACGTGTCGAGCCCGTCGACCTTGGCCGCCAGTTCGAGGAGCTTGCTGTTCTTGGCGTAGGCGTCGTCGGTCTCGGTCGGCTGGTTCTCGAAGAGCACGTCGTGGTACGCGGTGAACTTCCCGGCGTCCTGGGCGCAGGCCGCGGCGTTGGCCGCGTTGCGGGAGCCGGTGCCGCCCATGTTGCCGTCGATGATCGTCGCCAGGTGGTACTCCACCTTGAGCTCGCCGGACTCGGTCAGCTCGTGGATCGTCGGGCGGTACGCCGTCTCGAAGGCCTTGCAGGCGGGGCAGCGGAAGTCCTCCCAGACGGTGAGCGTCGACTTGGCGCTCTCCTTGCCGACCGGGATGGCGAGGCTGTCCTCGCCGTTGGCCCCCGAGGGCGCCACGACCGGGCCCGCGGAGTCGCTGCTGTCGTCGTCCTTGCCGGAGTTCGCCGCGACGACGCCGATCACCGCCGCGAGACCCAGGACGCAGACGACGCTCGCGCCCACGATCAGCAATCGGCGCCGCTTCTCCGCGGACTTCTGCTTCTCGCGCTCTTCCGCCAGCCGCTCCCGGGCGGTGCGCTTTCCCTCACGGTTCTTCTCGCTCACACCCCGCAGAACGAACCGGGGAGGCGCACCGCGCCTCCCCGGTCCCAGGTCCACCCGTACGAGGGACCGATTCTGCTGTTACGCCTGTCCGCGCACGCCCTTCGCGAGGTCGCCCGCGAGCGCACGGACGGCCTCGATGCCGGCCTTGTCGTCCGGCGCGTCCAGCATCCGCTTCACGAAGGCCGAGCCGACGATCACGCCGTCGGCGAAGCCGGCCACCTCGGCGGCCTGCTCGGCGTTGGAGACGCCGAGGCCGACGCAGACGGGCAGGTCGGTGCCGGTGGCCCGGGTGCGCTCGACCAGGTCCTGCGCCTGCGCGCCCACGGACGCACGAGTACCCGTGACGCCCATCAGCGAGGCGGCGTAGACGAAGCCGCTGCCCGCCGCGGTGATCTCGGCGAGTCGCGCGTCCTTGCTGCTGGGCGCGACCACGAAGGCCGTGGCGAGCCCGTGCTTCTCGGCGTGCTCCCTCCACAGCGCCGACTCCTGCACGGGCAGGTCGGGCAGGATGCAGCCCGCCCCGCCCACCTCGGCCAGCTCGGTGGTGAAGCGCTCGACGCCGTAGCGGTCGATCGGGTTCCAGTACGTCATCACGAGCACCGGCTTCCCGGTGGCCGCGTAGGCCTCCTTGACCGTCCGCATGACGTCCGCGATCTTGAGGCCGCCGCGCAGGGCGATGTCGTCGGCGGTCTGGATGACGGGCCCGTCGAGGACGGGGTCGCTGTGCGGCAGACCCACCTCGACGATGTCCGCGCCGCCGTCGAAGACGGCCTTGATCGCCTCGATGCCGCCGTCCACGGTCGGGAACCCGGCCGGGAGGTAGGCGATGAGGGCGGAGCGGCCCTCGGCCTTGGCGGCGGCGAGGGTGTCCGACAGCAGCTGCCGCTGTCCGCCGATGAATTCAGCCCCGCTCACTTGGCGTCCCCCTCGATCTCGGCGATGTCGGCGGCGTTGGCCGCGACCTCGGCGTCGGTGTCGTACAGGCCGAAGTACCGCGCGGCCGTGTCCATGTCCTTGTCACCGCGGCCGGACAGGTTGATCACGATCAGCCCGTCCTTGCCCAGCTCCTTGCCGACCTCCAGGGCACCGGCCAGCGCGTGGGCGCTCTCGATGGCCGGGATGATGCCCTCGGTCCGCGACAGCAGGCGCAGGGCCTGCATGGCCGCGTCGTCGGTGACCGCGCGGTACTCGGCACGGCCACTGTCCTTGAGGTAGGAGTGCTCGGGGCCGATGCCCGGATAGTCCAGACCGGCCGAGATGGAGTACGGCTCGGTGATCTGGCCCTCCTCGTCCTGGAGGACGTAGGAGCGGGAGCCGTGCAGGATGCCGGGCTCGCCCGCGGTCAGGGTGGCCGCGTGCTCGCCGGTCTCGACGCCGTGTCCGGCCGGTTCGCAGCCGATGAGGCGTACGTCCGCGTCCGGGATGAAGGCGTGGAAGAGGCCGATGGCGTTGGAGCCGCCGCCGACGCAGGCGATGGCCGCGTCGGGGAGGCGGCCCGCGCGCTCCAGGATCTGGCGGCGGGCCTCGACGCCGATGACGCGGTGGAAGTCGCGGACCATCGCCGGGAAGGGGTGCGGACCGGCGACGGTGCCGAAGAGGTAGTGCGTGTGGTCGACGTTGGCGACCCAGTCGCGGAACGCCTCGTTGATCGCGTCCTTCAGCGTGCGGCTGCCGGACTTCACGGCGATGACCTCGGCGCCGAGCATGCGCATCCGGGCCACGTTCAGCGCCTGGCGCTGGGTGTCGATCTCGCCCATGTAGATGGTGCACTCGAGGCCGAACAGCGCGCAGGCCGTCGCCGTCGCGACGCCGTGCTGACCGGCGCCGGTCTCGGCGATGACGCGGGTCTTGCCCATGCGCTTGGTGAGCAGGGCCTGGCCGAGCACGTTGTTGATCTTGTGCGAGCCGGTGTGGTTGAGGTCCTCGCGCTTGAGGAACACGCGGGAGCCTCCGGCGTGTTCGGCGAAGCGGGGGACCTCGGTGAACGCGCTTGGCCTGCCGGTGTAGTTGACGAGGAGGTCGTCCAGTTCTCGGGCGAACTCCGGGTCGTGCTTGGCCTTGTCGTACTCGACGGCGACCTCGTCCACGGCGGCGACGAGGGCCTCCGGGATGAACTTGCCGCCGAACGCGCCGAAGTAGCCTTCGGTGCTGGGTACTTGACCCTCGGGGTCGGGAATGAAGAACTCGCTGGGCATGCGGAAACCTCACGATGAGTGTGTGTTGGGATCACTGATCGCCGTGGGGGCAGGGATTCTCAGTTGGCTGCGGGACCGCTGTGGCTGGTCGCGCCCGCGCGGCGGTAGCCGCAAATCAAACAGAGCCCCGCGCCCCTGAAGGGGCGCTGCCATCGCATGCCGTTCACCTGGCCAGGTTCGTCTCCGATGACGTATCGCACACGTCGTCCGTGCACCCTGCGTGCGGGCGCGCGGCAGCCACGGGGGCGGCAGCCGCGCGCGAGGCGGGCGTACCTGTCCATGGTTGTCGTCGTGAGCGTCATCGGGGCCGATCCTACCGGGAGATCATCCCCGGCCGTGTCGCAGTGCGGGGTGTTCGCCCGCCGCGACCAGGTCGGAGACCGCCGACTTCGGGTCCTTGCCGGTGACCAGGGACTCGCCGACCAGGACCGCGTCGGCGCCGGCGTTGGCGTACGCGATGAGGTCGTGCGGGCCGCGGACGCCGGACTCGGCGACCTTGACGAGGTGGGCGGGGATCTCGGGGGCGACCCGCTCGAACACCCCGCGGTCGACCTCGAGGGTCTTGAGGTTACGCGCGTTGACGCCGATGATCTTCGCGCCGGCATCCACCGCGCGCTCGACCTCGTCCTCGTCGTGGACCTCGACGAGCGGGGTGAGCCCGATGGACTCGGCGCGCTCGATCAGGGACTCCAGGGCGGGCTGGTCCAGGGCCGCGACGATGAGCAGCGCGAGGTCGGCGCCGTAGGCCCGGGCCTCCCAGAGCTGGTACGACGTGACGATGAAGTCCTTGCGCAGGACCGGGATGTCCACGCGCGCGCGGACGGCCTCCAGGTCGGCCAGCGAGCCGCCGAAGCGGCGCTCCTCGGTGAGGACGGAGATGACGGCCGCGCCGCCCGCCTCGTAGTCCGCGGCGAGGGCGGCCGGGTCGGCGATCGCGGCCAGCGCGCCCTTGGACGGGCTGGAGCGCTTGACCTCGCAGATGACCTTGACGCCGTCGCCGCGCAGGGCGGCGACGCCGTCCTTGGCGGCGGGAGCCTTGGCCGCGCGCTCCTTGAGCTCGTCGAGGCTGACGCGCGCCTGCCGTTCCGCGAGGTCGGCACGGACGCCGTCGATGATCTCGTCGAGCACACTCACGCGAGCGGCCCCCTTCCGGACGGTTGAAAACCCATGGTCACATCGATGGTATCCGGAGGAGGGCGTAGGCCTCACATCCGGTTGACGCCGGTCCCACTACCTGGACATTCGCCAGTTGATCAAGGGTGTAGCCAGCCACCGAACGGCAGGTTCCGGACAACCGTGAAGACCAGCAGCAACGCGCCCACGGTCCACAGGTGCACCGGCCCGAGGTCGAGCCGCAGCGGCCGGCCGCGCGCCGCACGGACCACCCAGACGGTCCACAGCACGGCGAAGCCCAGATAGCCCACAACGGCCGCCGCGTTGTCCTGGAGCGCGGCCAGGAAGTCCCCGTGGATGAACGCGTGCGCGCTGCGCAGGCCGCCGCAGCCGGGGCAGTACATGCCGGTGATGCGCAGGAGGGGGCAGACGGGGTAGTGGCCGGGCTGGTTGGGGTCCACGGTCCCCACGTAGGCGAAGGCTCCGGCGACGGCCGCGAGCACCCCGGCGGGGACGGCGAGCCGCGCTGCCACGGACCCGGCGGCGGACGGCGTCACCCTCTGGCTGTCGGCGTTCACGTCTCGCATTCTGCCCCCATACGGCCGCCACGCACGCGTAAGGGGCGATCCGGCACCGGATCGCCCCTCGGAGAAGTCGTACGCGAACGAGCCGTACGACGTTCAGCTCTTGGCGCCGGCCGACTCGATCTTCGCCACCTTGGCCTGGAAGACCTCGTGCGCGTCCTTCGGCTGGCCCAGGCCCATCGCGCTCATGACCCAGCCGACCACGCCGCCGAGGAACACGACCGCCACGCCGGCCCAGAAGCCCACCGGCTGAGCCATCACCATGAAGGCGCCCGCGACGCAGAACCCGATGAACGAAATTGTGACACCGGTCCAGGCGGCCGGGGTGTGACCGTGGCTGCTGCCCGCCATGACTTGCTCCTCGTTGCTGTGTACGTCTCGTACGTGTCTGAGCCGGACGCTCAAGGTCCATTGTCCCGCACGCGCGGGTGCGGTCTATCCGGGGGTCACCCTGGCCCGCCCGAGGGGCGCGGGGCTGTATCGATATGCGGCTCCGCCGCGTGGGCGCGACCAGCCCCCACCGGCCCGCAGGCTCACAACGGGCCTCCCAGCGGAGCGTTACGCCCCCGTGGGGTCTTCGCCCCGATCGAGCGCCTTCCAGACGTCCTCAGGCCGGTCCAGATCGACGACGGGCGCCTTACGACGCACCCGAGGCGCCCCGTTCCGCTCGTACCGGCTGGACATCGCAGGCCACAGCCGCCCATAGCGCAGCGCGAGCAGACCCGCGAGCAGAATCAGCGCCCCGCCGACGGCCGCGACGTACGGCCAGGCGGTGTGGCTCAGAGAGGCAACCGTGGCCGACGTGTCGCCGGACGCCCGCGCCGCCTGCTCGTCGAGCGCGGACGAGTCACCCGCACCGAGCAGCGCCGCGGCGACCGTGCCGGCGCCGGAGAGCGCGAGCAGGGCGGAGACCGCGAAGCGGCCTGCCTTGCGGACGGCAAAGACGGCGACGAGCGCGGCGAGGCCCACTATGGCGAGCGCCGCGGGAACGCCCGTGACGTCACTGCCCTTGGCGGTCAGGGGGAAGGTGCCGCCGGCCACCGTCGCGGTGCCCTCCGACCACTGCTGACGGGTCGCGAGCAGCGCCACGGTCGCGCCGAGCGCACCCGAAATGAGGGCCACGGCGAGGCTGAGGCGGCCGGCCCGGGCGGGCCCGGCGGCTTCGGAACGGGGGTGAGGTACGGCAGTCACGTACCCCACTATCGCCCGAACCCCGGGCGAACCGTCACCCGGGGTTCCGTGAGAAGCGCCCTATTTGCTCAGCCGGTTCGCTGTGTGCACCGCCCGAAGCACCGCCGCCGCCTTGTTGCGGCACTCCTGGTCCTCGGCGAGCGGGTCGGAGTCGGCGACGATGCCGGCGCCCGCCTGGACGTAGGCCGTGCCGTCCCGGAGCAGGGCCGTGCGGATGGCGATGGCGGTGTCGGAGTCGCCGGCGAAGTCGAGGTAGCCGACGCAGCCGCCGTACAAACCCCGCCGGGACGGCTCGAGTTCGTCGATGATCTGCATCGCGCGGGGCTTGGGCGCGCCGGAGAGCGTGCCGGCCGGGAAGCAGGCCGTGAGGACGTCGAAGGCGGTGCGGCCCTCGGCGACCTTGCCGGTCACCGTCGACACGATGTGCATGACGTGGGAGTACCGCTCGACGGACATGAAGTCGACGACCTCGACCGAACCCGGCTCGCAGACCCGTCCGAGGTCGTTGCGCCCGAGGTCGACGAGCATGAGGTGCTCGGCGCGCTCCTTCGGGTCGGCGAGGAGCTCGTCGGCGAGGGCCTGGTCCTCCTGCGGGGTCGCCCCGCGCCACCGCGTGCCGGCGATGGGGTGGACCATCGCCCGCCCGTCCTCGACCTTGACCAGGGCCTCCGGGGAGGAGCCCACGACGTCGAAGCCGTCGAAGCGGAAGAGGTACATGTACGGGGAGGGGTTGGTCGCCCTGAGGACCCGGTAGACGTCCAGCGCGCTTGCCGTGCACGGCGTCTCGAAGCGCTGCGACGGCACGACCTGGAAGGCCTCGCCCGCCCGGATGCGCTCCTTGATGTCCTCGACGGCCTCCTGGAAGTCGGGGCCGCCCCAGAGCGCGGTGTACTCGGGGAGTTCGGAGGGCGGGAGGACGGCGGGCGGCTGGGCCACCGCGCGCGAGAGGTCCGCCTCCATGGCGTCCAGGCGGGCCACCGCGTCCGCGTAGGCCTCGTCGACGCCCGTGTCGAGGTCGTTGTGGTTGATCGCGTTGGCGATCAGCAGGACCGAGCCCTCCCAGTGGTCCATGACGGCGAGGTCGCTGGTGAGGAGCATGGTCAGCTCGGGGAGCTTCAGGTCGTCGCGCTCGCCGGGGCCGATCTTCTCCAGGCGGCGCACGATGTCGTAGCCGAGGTATCCGACCATGCCGCCGGTGAAGGGCGGCAGGCCCTCCTGGTGCGGGGTGTGCAAGGTCTCGATGGTGGCGCGCAGGGCGGCGAGGGGGTCGCCGTCGACCGGGACGCCGACGGGCGGGCTGCCGAGCCAGTGGGCCTGGCCGTCGCGGGCCGTCAAGGTCGCGGCCGAGCGCACGCCCACGAACGAGTACCGGGACCAGGAGCGGCCGTTCTCCGCGGACTCCAGCAGGAACGTGCCGGGGCGCTCGGCGGCGAGCTTGCGGTAGAGCGCGACCGGGGTGTCGCCGTCGGCGAGGAGCTTGCGGGTGACCGGGACGACACGGCGGTCGGTGGCCAGCTTGCGGAACGTCTCGAGGTCCATGGCGGCTGACCTTACTGATCCGAGCCGGGTACGCCGGAATCGGCGTCCTTGAGCAGCACGTCCTCGTCGAAACAGGTGCGCGCGCCGGTGTGGCAGGCGGCGCCGACCTGGTCGACCTTGACGAGCACGGTGTCGGCGTCGCAGTCGAGCGCGACCGACTTGACCCACTGGAAGTGGCCGGAGGTGTCGCCCTTGACCCAGTACTCCCCGCGGCTGCGCGACCAGTAGGTGCAGCGGCCGGTCGTCAGCGTGCGGTGCAGCGCCTCGTCGTCCATCCAGCCGAGCATGAGCACCTCACCGGTGTCGTACTGCTGGGCGATCGCGGGGACGAGCCCGTCTGCGCTGCGCTTGAGGCGCGCGGCGATCTCCGGGTCGAGGCTGCTGGGCGGGGGCGTGCTGGTCATGTGGCCATTGTGCCGCGCGCCACTGACAAGCCCGGCGTGGTGTCCACTGATTGGAAAAGGGCGGCGCGAAGCGCCTCGGTGAGGGGTGGTGGTCGGGCGACGGGTGGGCGGACCCTTCGGGCAGACGTAGGCTGACTGCATGTCGACTTTCGCCAAGCGTGAACGACTTCTGCTCGCCGACCTGTTGGAGGCCGAGGGCCCGGAGGCCCCCACCCTCTGCGAGGGCTGGCTCACCCGCGACCTCGCCGCGCACGTGGTGGTGCGCGAGCGCCGCCCCGACGCCGCCGGTGGCCTGCTGATCAAGCAGCTCGCACCCCGGCTGGAACGGGTGATGGCCGAGTTCGCCGCGAAGCCGTACGAGGAGCTGATCCAGCTGATCCGTACCGGCCCGCCGCGCTTCTCACCGTTCCAGCTCAAGCAGGTCGACGAGATGTCGAACACCATCGAGTTCTACGTCCACACGGAGGACGTCCGCCGGGCCCGCCCAGACTGGACGCCCCGCGAGCTCGACCCGGTGTTCCAGGACGCCCTCTGGTCCCGTCTGGAGCGCACCGCGCGCCTGATGGGCCGGGGCGTCCCCACGGGCCTGGTGCTGCGCCGCCCGGACGGCCAGACGGCGGTCGCCCACCGCGGCGCACCGGTCGTGACGGCGACCGGCGAGCCCTCGGAGCTGCTGCTCTTCTTGTACGGCCGCCAGAACGCGGCCGAGGTCGAGCTGGACGGCGACAAGGACACGATCGCCAAGCTGCACGAGGCGAAGGAGCTGGGCATCTGAGAGGTCACTTGGGGAGCTCGGCGCGGCGCAGGTCCTTCACACACAGGGCGACGACCCCGCCGAGCCCGCAGACCACCGCACTGCCGACGAAGACCGGGCCGGTGCCCCACACCCCGATGGCGGCGGCCGACAGCGGCATGCTCAGCGGGGCGAACCCCAGGCTGACCAGGCCGGACACGGCGGTCACGCGGCCCAGGCAGGCGGGATCTGCCTGGGTCTGCAGCAGGGCCCCGCACATGGCTCCGCTGAGCCCGGCGAGCAGCCCGATCAGCAAGGCGATCCCGACGGCCGCGACGACGCCGGGGGCGTAGGCGAGGGAGCCGATCGCGACCGACCCGGCGAGGATGGCGTACGCCGCCACCTGCCCGGCGTGCGGCAGACGCCCGCGCACGGTCAGCAGCAGGGCGGCGGCACCGGCGCCGACCCCGAACCCGGAGAGCACCCAGCCCATCCCGGAGGCGCCCCAGCCGCGCTCGTCGGCGAGCAGGGTGAGGCCGACGTTGAGCGGGCCGACGAAGCCGAGGTCGCCGAGCGCGATGGCCACCATCAGTGGGGCGAGCACGCGGTGGCGGCGGATGTAGCGCAGGCCACCCACCAGGTCGCGCCAGGCGGTGCTGCCACCGGAGGCCGCCTTGTCGTCGGCGGGCAGCTCCCGCATCCGTACGGAGACCAGCAGCGGCACGGACACGGCGATCAGCAGCCCGGCGAGCCCGAACGCGGCCGCCGCACCGCCGACCGCCACCGCGAGCCCGCCCAGCGGCCCGCCCACGACGCTCGCGAAGCGGATCCCGAGACCCCGCATGCCCTGCACGCGCGCGAGCTGCCCGCGACTCGTCATGCGCGCGGGGAGGGCGCCCACGGCCGGCATGAACACCGCGTCGACGGTGCCGAAGACGAGGGCGAGCGCGGCCAGGGGCCACAGGCCCGGGCTGGTGAAGAACAGCAGACCCGCCACCGCCAGCACGGCCGCGCAGCGGACCGCGTCACTGCCGATGACCACCCTGCGCGGCCCGAGCCGGTCGGCGATCACTCCCCCGCCCAGCATCAGCAGCGCCCGCGGCAGGGCGCTCACCGCCATGACCACACCGGCCTGCGAGGGCGAACCTGCCTGTACGGCCGCCCAGGACAGGGCGATGTAGTAGACGCTGTCGCCGATCATCGAGGAGGTGTAGGCGGCGAGCCAGCGCAGGACGTTGCCGTCGCGGTGGGCGGGTCTGTCGACGACTTCGGCCGGGGCTATGAGCGTGGTGGTCACTGAAAGGTGTCCTCTCAGACGTCTCAGACGTCTCAGACGCGGAACGGGAAGGCGTACGTGTGCACCGCGACGTTCTCGCGGCCCTCGGTGTCGCCCGCGGCATCGGCGGCCCGGCCTTGCTCGTCGTACCTGTGCAGGAGCGCGAGCATGTCCTTGTTCAGCTCGGCCAGCTCGTCCGCCGTGAGGCGCAGCGCGGACTCGGTGGACTCGGCCGTCCGGTTCCACTCGGGGCTCCAGTGGGCGCGCTCGTCGAGCCAGCGCCGGTACATGTCCATGCGCTGCTCGGCGAAGAGCCTGCTGGCGGCGGTGTGCGCCGCCGCCTTCTCGGGGGCGTCGCGGAAGTCCTCCTGGTGGATGCTGACCCCGTCCGAGGCGGGCTGCCACCACCGCTCCCGGCCGTCCGCGCTCTGCGGCTCGGCCTCCTCGATGAGCCCGTGCTCGGCGAGTTTGCGCAGGTGGTAACTGACCAGCGAGACGGCCTCGTCGACCTGTTCGGCCAACTGTGAGGCGGTGGCGACCTGCATCAGCGTCAGATTCCGGCAGAGCCTCATCCGCAGCGGATGCGCAAGCGCCTTCAGCGTGCCCACGTCCGTGATCCGGCGGTCCCTCTCCTTGCTTGCCATGCCCCCAACCCTAGATACGAAAGAAAAGTTGCGCAATAGATTTTGCGCAACTTCCATTTCGCGTCTGCCCACAGGTAAGCCCCGACCACCCTGGTGGCCGGGGCTTACCTCAACGCTCCAGAGCGTCACCTGACGGGATGCCCCGCCTCCCGCAACGCGTCCTTGACCTCACCGATCCGCAGGTCACCGAAGTGGAAGACGGAAGCCGCCAGCACCGCATCCGCCCCCGCCCCGACCGCCGGCGGGAAGTCGGCCAGCTTGCCCGCGCCGCCGGAGGCGATCAGCGGCACGGTGACGTGCTTGCGGACCGCCTCGATCATCTCCAGGTCGTAGCCGTCCTTCGTGCCGTCCGCGTCCATCGAGTTGAGCAGGATCTCGCCCGCGCCCAGCTCGGCGGCCCGGTGCGCCCACTCGACGGCGTCGATGCCGGTGCCCTTGCGGCCGCCGTGCGTCGTCACCTCGAAGGAGCCCGACTCGGTGCGGCGCGCGTCCACGGACAGGACGAGCACCTGCCGCCCGAACCGCTCGGCGATCTCGCGGATCAGGTCCGGACGGGCGATCGCGGCGGTGTTCACACCGACCTTGTCCGCACCCGCCCGCAGCAGCTTGTCCACGTCCTCGGCCGTACGGACGCCGCCGCCGACGGTGAGCGGGATGAACACCTGCTCGGCGGTGCGGCGCACCACGTCGTACGTCGTCTCACGGTTGCCGGACGACGCGGTGATGTCCAGGAACGTCAACTCGTCGGCGCCCTCGGCGTCGTACACCTTGGCCATCTCGACGGGGTCGCCCGCGTCGCGCAGGTTCTGGAAGTTGACGCCCTTGACGACCCGGCCGTTGTCCACGTCCAGGCAGGGGATGACTCGTACGGCAAGGGTCATGCTGCGCTGTCTCCTCGGAACGCCTCCACCTCGACCTCGACGACCAGGCTGGGGTCCACGAGGCCGGAGACGATGATCATGGATGCGGCGGGCCGGACGGCGTCGAACAGCTCCTTGTGAGCGCGTCCGACGTCGTCCACGTCCCGGGCGTGGGTGATGTACATGCGCGTCCGCACGACGTCGTCCCGCCCGAGCCCCAGCTGCTCCAGCGCCGCGAACGCGACGTTGAAGGAGTTGATCGTCTGCTCGTACGGGCCGCCTCCGGCGATCTCGCCGTCCACTATCGACGTGCAGCCGGAGACCAGCACCAGGCCGTTGGGCAGTTCCACCGCACGGGAGTACCCGAAGGTCTCCTCCCAGGGCGCGCCGGTCGAGACGCGTCGCAGATCGCTCACTTGGCTACCGCCTCCAAGGCCTCTTCGAGGGTGAACGCCTTCGCGTACAGGGCCTTCCCGACGATGGAGCCCTCGACACCGAGGGGTACCAGTTCGGCGATGGCCCGCAGGTCGTCGAGGGAGGACACGCCACCGGAGGCCACGACCGGGCGGTCGGTCGCCGCGCAGACGTTCTTCAGAAGCTCCAGGTTCGGGCCCTGCAGCGTGCCGTCCTTGGCGATGTCGGTGACGACATACCGCGCGCAGCCCTCGGAGTTGAGGCGCTCCAGCGTCTCGTAGAGGTCACCGCCGTCGCGGGTCCAGCCGCGGCCCTTCAGGGTCGTACCGCGCACGTCCAGACCCACCGCGATCTTGTCGCCGTGCTCGGCGATGACCTTGGCGACCCACTCGGGGGTCTCCAGGGCGGCGGTGCCGAGATTCACCCGGGTGCAGCCGGTGGCGAGGGCCGCCGCCAGAGAAGCGTCGTCCCGGATGCCGCCGGAGAGCTCCACCTTGATGTCCATCGCCTCGGTGACCTCGCGGACCAGGGCCCGGTTGTCGCCGGTGCCGAACGCGGCGTCCAGGTCGACCAGGTGCAGCCACTCGGCGCCCGCCCGCTGCCAGGCGAGAGCGGCCTCCAGCGGGGAGCCGTACGAGGTCTCCGTGCCGGACTCGCCGTGCACGAGGCGGACCGCCTGGCCGTCGCGGACGTCCACTGCGGGCAGGAGTTCGAGCTTCGAAGCCATCAGAGGGTTCCGATCCAGTTGTTCAGCAGCTGCGCTCCGGCGTCGCCGGACTTCTCGGGGTGGAACTGCGTGGCCCACAGGGCGCCGTTCTCGACGGCGGCCACGAAGGGCTTGCCGTGCGTCGACCAGGTGACCAGCGGCGGGGTCATCGCCGGGTTCGCGGTCTCCAGAGTCCAGTCGTGGACGGCATAGGAGTGCACGAAGTAGAAGCGCGCGTCCGCGTCCAGGCCGGCGAACAGCTGGGAGCCGGCCGGCACGTCCACGGTGTTCCAGCCCATGTGGGGCACGATCTCGGCCTGGAGCGGCTCGACCGAGCCGGGCCACTCGTCGAGGCCCTCGGTCTCCACGCCGTGCTCGATGCCGCGGGCGAAGAGGATCTGCATGCCGACGCAGATACCCATCACCGGGCGGCCGCCGGACAGCCTGCGGTCGATGATCCAGTCGCCGCGGGCCTCGTGCAGGCCCTTCATGCAGGCGGCGAAGGCGCCGACGCCCGGCACCAGCAGGCCGTCCGCGTTCATGGCCTTGTCGTAGTCACGTGTTATCTCGACGTCGGCTCCCGTGCGCGCGAGGGCGCGCTCGGCGGATCGGACGTTGCCGAAGCCGTAGTCGAAGACGACCACCTTCTTCGCAGCAGCGCTCAACTCCACACCTCCAGCCTCATGACGCCCGCGACGAGACACATCGCGGCGCCGAACGAGAGCAGCACGATGAGGCTCTTCGGCATCTGGTTCTTGGCGAACGAGATGATGCCGCCGACCAGGAAGAGACCGACGAAGATCAGCAGGGTGGAGAGGCCGGTCACAGCGCGCCCTTCGTGGAGGGGAGGATGCCGGCCGCGCGCGGGTCGCGCTCGGAGGCGTAGCGCAGGGCTCGCGCCAGCGCCTTGAACTGGCACTCCACGATGTGGTGCGCGTTGCGGCCGTAGGGCACGTGCACGTGCAGCGCGATCTGGGCCTGGGCGACGAAGGACTCCAGGATGTGCCGGGTCATCGTCGTGTCGTACTCGCCGATCATCGGCGCCATCTTCTCGGGCTCGGTGTGCACGAGGTACGGGCGGCCGGAGAGGTCGACGGTGACCTGGGCGAGGGACTCGTCCAGCGGGACCGTGCAGTTGCCGAAGCGGTAGATCCCCACCTTGTCGCCGAGCGCCTGCTTGAAGGCGGCGCCGAGCGCGAGGGCGGAGTCCTCGATGGTGTGGTGGGAGTCGATGTGCAGGTCGCCCTCGGTCTTGACGGTGAGGTCGAAGAGGCCGTGGCGGCCGAGCTGGTCGAGCATGTGGTCGTAGAAGCCGACCCCGGTGGAGATGTCCGTCTTCCCGGTGCCGTCGAGATCGATCTCGACGAGGACCGAGGTCTCCTTGGTCACCCGTTCCACGCGTCCAACGCGGCTCATGCGCTCTGCTCCTTCTTCAGTTCACGTACCGCGTCGAGGAACGCGTCGTTTTCGGCGGGAGTTCCGGCGGACACCCGCAGCCACCCCGGAATCCCGTTGTCCCTGACCAGGACACCCCGGTCGAGGATCTTCTGCCACGCGGCGTGCGAGCCGCCCTCGTCGTCGAACCGCCCGAACTGCACGAAGTTCGCGTCGGACTCCACGACCTCGTAGCCGATCGCCCGCAGCTCGCCGACCAGCCGGTCCCGCTCCGACTTCAGCTGCTCGACGTACTTCAGCAGCGTGTCGGTGTGCTCCAGGGCGGCCAGCGCGGTCGCCTGGGTGATCGCCGACAGGTGGTACGGCAGCCGTACGAGCTGGACGGCGTCGACGACGGCCGGGTGCGCGGCGAGGTAGCCGAGGCGCAGACCCGCCGCGCCGAAGGCCTTCGACATGGTCCGCGAGACGACGAGATTCGGCCGACCTTCGAGCAGCGGCAGCAGCGACTCGCCGTGGCTGAACTCGATGTAGGCCTCGTCGACCACGACCATCGAGGGCTTCGCCGCCTGCGCGGCCTCGTACAGCGCGAGGACCGTCTCGCGCGGGACGGCGTTGCCCGTGGGGTTGTTGGGGGTCGTGATGAAGACGACGTCCGGCCGGTTCTCGGCGACGGCCTGCGTGGCGGCCTCGACGTCGATCGTGAAGTCCTCGTTGCGGGGACCGGAGATCCAGCCGGTGCCCGTGCCGCGCGAGATGAGCGCGTGCATCGAGTACGACGGCTCGAAGCCGATCGCCGTACGGCCCGGTCCGCCGAAGGTCTGCAGCAGCTGCTGGATGACCTCGTTGGAGCCGTTGGCAGCCCAGACGTTGGCCAGGCCGACCTCGTGACCGGACGTGTCCGTCAGGTACTTGGCCAGCTGGGTGCGCAGTTCTACGGCGTCCCGGTCGGGGTAGCGGTTGAGGTTCCGGGCCGCCTCGCGCACCCTCTCGGCGATGCGCTCGACCAGCGGCTCGGGCAGCGGGTAGGGGTTCTCGTTGGTGTTCAGCCGTACGGGGACGTCCAACTGGGGCGCGCCATAGGGGGACTTGCCGCGCAGCTCGTCCCGTACGGGGAGATCGTCGATGCCAGTCACTTGCCTTCAGGAACCTTCCACCCGAACCGAGCCTTGATCGCCGCCCCGTGGGCCGGCAGGTCTTCCGCCTCCGCCAGCGTCACCACGTGATGCGCCACGTCCGCCAGCGCGTCCTCCGTGTAGTCGACGATGTGGATGCCCCGCAGGAAGGACTGGACGGACAGACCCGAGGAGTGGCAGGCGCAGCCGCCGGTTGGCAGGACGTGGTTGGAGCCGGCCGCGTAGTCGCCCAGCGAGACCGGCGCCCAGGGGCCGATGAAGATCGCGCCCGCGTTGCGGACCCGGTCGGCCACCGCGGCCGCGTCGGCCGTCTGGATCTCCAGGTGCTCCGCGCCGTACGCGTCGACGACCCTGAGGCCCTCGTCGATGCCGTCGACCAGCACGATGGCGGACTGCCGGCCTGCGAGGGCCGGGCGGATCCGGTCCTCGATGTGCTTGGTGGCCGCGACCTGCGGCTCCAGCTCCTTCTCGACCGCGTCCGCGAGCGCCACGGAGTCCGTGACGAGGACGGCGGCCGCCAGCGGGTCGTGCTCGGCCTGGCTGATCAGGTCGGAGGCGACGTGCACCGGGTCGGCGGTGTCGTCCGCCAGGACCGCGATCTCGGTCGGGCCGGCCTCGGCGTCGATGCCGATCTTGCCGGTGAAGTAGCGCTTGGCGGCGGCGACCCAGATGTTGCCGGGGCCGGTGACCATGTTGGCCGGCGGGCAGGACTCCGTGCCGTAGGCGAACATCGCGACGGCGGTCGCGCCACCGGCGGCGTACACCTCGTCGACACCGAGCAGCGCGCACGCGGCGAGGATCGTCGGGTGCGGGAGGCCGTCGAACTCGGCCTGCGCCGGGGAGGCGAGGGCGATCGACTCGACGCCGGCCTCCTGCGCGGGCACGACGTTCATGATCACGGAGGACGGGTAGACGGACCGCCCGCCGGGCGCGTACAGCCCGACCCGGTCGACCGGCACCCACTTCTCGGTGACCGAACCGCCGGGCACGACCTGGGTGGTGTGCGTCGTACGGCGCTGCTCGCGGTGGACGAGACGGGCGCGCCGGATGGACTCCTCCAGGGCGGCGCGCACGGCGGGGTCGAGTTCCGTCAACGCGCGAGTGAGGGCCTCCGCGGGCACCCGCACCTGGTCCAGCTTCACCCCGTCGAACTTCTCGGCGAAGTCGATCAGCGCCGCGTCGCCCCGATGATGCACGGCCTCGCAGATCGGACGCACCTTCTCCAGGGCGGCCTGAACGTCGAAGTCGGCTCGGGGCAGCAGGTCGCGCAGGGCGGGGCCCTCGGGAAGGGCGTCGCCGCGCAGGTCGATTCGGGAGATCACGGGGTCAATTCTCTCAGACGCTCATCGGCCGTCGTTCAGGCATTCCAGTGGCTGATACGAATCGCAGGCGCAACCCGGAAGATCGCCTTCACGTCTAGCGTTCGGGACGTCACCCACCGGGCATGAACAGTTGTACGAAACCACGAAGAGCTACTGGGCAGGAAGGAAGACTGGTGACCGAGGGGGCCGGCATCCGCACCGGAGACCTGCCGGACGATCTCACCGCCGCCGAGGCCGGCATGTGGCAGGCCTTCCGCAACGGCAGCGTGTACGACCTGAGCAGCGGCGACACACTCGCCGACGATCCGCACGGCGGGCACCCGTGGGGCCCCGAGCGGACCGTACGGGCACGCATCGTGTGCTGGCTCCTCCTGGACGGGCCCCCTGCGCTCGCGGGCCGGGTGGCATCCCTGAAACTCACCGGCGTGCAGATCAGCGGCACCCTGGACCTCGCGGGCGGCACGGTCACGCCGTACGTCGAACTGCGGGGCTGCCGTTTCGAGCGGGAGGTCCTGCTGCCGGAGGCCCACTTCACGACCGTACGGCTGGTGGACTGCTCGGTGCCGCGCCTGGAGGCCGCCCGGGTCCACACGGAGGGCGATCTGCACCTGCCGCGCTGCCGCTTCCACAACGGCGTACGGCTGACCGACGCGCAGATCGGCACGGATCTGCTGATGAACCAGGCGATCGTGTACCGCGACCGCAGCGGCCGTTCGATCGCCGGGGACGGCATGACCATCGGCCAGGACCTGCAGGCCGAGATGCTGGAGTCGCACGGCGAGCTGAGCCTGCGCAGCGCCAAGATCGGCGTCTCGCTGAGCCTGCGCGGCGCCCGGCTGGCCAACCCGTACTCGCGACTCGCCCTGAACGCGCCCCAGCTGACCGTCGAGCGCACGCTCTACCTGACGCCGGCGGGCGTCGGCAGCCCCCTGCTGAGCGGTGCCACGCCCGCGCGCGGGACGCGGATCCAGCGGTTCGAGTGCCAGGGCGGGGTGCGGCTGGACGACGGGCGGTTCGGGGACTCCGTCGACCTGGAGCGGGCCCGGTTCACCTTCACCGACGAGCAGGAGCTGTCGCTGCGCCGCGTCCAGACGCCGGAGCTGCGCTTCCTCGGGGAGCGGCCGCAGCGCGGCAAGGTCGTGCTGTCGGGGGCGCGGATCGTCAACCTCGTCGACCGGGCGGGCGCGTGGCCGGGCCCGGGCAATCTGCACATGGGCGGCTTCGCCTACGAGAACCTCGTGCCGCAGGGCCCGTTCCCGCTGACCGAGCGGCTGGAGTGGGTGGCCGCGGCGAGCGCCGAGTACAACCCGGAGCCGTACGAGCGGCTCGCCACCGTGCTGCGGGCGGGCGGCGAGGACGAGGACGCGCGCGAGGTGCTGCTCGCCAAGCAGCGCCGGCGGCGCGAGAGCCTGCCGATCGCCGCCAAGCTGTGGGGGTACGTACAGGACTGGACGGTCGCCTACGGATACCGGCCGGGCCGGGCCGCCGTATGGATGGCGGTGCTGTGGGCGGCGAGCTCGGTGGCCTTCGCGCACGCGAGCCATCCGCCGATGAAGAGCGGCGAGCATCCGCCGTGGAACCCGGCCCTGTTCGCCCTCGACCTGCTCCTGCCGGTCATCGACCTGGGTCAGGTCGGCTCCTGGCGGCTGCACGGCGGCTGGCAGTGGCTGGCCGCGGCGATGATCCTGCTGGGCTGGATCCTGGCGACGACGGTGGCGGCGGGAGCCACGAGGCTGTTGCGACGGAACTAGGCCCCTGTGCACAGAGATCGAACAGTTGTTGAACAGTAACCTTTTTACTCTCTCTTGACTTTGCGACGTACAACTTTCCATGGTTTGCCCGGAACCTCTGGCGCATCGCCGACCTGCGGCTTTTCAATGGTCGACACCATGGCTCTGCTGCCGCCCTTCAGCCGCGCGTCCCGGCCGACCAGGACCGCCCCACCGCTTCTCACGACCGGACTGCCGGCCGACGACGAAGTGCTCCTCGACGCGCCCGACGACCGCCTCGGCCCCGCCCTCGTCGCGGCCGGGCAGGGCGCGTACGAGCCCGCGGCCGAACTGCTCGCCGCGACCCGCGCGGGCTGCGAATGGCAGATGCGCGAGCGGTACGTACGACGCCTGGCTTCCTTCGCCCGCTCGCGCCCCGAGTGGTTCGAGGCCTGGCGCGCCGCCGCCCCGCGCGACCCGGACGCGCTCCTGGTCGGCGCCCAGCTCGCGGTGGACCACGCCTGGCGCTCGCCGGCCCGCGCGGAGCTGCTGCGCGACGTGAGCCCCCTGATCACGGCCGCCGCGCGCGGCGACGACCGCGACCCGGTGCCGTGGCGTCTCGCGCTGGACCACGCGCGCGGCACGGGCGCCGGGCACACGTACTTCGGGGAGCTGTGGGAGGCGGCGGTCCGCCGCGCCCCGCACCACTACGGCTGCCATGTCGCGGCCCTGCGCTACCTTGCGGTCTCCTGGCACGGCTCCCACCGCGAGTGCTTCGACTTCGCCGACCTGGCCGCGCACGACGCCCCGGCCGGCTCCCTCGTGCAGGCGCTGCCCGCGCGGGCGGCCCTCGGCTATCTGATCGACGGATGCGGAGTCGAGATCCCGCGCGAGCGCCTGGACGCGGCGGCCGACCGCGCGATCACGCTCTCCGCCGGCTTCCCGGCGGCCGACCCCTGGCCGGCCGAGATCCGGAACAAGCTGGTGTACGTCCTCGTACG
Organism: Streptomyces fulvoviolaceus; assembly: GCF_000718165.1. Classification (GTDB taxonomy): domain Bacteria; phylum Actinomycetota; class Actinomycetes; order Streptomycetales; family Streptomycetaceae; genus Streptomyces; species Streptomyces fulvoviolaceus. The sequence continues at coordinate 86,248 of NZ_JOEY01000003.1, read as the reverse complement.
CCTCGACCGCTGGGAGGACGCCCTGGAACAGGTGCGCCTGATCGGCCCGTACGCGACCTCCTTCCCCTGGAGCCGGGACTCGGACGACCCACTCGGCCGGTTCCTGGAGATCCGCGACGAGATCCTCGACGAGATCCGCCGCCGGACCGCCCCAGGCCATCCACGGAGTGGGCACGCGGGACGTGCGCACTCCGGCGACCATTAGGCTCTTGCGGCGTGACCACCGTGCAGCTCCCGCTCTTTCCCCTGAACTCGGTACTGTTCCCGGGGCTGGTGCTTCCTCTGAACATCTTCGAGGAGCGCTATCGCGCCATGATGCGCGAGCTGTTGAAGACCCCCGAGGAGGATCCGCGCCGTTTCGCCGTCGTGGCGATCCGCGACGGCCACGAGGTGGCGACGACCGCACCCGGCATGCCGGACCAGACGGCCGTCCCCCAGCGCGGACCCGCGGCGGGCTTCGGCGAGGACCCGCTCAAGGCGTTCCAGGGCATCGGCTGCATCGCGGACGCGGCGACGATCCGGGAGCGGGCGGACGGCACCTTCGAGGTCCTGGCGACGGGCACGACCCGAGCACGCCTCCTGTCCGTCGACGCGTCGGGCCCGTACCTGACGGCCGAGCTGGAGGAATTGCCGGAAGATCCGGGCGACGAGGCGGGCGCCCTGGCGGAGGGGGTGCTGCGGGCCTTCCGCCAGTACCAGAAACGCCTGGCGGGCGCCCGTGAACGCTCCCTCTCGACAGGCGCGGACCTCCCGGACGAACCGTCCGTGGTCTCCTACCTGGTGGCCGCCGCGATGATGCTCGACACCCCGACCAAACAGCGTCTGCTCCAGGCCCCGGACACCGCGTCCCGGCTGCGCGACGAGCTGAAACTCCTTCGCTCGGAGACGTCGATCATCCGTACCCTGCCGTCTCTGCCGGCATCGGAGCTGACGCGCGGCCCGACGAGTCTGAACTGAAGGCCGGGATGGCGAAGAAGTCGAAGAAGCAGCAGCAGTCGGGCGGCACCCCGGCAACGGTGGCGCTGACGGCGGCCGGGGTGTCGTACACGGTCCACGCCTACGACCACGACCCCTCCCACCCCTCCTACGGCGAGGAGGCGGCCGAGGCGATGGGCGTCTCCCCGGACCGCGTCTTCAAGACCCTGGTCGCGGACGTGGACGGCACCCTGACGGTGGCGGTGGTCCCGGTGGCGGGCCAGCTGGACCTGAAGGCCCTGGCGACGGCGGTGAACGGCAAACGCGCCGCCATGGCCGACCCGACCCTGGCCGAACGCACCACGGGCTACGTCCGCGGCGGCATCTCCCCGCTGGGCCAGCGCAAGAAGCTCCCCACGGTCCTGGACGCCTCGGCCTCCGCCCACGCGACGATCTGCATCTCGGCAGGCCGCAGAGGCCTGGAGGTAGAGCTCTCCCCCACGGACCTCACCACCCTCACACAAGCCGTCCTCGCCCCCATCGGGCGCGCGTAACCCCTCGACGAGGCCCCCTTCCTCGGTTAAGTACAAGGGACATGTCGAAGAAAACGCGGAAACGCAAGTGGCGCATCAAGAAGGGCCGCTCGAACCACGGCAGGCGACCGGCGTAAGGAGCACGGCTCGGCGCCGGCGGGTGCATTTCAGCCCGTCCGGCGTTTGAGGACGAGTACTGCCACCCCGATCCCCCACCCACCCGCGGAGGGCTCAGCCTTGCAACGCCGGTCCAGGCACTCCCGGCCCGTCCGGCGTTTGAGGACGAGGCCCGTTCAGGGCCGACCGCGGGGGTCTGGGGGCGCAGCCCCCAGGATGGGACGGGTAGGGGCGGCAGGGGCGACCGCATCCATCAGCGGCTCCGCCGCGGGCGCCCCGCCGCAACCACAACGCACCGCCCCTACGCCGGCGGCGCCCCGTACGGATCCTTCGGCACGGCCCCCTGCTGCTGATACGGATCAGGATCCCGCGGCCCGAACAGCGCGGTCAGCCCCAGGTGAACCACCAACGCGGCCACCGACCAGGCCAGCAACGCCCCCTTCGCCCCCAACTTCAGCGGCGCGGAAAACGTAACCCCCTTGCCCGCGTCCTTGGCATGCGCGATGACATCCGACGTGGGCCCCAGCCACACCCCGAGCCTCCACGCCAGCAACGACCCGAGCAGCCCGCCGACGGCCAGCGCCACCACCAACGGCACCCCACCCCGCCGCCGCCACAGAAACACCACGAACGCAGTCACAGCCCCGAAGGCCAACGCGAGCAGAGTAAACGTTCCGTCGACACCGGCCGCCTGCTCCCCCTCGGAGTCCTTGAGGTAGACGGCCCAGCTGCCCTGCTCGTCCAGGCCACCGACCAGCGGCACATGCGGAGCCAGCCACCACCACAGCAACCCGAGCAGCACCCCACCGAGAGCCACCGCCACAGTGATCACCGCGGCCTCCCGCAGCTCGGTCTTCATCCCGGGCCCGTCCTGTCCGTACTCGGACGAGAAGGACGCCGGAGCCGCATACCCAGGGCCGACGGCAGCCGGAGGCTGCCACGCATCATGCGAGTCATGCGGGGAGGGTTCGTGCGGCGGCTGAGGCGGAGTCAACGGTGCGGTCACCCTGACATCGTGCCAGGCCCGCCTGTGCGGCGCGTCACCGGACGGCCGCCCGGCGGTAGGCCCAGGTGGCGACGGCCAGCGAGACCACGCCGACGCCCGCGCACACGGCCAGGTCACCCAGCACGAACGCCCAGTCGGGATGCGGCTCGAAGGTCCGCGCGAAGGCCTCGACGCCGTAGGTCGACGGCAGCAGATCCCGCAGGAACCGCACCGGCTCCGGCATCCGGTCGGCCGGCAGCACCCCCAGCAGCAGCGCCGCGGACATGCCCAGCTGCCCGAGCACGGTGGCCAGTTCGGGACGCGGCGCGAGCAGCCCGAACGCGGCTCCCAGCCCGGCGAGAGCGGCCCCCGCCAGCGGGATCACCGCGATGAGCACCCACAGGTGCGCGAGCGGGAGCCCGAACAGCACGCACCCGAAGACAGCGGTCACCACGGTCCCCGGCACGGTGAAGGAGGCGTACGCTCCCGCCGCCCCCAGCACCACCGCGGCCGGCGGCACAGGCAGCGTCGCGTAATGATCGAGCCCGCCACTCGCCCGCAGCTGCCCGAAGTACTGCGCGAGCAGGTTCAGCGCGACGAAGGCCACGACGAGCACCGAGGACCCGGCCACCACCGACTGGGCCTCGCCACCTCCGTCCACGACCCCGCGCATCAGGATCATGATCCCGACCGACTGGAAGGTCGCCACGAACAGCAGCGGGATGCGCGCGACCCGCGCACGGGACAGCTGTGCCCGGTACACGGCCACGAGCGACGGCCACAGCCGCGCACGCGGCCCGAGCTCGGCCTCGCCCCGGACCGTCTCCTCGACGGCCAGGGCACTGCCCGGCAGAACCTCGGCGGGTACGACACTCACCTCGTGCGGCTCCCCTCTCTCGGTTTCACTGCGGCAGTCGTCCAGTCCGGTACGGAAACGGCGGTCCCTGTACTCAAGGTGCTCAAGCCTTCACCAGTCCCTGCTGCGCGGCGCCGCCCAGCGCCAGGTAGACGTCCTCCAGGCTCGGCGTCGTGAGCGTGAAGTCGTCCAGGGCGGCGAAGGCGGCTCCGCCGGTGACCGTGGCGACGACCGCGCGGGCCTCGTCCGGGGCGAGCCGCAGCGTCCAGCGGCGCCCGGACTCCACGACCCGGTCGCGCAGCGCGGCGACCTCCGGGACGTGCAGCGGGGCCGCCTCGCGCCACACCAGGTCGACCCGGACGTCCCCGGCGACCTGCTCCTTGAGCCCGGTGGGGGTGTCGCAGGCGATGACCCGTCCCTGGTCGAGGACGGCGACCCGGTCGAGGACCGTCTCGGCCTCGATGACGTTGTGGGTGACGAGCAGGACGGTCGTGCCGCGCTCGGCCCGCCGCCGGTCCACGGCGCCCCACACGGCGCGCCGCGCCACGGGGTCCATCGCGGTGGTCGGCTCGTCGAGCACCAGCAGCGGCCGCTCCCCGACCAGCGCGGAGGCGAAGCAGGCCAGCCGTCGCTGGCCGCCGGACAGCTTCTTGATGGGCCGCCCGGCGATCGGCGTGAGCCCCAGTTCGTCGAGTACGGCATCCCGCTCGTCCCGCGCCTGCCGGGCCTCGAGTCCGCGCAGCCGTCCGGTCGTCTCGGCGGCGAGCGACACCGTCAACTCGTCGAGCGCGCTGGACTCCTGTCCGAGGTAGGCGAGGATCCGCGCGGCCCGCTCCGGGTGGCGCACGATGTCGTGCCCGAGGATCTCGACGCTGCCTCGGTCGGGCCGCATCAGTCCGGTGAGCTGTCTGACGAGGGTGGTCTTCCCGGCGCCGTTCGGCCCGAGGAGCCCGAAGATCTCACCGCGCCGGATGTCCAGCCGTACCTCGTCGGTGGCCGTCACCGCGGGCGTCGCGGGAACGCCACGCCGGCCTCGTACCGCCGGATAGGTCTTGGTCAGACCGCGCACTGCACACACGACATCGCCACTGTGCCGAAGGGCCTGTGCCGCGCGCGTACTCACAAGGGACGAGAGTACGGGGTCGGGAACCTCCGCTCGCCCCTGGGGCGGGGTATGTGCCGTTTCACTCCCCCGCCGGAGCGTGTTCCGCCGCCGTGCGTACGTCGATCTCCCGCCAGAACCCGGCCCGGATGGCGTACCGGTCGTGCTCGTCGATCTGGTCGTCCTTGTGGGCGAGCAGCCCGAAGCGGGCGGCGTACCGCAGCAGCTCGCCGTCGATGCGGTGCGGGACGCGCGGGTACATGCCGGACAGCTTCTGCAGATGGCTCTGGTCGCCGAGCCGCTCCATCCAGCGGCGTGCGAAGACCTGCCCCACCTCGAACGGGTCGCCGCCGACCGTGGTGATGTCCTCCTCGCGGTCGGCCCAGCGCTGCTCGGCCGTGGTGAGCTGGGCGAGCGTCGGCATCGAGGCGACCTCGGGCGGTTCGGCGGCGCCGCCGGGGCGGTCGACCCACCCCTTGTCGGAGGACCAGCGCAGGGTCGCGCTCGCGGGGTGCGCAGCGGGCTGTGCGCCGGGGCCGCGCAGCGCGGCGAGGTCCTTGGGGGTGGGCACGCCCTTGGGCGTGGGCACGCGCTCCTGCGTGCCGTTCTCCGAGCCGGCGCCGGCCGAGGCGTGCTCGCCGTCCTCGGCGGCCCGCTCGGGCTGCTGGGAGAGGGCGGACTCGGGCAGCGGCGCCGAGAGGATCGCGGCGATCTCGGGCCGGGGCACGGGCGGCGGCGCGCAGATCCCGCCGAGCTCCTTGGCGCGTACGGCCTTGGTGATCCACGTACGGTCGAGCACACGCCGCTCGTCGGCCTCCGCGACCAGGTCCTCGGACTGGTTGTAGTCCCCGTCCGCGGCCTGTACGGCCCACAGGTGTACGGCGACGCCGTGCTCCTTGGCGGCCATCATGCCCGGCAGCAGGTCCCCGTCGCCGGTCACCAGGACGATGTCGGAGCAGGCGCGGTTGCGGGCCAGCTCGGTCAGCTCGGCGTGCATCGCGGCGTCCACGCCCTTCTGGGCCCAGCGTCCGTCGCTGCGGGTCAGGGCGCCGAGCCGGACGGTGACCCGGGGCATCACGCGCAGCCTGCGGTGCTCGGGCTGCGGGACGCGGTCGGGGGCGCCGTCGAACCAGTAGATGCGCAGCAGCGGCCGTTCCGTGTCGGACTCGGCGCGTTCCCGCAGGCCCTGGACGAGGGCGGTGTGGTCGACCGTGATGCGGGAGCGCGAGGGTTCACCGGCGAGGAGACTGGCGGCGGCCCCCAGCAGATACCCGGCGTCCACCAGGACGATGCAGCGGTCCACGCGATCCACCCTCTTTCCGGGAGGTTTGCTTCGGGCTTGCTTCGAGTCTGCCCGACCGCGCGGGGGTTAACGGCCCGAACTCGATCTTCGGCGTGGCGTTTCGGGGTATCGCTCCCCGACAACCCCTGTCACAGACGGTAATTATCCGAAATGCGGTCCTTGTCAGCCTATGTGAGTCTGGTCCCGGCCCTGGCCCCTAGATCCCCCACAGGAGGCAGATCACCATGGCCAAGCACAAGAAGCAGGACCGTAAGCAGCCTCAGTCGGAGCGCGGCGAGCAGCAGGCCCAGCAGTCCTCGATGGAGGCGCAGGCCGAGCAGCGCATGACGCAGGTGACGCCGAACGACATCGCCCGCAAGGGCAAGCAGAAGCGCTTCGGCCACAACTGACATCTTCATAACGGGTTGTTGAGACCCAGGCACACAGAGAGGGGCGCATCCGTTGGCGGATGCGCCCCTCTTCTTCGTCCTTACGGCTCAGCCCGCCAGGCAGGACGGTCCGAGCAGCACCTTCAAGTCACCGAACAGCGCCGGGTCCGGCTTCACACGGTGCCGGTCCAGCCGTAGAACCGTCGTCTTGGTCGGCCCCTGGAGCTTGATCCGGACCTCGCTGTCGCCCTTGTGATGGGTGAGGATCTCGCCGAGGCGGTTGATCATCGGCGGAGTGACCCTGGTGGCCGGGATGGTGAGGATCACGGGCGCGTTGGTGCCCGCGTTGGACAGGTCCGGCACCTGGAGCTCCATCGCGACCAGGCGGGGCACGTCCTCACGCTTGTCGAGGCGGCCCTTGACGAAGACGACGGCGTCCTCGACGAGTTGGGTCGACACCAGCTGGTAGGTCGCCGGGAAGAACATGCACTCGATCGAGCCCGCGAGGTCCTCCACGGTGGCGATCGCCCAGGCGTTGCCCTGCTTGGTCATCTTGCGCTGCAGGCCCGAGATGATGCCACCGATGGTGACGACCGCGCCGTCGGAGTGCTCACCTCCGGTGAGCTGGGAGATGCCCGCGTCGGCCTTGTCGGACAGGACGTGCTCCAGGCCGAAGAGCGGGTGGTCGGAGACGTACAGACCGAGCATCTCCCGCTCCTGGGCGAGCAGGTAGACCTTGTCCCACTCCTCGGTGGTGAACTCCACGTCGAGTCCGAAGCCGGGCTCGCCGTTCTCCTCCTCGCCCCCGCCGAAGAGGTCGAACTGGCCCTCGGCCTCCTTGCGCTTGACCTGCACGACGTTGTCGATCATCGGCTCGAACTGCGCGGTGAGGCCCTTGCGGGTGTGCCCCATGGTGTCGAAGGCGCCCGCCTTGATCAGCGACTCCGTGGTGCGCTTGTTGCAGGCGACCGCCTCGACCTTGTCGAGGTAGTCGGGGAAGGAGGCGTACTTCCCCTTGGCCTTGCGGGACTTGATGATCGACTCGACGACGTTGGTGCCGACGTTACGGACGGCCTCGAGGCCGAAGAGGATCACGTCGTCGCCCTGCGCGGCGAAGTTGTGCACCGACTCGTTGACGTTCGGCGGGAGCACCTTGATGCCCATGCGCCGGCACTCGTTGAGGTAGACGGCCGACTTGTCCTTGTCGTCCTTGACCGAGGTGAGCAGCCCGGCCATGTACTCGGCGGGGTGGTTCGCCTTCAGATAGGCGGTCCAGTACGAGACCAGGCCGTACGCGGCCGAGTGCGCCTTGTTGAAGGCGTAGCCGGCGAAGGGGACCAGCACGTCCCACAGGGCCTTGATCGCCTCGTCACTGTAGCCGTTCTTCTTGGCGCCGGCCTGGAAGATGGTGAAGTTCTTGGCCAGCTCGTCGGGCTTCTTCTTGCCCATCACGCGGCGGAGGATGTCGGCCTCGCCGAGCGAGTAACCGGCGATGATCTGGGCGGCCTTCTGCACCTGCTCCTGGTAGACGATCAGGCCGTAGGTGACCGCCAGGACCTCTTCGAGGGGCTCCTCCAGCTCCTTGTGGATCGGGGTGATCTCCTGGAGCTTGTTCTTGCGGAGCGCGTAGTTCGTGTGCGAGTCCATGCCCATCGGGCCGGGACGGTAGAGCGCCGAGACGGCGGAGATGTCCTCGAAGTTGTCGGGCTTCATCAGGCGCAGCAGCGAGCGCATGGGGCCGCCGTCGAACTGGAAGACGCCGAGGGTCTCGCCGCGTTGGAGGAGTTCGAAGGTCGTCGGATCATCGAGCGGGAGGCTCAACAGGTCGAGGTCGATGCCCTTGTTGGACTTCACCATCTTGACGGCGTCGTCCATGATCGTCAGGTTGCGCAGGCCGAGGAAGTCCATCTTCAGCAGGCCGAGCGACTCGCACTGCGGGTAGTCCCACTGCGTGATGGTCACACCGTCCGTGTGCCGCACCCAGATCGGGGCGTGGTCGACGATGGGCTCGCTGGACATGATGACGCCGGCGGCGTGCACGCCCATCTGCCGGACCAGGCCCTCGACGCCCTTGGCGGTGTCGATGACCTTCTTCACGTCCGGTTCGTTCTCGTACATCGCCCGGATCTCGCCGGCCTCGCTGTAGCGGGGGTGCGAGGGGTCGGTGATGCCGCTGAGGTCGATGCCCTTGCCGAGGACGTCCGCGGGCATCGCCTTGGTGAGGCGGTCGCCCATGGCGTACGGGTAGCCCAGCACGCGCGCGGAGTCCTTGATCGCGTTCTTGGCCTTGATCTTGCCGTAGGTGCCGATCATGGCGACCTTGTCGGCGCCGTACTTCTCCGTCACGTACCTGATGACCTCGACGCGCCTGCGCTCGTCGAAGTCGATGTCGACGTCGGGCATGGAGACGCGCTCGGGGTTGAGGAACCGCTCGAAGATCAGGCCGTGCGGGATCGGGTCGAGGTCGGTGATGCCCATGGCGTAGGCGACGATCGAGCCGGCCGCGGAGCCTCGGCCGGGGCCGACCGCGATGCCGTTCTTCTTGGCCCACATGATGAAGTCGGCGACGACGAGGAAGTAGCCCGGGAACCCCATCTGGATGATGACGTCCATCTCGTACTCGACCTGCTTCTGCCGGTCGTCGGGGATGCCGCCGGGGAAACGGCGGTTCATGCCGAGGCGGACCTCCTCCTTGAACCAGGTGACCTCGGTGAAGCCCTCGGGGATGTCGAACTTCGGCATGAGGTTCTTCGCCTCGAACATGCCGGTGGTGTCGATCTGCTCGGCGACCAGGAGGGTGTTGGCGCAGCCCTGCTGCCAGGCGTCCGAGGAGTCGACGGCGTACATCTCGTCCGTGGACTTCAGGTAGTAGCCGGTGCCGTCGAAGCGGAAGCGGTCCGGGTCGGAGAGGTTCTTGCCGGTCTGGATGCACAGCAGGGCGTCGTGGGCGGTCGCCTCGTGCGCGTACGTGTAGTGCGAGTCGTTGGTGACCAGCGGCGGGATGCCGAGCTTCTTGCCGATCTCCAGGAGGCCGTCACGGACCCGGCGTTCGATCTCGATGCCGTGGTCCATCAGCTCCAGGAAGTAGCGGTCCTTGCCGAAGATGTCCTGGTACTCGGAGGCCGCCTTCAGCGCCTCGTCGAACTGGCCGAGGCGCAGCCGGGTCTGGAGCTCGCCGGAGGGGCAGCCGGTGGAGGCGATGAGCCCCTCGGACCACTGGGAGATGGTCTCCTTGTCCATCCGGGGCCATTTCTGCAGCCAGCCCTCGGCGTACGCGTCCGAGGAGAGGCGGAAGAGGTTGTGCAGCCCGGTCGCGTTGGCCGCCCAGATCGTCTTGTGGGTGTAACCACCCGAACCGGAGACGTCGTCCCGCTTCTGGTGCGGCTGGCCCCACTGGATCTTGCGCTTGTTGCGCCGCGACTCGGGGGCGACATACGCCTCGATGCCGATGATCGGGGTGACTCCGGCCTTCTTCGCGGTGTGGAAGAAGTCGTACGCCCCGTGGAGGTTGCCGTGGTCGGACATGGCGATATGGGTCATGCCCATCTCGTTGCACGCGTTGAACATGTCCTTGAGCCGCGCGGCACCGTCCAGCAGGGAGTACTGGGTGTGGACGTGCAGGTGCGTGAACGGCGGCTTTGACACGGCGTGGCCTCCATGGAAAACACTGGGCGACAGGCTGGCGGACAGTCTGGGGAACAGCGTCGAAGTCTATGCCTCGGCACTGACACTCCGGAGGCTCCCCCGCGTACCTTCACAGCGAGGGTTTCGCGGGCACTTTCATACGACCCCACCCGTTGGAGACGACAGAAACGCTGTCGTACGCATGCACCAGGAGGCACCCAGCGATGTCGGTCCCCCAGCTCAACGACGAGCAGCGCGGCGAGGAGATCCTCTCCGTCTTCGACACCGCCTTCGGCGAGCTCCTGGCCGCCGACCCGGCCGCGTTCCGGGTGAAGTTCCGGAAGATGGCGGCCTCGGCGTTCGCGTTCTACCGGGGCACCGCCTGCCTCTTCTACCACGACCTCGACGCGGAGAAGCGGGGCGGCCCGTACCTCGACGAGCGCACCTCGCGCGTGTGGATCCACGGCGACCTGCATGCCGAGAACTTCGGCACGTACATGGACGCCACCGGCCGGCTGATCTTCAACGTCAACGACTTCGACGAGGCCTACGTCGGCCCCTTCACCTGGGACCTCAAGCGCTTCTCCGCCTCGATCGCCCTCATCGGGTACGCGAAGGCGCTCGGCGACGACCAGATCACCGAGCTGGTGGAGGTGTACGCGGGCGCGTACCGCGAGCGGATCCACGCCCTGGCGACCGGCGCCAAGAGCGACGAGGTGCCGCCCTTCACCCTGGACACCGCCGAGGGCCCGCTCCTGGACGCGCTGCGCGACGCCCGCTCCCTGACCCGCTTCGGGCTGCTCGACTCCATGACGGAGATCCGCGACTTCGAGCGCCGCTTCGCGCCGGGCGGCGGCTCCATCGAGCTGGACGCGGCCACCCGCTACAAGGTGCTCGCGGCCTTCGACGGCTACCTGGAGACGCTGCCGGAGACCTCGCTGGCCCGCCCGGACTCGTACCGCGTGAAGGACGTGGTCGGCCGTCGCGGCATCGGGATCGGCTCGGCCGGGCTGCCGTCGTACAACATCCTGCTGGAGGGCCACAGCGACGCCCTCGAGAACGACGTCGTGATCTACATCAAGCAGGCCCAGACCCCGGCCGTCTCCCGCCACATCACCGACCCGGCGATCCGCGACTACTTCCAGCACGAGGGCCACCGCACGGTGATCTCCCAGCGCGCCCTGCAGCAGCACGCCGACCCGTGGCTGGGCTGGACCGAGCTGGGCGGCGCGGGCCAGCTCGTCGCGGAGATCTCGCCGTACGCCGTGGACCTGGACTGGAGCGACGTCGACGACTTCGAGGAGATCGCGGCGGTCGTCGCCGACCTCGGCCGGGCCACGGCCACCATGCATTCGGCGGCCGACGACACCTCCGGCGAGTCCCTGGTGCCGTTCTCCACCGAGCGGGCCATCGACGCGGCGATCGCGGCCGACGAGGAGGGCTTCGCGGGCCTGCTGACCGACTTCGCGCACAGCTACGGCGCACGCGCGCGTGCCGATCACCAGACCTTCGTGGACCTGTTCCGCAACGGCCGGATTCCGGGTCTGTGACGATCCGCTGTCGGTAGGGGCACTCACAGGGATCCTTTAGGGGTCCCTTACAGGCCCACGTGACAGACTCTCCTCCGCCATGGACATATCCGGGACCCAGCTACGAGCGCTTCGCGCGGCGCTTTTCACGGCACTCGTCGTGACACTCAGCACCGCGTCGCACGTGCTGCTGTCCGGAGTTCCCCTGCCGGTCAACACGGTGGCGGCGGTCGCCGTCGCCGTGTTCGTGCTCGCCTACGCGCTGGCCGGCCGCGAGCGCGGCTTCGGGCGGATCGCCGCCCTGCTGATCCCGCTGGAGCTGGCCGCCGACACCGTCTTCACCACCGGCCAGCACGTCTGCTACGGCGCCGCGGGCGGCCCGGTCGCGGGCCCGCTGCGCTCGGTCGGCTGGGACGTGTTCTGCGGCAGCGGCAGCGTCGGCTCCCCGCTGGCCCGTGTCACCGGCGCCGACACCGACCGGCTCGCGGGCATGCTCGCCCACGCCGACCCGGTGACCGCCTGGCTGCTGCTGGGCGCGCACGTCGGCGTCGGCCTCCTCGCCGCCGCCTGGCTGCGCCGCGGCGAGCGGGCGCTGGCCCAGCTGCTGCGCGCGGTGGCCGCCACGACCTTCCGGCCGCTGCTCATGGCGGCCGCGGCGCTGACGGTGCGGCCGACCCCGGCGGTGCGCCGCCCGGTGCGCCCCCGCCGCCGTACGACCGCCGCCCTCGACCGGATCCTCGTGCACTCCTTGGGACGGCGTGGACCGCCGTGCTCGGTCGCGTTCGCCTGAGCCTGAAGGCACCTGAGGCCTCTGCGGCCCCTGCGGCCTCGAACAGCACCTGAGCACCACCAGTCCCCCATACGTATCCCGCACACGACGTTGTGCGCGTCCCCTTACGGAGATCACCCATGAGCAAGCGGAACAGCCAGCAGGCGAAGAACGCCGCCCGCGAGCGCCTGCGTCTGGAGCGTGAGCGCCAGGCCAAGCGCGCCAAGATCAAGCGGCAGGTCATCGTCGTCTGCTCCATAGTCGGCGTCCTGGCGATAGCCGGCGGCATCAGCTACGCGGTCGTCCAGGGCAACAAGCCCAGCTACTGGGAGGCGGCGAAGGACGACAAGCTCGTCAAGCCGGCCAACAGCACGGGCACGAACGGCACCACCGTCGTCATCGGCGAGAGCAGCGCCAAGAAGACCCTCGTCATGTACGAGGACCCGCGCTGCCCGGTCTGCGCCCAGTTCGAGCAGACCGTCGGCTCGACCGTGGACAAGGACGTCGAGGACGGCAAGTTCAAGATCCAGTACGTCGGCGCCACCTTCCTCGACGGCAACCTGGGCGGCGAGGGCTCCAAGAACGGCCTCAGCGCGCTCGGCGCGGCGCTGAACGTCAGCGGCGAGGCCTTCCTCGAGTACAAGACCGCGATGTACTCGACGAAGTGGCACCCCGAGGAGTCCGACGACAAGTTCAAGGACGACGACTACCTCATCAAGATCGCGCAGACCGTCCCCGCGCTGAAGGACAACACCAAGTTCCAGAACGCCGTGAAGAACGGCACCTACGACAAGTGGGCCCTGGAGATGTCCGAGAAGTTCAACAAGGACGGCGTGACCGGCACCCCGACCCTGAAGATGGACGGCAAGACGCTGACCGGCTCGGACGGGAACGCGCCGATGACCGTCGCCGACTTCAACACGGCGATCGAGGCGGCCCTCAAGGCCTGAGCCTGACCGTAAGTCAAAGAGCGGGCGAACTTTTACGAGTTCGCCCGCTCTCGTTAATACCGATCAGTAACCTGATCGTCCGTGACCAGAAGACACAGAGCATCCGAGCGTCTGAACTCCCTGTCGCCGCGCCGCCGTACGGTCGTCAGGGCCGCGGCGGCCACCGCCGTCCTGGCCGGCCCCCTCGCCGCCGCACTGCCCGCCCGGGCCGCCACCGAGACCCCCGCCTTCCTGCACGGCGTCGCCTCCGGCGACCCGCTGCCGGACGGCGTCCTGCTGTGGACCCGGGTGACCCCCACCTCCGAGGCGATACCCGGCTCCGGGCTCGGCCCGGACACCGAGGTCGGCTGGACCGTCGCCAAGGACAAGGCGTTCACGAACGTCGTCGCCAAGGGCTCCACCACCGCGACCGCCGCCTCCGACCACACCGTCAAGGCGGACATCCGCGGCCTGGCACCGGCCACCGACTACTGGTTCCGCTTCTCCGCCGGCGGCACCGACTCCCCGGCGGCGCGCACCCGCACCGCGCCGGCGGCGGACGCCGCCGTGTCCGGCCTGCGCTTCGGCGTGGTCTCCTGCGCCAACTGGGAGGCCGGCTACTTCTCGTCGTACCGCCACCTCGCGGCCCGCGGCGACCTGGACGCCTGGCTGCACCTGGGCGACTACATCTACGAGTACGGCACCGGCGAGTACGGGACGCGCGACACCGTCGTACGACAGCACGCGCCGACCCACGAGATCCTCACCCTCGCCGACTACCGGACCCGGCACGGCAAGTACAAGACGGACCCGGACCTGCAGGCCCTGCACCTCAAGGCGCCGGTCATCGCCATCTGGGACGACCACGAGTTCGCCAACGACGCCTGGTCGGGCGGCGCCGAGAACCACACCGAAGGCACCGAGGGCACCTGGTCCGCCCGTCAGGCCGCCGCCAAGCAGGCCTACTTCGAGTGGATGCCGGTCCGCACGGCGATCGCGGGCACCACCTACCGGCGGCTGCGCTTCGGCAAGCTCGCCGACCTCTCGCTGCTCGACCTGCGCTCCTTCCGCTCCCAGCAGGCGTCCACGGGCAGCGGTTCGGTGGACGACCCGGACCGCACGATCACCGGGCGCGCCCAGCTCGACTGGCTCAAGGCCGGACTGAAGGCGTCGGACACGACCTGGCGGCTGGTCGGCAACTCGGTGATGATCTCGCCGTTCTCGATCGGCTCGCTCTCCGCGGACCTGCTCAAGCCGCTCGCCGAGTTGCTGGGCCTGCCGAAGGAGGGCCTCGCGCTCAACACCGACCAGTGGGACGGCTACACGGACGACCGCCGGGAGCTGCTGGCCCACCTGCGCTCCAACGCGATCCGCAACACCGTCTTCCTGACCGGCGACATCCACATGGCGTGGGCCAACGACGTGCCGGTGGACGCCGGTACCTACCCGCTGTCGGCCTCGGCCGCCACGGAGTTCGTCGTCACCTCGGTGACCTCCGACAACCTCGACGACATCCTGAAGGTCCCCGAGGGCACGGTCACCGCGGTCGCGGCGCCGATCATCCAGGTCGCCAACCGGCACGTCCACTGGGTCGACACCGACCGCCACGGCTACGGCGTCCTGGACATCACCGCCGACCGCGCGCAGATGGACTACTACGTGCTGTCCGACAGGACGAGCCCGAACGCGACCTCGTCCTGGCAGCGCTCGTACCGCACCCGCACCGGTACGCAGAAGGTGGAACGCACCTACGACCCGGTCTAGAGAGTGTCGAGAAAGTCGAGCGCCACCCGCCAGGTGGCCTCGGCGGCCTCCTCGTCGTAGTCCGGCAGGCCGGGGTCGGTGTAGAAGTGGCCGGCCCCGGCGTATCGGTAGACCTCGACGTCGGCACCCGCTCTGCCGATCTGCAGGTACCAGGCGCTCAGCCAGTCGTCCGTCTCGAACGGATCCGGCTCGGCCACGTGCAGCTGGACCGGCAGCTCGTCCACGGTCGCACTGGGCGCGATGTCCGACGTGCCGTGCAGGAGCAGCAGCCCGCGGGCCTTCTCGTCGCCGAGCGCGAGGGTCTGCGCGATGGAGGCACCGAGCGAGAACCCGGCGTACACAAGACCCCGCTCCGAGTAGGGCGCGGCGGCCAGGACAGCTCGCTTGAGCAGCTCGTCCTTGCCGATCTCCTGGTTGAAGGCCATGCCCTCCTCGACCGTCTCGAACGTGCGTCCCTCGAAGAGGTCCGGCGTCCACACCTCGTGCCCGGCGGCGCGCAGCCTGTCGGCCGCCGCGCGCACCGCGGGCCCGAGGCCGTAGGTCGAGTGAAAGAGCATGATGTTCATGAGGCCATGGTGCCAGGCTGCTCTGACAGCGCAGCCGCACGGCCCTGCCCACTGCGTCTCCGAAGTCACACGAAGTCTCATGTTCACGGCCGCCCGGTGGCGGTTAGGTTCGGGGTCATGGAGAACGTACTCCGCCCGCTGATCGTGATCGGCGGCTCGGTCGTCCTCACGCTGCTCATCGGCTGGGCCACCGACCGTCTGCTGCGCAAGGCCGACGAACGGCACGGCGAGACCCCGCTGTGGGGTCTGCTGCGCCGGGGCCGCATCCCGTACCAGCTCGTGCTGTGCGCGGCCATGCTCAGAGGGTCGTACGACGAGACGAAGGTGCTGGAGACCCACAAGGTCGCCATCGGCCGGGTTCTGACGCTGGTCCTGATCGGGGCGGCCGCCTGGCTGGTGATCCGGATCACCAGCGCCATAGTCGAGACGACGTACACCCGCTACGCGCGCGTGCACCGTGACCCTGCCCGGGTCCGGCGCGTCCGCACCCAGGTGTCGCTGATCGTGCGGGTGGTCTCCGCGGTCGTCGGCGTGGTGGCCGTGGCCGCGATGCTGCTGACCTTCCCTGCGATGCGCGCGGCCGGCGCCTCGCTGCTGGCCTCGGCCGGAATCCTCGGCATCGTCGCCGGTGTAGCCGCCCAGTCCACGCTGAGCAACATGTTCGCCGGGCTGCAGATCGCCTTCGGCGACATGGTGCGCATCGGCGACACGGTGGTGGTGGACGGGGAGTGGGGCACCGTCGAGGAGATCACACTGACGTTCCTGACGGTGCGGACGTGGGACGAGCGGCGGATCACCATGCCGGTCTCGTACTTCACGTCCAAGCCCTTCGAGAACTGGTCGCGTGGCGGCGTCGAGATGACCGGCATCGTCTACTGGCACGTCGACCACTCCGCACCGCTGGACGCAATGCGCGACAAGCTGCGCGACATCCTGCGCGAGTGCCCGGCCTGGGACGGCCGCGCCTACGGGCTCGACGTCACGGACAGCACCCCCAACACCATGCAGGTACGGGCCCTGGTCACCGCCCACGACGCCGACGACATCTGGAAGGTGCGGGTCACGGTCCGCGAGCAGATGATCCGCTGGCTGTCCGAGGAGCACCCGCACGCCCTCCCCCGCGTCAACACGGCGGACGCGGTTCTGCCGCAGAGCCGCGGCAACGGCCGCCCCGCCTCCTCCGACCGTGCCGCCGCGCGGCGCGCGTACGAGCCGGGGACGGGACGGAGCTGACCGTCACTGGCCGCGCTCGGCACCACCGTTGACCTGGATGACCTGCGAGGTGACGTGCCCGGCGCCCGGGGAGGCCAGCCAGTGCAGCGTGGCCGCGATGTCCCCGGGCGTCCCGGCGCGCCCGGTCGAGGTCTCGCCGATGAGCCGCGCACGCCGGGCCGGGTCGATCGCGGCGCCGAAGAACCCGGTCTCCTCGACATAGCCGGGCGCGACCACGTTCACGGTGATCCCGCGCGGACCGAGGTCCCGGGCCAGGTCATGGGCGTACGGATGCAGCCCCGCCTTGGCCGCCGCGTACGCCCCGCTCCCGGACCCCCGGTAGGCGGCGATGGAGCTGACGAACAGCACCCGCCCACCGGGCTCGGCGAGCCGGTCCTTGAGCCCCTCGGTGAGCAGCGCGGCGGTCAGGACGTTGATCCGGAAGTTGACGGTCCAGTTGTGGGCGACGGCGTCGAGCGGATCGTCGCTCTCGGCCTTCGGCTCCAACTGCCCGGCACCCCCCGCACTGTTGATCAGCACGTCCACGGTCCCGAGCTCCCGTGCCACGAAGTCGACGACCCCACGCACCTCGCCCGGCTCGCTGAGATCGGCGGCGTAGGTCAACGCCCCCGGCACACCGGCCTTCTCCAGCACCTCGGCCCGCCGCCCGAGCAGCAGAACCCGATCCCCGTCCCCGGCGAAGACGTTCGCCGCCGCGAGCCCAATTCCCGTACCGCCACCACTGATCACAACGTTGCGAGCCATGCTCAGATCCTACGAAGGGCCGGCCGCGCAGTCGTTGGCCTTTACATGATTGCCATGGGACCGGCAGATCAACGCAAGCTGCGTACGTCGAGGTGCCGCAGCACCCGGTCCACCACCTCAGGATCCGCCCCGGGCTCACTCCGCGCCGCCAGCACCTCGTGCCGGGCCGCGCTCATCATCTCGCCCTGGATCCGCCGGATCCGCTTCAGTCGGCGCGCCCGCTGCTGGTGCGCCTCCCGCCGTTCCTCGTCCCCCATGTCCGGGCTGATCCGCACACCGATGTCGAAGGCCCGCCGCAGCATCTGCTCGGACAGCTCATCCGGCAGCTCCTCGACCTCCTCGATCTCCCGGAGCCTGCGCTTGGCGGCCTTGGCGGCCCGGATCGCCAGCGCCTTCTCGAACTCCTGCTCCCGCTCGGTGTCGGCCCGCACACCGAGCCGTTTCACCAGCCACGGCAGGGTCAGCCCCTGCAGCACGAGCGTGGCCATGATGACCCCGAACGCGATGAACACGATCTCGTCCCGGTCGGGAAAGGCCGACCCCTCGTCGGTCTTCAACGGAATCGCCAGCGCCAGCGCCACGGAGGCCACCCCGCGCATCCCCGACCACCACATGACGACGGTCTCCCGCCAGGTCATCGGGATCTCCTCGTCGTAGTCCTGCTTCGCGTGCAGCCGCTTGGCGACCCAGGTCGCGGGCAGCAGCCACACCAGCCGTACGAGTACGACGACTCCCACGATCGCGGCCGCCCAGCCGAGCATCTCCCCCCACCGCCCGGACGCCGTACGGATCGCGTTGTGCAGTTCAAGGCCGATCAGCCCGAACGCCACGCCCGTGACCAGCGTGTCGACGATGTCCCAGAAGGTGTGCCCGGCGAGCCGGGTCAGCACGTCGTCGGCGTCGGTGGCGTACTCGGCGAGGAACAGCGCGGTGGTGAGCACGGCGAGCACTCCGGACCCGTGCAGCTCCTCGGCCAGCACATAGGAGGCGTACGGCACGAGGAGCGTCAGCCCGATCTGCAGCGTCGCGTCGTCCAGCAGGTCCATCAGCTTGTTGGCGCCCCACCCCAGCGCCACCCCGACGACCACCGCGACCACCGCGGACAGCACGAGGTCGAGGCCGGCCCGCCACGGCGAGAACGTCCCGCTCAAGGCGGCGGCGATCGCCACGTTGTACAGCACGATCGCCGTCACGTCGTTGAAGAGCCCCTCGCCCTCCAGGATCGACACCAGCCGCCGCGGCAGCCCGAGTTGCCCGGCGACGGCGGTCGCCGCGACCGGATCGGGCGGCGCGACCAGCGCACCCAGCGCCACCGCGGCGGCGATCGGCAGCCCCGGCACGATCGAGTGGGCGACGACCGCCACGCACAGGGTGGTGACGAACACCAGCGCCACGGCGAGCAGGAAGATCGGCCGGATGTTGGCCGTGAACTGCCGCCAGGAGGTACGCCGTACGGCCGCGTACAGCAGCGGCGGCAACAGCAGGGGCAGGATCAGCTCCGGCGGGATGTCGACGTTCGGCACGAAGTCGAGCACCGCCAGGACGATCCCGAGGATCGTCATCAGCACGGGCGCGGGCAGCCCCAGCCGGTCCCCCACAGGGACGCTGATCACGGCCCCGAGCAACAGCACGAACAACAGGGCCAGCTGATCCACGGTCAGTACTCCGGCGAGATCTAGACGTTCACAGGGCGGACCTCAAGCCTGCCACGCCGCTGTTCCCACCAGCCTGTTCCGCACCCTCGGCTACAGAGCGCGCCGCATCGCCCGGTGCGGTATCCCCGCATCCGGGAACTCCGGCCCGTACGCCACGTACCCCAGCCGCTCGTAGAACCCCAGGGCGTGCGTCTGCGCGTGCAGGTCCACCGCGGCGAGCCCACGCGCGCGTGCCGCGTCCTCGATGGCCCGCACCAGGGCCACCCCGACGCCGAGCCCGCGCGCCGCCTTCGTCACGGCGAGGCGCCCCAGCGAGCCCACCGAGGGATCGCCGTCGGTCTTCGCCGCGGCCGCCTCGCCGTGAAGCAGCCGACCGGTCCCGAGCGGCAGCCCGTCCTCGCGGACCGCCAGCACATGGACGGCCACGGCGTCGTACGCGTCGTACTCCAGGTCCTCCGGCACGCCCTGCTCGCCGACGAAGACCTCCTTGCGCACCGCGAAGCCCGCCTCCAGGTCGGCGGGGTCCTCGGCGACGCGCACGACGTACGCGCGCGTGCTCACCCGTACGTCTCCTCGCGGACCTGGTCCAGCGCCTTCTGCAGGTCGGCCGGGTAGCCGCTCTCGAACTCGACCCACTCCCCGTCCCCGGGGTGCTCGAAGCCGAGGCGCACGGCGTGCAGCCACTGGCGGGTCAGGCCGAGCCGCTTGGCGAGCGTCGGGTCGGCGCCGTACGTCAGGTCGCCGACGCAGGGGTGCCGGTGGGCGGCCATGTGGACGCGGATCTGGTGGGTGCGGCCGGTCTCGAGCTTGACGTCGAGGAGGGAGGCCGCCCGGAACGCCTCGATGAGGTCGTAGTGCGTGACGGACGGCTTGCCCTCGGCCGTGACCGCCCACTTGTAGTCGTGGTTCGGGTGGCGGCCGATGGGCGCGTCGATGGTGCCGCTGGTCGGGTCCGGGTGGCCCTGGACGAGCGTGTGGTACCGCTTGTCGACCGTGCGCTCCTTGAACTGGCGCTTGAGCGAGGTGTACGCCCGCTCCGACTTGGCGACCGCCATCAGGCCGGACGTGCCCACGTCGAGGCGGTGCACGATGCCCTGGCGCTCGGCGGCACCGGAGGTCGAGATGCGGTAGCCGGCCGCCGCGAGGCCGCCGATGACCGTCGTCCCGGTCCAGCCCGGTGACGGGTGGGCCGCGACGCCGACCGGCTTGTCGATCACGACCACGTCATCGTCGTCGTACACGATCTCCATGCCCTCGACCGGCTCGGCGACGATCTGCACGGGCGCGGGCGCCTGCGGCATCTCCACCTCGAGCCAGGCACCCCCGTGCACCCGCTCGGACTTCCCGACCACCGACCCGTCGACCGCGACCTTCCCCGCGGCGGCGAGCTCGGCCGCCTTGGTACGGGAGAAGCCGAACATGCGGGAGATGGCGGCGTCGACGCGCTCGCCCTCCAGGCCGTCGGGCACGGGCAGGGTACGGATCTCGGGAACGGTGCTCACCCGTCGAGTATGCCGGACGGGTCGGACACTCTCGTACGAGAGTCCCAGGCCCCCAGCCCGGGGGACGGTCCCGTCAGTCCTTGTGGACGGTCCCGTCCGGGTCCAGCCCCTTGAAGGACAGCAGCACGATCAGGATGCCGCCGCACACGATCGCCGAGTCGGCGAGGTTGAAGACGGCGAAGTGCTTGGGCGCGATGAAGTCGACGACCGCGCCCTCGAAGACGCCCGGCGAGCGGAAGAGCCGGTCGGTGAGGTTGCCGAGCGCGCCGCCGAGCAGCAGGCCCAGCGCGATCGCCCAGGGCAGGCTGTAGAGCTTGCGGGCGAGGCGGGCGATCACCAGGATCACGGCGGCCGCGATCACCGTGAAGATCACGGTGAAGGCCTCGCCGAAGCCGAAGGCCGCGCCCGCGTTGCGGATCGCCTCGAACTTCAGCCAGTCCCCGATGATCTCGATCGGCTCATGGTGCTCCAGCTTGGCGACCACGATCATCTTGCTGATCAGGTCGAGGGCGTACGCGACGGCCGCGACCGCGAACAGCACGGCGATGCGCCGCTTGCCCCTGGGCCGCGCCTCGGCGCTCTCGGCGCTCCCCCGCCCGTCCGGACCGGAGTGCTGCTCCGGTTCCTCGGTCCCCGCCCCGTCCGGGGTGTCCGGCGTACCGATGATGCGCTCCGCCTCTGCCACGTGAGTCCCTCGACCTAGGTACCTGACTGAGGACGAGGGTACGACACGCCTCCGTGAGCCCTCAGTACCGGCGTTCCTGCTTCTGCTTGCACTCGACGCACAGGGTGGCCCGCGGGAAGGCCTGCATGCGGGCCTTGCCGATGGGGTTGCCGCAGTTCTCGCACAGGCCGTAGGTGCCGGCGTCGAGGCGCCCGAGGGCCCGCTCGGTCTGGATGAGCATCTCGCGTGCGTTGGCCGCGAGGGCCATCTCGCTCTCGCGCGTGATGTTCTTGGTGCCGGTGTCGGCCTGGTCGTCGCCCGCGCCGTCCCCGGAGTCCCGCATCAGGCCCACCAGGGACTGCTCGGACGTGGTGATCTCGGTGCGCAGCCGCAGCGCCTCGGCCGTCAGCTCCGCACGCGCCTCCGCGACCTCTTCCGGGGTCCACGGGTCCTCGCCGGGGCGCACCGCGAGCTCGCCGGGCACCGCCGCGGCGACCCGTGCCTTGGGAACGGCGGTCTTCGCCGCCGTGGCCGTGCCAGGAGTCTTCTTCGCAACCACCGTCGTGGCTCCCGTCTGCTTCGCGGCCTGCGCCGCGCCCGCCTTCTTGGCCGTGCTCTTCCTGCCCGCACTCGTCGTCTTGGAGGCGCTCTTCCGGGCAGCGGTCTTCTTCGCGGCCGCCGCCTTCTTGGCGACGGTCTTCCTGGCCGGTGCCTTCTTGGCGGCCGGTCTCTCGGCCCCCTCGACGGGCGCCGTGGCGGCCGACTTCTTCGTCGCGGTCTTCTTCGCGGCGGTCTTCTTCGTGGCCGTCCTCTTCGTGGCCGTCTTCTTCGTCGCCGCACCCAGCGTCTTCACCGCCTTGGCCGCGCGCGCCGCGGACGACGTCCCCTGCGTGCTCTTCTTCCCGCCCGCGTCCTTGGCCTCACCACCGGAGGCCCGGGCATGGGTGGATCTGCCGGACGCCGACTGCTGTTCGGCGGTCTTCTTCGCCACCATGCCGCGGCCCCTTCACATATTGTGATCTTGCTCGCGAATCGTGCTGGGACGATAAATCGACTCGAGTCCCGCGGCAACGGGGCGCACCGCCTGATTCGCCCGGCTCGCGCATATGACTCCGCAAGCCTGCATCCGTTGTGCCCAGCTCCCCGCCGGGTAATCCGCCGGGCAGCGCGTCCCGAAATCCGAACACGCGTACCGCTCCATTCGGGTCATCCGAGGCCCTGCGAAGCCCTCGGCCTCCGGCACCGGAAAACCGGTCGGCCGCTGTCCTCCCGGCGCCGTACACTGGGCGGAGCGAGAAGCGTGGATGGGGACGAGTAGCGACGTACGCAGCCCAGAGCGACCCGGGGTCGGTGGAAGCCCGGGGGCGAGCGCGACGTGAAGATCACCCCGGAGCCGCCGGAAGAAACCCCGTGAGGGGCGTTAGAACCGGCATCGCGACCCCAATGAGGGGGCTCACTGGTGTGCACGGCGCACCGGGGAGCCAAGGAGGGTGGTACCGCGGGAGCGCGCCGAAGACGGCGTACGACAGATCGTCGTGGCTCTCGTCCCTCCGGACGGAAGGCAGCAAGTCCGCCGGAGGAAGCTCGTTGAATACGCAGCCGCAGTACCGCCAGGTGCCCGCCCAGGTCGACCTGCCCGCGCTCGAGCACGCCGTGCTCGACTTCTGGCGCGAGCAGAAGATCTTCGCCAAGAGCCTGGAGCAGTCCGAGGGCCGCCCCGAGTGGGTGTTCTACGAGGGCCCGCCCACCGCCAACGGCATGCCGGGCGCCCACCACATCGAGGCACGCGTCTTCAAGGACGTCTTCCCCCGCTTCCGCACCATGCGCGGCTACCACGTGGCCCGCAAGGCCGGCTGGGACTGCCACGGCCTCCCGGTGGAGCTGGCGGTGGAGAAGGAGCTCGGCTTCTCCGGCAAGCAGGACATCGAGACGTACGGCATCGCGGAGTTCAACGCCAAGTGCCGCGAGTCGGTGACCCGCCACACCGACGCCTTCGAAGAGCTCACGACCCGCATGGGCTACTGGGCCGACCTCAACGACCCCTACCGCACGATGGACCCCGAGTACATCGAGTCGGTCTGGTGGTCGCTCAAGGAGATCTTCAACAAGGATCTGCTGGTCCAGGACCACCGCGTCGCCCCCTGGTGTCCGCGCTGCGGCACCGGCCTGTCCGACCACGAGCTGGCGCAGGGCTACGAGACGGTCGTGGACCCGTCCGTGTACGTCCGTTTCCCGCTCACCTCCGGTCCGCTGGCCGGCCAGGCCGCCCTCCTGGTGTGGACGACGACGCCCTGGACGCTGGTCTCCAACACCGCGGTCGCCGCGCACCCCGACGTCACCTACGTCGTCGCGACGAAGGGTCCAGAAGGCGCGGAGAAGCTCGTCGTCGCCGCGCCGCTCGTCGAGAAGGCACTCGGCGAGGGCTGGGAGACCACCGGCGAGACCTTCACCGGCGCCGAAATGGAGCGCTGGACCTATCAACGTCCGTTCGAGCTCGTGGAGTTCCCGGCCGAGGCCCACTACGTGGTGAACGCCGAGTACGTCACGACCGAGGACGGTACGGGCCTGGTCCACCAGTCCCCCGCCTTCGGTGAGGACGACCTCAAGGTCTGCCGCGCCTACGGCCTGCCCGTCGTGAACCCGGTCCGCCCGGACGGCACGTTCGAGGAGGACGTCCCCCTGGTCGGCGGCGTCTTCTTCAAGAAGGCGGACGAAAAGCTCACCGAGGACCTCCAGCAGCGCGGCCTCCTCTTCCGGCACATCCCGTACGAGCACAGCTACCCGCACTGCTGGCGCTGCCACACCGCGCTCCTCTACTACGCGCAGCCGTCCTGGTACATCCGCACCACGGCCATCAAGGACCGCCTCCTCCAGGAGAACGAGAACACCAACTGGTTCCCGGACACCGTCAAGCACGGCCGGTACGGCGACTGGCTGAACAACAACATCGACTGGGCGCTGTCCCGCAACCGCTACTGGGGCACCCCGCTGCCGATCTGGCGCTGCGAGGACGACCACCTCACCTGCGTCGGCTCACGCGCGGAGCTCACCGAGCTGACGGGCACCGACCAGTCCGAACTGGACCCGCACCGCCCGTACATCGACGACGTCACCTTCGCGTGCCCTCAGTGCGAGAAGACGGCCACGCGCGTGCCGGAGGTCATCGACGCCTGGTACGACTCGGGTTCGATGCCGTTCGCGCAGTGGGGCTACCCGTACCAGAACAAGGACGTGTTCGAGGCCCGCTACCCGGCGCAGTTCATCTGCGAGGCCATCGACCAGACCCGCGGCTGGTTCTACACAATGATGGCCGTCGGCACGCTGGTCTTCGACAAGTCGTCGTACGAGAACGTCGTGTGCCTCGGCCACATCCTCGCCGAGGACGGCCGCAAGATGTCCAAGCACCTGGGCAACACCCTGGAGCCGATCCCGCTGATGGACCAGCACGGCGCGGACGCGGTGCGCTGGTTCATGGCGGCCGGCGGCTCCCCGTGGGCGGCACGCCGCGTGGGCCACGGCACGATCCAGGAGGTGGTGCGCAAGACGCTCCTCACCTACTGGAACACGGTCGCCTTCCAGGCCCTGTACGCCCGCACCTCCAACTGGGCGCCCAGCGAGGCGGATCCGGCCCCGGCCGACCGCCCGGTCCTGGACCGCTGGCTGCTGTCCGAACTGCACGCGCTGACCGACCAGGTGACCCAGTCCCTGGAGTCGTACGACACCCAGCGCGCCGGCAAGCTGCTCTCGGCGTTCGTCGACGACCTGTCCAACTGGTACGTACGCCGGTCCCGTCGCCGCTTCTGGCAAGGCGACAAGGCGGCGCTGCGCACGCTGCACGAGGTCGTCGAGACGGTCACGAAGCTGATGGCCCCGCTGACCCCGTTCATCACCGAGCGGGTCTGGCAGGACCTGGTCGCGCCGGTGACCCCGGGCGCGCCGGAGTCGGTGCACCTGGCGACCTGGCCGGAGGCGGACCTCACCGCCATCGACCCGGAGCTGTCGAAGCAGATGGTTCTCGTACGGCGACTGGTGGAGCTGGGCCGTGCCACGCGCGCGGAGTCGGGCGTGAAGACGCGTCAGCCGCTCAAGCGCGCGCTGGTGGCGGTGACGGGCTTCGACTCCCTCAACCGCGAGTTGCACACGCAGATCACGGAGGAGCTGAACGTCGAGTCCCTGGCGTCACTGAGCGAGGTCGGCGGCTCCCTGGTGGACACCACGGCGAAGGCCAACTTCCGCGCCCTGGGCAAGCGTTTCGGCAAGCGCGTCCAGGACGTGGCGAAGGCGGTCGCGAACGCGGACGCGGCGGCGCTGTCCCTGGCCCTGCGCGAGGGCACGGCGTCGGTCGAGGTCGACGGTGAGACGATCACCCTCGCTCCGGACGAGGTGATCATCACGGAGACCCCGCGCGAGGGCTGGTCGGTGGCGTCCGACTCGGGCGCGACGGTGGCGCTGGACCTGGAGATCACGGAGGAACTCCGTCAGGCTGGCCTGGCCCGTGACGCCATCCGCCTGATCCAGGAGGCCCGCAAGAACAGCGGCCTCGACGTGGCCGACCGCATCGCCCTGCGCTGGACGTCCACGGACCCGGCGGTGATCGCGGCGCTCACCGAGCACGCGAGCCTGATCGCCGACGAGGTCCTGGCGACGGACTTCGCCCAGGGCGAGGCGGACGACTCCTACGGCGAGCCGTTCACGGACGAGGGCCTGTCCCTGACGTTCTGCCTCCGCAAGGCATAGCCGCACCAGCACGAAGGCCCGGCCCCCGAGCGGTGGCCGGGCCTTCTGCATGCCGCCGTAGTTACGGGCAGTCGTGCGGGTGCGGGCCGGTGGGGGCTGGTCGCGCAGTTCCCCGCGCCCCTAGGTTGGCTCAGCTGCGGGCAGTCGTGCCGCTGGGGCGGCTCCCGACCCACAGAAGCGGCACCCCGCAAGCGCGGGCGAGCGAAACCCACCCCCGCCCAGCCCCCACCCCGGGCACCGACAAAAGGGCGGGGCCCCGGATAAAAACCCGGGGCCCCGCCCTGAACGCTGCCGACGCCTAAGGCGTACTACAGGCCGTCAGTTGTCGTCCTCGTCGATGAGAAACCCGCGCATCGGCGAGGGAGCCTGGCCCATCGGACCCGGGCCCTGCGGACGCACCGGCGCCATCGGCTGGGTCATGGCCGGAGACATCTGCTGCTGACCGCCGTAGGACGGGGCAGCCGGGGCCGGGCCACCGCCCATGCCGCCGGGGTTGCCACCGTACGACGGGGCGCTCGCGCCGGCCGGAGCCATCGAGGGCGCCGGGGACGGCGGCAGCGACGCGGTCGCAGGCGTACGCGGCGGGGCCAGCGAGTCGTCGGCCTGGGTCTCCAGCTGACGCAGCTGCGACTCCAGGTAGGACTTCAGCCGCGTGCGGTACTCGCGCTCGAAGCCGCGCAGGTCCTCGACCTTGCGCTCCAGCGTGGCGCGGGCGGACTCCAGGGAGCCCATCGCGACGCGGTGCTTCTCCTGCGCGTCCCGCTCCAGGGCATCGGCCTTGGCACGGGCGTCACGCTCGAGACCCTCGGCACGCGAACGCGCCTCGCCGACAATCTTGTTGGCCTCGGAACGAGCCTCGGCGATCGCCTGGTCGGCGGTCTGCTGGGCCAGCGAGAGGACACGGGCGGCACTGTCGCCACCGGGGCCCTGACCGGGGCCGCCCATCGGACCACCCATGGGGCCGCCCATCGGGCCACCCATCTGCTGCTGCATGGGGGGCTGGCCACCCATGGGGCCCTGGCCCATCGGACCCTGACCCATCGGGCCGGGACCCTGCGGGCCGCCCTGGCCGCCACTGGGACCGGCGGGCAGCTGCGGCGCACCGCTCGGCAGCTGGGGCGGGCCACCCATGGGGCCACCCATCTGCTGCTGCGGCGGGCCAGATATACCGGCCGGCACCGGGCCGCCGGGGCCGCGCATGCCCTGCTGCGGCATGCCCTGCGGGGGCATACCCTGCTGCTGTTGCTGGTCCTGCTGCTCGGGGGGCTTGCGCATGTTCTGCTGGTTCTGGGCAGCAGCACGCGTGGCCGCGGCCAGCTTGGCGCGCAGGTCCTCGTTCTCGCGGAGCAGGCGGGTCAGTTCGGCTTCGACCTCATCGAGGAAGGCATCGACCTCGTCCTCGTCATAGCCTTCTCGGAGGCGGACGGTCGTGAACTGCTTGTTCCGCACGTCCTCGGGGGTCAACGGCATCTCTTCACCTCAACGTAGTCGTCGGCATTCGGCAAGACCGTATCGTTCACAGCCGGCTCACGACGGAGATCAGGATGTAGACGATGATCATCAGTACGAAGAAGGACAGGTCGAGCGCCACGCCCCCGAGACGCAACGGCGGGATGAACCGCCGCAGAAGCTTGAGCGGTGGATCAGTGACAGTGTAGGTGGCCTCCAGAACGACCACCATCGCCTTGCCAGGTTGCCACGAGCGGGCGAACTGGAAGACGTAGTCCATGACCAACCGGAAGATGAGCACGATGAGGAAGCACATCAGCGCGATGTAGATGACATCCAGGACCACGCTCATTACTGGTGCTTCCCTCTCCCCTGTTTCCGTGCTGCTGGGTACTACTTGTACTGCTGTTTCCGGTCGTGTGTCTCAGCTCTGGTTGAAGAACCCGCCCTCTGCGATGCGGGCCTTGTCCTCCGCCGTGACATCGACGTTAGCAGGCGACAACAGGAACACCTTCTGCGTCACCCGCTCGATGCTGCCGTGAAGACCAAACACCAAACCGGCCGCAAAGTCGACAAGTCGCTTGGCGTCTGTGTCATCCATCTCAGTCAGATTCATGATCACCGGGGTGCCCTCACGGAAGTGTTCCCCGATGGTACGGGCCTCGTTGTAGGTCCGGGGGTGAAGTGTGGTGATCCGGTAAGGCTCTCGTTCCGACACGACCTTGGGCATGATCACCGGTGCGTTCTTCTCCAGGCTTGCGCGTTCTTGTGTGATGGATGCCACGGGCGCAATGCGCGCCGGACGCCCGGATTCCGCAGTTAGCGAAGCGGATCGGGGCACCGAGTCGCGCGGCATCGAAGGCTGCACCACTCGCACCGATTCGTCCCTTTCGGGCCGAAGTTCCTGATGGGACTGGTGCAAGCCGTGCGACTGGTGCGACGGCTCGTGCCGTCGACGGTCGCGCTCGGGCTCCGGGTCCAGTTCAGGTTCGAAGTCGTCGTCGGGATCGAAACCGCGGCCGTCGTACCCATCGTCCTCCACGAGGCCGAGGTAGACCGCCATCTTGCGCATCGCGCCGGCCATGCTCTGAGTCCTCCGCTCTGTGGTGGATCGACTGACGACTGCCAAGTGCCCGCGATCCACGAGGTCGTTATGCCCGCCAATCGGCGGAAATGACCATATTTTCTGCTGTGGTCCGACTTCCTGGCGACGTTACCCGAGCCTGGGGCGGACTCCGAGTACCGAGGTACCGACGCGCACATGTGTCGCCCCGGCCGCCACGGCCTGTTCGAGGTCCGCACTCATCCCTGCCGAGACCATGTTCGCAGCCGGATGGGCTCGGCGCAGGTCGGTCGACAAATCCATCAACCGCTCGAACGCCGCCTGTTCGCGTCCCGCGTACTCCCCGGTGAGCGGAGCGACGGTCATCAGGCCGTCGAGCCGCAGCCCCGGAGCGTCCGCCACGAGGTCCGCCAACTCCTCGATTCCGCCTGGCCCCACGCCTCCTCGCTCGCCCCGTCCGGTCACTCCCGCATCGAGCGCGACCTGGATGAGACACCCGACTTCTCGCTCGGCCCGTACGGCCTCCTTCGAGAGGACCGTCACCACCTTCGAACGATCGACGGACTGCACGAGATCCGCGTAACCGACCACGGATCGCACTTTGTTGGTCTGCAACTGACCGACAAAGTGCCAAGTAAGCGGCAGATCCGAGCATTCGGCGGCCTTGGGGGCCGCGTCCTGATCCTTGTTCTCGGCGACGTGGCGCACACCGAGTTCCGACAGCATCCGCACATCGCTCGCAGGGTAGGTCTTGGTCACCACGATGAGGGTCACCTCCTCGCGCTTGCGCCCAGCGGCCGCGCACGCGGCGGCGATGCGCTCCTCCACCTTCGCCAGGTTTCCGGCGAGTTCGTCCTTACGGTCCGTCATGCCCCATCAGTCCAACCAGACATATCCCGCGAGTCGCCCCGTGGTGCGATCGCGGCGGTATGAGAAGTGGTCGCCCGACTCGAGCGTGCACACCGGCGACTGCTCCCGGTCGCGTACCCCGAGCCGTTCGAGCTGCGCGTGCACCCCCGCGGTCACGTCGACCGCCTCAGTGCCCCAACTCGTCTCGGCGTGTGCCGCCGGTTCGACGGCGGCCACCTCGGCGCGCATCGCCTCCGGCACTTCGTAGCACCGGCCGCAGACGGCGGGTCCGGTGCGGACGACGATCCGGGAGGGCTCCGCGCCGAGTTCGGTCATGGCCCGTACGGCGGCGGGGACGACCCCCGCGACCATGCCGGGCCGGCCCGCGTGGGCCGCGGCGGCGATCCCCGCGACCGGGTCGGCGAGCAGGACAGGAGTGCAGTCGGCGGTGAGGACAGCGAGGGCGAGTCCGCGGCGGGCGGTGACGATCGCGTCGACCTCCGGCACCGGCTCGGCTCCCCAGGGCTCGTCGAGCACGGCCACGTCCGCCCCGTGCACCTGGTTCATCCAGACCACCTGAGCCGGGTCGAGGCCCAGGGACTTGGCGGCCAGCTCACGATTGGTCCGCACGGCCTCGGCGTCGTCGCCGACGGCCCCGCCGAGGTTGAGCTCCTCATACGGAGCGGCGCTCACCCCGCCCCACCGGTCGGTGAAGGCGAAGTGCGCGCCGCTCACGCTCTCGCGCTGTCCTATCACTTCAGGAAGTCCGGCACGTCCAGTTCCTCGGCCGCACTGTCCGAGTAGCTCCGCGACGGCGGGACCGGCGGGGCGACCGGGAGGTCGGCGGCCGGCTCGGGCGCGGGCTCCAGGTCCTCCTTCGGCGTGACGCTGCCGAGCGAGCCGAAGCTCGGACGGCTCTCGGTCTGCCGTACCGGGGTGGGCTCGTCGCGGCGGGTCGAGGCCGAGGACGACCCGAGGGTCTCCCGGCGGGTCGGAGGCTGCCCCCCGTCGAAGCCGGCCGCGATCACGGTGACCCGCACCTCGTCGCCGAGGGCGTCGTCGATGACCGCGCCGAAGATGATGTTGGCCTCGGGGTGGGCGGCCTCGCTGACCAGCTGGGCGGCCTCGTTGATCTCGAACAGGCCGAGGTCGGAGCCGCCGGAGATGGAGAGCAGGACGCCCCGGGCGCCGTCGATGGAGGCCTCCAGGAGCGGCGAGGAGATCGCCATCTCGGCGGCGGCCACCGCACGGTCGTCGCCGCGGGCCGAGCCGATGCCCATGAGGGCCGAACCGGCCTCGGACATGACCGACTTGACGTCGGCGAAGTCGAGGTTGATCAGACCCGGCGTGGTGATCAGGTCGGTGATGCCCTGGACACCGGAGAGCAGGACCTGGTCGGCCGACTTGAAGGCGTCGAGGACCGAGACCTGGCGGTCCGAGATGGACAGCAGCCGGTCGTTCGGGATGACGATGAGGGTGTCGACCTCTTCGCGGAGTTCGGCGATGCCGTCCTCGGCCTGGTTGGCGCGGCGCCGTCCCTCGAAGGTGAACGGGCGCGTGACCACGCCGATGGTGAGGGCGCCCAGGGTGCGGGCGATGTTGGCCACGACGGGCGCGCCGCCGGTTCCGGTGCCGCCACCCTCGCCGGCCGTCACGAAGACCATGTCGGCCCCCTTGAGGACCTCCTCGATCTCCTCGCGGTGGTCCTCGGCGGCCTTGCGGCCGACGGCCGGGTTGGCTCCGGCGCCGAGTCCGCGGGTGAGTTCGCGGCCGACGTCGAGTTTGACGTCGGCGTCGCTCATCAACAGCGCCTGCGCGTCGGTGTTGATGGCGATGAACTCGACGCCCTTGAGACCGACCTCGATCATCCGGTTGATGGCATTGACACCACCGCCGCCGACACCGATGACTTTGATGACTGCGAGGTAGTTCTGCGGTGCTGCCACGTCGAAGGCCTCTCGCCTCGAGTTACGTGTCGCCTTCTCGCGGCGGGGCCGCGATCCGACGACTGATGCCGATTGGGACGGTCCGTATCGCCGACCCGAACCCTAACGTTGAAGTTTAGGGTTACCAGTGTGTCTGTTCCCTGGAGTCTTCTGAACAGGACACTAAGTCGACAAGTGGCGCACGTTCAACGAACACGCCGAACCTCCCGTTTTTCTTTTCACCCTATGTGATCAGCCATAGCAGTGCCCAACCAGGGTGCTGGCCTGCGCTGATGTGCGTCAACTCCCTGATGACGCAGGGGCGGTGGGAACGCTGACGTCGAAGTGCCGCGCATCGGGGGCCGCTTTCATGAGAGCGGCGAGCGTACGGGCCTTGGCGGCGCCCTTCTCGCTGCTCCCCCAGGCGACGGTCCGGTCACCGTTCAACTCCAGCGAGATGTCGTCGTAGGAACGCACCTTGACGACCAGGGTGTCCTTCGCGACGGCGGCCGGAATGGCACCGGCGACGCGCACCGCCTCGCGCACCAGTCGGTCCTCGTCGAAACGGCGCAGGCTCGCGGCGCGCGAGCCCGGCTGGGAGAGCGTCAATTCCAGTGCGGGCACGCCTTTCGGCGCCTCGGAAACCGTGGCGAATCGGACACCTTCATCGTCCACTTCGACAAAGTTTCCGCCCTTTTGAACAAGCAGAACCGGAGTCCGCTCAGTCACTTTCAGTCCGATTCCATGCGGCCAGGAACGGGCGACGTCAACCGCGTCAATTCGGGGCAATTTCCGGCGCAGACGTGCCTCAATCGCATCGGTGTCGACGGAAATCAACGGCGCCCCGACCGGTACGTCGGCGGCCTCGAGCACCTGAGCCGGAGTCAGCACCCGGGTCCCCGAGACCGATACGCGTTCAACGCGCAGCCACTGGGAGCCGTACAACACCCAGACGGAACCCGCCGAGAGGAGCACGAGCACCACGGCAAGGATGATGATCGTACGAAGTCGGGGTGCCCTGAGCCGCCGGGCGGGGGGCGGGTCGGACGACTCCTGCTGGCGTTCACCGCGCTCGGCGGTCGTCGGTCCGGCCACGCTCCCTGCCCTCCGTACCTGGGTCCTAACGTCGGTGCGAGGCGATCGCCTCGTACACCATGCCGACGAGCAGCTCGTCGGCGTCCCGGCGGCCGAACTCGGCGGCGGCGCGGGACATCTCGTACAGCCGGTGCGGGTCGGCGAGCACGGGCAGGACGTGACCCCGCACCCAGTCGGGCGTCAGTTCCGCGTCGTCGACCAGCAGTCCGCCGCCGGCCTTCACCAGCGGCTGGGCGTTCAGCCGCTGTTCGCCGTTGCCGATGGGCAGCGGGACATAGGCGGCCGGGAGCCCGACGGCGGAGAGTTCGGCGACGGTCATCGCGCCCGCGCGGCAGAGCATCATGTCGGCCGCGGCGTACGCGAGGTCCATCCGGTCCAGGTAACTTACCGGGAGATACGGGGGCATCCCCGGCATCTGCTGCACCTGCGGCAGTTCGTTCTTCGGGCCGACCGCGTGCAGGATCTGGATCCCGGCCTGCTGCAGCCAGGGCGCGACCTGCTGGACGACCTCGTTGAGGCGCCGGGCGCCCTGCGAGCCGCCGGAGACCAGCAGCGTCGGCAGGTTGGGGTCGAGGCCGAACATCGCGCGGGCCTCGGGGCGGGCGGCGGCCCGGTCCAGCGTGGCGATGGAGTGGCGCAGCGGGATGCCGATGTAGCGGGAGTTGCGGAGCTTGCTGTCCGGCGTGGCGACGGCGACCTGGGCGGCGTACCGGGAGCCGATCTTGTTTGCGAGGCCCGGGCGGGCGTTCGCCTCGTGGACCACGATCGGCACGCCGAGGCGCTTGGCGGCGAGATAACCGGGCAGGGCCACGTACCCGCCGAAGCCGACGACCGCGTCGGCCTTGGTGCGCTCCAGGATCTGCTCGGTGGCCTTGATCGTGCCGCGCAGCCGTCCCGGGACGGTGATCAGCTCGGGAGTGGGCTTACGGGGCAGGGGCACGGCGGGGATCAGAGCGAGCTCGTAGCCCCGCTGCGGGACGAGCTTGGTCTCCAGGCCCCGCTCCGTGCCCAGGGCCGTGATTCCCACGGATGGGTCCTGCCTGCGCAGGGCGTCCGCGAGGGCGAGCGCGGGCTCGATGTGGCCGGCGGTCCCCCCACCGGCGAGTACGACATGCACCGAAATTCACCGCTCTCCGGACGAACGCGCCTCCGAGGCACGCCGTCGCATCGTGTTCCATCTCCGAGGCCCCCGTGCCGGCACGGCGCCTCCCGCCCGCTTTCTACCAAAGCGGGGTTGCCGCAGAGAAAGCGCCGCCCGCGCACCGGGTTCCTCACGCGCGAAGGCGATCAGCAACCCGATGGCGAACATGGTCGGCAGCAGGGCGGAGCCCCCGTAGGAGAACAGCGGGAGGGGGACGCCGGCGATCGGCAGCAGACCGAGCACCGCACCGATGTTGATCACCGCCTGAGCGGTGATCCAGGTGGTCACACCTCCCGCGGCATACCTCACGAAGGGGTCCTCCGTGCGTCCGGCCACGCGGATACCCGCATAGCCTAGAGCCGCGAAGAGAGCGAGTACCGACAGCGTCCCCGCGAGGCCCAGTTCCTCACCGGTGACGGCGAAGATGAAGTCGGTGTGGGCTTCGGGGAGTTGGCCCCATTTTTCCACACTCGCACCGAGCCCGGAGCCAAAGATTCCGCCGGAGGCGAGCGCGTAGATCCCGTGGACGGCCTGCCAGCAGTCGGCGGCGCCCGCGCGGGGCTCGGTGGCGCCGATGCAGGCGAGCCGGGCCATGCGGTTAGGGCTGGTCTTGATCAGGATGAACCCGAGCGTGGCGGCGATCGAGAGCACGCCGACGAACAGCCGGGTCGGCGCCCCCGCCAGCCACAGCAGGCCGAACAGGATCGCCGTCAGGATGATCGCCGTACCCATGTCGCCGCCGAGCATGATCAGCCCGAGCAGCATGAAGGCGACCGGGACGAGCGGCACCAGCATGTGCTTCCACTGGGTCAGCAGCTTCTTGTCCTGCTTGCGGGCGAGCAGGTCGGCGGCCCACAGCACCAGCGCGAGCTTGCCGAACTCGCTGGGCTGGATCTGGAAGGAGCCGCCGAGCGAGATCCAGTTCTGGTTGCCGTTGACCGACATCCCTATCCCCGGCACCTGGACCAGGGCCATCAGGAAGACCGCGCCCGCCAGGATCGGGTAGGCCAGCGCCCGGTGCAGCTTCACCGGCATCCGGGAGGCGGCCAGCAGCAGCACTCCGCCGATGACGGCGGCGAGGAGCTGCTTGCGGAAGAAGTAGGAGCCCGGCAGCGACATCTGCAGGGCCGTGATCTGGGAGGCCGAGTAGACCATCACCAGTCCGAGCACGGTGATCAGCAGGCTGCCGCCGAGGATCAGGTAGTACGCGGTCAGCGGCCGGTCCCAGGCGCGGCGGGCGTTCAGGTACAGCCGGAGGATCGCGTTCTCGCGCGACGGCCGGGGTGCGGCGGGCCGGGCGGTCCGCCGCTGCACGGGCGGCCGTCCGGTACGGCTACCGGGCATCGCAGACCTCAATGTACGTCGACCTCGACGGTCCCACGCGTCCCTCCCAAGGTCCGCCCGGCAGGCGGCCGGGTCAGGTTCCGAGTTCGCGAACGGCCTGCGCGAACGCGTCACCGCGCTTGTTGTAGTTGGCGAACATGTCCATCGAGGCGCAGGCCGGGGCCAGCAGCACCGTGTCGCCTGCGGCGGCGAGCCGACGGGCCTCCTGGACAGCCGCGGGCATCGCCCCAGTGTCGGTCCGGTCGAGGTCCACCACGGGTACTTCCGGCGCGTGTCGCGTCAGGGCTTCCCGGATCAGCGCCCGGTCCGCGCCGATGAGCACGACCCCTCGAAGTCGCTTTGCCGACTTGGCGACCAGTTCGTCGAAGGTCGCCCCTTTGGCGAGCCCGCCCGCGATCCACACGATCGACTCGTACGCCGCCAACGAGGCTTCCGCCGCATGCGTGTTGGTCGCCTTGGAGTCGTCGACATACGCGACCCCGTCCACATCGGCCACGTGTGCGATGCGGTGGGCGTCCGGGGTGAAGGCCCTCAGCCCGTCCCGTACGGCCGAAGCGGGCACCCCGAAGGCGCGCGCGAGGGCCGCCGCCGCAAGGGCGTTGGCGATGTTGTGCGGGGCCGGCGGGTTGACGTCGGAGACCTCGGCGAGCTCCTGGGCGTTCTTCTGCCGGTTCTCGACGAAGGCGCGGTCGACCAGGATGCCGTCCACGACCCCGAGTTGGGACGGTCCCGGCGTGCCGAGGGTGAAGCCGACGGCCCGGCAGCCCTCCTCGACGTCGGCCTCGATCACCAGGTCCTCGGTGCCCTTGTCGGCGACGTTGTAGACGCAGGCGATCCGATTGCCCTCGTAGATACGGCCCTTGTCGGCGGCGTACGCCTCCATGGAGCCGTGCCAGTCGAGGTGATCGGGCGCCAGATTCAGTACGGCGGCGGAGTGGGCGCGCAGGGAGGGCGCCCAGTGCAGCTGATAGCTCGACAACTCCACGGCGAGGACGTCGTACTGCTCCTCGCCGAGCACCGCGTCGAGGAGCGAGACGCCGATGTTGCCGACGGCGGCCGTGCGCAGGCCCGCCGCCTTGAGGATCGAGGCGAGCATCTGGACCGTGGTGGTCTTGCCGTTGGTGCCGGTGACGGCGAGCCAGGGGGCGGCATCCGGGCCGCGCAGGCGCCAGGCGAGCTCGACGTCGCCCCAGACCTCGATGCCGGCCGCGGCAGCCGCTGCGAACAGCGGCTTGTCCGGCTTCCAGCCCGGTGCGGTGACGACGAGTTCGGTGCCCTCGGGCAGGGTTGCGCCGTCGCCGAGCCGAACGGTGACGCCGAGCGCCTCCAGTTCGGCGGCCTGTGCGCGGGCGCGGGCGTCGTCGCCGTCGTTGACGACCGTCACGACGGCGCCGAGGCCGTGCAGCACCTTGGCCGCCGGGATACCGGAGACGCCGAGCCCGGCGACGGTGACGCGCTTGCCCTGCCAGTCGGTCACTTTTCTGCTGCCCATCCCGCGTAGAAGAGACCCAGGCCGACGATCACGCAGATGCCCTGGATGATCCAGAACCGGACCACCACAAGGACTTCCGACCAGCCCTTGAGTTCGAAGTGGTGCTGGAGTGGCGCCATGCGGAAGACACGCTTGCCGGTCATCCGGAACGAGCCGACCTGGATGACGACCGACATGGTGATGAGGACGAACAGACCGCCCATGATGGCCACCAGGAGCTCCGTGCGGGAGCAGATGGCCAGACCCGTGAGGACACCGCCGAGCGCGAGCGAACCGGTGTCACCCATGAAGATCTTGGCCGGCGAGGTGTTCCACCACAGGAAGCCGAGACAGGCGCCCATCAGCGCGGAGGCGATCACCGCGAGGTCGAGCGGATCCCGGACCTCGTAGCAGGCGTTGGGGTTGGTCAGGGTCTCGCCGTTGGCGCAGGACTCCTGGAACTGCCAGACGCCGATGAAGGTGTAGGCGCCGAAGACGAGGACGGAGGCGCCGGTGGCGAGGCCGTCCAGACCGTCCGTCAGGTTCACGCCGTTCGACATCGCGAGGATCATGAACAGCGCCCAGACCACGAACAGCACGGGGCCGATCTTCCAGCCGAAGTCCGTGATGAACGACAGCCGGGTGGAGGCCGGGGTCTGGCCGCGGGCGTCCGCGAACTGCAGCGCGAGCACCGCGAAGGAGATGCCGACGGTCAGCTGGCCGGCCATCTTCGCCTTGGCCCGCAGACCGAGCGAGCGCCGCTTGACGATCTTGATGTAGTCGTCGAGGAAGCCGACCATGCCCATGCCGACCATCAGACCGAGGACCAGCAGACCCGAATAGGTCGGCGTGTAGCCGGTGATGAGCTTGGACAGGAAGTACGCGGCGACCGTCGCGAAGATGAAGGCGATACCGCCCATCGTCGGCGTACCGCGCTTGCTGGCGTGCTCGCGCGGGCCGTCGTCGCGGATGTACTGGCCGTATCCCTTGCGGGCCAGCAGCTTGATCAGCAGCGGGGTGCCGATCAGGGTCAGGAAGAGGCCAATGACTCCTGAGAACAGGACCTGCTTCATCATCGGGCGGCAACCTCACCCTCGGTACCGGTCCCGAGCAGCGCCTCGGCAACACTTTCCAGGCCCACCGACCGGGACGCCTTCACGAGTACGACGTCTCCCGGGCGCAGCTCGCTGCGCAGCAGGTCGACCGCCGCCTGTGCGTCGGACACGTGCACCGACTCCTCACCCCACGAACCCTCGTTATATGCGCCCAGTTGCAGCCAGGACGCTTCCCTGCCCCCGACCGCGACGAGCTTGCCGACATTGAGCCGGACGGCGAGCCGTCCGACCGCGTCGTGCTCGGCGAGCGCCTCGTCCCCGAGCTCGGCCATCTGGCCGAGCACCGCCCACGTACGACGTCCGTTGCCCATCGCCGCGAGCGCGCGCAGGGCGGCTCGCATGGACTCGGGGTTCGCGTTGTAGGCGTCGTTGACGATCGTCACGCCGTCCGGGCGCTCGGTGACCTCCATCCGCCAGCGGGAGAGGGAGCCCGCCTCGGAGAGGGCGATGGCGATCTCTTCCGCGGACATGCCCAGCTCATGGGCGACGGCGGCCGCGGCGAGCGCGTTCGACACGTGGTGCTCACCGTACAGGCGCATGGTCACTTCGCTTGCACCGGAGGGTGTGCGAAGCATGAAGGCAGGCTGTCCGCTGTCCGTGAGTCTCACGTTCTCGGCGCGTACGTCCGCTTCGCCGGACTCTCCGAAAAGGATCACCTTCGCCTTCGTACGGGATGCCATGGCCCGTACGAGGGGATCGTCGGCGTTGAGCACCGCGGCGCCGTCTTCCGGAAGGCCCTCTACCATTTCGCCCTTGGCCTGCGCGATCTGCTCGCGGCCGCCGAACTCGCCGATGTGGGCGGTGCCGACGTTGAGGACGAGGCCGATCTTCGGGGGCGTCAGATCGGTGAGGTAGCGGATGTGGCCGATGCCGCGGGCGCCCATCTCCAGCACGAGGAACTTCGTCTCCTCGGTGGCGGACAGGGCGGTCAGCGGCAGCCCGATCTCATTGTTGAGCGAGCCCGGCGTCCACACCGTCGGCGCCTTGCGCTGCAGCACCTGCGCGATCAGGTCCTTGGTGCTGGTCTTGCCCGCTGAGCCGGTGAGGCCCACGAGGGTCGCGCCGAGCCGTCGTACGACATGACGCGCGAGGGCGCCTAGGGCCGTCTGGACATCGTCCACGACGATCGCGGGCACGCCGACGGGGCGCTGTGCCAGCACGGCGGCAGCGCCCGCTGCGACGGCCTTCTCCGCGTAGTCGTGGCCGTCGACGCGTTCGCCCACGAAGGCGGCGAACAGACTGCCGTCCTTCACCTGACGTGAATCGATGACGACGGGCCCGGTGATCCGGACCGACGGATCCGGTATGTCGTGTGTCTGCCCGCCGACGACTGAGGCGATCTCGGCGAGAGAGAGGGCGATCACAAGTTCATCCCTGGGTCTTCTGGATAGCTTCGCGAAGCACCTGGCGGTCGTCGAAGGGACGGACCACCCCGGCGATGTCCTGGCCCTGCTCGTGACCCTTCCCGGCGACCAGCACCGTGTCGCCCGGCCGCGCGCGGGCGACGGCTGCGGTGATCGCGGCGGCCCGGTCCTCGAAGACCTGGACCTCGCCGCGCTCGTGTACTGGCACGGACGCCGCGCCCTCGAGCATGGTTGCGAGGATCGCGAGGGGGTCCTCGGAGCGGGGATTGTCGGAGGTCAGTACGGCGGTGTCGGAGAGCCGGGCCGCGGCGGCGCCCATCGGCGCGCGCTTGGTCTTGTCGCGGTCCCCGCCGCAGCCGAGCACGATGTGCAACTTGCCCTCGGTGACCTTGCGCAGCGCGCGCAGGACCGATTCGACGGCGTCGGTCTTGTGGGCGTAGTCGACGACCGCGAGATACGGCTGTCCGGCGTCCACGCGCTCCAGGCGGCCCGGTACACCCGGCACGGCGGCGATGCCGTCGGCGGCCGTCTGCGGGTCGAGGCCGGCGGCGGCGAGGGCGACGATCGCGGTGAGGGTGTTGGCCACGTTGAAGGTCCCGGGGAGCGGCGCCCTGGCGGTGATCCGCTCCGCCTTGGGGCCGATCACGGTGAACGTCGAGTCCATGGGCCCGACTTGGACGTCCTCGGCGCGCCAGTCGGCGTCCGGGTGGCCCTCTGCGGAGAAGGTGACGACGGGAACGGTGGCTTCCTTGGCCAGCCTGCGTCCGTACTCGTCGTCGAGGTTGACGACCCCGAGCCTGCTGCGTTTCGGCGTGAAAAGCTGCGCCTTGGCCCGGAAGTAGTCCTCCATGTCGGAGTGGAACTCCATGTGTTCCGGGCTGAGGTTGGTGAAGACGCCGATGTCGAAGACGCAGCCGTCGACCCGGCCGAGGACCAGGGCATGGCTGGAGACCTCCATGGCGACCGCCTCGACACCGCGCTCGCGCATGACCGCGAACAGGGCCTGGAGGTCGGTGGCTTCGGGGGTGGTGCGCTCGGACTTGATGCGTTCGTCGCCGATGCGCATCTCGACCGTGCCGATCAGGCCGGTGGCCTTGGCCGCCTTCAGACCGCCCTCGACGAGGTAGGCCGTGGTGGTCTTGCCGGAGGTGCCGGTGATGCCGATCTGGAGCAGATCGGGGCCCGGGTGGCCGTAGATCGTGGCCGCCAGTTCGCCCATCTCCGCGCGCGGGTCGTCGACCACCAGAACCGGCAGCCCGGTCGCCGCGGCGCGCTCGGCGCCCGTCGGGTCGGTCAGCACGGCGACTGCGCCGAGGCCGGCGGCCTGGGTGACGAAGTCGGCGCCGTGCAGGCGGGCGCCCGGGAGGGCGGCGTACAGGTCGCCGGGGCGGACGGCGCGCGAGTCATGGGTGATGCCCGTGATCTCCGCGGCGCTGTCCGGCGTGGCGATACCCAGCTGATCGGCGAGCTCCGCGAGGGGTGTTGCGGAGACCCGGACCGGCCGGGGCGGTCCCGGATATGTCACGGGTGCGCCCTTCTGGGTGGTTTGGGACTGATCAGCGTGTGGCACGGCGGTGAGCGTACCGGGCGCACCCGCTTCGGAGCGAAGTGAGGGCGCGGGCGCGCCCTGGTTCCCGGCGTCGGGGGTGATCGTTGTCACGAGGTGGTCCTGGTGGCTTGGTGCTGATCAGGGCTTGTAGGTGACCGGAAGGCTGGCGGACTTGGTTCCGGTCGGCGGGACCTGCAGGGTCTTCAGGGCGAACTCCATGACCTTCTTGTAGACGGGGCCGCAGATCTGGCCGCCGAAGTAGTTGCCCTTGGTGGCGTTCTGGATGGCGCAGTAGACGGTGATGCGGGGCTTGTCGGCGGGGGCGAATCCGGCGAACGACGACGTGTACCCCTTGTACTTGCCGGTGGCCGGATCCACGCGGTTGGCCGTACCGGTCTTGCCCGCGACCCGGTAGCCGGGGATGCGCGCCTTGGCGCCGGTGCCCTCCTGGTCGTCCACGACCGACTCCAGCATCTGGGCGAGGGTCTTGGCCGTCTTCTCGCTGACGACCCTTGTCTTCTTGGGCTTCGCGGTGGGTGTGAAGCGTCCGTCGGGCCCCTGCGTGCCGCGCACGAGGGTGGGTTCGACGCGTACACCGCCGTTGGCGATCGTCGAGTAGACGGACGCCGCCTGCATCGCGTTGATGG
The DNA here is from genome assembly GCF_000718165.1 of Streptomyces fulvoviolaceus. Classification (GTDB taxonomy): domain Bacteria; phylum Actinomycetota; class Actinomycetes; order Streptomycetales; family Streptomycetaceae; genus Streptomyces; species Streptomyces fulvoviolaceus. The sequence continues at coordinate 45,341 of NZ_JOEY01000003.1, read as the reverse complement.
ACACGCCCTGGCCGAAAGGAATCGTGTACTGCTGCGAGGTCGACCAGTCCTCCGGCGCCGCGAGGATGCCCTTCGTCTCGCCGGGGAAGCCGAGCCCGGTGTAGCTGCCGAGCCCGAACTTGCGCAGGTAGGAGTAGAGGACCTGGTTGGCCTGCGCCTGCGTCTTGCCGAGCTGACCGGTCGCCAGGATGGTGCCGATGTTGCTGGACTTGGCGAGCACGCCGTTGAGCGTCAGGTACCAGGTCTCGTGGTTGATGTCGTCCTTGAAGAGCCGGTCGCCGCGGTGCAGCCGGTTGGGCACGACGACATGCGTCTGCGGGGTGGCGACACCCTCTTCGAGTACGGCGGCCATCGACAGGACCTTGGCGGTGGAGCCGGGCTCGTAGGCGTCCTCAAGGCTCCAGTTGTGCAGGGCGTTCGGGTCGGCCTCGGAGAGGTCGCCCGGGTCGAAGCCCGGCGAGTTGGCCATGGCGAGGATCTCGCCGGTCTGCGTGTCCTGCACTATCACGTACCCGCGGTCCGCCTTGGACTCCTTCACCTGCTCGCTGATCGCGTTCTGCGCGGCCCACTGGATGTCGCGGTCGATGGTGAGCTCGACGTCGCTGCCGGGCACGGCGGGCGTCTCGGTGGAGCCCGCGGTGGGGACCTGACGGCCGCCGGACTGGGCGTAGCGGACCTTGCCGTCCTTGCCGGCGAGCAGGCTGTTCAGCTGCTGCTCGACCCCGCCGCCGCCCTTGCCGTCGGCGTTGACCCAGCCCAGTATCCCGGCGGCGAGATCGCCGTTCGGGTACACGCGCTTGGTGGTGGGGACCGAGAGGACGCCGGCCAGGACGTTGGCGGTGCTCTCGTCGGTCTCCGACTTGGTGGCCAGCGCGGTCTTCAGGTCCTTGATCTGCTTCCAGACCTGCGGGGTCTGCCGGTTCGCGAGCAGGACATAGCGGAGGTTCTTGTTCTTGGGCCGGAGCTTCTCGACGATCGTGGCCTGGTCCTGGCCGAGGATCGGGGCGAGGAGGGCAGCCGCCTGCTCGGGTCCGTCGTCGATCTTCAGCTGCTTGCGGGTGAACAGTGTGGGGTCGGCCGTGATGTCGTACGCGTCCTCGCTGGCCGCGAGGGCCACGCCGTCGCGGTCGGTGATACCGCCGCGCTCGGCGGTCAGGGTGTAGCCGACGTACCGGTTCTGCTCGGCCTTGGCGGCGTACGTGCTCGCGTCGACGGCCTGCACCTGGAGCAGCCGTACGACGAAGGCGATCAGGACCAGCGTCAGCGCGAGGCCGACCAGGCGCAGCCGGGGGCGGGGGCTGCCCAGCCGGATGGTGCGGGGGGCCGCGGGGCGGGGCGCCGCCGGGCGGCGGGCCGGACGGGCTCCTGGGCCCGGGCGCCGCTGGCCGCCGGGGCGTGCTGGGCCGGGCACGCGGCGGCGCGGCGGTTCCCTGTCGGACACTTCCGTCACCTGCCGGGGGTCGGAGTTGCGGAGGACGGGGCTGCGGAGGGGGTGGGGGCGGTGGCCGTGGGAGTCGGACCGGGCAGCGTGCCGATCATCTCGGGGGCCAGGACGAGGGGCATGCGCGCGGCGGCCGGCTCGGCGCCGGAGGCGGGGCTGGGTACGCCCCTGACGGTGCCGTCGGGGTCGAGGAAGGCCGGGTCGCCGCCGGGCACCATACCGAGCTCGCGGGCGCGGCGCTGGAGGGCTTCGGGGGCGGAGTAGGCGTCGACGTCCCGTTGGAGGGCCTGTTCCTCGTCGGTGAGGTTCTTCGTCCCCTTCTGGAGGTCGTCGAGTTTGAACGACCCTTCGCTGAGCGCCGAGTTCAGCACCAGCAGCCCGATGAGGCCGCCGCCGAGGAGGAGGACCACGAGGAGCACGAAGGGGGTGCGGGCCGCCTGGCCGGGGCCCGCCGTTCCCGGGAAGAGCCGCGCGAGTCGGGCGGCCCTCCCCCTCAGTTCGGGTTTCCTACTCACATGCCCTCCGGTGAGTCCGGAGACCCAACTCACTCACTGGACGTCCTCCCTGATGCGCTGGGCCCCGCGCAGCCGCGCCGGGGCCGCCCGCCGGTTCTCGGCGACCTCTTCCTCGGTGGGAAGTTCGGCACCGCGCGTGAGCAGCTTGAGCCGGGGCTGGTAGCGCTCGGGGACGACGGGCAGCCCGGGCGGGGCGGTGGTGGCGGCGCCGGCCGCGAACACCTGCTTGACCAGACGGTCTTCGAGCGAGTGGTACGACAGGACGGCGATGCGCCCGCCGACGTCGAGCGCCTTCACCGCGGCCGGGATCGACTGCTCCAGGACGGAGAGTTCACCGTTGACCTCGATGCGCAGCGCCTGGAACGTGCGCTTGGCCGGGTTGCCGCCGGTGCGCTTGGCGGCCTGCGGCAGGGAGTCCCGGATCAGCTCGACCAGCCGCGCGCTGTTGCTGAACGGCTCCTTGTCGCGCTCGCGCACGATCGCGCCCACGATCCGCTTGGCCTGCTTCTCCTCGCCGTACGCGCGCAGGATCCGGACGAGTTCGCCCGCCGGGTAGGTGTTGAGGACCTCGGCCGCGCTGATGCCGGTCGTCTGGTCCATGCGCATGTCGAGCGGGGCGTCCTGGGCGTAGGCGAAGCCGCGGTCGGCCTCGTCGAGCTGCATGGAGGAGACACCGAGGTCGAAGAGAACGCCCTGCACGCGCGCGATGCCGAGCCTGTCCAGTACGTCCGGGAGCTCGTCGTAGACCGCGTGCACCAGGGTGGCCCGCTCGCCGTACGGCGCGAGCCGCTCGCCGGACAGGCGCAGAGCCTCCTTGTCGCGGTCGAGGGCGACGAGCCGGGCCTCGGGGAAGCGGGCCAGCAGGGCCTCGCTGTGGCCGCCGAGGCCGAGGGTGCAGTCGACGACCACCGCTCCCGGCTGCTCCAGGGCGGGGGCCAACAGGTCCAGGCACCGCTGGAGCATCACCGGGACGTGTCGACTCTGGCTCAAGGGGCCCTCTCAGGTCCGGCGCGGGCCGTACGCACCGCCGGGTCCCCGCCCGCTCATGAAGGGGAGGCCTGCCGGCGCCGGGAGCGTCAGCCGACCGGGAGCGGGAGGAGGCCGAGCCGTACGTACGCGCCGCGCACGTGGGGAGATCTCCGGAAAATCGCCGGGAACTCCGGGGGAAAGTCCAGCAGGGAGGCCTCGCCTCCCGCCTCGCGTCACTTTAGTCCACGGTGTCTCGCGGTCAATCAACCGGCCTGCGCGTCGCGGACCGGGCTCGAAACGATGCCGCAGATTTGGGAAAATCACCCGTTCGACCACACCTTGGTCCCTCGTGTGGGTTACCTCACAGGGGGGTCGTGATGACGCTCTTTTTCCCTTCTCACAGCAGGCCCGGACCGCCCGTGACCAGTACCGTCGTAGCTATGACGACTTCTGCATCGGTAGGGCCCGAGGGCGCCATAGGCACCGACGTGACGGTCACCGACCGCCTCGTCGACGCGAACGAGCAGTACGCCGCCGCATTCACCGACCCGGGGATGGACGCCCGTCCCGTACTGCAGGTCGCCGTCGTGGCCTGCATGGACGCCCGTCTCGACCTGCACGCCGCGCTCGGCCTGGAGCTGGGCGACTGCCACACCATCCGCAACGCCGGCGGAGTGGTCACCGACGACGTGATCCGCTCCCTGACCATCAGCCAGCGCGCGCTCGGCACACGCAGTGTCGTGCTCATCCACCACACCGGCTGCGGCCTGGAGTCCCTCACCGAGGACTTCCGGCACGAACTGGAGATGGAGGTCGGCCAGCGCCCCGCCTGGGCGGTCGAGGCCTTCCGGGACGTCGAGCAGGACGTACGACAGTCGATGCAGCGGGTGCGCACCTCGCCGTTCCTGGTCCACACCGACGACGTCCGGGGCTTCGTCTTCGACGTGAAGACGGGCCTGCTGCGCGAGATCGACCCCACGTAACCATCGGCCGCAGCTGTCGTTTGGCTGTTGATTTCTGGCCCCGGGATGCCCAAAACGCCGTAAGGTCCGACATATCGCGGGCAGTTGTCCACAGTCGAGTGACACGAATCGGTAACGGCAGCAAGAATGCGGGTGTGACGTCACGCGGGACTCTTCACGCGTGGTGTCCGTGTTTCGGGGTGGGCCGGTTACGCATCGCAGAGCGTCGGCCCGGAAAGTACGGGCCGAGGAGGGCCGGGTGACGACCTATGACGATCGAGCGAGCCTCACTGATCTGACCGCTGTTGTCGAGCGGGTGCGCAGTTCGGTTGAGGGCGTGATCGAGGGGAAGCCCGAGGTCGTACAGCTCTCGCTGACCGTGCTTCTCGCCGAGGGACATCTCCTGATCGAGGATGTCCCCGGCGTCGGGAAGACCATGCTGGCGAAGGCACTGGCGCGGTCCATCGACTGCTCGGTGCGCCGCATCCAGTTCACACCCGACCTGCTGCCCTCGGACATCACCGGTGTCTCCATCTGGGACCAGCAGCGCCGTGACTTCGAGTTCAAACCGGGCGCGATCTTCGCTCAGATCGTGATCGGCGACGAGATCAACCGCGCCTCGCCGAAGACCCAGTCGGCACTCCTGGAGTCGATGGAGGAGCGCCAGGTCACCATCGACGGGACGTCCTACGAACTGCCCAGCCCCTTCATGGTGGTGGCCACGCAGAACCCGGTCGAGATGGAGGGCACCTACCCGCTGCCCGAGGCCCAGCGCGACCGCTTCATGGCCCGTGTCTCCATCGGCTACCCGAGCCCGGAGGCCGAGCTGCAGATGCTCGACATCCACGGCGGGGTGAGCCCCCTGGACGACCTCCAGCCGGTGGCGCACGCGCACGAGATCGTGAAGCTGATCGACGCCGTCCGCGGCGTCCACGTCGCCGACACCGTCCGGCGGTACGCGGTGGACCTGGTCTCCGCCACCCGCAACCACCCCGACCTCAGACTCGGCGCCTCCCCGCGCGCCACGCTGCACCTGCTGCGCGCGGCCAAGGCGTCCGCCGCCCTCAGCGGCCGGGAGTTCGCCCTGCCGGACGACGTGCAGGCGCTCGCCGTGACCGTCCTCGCCCACCGTCTGCTGCCCACCGCCCAGGCCCAGCTGAACCGGCGCACGGCGGAGCAGGTCGTGCAGGAGATCCTGCAGCGCACCGCGGTCCCGGCGGCCCCGCAGCAGGGCGGCTTCGGGCTGGGCCGCGGCACACCGGCGTACCCGCAGCAGCCGCCGCGGAGGCTCTGATGACCACCGGGGGGCCCGGGCACACGGAGGCCGACCGGGACGAGAAGGGCGGTGTGCGCACGGCACTGGCGGGTCTGACCACCCGTGGCCGCTCCTTCCTGGCCGCCGGGGTCGCGGCCGCCGTCTGCGCGTACGTCCTCGGGCAGAGCGATCTGCTCCGGGTCGGTCTGCTGCTGGCCGTGCTGCCCCTGGTCTGCGCCACCGTGCTCTACCGCACGCGCTACCGGGTCGCGGGCAGCCGCAGGCTCTCCCCCGCGCGCGTGCCCGCCGGCAGCGAGGCCCGCGTCCATCTGCGCATGGACAACGTCTCGCGGCTGCCCACGGGCCTGCTGATGCTCCAGGACCGGGTGCCGTACGTCCTCGGCCCCCGCCCCCGCTTCGTGCTCGACCGGGTCGAGCCGGGCGGCCGCCGCGAGGTGTCCTACCGCGTCCGCTCCGACCTGCGCGGCCGCTATCCGCTGGGCCCGCTGCAGCTGCGCCTGACCGACCCGTTCGGGATGTGCGAGCTGACCCGCTCCTTCTCGACGTACGACACCCTGACGGTCATCCCGCGCGTGGAGGCGCTGCCGCCGGTGCGGCTGAGCGGCGAGGCGAAGGGGTACGGCGACGGACGGCAGCGCTCGCTCGCCCTGGCCGGCGAGGACGACGTGATCCCGCGCGGCTACCGCTACGGCGACGATCTGCGCCGGGTCCACTGGCGGCTGACCGCGCGCTACGGCGAGCTGATGGTGCGCCGCGAGGAGCAGCCGCAGCGCTCCCGCTGCACGGTGCTCCTCGACACCCGGGGCCTCGCCTTCCAGGGCGCGGGCCCCGACTCGCCCTTCGAGTGGGCCGTGTCCGGCGCCGCCTCCGTGCTGGTCCACATGCTCGAACGAGGCTTTTCCGTACGGCTGTTGACCGACACCGGGAACTCCGTGCCCGGCGAGGGCGCCGACGGCTTCGCGGGCGCGAGCCAGGAGACTGCGGACGCGGCCGGACTGATGATGGACACGCTCGCGGTGGTCGACCACTCGGACGGCACGGGCCTGTCCCGGGCCTACGACGTGCTGCGCGGCGGGAACGAAGGGCTGCTGGTGGCCTTCTTCGGCGACCTGGACGAGGAGCAGGCCACGGTGGCCGCCAAGATGCGGCAGCGCAGCGGGGGCGCGCTCGCCTTCGTCCTCGACAGTGACGGCTGGGTGCGGGAACCGAGCGATGGGCCCGGCCCGTCGGACGGGAGCGAGGAGCGGCTGCGGATGCTGCGCGAGGCGGGCTGGACGGTGCTGAGCGTGCCGCGGGGCGCCTCGCTGAGCGAGCTGTGGCGGCACGCGGACCGGGAGCGCGCGGGCGTCACCGCGGCCGGCAGCGGGGAGGGGACATGCTGAGCGGGCGGGCACGACTGGCGCTGTGCGCCTGGGCGGCCACCCTGATGGCCTCGTGCGCCCTGCTCCCGCTGGTCGAACCGGCCACCTGGATCCTGCAGGCCGCCTTCCTGCTCGGAGTGCAGACGATCGTGGGCGCGGCGGCCCGGCGGATACCGCTGGCCCGTCCGCTGACCGTGGCGGCCCAGGCGCTCGTCACCCTGGTCATGCTGACCCTGGCCTTCGCCCGTGAGCATGCCTTCTTCGGGCTGGTCCCCGGACCGGACGCCTTCCTGCACTTCTCCGACCTGTTGCGGCAGGGCGGCGACGACATCGCCCGGTACGCGATCCCGGCACCGCTGGACTCCGACGGCATCCGGCTGATGATCCTCGGCGGCGTCCTGATCATCGGTCTCGCGGTGGACACCCTCGCGGTGACCTTCCGCAGCGCGGCCCCGGCCGGCCTGCCGCTGCTCGCGCTGTACTCCGTCGCCGCGGGGCTGTCCGACGGCGGCACCGACTGGCTGTGGTTCCTGGTCGCGGCGAGCGGCTATCTGCTGCTGCTCCTGGCCGAGGGGCGGGACCGGCTCTCGCAGTGGGGCCGGGTCTTCGCCGGGGCCTCGCGCACGCCGGGCACCGAGTCCGGCCCGGTGGCGCCGGTCCGCACCGGGCGGCGCATCGGCGTGGTCGCCCTGGGCATCGCCCTGATCGCCCCGATCGCCCTGCCGTCGATGAACGGCGGCCTCCTGGACGCGGCCGGCACGGGCGTGGGCTCCGGAAACGGAAGCGGCGGCACGATCTCCGCGGTGAACCCGCTGGTGTCGATGCGCGACTACCTGAACGTGGACGAGGACCGCCAGGTCATGAGCCTGCGGACCGGGTCCGACACCGACATCTCGAACCTGTACCTGCGGATCGTGTCCCTCGACGACTTCGACGGCCGCACCTGGAAGCCGTCCAAGCGGGCCATCACCTCCGTACCGGACGACGACCAGTTCCCCACTCCGGTCGGCCTCGGCCCCGACGTCAAGCGCACGGAGATCGAGACCACCATCTCGGCCTCGAGCGGGTACGCCCAGGACTGGCTGCCGATGCCGTACCCGCCCAGCGGTGTCGACATCAGGGGCAGGTGGCGGTACGAACCCGTGGGCATGACGCTCGTCGGCGACCACGGCCAGAACACGCGCGGTCTGACGTACCGGGTGAAGAGCCTGGATGTGCAGCCGACGGCCGAGCAGCTCGCCGACGCGCCGGCGCCGCCCGCGGCCCTGGAACGCGACTACACCGAGCTGCCGGACTCGCTGCCGTCGGTGGTGGCCAAGACCGCCCGCCAGGTCACCGCGGACGCGACCAACCCCTACGAGCAGGCGGTCGCGCTCCAGGACTACTTCGCCGTGACGGGCGGCTTCGAGTACGACACCCAGGTCGAGGTCGGCAGCGGCTCCGACGCGATCGCCAACTTCCTGCGGGACAAGCAGGGATTCTGCGTCCACTTCTCCTTCGCCATGGCGGCGATGGCCCGCTCCCTGGGCATACCGGCCCGGGTGGCGGTGGGCTTCGCGCCGGGTACTCCGCAGGCGGACGGCTCGGTGTCGGTGGGGCTCAAGGACGCCCACGCCTGGCCCGAGCTGTACTTCGAGGGCGTGGGCTGGACCCGCTTCGAGCCGACCCCGACCCGCGGCACGGTGCCGTCGTACACCGTCCCGGACTCGGACGGGAACTCGCTCCCGGACGTGACACGGCCGTCCACGGGGGCGTCCACGGCACCGTCGGCCTCCCCCTCGGCCAGCGAGAGCTGCACGGCCCAGCTGAAGAAGCTGGAGGCCTGCGAGAGCGAGTCACCGGCGGCCGCGCTGGACAAGGACAACAACTTCCCCTGGTGGTACGTGGCCGGCCAGTGGTGGTACATGAAGCTGCTCGCCTGGGTTCTGGCCGGGCTCGTCGTCCTCTCGATCCCGCTGTCGCCGATGCTGTGGCGGCTACGGACCCGGGCCCTGCGCCTGGGCGCGCACGGCCGCACCGAGGCTGACGCGGCCGCGCACACCCTGGCGGCCTGGCAGGAGCTGACCGACACGGCGTGGGACTACGGGATCCTGCCGGACGAGTCGCAGACACCGCGCAAGGCGGCCGCGAGAATCGTCCGGCTGGGTCATCTCGATCCGACGGCCGCGGCCGCGGTGCACCGGGTGGCGGACGCCGTGGAGCAGGTTCTCTACGCGCCGCGGCCACGTCCGACGGCCGGGCTCGCAGAGGACGTCCGCCGGGTGATCGGCGCGCTGCACGGCACGGTCAGCCGGAGCACGAAGCTGCGCGCGGTGATCGCCCCGCGTTCGACCGCACGAGTGGTGTGGGCGCTGTCCGAGTGGTGGTCCGAAGCCAAGGCCCGCGCGGCCGCGGCCCGGCCGAATCTGCGGAAGCCGTCCGGCCAGCACAACTGAACCCCGCTGCCGGACACACCTGTGGCCCGGGCCTCTCGAAGGCCCGGGCCACCGTGCTGCCGGGAGCTGCGCCCGGCGTGAAGGCGTGCGTGAGGGGGTGACCACCCGGTGGGTGGTCACCCCCTCACGAAGGTTTGTGAGAGCTGCTGGTCGAGCTAATGGCCGCCCTGCTCGTCGCGGCGCTTCTGCCAGCGCTGCTCGATACGGTCCATCATGGAGCGCTTCTGCCGTTCCTGACGACGGGCGTGCGGGGCACCGGCAGCGGGTTGTTCACCCGGCTTGGGGGCCTTGCGCCAACCGGTCACAGCGAGTACCGCACAGCCCAGCATGACGAGGAAGCCCACCACGCTGAGCCAGACCTGCTTGGCGACCATTCCTGCCATGAGGAGCGCAATACCCACGAGGAAGCCGGCGACCGCCTGGTAGACCCGTCGCCGGGTGTACGTACGCAGCCCGCTTCCCTCAAGCGCTGTCGCGAACTTGGGATCTTCGGCGTACAGCGCTCGCTCCATTTGCTCGAGCATTCGCTGCTCGTGCTCCGAGAGCGGCACGGAGTCCTCCTCATCGTGCAGTCGCCGGGGCGACTCCGGGGGTCCCTTCAGGATAGGCAGGGAATCGCCCCCGTGAAACCCGCCCCTCTACGCCAATTGGCCAACCGGATTCCGCCATGAACGCACCGGCTCGCTGAATCTTGCATTCCCCAGCAGCCGACCCGTCATGCCGGGCGGTCTCCCTCGATCATACGGCGCTGACCGCCCGATCGGGGGGCCTGTGGCGTACTCCATGTGCAGCCAAGTCCCTGATCAGCGGTGCAGCACGGGAGGCCGCTCAGGCCTCTGCGGCCCCGTATGTCTCGCCGAGCACGTGGAGCTGTGTGGCCACGGAGTGGAACGCCGACAGTTCGGCGGCCGCGGCCTCCAGCTTCAGCAGCGCGTCCAGGGCTCCGGGCTCGGTGTCCACGAGCACCCCGGGAACGAGGTCGGCGAAGATCCGGACGCCGTGCACGGCGCCGACCCTGAGGCCCGCGCCCTCGACGAGTTCGGTGAGCTGCTCGGCGGTGAAGCGGCGCGGTACGGGGTCGCCGGTGCCCCAGCGGCCGTTCGGGTCGTCGAGCGCCTGCCTGGCCTCCTTGAAGTGGCCGGCCAGGGCCCGCGCGAGCACGGCGCCGCCGAGGCCGGCGGCGAGCAGGCTGAGCACGCCCTCGGAGCGCAGGGCGGCCACCACGTTGCGCACGCCCTCGGCCGGGTCGTCGACGTACTCCAGGACGCCGTGGCACAGCACCACGTCGTAGCCGCCGCGCTCGACCACGTCGAAGAGGCCGTGGGCGTCGCCCTGGACACCCCGCACACGGTCCGCGACATCGGCCTCGGCCGCGCGGCGCTCCAGCGCGAACAGCGCGTTGGGGCTGGGGTCGACGACGGTGACCTGGTGTCCGAGGCGGGCGACGGGCACCGCGAAGTTGCCACTGCCGCCCCCGGTGTCGAGCACGTCCAGCACCTGGCGACCCGTGGCCTTGACCTGGCGGTCCAGGGCGTCCTGGAGGACCTCCCAGACCACGGCGGTACGGAGAGAGGCGCGGGGGCGAGAGGGGTCGGCGCGTAGCGACGTCGGTTGCGGGTGGTGGTGGGAGACGGGTGGGCGCATCGGGTCCGACACGTCAGTTGACTCCTCGGCGCGGCACCGCCTCTTGCGCGGCGGAGCGAACGGGACGCCTCCCCCGGCCCGGGCGCGGGAGGGAAGGCTTCAGGCGCCCTCCACCCTATTGCCTCCGGTGCCGTACCTGGTCACTGCGATGGTGTGCCCGGCCGGGCGTCTCACCCGGCGGGACCGCGCTCACCCCGCGTCCGGGATGTCCCGGTCGGTCTGCGGGGCGGTCTCCGGCCGGTCCGGGTCCTGGCGCGGCTGCGGCAGGACCGGCTGGAGCACCAGCATCCGCTCGACGAGGCGCAGGAACATCGCCACGTCGCGTATCAGGTCGTCGGCGTCCCGGCGGCCGGCCGCGCCCTGGATGCCCGCTTCGGCCCGGGCGCGGCGCCGGGCTCCGGAGGCGAACAGCGCGCTCCACTCGGCGAGTTCGGGCGCGATTTCGGGGAGCACTTCCCAGGCGCTCCGGATCTTGGCCCTGCGTCGGGACGTGGGCTCCGGGCGCCCTCGCGCGGCGAGCACGGCGGCGGCGGTGCGCAGGGCGGCCAGGTGGGCCGTCGCATAGCGCTCGTTCGGTGTCTCCAGCGCGACGGCCTCGTCGAGTCCGGCGCGGGCCTGGGCGAGCAGGTCGAGGGCGGCGGGCGGGGCCGTGGTCCGGCGGAGCACGGGGTGTACGTCGCTCGCCGGGCCGGTCAGTGAGGGGGCAGGGCCGGTGGCGCGGCGCCGGCGGGCGGCGGCTGCGTGGTAGCTGGCCATGACGAACCTCCTGTCGTCGTGTGACGGCACGTCCCGATACGGGATGCCGTATGTGCCCATCGTGCGGTATGGCACTGACAATCCGTTCTGACCTGGCCTTTTGCTTCGATCGAAGGTTCGGGTTAGTTTTTGCACTGACCAGTCAGTTCAAAAACTTCGTCAGTTCAGGACTTCAGGGGGTGGACTGTGGGCGGAGTGGCCGTCACAGCCGAGGGCTTCGGGCTCAAGGGCCCGCGCGGCTGGGCGTTCCGGGAGGTCTCCGTCGAGGCGGAGCCCGGCTCGCTGATCGCCGTCGAGGGGCCGTCCGGGTCCGGGCGCACGTGCCTGCTGCTGGCACTCACCGGGCGGATGAAGGCGACCGAGGGGACGGCAGCCGTGGGCGAGGCCCGGCTGCCGAAGCAGTTGGCGGCCGTGCGTCGCGCGACCGCCTTGGCCCACGTCGCCGGCGTCACGGACCTCGACCCGGCCCTGACCGTCGGGGAGCACCTGCGGGAACGGGCGCTGCTGCAGCGGCGGTTCGGGGATCTGCGCGGGCTGCTCCGGCCCCGCGCCGAGCGAGTGGCCGAGGCCAAGCTGCGCATCGACACCGCGCTGGCCGCCGCCGGGCTCGACCGGGAGGCCCTGCCCAAGGGCTCGCGGACCGCCGTACGCGATCTGGAACGGCTGGAGGCGCTACGGCTGTCCATCGCGCTGGCCCTGATCGGGCGGCCGGGTCTGCTGGGGGTCGACGACACCGACCTGAAGCTGTCCGGCGCCGAACGGGCCGAGGTCTGGGCGCTGTTGAAGTCGATCGCCGAAGCGGGCACCACGGTCGTCGCTGTGTGCAGTGAGGCCCCCGAAGACGCCCTGACGGTGTCCACGCGGATGTCCGCCCAGGAGTCCACCCAGGAAAAGGAGAAGGCCGATGCGCTCGCCGAGACTGGCCGCGCTTGAGCTCCGCCGCTTCGGCAGGGGGAAGCTGCCGCGCGCCGCCCTGGTCGCGCTGCTGGTACTGCCGTTGCTCTACGGCGCCCTGTACCTGTGGTCCTTCTGGGATCCGTACGGCCGGCTCGACCGGATCCCCGTGGCGCTCGTGAACGACGACAAGGGGGCGAGTGCCGACGGGAAGAAGCTCACGGCGGGCGCCGACATCACACAGGGGCTGCGCGACAGCGACGTCTTCGACTGGCACGAGGTGAGCGCGGCCGAGGCCCGGGAGGGTGTCGAGAACGGCAGTTACTACCTGTCGCTGACCATGCCGGACGACTTCAGCAGGCGGATCGCGTCCAGCGCGGGCGACTCCCCCGAGACGGGCGCGCTCCAGGTCCGCACGAACGACGCCAACAACTACATCGTCGGGCAGATCTCGCGGACGGTCTTCGCCGAGGTGCGCCAGGCGGCCTCCACGAAGGCGTCGCGGTCCTTCCTGGACCGGATCTTCATCTCCTTCTCCGACATCCACGGCGCCACGGTGAAGGCCGCGAACGGCGCCGACGACCTCGAAGGCGGCATCGGGCAGGCGGAGCAGGGGTCCAGGGACCTCGCCTCCGGCCTGAAGGACGCCAAGAAGGGCAGCTCCCAGCTGTCCGAGGGGCTGACGAAGCTCGACACGGGCGCGGGCGACCTGGAGGACGGTTCGCAGCAGGTCGCCGACGGCACGCAGACCCTCGCCGACAAGGTCAACGGGGTCGCGGACAAGGTCGGTCCCTTCCTCGAGGACAACGAGAAGGCCATCGGCGACACGGCCCGGCTCGTCGCCGACTCCGCCGGGGCGATCCGGCACAACCTCGACACCCTGGCGAAGACGGCCCCGGCCGCGGCCAAGGGCGCCCACGCGGCCTCCGACACGCTGGACGCCGTATACGAGAGGCGCTGCGCGGACCCCCTGCTGCCGGACGCCGCCTGTGCCGACCTGAAGAAGGCCAAGGAGGCCGCCGCCGACGTGGCGAAGGTCGCCGACGACGTCAACACGCTGATCGCCGACCAACACGGCGACCTGAAGAAGCTCGACGGCCACCTCGCCACGCTCCAGAAGCAGGCCCAGGCGCTCGCCGACCGCGCGCCCCACCTCTCCGAGGACCTCGACGACGCCGTATCGAAGATCAACAAGCTGAACGAGGGCGCCGGGAAGGTCGCCGCCGGCGCCAGGACGCTCCACTCGGGCCTCGGCACGGCCAGGACCGGCGCGCAGGACCTCAACGAGGGCGTCGGTGAACTCAAGACCGGCGCCGACGACCTGAGCGGCGGCATGTACAGGCTCGTCGACGGCTCCGGGAAGCTCTCGGACGGGCTGCACGACGGCGCCTCGCAGATCCCCGACTACGACAAGACGGACCGCGACGAGCGCACCGAGGTCATGGCCGACCCGGTCCAGCTCGTCTCCAAGGACCTCCACAAGGCGCCCAACTACGGCACCGGCTTCGCCCCGTACTTCATCCCGCTGTCCCTGTGGGTGGGCGCGATGGTGGCGTACATGCTGATCGCGCCGATGAACCGGCGCGCCCTCGCCGCGGGTGCCTCGGCCTGGCGGATCGCGCTGGCGGGCTGGCTGCCGGTGGTGGCGATCGGCGTGCTGCAGACGGTGGCCCTCATGTCGGTGCTGCACTGGGCGATCGGCCTGCAGATGGCCCGGGCGGCCGGGACGGTGGGCTTCCTGTTCCTGGTGACGGCGTGCTTCGCGGCGATCGTGCAGTGGCTGAACGCGCGCTTCGGAGCGGCGGGCCGGATTCTCGTCCTCGCCTTCCTGATGCTGCAGCTGACGTCGGCGGGCGGCACCTACCCCGTGCAGACCAGTCCGGACTTCTTCGACGCGATCCACCCCTTCCTGCCGATGAGTTACGTCGTCGAGGCCCTCAGGAGGCTCATCACCGGCGGGGGGCTGTCACCGGTGTGGCACGCGTGCGTGGTGCTCACGGCCTTCACCGCGGGCGCCCTCGCGCTGACCGCCCTGTCGGCCGGCCGCCGACAGGTGTGGACGCTCGACCGGCTGCATCCGGAGCTGACCCTGTGAGCCCGCCGGTGACCTCGGGGGCGACGGCTCCTGTGACAATCAGGGCCATGGAAAGCAGCAGCGCCGCGGCGGGCGTCAGCACACGCCGCGAGGCCACCCGGCAGAAGCTCTACGAGGCGGCCGTCACGCTCATCGCCGAGCAGGGCTTCTCCGCCACCACGGTCGACGAGATCGCCGAGCGCGCCGGAGTCGCGAAGGGCACCGTCTACTACAACTTCGCGAGCAAGTCCGTCCTCTTCGAGGAGCTGCTGCGACACGGCGTGGGACTCCTCACCGCCTCCCTGCGGGAGGCGGCCGAGAGAACGGCCCGGGACGGCGGCGGCAAGGTCGACGCCCTGGACGCGATGATCCGGGCCGGTCTCGTCTTCATCGACCGCTATCCGGCCTTCACCCAGCTGTACGTGGCCGAGCTGTGGCGCACCAACAGGGCCTGGCAGTCCACGCTCATGGTGGTCCGTCAGGAGGCCGTCGCGGTCGTGGAGGGCGTGCTGCGCGACGGCGTGGAGAACGGCGAGTTCAGCGACGAGATCGACATCTCGCTGACCGCCTCCGCGCTGGTCGGCATGGTCCTGGTGGCCGCCCTGGACTGGCAGTCCTTCCAGCCCGAACGCTCGCTGGACGACGTCCACTCGGCGCTGTCGCGGCTGCTTCAGGGTCGGGTGAGCGGACGCCGCTGACATACGGCGACGCACGAAAGCGCCGGTCCGGTGTGGCCGCGTCCCCCGCGGGCCACCTCGAACCGGCGCCTTCTCGTGCTCCCCCGTTGTCCCCCGTGTCCCCCGGTTTCCCCCGTTGGGCCCCCGTTCGGTCATTCCGGGTTCCCTCGTGCCTCGCTCCCGCCGGCCGAGCCGGCGGAAGGAGCGGATCAGGGGCCGCTCCGTTCCGGCGCCCCGTGTCGCCGGTGCCGGAGCCGCGCCCCTTTCCGTGCCTCCACTCTCTCGTTCACGCAGGTCGGCACCCATCCGTGCGCGTACTCATCTCACCCACTAGGTACGCGTACTCAGCCGTGCGCACTCAGACCCAGGACCCGCTGTCGCCGACTGGTTACGATCGCGTCCGTGTCCGTACTCCCCTTGGTCTTCACCAGCGGCTGGGCCAGCGGCGTCAACGCGTACGCCGTGGTGCTGCTGCTCGGCGTGTTCGGCGCGACGGGGCTGAGCGACGACATCCCCGAGACCCTGCAGCGCCCTGAGGTCCTCGTCACAGCGGGCGTGCTGTTCCTGTGCGAGGCGGTCGCCGACAAGATCCCGTACGTCGACTCGGCCTGGGACTCGGTGCACACCGTGATCCGGCCGGTCGCCGGTGCCTGGGTCGGGGCACTGCTCGCCGGGCAGAGCGGTTCGCTCGACGACGTGGTCGCGGGCCTGGTCGGCGGTTCGACGGCGCTGGCCAGCCACACGGTCAAGGCCGGGACCCGGATGGCGATCAACACCTCGCCGGAACCCTTCAGCAACGTGATCGTGAGTCTGGCGGAGGACCTCGGGGTCGGCGGGATCGTCACCTTCGCGATGTTCCATCCGGGGGCGGCCGCGGTCATCGCGGGTGTGCTGCTGGTGTCCGGGCTGGTGACACTCGTCTTCCTGATCTCGCGGATCCGGCGCTTCCTGCGGCGCCGGGCCCAGCGGCGGGAGGAGAAACGGCTCGCGGCCCGGGTGGGGCGGTCGGGGCGACCACCCGACTGACCTCCGCGCCCGGACTGAAGCTCCTATTGGCTGTCAAGCAGCGGTGAGCCAGTTGCGGTAGGCGTTGGCGAGGTCGTCGTCGCGGCGGGCGCCGCGTTCGATGCAGGAGATGACGGCGGGCCAGACACCGAAGTGGTGGGCGGCGGCGGTGAGGGTGATGTTCTTGGCCTGACGCGCGGGTCGCAGGTCCGCGATGTCGGGAACTGTGACCGTGGTGGTGAGGCAGCGGAACACTTCCCGGGCGATGGCCCGTTTGAGGAGCCGGATGATCTCCTTCTTGGTCCGGCCTGCCGCGGTCTGCCGGGTCACGTAGTCGCGGGTGCGGCGGTCGCTGGACATGCGGACGAGGGCTATCCGGTAGAGGGCCGCGTTGGCGGCCCGGTCGCCGCCTCGTGAGAGGCGATGACGGTTGGTTTTGCCGCTGGAGGCGGGCACGGGGGCGACGCCGCACAGGGCTGCGAAGGACGCCTCGGTGCGCAGGCGGTCCCGGTTGCCGCCGGCGGTGATCAGCAGCTGGGCCGCGGTGTCGGGGCCGACGCCGTAGGCGGCCCGCAGGCCCGGGTTGTGCTCGGCGACGGTTTCGTCCAGCACGGCCGTGAGTTCGTCGTGCTCGGCGGCCAGGGACTTCACGCGTCGGGCGAGGCTCTTCAGCGCGGTCAGGACGGCAGTGTGGACGGTGTCTCCCGTGGGACGCAGGTGTGCCAGGGCGTCGATCAGCGCCTTGCCGTGCAGGGCCCGGTATCTGGCGCGGACGGCGTCGGGGGCGCTGATGAGGATGTGCCCGATCTGGTTCATGGCGGCGGTGCGGGCTTTGACCGTGGACCGGGCGGCGTTGTGGAGGGCGCGGATGCCGGTGACGCTGTCGTCCTTGGGCGCGCTCGATGCGCGTCCGGACAGTGCGGCGCGGGCGGCGGCGTAGGCGTCGATAGGGTCCGACTTGCCGCTGCGGCGGCGTTCGGCCCGGTCGGGGCGGTTGACCTCGACCACGGTCAGGCCGGCGGCGCGGGCCGCGCGGGTGAAGCCGGTTCCGTAGGACGCGGTGCCCTCGACGCCGATCGCCATCACGGTCCCGTGGGCGGCCAGGAACGCGATGGCCGCCGCGTGTCCGGCGGCGGTGGTGGGGAATTCGGCGTCGGTGAGGTGGCCGCCGTTGTCCGTGACGACCGCCGTATGGATGGTGTCGGCGTGGGAGTCCACGCCGCCGAACACGCCCTGGCCAGCCGTGCTCGCCGCATCTGCTGCTGTCATGCTGGAGGTGCCTTCCTAGCCGGAGGCGGCACCGGCCGGGTGGGGCAGACAGGACATTGAGGGGGCTTCTGACCAAGCTCCTATCAGGTCATGTTCCACCTGGCCGGAGCCATGAAGAACGGGCTCCGGCAGCCGGACGGTACAGCCGGAAGACAACCCAGCAGGGTGTCAGTCAGTGGCAGAGCCACGACCACCGGAACCCGCTTACGAGTATCAATGTCAGTGGCGGCCGATAAAGTCGCAGGCATGGCACGGATTGCGGTGATCGGCGCCGGGATGGGCGCGATGGCGGCCGCTGCCCGGCTGGCCGTCGCGGGCCACCGGGTGGCAGTGTACGAGCGTACGGAGACGTACGGCGGAGCGGTGCGCCGCTTCGAGCGCGACGGCTTCTCCTTCGACACCGGCCCGGGACTGCTCACGCTGCCCGCGGTCTACCGCGACCTGTTCGTCAAGACCGGCAAGGAGCCACTGGAGGCGGTCCTCGACCTGGTCCAGGTCGACCCGTCGTCACGGCACGTCTTCACGGACGGCACCGAGGTATCGCTGCCGAACGCCTCGCGCGCGGGCGCCGTCACCGCCCTGGACGAGGCCCTCGGGTCGGGCGCGGGCGCCCGCTGGGGCGACTTCCTGGTCCGGGCCCGTGAGGCCTGGGACCGGACCCGCAGACCGCTCCTGGAGGAGCCCCTGTGGCCGAACTGGTCGGTGCTGGCCGAGCGCGAGCCCTACCCGTCGGTCCCCCACAAGCACCTGCTGCGCACTCGCCGGGCCGGCACGCTCGCCGAGGTCGGCGCCTGGGAGCTCCGCGACCCGAGGCTCGTCGCCCTCCTGGAGAGCCACGCGCTCGGGTACGGCCTGGATCCCCGGGTCACTCCGGCGAGCGCGGCCGTGCTGCCGTACATGGAGCACGCCTTCGGCACCTGGTATGTCCGCGGCGGCATACGGGAGTTGGCGCGCGCGGTGTACGACCGGTGTGTGGCCAGGCGGGTCGAGTTCCACTTCGGCGCCGAGGTCACGGGGGTGCTGGAGAAGGACGGCCGGGCCGCCGGGGTGGAGCTGGCCGACGGGGCGGTGGCGGAGGCCGACTTCGTGGTCGCCGGCGTCGCGCCCGACGTGCTGAGCCGCTGCGTGCGGGGCACGGCGGTTCGGGAGGACGGTGAAGTGCCTCCCCGGCAGGGGCTGCCCAGCCGTATGACGGTGCTGCTGGCGCTGCGCGGCGGGCGCCCGGAGGGAGTGGCGCATCGGACGGTGGTGCACGCGGAGGACCGGGAGCGCGAGCTGGACCTGGTGTTCGGCTCGCCCTCCGGACTCGACGCGCGGCCCACGCTCACAGTGCTCCGCCCCGACGACCCCGAGCTGGTCCCGGGCCCGGACCACGAAGCGATCACACTGACCTCAGTGGTGCCCGCCTACCCCGGCAGGCGCTGGCCTGTGGAGGAGGTCTTCAGCAGTCACGCGAAGAAGCTGCTCGTGGCTGCCCAGCGCGCCGTCCCGAACCTGCATGAGCGTCTCCTCTGGCACGAGGTGCGCATCCCTGCCGACATCGCGGACACGACCGGCGCGGAGGGCGGCGCGGTACCGGCGCCGGCACTCGCCGCGGCCGAAGGCAGCCTGCTGCATCCGGGCAACACCACTGGGCTGCCGGGGCTGTTCACCGTCGGCGGCTGGTCACACCCCGGCGGCGGGCTCCCCCACGCCGGCATGTCGGGCGCGCTGGTCGCCGGACTGGTCGTGGAGGGGCCCGAGTTCCGCGGTTCTCAGTGAGCGCCGCTCAGAAGCGGTACTGCTCGTCGAACCCGTTGCCCTGCTGCGCCTGCTGCTGCCCGTTGTCCTGGTAGTACGGCTGCTCCTGCGGGAGTTCGCCGCCGTAGGCCTCGTCGGTGCGCTGCTGCGGCACCCACACGCCGCCGGCCGGGGTCTCGCCGCCGTACGTCCCGGCGTACTGGTCCTGGCCGTAGCCCTGCTGGACGTACTGCTGCTGGCCGCCGTAGGAGGTGTCGTACGAGGCGCCGTCGTAGGTCTGGGTGCCGATGTACGGGTCGGAGTAGGCGGCGTACTGCTGCTGTGCGGCCGGGTCGTAGCCGTACTGCTGCTGGTCGTAGCCGGTGTAACCGTCGTAGCCGTACGTCTGGTCGGCGGCGGCCGTCGCGTACTGGTCCTGGGGCTGGCCCGCGGTCGCGTAGGACTGGTCGCCTGCGTAGGCGGCATCGCTGTATATGCCGTAGGAGCCGGTGTCGTCGGGCAGGGGCTGCGGCTCGTAGACGGAGGTGGTCTCGGCGGCCATGGGGTCGGCGGGGCGTGCGGGGGTGAAGACGTCGTCGCGGTCGTAGTCGTCTTGCCCGTAGCCGGCGTTGTCCGGGCGGCCCTGGTCGTAGGCGCCGTTGTCACCGTAGGCGTTGTCGGCCGCTTCGAGGTCGGAGACCTCCAGCGTCGGCTCCTCGCGGCCGCGTTCCCGGCGGCCCTTCTTGCCTCCGGTCAGACCGCCCAGCGCGGCCGGCGGGTTGACCGCCCAGCCTTCCGCGAAGCCGCGGCGGAACGACAGCGTGACGTAGGTCTGGCCGACCGCGAAGGCGGCCGCGCCCAGTCCGATGACGACGACCGACGGGATCAGCACGCCGAGGACGACGCAGAGGAAGCCGCCGAAGGCGAGCAGCCGCCAGCGCAGGCGTGCCTTGTACTGCAGCAGCACCTCGCCCAGCAGCCACAGCGCGACGATTCCGAACGCGATGTAGAGGACCGTCCAGCCCATGTACGCCCCTCTCCCAGTGACCGCTACGCAGTGTGTCGTATATCCGTGCGGCCGGTCTAGGCCTGCGGTGGGTGGTGCAGACCCAGGTTCTCGTAGATTTCCAGCGACGCCGTGGAGTTGTTGAGCGTGATGAAGTGCAGTCCGGGCACTCCCTCGGCCAGCAGCCGCGCGCAGAACTCCGTGGCGAATTCGATCCCAATGGAGCGTACAGCGGCCGGATCGTCTTTTGCTGTGAGGATCCGCTCTTTCAGGACGGAGGGGATGGCCGCGTTGCTGAGCTGCGGGAGCCGCTCCAGCATCCGCACGCTGGTCACGGGCATGACCTCGGGGATGACGGGGGTCTCGCAGCCGGCCGCGACGACTCGGTCACGCAGCCGCAGATAGGACTCCGGTTGGAAGAACATCTGCGTGATGGCGTAGTCGGCGCCGGCGCGGCACTTGTCGACGAAGCAGGCGACGTCGGTGTCCCAGTCGGCGGAGCGCGGGTGCATCTCCGGGAAGGCCGCGACGCCGACGCAGAAGTCGCCCGACTCCTTGATGAGTCGGACGAGTTCGGCGGCGTATGTCAGACCCTGCGGGTGCGCCACCCAGTCGGCCATGGGGTCGCCGGGCGGGTCGCCGCGCACGGCCAGGATGTTGCGGATCCCGGCGTCGGCGTACTGGCCGATGATGTTGCGCAGTTCCGCGATGGAGTGGTTGACCGCGGTGAGGTGGGCGACCGGGGTCAGGGTGGTGTCCGCGACGATCTGCTCGGTCTCCTTGACCGTGCCCGCGCGGGTGGAACCGCCGGCGCCGTATGTCACGGAGACGAAGTCGGGAGCGACCGCCTCGACCCGCCGGAGCGCGCTCCACAGGTTCCGCTCACCCTTGGGGGTCTTCGGCGCCGAGAACTCGAAGGAGTACGTCGCCTTGCCGGAGGCGAGCATGTCACGCACGGTGCGTGCGCGGTCAGTCCTGGTGGATGCGGTTCCTAGGGCCATACCCGCAGGTTAGCCAGGGGGCAGCGGTCACCCAACCAGATCACGGAAATTTGCCCGTTTTGTCGACTTGTTGTCCACCCCTCGGACACCCGGCCGGACATCCGGCGAACACCCGGCCGGTTACCCTGCGTGCCGCAGCCGCTGCTACCCGGCGTGCCGCAGCCGCTTCGCGAACTCCGCCGCCGCCGCGCCCGGATCGTCCGCCTCCGTGATCGCCCGGACGACCACGCCCCGGCGGGCGCCCGCCTCCAGGACCTCGTCGAGGTTGCCGAGGTCGATGCCGCCGATGGCGAACCAGGGGCGGTCGGTGCCGAGGTCGGCGGTGTACCGGACGAGGTCGAGACCGGGCGCGTGCCGACCGGGCTTGGTCGGAGTGGGCCAGCACGGGCCGGTGCAGAAGTAGTCCACGCCCTCCTGGACGGCCGCCGCGGCGGCCTCGGACTCGGCGTGCGTGGACCGGCCGACGAGGACGTCGGTGCCGAGGATCGCGCGGGCCGCGGGGACCGGGAGGTCGCCCTGGCCGAGGTGCAGTACGTCGGCGCCGGCGGCGTGGGCCACATCGGCGCGGTCGTTGACCGCGAGGAGCTTGCCGTGCCGGGCGCAGGCATCGGCGAGGACCTTCAGGTGCTCCAGCTCCTCTGCTGCCTCCATGCCCTTGTCGCGCAGCTGCACGATGTCGACCCCGCCGGCCAGGACGGCGTCCAGGAACCCGGCGAGGTCGCCCTGCTTCTTGCGCGCGTCCGTGCAGAGATAGACGCGGGCGTCGGCAAGCCGGGCGCGGGCGGTGTCGGACATGAGTGTCCCCCCGTTGTCGATGGCGTACGGGCCGCGGCCGAGAGCGGTCGGCCGCTGCGGGCCGTAGTGAACCACGGGCGTGGCCGCAGTGGGCCACGGCCCGTACGCCGGACGGTTTTCGGATGAGCGTGCTCAGCGTGCTCGGTTCAGACGGCGAGCGCCTGGGCCCGTCGCTTCACCTCCGTGCCGCGATTCTCGCTCAGGGCCTGCGCGGGGGTGCCGGGCAGGCTGGGGTCGGGGGTGAAGAGCCACTCCAGCATCTCTTCGTCGGAGAAGCCGTCGTCCCGCAGGAGCGTCAGGGTCCCGGTCAGGCCCTTGACGACCTTCTGCTCGGCCCCGTCGATGAAGGCGGCGGGGACGTGCAGCGCGCGGTTCTCGCCACGGCGTACGGCGATGACCTGGCCATCCTTGACCAGCTGCCGCACACGCGTCACCTCGACATCCAGCATCTCTGCGATGTCGGGGAGGGTGAGCCACTCGGGGACGAGAGCATCGATCTTTGCGTCAATCTCGGTCACGGGATCAAGCGTGCCATCCCGGACTGACAGTCGGAAGCCAGACCCCTGCGACCTGCGGTTTCACATTACGCCGTGGCCGCCTTCAGGGGACGCGCCGGGTCCGCCAGCAGTTCGGGGTCCAGCACAGTGCCCGCGTCGATCAGCCGTCGGCCCTGTGCCAGGTCCCGGGGGCGGCCCACCGCCAGCAGGGCCACCAGACGGTTCTCGCGCAGCCAGCACACGGTCCAGGCGGGGCCGGACGGCTCGCCGCGCCACAGGGTCGCGTCGGCGGACGCGTGGTGGCCGGCGTACTGGACGAAGCGGCCGAACTGCTCGGACCAGAAGTACGGGACCGGGTCGTAGACCGAGGGGGTCTCCCCCAGGATGTTGGCGGCCACCGTGCGGGGGCCCTGGAGGGCGTTGTCCCAGTGGTGGACCAGCAGGCGCTCGCCATACCTTCCCGAAGGGAAGGAGGCGCAGTCGCCGACCGCGTAGACGTCCGGCACGGAGGTGCGCAGCCGGGCGTCGGCGACGACCTCGCCGTGGGCGCCGAGTTCGATGCCGGAGCCGGCCAGCCAGGCGGTGGCGGGCCGGGCGCCGATGCCGACCACGACGGCGCCCGCGGGCAGCCGGGAGCCGTCGTCGAGGACGACCGCGCCGGGCTCGACGCGCTCCACGCGCGCGTGGGTGCGCAGGGAGGCACCGGCGTCGGCGTACCAGGACGTCATCGGCGCGGCCACCTCGGCGGGCAGCGCACCCGCCAGCGGCCGGTCCGCGGCTTCCACCACGGTCACCGCGCAGCCCGCCTCGCGCGCCGCCGTGGCGAACTCCGCGCCGATCCAGCCCGCGCCGACGACCACGATGTCGTGCTGCCGGGCGAGCACCGGACGCAGCCGTTCGGCGTCGTCCAGGGTGCGCAGCAGATGCACGCCGGGGACGCCCTCCGTGCCGGGCAGCCGGATCGGTTCGGCGCCGGTCGCGAGGACCAGGTCGTCGTACGGCACGGGCCCTTCGGCGGTGTCCAGTTCGTGCGCGCCGGGGCGTACGCCCAGCACCTCGCTCCCCAGCCGCAGTTCGATGCCGAGGGCCTCGAAGTCGACGTCGAAGGCGGAGCCCTCGGCCTTGCCGAGCAGGACGGCCTTGGACAGGGGCGGCCGGTCGTACGGCTGGTGGGGTTCCGCGCCGATCACCGTCACAGTGCCGGTGAAGCCCTGTTCCCGCAGGGCCACCGCGGTCTGCACCCCGGCCATGCCCGCGCCGACCACGACCACGCGCCGCGCCTGCGACTTCCCCGTCTCCTGCGTCTGATCGCTCACCGGATCACCATAGACAACTGACAATTAGTCAGTCAGGAGTCGTGCTCAGTGACCTGCTCCACAACGCTCGTCCCGCTGCCCGGCTGCGACTCCCACTCCCATGTCTCCTCCAGGCGCACCCGGCCGTCGGACAGCTCGACGACCGTCGAGGCGCAGTGCCCGGAAGACGTCGTTCCGTCCTGCTTGAGCTGCACGTACCGGAAGTCGAGCCGGTCGCCCTCCCGGGTCCCCACGAGATGCCCGCGTACGACATCGCCGCCCGCGTACTCGGCCCAGATCTCCCCGTCCTTCTCGTGGTACGAGAACCGGGTCCGGGTGCCCACCTGACCTGGGGCCTGGTCGACGACAGGGGCGAGAACGAGGCCGTCGAGCGAGCGGGGCATGACGAAAGGCTCCCTACAGAGGCGCGGAACGAAGGGCTAGGGTGGCCAACGTAGAGCACTCGCGGGAGCCCGGACGCACCGGGCTGAGAGGGAGGCTGGCGGCCTCCGACCGTACGAACCTGATCCGGGTCATGCCGGCGAAGGGAGGGGCTGGACGCCCATGTCGCGTACGACAGACACATCCGACGTCCTGATCATCGGGGGCGGAATCATCGGGTTGGTCACGGCTTGGCGGGCCGCGCAGCGCGGGTTCGCCACGGCCGTCGTGGACCCCGATCCGGGCGGCGGGGCCGCCCAGGTGGCGGCCGGGATGCTGGCCGCCGTCACGGAACTGCACTACGGCGAGCAGACGCTGCTCGGCCTGAACCTGGCCTCGGCCCGCCGCTATCCGGACTTCGCCACCGAGCTCACCGACCTCACCGGTCACGACCTCGGCTACCGCCGGTGCGGCACGCTCGCCGTCGCGCTGGACGCCGACGACCGCGCTCATCTGCGTGAACTGCACGCCCTGCAGCGGGAGTCGGGGCTGGAGTCGGAGTGGTTGTCCGGGCGGGAGTGCCGGAAGCTGGAGCCGATGCTGGCGCCGGGTGTGCGGGGCGGGCTGCGGGTGGACGGCGACCATCAGATCGATCCGCGGCGGCTGACGGCAGCGCTGATGGCCGCGTGCGAGCGGGCGGGCGTGGTGTTCCACCGGGTGTGGGCCGAGCACCTCGACGTCGTACGGGGCCGGGCCGCCGGGGTCACCACGACGGACGGCACCGCGCTGGCCGCGGGCCAGGTGGTCCTGGCCGCCGGCAGCCTCAGCGGGCGGCTCTCGGGGGTCCCCGACGACGTACTGCCCCCCGTCCGGCCGGTGAAGGGGCAGGTGCTGCGCCTGACCGTGCCCGAGCGGTACGCGCCCTTCCTGAGCCGGACCGTGCGTGCCGTGGTGCGCGGCAGCCAGGTCTATCTGGTGCCGCGGGAGAACGGCGAGCTGGTGGTCGGCGCGACCAGCGAGGAGCTGGGCTGGGACACGACGGTGACCGCGGGCGGCGTGTACGAGCTGCTGCGGGACGCGCACGAGCTGGTGCCCGGCATCACGGAGCTGCCGTTGACGGAGACCCGCGCGGGCCTGCGCCCCGGGTCCCCCGACAACGCCCCGCTGCTCGGCCCGACCGAACTGCCCGGGCTGCTCCTCGCGACCGGCCACTTCCGCAACGGCGTGCTGCTCACGCCGGTCACCGGCGACGCGATGGCCCATGTACTGGCCACCGGTGAACTGCCGGACGAGGCCCGCCCCTTCACCCCCAAGCGCTTCGCACTCTCGGAGCAGCCCGCATGAACATCTCCGTCAACGGGGAGCCGCTGGAGTTCGCTCCCGGCACGGCTCTCGACACCGTCGTGCGGACCCTGACCCCGGCACCCTCCGGGGTCGCCGCCGCCCTCAACGAAACCGTCGTCCCCCGCACCCAGTGGCCGTCGACGTCCCTGACCGACGGGGACCGCGTCGAGGTCCTCACCGCCGTCCAAGGAGGCTGACCCATGGCCGACGATCCCTTTGTCCTCGGCGGTACGTCCTACTCGTCCCGCCTGATCATGGGCACCGGCGGGGCACCCAGCCTGGAGGTGCTGGAGCGGGCGCTGGTGGCGTCCGGCACCGAGCTGACGACCGTCGCGATGCGCCGGGTCGACCCCTCGGTGCACGGCTCCGTGCTGTCCGTCCTCACCAGGCTCGGCATCCGGATCCTGCCGAACACGGCGGGCTGCTTCACCGCCGGGGAGGCCGTCCTGACCGCCCGCCTCGCGCGCGAGGCCCTCGGCACCGACCTGGTCAAGCTGGAGGTCATCGCCGACGAGCGGACGCTGCTGCCGGACCCCATCGAGCTCCTTGACGCGGCGGAGACGCTGGTCGACGAGGGGTTCACGGTACTGCCGTACACGAATGACGATCCCGTCCTCGCCCGGAAGCTGGAGGACGCGGGCTGTGCGGCGATCATGCCGCTCGGGTCGCCCATCGGGTCCGGGCTCGGCATCCGCAACCCGCACAACTTCCAGCTGATCGTCGAGCACGCGCGCGTGCCGGTGATTCTGGACGCGGGCGCCGGTACGGCGTCGGACGCGGCGCTCGCGATGGAGCTGGGGTGCGCGGGTGTGATGCTCGCCTCGGCGGTGACGCGGGCGCAGGAGCCGCAGCTGATGGCCGAGGCCATGAAGCACGCGGTGGACGCGGGCCGGCTGGCGTACCGGGCCGGCCGCATCCCGCGCCGCCACTTCGCCGAGGCGTCCTCGCCGCACGAGGGGCGCGCGCACCTGGATCCCGAGCGCCCCGCATTCTGAACGTACGTTCGACAAGGTCCGGGAGCCGGTGCGACGTCCGTCACAGCTCGGCTGCAGTCCCGCTCCGATCCAGCAGGAAACGGATGGTCTGTCAGCGGCGGCTCGTACACTCACCTGCGTGGATACGACCCTTCAGGACCCTCTGGTCGGGCAGGTGCTCGACGGCCGCTATCGCGTGGACGCGCGGATCGCGGTCGGCGGGATGGCCACGGTCTACCGGGCCGTGGACACCCGCCTCGACCGTGTGCTCGCGCTGAAGGTGATGCACCCGGGCCTCGCGGCCGACGGCACCTTCGTCGAGCGGTTCATCCGGGAGGCCAAGTCCGTCGCCCGGCTCGCCCACCCGAACGTCGTGCAGGTCTTCGACCAGGGCACCGACGGGTCGTACGTCTATCTCGCCATGGAGTACGTCGCCGGGTGCACCCTGCGTGACGTGCTGCGCGACCGCGGAGCCCTGCAGCCGAGGGCCGCGCTGGACATCCTGGAGCCGGTACTCGCCGCGCTCGGCGCCGCGCACCGTGCCGGGTTCGTGCACCGGGACATGAAGCCGGAGAACGTGCTGATAGGGGACGACGGCCGGGTCAAGGTCGCCGACTTCGGACTGGTGCGCTCCGTGGACACCGTCACCAGCACCACCGGCGCCGTGCTCGGCACCGTCTCCTATCTCGCGCCCGAGCAGATAGAGCAGCCCGGCGTCGCCGACGCCCGCGTCGACGTCTACGCGTGCGGTGTCGTCCTGTACGAGATGCTGACCGGCGACCGGCCGCACACCGGGGACTCCCCCGCCGTGGTCCTCTACAAGCATCTCCACGAGGACGTCCCGCCGCCCTCGGCCACCGTTCCGGGGCTGGCGTACGAACTGGACGAGCTGGTCGCGTCGGCGACCGCCCGCACCCCCGGCCTGCGTCCGTACGACGCCGTGGCGCTGCTCGCGCAGGCGCGGGAGACGCGCTCCAGGCTGAGCGCGGACCAGCTGGACCTGGTGCCGCCGCAGGCACTCTCCGTGCAGCACAGCATCACCGAGGACCGCACGAGCGTGATCCCGCGCTCGCTGACCGTGCCCCGGCCACTGCCGGTCAACGAGGACGAGCCGGTGCACCACCGCACCAGCCGTCTGGAGACCCCACCGCCCCTGCCGCCGCGCCGCCGCTCGTCGCGCTCCCGGCGCGGCCCGCTCGCGATCGCGGCCGCCCTTCTGCTGATCCTGGGCCTCGGCGCGGGCGTCTGGTACATCAACTCCGGCCAGTTCACCCGGGTTCCGGCGCTGCTGGAGAAGACACAGACGCAGGCCCGGGACCGCCTGGAGGCGGCCGGCCTGGAGACCGGGAAGATCACGTACGCCTACAGCGACACCGTGGAGCGCGGCAAGGTCATCAGCACGGACCCCGGAGTGAACACCCGCATCAGGGACAACGACTCCGTGTCGCTCACCATCTCCAGAGGCCCGGAGACGGTGAAGGTACCCAATGTTGAGGGCTACAGCCTGGCCAAGGCCAGGGACCGGCTGAAGGCCGACGGACTGCAACCGGGCATGGTGACCCGGGAGTTCAGCGAGGACGTCACAAAGGGCTTCGTGATCAGCACCGACCCCGCGGCCGACACCACACTGCGCTCGGGCTCCGCGATCGCGCTCACTGTCAGCAAGGGCAGCCCGATCGACGTCCCGGACGTCACCGGCGAGAGCATCGAGGACGCGAAGGCGGACCTGGAGGAGGCGGGCCTGAACGTGAAGGTCGCCGCCGCACAGATCAATTCCGAGTACGACCAGGGCCAGGTCGCCCGGCAGACGCCGGAGGCCGACAGCCAGGCCGCCCAGGACGACACCGTGACACTGACGATCTCCAAGGGCCCTGAGATGGTCGAGGTCCCGGACGTGGTCGGCGACAGCGTCGACGACGCCAAGGCCGAGCTGGAGGCCGCCGGCTTCCAGGTCGACGAGGACCGCGGTCTGCTCGGGCTGTTCGGCGACACCGTGAAGAAGCAGTCCGTGAAGGGCGGGAAGACGGCCCCCAAGGGGTCGACGATCACGATCACCATCCGCTGACAGAACACGAGGGACCGCATGACACCCTGAGAGGGTGACGAGTCAGCGCAACCCCGTCGGCGGCCATGTCCCCGTGGCCGGCGGTCTCCACTCCGTAGGACTGTCGTACGCCCATGAGCTCAAGGCCGAGACCGTGCAGGTCTTCGTCGCCAACCCGCGCGGCTGGGCCACGCCCACCGGCAATCCGCGGCAGGACGAGGAGTTCCGCGCGGTGTGCGAGGCCGAGTCGATCCCGGCGTACGTCCATGCCCCCTACCTGATCAACTTCGGCTCGCACACCGAGGCGACCGTGGAGAAGTCGGTGGAGTCGCTGCGGCACTCGCTCAGGCGCGGACGAGAGATCGGCGCCCTCGGCGTGGTCGTGCACACCGGCAGCGCGACGGGCGGGCGGGAGCGATCCGTGGCCCTGCGGCAGGTGCGGGAGCACATGCTGCCACTGCTGGACGAGCTCACCCACGACGACGACCCGTTCCTGCTCCTGGAGTCGACGGCGGGACAGGGCGCCTCGCTCTGCTCTCGGACCTGGGACTTCGGGCCGTACTTCGAGGCGCTGGACGCCCATCCCAAGCTGGGGATCTGCCTCGACACCTGCCACATCTTCGCGGCGGGCCACGACCTGACCGGCCCGTCCGGCATGCACCAGACGCTCGACCTGCTGGTGGACACGGTCGGCGAGGGTCGCCTCAAGCTGATCCACGCCAACGACTCCAAGGACGTGGTCGGCGCGCACAAGGACCGCCACGAGAACATCGGCGCCGGCCACATCGGCGAGGACCCGTTCCGCGCTCTGATGACCCACCCAGCCACCGAGGGCGTACCGCTGATCATCGAGACGCCCGGTGGGAAGGAAGGGCACGCGGCGGACGTGGAGCGACTGAAGAAACTCCGGCACGGGTAGCGGGTCACGGAATACCCCTAGGGGGTATGTGGTTATCGAGTGCAGAAGCCGCGACACTGGGGGTACCCATGGAGCACGAGACACACGCGCACCACCACGCACCCGCCGCCACCTGGGCCGTGGCCGTCCAGGCCACCCTGCACTGCCTCACCGGCTGCGCCATCGGCGAGGTGCTCGGCATGGTCATCGGCACGGCGCTCGGCTGGAACAACCTGCCCACCACCGTTCTGGCGGTCGTCCTGGCGTTCTTCTTCGGCTACTCCTTCACCCTGCGCGGCGTCCTGAAGGCCGGCGTCGGCTTCCGCGCGGCCGTCCGGGTGGCACTGGCCGCGGACACCCTGTCGATCGCCGTGATGGAGCTGGTCGACAACGGCGTGATCGTCCTGTGGCCGGGCGCGATGGACGCCTCGCTGGACGACCTGCTGTTCTGGGGCGCGCTCGCGATCTCACTGGTCGTCGCCTTCGTGATCACCACGCCGGTCAACAAGTGGACGATCGGCCGCGGCAAGGGCCACGCCGTGGTGCATCAGTACCACCACTGACCCGAGGAACCGGGAGTCAGAGCTCGGGGCCGTCCCCGGGCTCCTCCTGGTAGGAGTAGCGCTGTTCCTTCCAGGGATCGCCGACGTTGTGGTAGCCGCGCTCCTCCCAGAAGCCGCGGCGGTCGGCGGTCATGTACTCCACGCCGCGGACCCACTTGGGGCCCTTCCAGGCGTACAGATGCGGGACGACCAGGCGGAGCGGAAAGCCGTGCTCCGCGGTCAGCAGTTCGCCGTCCTTGTGGGTCGCGAAGATCGCGCGCCCGGACGCGAAGTCCGCGAGGCGGAGGTTCGAGCTGAAGCCGTACTCCGCCCACACCATCACATGGGTGACGGCGGGTGCGGGCGGGGCGATCTCCAGGATCGTACGAGCGGGGATGCCGCCCCACTCGGCGCCGACCATGCTGAACTTCGTGACGCAGTGCAGGTCGCCCACGACGGTGGTGTACGGCAGAGCGGTGAACTCCTCATGGTTCCAGCAGTGTTTCTCACCGTCCGCGGTGGCACCGAAGACCCGGAACTCCCAGCGCTCGGGGCGGAACTTGGGGACCGGTCCGTAGTGCGTGACCGGCCAGCCGCGCTGCAGTCGCTGTCCTGGCGGAAGCTCGGAGTGCGTTCCTCCCGAATCGCGTTCTCCCGATTCGTTTTCCACCGGCTGACCCATGACTCCATCCTGACAGACCCAGGGCAGTGCACATGACCAACCCCCACCCAAATCGGGCAATTAGAACTAAGCATGCCCTTACTTACTAAGTGAAGACTTACTGGACGATCTTCGTGACCGGTGCAAGGATGCGGCGCAACCTGCCAGTTCCCCACGGTTGGAAGGAGCCTCTGCGATGCAGGGCGACCCCGAGGTCATCGAATTCCTCAACGAGCAGCTCACCGGCGAGCTCACCGCGATCAACCAGTACTTCCTGCACGCGAAGATGCAGGAGAACTTCGGCTGGACGAAGCTCGCGAAGTACACGCGCCACGAGTCGTTCGACGAGATGAAGCACGCCGAGGTGCTCACCGACCGGATCCTCTTCCTGGACGGGCTGCCGAACTACCAACGGCTCTTCCATGTACGGGTGGGCCAGACGGTCAAGGAGATGTTCGAGGCCGACCGGCAGGTCGAGGTCGAGGCGATCGACCGCCTCAAGCGCGGTATCGAGGTGATGCGCGCCAAGGGCGACATCACGTCCGCGAACATCTTCGAGTCGATCCTCGAGGACGAGGAGCACCACATCGACTACCTCGACACCCAGCTGGAGCTGGTGGAGAAGCTCGGCGAGGCGCTCTACATCGCGCAGCTGATCGAGCAGCCGGAGAGCTAAGCGGCTTCCTCGAGATCCGAAAGGTCCGAGAGCTCCGACAGGACCGGCTGGCCCTGGTCGGCCAGCTCACGGCGGGGACACGCGCCCCGGCCCAGCAGAGCCTGGATACGGCGTACGCACGACCCGCAGTCGGTGCCCGCCTTGCAGGCCGAAGCTATCTGGCGGGGAGTGCCGGCGCCGTCCTCCGCGTGCTTCTTCACCTGCGCCTCGGTCACACCGAAGCAGTTACAGACGTACACGCGGGTCACCTCCCCGACGGGATTGAAGGTCGTGCCGTCCCGATTAATCGGTGAGGCTAACCTAACCTTACCCGTCCCACAGGGACCGTAAAAGTGGTGTGGGGCGTGGATCGTATGTGATCCACGCCCCACTTCACGTCCCTGTAACAGGCGGACCGCCTGCTGATCTACTACTGGTCGCGGTACATCTCCGCGACGAGGAACGCCAGGTCGAGCGACTGGCTGCGGTTGAGCCGGGGGTCGCAGGCCGTCTCGTAGCGCTGGTGCAGGTCGTCGACGAAGATCTCGTCGCCGCCGCCCACGCACTCGGTGACGTCGTCACCGGTGAGCTCCACGTGGATGCCGCCCGGGTGGGTGCCCAGACCCTTGTGGACCTCGAAGAAGCCCTTGACCTCGTCGAGCACGTCGTCGAAGCGGCGGGTCTTGTGGCCGGAGGCCGCCTCGTAGGTGTTGCCGTGCATCGGGTCGGTGATCCAGGCCACCGTCGCGCCCGAGGCGGTGACCTTCTCGACCAGCTCGGGCAGCTTGTCGCGGACCTTGTCGGCGCCCATGCGGACGATGAAGGTCAGCCGGCCCGGCTCGCGGTCCGGGTCCAGGCGCTCGATGTACTGCAGCGCCTCCTCGGCCGTCGTCGTCGGGCCGAGCTTGATGCCGATCGGGTTGCGGATCTTCGAGGCGAACTCGATGTGCGCGTGGTCCAGCTGCCGGGTGCGCTCACCGATCCACACCATGTGCGCGGAGACGTCGTACAGCTGCCCCGAGCGCGAGTCCACGCGGGTGAGCGCCGACTCGTAGTCGAGCAGCAGCGCCTCGTGCGAGGAGTAGAACTCGACGGTCTTGAACTCCTCCGGGTCGGTCCCGCAGGCCCGCATGAAGTTCAGCGCCTGGTCGATCTCGCGGGCCAGCTGCTCGTAGCGCTGGCCGGACGGGGACGACTTCACGAAGTCCTGGTTCCAGGCATGCACCTGGCGCAGGTCGGCGTAGCCGCCGGTGGTGAAGGCGCGCACCAGGTTGAGCGTTGAGGCCGACGCGTTGTACATCCGCTTCAGGCGCTCGGGGTCCGGGATCCGGGCCTTCTCGTTGAAGTCGAAGCCGTTGACCGAGTCGCCGCGGTACGTCGGCAGGGTCACGCCGTCGCGGGTCTCGGTGCCCTTGGAGCGCGGCTTGGAGTACTGGCCGGCGATCCGGCCGACCTTCACGACCGGCACCGAGGCGGCGTACGTCAGCACGGCGCCCATCTGGAGCAGGGTCTTGAGCTTGTTGCGGATGTGGTCGGCGGACACCGCATCGAAGGCCTCGGCGCAGTCGCCGCCCTGGAGGAGGAACGCCTCTCCCTTGGCGACGGCCGCCATCCGGGCGCGCAGCTGGTCGCACTCGCCCGCGAAGACGAGCGGCGGATACGACTCCAGCTCCGCAACGACTGCGCGCAGAGCCTCGGTGTCGGGGTACTCGGGCTGCTGCGCCGCGGGCAGGTCTCGCCAGGTGTTGCCAGCGCTCGCGCTGGTCTTAGCGTTCACGGTCACGCCCTCAACATTACGGGGTCGTGTCGAGTCGTTTTCGCACGGCTCGACAGGTGAGACGCCCCCACGCTCAGGTGCGCGTGGGGTAAGGTGCGTCGCATGTTCGCGCACTCGACCCAGAACTGGTGGTGGACCGCTCATCCGGCGGCCCACTGACTGCGCGTACGCAAGACTTCGCGAAGGCCGCCCGAGGGCGGCCTTCGGCGTTTCCGGGGTCGCTCCTCTCCATCGAACCGATCGAGAAGGATGACCGATCCATGAACCTGCCGGACCTGCTGGACGATCCCCGCCCCTTCGCCCTGCTGCGTCGCCGCACCCCCGGCCACGACGACAACACCGTCGAGCTGCTCCTCGGCCCGGTCAGCACGTACGACCGTCTCGCCGACCTCCCCGACGAGGGCCTCGTGCTCGTCCCCTTCCGGCAGATCCGCGAGCGCGGCTTCGACGTCCGCGACGACGGGACGCCGCTGGCGGTGCTGACGCCCGAGGAGACACACACGCTGTCCTTGGAGGAGGCCCTCGCTCAGCTCCCCGCGCATGACGTGCGGGTCGAGAACGGCGGCTTCGACGTCGACGACGACGAATACGCCGAGATCGTCGGCCGCGTGCTGCGCGAGGAGATCGGGCAGGGCGAGGGCGCCAACTTCGTGATCCGGCGGACGTACGAGGGCGGGATCCCGGGGTTCTCTCGCGCCGACGCCCTCGCCCTGTTCCGGCGGCTCCTCGAAGGCGAGCGGGGCGCGTACTGGACGTTCGTCGTGCACACCGGGGAGCGGACGCTGGTCGGCGCCAGCCCCGAGGTGCACGTCCGCATGTCCGGCGGGACCGTCGTCATGAACCCGATCAGCGGGACGTACCGCTATCCCGCCGAAGGCCCCACCCCCGAGCACCTGCTCGACTTCCTCGCCGACGGCAAGGAGATCGAGGAGCTGTCGATGGTCGTCGACGAGGAGCTCAAGATGATGTGCACCGTCGGCGACATGGGCGGGGTCGTCATCGGGCCGCGGTTGAAGGAGATGGCCCATCTCGCGCACACCGAGTACGAGTTGCGGGGGAAGTCCTCGCTGGACGTGCGCGAGGTGCTCAAGGAGACCATGTTCGCGGCCACCGTCACCGGCTCGCCCGTGCAGAACGCCTGCCGGGTCATCGAGCGGCACGAGGTCGGCGGGCGCGGCTACTACGCGGGTGCGCTGGCGCTGATCGGGCGGGACTCCGGCGGGGCGCAGACCCTCGACTCCCCCATCCTCATCCGTACGGCCGACATCTCCTCCGACGGACACCTGCGCGTCCCGGTCGGCGCGACCCTCGTCCGCGGTTCTGATCCGGCGAGCGAGGTGGCTGAGACGCATGCGAAGGCGGCGGGTGTGCTCGCGGCTCTGGGCGTACGACCGTCCCGTCCGCGCGAGGAGCACGCGCGCGTACGCCTCGCCGACGACCCACGCGTGCGTGCCGCGCTGGACGGGCGCCGGACGTCCCTGGCTCCCTTCTGGCTGCGGATGCAGGAGCGGTCGGAAGAGCTGAGCGGCCATGCCCTGGTCGTCGACGGCGAGGACACCTTCACGGCGATGCTCGCGCACGTGCTGCGGTCGAGCGGCCTGGAGGTGACCGTGCGCCGGTACGACGAGCCGGGGCTGCGGGAGGCGGTGCTCGCGCACGAGGGGCCGGTCGTGCTGGGACCCGGGCCGGGTGACCCCTCGGACCCGGACGACCCCAAGATGCGGTTCCTGCGGGCCCTGACCGCCGAGGCGCTCCGGGACAACCGGCACGGTGTGCTCGGCGTCTGCCTCGGGCACGAGCTGATCGCGGCCGAGCTGGGGCTGGAGATCGTACGGAAGGAAGTGCCGTACCAGGGTGCGCAGACGACGGTCGACCTGTTCGGACGGCCGGAGACCGTCGGCTTCTACAACAGCTTCGTGGCGCGGTGCGACGACGAGACGGCGGCGGAGCTGGCCGCGCACGGCGTGGAGGTCAGCCGGAGCTCCACGCACGAGGTGCATGCCCTGCGCGGGCCGGGCTTTGCCGGTGTGCAGTTCCACCCCGAGTCGGTGCTGACGCTGAACGGCGCCACCGTCGTGCGGGAGCTCGTCGGTCAGCTGCGCGGCACGAGCACGTTCTCCGAGCGGCGGCCGGCCGTGTAGTCGAGGACGTTCTTCACCGTGGCGTCGACGATCTGGGCGACGGCGTCCTCGGTGTAGTACGCCTGGTGGGACGTGACCAGGACATTCGGGAAGGTGACCAGGCGGGCCAGGGTGTCGTCCTCGATCGCCTCCAGGGACTTGTCGAGGAAGAAGAGCCCTGCCTCCGCCTCGTACACATCCAGTCCCACGCCCGAGAAGCGGCCCTCGCGCAGTTCGGCGACGAGGGCCGCGGTGTCGATCAGGCCGCCGCGGCTGGAGTTGACCAGGATCGCGTCGTCCTTCATCGCCTTCAGGGCGTCGGCGTCGATGAGGCGCTGGGTCTCCGGCATCAAAGGGACGTGCAGGGTGACCAGGTCGGACTCGGCGAGGAGCTGCTCCTTGGGGACGTACTTCATGCCGAGTTCCATACAGGCCGGGTTCTCGGCGACGTCCCAGCCGAGCAGCCTCATGCCGAAGCCGTGGGCGATCCGGGTGAAGGCCTCGCCGATCTTGCCGGTGCCGAGGACGCCGGCGGTGCGGCCGTGCATGTCGCGGCCCATCAGGCCGTCGAGGCGGAAGTCGAAGTCACGCGTGCGCGTGGAGGCGCGCACGACACGGCGGTTGACCGCCATGGCGAGGGTCCAGGCGAACTCGGCGACCGAGTACGGCGAGTAGTACGAGACCCGGGCGACCGTCATGCCGAGGCGCTCGGCGACCTTGAGGTCGATGTTGTTGAAGCCGGTGGAGCGCTGGGCGATCATCCGGGTGCCGCCGGCCGCGAGGGTCTGCAGGACGCGCGCGCCGAGTTCGGCGTTGACGCTGGTGGAGACGATCTCGTAGCCGGCCGCGATGGGGGCGGTGTCCTCGTTGAGGAAGACGTCCAGGCAGCGGACGTCGTGGTGGTCGGCGAAGGCGTGCTCGATCAGGGGCTTCTCGTCAGCCTGGACACCGAAGGCAAGGATCTCCACGACCGCTCCCGTCCTGGCGATTATGGGCCGAATACGCCGAATATACGGCCCATAACCCAGGCCTGCCGGTTCAGCCGGTCAGCCGGTCAGCCGGTCAGCCGAAGAAGACCCCGACCTCCTCGTACAGCTTCGGATCCACCGTCTTCAGCTTGGCCGTGGCCTCCGAGATCGGGACGCGGACGATGTCCGTGCCGCGCAGGGCGACCATCTTGCCGAAGTCGCCGTCGCGGACAGCCTCGATGGCGTGCAGCCCGAAGCGGGTGGCGAGCCAGCGGTCGAAGGCACTGGGGGTGCCGCCGCGCTGGATGTGCCCGAGGACCGTCGTGCGGGCCTCCTTGCCGGTGCGCTTCTCGATCTCCTTGGCCAGCCACTCGCCCACGCCGGACAGCCGCACATGTCCGAAGGAGTCCAGCGACTGGTCCTTGAGCACCACGTCGCCGTCCTTCGGCATCGCACCCTCCGCGACGACGACGATCGGCGCGTACGACGCCTTGAAGCGGGAAGTCACCCAGGCGCACACCTGCTCGACGTCGAAGCGCTGCTCGGGGATGAGGATGACGTTGGCGCCACCGGCCAGGCCGGAGTGGATGGCGATCCAGCCGGCGTGACGGCCCATCACCTCGCAGACCAGCACCCGCATGTGCGACTCGGCGGTGGTGTGCAGCCGGTCGATCGCCTCCGTCGCGATGCCGACCGCCGTGTCGAAACCGAAGGTGTAGTCCGTGCCCGACAGGTCGTTGTCGATGGTCTTCGGCACGCCGACGCACGGCACGGCGTACTCCTCCCACAGCCGGGTGGCGACCCCGAGCGTGTCCTCGCCGCCGATCGTGATGAGCGCCTCGACCTCCAGCTTGGCGAGGTTCTCCTTGATCCGGCGGATGCCGTTCTCCTGCTTGAGGGGGTTGGTGCGCGAGGAGCCGAGGATCGTGCCGCCGCGGGGCAGGATGCCGCGCACGGCGGGGATGTCGAGGCGCACCGTGTCGCCTTCGAGGGGCCCTCGCCAGCCGTCCCGGAAGCCGACGAAGTCGTAGCCGTACTCCTGTACGCCCTTGCGGACGATGCCCCGGATGACGGCGTTGAGTCCGGGGCAGTCGCCGCCTCCGGTCAGTACTCCGACCCGCATGGAAATGTCCCTTCGCCGCGGTTGCCTGGTGAAGCCACGCTAATGGTGATCCAGGTCACACAGGGATGGGTGGGAAGGGCAATTCCGGTGAAACCTCGGGCGGTTGATTTACCCGGCGTCAAGTCCGTGCGTCACTCTTGGTGCGTCACTCGTCGTCGAGTCCGCGCTCTATCGCGTACCGGACGAGCTCCACCCTGTTGTGCAACTGGAGCTTGCCCAGGGTGTTCTGGACGTGGTTCTGGACCGTCCGGTGGGAGATGACCAGGCGTTCGGCGATCTGCTTGTAGCTCAGGCCCTTGGCGACCAGGCGCAGCACCTCGGTCTCGCGGTCGGTGAGCTGCGGGGCCTTGGGCGCGTCGCTGTCCGCGGCCGGTGCCGGGTCGGAGGCCAGGCGGCGGTACTCGCCGAGGACCAGTCCGGCCAGCCCCGGTGTGAACACCGGGTCACCGGCCGCCGTTCGGCGCACCGCGTCCAGCAGTTCCTCGGTCGAGGCCGACTTCAGCAGATAGCCGGTGGCCCCCGACTTCACCGCCTCCAGTACGTCGGCGTGCTCGCCGCTCGCGGACAGGACGAGGACGCGCAGGGCCGGGTTGTGGCCGACGAGTTCCTTGCAGACCTGGACGCCGGGCTTGGCGGGCAGGTTGAGGTCGAGCACGAGGACGTCGGGCCCGGCGGCCTTGGCCCGGCGTACGGCCTGGTCGCCGTCGCCCGCGGTGGCGACCACGTCGAGGCCGGACTCGGCCAGGTCGCGGGCGACCGCGTCGCGCCACATGGGGTGGTCGTCGACCACCATGACCTTGATCGGGTCCTTGTCGCTCATCGTTTCCCTGCCTTCCCCCAGGAGACCTTCGGTACCTTCAGCTCGACCTCCGTGCCCTGCCCGGGAATCGAGATCACCTCGGCGCTGCCGCCGAGTTCGCGCAACCGGCCCCGGATCGACAGGGCCACCCCGAGCCGCCCCTCCCCCTCGGCCTGCGCGAGCCGGCCTTCGGGGATACCGGGTCCGTCGTCCCGTACGGTCACGATCACCTCGTCGGGCTCGTCCTCGACCAGGATCCACGCGCGCGCGTGCTCCCCGGCGTGCTTGTGGACGTTGTCCAGAGCGGCGCCCACGGCGGCAGCCAGCTCCTTCGCGGCCGGCGGGGGCAGCGGTACGGGCGCGCCGGGCTCGGCGAGATTGACCTTCGACGAGGCGTACGGGGCGAGCAGTGCGCGCAGGTCGACGGGGCCGAGGTCGTCCGACTCCTCATCCACGGCCCGTACGACCGCCCCCTCGGCCTCGTCCTCCGACACCCGGGAGACGGGCACCAGGCCGCCGGAGACCAGCGTGCGCAGCGCGACCTCCTGCTCGCCGGCCATCCGGCCCAGCTCGGCCGCCTCACCGCCGATGACCGCGCCCTGCCGCTGCACCATGGCCAGCACCTGGAGCACGCTGTCGTGGATGTCCCTGGCCAGCCGCTCGCGTTCCCGGGTCGCGGCCTCGATCTCCAGGGCGCGGGCGAGGGTGCGCTCGGAGGCACGGGCGACCTCGACGACGTAGCCGATGGCGATGGAGGCGACCCAGACGAGGATCACGTTGTGGACGGTGTCGCGGGCCGGGGCGCCGCGCTCGGCCAGGTTGGCGGCGGCGACCGCGGTGGAGGCGAAGGCCGCCCAGCGCCAGCCGCCCTTGATCGCGAAGGCCAGGACGGAACCCGCGGTCCATATCGACGGCAGGGTCGGGCCGCCCTCGACGATCCGCTCGTGCGCGTCGGCGACGGGCGTGAGCAGGATGCCGGTGAGCGCGATGGTCAGGTCGGCGGCGAGGAACCGCTTGGTGCAGCTGGCCGCGTTCGCGACCCTGGGAAGTGTGGCGAGGGTCCAGACCGACAGCACGCAGTAGTAGGTGATGGCGACCCAGGGACGGGTGAACTCGTCGTACGCGGTGGCGAAGAGCCCGACCGCGTACAGCATCGTGAGCACCCGGTACGCGGTGAGCGCACGCCACAGCGGCTGCTCGACCGACATGCGCATGACGCGTTCACGCTTGGTCATATCCCCCACCCCCGGCCCGGACTGCTCTGTCCCAGGATCCTAGGACCCGGACCGCTCCTTCTCCGCCTGCACGAGTGCGGCCTTGGCCGCCTTCTCCGCTTCCCTCTCGGCCTTCGCCGCGTCCGCGAGCTGCCGCTTGGCGGCGGTCGCGTAGATGTCGACGTACTCCTGACCGGAGAGCTTCATGATTTCGTACATGACCTCGTCGGTCACCGCTCGGAGGACGAAGCGGTCGTGCTCCATGCCCTGGTAGCGGGTGAAGTCCAGGGGCTCGCCGATGCGGATGCCCGGGCGCATCAGCTTGGGCATGACCTTGCCGGGCGGCTGGATCTTCTCGGTGTCGATCATGGCGACCGGGATGACCGGCGCGCCGGTGGCGAGCGCCACGCGCGCGAGGCCGCCCGGCTTGCCCCGGTAGAGGCGGCCGTCGGGCGAGCGGGTGCCCTCCGGGTAGATCCCGAACAGCTCGCCGCGCTCCAGGACCTCGATGCCTGCCTTGATGGCCGCCTCGCCCGCGCCACGCGCGCCGGAGCGGTCCACCGGGAGCTGGCCGGCGCCCTTGAAGAAGGCGGCCGTCATCTTGCCCTTCACCCCGGGCGTGGTGAAGTACTCGGCCTTCGCGATGAAGGTGACCTTGCGGTCGAGGACCGCGGGCAGGAAGAACGAGTCGGAGAACGACAGGTGGTTGCTCGCCAGGATCGCGGGGCCCTCGGCCGGAATGTTCTCCAGGCCCTCCACCCAGGGCCTGAAGGCGACCTTCAGCGGCCCTCCGATGGCAACCTTCATCGTGCCGTACAACACCCGCGTGCCTCCTGTGTCCGTGGATCAGACCTTAACCCGGAGCACTGTCAATGAACCCGACGACCCTGGTCGGTGTCAGTGGGGTCGCGTACGGTGAACCACACCTGGACTTGCTCACGCCCCTCTCATGAACAGGAGACCTAGGTGCCGGTCCTCCCCGGAGCCGAGCCGTTCCGCCACGAGGGCGGGGAGACAGGCGTCCTCCTCTGCCACGGTTTCACCGGTTCCCCCCAGTCGTTGCGCCCCTGGGCGGAGTTCCTCGCCGGGCACGGGCTGACCGTCTCACTGCCGCTGCTGCCCGGGCACGGCACCCGCTGGGAGGACATGCAGCTCACCGGCTGGCAGGACTGGTACGCCGAGGTGGACCGCGAGCTGCGCACCCTGCGCGAGCGCTGCACCAAGGTGTTCGTGTTCGGCCTGTCCATGGGCGGAGCCCTGGCGCTGCGGCTGGCCGCCAAGCACGGGGACGCGGTCGACGGCGTCGTGGTCGTCAACCCGGCGAACCGCGTGCACGGCCTCGCCGCGTACGCCCTTCCGGTGGCCCGGCACCTCATCCGTACGACGCCGGGGATCGCCAGCGACATCAAGAAGGAGGGCGGCACCGAGCTCGGGTACGACCGGGTTCCGCTGCACGCCGCGCACTCCCTGCGGATCTTCTTCCGGCTGGTCGACGGCGAGCTGCCGCAGGTCACCCAGCCGCTGTTGCTCCTGCGCAGCGCCGAGGACCACGTGGTGCCGGCGGCCGACTCCGCGCGCGTACTGAGCCGGGTCTCGTCCACGGACGTAACAGAGACCGTGCTGGAACAGAGCTACCACGTGGCGACGTTGGACCACGACGCGGACCGGATTTTCGAGGAGAGCCTCGCTTTCATCGACCGGCTCGCACCCGGTGTCGGCAAGGAGGCGGCCGACGAGGGCCCGACGAGCCAGCAGGAAGGGACGGCCGCACGTGGCTGAGCACGACTCCGACCGCGAGGACCGTGAGCCGGACGAGCAGGGCGTCCCGTTCGACGAGGAGGCCGCCTGGGCAGCGATCGTCGAAGGGTACGGCGAGGAGCCGCCGGACCCGCCGGGCTCCAAGCCGTTCAAGTCCGTCGAGGACCTGGCGCTGCTCGAGCCCGAGACGAACGACGAGCGCCCCGAGAAGCCCGAGAAGCCCGAGAAGCCCGAACAGCTCAAGAAGGAGGAGAAGCCGGCGAAGCCGCTGGGCGGCTCCGTCTCCTTCGCGCCCGGTGTCGGCGGCCCACGCGACTACAGCACGCCCGAGCCGTCGGACGAGGACTTCGAGGAGGACGACGAGGGCCACTTCGTCCCGCCGGAGCCGCCGCCGCTGCCCGCCGCCGACGCCACCGCGAAGTTCGCCTGGCTGGGCGTGCTCGGCGGGCCGATCCTGCTGCTCCTCGCCGTCCTGCTCGGCTGGGAGATGACCTGGTGGCTCACCACGGTCGGCATCGGCGGCTTCCTGGGCGGCTTCGCCACGCTGGTGATGCGGATGCGGGCGGACGACGAGGACGACGAGGATCCGGGGCGCGGAGCGGTCGTCTAGCGCCGGCGGCCTCTCGACGCCACCCTCGCACTGCTCGGCCCGGAGGGCCTCGCAGGCTTCGGGTGGCTGCTCCGGACTCCGTCAGGGGCGGATCCGGTTCAGGCCGCGGGCACGCGAAGGACGGCCAGTACGGGCAGGTGATCCGTCGCCCTCCTGAGATCGGCCTCGGCCACGCCGGGGAGCCCCGACGGCACCCCGCAGCCCAGCACCTCCACTCCCTTCGTCGCGAAGATCGCGTCGATACGGCGGTGTGGTGCGTCGCGGGTCCAGGTGTGCTCGGCGCCCCAGGGGGCGGTGGCCCAGCAGTCCTGGAGGGCGTCGGTCAGGCGCCGGAAGGTGCGGCCGCCGGGGCGTTCGTTGAGGTCGCCGCCCGCGATGGCGTGCTCCACGCCCATTCCGGCGAGCCGGTCGAGAAGCATGCCGGACTGGTCGTAGCGCTCGTCCTTCCGGAGCGAGAGGTGACAGCTCAGTACGCCGATCCGGGCACCGCCGAAGCGTACGACCGCGGTGGCGAAGCCGCGGCGGTGCTCACCCGGGGTGAGCGGGAGCAGGACGTCCTCCGCCCTCTCGACGGTAGCGCGCAGGGTGCACAGAATCGCCGGTCCCGCGGCGGTGCCGCCCCCGGTGAGAATCACCTGTCCGGAGGCCGCCGCCAGCCTGGCCAGCTTCTTGCGCCAGCGGAAGAAGCGGGGGGCTTCCTGGACGAGGACGAGGTCCGGCTCGCAGGCGCTGATCACCCTTGCCAGGGCGTCGGTGTCGTCCCGCATCGAGCGGATGTTGTAGCTCAGGATCCTGATGACCGCGGAACCGTCGGGCTCTGTGCGGGAATTGGGGAGCGGCGGCATGTGGATCAATTTACGCCGAATAGCTCGGGGCGCGAGGTGGATGGGCGACTGCCGGTTCGTCGTGGCTTGTCGCGCCCACGCGGCGGAGCCGCATGTTCATCCAGCCCCGCGCCCCTGGGTAGGTCCGGTCAACGCCCGATTACATGATCGGGTCGGGCTCTCTCGCCAGGTCCGCCGCGCCCACCAGGCCCGCCTCGTTGCCCAGCTGGGCGGCGATGACGTCCGCGACCGGGCGCCAGTTGCCGCCCACCAGCCAGCGCTTGTAGGACTTGCGGATCGGGTCGAGGACCAGCTCGCCCTCGTCCGAGAGGCCGCCGCCGACGATGAAGGCGGACGGATCGAAGAGGGAGGCGAGGTCGGCGAGACCGGCGCCGGCCCAGCGGGCGAGCTCGCGGTAGGAGTCGACGGCGACCGGGTCGCCCTGACGGGCGGCCATGGAGATGTGCTTGCCCTCGATGCCGTCGGGGGTGCCGTCACCCAGGCCGAGCAGGATGTCGGCGTTCTCGGGGGTGGCGTTGGCGCGCTGCTTGGCGTACCTCACGAGGGCGCGCCCGGAGGCGTACTGCTCCCAGCAGCCCTGCGAGCCGCAGCCGCACAGCAGCCCGTCCGGGACCATGCGGATGTGGCCGAACTCGGCGGCGACGCCGAAGTGGCCGCGGCGCAGCTTGTTGCCGATGATGATGCCGCCGCCGAGGCCGGTGCCGAGCGTGATGCAGATGACGTTGCGGTGGCCCTTGCCGGCGCCGAACTTGTACTCGCCCCACGCGGCCGCGTTGGCGTCGTTCTCGACGACGACCGGGAGGCCCACGCGGGCCTCGACCTTCTCCTTCAGCGGCTCGTTGCGCCAGTCGATGTTGGGGGCGAAGTAGACCTCGGAGCGCTGACGGTTGACGTAACCGGCGGCACCGATGCCCACGCCGACGATCTCGTGCCCGGCGCGCGCGCCCTCCACCGCGGAGGCGATGGCTTCCACGATGCCCTCGGGCGTGCCCGGGGTCGGCACCTTGAAGGTCGAGAGGATGTTGCCCTCCTCGTCGACCACGCCGGCCGCGATCTTCGTGCCGCCGATATCGACGCCGATGGTGAGTCCCATGAATCCCTCAGTTTCGGTCGAGCCCCGCTACGGCCAACCGTACCCGAGGCCCTGCCGTCAGGTTCCCGTCGTCCGCCCCGTGGGCGGGCCCGGGCGGCACCGAGGAGACCCCGCCCGAAGGACTCAGTCCAAGTCGATGCGTTCCCCGGGACCGGCCTCGTCGCCGCGGTCGTCGCGGCCGCTCAGGTCGGTGTCGCGGTTCGTCCAGCGCTCTTCCTGGGCCTGGACCGCGGAGCGGTAGGCGGCGAGGAGTTCGTTGCCCGCCGCGGCCAGATGGTCGAAGACGTCGGGATTGCGCTCGATGACGGGTTCGACCGCGGCTTTGGCCTGCTGGACGACCTGCTTGACCACCTGCTGGGCGGCGGGTCCGGCGACCGCCCCGAACAGCGGCGACTGGATGGTCGACAGCTTGTCCGTGACGGCGTCGACGAGCTTGCGCAGTTCCTCGGCGGCCGAGCCGGGCGGCGGGCCGTACTCGGCGCGGCGGCGGGCCTTCTCCGCGGCGAGGTCCTCGGCGCACGCCGTCGACCACGCGTCGGCGTCGGTGGCCCGCACCTCGTCGACGGCCTCATCCTTGGTGGCGTCTGACGGGGGGAGCTCTTCGCTCATGACGGACTCCTGACTACGGTTCGTCTCTACGACGTTACCCGAACGGGCGTACCCGGTTCACCGTGTCTGCGGCCAGAGATCCGGGTCGGGTGCGAACCGGATCCGCAGCTCGCCCTCCCGCAGGGCCGCCCCGTCGACGGTGCAGCGGCGCAGGGCGGACGGGAGCGGCACGATCCGGCGGAACTGGCCCACGGTGAGGACGAGTTCGTCGCCGCGCCGGATCAGGTCCAGCTCGTCGCGTATCGCCCCGGGCAGCGGGATGTGCCAGACGAGCACGCCGTCCTCGGCCAGCTGGTCGGTGACGGGCCACTCGACCGCCGAGGTCGTGCCACCGGCCTCGGACACGGCGAGCGCGGTGAGGTCGTCGACGCCGCGCGGGTCATGGCCCAGATGCGCGACCGGTCGTACGTCGTACGTCTCCCGCCACTCGTCCAACACCTTGCGCTGCTGGGCGACGGGCCCGGCGAGCCAGCCGTCGGCCGCGGCCTCCGGCAGGACCCGGTTCGCGACCAGCACGTCGGGGCGCAGGCCGCGCAGGGCGAGGGCGAGAGAGGCGGCG
The DNA here is from genome assembly GCF_000718165.1 of Streptomyces fulvoviolaceus. Taxonomy (GTDB): domain Bacteria; phylum Actinomycetota; class Actinomycetes; order Streptomycetales; family Streptomycetaceae; genus Streptomyces; species Streptomyces fulvoviolaceus. The sequence goes on along the minus strand of NZ_JOEY01000003.1, from coordinate 776 downwards.
CGTACGGCGTCGGCGCCGGCGGGGCCGGGCTCGGCGACCAGCCGTACGACGGTCTCCCGGTCGGCGAGGACCGCTTCCACGGCGCCGAGTTCCAGGTCCCAGCGGGCGGCGGTCTCGTACAGCCACTCCGCGGGCATGGGGACGCCGGCCAGCCGGCCGAGCATGGGGCGCAGGGCGCGGGCCGCCTGCCGTTCGGGCGGGAGCAGGCGGCGCAGATAGCGGCGCAGTTCCTCGGGCAGCGAGAGGAGGGCGAGGGCCTCCAGGCTCGCGGGAAGGTCCACGACGAGCAGGTCGTGCCGTTCGGAGAGGGTCGCGTCCCGCAGCGCGCGGAGCAGGGTGAGTTCCTCGGCGCCGGGGAGGGGGGTGACCTCCTCGGTGTCCAGGCGGGAAGCGCCGAGCAGGTCGAGGACGGAGGAGGCGCGTTCCTGGAAGGCGGCGAGGTCGGCACGGAAACCGGCGGTCGCGTCGGGCCGCCAGGCGGTGAGGTTCTCGGCGGCCGCCACCGGAGCCGGTCCTGTCGGCGTCCCCAGCACCGTGCCGAGGGTGTCGCCGCGGTCGGCGCTGAGGACGAGCGTGCGGGTGCCCTCGCGGGCGGCGGCGAGCGCGGTGGCGGCCGCGATCGTCGTACGGCCGCTGCCGCCCGGGCCGGTGATCAGGATGGTGCGCATGAGGGTGACGGTACCTGTGCTGGGCTCTGCGGTTTTCGCCCCCGCCGCCCCTTCCCATTCCCGTCCCTGGGGGCTGCCGCCCCCAGACCCCCGCTTTCGGCCCTGAAG
>NZ_JOEY01000002.1 GCF_000718165.1 Streptomyces fulvoviolaceus | reverse complement strand
GCCCGGTTACATTCCGAACCCGGAAGCTAAGCCTTACAGCGCCGATGGTACTGCAGGGGGGACCCTGTGGGAGAGTAGGACACCGCCGAACAAATTTTGAGAAAACCCCCGTACCGTTTATTCGGTACGGGGGTTTTCTGCGTTTCGGATACGGTGGTTCGCATGAACTACAAGATCCGTTCCATACACGCGGACGAGTGGGCCGCGGCGAAGGAGCTGCGGCTCGTTGCGTTGCAGGACCCCGTTGCGCATCTCGCTTTCCTTGAGACGTACGAGGCGGCCGTTGCCAAGCCGGACTCCTTCTATCAGGAGCGGGCCGCGGGAGCCGCCGAGGGCGCCGAGGGGGCGCAGCAGATCATTGCCGAGGGTCCGGACTGCGAGTGGGTCGGGACGGTGACCGTGCTTCTTGAGGAGCCTGGGACGACGGACTGGGCCGGCTTCCAGGTCGAGCAGAAGCAGGGGCACATCGTCGGTGTGTTCGTGCGTCCGGAGGTCCGGGGGATCGGGCTGACCGAGGTGCTCTTCGACGCGGCCCTGGAGTGGGCCTGGGGGCGCGGGGCCGAGCGGGTGCGGCTCATCGTGCACGAGGACAATGCGCGGGCCCGGCGGTTCTACGGCAAGGTGGGCTTCGCGCCCACTGGGGTCGTCGTGCCGCTCGGCGACTCCGAGGAGCTGGAGATGGTGATCGAGCGGTCGTAAGCCCGCTTGCTACACCGGGAGTTCCGCGTCCGGCCAGCGGCTGCGGGCCTGTTCCCGGGACCGGAGCAGGGCCAGGGTCGGCAGGCCCCGGTCCGCTCCGGCGGCCAGCAGCTCCGGGAGCTGGGGAAGCGGAGCCACGGCTGCGACGTCGTCCAGGACGAGCGTCAGTGGTGGGTCGAGGCGACCGGAGGATGACCGTTCGGCCATGTGCCGGCCGCGCTCGACCACGCTTGAGGCGAGGGCCGTCAGGAGTGGCATGGCACCCGGGTTGGTCCTGGGGTCCTCGATGGATTCACCCACCACATAAAGCGTGCCCCCTTCGTCCACGAAGGAATCCAAGGCGAGGGCATCACTTCGGTTTGGAGTGCAGGCCTCTCGGATGTTGACCGTGAAGAGCGCCGAGAGGGCCCTGCTGGTCAACTCCTGGGCGATGTCGCGTCGTTCGGGGTACGCGGTGAGCGCGGCCTCGAGTTCGCCTGCCGCGCCGGGGGCGGCCTTGGGGTTCGTACGGAGGGTTCGTACGGCGTCCTGGACCTGGGTGCCCTGGGTCCAGCGGTGGACGTGGCGGATGGTGCGGGCCTCTATGGCGGCGGCGTGCAGGTAGCTCCGCAGGAGCGTTTCAGCGGTTTCGCTGACCGCTTGGTCGAGCCGGGAGGTGGGGCGAACGGGGGCCAGCAGAGCGGCTGCTCGTGCCTTGGCTGTGGCCTTGTCCTCGCAGCCTGCCGTGGGCGACCAGTGGAGGCGGGCCGGGGTGTCGCAGCGGTGGGTGGGGTCGTAGACGTGGACCGGGCCCAGTTTGGCTCTCGCGTCCTTGGTGTCCTGCCAGATGGCGGGGTTCGAGGTGATGACCAGGGTGGGGCCCGCCGCGTCTCGGATGGCTTGGGTCGCGGTCGCGTGGCGGGTTTCCGGGGGGGCGTAGTGCACCGCGCCTTCGGTGCGGTTCGCTTCCCACCCAGCCACCCGTTTGCTGTCGGCCAAGACGTGGGGCGAAGAGACCGGTGGTGCCGTTTCCTTCAGCATCGTGGTCGGTTCCGGCTCCGCGCGCGGCTCCGGCACCTCGTGGACCACGGGGGCCGGCGCCGGGGCTGCCGCAGCGGCCGTCTTCTGGTCCGCCCGGCCCCGCGCCCGCACTTGCCGCCACCTCGCCAGCGTCCCCATCACGAACACCGTCAGAACGACCAGGACCATCAACTGGCCGATGAACAGGCCCCAGAAGAGGCCGTAGCCGGAGAGTTGGGCGGCCGGGGTGTCCGGCCAGGCGCCGGCGATGTCGTGGGGGTCGCCGATGAGGTGGCGCATGGCCAAGGGGGTGCGGGTGAAGGTGAGGCCCTCCGGCCAGGAGCCGTTGGCGAACCAGCCCGCCAGTCCCGTCGCCGTCCAGACCAGCAGGGTCATGCCGAGGAGGAAGGCGAGTATGCCGATGAGCAGGCCGTCGGGGATGCCTCCCTGGGCGTCCTGTCGGTGGTCGTGCGGTTGTCTCACGCCTCCTCCTAGACCTACGCCACCGTCGACTCGGAGTCGCCGAGGTGCTGTTCCACGAAGGCCGCGGCCCGTTCCTCCGCCTCCAACTCGGCGGCGCGCAGGGCGTCGTCGGTCAGATCGCGGTCCCTGGACGACTCGGTCATCGCGCGGTCGGTGAAGACCAGCGCGCGTTCGGTCTCGGTGACCAGGTGTTTGACCACCTGGACATTGCCGTTGACGTCCCACACCGCAATGCCGGGAGTGAGGGAGGGGATGATCTCCACCGCCCACCTGGGCAGGCCCAGCACCCGGCCCGTCGCTCGCGCCTCGTCCGCTTTCTGGGCGTAGATCGTCCGGGTCGAGGCCATCTTCAGAATGGCCGCCGCTTCCTTTGCAGCCGCGCCGTCCACCACGTCGCTCAGGTGGTGCACCACCGCCACGAAGGACAGGCCCAGCCGGCGGCCGAACTTCAGGAGCCGCTGGAAGAGTTGGGCCACGAAGGGGCTGTTGATGATGTGCCAGGCCTCCTCGACCAGGAAGATGCGCTTCTTCCGGTCGGGGCGGATCCAGGTGTGTTCCAGCCATACACCGACGATCGCCATCAGGATCGGCATGGCGATGGAGTTGCGGTCGATGTGGGACAAATCGAACACGATGAGCGGCGCGTCGAGGTCGATGCCGACCGTTGTCGGGCCGTCGAACATGCCGCGCAGGTCACCGTCGACCAGACGGTCCAGCACCAGCGCCACGTCCAGGCCCCACGCCCGTACGTCCTCTATGTCGACGTTCATCGCCTCGGCGGACTCCGGCTCGGGGTGCCGTAGCTGCTCGACGATGTCGGTGAGGATCGGCTGGCGCTCGACGATCGTCTCGTTGACGAAGGCGTGCGCGACCTTGAGCGCGAAGCCGGAGCGCTCGTCGAGGCCGTGACCCATCGCGACCTCGATGATGGTCCGGAGAAGGGCGAGCTGTCCGGTCGTCGTGATCGCGGGGTCGAGCGGGTTGAGGCGGATGCCCATGTCCAGGGCCGCCATCGGGTCGAGGCGGATAGGAGTTATCCCCAACTCCTGCGCGATGAGGTTCCATTCACCTGCCCCGTCCTCGCCCTGTGCGTCGAGGACGACGACCTGGCGGTCGCGGAAGCGCAGTTGTCGCAGGATGTACGTCTTCTCCAGCGCCGACTTGCCGTTGCCGGACTCCCCGAGGACCAGCCAGTGCGGTGCCGGGAGCTGCTGGCCGTACAGCTGGAAGGGGTCGTAGATGTAGCCCTTGCCGGAGTAGACCTCGCGGCCGATGATGACGCCGGAGTCGCCGAGGCCGGGGGCGGCGGTCGGGAGGTAGACCGCCTGGGCCTGGCCGGTGGAGGTGCGGACCGGCAGGCGGGTCGTCTCGATCTTTCCGAAGAGGAAGGACGTGAAGGCCTCGGTGAGGATGGACAGCGGATCCCGCATGCGGCGGCCCCTACCTTCGAATGCCGGTGGCGAACGGGAGCGTGTTCACGAAGGCGCGATGGTGCTCTCTGTCGCACCACTCCAGCTTCAGGTACGACTTTCCGGCCGAGGCCCGGATGGTCCGCTTGTCGCGGGCCAGGGCCTCGGGGTTGCGGGAGGAGACGGTGATGTAGCCGACGAGGTTGACGCCGGCCGCACCACTCGCGAGGTCTTCTCCTCGCTGGTCCAGGCGGTTGTGGGAGGCGATGTCGCGGGGGTCGACCGTCCGGTTCATCTTGGCGGCTCGGGACGCCTCCGCCTCGTCGTTCGTCTTCTCGGTCAGCATGCGCTCGATGGCGACCTCGGTGGGTTCGAGGTCCATCGTGACGGCGACGGTGCGGATGACGTCCGGGGTGTGGACCAGCAGGGGCGCGAGGAAGTTGACGCCCACCGGGGTCATCGGCCACTCCTTCACCCAGGCCGTGGAGTGGCACCAGGGCGCGCGGGTGGAGGATTCGCGGGTCTTCGCCTGGAGGTACGTCGGTGCCATGGCGTCCAGCTCGGCCGGCCAGGCGTTGCGCTTGGTCATCGCCTGGATGTGGTCGATGGGGTGGTCCGGGTCGTACATGGAGTGGATGAGGGAGGCGAGACGGCCCTGGCCCAGGGGCTGTCGTACGCGGATGTCCGCCTCCTGCAGGCGTGAGCAGATGTCCGTCAGCTCGCGGGCCATGACGACCGCGAGGCCCGCGTCCCGGTCGAGCTTGCGGCCGGCCTGCGGACGGGCCGCGCGGGCCATCGCCTGGGCCTCGGCGGCGAGTTCGCGGGTGAAGTGCATGCAGGCGACGAGGTACGCGCGGTGCTGCTCGCTGCTCGTCGACACCATCGACTGCAGTTGGTCGTACGACGACTGCAGCCAGGGCAACGCCTTCTCGTCCCCGCGCATGGCGACGTCCTTGGCGTGGGCGTCGGGGTCGGCGGGGAGGGTGCGGGCGAGCATCTGGATGCGGGTGACGAAGCCGTCGCCGTTGGCCACGTGCTTGAGGAGGGTGCCGAAGCGGTCGACGAGGGCTTCCTGGTCCTCGGAGTCGCGCAGACCGACGCCCGGGCCCTCGATCTCGATCGCGGCGGTGACCATACGGCGGTCCGCGTGCAGCAGTACGGCGATCTCGTCGGGGCCGAAGGGTGCTGCCAGCCAGGTGATCCGGCCGATCCCCGGCGGCGGGCCGATCTCGACCTCGCGGCCGTCGAGATGCGTGCCGGCCTCCACCACGGAGGAGCGGTATGTCGTCCCCTGGCGCAGGGTCCGCTTGAAACTGCGGTTGATCTCGAACCACTTGTAGAACGTGCGGCGCTTGTACGGCACGTAGACCGCGGCCAGCGCGATCAGAGGGAAGCCCATCAGCAGCACGATGCGCAGGGACAGCACCGGGACGATGAGCCCGCACATCATGCCGAGGAACGCGCCGCCGATGATGAGCGCGATCTCGCCGGTTTCACGATTCCGGCCGACGATCGCGTTCGGCCGGGCGCGGCCGATCAGATATGTACGGCGGGGCGTGACCGGATGGGACACGTGGGACTCGGTCGTCAACGCCCGTCACCTCCTGTGCGGTTGGCGCTGCTGTTGCGGTTGTTGCCGGCGTGCGGGCTGTTCACCGGATTGCTGGAGCGGGGTGCGGGGGCGGCGGAGGGGACAGATCCGCCGCCTCCGTTCGAGTTGCGCTGGCTGTGGGCGGCGACTCCGCCGGATGCGGGGTTGCTGGGGCGGGCACCGGATCCTTGGCCTCCGCCGCCGTTGTTGTCGGCTCGGCTGCTGTGGGTCTTGATGCCCTGCGCGACCAGCGTCGCGGGGGAGCTGATGACGGCCGCGGCCTTGCCTTCGGCGCCCTGCATGATGCGGTTGCTGCGGGAGTTGGCGATCTCGTCGCCGAAGCCCGGGACGAAGCGGTAGATCATCGCGCTGGCGAAGATCGCGAGCAGGATGATGGCGAGGCCGGAGACCACGGCGGAGAAGGCGTCCGGGCCGTCCTCGGAGGAGAGCGCGCCTGCGAGGCCCAGCACGATGACGATGACCGGCTTGACCAGGATGACCGCGATCATGATGCCCGCCCAGCGGCGGACGTGGCCCCACAGGTTCTTGTCGACGAGGCCGGCGTAGACGACCGTGCCGAGGAGGGCGCCGACGTAGAGGAGGGCCGCCCTGATGACCAGCTCCAGCCACAGGACTCCGGCGGCGAGGATGCTGACCAGGGAGACGACGATCAGCATGATCGGGCCGCCGCCGATGTTCTCGCCCTTCTCCAGGGCGCCGGAGAAGGTGCCGAAGAAGGTGTCCGTCTGGTCGCCGGTCGTCTTCGCCAGGACCTCTGAGACGCCGTCCGTCGCCGATACGACCGTGTAGAGGATCAGCGGTGTGAAGGCGGAGGCCAGGACCGTCAGCCAGAGGAAGCCGATGGCTTCGCCGATGGCGGTGGTGAGGGGGACACCTCGCACCGCCCGCTTGGCCACGGCGAGCAGCCAGAGGAGAAGGGTCAGGATCGTCGACGCCGCGAAGACGACGGCGTACTGCTGGAGGAACTTCTCGTTGGTGAAGTCGACGTTCGCGGTGTCTTTTACGGCCTCGCTGAGCTTGTCGACGGTCCAGGCGGCGGCTTTGGCGCAGCCTTGGGCGAGGGAGGAGAGGGGGTCGAGGGTGGAGGTGGGGTCGAGGGTGGTGGAGCCGCCTGAGCCGGAGCCGCTGTCGTCCTCGCAGTACTGCTTGGCGGGGCCGATCAGAAGGTCGCACGGGTTGTTGCTCGTCGTGGGCGTTGGCGTGGGCGTGGGTGCCGCGGCGGCGCGGGTGGCCAGTAGGACGGCGGTTGTCTGTACGGCGGCGACCAAGCCGGTGAGCTTGAGCCCGCGGTGACGGCTACCGGGCATACGTGAACCCTCCGTACTCCTCGATGGCCTTGCTGATCTCGTCCGAGCTGGCGGCCTGGTCGTCACCCGGTACCGGGGCAGGGCCGTCCTTCTGGGTGTCGGTGACGATCTTCCAGTCGCCGTCGACCCATTGGAGGTCGAAGGTCCAGGTCTTCCACGTCGAGCTGACGGGGTCGGTCGAGGACGCCCCGGACATGCCGATGAGGCCCATGTACCAGACCGCGACCTTGGAGCTGCTGTCGCTGAACGTGGTGGCCTTGGTGCCCACGGGAATCGTGCGGGAGACGAACGTGCTGCCCTCGGGGGCGTTGCCGTTCGCGTCGAGGCCGAGCTTGCTGAGGAAGTCCGCCGAGTACGCCTGGTCCATGGCGCCCTGGAGTTTGGCTGCCGCGGTGGGTGTGTAGATGGCGTCGACGATGCTGTGTCGGCTGTCCTTGTTGAACATGCCGGTGGAACCCAACGTCACCGCATAGTTGGCCGCCGCACTCTCCGCCCCCTGCTGATCCTGCGCGAACCCCGTCGGAATCCCACCCGCTTTCGACGCCACCGGCGACTTCCCGCTCGCCGCCGTAGAAGCAACCTCCGGCTGCGATCCCGCTCCCTCCGACCCCGAAGCGGAATCGTCTCCTCCACGGTTCGCGAAGGCGATCGCGGCGATGAGGAGGACGATGACGCCGACGACGGTGATCAGGGAGCGGGACGATGAACGGCCGCCCCGTCGTGCGCCGCCGTACACGTCGCCGTTGCCGCCGGGCAGGTGGGTGCGGGTCTGGCCCGTACCCCCGTAACCCCCGGAGGTCGTCGTGTCCTGCTCGTCCCCGAGACTCATGCCGCGTACGCCCCCTCGACGTCGTGCGGAAACACGTAGGAGTACGACGGTAGCCGTGCTGGTTCCCGCGCGGGCGCGGTGTGGAGACTCGACATCAGGGAAACGCAACCTCAGCCGGTGGGCACGACGGGCGGGTGGGGTAGAGGGGGAACCGGGTGGTGAACGGAGAGGGCCTAGACGGCCATGCCGTACACGATGGTGAACAGCGTGCCGAGTGAGCCGATGATGAAGACGCCTGTCAGGCCCGCGATGATGAGGCCCTTGCCCTGCTCGGCGCTGAAGGTGTCCCGCAGGGCGGTAGCACCGATGCGCTGTTTCGCGGCGCCCCAGATCGCGATGCCGAGGCAGAGCAGAATGGCGACTGCCATGACGACCTGGATCATCGTCTTCGCCTCGGTGCCCAGCGCACCGAAGGGGCCCCAGTCCGGAGCGATCCCGCCGATGATGGTGTTGATGTCTCCCTTGTCGGCCGCAAAGAGCATGTAAGTCACCGCCCCTGGTGGGTAGTTCCGCTTCCCCTGCAGGTGCGCAGAGGTCAGGCCTCATTGTCGCCGACAATTCTGCCGTCGTATGTCGACTTGGCGTCTTCGGTTGGCGGGTTTCGTACGAATGCTTGTCTGGTCACTCTGTGTATCACGGCATGTCACGCCGAGCAATGAGGTTTGGGCGAAACCTGTCGTGTGGTTCCGTCGTTGTCCTCTTCTACGGCCTGCGGCGCTTCTGGCACCGATGTTCTGCGGGTGAAGGCTATCCCGAGGTGATTCCCGATGTGATTTCCGGTGCGCTTCCGGCATGACGAACGGGCCGCGGCTGGTTGCCGCGGCCCGTTCTTTCCCCATCCGCCGGCGGGCCCCCACGGCCCGCTGTGACGAGATCTGGTGACTGAGGGTCAGCCGGTGAAGGCGTCGATTCCTTCCGGGGTGCCCCAGCCGGTCGGGCCGTCGTAGCCGGTTCCGGCGGTGCAGTAGTAGCTGGTGGAGCAGGTGCCGTTGTTGCCCGAGGTCACGTCGTTGAGGGCCGAGGTGCCGGCTGCGGCGTACGGGTACGAGGCGGGGTAGTCACTGCTGCCCGGCGTACCGGCGAGGGCGTAGACGCCCGCGATGATCGGGGCGGAGGCGCTGGTGCCGCCGAAGGTGTACCAGCCGGCGGTGACGCCGTAGGAGTCGTAGACCGAGACGCCGGTGGCCGGGTCGGCGACGGCGGAGACGTCGGCGATGGTGCGCTTGGTGCAGCCGGTGTCGGTCTGCCAGGACGGCTTGGCGTCGTTGGTGGAGCAGCCGGAGCCGGGGCCGGAGACGCTGCCGTCGGAGTTGGTCTGGTACCAGACCTTCTCGGTCCAGCCGCGGCTGGCGGAGGAGGTGCTGAGCGAGGTGCCGCCGACGGCGGTCACGTACTTGGAGGCGGCCGGGTACTCGGTGCCGTAGGCGTCGTCGCCGGAGCTGACGGTGATGGCGACGCCGGGGTGGTTGAAGTACGAGGAGTCGTAGCTCGTGTCCGACGACGATTCCGAGCCGCCGTAGGAGTTGGAGACGTACTTCGCGCCCAGCGTGACCGCCTCGTTCACGGCCGTGCCGAGGTTGGCCATGGTGGCCGACTTGGCCTCGACGAGCGTGATGTTGCAGTTCGGGCAGACGGCGCTGGCCATGTCGAGGTCGAGGGAGATCTCCTCGGCCCAGCCGCTGTCGCTGGAGGGGAGGGAGGTCGTCGAGCCGGTCTGACTGACCTTCTTGAAGCAGCCGTTGGCGGTGGTGCAGGCCGAGAGGCCGTAGTACGTACGGTACTTGGCGAGGTCGGCCTCGGCGTTGGGGTCGTTGTACGCGTCGACGATCGCGATGGTCTCGCCGGAGCCGTTGGAGGAGGCGGCGGAGGTGAGGCCGTAGGCCGACTGGAGGTCGCTGGGGCCGTAGCCGGAGGGGGTGGAGGCGTCGGCGGCCTTGGGGGTGACGCCGTCGGCCTTCGCCTGTGCCTTCTGGAACGCGGTGATGCCGCCCGTGATGCGCAGGGAGTTGCAGGCCAGTTCGCCGGCCTTCTTGGGGGTGGAGCAGGGGGTGGCGGCGTAGGTGACCTTCGATGAAGCGGTTGCCGCGTCCGCCTGGACCGCGGTGCCGAAGCCGGCGAGGACGAGTGCGGCGGTGGCGGCCGCGGCGGAACCTGTGCGGTTCCATCTGCCTCGTCTGGTGGGGGTGTTGGTACGCAAGGTGCAGCCTCCTGATGATGGTGGAACAGGGGCGGTGCGGGGTGCGTGCCGTCGGTGGGGTGTCCCCGGCGGCGGGCGGCGGCCCGGGATGACGGTCTCTTGTTGAGTACGTGACAACAAGACGGGTGGTGGAATCCTGGGGACAGCTGGTGGAATCCTGACTTCCGCCATACCGAACCGGGCCCCGGCCTTACTCGCCGATGGCTGCGGGATGGCCTGCGGGCGGCGGTTGCTTGACCCAACTCACAGGCGTCACACGAGGTTTGCGGATACGGCGAACGGGTCGCGACCGGCTGTCGCGACCCGTTGCCGTGTGTGCCGCCGAGGGAACCCCACGTTCCCCTTTACCGGCGGCTCCCCGTGACCCGACGGGGAGGATTCAGAGGAGTGCGTCAGCCGGTGAAGGCGTCGAGCCCCTCGGGGGTGCCCCAGCCGGTCGGGCCGTCGTAGCCGGTTCCGGCGGTGCAGTAGTAGCTGGTGGAGCAGGTGCCGTTGTTGCCGGAGGTCACGTCGTTGAGGGCGGACGTGCCGGCCGCGTTGTACGGGTACTGCGCCGGGTAGTCGCTGCTGCCCGGGGTGCCGGCGAGGGCGTAGACGCTGGCGATGATCGGCGAGGAGGCGCTGGTGCCGCCGTAAGTGTTCCAGCCGGTGCCGTCGGAGCCGTAGGAGTCGTAGACGGAGACGCCTGTGGCGGGGTCGGCGACGGCGGAGACGTCCGAGATCATGCGCTTGGTGCAGCCGGTGTCGGTCTGCCAGGAGGGCTTCGCGTCGTACGAGGAGCAGCCGGAGCCCGTGCCTTCCGTGCTGCTGGTCTTCCAGACGCTCTCGGTCCAGCCGCGGCTGTTGGAGGACGTGGAGAGCTTCGTACCGCCCACGGACGTCACGTACTTGGAGGCGGCCGGGTACTCGGCGCCGTAGGCGCTGTCGCCCGCGCTGACGGTGATCGCGACGCCCGGGTGGTTGAAGTACGAGGAGTCGTACGTCGAGTCGGAGGACTCCTCGTCGCCGCCGTAGGAGTTGGAGACGAACTTGGCGCCCAGCTTGACGGCCTCGTTCACGGCCGTGCCCAGGTCCTCCATGGAGGAGGAGTCCGCCTCGACCAGCAGGATGTTGGCGTTCGGGGCGATGGCGGAGACCATGTCGAGGTCCAGCGAGATCTCACCGGCCCAGCCGCTGTCGGCGGTGGGGAGGGAGGACGTGGAGCCGGTCTGGGAGACCTTCTTGAAGCAGCCGCTGGCGACGGTGCAGGCCGAGAGACCGTAGTACGAGCGGTAAGTGGCCAGGTCCGCCGCGGCGTTGGGGTCGTCGTAGGCGTCGACGATGGCGACGGTCTCGCCGGAGCCGTTGGAGGAGGCGGCGGAGGTGAGGCCGTAGGCCGACTGGAGGTCGGTCGGGCCGTAACCGGTCGGGGTGGCCGAGGAGGCGTCCGGCTTGATGGTCTTGGGCGTTACGCCCTTCAGCGCGGCCTGCTTCTCCATGTAGGCGGTGGTGCCCCCGGTGACACGGAGGGCGTTGCAGGCGGCGTAGCCCTTCTTCGGGGTGGCGTCACACGCGCTCTCGTACTGCACGTGGGCCTTGGCGACCTGGGCGGCGACGGTCCTGGCGCTGACCTTGTGCGGCGTGGGGGTGGCCGCGTCGGCCTGGGTCGCGATGCCCAGTCCGGCGAGGAGGAGGGCGGCAGTGGCCGTGGTGGCCGAGCCGATCCGGAGCCATCTGCCGGATATGTGGGGGGTGTTGGGTGTACGCAACGTACAGCCTCCTGAGAGTGGTTGCAGAGGCCTGCGGTGGGGGGACCACCGGTGAGGTTCCCGGTGGGGGCGGCGACCCGCGTCGACCTTCCCCTTGTTGAGTACGTGACAACAAGACGGGTGGCGGAATCCTGACTTCCGCAATACCGAAGGGGGTTGGGGGGTTACTCGCCGATGGCGGCCCGATGGGCAGCGAATGGTCACGGCTTGACCATCTACACGCGTTGCGCACAAGTTCCGGAGTGGACTCCGACAGCCGGCTCACAGCTCGCTCAGCGGGGCTTGAGGCCGTGGAGCAGGTGCTGGACCACTTCTTCCACGGCGGCCATGGCCGCGTCGGTGGCGACCATGTCGTTGGCGGTGAAGGAGGCGAGGCCGTGCAGGGCGGCGCCCACGACGAGGGTGAGGTGGGCGGGGTCGCCGTCGATGATCTCGCCGCGCTGCTGGGCGGCCGCGACGGCTCGCTCCAGATGGCCCACCGTGCGGTCGACGGCGGCCGCCATCTGCTCCGCGGCGTCGGGCTCGTGCTTGCGGGCGTACATGAGCTCCAGCAGCGCGGCGTTGTCGAGGGCGAAGCCGAGGTAGGCCCGGGCGAGGGCGGTGAGGCGGGGCTGGAACGGAAGGCCGGGGTCGTCGGCGGCGTCCAGGGCCTGGGCCATGCGTTCGTACCCGCTGAGCGCCAGGGCGTTGAGCAGGGCCTGCTTGTCCTTGAAGTGCCGGCCGGGGGCGGCGTGGCTGACGCCGACGTCCCGGGCCAGTTCGCGCAGCGACAGTGAGCCGACGCCCTTCTCGCGCAGGGTGCGCTCCGCGCTCGCGAGCAGGGCGGAGCGGAGGCCCCCGTGGTGGTAGGGGCGGGTCTCGGGCTGCGCGGTCTGCGCGGCGGGCTTCTCGGCGGTCTGCTCGGACTTCTCGGACTGCATGGGCACCATCGTATCCGGATGTAGGCGGCGCCATCATTGTTGTCATTGACAGCATTGTAGGCAACGCCTACATTGAGGGGCATGGCTGACAAGAGCAAGGGCACATGGAACGCGACCCACCTCCCCGACCTGACCGGCCGTACGGCCGTCGTCACCGGCGCCAACAGCGGCATCGGTCTGACCGCCGCGACCGCGCTGGCCGGAGCGGGCGCCCACGTGGTGTTCGCCGTACGGGACCCGAAGCGGGGTGAGGCGGCGGCGCGGACGGTGAACGGCAGCACGGAGGTGCGCCGCCTGGACCTGGCGGACCTGTCGTCCGTACGGGAGTTCGCGGCGGCCTGGGAAGGCCCGCTGAACCTCCTGCTCAACAACGCCGGCGTGATGATGCTCCCGCAACAGCGGACGCGCGACGGCTTCGAGATGCAGTTCGGCACGAACCACCTGGGGCACTTCGCCCTGACGAACCTGCTTCTGCCGCACATCACCGACCGGGTGGTCACCGTCTCCTCGGGTCTGCACAAGGGCGGCAGCGGCACCATCAACTTCGACGACCTGAACCTGGCGGCGAACTACAACCCGACCGGCGCCTACGCCCAGTCCAAACTGGCCAACCTGCTGTTCACGCTGGAACTCCAGCGCCGCCTCACGGAGTCGGGCTCTCCGGTCCGCGCCACGGCCGCCCACCCCGGTTACGCGGCCACCAACCTCCAGAGCCACGCGGCGAGCCCGGTGTCCCGCGTCTTCATGAAGATCGGCAACCGGTTCATGGCCCAGGACGACAGGGCGGGCTCCCTGCCGACCCTGTACGCGGCGACGCAGGACCTGCCGGGCGCCAGTTACGTCGGTCCCGACGGGTTCGGCGAGATGCGGGGCGCCCCGACTTTGGTGGGCCGCTCGGCTGCTGCGAGTGACCCGGCCGCGGCGAGGCGGCTGTGGACCGTATCGGAGGAGCTGACGGGCGTGGGCTTCCCGACGGTCACCGTGCCCGGGACTCCGACTGCCGCTTCGACGCCCGGCAGCTGATCGGCGTCCCCTGGGTGAACGCGGCGGCTCACGGCCAGGTGCGGGCCTGCGACTCGAAGAGGTCCGGGTCGCTGTGCACGGGGATCACGCACACCAGGTGGCCGCCGGGAGCGCGCAGTACGCGGCACTCCAGCCACTGAGCCACCTGTTCCGCGCCGAGGCTCAGCAACCGCTGTGTCTCGGCCTCCACGTCGTCGGACTCGATGTCCAGGTGGAGGCGCGGGGTGTCGTCGACCGCCTGCACCGCGGTGACCAGGCCGGGAAGCGCCTCGTGCAACACCGTGAACTGCTCCTCCGACGGCACGGGGTGGGCGGGTGCGCCGAGTGCCGCGGACCAGAAGGCTGCGGCGGCCTCCGGCTCGGGGGTGTCCAGCAGTACTGCGTACACACGGCTCTTATGCATACGGCTGACTCTGCGCCCCTTCGACGAAGTGATCGAACTCGCCTGCCTGTACGCCGAGTACGAAGGCGTCCCACTTACGGCGGCTCGTGGTGACCACGTTGTCGGGGTCGCTGGTCTCCCGGAGGTAGACGGGGGCGTCGCCGTCCTCTCCCTCCCCGAAGGCGATCTCGATCCAGGGACCGGGCCCGGTTGCCTCCGGCGGGGCGGCACGGGTCCAGGTGAGGTCGGAGGGGATGTCAGGCACGGTGGGGGTCCTTCATGAGTGCGGCTCCGATGGCCACCGTAACCCTGCCCTGGGCGCGGATGCGGTCGGTCTCTCCGTGCTGCGGGAGCTGGGGGCCTCGAAGGACGGGCAGTTGTTGTGGGCGGAGTGCGCCGGTTTCGAGTGAGGACCACAGCCATTTCTCACCTTTGTCGGCCAAGGTGATCCCCGATGAAGCGCACCCCTCACTTCTCCTTCTACGTCGCCACCGTCCTCCTGGCCGTCGGCTCGTCCTCCGTGGCCGCCGCCGACGACGGATCGGGGCCCCTCGGTGTCACGACCGTCGCCGCCCCGACGACGCAGGCCGCCCGGGTGGGGGCTCTGTTCGTCGGCGGCCGGCACTTCTGTACGGCGTCCGTCGTGCACAGCCCGCGCCATGACCTCATCGTCACGGCGGCGCACTGCCTGGACGGAGACCTGGACGACGACCTCGTGTTCGTGCCCGGCTATCGGAACGGCAAGGCGCCGTACGGGAGATGGAAGATCGAGCGGCGGTATCTGCCCGACGGCTGGGCCAAGGGGGAGGACGAGGACAGTGACGTCGCCTTCGCTGCCGTCGCCGAGCGGGGGGACGGGGAGGGAGTCGAGGACGTCGTAGGGGCGAATCGGTTCGTGACCGGGGTGGCGACCGGGGCCACGGCCGTCACCGTCACCGGGTATCCCTCCTCCCGTGATGTGCCGATCAGCTGCACCAACAAGCCGGTCGCGCACAGCCGTACCCAACAGCGGATCGCCTGCCCCGACTTCACCGGCGGTACCAGTGGCAGTCCGTGGGTGAACGGGGACGGACAGGTCGTCGGGGTGCTGGGCGGACATGAGGAGGGTGGGGCCACGGCTGACATCTCGTACAGCGTCGTGCTCGGGGCCGAGGCCGCCTCGCTGTACCGGGACGCCTCGAACTGATCTTTGTGGCAAGGTCTGTTCGGTGGACGCACTGAAGGATCGGGACCCCGCGCACATAGGCGCGTACACCTTGCTCGCACGGCTCGGTGCGGGCGGTATGGGACAGGTCTATCTGGCTCGGTCGCCCGGTGGGCGGCTGGTCGCGATCAAGGTCATCCGTGACGAGATCACCGACCACCCGGAGGCGCTCGCGCGGTTCCGGCGGGAGGTGGAGACGGTGCGGGCGGTGCGGAGCGCGTATACGGCGAACCTGATCGACGCCTCGCTGGAGGCGGCGCCCTATTGGCTGGCCACCGAGTATGTGTCGGGGCCGACGCTCAGCAAAGCGGTGGGGGAGCGGGGGCCGCTGCCCGCCGAGACGTGCCGTGGGGTGTTCGCCGCTCTGGCCGAGGGGCTCGCGGCCGTGCACGCGCACGGCGTCACGCACCGGGACCTCAAGCCGCAGAACGTCATCCTCGCGGCGCAGGGGCCCCAGCTCATCGACTTCGGGATAGCGCGGGGTGTGGGCCAGACGGCGCTCACCGAGGCCGGGTTCGCGCCGGGGACGCCCGGATTCACCGCGCCCGAAGTGCTGTTGCGCAATGAAGTGGGACCGGCGGCGGACGTGTTCGCGCTGGGGGCGACGCTCGCGTACGCGGCGACCGGGCGGGCGCCGTTCGGAATGGGTGAGCCCGCGGGGGTCAGCTACCGCGCTGTGCACGAGCCGATCGATCTCGCCGGTGTGGAAGCGGGGTTGGCGGCTCTCGTCGAGGCATGCGTGGCGAAGGATCCGGCGGCTCGGCCTGGGCTCGGGGAGGTGATCGCGCGGTGTGGGGTGCGGTCGGCGCTCGTCGAGGACGGCTTCTACGCGGGGCTTGCTCCTATGGCCGAGGTGGCGCCGCAGACGCCTGCGGCGCCTGTGCCGGTCGGTCCGCACGATCTGCCTACGGCCGGGGCGGCGTACGGGTACGGGTACACGCCCACTGAGCTGAGCCGGCCTACGCCGGTCGCGCGTCGGAGCCGTAGCACGCTCTGGTTGGCCGCAGCGGTGGTGGCGCTTGTCGCGGGGCTGGGGACGACGTTCGCGCTCATGTCGCGGGGGGACGACGAGGGCGACGATTCGGCCAAAGGGGGTGGCAAGTCGCCCACTCCGTCGGCCTCGAAGGCGGCGAAGGATGCTCCCGCCTATGCGGGGGACAAGATCGACCGTGCGCTGTGGAGCTCGGCGACACGTGAGTGCCAACTGCCTGCGGAGGAGCGGGCGAGTGGCGGGTTCATGGGCTCCGTGTCCGACCCTGAGCGTCCGGACGTCAGTTCGGAGAACCTCACCTTCGACGACAAGGTGAAGCTCGGGTTCCGCGACGAGGACGCGACCGGATCCGAGGAGCCGTACTACGTCACCGTCAGCGTCAAGCCGCCGCACGACATCGACCCGGACACCGGCAAGCCCATCGCGGGGCTGCTGAGCGACAACGCGAACATCGGCTACACGAGCAAGCCCATCGACCTGTACGGCGGCAGCGATCCGAAGGGCTGGAAGTACCTCACCTATCCGGACGACTTCAACTCCTGGATCAAGGGCAAGCCGGAAGCAGCCATCCCGCTGCTCAACGACCCGGGTGACTGGACCGTGGAGTTCCACCACATCCGCACCCCCGACGACTACACGAGCGTCATGTGCACCGGCTTCACGGTGAAATGACGCCACTCTCACCGGAAATAGCCTTGAACAGCGGCGATATGGGGGAGGGTTGAGCCGTGCGCAAAGTGTGGGTGGTCGGCGGTGCGGCGGTCGGGCTCGGTCTGAGCTTCGTCATGCTGCTCGTCGTCGGGGTGTACATCGTGGCCGGGAACCTCGCCAACGGTGTGGGCGGAGCGACCAAGGCCCTGGCGAAAGGGTCCGTGCCCGCCGCCTATCAGACCCTCGTGCAGAAGTGGGGCAACATGTGCTCCGCCATCAACCCGGCCCTGCTCGCCGCCCAGCTGTACCAGGAGAGCGGGTTCGACCCGGACGTGACGAGCCACGCCGACGCGCGCGGCATCGCCCAGTTCATCCCCAGCACCTGGGCCACACACGGAATCGACGGCGACGGGGACGGCGACCGCGACATCTGGGACCCGAATGACGCGATTCCGTCGGCCGCGTCCTACGACTGCGAGCTCGCGAAGTACGTCAAGGACGTGCCCGGGGACACCACGAACAACATGCTCGCCGCCTACAACGCGGGCGCGTACCGCGTCATAAAGGCGGGTGGGGTTCCGGCCATCAGCGAGACCCAGAACTACGTCAAGACGATCCGCACCCTGGAAGACAGCTTCGCCGCCCCCACCACCCGGGTCGACCCCTCCAAACAAGCCGCCGGTGCCATCTACTACGCCCAGAAGAAGCTCGGTACGCCCTATCTCTGGGGTGGGACCGGTACCGACGCGCAGGGCGGGCGGTTCGACTGTTCGGGGCTGACGCAGGCCGCGTACGAGAGTGTCGGGATCACGCTTCCTCGGGTCGCCAACGATCAGTACAACGCGGGGCCGCATCCGGCCAGGAGTGAGCTGCTGCCCGGCGATCTCGTGTTCTTCTCGGAGGACCTCACCAACTCACGGGCCATCCACCATGTCGGGATTTATGTGGGCGGTGGGTACATGATCGACGCGCCGAGAACGGGTGCTGTGATCCGGTTCGACCCGATCGACACCGCTGACTACTTCGGCGCCACCCGGGTCACCGAAGATGGCGCGAAAGCGCTCCCCACGACGGTGTGACCGAGGGTGGAACCTACCCCCTGAGCTGCAGTGATGTGTCTCTCTTCGATAACGTCTGAGTGATCATTCAGTGGAGTGTGGAACGTAATAACGGGGGCCGTGCGTTCCTGGAGACGTAGCCGAGCGGAAGCGGATCTACACACCACGGGGGTGGCAGCAGCGGCGTGCGCACAAGTACGCCGGGAAAATGACGACGAAGGGGCCACAGCACCATGGCTGGACTCGCCGCATCCGGGTCGAACCCTGACGTCGACCTGCTCTACGACATCAACGGCCTGGCCAAGGACGCACCGCAGTGGTTCGACCGGGTCATGGAGTACGTCGGTGAGTACGGGATCCTGCTCGCCATGGTGCTGCTCGTCCTCGCGTGCTGGTGGTCCGTGCGGCGGCGTGGTGGGCAGGATGCCGCCCCGTCCGTGGCCGCGCTGGTCTGGGCGCCGCTCGCCGCCGGCATCGCCGTGCTCGTCAACGTGCCCATAAGGGGCTTCGTCGAGCGGCCCCGGCCCTTCCTCACGCATGAGGGGCTCGACGTGCTCGTCGACGGCAAGACCGACTACTCGTTCGTGAGCGACCACGCCACCATCACCATGGCCATGGCCGTCGGACTCTTCGTCGCCAGCCGGAAGTTCGGGCTCTTCGGGATCGTGCTCGCCCTGCTCGAAGGGTTCTGCCGGGTCTACATGGGGGTGCACTATCCGACGGATGTCGTCGGTGGGTTCGCGCTGGGGACGGCTGTCGCGCTGCTGCTGTCTCCCCTTGCCATGGCCCTCCTCACCCCCGTCATGAAGGCCGTCGAGCGGTCTCCGAAGGGGGCGTGGCTGATCCGCGCGCGAGGGCGGGGCACGGGGGACGGACAGGACGCGCTGATTCCGGAGGCGCGGACGGAGAGCGCCGCCGAGGAGCGGGATCTCGCTGCGTAGGCGCTCCGCTGGTTGTGCGGCTTGTTTGTCCGCGGGCCGGTGGGGGCTGGTCGCGCAGTTCCCCGCGCCCCTTCGGGCGCGGCCCCCAAGTCCGCTTGGAATGACCCGCTACAGCGCCTGGGGGTACGTGAAGAAGCGGTTCGGGTCGTACTGGTTCTTCAGCTTTGTCAGGCGGGTCGCCGCATCGCCGTAGTACGCCTTCCGCCAGTCCTTCAGCGTCGGGTCCGCGTAGTTCTGGTAGGCCGCGCCCGAAGCGTACGGCTTCATCGCGTCGTGGGCTCCCGTCAGCCAGGACTGGGACGCGGCGCCCGACGTGCCCGACCGCCAGGCCGCGATGTACTGGGCCAGCATGCGGGAGCGGCGGTGGACGAAGGCCGTCGCCGTGGGGGAGACGCGGTTGACCGCTCCGCCGAGGGCGGTCAGCGCGATGTCGCCGGAGCCGCCGCGGACGCCCTGCACCTGCTTCAGCATCGTCTGGATTCCGGCCGCCGAGATCGAGCGGTCGAAGAAGTCCGACTTCGCGGCGTACGTCTCGCGGTTCAGCGCGCCCTGCGGGGAGCGGCCGGGGGTCGAGCCCGGCAGGTGGCACTGGGCGTCGGTGGAGTAGGAGGAGCAGCCCGCGTAGACCTCCATCGACTCCTCGTACGAGCGGCGCTTGAGGGAGACACTGCTCGCCGGGGAGCCGACCCGGTCGGCGAGGCGGTCGATCGCGTTCTGGAGTTCGCCGTACGTGCCGAGGGAGAAGGCGGCGACCGAGACCGTCGGGGTGCCGTTCGCGTGGTTCGACAGGTGCAGGGACGACCAGATCTCGTCGGGCTGGGTCGGGCCCCACTCCTGCCAGGCCCTCACGACCGCGGCCGCCTTCGCCCATGGCCAGCTCATGTACGCCGATACGGCCTGGGGAGCGGGGTGGGTCTTGAAGTGCAGTTCCGTCACGACGCCGAAGTTGCCGTTGCCGGCGCCGCGCAGGGCCCAGAAGAGGTCCGTGTTCTCCGTGGCGTTCGCGGTGAGCTGCTTGCCGTCCGCCGTGATCAGGGTGGCCTGGGTGAGGCTGTCGCAGGTCAGGCCGTAGGCCCTCGACACGACTCCGTGGCCGCCGCCGAGGGTGAGGCCCGAGACGCCGACGGTCGGGCAGGAGCCCGCGGGGATCGTCACACCCTTCGCCGTGAGTGCGCGGTAGACGTCGATCAGTTTGGCGCCGGCGCCCACCACTGCCGTGCCGTTGCCGGTGCGGACGCGGTTGAGCTTCGAGACGTCGACGATCAGGCGGTTGTCGCCGGACGACCAGCCGCCGTAGGAGTGGCCGCCGTTGCGGATCGCCACGTGGATGTCGTGGGCGCGGGCGTAGGAGAGGGCCGTACGGATGTCGTCCGTGCTCGAGACGTAGGCGACCGCTGCCGGCTTCAGTGCGTCGAAGCGGGTGTTGTAGAGCTGGTGGGCCGCCTGCCAGTCGGCGTCGCCGGGGCGGATCAGGGTGCCGTCCAGGTCGCGGGCGAGGGCGGACCAGTTCGCGGGGGCGGCGATGGTGGTGCCGGGGGCGCGGGAGGAGGCGGACGTCTTCGTGGCGGTGTTGCTCTGCGCCGCGTCGGCGGAGTCGCCGCCCTTGCAGGCGGTGGCGACTGCCGCGAGCGCGGCTGCGCCGCCGCCGATGAATGTGCGCCGTTCCATGTCTCCGTGCCTTCCGTCAGCCCGTCGTTGGCTTCTGTGCAACGAGACGGGGTGTTGGGGCCGTGGGTTCCATGGTGCACGGGGTTGGGGGTGGGTGCGCAGCCCGGCGTTGCGGGGTGCCGCTTCTTTGGGTCGGGAGCGATAGCCCCGCAGCTACGGCAGCTACGGCAGCTACCGGGCTAGGACGTATGTCCTTCCGCGTCCGCCCTCGCCATACTTCTCGCTCTTCTTGCCGGCCCGCGCCAGCCGCAGGTGCAGCGGGCCGAGCAGAAGCGGCCTTGTTCGACCGTTGTCGTTCGGTGTTCCGGATGGTTCAGGGGTGGGGGAGTCCTGTCCTGCTGTGCCACGCCGACAACGTTACCCAGGCTTCGTAAAGGGCCGGTATGCGTGACGGCCCCACCTACCCGTCGTTAACCGGAACGACAGGGGGCCCGTGACGGACGTACCGGCTGGGGGTAGGCAGGCGATGGCGGAGCGGCGGCGGCTGAGGCGTGCGGGTGGGGCGGTGGTCGCAGCCTGTGTGGGTCTGGTGGGGGTGAGCGGGTGCGCCCAGGGCGAGGGCGGTTCCGCCGATGCCCGGGCCGGTGGAGATGCCGTCGAGGTCCTCCACCAGGCCGCCGACGCGCTGGTGAGCGCGGGGAGTTCCAAGGCCCGTACCTCCATGGAGATGGCCACCGGCGGGACCCGGGTCACCATCCGGGGCGAGGGTGTGTACGACTACCGCGTGCGGATGGGGCAGTTGAAGGTGCTGCTGCCGCAGGATCCGGCGGGGCAGAGCGAGCATCGGCCGATTACCGAACTGCTCGCGCCCGGCGCCCTGTTCATGAAGAACCGGGGGGCCGGGGTGCCCGCCGACAAGTGGGTGCGGGTCGATACGGGGACTCTGACGGACGGGAATCTCGTCACCGGCGGGGTCACCGATCCGTTCCTCGCCGCCGAGGTGCTGCGGGGGGCGCGGACGGCGACGTATGTGGGGAGGACCGAGGTCGCGGGGGCCGCGGTGCGGCACTACCGGGGGGTCGCGGATCTGCGGGTGGCGGCTCAGGGCGCCTCCGCCGCGAACAAGGGGCCCCTGGCCGCCGCGGCGAAAGGGTTCGCCACCGCCCGGGTGCCGTTCGACGTGTACCTCGACGACGACGGCCGGATCCGCAAGGTCAGGCACCGGTTCAGCTTCGTCAACGGGCAGCAGAAAGGGACCGTCGCGGTCGCCTCGACGACGCTGCTGTACGACTTCGGGGTGGCCACGGACGTACGCCTGCCGAAGGATCAGGACATCTACGCCGGCAAGATCGCCGAGGGGTGAGGGGCCGTGACGGGCGTCAAGAACTAGCCCGTCCGTGCCATGCGCGGTGTGTAGGCCGCTCCCTACTCTAGGAAGTCGGTAACGGCAGAGAAGAGGTGACGCACGTGGCTCCGGTCGGCGGTACGGCAGTTCAGGACCACGTGGCCCTCGCCGAGATCGAACTGTGCGGAGAGCTGATCATCGCGGCGTCGGCCGCCGACGAGGACCGGCTCAGCCTGGAGAGCATCGACGAGGTGCTGAAAGTGGCCAAGGAACGCGCGGACGCCTCCGGCTGATGAGCCGGGGCGTCCCGTTCCGTCGAAAGGCCGGGTGACTCACGTCCGCAGCAGGCGGCCGATCGCCTTCGTCGCTTCCTCCACCTTCGCGTCGACCTCGGCACCGCCCTCGAGGGCCGCGTCGGCGACGCAGTGGCGCAGGTGTTCCTCCAGGAGCTGCAGGGCGAAGGACTGCAGGGCCTTGGTGGAGGCGGACACCTGCGTGAGTATGTCGATGCAGTAGACGTCCTCGTCGACCATGCGCTGGAGGCCGCGGACCTGGCCCTCGATACGGCGCAGGCGCTTGAGGTGCTCGTCCTTCTGCTTGTGGTAACCGTGCGTGGCGGTCGCCGTGTTCGTGGTGTTCTCGGAGGACGCCGTCGTGCCGGCCTCTGTGGTCGTCATCGCATCCACCGCGCCTTCCAAGGACTGCAGACATATACCCCTACTGGGTATATCGTACCGAACTTTGCCGGGTATAGGGCCTGCGGAAGGCCCCCGTGCCGACCACTCTGCCTGATGGGCGACACTGGGGGACGGCCCATTAGCCGTGGCCGGATGATGCACTTAGCATCAGCCTGACCGAAACCGATGCACCCCGAGGACCCCTTGTGCGCTTTCGTCTGACCCCCAGGGAGACGAGCTTCTACGACATGTTCGCCGCCTCCGCGGACAACATCGTCACGGGCTCGAAGCTCCTGATGGAACTGCTCGGGGCGGACACCGCCGGCCGGGCCGAGATCGCAGAGCGTATGCGGGCTGCTGAACACGCCGGTGACGACGCCACCCACGCGATCTTCCATCAGCTGAACTCCTCGTTCATCACGCCCTTCGACCGCGAGGACATCTACAACCTCGCGTCCTCCCTCGACGACATCATGGACTTCATGGAGGAGGCCGTCGATCTGGTCGTCCTCTACAACGTGGAGGAACTGCCGAAGGGCGTCGAGCAGCAGATCGAGGTGCTGGCGCGGGCTGCCGAGCTGACCGCGGAGGCCATGCCGAACCTTCGGACGATGGACAATCTGACGGAGTACTGGATCGAGGTCAACCGGCTGGAGAACCAGGCCGACCAGATCCACCGGAAGCTGCTGGCCATGCTGTTCAACGGCAAGTACGAGGCCATCGAGGTGCTGAAGCTCAAGCAGATCGTGGACGTGCTGGAGGAAGCGGCCGACGCGTTCGAGCACGTGGCGAACACGGTGGAGACCATCGCCGTCAAGGAGTCCTGAACTCTTCATGGACACCTTTGCGTTGATCGTGACCATCGGGGTCGCGCTCGGATTCACGTACACCAACGGCTTTCACGATTCGGCGAACGCGATCGCCACGTCGGTTTCCACGCGCGCTCTGACGCCTCGGGCGGCGTTGGCGATGGCCGCGGTCATGAATCTCGCCGGTGCTTTTCTGGGGTCCGGGGTTGCCAAGACCGTGAGCGAGGGGCTGATCGAGACGCCCGAGGGGTCCAAGGGGATGGGGATCCTCTTTGCCGCTCTGGTCGGGGCGATCACCTGGAATCTCGTGACGTGGTACTTCGGGCTGCCGTCTTCTTCGTCCCATGCGCTTTTCGGCGGCATGGTGGGGGCCGCGCTCGCGGGTGGTACGACCGTGTACTGGTCCGGGGTGCTCGAGAAGGTCGTCATCCCCATGTTCATCTCGCCGGTGGTGGGTCTGCTCGCCGGTTATCTGGTGATGACGGCGATCATGTGGATCTTCCGGCGGGCCAATCCGCACAAGGCGAAGCGCGGGTTTCGGATCGCGCAGACCGTTTCTGCGGCGGGGATGGCGCTCGGGCATGGTCTGCAGGATGCGCAGAAGACCATGGGCATTGTGGTGATGGCGCTGGTCATCGCCGATGTCGAGGACTACGGCGATCCGATTCCGGTGTGGGTGAAGATCGTCTGTGCCGTGATGTTGTCGCTGGGGACGTATGCGGGTGGGTGGCGCATCATGCGGACGCTGGGGCGGAAGATCATTGAGTTGGATCCGCCTCAGGGGTTCGCTGCGGAGACGACCGGTGCGTCGATCATGTTCACTACGGCGTTTCTGTTCAAGGCGCCGATCTCCACCACCCATGTCATCACCTCCGCGATCATGGGTGTCGGTGCGACCAAGCGCGTGAACGCCGTGCGGTGGGGTGTCGCCAAGAACATCATCCTGGGCTGGTTCATCACGATGCCGGCGGCGGCGATCGTAGCCGCGTGCTCGTTCTGGATCGTGAATCTGGCGTTTCTGTAGGGCTGGGCTGGGGGTTGCCTCGCGGCGGAGCCGCTGACGGACGCAGCTCGCCCCCGCCGCCCCTACCCGTCCCATCACCAGGGGCTCCGCCCCTTCGACCCCGCTGGGGGCTGTGCCCCCAGACCCTCCTTCGGCCTGGACGGCCTCGTCCTCAAACGCCGGACGGGCTGGAAGTTGCCGTGAACGGCGCTGGGAAGCGAACGCCGGACAGGCTGAGAGATGCCGGCTGTCGTTGAAAAGGTGCGGCGCTGTGAGGGATCGGGATGGCCGTGCTCGTCCTCTGACGCCGGGCGGGCTGAGAGGTCGGTCGGCGTTGGACAGGTGCGCCCCCCCATACGCCAACGGGCCCGCCCCTTGTGCAGGGGCGGGCCCTTCTCGGCCTCGCGGTGGCACCGCCATGCAGCACCGCGAGGGGTCTGGGGGCTCAGCCGAAGCGGCCCGAGATGTAGTCCTCCGTGGCCTGGACCGACGGGTTGGAGAAGATGCGCTCCGTGTCGTCGATCTCGATCAGCTTGCCGGGCTGGCCGACGGCGGCGAGGTTGAAGAAGGCCGTGCGGTCCGAGACACGCGCCGCCTGCTGCATGTTGTGCGTCACGATGACGATCGTGAAGCGTTCCTTCAGCTCGCCGATCAGGTCCTCGATGGCGAGGGTGGAGATGGGGTCGAGCGCTGAGCACGGTTCGTCCATGAGGAGGACCTTGGGCTGCACCGCGATCGCCCTCGCGATGCACAGGCGCTGCTGCTGGCCGCCCGAGAGGCCGGAACCCGGCTTGTTCAGGCGGTCCTTCACCTCGTTCCAGAGGTTCGCGCCCTTGAGGGACTTCTCGACCACGTCCGCCAGCTCGGCCTTCTTGTAGCTGCCGTTCAGGCGGAGGCCGGCCGCCACGTTGTCGAAGATCGACATCGTGGGGAAGGGGTTCGGGCGCTGGAAGACCATGCCGACCTCGCGGCGGACCGACACCGGGTCGATGCCCTGGCCGTAGAGGTCCTCGTCGTCCAGGAGGACCTTGCCCTCGACGCGGCCGCCGGGGGTGACCTCGTGCATACGGTTCAGCGTGCGCAGGAACGTCGACTTGCCGCAGCCGGACGGGCCGATGAAGGCCGTCACCGAGCGGGGCTCGACCGTCATCGAGATGTCTTCGATCGCCTTGTGGGCGCTGTAGTAGGCGGTCAGACCGCTTACGTCGATTCGCTTGGCCATGTCTCTACTTCACTTCCGGATTCAGTCGCCGATGGCCGCGTCAGCGACCGGTCTTCGGGGCCTTCCAGCGGGCGATGCCGCGGGCCACCAGGTTCAGGATCATCACGAAGGCGATCAGCGTGAGCGATGCCGCCCATGCCCGGTCGTAGGCCGCACCCGAGCCCGCGCTGTTCGCGTACTGCTGGTAGATGTACAGCGGCAGCGACGCCTGCGCACCCTCGAAGGGGTTGGCGTTGATGAACGGGTTGCCCCAGACCAGGAGCAGGACGGGAGCCGTCTCGCCCGCGATACGGGCGATCGCCAGCATGATGCCCGTCGTGATGCCGCCGATCGAGGTCGGCAGGACCACCTTCAGGATGGTGCGCCACTTCGGGATGCCGAGGGCCAGACTCGCCTCGCGCAGCTCGTTCGGGACGAGCTTGAGCATCTCCTCGGTGGAGCGGACCACGACCGGCATCATCAGGATGGCCAGGGCCATCGAGCCGGCGAAGCCGAAGGGCTCCATGTCGAGCATCAACATCAGGCTGAGGATGAACAGGCCCGCGACGATCGACGGGATACCGGTCATCACGTCGACGAAGAAGGTGATGGCCCGGGAGAGGTTTCCGCGCCCGTACTCCACCAGGTAGACCGCGGTGAGCACGCCGATGGGCGCGGCGATCACCGTGGCGAGGCCGACCTGCTCCAGGCTGCCGAGGATGGCGGCGTAGATGCCGCCGCCCGGCTCGGTGTCGGCGACGACACCCATGGAGTGGGTCAGGAAGTAGACGTCCAGGACTTTTACGCCCCGGGCCACGGTCACCCAGACCAGGGAGACCAGCGGCACCACGGCGAGCAGGAAGGAGACCCAGACGAGCGAGGTCGCGATGCGGTCCTTGGCCTGACGGCGGCCCTCGACGCGGGCGGCGATGCCGAACGTACCGAGGAGGAAGAGGATCGCGGCGATCAGGCCCCACTGGACCTTGCTGTCGAGACCGGCGGCCAGGCCGATGCCGACGGCGACGGCGAGGGAGCCGGCGGCGATGGCGTACGGCGACCACTTGGGGAGGCTGGCGCCGCGCAGCGTGCTGGCGGGCTTGTCGGCGATGGCTGCGTGGCTCATGCGTTGGCCCCCGAGTACTCCTTGCGGCGGGCGATGATCATGCGAGCCGCGCCGTTGACCAGCAGGGTGATGACGAACAGGACCAGACCGGAGGCGATCAGCGCGTCACGGCCGAACTCCGTCGCCTCGCCGAACTTGCTGGCGATGTTCTGGGCGAAGGTGCCGCCGCCCGGGTCGAGCAGGCTGGACTGGATGTCGAAGGTGGGGGAGAGCACGGTGGCCACGGCCATCGTCTCGCCGAGCGCACGGCCGAGGCCGAGCATCGAGGCGGAGATCACGCCGGAGCGGCCGAAGGGCAGCACCGCCATGCGGATGACCTCCCAGCGCGTGGCGCCGAGGGCCAGGGCCGCCTCTTCGATCATCTGCGGGGCCTGGCGGAAGACCTCGCGGCTCACGTTGGTCACGATCGGCAGGATCATGATCGCGAGCAGGATGCCGACCGTGAGCATCGAGCGGGGCGCTCCGCCCTGCCAGGAGAAGATGCCGGTCCAGCCGAGGTAGGTGTCCAGCCAGCCGAAGAGGCCGTTCATGTGCGGTACGAGGATCAGGGCGCCCCACAGGCCGTACACGATGGACGGCACGGCGGCGAGCAGGTCGATCACGTACGAGATGGGGCCGCTGAGCTTCCGCGGGGCGTAGTGCGTGAGGAACAGCGCGATGGCCACCGCGATCGGGACCGCGATGACCATGGCGACGATCGAGGAGACGACCGTGCCGAAGGCCAGAACGGCGATGCCGAACTTCGGCGGGACGAGGCCGGTGTTCCACTCGAAGGTGGTGAGGAAGTTGGCGTCGTCCTTGCTGATCGCGAGGGACGCGCGGTAGGTGAGGAAGACCGCGATCGCGGCCATGATCACCAGCAGGAAGATGCCCGACCCGCGGGAGAGGCCGAGGAAGATCCGGTCACCGGGTCGGGTGGCGCCACGGGCCGCGCGCTTCTGCTCGGCCGAGACGGGCTGGGGAGTGGGGGGCGGAGTGTCGGTTATCTGTGTGGATTCCATCGGGTTCTCCGGTCTGCGGAGCCGTACGTGCTGTGCGGTTCCTGGCGGCGGTGCACCGGACGGTGCGATCCGGTCCCGGGGTTTCAGTGCCCGGGACCGGACCGCACTCGGATTAGCTCAGGCCTTCGATGGTGGTGCGGACCTTGGCGATGATGTCGTCGGGGATCGGGGCGTAGCCGATGTCCGCGAGGGTCTTCTGGCCGTCCGTGGAGGCGATGTAGCGCAGGAACGCCTTCGTGGCGGGCAGGGTGTCGGCCTTGTTGCCCTTGTCGCAGACGATCTCGTACGTGACCAGGGTGATCGGGTAGGCGCCGTCGGCCTTGGTCGCGTAGTCCAGCTCCAGCGAGAGGTCCTTGCCGGTGCCGACGACCTTGGCGGCCGCGATCGCCTTGGTGGCGTTCTCGACGGTGGCCTCGACCGGGGCGGAGGCGCCCGTGTCGATGGTGACCGGCGTGATGCCGTCCTTGGCGTACGACAGCTCCATGTAGCTGATGGCGCCGGGGGTCTGCTTGACCTGCTGGGCGACACCGGAGGAGCCGGAGGCGGACTGGCCGCCCTTGGCCTGCCAGGCCTTGCCACCGGAGTACTTCCAGTTGGCCGGGGAGGCGGCGATCAGGTACTTGGTGAAGTTGTCCGTGGTGCCGGACTCGTCCGAGCGGTGGAACGCCTGGATCTTCAGGTTCGGGAGCTCGACGTCGGGGTTGAGCGCCTTGATCGCCTTGTCGTTCCAGTTGGTGATCTTGCTGTCGAAGATCTTGGCGAGCGTCTCGGCGTCCAGGACGAGCTTGTCGACGCCCGAGACGTTGAAGCCGACCGCGATCGGGCCGCCGACCATCGGGAGGTCGATGCCCTGGCCGCTGGAGCAGACCTCCTTGGAGGCGGTGACCTCTTCGGGCTTCAGCGCGGAGTCGGAGCCGGCGAAGGCGACCTGGCCCTGCGTGAACGCGGTGACGCCGGCGCCCGAGCCGCCGCCCTTGTAGTTGATCTGCACGCCACAGGCGGCGGAGAACGCCTTGACCCAGGCGTCGATCGCGTTCTTCTGCGCGGAGGAGCCGTCGGCGAGGAGCTGACCCTTGGCGTCGTCGCACTTGATGTCGCTGGCGGCGGCGGTCGAGTTGCTGGCACCGTCGGTGGTGCCGGTGTCGTCGGAGCCGCACGCCGTGAGGGCCAGGGCGCCGGAGACGGCGAGAGCACCGAGAGCGAGGGCCCGCCGGTTCATGCGCTGAAGCTTCACTGAGGGAATTCCTTCCAGGAGCCGCCGTCCTGAATCCGGCGGCGTGCGAAGACTGGGTGATGCGGATACGTCATCGAGGTGTGCTCCCGAGAAGCGGTCCGCACCGCGTAAGGCTGAAATTAGGCAGATCAGGTGAAGGCGCCGATGGCCGTAAATGAACGGGGGGTGAACCCCTGTAGACGGTGCGGTGAGGTCACGGAACGCTTACGTCGAGGACACAGAGCGATTCCGGACTATGTCAGGTGCAGAGAGGCCAGCAGGGCGTCCACCAGGGTGCGGTCCCTCGGTTGGGTCAGGCGGTTTCTGGCGGCCGTCGGGGGGAGCCAGAGGATGCGGTCGACCTCGGTGTTCGGGGTGAAAGCGCCCCCGGTGGCCTCGGCCGTCCAGTAGCGCACCTCCTTGGGGCGGCCGTTCGCGAGATAGCGCGCGGTGGGCAGCGTGGCGCCGGGCGCGGCCCGGTAGCCGGTTTCCTCCTCGACCTCGCGCAGCGCGCCGGGGAGGGCTTCCTCGCCACGCTTCAGCTTGCCCTTGGGGTGGGACCAGTCGTCGTACTTGGGCCGATGGACAAGGCAGACCTCCAGTTCACCGTCGACGGGGGAGCGGCGCCACAGGACGCAGCCGGCTGCGTGGACGGTGCTGTTGTCCGTGCTGTTGTCGGGAGAGCTCACGGGGTCTCGTGCCTCCTCGGGTTCTACGACGTGCTGACCGCTTCCTTCTGCCAGGCGCGCTGGAAGGCGAATCTCGCGCCTTCCACCTCGTGCCGCTGGTCGGCGTGGAGCACGCCGAGCGCGTACGCGGTCGCCGGAGCGATACGGGGGGTGCGGGCCGCCTGGGCGGCCGCGGCCGCCGCCTCCGAGGCGTCCCGGTGGCGGTCGAGGGCCTGGCCGGCCGCGAGCAGACGTACGTCCACCGGTGCGGTCTCGCCGTAGAGGACCTCGCGCGCGTAGCGGTGCAGGCGCAGCAGGAGGCGGACCTGGTGCCAGGGGGTGTCCTGGGGGTGCGGGGCCGGGTCCGGGGAGAGGCCGTGGATCAGGGCCTCCGCGTTGTAGGGGTGGCCCGCGGTGACGAGGGGGAGGGCGGTGACGGCGTCCGTGAGGCGTTCCTCGGCGGCCGTGGCGAGGGGGCGCAGGTCCGTGACGGTGGCGGTCTTCACCAGCGGGACCTCGCTGGCGAGGACGGCGATGTTGTCGGCGACCGCGTGGAAGCGGGAGGAGCCGAGCGCCTGGAGGGCGGTGCTGTGCGCCCGGGTCCTGGCGAGGGTCAGCTGCCGGTCGAGCAGCGCGCCCGCCTTGGCCGCGCCGACCGTGAGGTTCCCGCGGTCCGTGGCCGCCTCGGTGCGCGTACCCGCCTGGGCCGGGAAGTCCGCCGCCGAGCCCGACAGCCGGTGCAGCGCGAGCAACAGCCGCTCCAGGCGGGCCTGGCAGGCGTACTCCAGCGCCAACGTGCCCGACAGCCACGCCAGTTCGGGGCGCATGCGCTCCGACCAGTCGGCGTCCAGCAGCGGGCGGAAGGTGTGCAGGCTGCCGCTGATACGGCGGACCGAGCGGCGCAGGGCACGCGCCGCGTCGACGGGTTCCCCCGCGCCGTTCGCACCGGCCGCCGTACCGCCGGCCTCGCGGTGCAGCCGTAGGGCGCGGAGGAACTCCGTGGCCTGGGCCCGCAGGTAGCCCGCGAGGGCGTCCCCGGTGACGGGCCTGGCCACAGGGTCCGTCGGGTCAAGGTGTTGCTGTGCCACGCCGGCGCCTCCGGGCGTCTATGAGCATCTCCTGGACGTTGCGCAGGGGTTGGCCGTCCGCGTCGGTCGCGTGCCGGATCCACTCGCCGTCCGCGCCGAGGTGCCAGGAGGCGGTGGCGCTGGACATGCCGGTCTCCAACAGGCGGTTCAGGGCTGCGCGGTGGGCCGGGTCGGTGACCCTGACCAGGGCCTCGATGCGGCGGTCGAGGTTGCGGTGCATCATGTCGGCGCTGCCGATCCACACCTCGGGCTCGCCGCCGTTGCCGAAGGCGAAGACCCGGGAGTGTTCGAGGAAGCGGCCGAGGATGGACCGTACGCGGATGTTCTCCGACAGGCCTGCCACGCCCGGGCGGACCGCGCAGATGCCGCGCACCCACACGTCGCACTCCACGCCCGCCTGGGAGGCGCGGTACATGGCGTCGATGATCGCCTCGTCCACCATCGAGTTGACCTTGATGCGGACGAAGGCGGGACGTCCGGCACGGTGGTGCTGGACCTCCTTGTTGATCCGCGCGATCAGGCCGTCGCGAAGGGACTTGGGGGCGACGAGGAGACGGCGGTACGTCTCGCGGCGGGAGTAGCCGGAGAGGCGGTTGAAGAGGTCGGAGAGGTCCGCGCCGACCTGCGGGTCGGCCGTCAGCAGACCCAGGTCCTCGTACAGCCTCGCGGTCTTCGGGTGGTAGTTGCCCGTGCCGACGTGGCTGTAGCGCCGTAGCGTGTCGCCTTCCTGGCGGACCACCAGGGACAGCTTGCAGTGGGTCTTCAGGCCGACCAGGCCGTAGACCACATGGCAGCCGGCCTCCTCCAGCTTGCGCGCCCACTTGATGTTGGCGTGCTCGTCGAAGCGGGCCTTGATCTCGACCAGGACGAGGACCTGCTTGCCGGCCTCGGCGGCGTCGATGAGCGCGTCGACGATCGGGGAGTCGCCCGAAGTCCGGTACAGGGTCTGCTTGATGGCGAGGACGTCGTCGTCCTCGGCGGCCTGCTGGAGGAAGGCCTGCACCGACGTCGAGAAGGAGTCGTACGGGTGGTGCAGCAGCACGTCCCGGTTGCGCAGGGCGGCGAAGATGTCGGCCGCGGACGCCGACTCGACCTCGGCCAGGTCGCGGTGGACGCCGGCGATGAACTTCTTGTACTTGAGCTCGGGCCGGTCTATGGAGGCGATGCGGAAGAGGCCCGTGAGGTCCAGGGGGCCCGGCAGCGGGTACACCTCGGCCTCGCTGATCTTCAGCTCGCGGACGAGGAGGTCCAGCACCTCGCGGTCGATGGACTCCTCGACCTCCAGGCGCACCGGCGGGCCGAAGCGGCGCCGCATGAGCTCCTTCTCCAGGGCCTGGAGGAGGTTCTCGGCGTCGTCCTCCTCGACCTCGAGGTCCTCGTTGCGGGTGAGCCGGAAGGCGTGGTGCTCCAGGACCTCCATGCCCGGGAACAGCTCCTCCAGGTGGGCGGCGATGACGTCCTCGATGGGGACGTAGCGGCCCGGGGAGCTCTCCAGGAAGCGGGACAGCAGCGGCGGCACCTTGACGCGGGCGAAGTGGCGGTGGCCGGTGACGGGGTTCCGTACGACGACCGCGAGGTTCAGCGAGAGGCCCGAGATGTAGGGGAAGGGGTGCGCCGGGTCGACCGCCAGCGGGGTCAGGACCGGGAAGATCTGGTGCCGGAAGAGCGTGAAGAGGCGGGCCTGCTCCTTCTCGGTCAGCTCGCTCCAGCGGACCAGGTGGATGCCTTCCTCCGCGAGCGCGGGGGAGATGTCCTCGTGGTAGCAGGCGGCGTGCCGGGCCATCAGCTCGCGGGAGCGGGCCCAGATCATCTCCAGCACCTCGCGCGGCTGGAGGCCGGAGGCGGAGCGGGTGGCGACGCCGGTGGCGATACGGCGCTTCAGGCCGGCCACCCGGACCATGAAGAACTCGTCCAGGTTGCTGGCGAAGATCGCGAGGAAGTTCGCGCGCTCCAGCAGGGGCGTGTTCGGGTCCTCGGCGAGTTCCAGGACGCGCTCGTTGAACGCGAGCCAGCTGCGTTCCCGGTCGAGGAAGCGGCCCTGCGGGAGCTGGGGTCCGTCGAACGGCGACTCCTCGTACGCGTCGAGGTCGGCGTCGATGTCGGGTTCCAGGTCGGACACCACCGCCGACACGGTGTGCGGGCGGTGCGCGGCTATGGAGCCCACGGAGGGCTGCGCGTGCTGGACCTTCTGGGCGTTGGGCTGGCTCATGGACCCATTCTTCCGCGCCACGGGCGAAACGGGCGCGTCGGAAAGCGCGGGCGGGAGCGTGACGGCGACCCGGAGGTCTCCGTTCCCCGCAGGACCCTCGGGGGGCGGCGAAGGCTCTGGCACGGCGGGCTTCATTCGGTGAGGGTCGCAAGCCCGTCTGAACCAATGGTTACGGAGACATGGCGTGTGGGACACCGAGGGACGGCTCCCGGGCGTCTACATGCCCGGTCCGTACGTCCCTCCCCCCGTAGGAGGGACGTACGGACCAGGGCCCCGGTGGTCAGGCGGTGCGGCGGCGCAGGAGCCAGAAGGCGGTGGTGACGGCCGCGGCGGTGATGGCGAGGGCGAATCCGGTCTCGACCAGCTGGAGGGGCCAGAAGTGGGACGCGGGGTGGTATGTGCCCTCGCCGAGGTTCATGACGTTCACGGGTGTCCGGTAGCCGTTCTTCGCGTCGCCGGCGGCGGTCTCGTGCGGCCACAGGTGGGGCGTCGTCTCGTGGACGAGGATGCGCACGGTCCCCGCGACCAGGAACCCGACCGCGAGCGCGGGCAGGGCGCGGCGCAGCAGCAGGCCCGCGAAAGCGCCCACGGCGAGGGCGAGGAGGGGCCAGGCGATGGCGGTGGTGCCGTTGGTGCCGAAGGTGTTGTCGCGGTCCCAGGTCCAGCCCATGGGGAGCGTGTTCGTGTCGTACGCCAGCCGGTGCAGCAGGACCAGCACGGTCGTACCGGCGGTGAGGAGTACGGCGGGGACAGTGAGCTTGGCGGCCAGCCAGCGGGTGGGCGTCACGCCCTGGGTCCAGGCGAGCCGCGCGGTGCCGTTCTCCAGTTCACGGCCGATGAGGGCGGCGCCCGCCCAGGCGGCCACGAGGCCCGGGATCCAGAGGATCAGGAACTCGGCGAGCGTGAAGGCACGGTAGTAGTTCATGATCGAGCCGCCGCCCCACGTGCACGGGCGCTGCCGGGCGCAGAGCCGGTTCCACTCGGCGACGGCCGCGTCCGCCCCCGGGCCGTACGCCCACAGCAGGAGCGCTGCGACCGCCGTGAAGGCGACCAGCCAGCCGGTCAGCGCGGTGCGGTGCAGGCGCAGCACCGTGGGGGCGGGGAGCGTGGCGGTCATACGGCGGACTCCTTGCGGGCGGCGCCTGTGCGGTGGCGCAGTGTCCAGAAGGCGGCGGCCGTCGCGAGGGCGGTGATCGTGAGGAGGATGCCGGTCTCGACGAGGTTCATGGGCCAGAAGTGGGACTGGGGGTGGAAGGTGGACCAGTAGCCCGTGATGCCCAGGTCGTCGGTGCAGCGCTTCATCTCGGCGGCGGTGCCGTCGCAGCTCCAGTAGTCGACGCTCGTGTTCCGCTGCCCGTGGACGAGGACGCCGTTCTCGATCTGCGACGCGCTGTTCGGCAGCTCGATCTCCGTGGCGGAGGTGCGGGTCACGGTCGGCCAGAACTCCTCGCGGTGCTGCTCCAGGTACACGTTGAGGGAGATCATCACGGCGACGGCCACCCCGAGGGCGGGCAGCGAGCGGCGCAGCACGATCGCGGCGAGCGCGCCGACCGCGAGGGCGCACAGGCCGTACGCCACCACCGCCGGGCCGCGGGCGGCGAACACGTCGCCGAAGTCCCAGTTGTCGCCCATGAGGTCCCGGTTCGCCGACCACGCCCAGCGGTAGACGGGGACGAACACGGCACCGGCGAGGACCAGCACCAGCGCGGGCAGGGCGAGCTTGGCGGCCAGCCAGCGGGTCGGCGAGAGGCCCTGCGTCCAGGCGAGGCGGGCCGTGCCGGACTCCAGTTCGCGGCCGATCAGCGCACTGCCCGCCCAGGCGGCCACGGCCCAGAAGCTGTAGTACATGGCCGTGCTGACCCAGCCCATGGGCTCGCTGTAGTCGAGCCAGGCCCAGTCGGACCCCGACGCGCGGGCGGAGTCCGCGGTGATCTCGTTCAGCCACACCAGGCCGGCGACGGCGGCCAGGACGAAGGCGGCCCACACGATCAGCGCGGTGCGGTGCAGCCGCAGCACCGTGCGGGGCAGGCCGGTGACGGCACTCATACGGCGGCTCCCTCGGGGGTGGTGGTGCGGCGGCGCAGGCCGCGGAAGGTCACCACGGTCAGCAGGGCGGTGACGGCGAGGAGGATGCCGGTGGCGATCCACTGCAGGGGCCAGTAGTGGGCGGCCGGGTGGTAGTCGTTGAACCAGCTGACGGCGTCCAGATCGGCGTAGTAGGCCTGGCACTGTGCGGTGGTGTCGGCGGTGCAGTGTGCGTCGGCGATGCGCGCACCGGTGGCGGTGATGACGCCCTGGGTGACGCTGATGCCGTTGCCGGACGGGCCGACGTTGTGCGCCATGGGGGTCACCTTGGTGACGGTCGACCAGAGGTGGGGGATGAGCAGGTGGATCCCGAACCACAGGAACGCCGTCACGCACAGGCCGCCGCCGAGGGCGCCGAAGGAGCTCGCCCGGCGCAGGCCGATGAGCGCGCCGGCGACCAGCCCCGTCAGGGCGAGGGCGACGACGACCGGGCCGCTCGCATAGAAGGTCGCGAAGTCGGACCAGCTCTTGGCGGTGTCGATACGGCCGTCGCCCGCGACCCACGCGTGGCGGTGCAGCGCGACCAGCGCACCGGTGCCGACGGTGACCAGCAGCGCCGGAAGCGCCAGCTTGGTGGCCAGCCAGCGGACCGGGGAGAGGCCCTGCGTCCAGGCGAGGCGCGCGGTGCCGTTCTCGACCTCGCGGCCGATGAGCGAGGCGCCGGACCAGGCGGCGACCAGGAACGGGACGGCGAGGACGGCGTAGGTCGCGTACTCGTAGTAGTCCTTGTAGCGCAGGATCGCGTCCTGGTCGTAGGCGCAGGGACCCATGTCCGCGCAGGCGTTGTACCGCTGCCAGGCCTCGGCCGCGGCGTCGGCGAGCGGACCGGCCAGCCACAGCAGTGCGGCGGCCAGGGCGAGGATGAGAGCGGTCCACAGGTACAGGGCCGGGCGGTGCAGGCGCACGACCCACCGGGTCAGGTGCACCCGGGTGGGAGCGGTCAGGGCGGCGCTCACGCGGAGAACTCCTCGCTCTTGGCCGGGGTCAGGGCCGGTGCCTCGGGATTGCGCAGGTAGGAGAGGACCAGCTCCTCCAGGGAGGGCGTGCCGCCCTGCCAGTCGGCGCGGAGCGTGCCCACCGGGCGGACCAGTGCGCTGACTTGGCGTCCGGTCGTGCGGGACTCGATGACGGTGTGCGGGGAGAGGTCGCTCTGCGCCGGGGCGGACACGCGCGCGTGCCCCTCCAGCAGCTCGTCGATCTCGCCGGCCAGCCGCACCCGGCCCTCGCCGATCAGCAGCAGGTGGTCGCAGGAGTCCTCCAGCTCGGCGACGACGTGCGAGGACATCACGATGGTGGTGCCGTGCTCGGCGGCCTGGGCCATCAGGACGCCCATCAGCTCGTGCCGGGCCAGCGGGTCGAGGTCGGCCATCGGCTCGTCCATGAGCAGCAGTTCGGGCCGCTTGCCCAGGGCGAGGGCGAGCGCGACGCGGGTGCGCTGGCCGCCGGAGAGCGAGCGGATCCTCTTCTTCGGATCGAGATCGCCGCCGGCCACGACCCGCTGGGCGGCGGCCGCGTCCCAGTGGCCGGGGTTGAGGTCGGCGCCCATGCGGAGCGTCTCGGCGATGCTGAGCTGCGGGTACAGCGGCTTGTCCTGGGCCACGAAGCCGACGCGTGCGCGTGCCGCGCCCGGGGTGGTGCCGAGGACGGTGACGGTCCCCCCGGTGGGAGCGGTCAGCCCGGCGGCGAGGGCGAGGAGCGTGGACTTGCCCGCCCCGTTGGGTCCGACGACGGCGCAGACGCGGCCGGCGGGGAGCCGGAAGGAGCAGTCGCGCAGCGCCCAGGTGGCGCGGCCGAGCCGGCCGAAGCGCTTGGCCAGCGCGTCCGCTTCTATTGCCGTGTCGGTCATGACGGTTCTCCCTGGCTGTGCTGGTTCAGGAAATGCTTCTCGAGTACGGCAGTGAAGAGTGCGGCCACGTCGTCCCGGTCCAGCCCGGCCTCGCGCGCCTTCGCCACCCACGTGTCCAGCTCCCCGGGCAGCGGGGAGTCGGCGGTGGCGGTGCCCAGCCCCCGCTTGACGAAGGTGCCGAGGCCCCGCCGTGCCTCCACCAGTCCCTCGCGTTCCAGTTCGCGGTACGCCTTCAGGACGGTGTTCGGGTTGATGGCGGTGGCTTCGACGACCTCGCGGGCCGTGGGCAGCTTGTCCCCCGGCTCCAGGTGGCCGAGCCGGAGGGCCTGCTTGGTCTGCTGGACGATCTGCACGTAGGTGGCCACGCCGCTGTGCCGGTCGATGCGGTACTCGACCATGCGTTCCACCACCCTTTCACTAATTGAGTAGTGAAAGGGTGGTGCAAAGATGATCCGAAAGTCAAGCGCCGTCGTGTGAACCGATCGGCGGAGCTCGTCCGATGAGGTGACGTGAGGGAAACGAGAAGCGACGGAGACCTGCTGCGGGCCATCGCGGCGGACGGGGACCGGCGTGCCTTCGAGGAGCTGTACCGGCGGTACGCGCCCTGGCTGCTCGCGCGACTGCGCGGCCGGTGCGCCGACGCCGGGGTGGTCGACGACGTCGTACAGGAGACGTTCCTCGCGGTGTGGCGGGGGACCGCCAAGTACCGCGAGGAGGGTGACGTGGCCGGGTGGTTGTGGCGGATCGGCTCGCGAAGGCTGATCGACGCGCTGCGCGGCGACGGGGCACGGGGACGGCTGCGGCAGGCGCTGACGCGACTGCGGCACCGGGACGAGGCGTCCGCTGAGGAACGCGTGCTCGCGGGGGTTGAGCACGGGGACCTCGCGGGCGCCCTCGTCCGGCTGTCACCGGAACTGCGGGCGGTGCTGCAGGCCACGGTCATCGACGGGCTCACCACCCGGGAGGCGGCCGTCCTCCTCGGCATTCCGCCGGGCACGGTCAAGACGCGGGCGATGCGGGCCCGTCAGCAACTGCGGGAGGCGCTGGCATGAGTACCTGGCATGTGGCCGAAGAAGATCTACGGGCCTACGCGCAGGGCGAGTTGACCGCTCCCCTCCTCTGGTCCGCCGACACCCACCTGATCGCCTGCGCCGAGTGCCGGGCGGGGCTCGCCGAAGTGAGCGACCCGGTCGCGCTCGACGAGGGCTGGGAGCGCCTCGACGCCGAACTGGACGCCCCGCGGCCGGGGTTGCTGGAGTCGCTGCTCATGCGCCTCGGCATCGCCGACCACATCGCGCGGCTGCTCGCGGCCACCCCGGTACTGCGCCGGTCCTGGCTGGCGTCGGTCGTGTTCCTGCTGCTGACGACGGTGCTGGCGGTCCGTTCGACCGACTCGCCGACCCTGTTCCTCGCCCTCGCGCCCCTCCTTCCCCTCGCCGGGGTGGCCCTCTCCTACGGCCCCGCGCTCGACCCGACGTACGAGATGGCCGTCGTGGCGCCGATGCACGGCTTCCGGCTGCTGATGATCCGTACGGTCGCCGTGCTGGTCGCCGGACTCGGTCTCAACGGGCTCGCGACCCTCGCCCTGCCCGGCTACGGCCTGCGCGCGCTGGCCTGGCTGCTGCCCGCGCTCGCCCTCACCATGACCGGGCTGGCGCTCACGGCCCGCCTCGGTCCGGTGCTCGCGCCGTCCCTGGTCGGCGGCTCGTGGGTCGCGCTGCTGCTGATCACGCACGCCCAGCAGACCTCGGCGGGCGATCCGCTCGCGCCGTTCACCGC
The DNA here is from genome assembly GCF_000718165.1 of Streptomyces fulvoviolaceus. Classification (GTDB taxonomy): domain Bacteria; phylum Actinomycetota; class Actinomycetes; order Streptomycetales; family Streptomycetaceae; genus Streptomyces; species Streptomyces fulvoviolaceus. The sequence continues at coordinate 369,127 of NZ_JOEY01000002.1, read as the reverse complement.
GGCCGGACAGGGCGTGGCCGCGGCGGTCGCCGCGCTCGCCGCCGGGCTGCTCTTCCTCCTCCGTGACCGCTTCGACCTCTTCAACGGGAGCGCCGAATGACCACCCCGACCGTCTCCGCCTCCGGGCTGAGTCTCCGCTACGGCGGCACCCGCGCCCTGGACGACGTGTCGCTGCGGCTGACCCCGGGCGTGACCGGCCTGCTGGGTCCCAACGGGGCCGGAAAGACGACCCTGTTGAGGGTCCTGGCCACGGCCGTCCCGCCCGACCGGGGTGCCTTCACCGTCCTCGGCCACGACCCGAGCACGTCCCGCGGCCGCCAGGAGGTACGCCGCTCGCTCGGCTACCTCCCCCAGACCCCCGGCTTCCACCCGGACTTCACGGCCTTCGAGTTCGTCGACTACGTCGCGATCCTGAAGGAGCTGACCGACCGCACCGCACGCCATCGCGAGGTGCGGCGGGTGCTGGAGGGAGTCGACCTCGGCGACGTACGCGGCCGGCGGATCAAGAAGCTGTCCGGCGGGATGCGGCAGCGGGTCGCGCTGGCGGCGGCGCTCGTGGGCGACCCGGGCTTCCTGGTGCTCGACGAGCCGACGGTCGGCCTCGACCCCGAACAGCGCATGCGCTTTCGGGAGTTGATCGCGCAGGCGGGCGAGGGCCGGACGGTTCTGCTCTCCACCCACCAGACGGAGGACGTGGCGATGCTCTGCCACCGGGTCGTGGTGATGGCGGGCGGCCAGGTGCGCTTCGAGGGCACCCCCGCCGAGCTGACCGCACGGGCGGCGGGGCGGGTGTGGAGCAGCACGGAGCGCGACCCGGGTGCGAAGGCGGGCTGGCGCACGGGCACCGGCTCCTTCCGCAACGTAGGCGATCCGCCGGCCGGTGCCGACCTCCTCGAACCGACCCTGGAGGACGGCTACCTGCTCACTCTCGACGGTGCGGGCGCGGAGGTGGCGGCGTGAGCACGGTCATGGAGAGAACGGCTCCCTCCGTGGGGGATGACCAGGCGCGCCGCTCGTGGGCCGCCGTGTTCGCGCTGGCCCGCTTCGAGACACGCGACCTGCTCTGGTACATCCCGGTGCTGGCCACGCTCGCCCTGTATCTCGGCCTCACCGGCTGGTCGCTGTTCAACGGCCGTGAGGGCATGGACGCCTTCCCGGCCCTCCAGGACGCCGACCGCGCTACGCAGTCCGGTTCGGCGCTCTTCGGGATCGCGCTGTTCGTCTGCGTCAACCGGGCCGCGCTGCGCTCCCGCCGACGCGGTACGGACCGGCAGTTCGAGGTGCTGGTCATGGAGTCGTGGCGGCGTACGGTCGCGCACGTGCTGTCCGTCGTGCCGTTCGCGGTGATGACGGCGCTGATCGTGCTGGCCGAGTTCATGGTGCAGGCGCTCAGGCCGGGCGCGGTGGGCCACGGCTCGCCCGCCGAACTGGCCGTCGGCCCTCTGTACGTGCTGCTCTGCGGTGCCGCGGGCGTCCTGGCGGCCCGGCTCATCCCGTCGGTGTTCGCCGCGCCGGTCATCGTGATCGGCATCTTCGCCTTCTTCATCTTCGTCGCCGCGGGCACGGGCGACGCGGAGTGGAGCCGCTGGCTGATGCCGGTTGTGAGCGAGGCCAGCACGAACACGCTGCCGTCGGAGCTGATCGGTCGGCCGGCCGCGTGGCACGCGCTGTATCTGACGGGGCTGGCGCTGCTGGCGGCGGTGGGTGCGGTGCTGGTGGGCGGCGGCCGCTCCCGGGTGCTGAAGGCGGGGGCGGCCGGTGCGGTGGCGCTGACGCTGGCGGGTGCGGTCGGCCAGTCCGGAGGCGTCTCGCCGGAACTGACGGCGGCGCGGAAGCAGGCGTCGGTGGCACCGGCGGAGGACGAGACGTGCGTGGGGCGTGACGGCTCGAAGTACTGTTTCTTTCCCGAGTGGACGGGCCGGGTGGGTACCTGGGCGGGGGCCGTGGACCGGGTCCAGTCCCTCGCGGGCGGCTCGGCGGCTTCGGAACAGTTGCTCGTACGGCAGCGGGTCGAGGCGCGCTACGGCCTCACCGGCGACGGCGCTCTGGACCCGCTCAAGGACTCCGGGCAGGTCACCGTCGGCACCCGCTGGGGCGGCAACCGGGTCCCGGAGTTCTCGGTGGCGGTCGCCTCCGTCCTGGTGGCGGGCACCGAGTCCAAGGGCAGCGAGCTGTGCGACGGCCGCATGGTCACGGTCATGTGGCTGGCACTGGGGGGTGCCTCCGACCCGATGACCTCCCTCCGTAACGTCCGCCTCGACGACAGCACGGCCGGCTCCTCGATCGTCCTGGCGCCGACCGACTCGCTGTCGATGTCCGCCGGACAGACGGATGTCGTACGGGAGTTGCTGTCCCGGCCGCGGGCCGAGGTGACGGCCGCGGTGAAGAAGAACTGGGCCGAGCTGACGGCCTCGGGAGTCACGACGGCCGAGGTGGCTCGGGTGCTGGGGGTCGAGGTGCCGAAGGGGGCGGATGAGTGTGATTGAAGCTCTCTCCCCCGTGAGTGGGGGAGATTCCTACCTACCTTGCGGTGGCTGGTTTGACGCCGTGACCAGCGCGCCTGACGACTGCCCTCCCGGCAGCCGGGACGAGCGCGTGGCCCGTCCGGTATCGGTGAAGCACGGTGCGGGCGGCGTTGTGATCGGCGTTGCCTTCCCAGCCGCACGCGGGGTTGTTGCACACGAACTCGGCCTGGTTCCTCCGGCTGCCCGGTGTCACCGTGTGGCACTTGGAACACTCCTGGGACGTCCCCGGGGCGGGAACTTCGGCCAGAAGTCCGCCCCGCTGGGCGAGTTTGTACGCCAGCAGCTGCACGGTGTGCCCCCAGGCCTCGCCGAGGATCGAGCGGTTGAGGCCTGCCTTCTGCGCGACGTTCTTGCCTGGCTGCTCGATGGTGCCTTTGGCGGACTTGGTCATGTTCGTGATGGGGAGTGCTTCGACCGCCACCGTGCCGTATGTGTGCGCGATGGCGGTGGTGGTTTTGTGCTGCCAGTCCTCGCGTCGGCGCTTGGCTGTCGCGCGGATGCGGGCGATCTGGTCGTACGTCCTGTGCAGGCGGCGGCTGGTTCGCTCGCCCTTCTTCCGGTGCTCCTTACGGCGGGCGGCGCGCTGCTCGAAGGACAGCAAGCGGGCCTCCTCCTTCTTGGACAGCCAGGGGTCGTGCTCGGCTCTTTCGCCGTCGGACAGGGCCAGTGGGATGGTGACCCCGGCGTCGATGCCGACCTCGGGCCCCGGATGTTCGGCGGGGGCTTTGGTCAGGGCCTGGACGCGGAAGGCGATGTGCCAGCCCAGAGCGTCCTTGACCAGCCTGGCCCCGGTGATCCTGTTGTTCTTGTCCGCACCCCTACCGACCGGGAGGTCCTTGGTCCAGCGGAAGCGGACCCGGCCGAGCTTGGGGATAGTGACCATGCCCCACCGGCGGTGCACCCGCACTACGTGGAGGTCACGGCCCTGCGGGATGTCGACGCTCAGCTTCGTGCGGATGCGGGACTTGAACTCCGGGGCCCCCGCCCGTCCTTCCCAGCAGTTCCGCCACGCCCGGAAGTAGGTCTTGAGCACCGCCTGGGCGGACTGCGCGGGCAGCACCCCGAGCCAGTCGAGCTCGGCCCGGCCCTGCCGGATCACCCTGTCGGCCGCCGCCAGGGTCCGCTTGGCCCTGGGCAGCATCGTCCACCAGTCGTGCAGCAGGTTCCAGGTGGTACGGGCCGCATGTGCCTGCCCGTCCAGGACCGCCACCTGGGCAGGGGTGAGTGCCAGTCGGGCGCGATGCCCGAACTGCCGCTTCACCAGCCCCTGTTGACCGTCCTGTTGCTTCACGGAACGGGACATTGACATTGGTTTATGTCACCGAGGTGGAAGCCAAACAAAGACGTCAGAACCGGTCGACAAGTGATCTACAACCTTCACGTCCATCTCCTGGTGCACTATCCGCCCAAGGTCGCCCTGTCGAAGCTGGTGAACTCTCTCAAGGGCGTTTCCTCACGCCGCCTGCGCCAGGAGTTCGAACCCCACGTACGCCGCCACTTGTGGGGCGGACGCTTCTGGTCCGGCTCCTACTTCGCAGCCTCCTGCGGCGGAGCACCCCTCACCATCGTCAAGCAGTACATCCGACAGCAGCAACGCCCGACCTGACCTGCACCGCCCGGCTCCGCCGGAACGCCACCCCGACGCTCCGCCGTGAACGGCGGAGGTGAAGCCGATGAACCTGGTAGGGGGAGTGGACGGGACTGTGGAGGTTCACTTCTTGGCCGACCGAGTCGGGATGGGGGTCCCCCGCGCGAGCGCAGCCAAGCGTGGGGAAGTGCGGGCATTGGCCGGGGCCAGGGGGGCGGAGCTCCCTGGTGGGAGCGAACAGTTGAGGGGAGCCGACAAATTGAGAGGAGCCGACAAAATGAGAGGAGCCGACAAAATGAGGGGGACGGCGCTGGTCCGGCCCGTGGCACGTACGGTGCCGTGGTGGGCGTTGGGCGCGGGGGCGGCCGTAGGACTGCTGGTCGTGGGGTTGCCCCGGCTGACGTCCGGTCCGCCGGACGCGTGGCTGGGCCTCAATCTCCTCCGCGCCGCGGCCCTCGCCTTCGCCCTGGGCCTGACCTTCCTCCTGGACGACCCCGCCCGGCACGTCACCACCCCTGTGACGACCCGGCGTTGGGTGCGGACGGGGCTGCGGGTGGCGCTGGTCGCCCCGGTGGCCGCGCTGTGGTGGACGGCGGCGCTGGCTCTCGTCCCGGCGGGGGCCCGCCCCCCGGTGGGCGCGATCACCCTGGAGGCGGCGGCGACGATCGCCCTCGCCCTGGCCGCCGCGGCCACGGCCGTCCGCCTCTCGGACGAACCCGAACCGGGCCCGTCGGTCGCGGCCGCCCTCCTGACCACGGCGACCCTGGCCCCGCTGCTCCTGCCCGGCCGCTGGGACCTGTTCGTCGCGGTGGGCGACCCGCGCTGGGAGGCGGCACACCAGCGGTGGGCGGTGCTGCTGGTGGGAGCGGTGCTGGTGTGGGCGGCGTGCGGGCCGGAGCCGCTGCGGCGCAGGGCCCTTGTCAGCGGACGGTCGTAGGGCGTGGTTCCGCGATACCGACGATGAACTCGCCCTGCGTGCGGATGTCGGCCGACCACCCCAACTCGGCGAGTTCCCCGTTGAGTTGATCCGGATCGTGGAGGACCTTCACGATCCGGTACTCGCTGCCGTCGTCGAGCCGGCGTATGTCCGAGGCGACTTCCTCGCGGGCGGCCGAGGCGGGGCCTTCGTCGATGAAGACGACTTTGCCGCCGGGCGCGAGTGCGGCGGCGACGGTGTTCCAGAAGTCGCCCAGCCGGGACGGCGGGACGTGGGAGAGCCAGAAGGCGAAGAACACGGTGTCGTAGCGGCGCGACGGCCGCCACCGGAACAGGTCGGCCTGCTCGAAGCGGACGTCGGGCGCGGCGGTCCGGGCTCGGGCGATGCCCAGCACCTCCGGTGACGCGTCGACGGCGGTCACCGAGCGCGCCCGCGCTGCCAGGGCGCCGGTGCACTGTCCGGTTCCGCAGGCCAGCTCCAGGACGTCCCCGGTGATCGGGAGGTCGTCGGCCGCGCGCCGCAGCTCGCGCAGGTCCTCGCGCTCGGCGTACACCCGGTCGTACTCGGGAGCGCGGGCCCGGTAGTAAGCAACCTGTTCCGCCAGCAGGGCATCCTCGTCGATTGCCATGAACCCGACACTAGCCCCGAGGGGCCGGCAGACGCAGTCCCGCGATGAGGAGTTCGACCAGTCGGCGTGCGTCGTAGCGGGGGTCGCTGTCCGCGCCGATGCAGAGGTTTCCGACGCCGCGCATGAGTTCGTAGGCCTGCAGGGCGGAGCGGATCTCGCCGGCGGCGGCCGCGGCTTCGAGCAGTTGGGTGCACACGGGCACGAGGCGGTCGAGGAAGTAGGCGTGCAGCGCGTCGAAGTCGGCGTTGCCGGACTGCAGTACGGCGGCGAGGCCGTGCTTGGTGACCAGGAAGTCGACGAAGTGGTCGATCCACTGGGCCAGTGCGGCGTGCGGGGTCGCGCTGGACCGAAGCAGAGCCGGCCCTGCCTCCGCGCAGGCCTCCACCTGGTGCCGGTAGACGGCGATGATGAGATCCGCCCGCGTCGGGAAGTGGCGGTAGATCGTGCCGAGCCCGACGCCGGCCTCGGCCGCGATGTCGCGTACCGGCGCTTCCACGCCCGACGTGACGAAGACCGCGGCGGCCGCGTCGAGCAGCGTCTCCTTGTTGCGCCGGGCGTCCTTGCGCCTGGACGCACCCTCGTCGCTGTCGTTCACCGTGCCGTTCCTTCCCCTGGCGAGCCTCACTACCGAGCCTCACTGCCGAGCCCCACTACCGAGCCTTGTTAAACGGAACGGTGTTCCGTATCGTCGTTCCGGAACGAGGTTCCGTTTACTCATCATGTCACGGAGGAACACCGTCATGCAGTACCGCACCTTGGGCCGCACCGGCGTGCAGGTCAGCTCCCTCGCGCTCGGCGCGATGAACTTCGGCGCGATCGGGCGCACCACCCAGGACGAGGCCACCGCCATCGTCGACGCCGCTCTCGACGCCGGCGTCAACCTCATCGACACCGCCGACATGTACGGCGCCGGCGAGTCGGAGGAGATGGTCGGCAAGGCCATCGCCGGCCGTCGCGACGACATCGTGCTGGCCACGAAGGCGACCATGCCGATGGGCGACGAGCGCAACCACCAGGGCAGTTCGCGCCGTTGGCTGGTCACCGCGCTGGACGACAGTCTGCGCCGGCTCGGTGTCGACCACGTCGATCTGTATCAGGTCCACCGGTGGGATCCGCGCACCGGTGACGAGGAGACCCTCTCGGCCCTCACCGACCTCCAACGCGCGGGAAAGATCCGCTACTTCGGCTCCTCGACCTTCCCGGCGTACCGCGTCGTGCAGGCCCAGTGGGCCGCTCGCGAGCATCGTCTGAGCCGTTATGTCACCGAGCAGCCCAGCTACTCGATCCTGCAGCGTGGCATCGAGGCCCATGTGCTGCCGGTCGCCGAGGAGTACGGGCTCGGCGTGCTGGTGTGGAGCCCGCTGGCCTCGGGGTGGCTGTCGGGCGCGGTCCGCAAGGGACGGGAGGTCACCACCAACCGCTCGGCGTTCATGCCGGAACGCTTCGACACCGCCCTCCCCGCCAACCAGGCCCGGTACGACGCCGTCGAGCGGCTGGCCGGGATCGCCGACGAGGCCGGCCTGACCATGATCCAGCTCGCGCTCGGCTTCGTGACCGCCCACCCCGCCGCGACCAGCGCCCTCATCGGCCCCCGCACGCCTGATCACCTGCACGCACAACTCGCCGCCGCCGACACCGTGTTGCCGGCCGACGTCCTCGACGCGATCGACACCGTCGTCGCCCCCGGCACCGATCTGGCCGCGCACGAGAAGTTCGACACCCCGCCCGCGCTGCTCGACCCGTCACTGCGCAGGAGGCCGACGACCCGATGACCGACACCCCCCGGCCCCGTTTCGGGATCATGACCGCCCCCATGCAGGTCGACTACCACGAGGTCTTACGCGTCTGGCGCGAGGCCGACGCGATCCCGGAGATCGAGCACGCCTGGCTGTTCGACCACCTCATGCCGATCGGCGGCGACCCGGACGGCCCGGCCTACGAAGGCTGGACCCTGCTCTCGGCCCTAGGGCCTGTCCGGCGGATCATGCCGGCGTCGCGGGGTCTGGCACGCACATCTGCGGCGTTGTCGTCGGTTGCCGACGCTCCGCGTCGCCGCCCTCCTCCGCCTTGCAGCTGCACGCACCAGACCCCGCTCGGGTCAGCTAAGACGTGCCGTTTCTTACAGCCGGCCTGATCCGCCGGACAGGCCCTGGCAGCCCGGACCCGCCGCCTGCGGCTCGGCGTCATGGTGACCAGCAACCGCTTCCGGCCGCCCGCACTGCTGGCCAAGATCGCCACGACCGTCGACATCGTCTCCGGCGGACGGCTCGACTTCGGTATCGGCGTCGGCTCACGGCCCGGCCATCCCCTGGCCCGACGCGAGTACGCCGCTCACGGCCTGCCCTTCCACGACACCACCCACGCCGTGCAGAGCCTCGCCGAAGCGTGCACGGTGATCCGGCGGTTGTGGACCGAGGAGAAGCCGTTCGACTTCCACGGCACCCATGTGAAGCTCACCGGAGCGTTCGGCAACCCCAAACCCGTCCAGCGCCCCCACCCGCCGATCCTCATCGGCGGACGCTCGTCCGCGACGCTGCGCGTGGTCGCCGAGCACGCCGACCTGTGGAACATCCCGGGCGGCGACATCGACGACGTCGTCGCCCGCAGCGCACTCCTCGACCGCTGCTGCGCCGAGATCGGCCGCGACCCCGCCTCCCTCACCCGCTCGATCCACCTGTCCGTCTCCTACGACCGGCCCGCCCTCACCAAGGACGCGATCGGCGAGGCGATCGACGCCGGCTTCGGGCACATCGTCCTCGGGCTGTCGGCGCCCTACCCCGTCGACGTCGCACGGTGGGTCGCCGACGAGCTCATCAGCACGTCGGCCTGAGCAGGGCCGGTGAAGTCGGATGCGGTGGTACAGCGCCCTGTTGAGGGGCGCGGGGCTGTATCGATGTGCGGCTCCGCCGCGATGGGGGTCCCCCCGCTCGAGCGCAGCCGAGAGTGGGGGAGCGACCAGCCACGACGCACCCGCAGCCGATGCGCCGCGCTTCCAGCGGAGCGCCCGTCACGTCTCCGTGCGGTACATCAGGTCCGTCTCGTACGTCGTGAAGCCCAGGCGTTCGTACACCGACACCGCCGCCTTGTTGTCGGCGTCGACGTACAGCATCGCCGTGGGCAGGCCCTGCGCGGCGAGGTGGCGCAGGCCGATCGTCGTGAGGGACTTGCCGAGGCCGCCGCCCTGGGCGCCCGGGCGGACGCCCAGGACGTACACCTCGCCGATCCGCTCCTCCGCGTGGACCTTGGTCCAGTGGAAGCCGATCAGTTCGTCGCCCCGGAAGGCCAGGAAGAAGCCGGCCGGGTCGAACCACGGTTGGGCGACACGGTCGTCCAGGTCCCGTTGGACCAGGGAGCCCTGCTCGGGGTGGTGGGCGAAGGCGGCCGCGTTCACCGCGAGCCAGGACGCGTCGTCCGAGCCGGGGACGAAGGTCCGTACCGTCACGCCCTCCGGCAGCACCGGCTCGGGCAGGTTCAGGTCCGTCAACGGGCGCCGCATCTGCCGTAGTTCACGGAAGAGGGTCAGGCCCAGGACCTGGGCCAGATGGCGGGCGGCGGAGTGGCCGCCGTGGGCCCACACCCGCAGCCGCTTGCCGGAGGCGGCCAGCAGGGCCGAGCCCAGCGCCCGGCCGTGCCCGTGGCCCCGGTGCGCGGGGTGCACGACCAGTTCCGCCGCCGGCGCCTCCACCGGGTCCGTGTCCTCCAGCTGTGCGTAGCCGACCAGTTCGGGGCCCACAGAAAGGAGCAAATGGGACACGCCCTCGCGCGGGCCGCCCCGCAGTTGTAGCCGGCCCTGTTCCGACACCGCCTGCTGACCGTCGTTCCCCGCCGCCTCCGCCAGCAGCGCGAGGACCGACTCGGTTCGTTCCGGGGTGAGCTCGGAGTGGGTCTCGATCGAGCGGGGGATGCCGGGGTGTGCGGTGTCGTCGCTGGTCATGCGTACGAGGGTAAGGGGAGGTCCGGGCAAAGTGGCGGCAAAGAAGCAACCAGGATGTAACCAGGAAACCTCTGTCGCGCTACGCGCGTTGACCCTAGGCTGCGCCGGGACGGGGCCACTTCCTCACCCGAATCAGAAGAAGCACAGGGGGGCGTATGCCAGCCATATCCCAGCCGCACCAGCGCCGCAGACGTCGTACGTACCGTCTGGTGGCCGCAGCCGCCGGTCTCGCCACCGCCGGCGCCCTCGCCGCCGCGCTGCCGGGCAGCGCGAGCGCGGGCGAGAGCAAGGGCAAGCCCGGTGGCCACACGAGTCGCTACCAGGACGTACAACTGCTGTCCTTCAACGACCTGCACGGCAACCTGGAGGCGCCGTCCGGTTCGTCCGGCCGTGTCACCGAGCTCCAGGCCGACGGGACGACGAAGACCATCGACGCCGGTGGTGTCGAGTACCTCGCCACCCACCTGCGCGAGGCCCGCAAGGGCAACGCCTACTCCATCACCGCCGCCGGTGGCGACATGGTCGGCGCCTCGCCGCTGATCTCGGGTCTCTTCCACGACGAGCCCACCATCGAGGCGCTGAACGGGCTCGACCTGGACGTGACCAGCGTCGGCAACCACGAGTTCGACGAGGGCGCGGTCGAACTGGCCCGTCTGCAGAAGGGCGGCTGTCACCCGACCGCCGGCTGCTACACGGACGAGGAGTTCGAAGGGGCGAACTTCCCGTACCTCGCGGCCAACGTCCTGAACGAGAAGACCGGCAAGCCGATCCTCAAGCCCTACTGGGTCTGGAAGAAGAACGGCGTCAAGGTCGGCTTCATCGGCGTGACCCTGGAGGACACCCCGGGTGTCGTCTCCGCCGAGGGCGTCAAGGGCCTCAAGTTCAAGGACGAGGTCGAGACGATCAACAAGTACGCCAAGGAGCTGCAACGCCAGGGCGTGAAGTCGATCGTGGCCCTCATCCACGAGGGGGGCGCCCCGGCGTCCTCCGCGTACAACTACGACTGTGACGCGCCCGGCGCCGGCGACGGCATCTCCGGTCCGATCGTCGACATCGCCGAGAACATCACCCCGCAGGTGGACGCGCTGGTCACCGGCCACACCCATGCGGCGTACGCGTGCACGATCAACGACCCGGCGGGCAACCCGCGCACGGTCACCTCGGCCGCGTCCTTCGGCCGTCTCTACACGGACACGACGCTGACGTACGACCGTTGGACCGGCGACATCGCCCGTACGTCCGTCGCATCGGCGAACCACGTGGTCACCCGGACCGTCGACAAGGCGGCGGACATGACCGCGCTGATCAGCAAGTGGAACACCCTCGCGGCGCCCATCGGCAACCGCGCGATCGGCTACATCTCTGCCGACATCCCGAGCACCGGCACCGAGTCGCCGATGGGTGACCTCATCGCCGACGCGCAACTCGCGTACGGCAAGGAGCTCGACCCCGAGACCGACCTCGCGCTGATGAACCCGGGCGGCGTCCGGGCGGGCCTCACCTACGCGGCCAAGGGGACGGAAGGCGACGGCGTGGTGACCTACGCCGAGGGCTTCACCGTGCAGCCGTTCTCCAACACCGTGAACCTGCAGGACTTCACCGGCGCCCAGCTGATCCAGGTCCTCCAGGAGCAGGTGAGCGGCACGAACGCGGCCTCGCCGAAGATCCTGCAGCCGTCCTCCGGTCTGACGTACACGCTGGACCTGACGAAGGCCGGCGCGGAGCGGATCGTCGTCGACTCCATCCAGCTGAACGGTGCGGCCATCGACCCGGCGGCCACCTACCGCGTCGCGACGAACAGCTTCCTCGCGGGCGGCGGCGACGGCATCACCACGCTGGGCCAGGGCACCAACGACCTGGTCGGCGGGGACGACCTGGCGGCGCTGCAGCAGTACCTGACGGCCAACTCCACGGCGACGAGCCCGATCGCGCCGCCGGTGGCGAACCGGATCACGGTCGTTCAGTAGATCGCTCAGCAGATCCCTCAGCAGATCGCTCGGTAGATCGTGAGCTGAGTCGCATACCTCCGGTTGAGGTTGCGGGTGGGGGGCACGTGCATGGTCGTATGGATCGATGCGTGCCCCCCACCACATATCGCCGCACACCTACTCAAACCCGTACGAGGAGCTCGGCGCCCTCGACGACGGCCCACTGGAGGAGGTCCTCCACGAGGACCTGCCGGACGACGAACCCTGGACCCCGCCCCATCACGGCCGCAGCCGCCGTCGGCGGCGAGGGCGGTTCGCCGGTCTCCCGCTCGCCCTGAAGGCGGTCTGCGGTCTCCTCACCCTGGCCGCCTTCCTCGTCCTCGCCGACCGCTGGGCCCTGCTCTACGCCGAACACCGCGCGGCGGACACGCTCGAGGACCAGTTGAAGCTGAGCGCCGCTCCCGAGGTGGAGATCGGCGGGTTCCCCTTCCTCACCCAGGTCGCCGACGAGCGGCTGGACTCGGTGCGGGTGACCGTGCCGGACGTCGCCGCGGACCGGGTCTCGCTGGCCCGGGTGACGGCGACCGCGCACGACATACGGCTGCACGCGGACGGGCCGACCGCCGTACGGGGCGCGGGGATTCCCCGGCTCGACGGCGACGTCCTGCTCGCCTTCGACGACCTGAACCGTGAACTCGGCGCGTCCCAGGTCACGTTCACGGGACAGGGCCGGGACCGGATCCTGGCCCGCGGCACGCTGCCGGTGGCCGGACACGACCTGCGGCTGCGGGCCGACGCGCGCATCCGGCGCGACGGCGGCCGGGGCATCGACACGCAGATCGGCGGAATGCGCCTGGACATCGGGGACTTGGCCACGTACCGCCCCGGCACCCGTGCCTCCCAAGGGCTGCACCTGACCCGAGACGCCGCGGCGGCCCTGACCCACGAGACCCGCAAGGCGAAGGCACTGCTGGCGGTTCCGTCGGTGGTGCGGGCGCTGGGCGTGCCCGACTCCACCGTGCGTGACGCGCTGCGCTCCGACGCCGCGCTGTCCCGTCTCACCGGCCGACCCGACTTCGTACGGCAGGCCATGGGCCTCAACCTCGTCGACGTGGCCGTGGAGAACCCCGACCTGCTCCAGCGTCTCGGCTTCGACCCGGCTCTACTGGACGCCCTGACCCGCCTGACCCGCCCCGTCCTCGCCGACCGCCTCTCCCTGGCCTTCCAGCTCCCCGAGCCGCCGAGCGGTGAACTGCGGCTGCGGGACGTGCGGGTGGAGAAGGACGGGATCAGGGTGCGGATCGAGGGGGCCGGGCTGGCGGTCGGGCGCTCCGACTAGCACTGGGGCACTAGCACTGGGGAAGGATCGGGTACGGCTTGAGCCCGCCGCCCCACAGCCAGCCGGTGTTCGTCCCGCCCCACCGGATCTTGACCCAGTCCGACTGGGTGCGCCCCCACTGCGTGACCGTCGCACCGTCCGGGACGAAGCAGTCGGCGACGGCGCGGTCCCCGGACTCGAGCTGCCCGATCGCGTTCCCGGGCTGTCCTCCCGGCCACCCGGGACTGTCCCGGACGGCCAGGGCGGGTACGGCCCAGGTGCCCACCTCGACGATCTCCGAAGCGGGGCCTGCGGGCGTCGCGCTCGCCGGTGCGGCCGGTGCGGAAAGGACGATGCCTCCGGCGACGGCCGCGGCGCCGGCGAGTGTCCTCAGCGTTGCTGACCTGGATTTCACGGTGCTCCTCGGGTGCTGGCGGTGACGGATTGGTGGTTCCGAAGTCGTGTGTAGCGCAGTTGTGTTGATTGGTTTCGGGCGTCGGTGAGTGAACAAACGAGTCCTGAACAATCGGATCTGTCCGATCGGGGGAGGACAGGCAGATGCCACGTTCGGAGCGCCCGCTGGACGAGGGCGACGGCGTGCTCCTGGAGTTCGCCGCCGACCTGCGGCGGTTACGGAAGAAGGCCGGCAGCCCGACGTATCGCGAGCTCGCCGGGCGCGTGCACTACTCGGCGGCGACGCTCTCGGAGGCCGCGGGCGGCCGTAAGCTGCCGAGCCTCGCGGTGGCCCTCGCGTATGCACGCGGGTGCGACGGCGACGTCGAGGAGTGGGAACGGCGCTGGCACGCGGTGGCCGCCGAGCTGGCAGACGACCGGGACGAGGCGGCGGGGGAGGTCCGCGAGGACGGTGACGATCCGCCGCCGTACGCGGGACTCGCGGCGTTCCAGGCCGAGGACGCCGACCGCTTCTTCGGCCGCGAGCGGCTGGTCGAGGAGTTGACCGCCCGGCTGTCCCGGGAGCGGTTCACGGCCGTCTTCGGCGCCTCGGGCGTGGGGAAGTCCTCGCTGCTGCGCGCGGGTCTGCTGCCGCGCTGGCGATCCGGGGCCGAGGGCTCTGTGGGCTCTGCGGGCTCCGCGGGCGGGGAGCGGGAGGCGGTGCTGTTCGTGCCCGGACCGCATCCGCTGGAGGAGTGCGCGATCCAGCTCGCCCGCATCACCGGCCGCGCATCCGGGCCGCTGCTCGCCGAGCTGACCGCCGACCGGCGGGCCCTGCACCGGACGCTGCGGCAGGCGCTGGCCGAGCGGCCCGAAGGGGCCGAACTGCTGCTGGTGGTCGACCAGTTCGAGGAAACCTTCACCTTGTGCCGCGACCCGGCCGAGCGCACCCGGTTCATCGACGCGCTCGTCACGGCCGCACGGGCCGAGAACAGCCGCTGCCGGGTCGTGCTCGGTGTGCGCGCCGACTTCTACGCCCACTGCACGAGCCACCCGGAGCTGATCGAGGCGATGAACGACGCCCAGATCGCGGTCGGCCCCATGACCACCGACGAGTTACGGAAGGCCGTCACCCAGCCCGCCGTCCGGGCCCGGTGCACGCTGGAGAACGCCCTGCTCGCCGACCTGATGGCACAGGCGTACGGGCAGGTCGGCATCCTGCCGCTGCTGTCCCACGCCCTGCTGGAGACCTGGCGGCGCCGACGCGGCAACACCCTGACCCTGGCCGGCTACCAGGCGGCCGGCGGCATCGACGGCGCGCTCGCCCGCACCGCCGAGACCGTCTACACCGGCCTGACTCCCCTGAGGCAGAGCCTGGCCAAGGCCCTGTTCCTGCGGCTGACCGCCCTCGGAGACGGGACCGAGGACACCAAGCGGCTCATCAGGCACGGTGAGCTGGACACCGCCGATCCCGACACCGCCGCCGTCGTGGAGCGGCTCGCGGCCGCACGCCTGCTGACGCTGGACCGCGACGGCATCGAGATCGCCCATGAGGCGCTGATCCGCCGCTGGCCGCGCCTGCACGACTGGCTGTCCCAGGACCGCGAGGGCCTGCGCATCCACCGCCGGCTCACCGAGGACGCCGACGCCTGGGACTCGCTCGGGCGCGACCCCGGAGTCCTCTACCGCGGGTCCCGCCTGGACCTGGCCCGCGGCTGGGCGGCTGCCCGGGACCCACAACTCACCTCGGGGGAACGGGAGTTCCTCGACGCCAGCCTGGCCGCCGAGGCCGCCGAGCAGGCCGCAGCCCGCCGCCGGGCGCGTCGGCTGCACCGGCTCGTCGCCCTGCTGACGGCGCTGCTGGTCCTCGCGACCACCGCCGGGGTCACCGCCTTACGGGCCCAGCGCCAGGCCGCCGAGCAGCGCGACATCGCCACGTCGCAGCGGGTCGCGGAGCAGGCCTCCGCCCTGCGCCCGACCGATCCCGCGCTGTCCGCCCAACTCAGCCTCGCTGCCTACCGGCTGGCCCCCACCGTCGAGGCCCGCGGCAGCCTGCTGAGCACTTTCGCCACCCCGTACGCGACCGAACTGCCCGGCCAGAGCGGTGAGTTGCCCGTGGTGTTCCGCCCGGACGGGCGCGTGCTGGCCACCGGCGGCGAGGATCGCACCGTACGGCTGCGCTCGCTCGCCGACCCGCACCGGCCGCGGACGCTGGCCGTGCTCAGCGGGGACGCGGGCAAGGACGAGGGTGCGGGCTCGGGCGAGATGTACGCGGCGGCGTTCAGCCCGAACGGCCGCCTCTTCTCCGTCGCGTACGGCGACGGAACCGTACGGCTGTGGGACGTGACGGACCCGCGGCGCCCCGCCCGCCTGCCCGCCCTCCGTGCGGGTCCCGCCGAGTCACTGGCCTTCAGCCCGGACGGCCGCACCCTGGCGACCGCCGGCGACGGCACCATCCGCCTGTGGACGGTCGGCGACCTGCGACGGACCGCCCAACTCACGACGCACACCGGCGACTTCGACTCCGTGGCCTTCAGCCCCGACGGCCGCACCCTGGCCGCCGGCAACACCGACCACACGGCCTGGCTGTGGGACGTCACCGTCCCCCGCCGCCCCGAGCGGCTCCCGCGGCTCACCGGCCACACGGGCGCCGTCGCCGCGGTGGCCTTCAGCCCCGACGGCCGCACCCTGGCCACCGGAAGCCTCGACCACACCGCGCGGCTGTGGGACGTGGCCGAGCCGGGCCACCCGGAGGAACGGGCCACGCTGACCGGCCACACCGCCGACGTCAACGCGGTGGCGTTCACCCCCGACGGCCGCACCCTCCTCAGCGGGGCCAACGACTGGGTCACCCTGCTGTGGGACCCGGATCCGGAGCGCGTCGCGGACCGGGTCTGCCGCACGGCCACGCCGGTCATCGGCCGCGCGGAGTGGGGCCAGTACTTCCCTGGACTGGCCTATCAGCCGCCGTGCCCGTAGGCCGTAGCCCGCAGCCTTCGCGGACCACGACCCACGGGCGGGCCGCCCTACCGCCTACCGCAGGACCACGGTGAGCTTGTAGTTGGCGTCGTCCTGCGTGAAGTCCAGGACCTTCTCGGTGCCGACCGGGTCGCTCGCCGCGAGTGTCGCCGAGCCGAGCGCGTCGTCGTCGTCCGGAGCGTCGTCCTCCCACAACTCCACCAGACCGCTGGCCGAGTGGAAGGGCTGCGTGACGTTGATGTCCCGGGTCTGGCCCTCGAGCACGTCCGTCGCCGACCAGAACTGCTGGTCGTCCCACTCCAGACGCGGCTCGTCGGAGCCGGCGTCCTCGGTGACCTGGGCCTGGATCCGCACGAACTCGACCTGGGTGGCCTGGACGCCCGACTCCGCCGCGGATGCCTGCCCGGCGAACGCCGTGCTGCCGAGGCCGCCGAGTACGGCGGCCAGTGCCATCGCCGTGACTGTCGTCTTCTTCCTGAGCATGGTGCTCCTTCCCCCGTGGGTTCGGAGAGTTGGTGTGTCGATCCCCTGTCTAGCGGGATTCGGTTGTTCGGTGTCGATGGCGGCGAGTGAACAAACAAGCGGCGAAGAACGGCGCT
Organism: Streptomyces fulvoviolaceus; assembly: GCF_000718165.1. GTDB lineage: Bacteria > Actinomycetota > Actinomycetes > Streptomycetales > Streptomycetaceae > Streptomyces > Streptomyces fulvoviolaceus. The sequence continues at coordinate 352,298 of NZ_JOEY01000002.1, read as the reverse complement.
GCCCGTAATAAGCCCTGTGTGAGTCCGGGTTTGGTTCCCGGCACCGTCTGAAAACTCGTCTCAGCCCCAATTAATCGAGGTCTCAGCGGAATTGGCTTTTTCCGGTGCTCGCGTCCCGTAGTGTTTTCCATGTCGACAGCGAACGACACGAAAGCAAAGAAAGAGAGAGTCGCATGAGCTTCCACAAGATCACCCCTGTCAAGAAGGCCACCCGCAAGGCCGCCCCGGCCCCGAAGAAGCAGACGCCGAAGAAGGTCACCCCGAAGCGTCGCCCCGTCGCCCACAAGGGCTGACACAGAATTCACTTACGTAAATCCAAGTAATTCAAAGGCAATTGCAGCAGATCGGTAGAGGGACTGTTGCAGAACCGCAGCAGAAAGGGACACAGACATGAGCTTCCACAAGGTCACCCCGGTGAAGAAGACCCGCAAGCCCGCCGCCCCGGTCGCCAAGAAGAAGGCCGCCGCGCCGAAGAAGGCCGCGCAGAAGCGCCGCCCGGTCGGCAACAAGGGCTGAGGCAGATCGCCGCGAGGCGGGGCCGTCGGTTAGCGAGTTCGACTCGCGCCGGGGGCCCCGCCTCGGCCATGTCCGCAGCACACCGAAGGAGGTGCCGATGATGAGGGAAGTCCGGGAGGCCTTCCGCCGCTTCTGGCCGCTGACCCGCGGCGACCGCAAGTGGCTGGCGGTGGTCGTCGCGTGCGTGGTGGTGTCCGCGCTCGCCGAGACCGCCTCGATCCTGCTGTTCGCGGAGCTCACCGACAACGCCCTCGAGGCCGGTTCGCTCTCCGCCTTCTGGGGCCCGGCCGGCGCCTGGCTGGGCGTGGCCGCGCTCGGCGCGCTCGTCGGCTACCTCGGCAACTCGCTCGCCACCTGGACCGCCGAGAGATTCGTCCTGCGCCTGAGGGCGAACGTCTTCCGGCACGTCCAGGACATGCCGCCCCACTTCTTCCAGAAGCACCGCCGGGGCGACCTCGTCGAGCGCCTCACCGGTGACGTCGAGGCCATCGAACAGATGGTGGTGTCCGGCGTCGTCGGCACGGTCGCGGCCGCCTTCTCCGCCGTCTTCTACGCGGCCGCCGCGCTGTGGCTGCGCTGGGACCTGGCCCTGGTCACCTTCGTCCTCGCGCCCCTCTTCCTCCTCGCCGCCCGCCGCTTCTCCGGCCGTATCAGGGAGGCGTCCCAGGACGAGCGGGTCGCCGACGGCGCGATCACCTCGGTGGTGGAGGAGTCACTGGGCAACGTCGTGCTGACGCAGGCGTACAACCGCCGCGGGGACGAGGAGAAGCGGCTCGACCGCGAGGCCCGCGCGTGGATGAAGGCATCCGTCCGCGGGGCCCGCCTCAGCGAGATGTACGAGCAGTTCGTCGAGGTCGTGGAGACCGTCTGCGTCCTCGCCGTGATCGGCATGGGCGTCTGGGAGATCTCCGCCGACCGCATGACCCTCGGGCAGCTCCTGGCCTTCGCCGCCTTCATCGGCTACCTCTACCCGCCGGTCCGCAGTCTCGGCCAGCTCGGCCTCACCCTCACCGCCGCCACCGCCGGCGCGGAACGCCTCGGCGAGATCCTGGACGCGAAGCCCGCCGTCACCGACCCCGCCGAACCGGTCGCCCCCTGGCCCGTCCGCGGCTGGGTCGCCTTCCACGACGTCTCCTTCCGCTACCCGGGCGCGGCCCGCGCCTCGGTCGAGAACGTCACCTTCACCGCCGCCCCCGGCGAGCTGGTGATCATCACCGGCGCGAGCGGCGCCGGCAAGTCGACCCTGTCCAAGCTCCTGACCCGCTTCTACGACCCCGCAGACGGCCTGATCAGCCTGGACGGCGTCCCGCTGACCGAAGTCCCCCTCACATTCCTCCGCGAGAACGTCGCCCTGCTCCCGCAGCAGACGCTGATCCTCAACGGCACGATCCGCGAGAACATCGAGTGCGGCCGCCCGGGAGCGAGCGCCGAGGAGATCGAGCGGGCGGCAAGGTCGGCCGCGGCGCACGACTTCATCCAGGCCCTCCCCGAGGGCTACGACACCGAGATCGCCCCCGGCACGGCCGCCCTCTCCGGCGGCCAGCTCCAGCGCATCGCCATCGCCCGCGCGATGCTGCGCGCCGCCCCCGTCCTGGTCCTGGACGAACCCACCGCCGGCCTCGACTCGGTGGCCGCCCGTCAGGTCGTACAGCCGCTGCGGCGCCTGATGTCCGGCCGTACGACGATCATGATCACCCACGATCTGAGCCTGGCCCCGGACGCCGACCGCATCCTGGTCCTCGACCACGGCCGCCTGGTGGAGACGGGCACGCACACGGAACTGGTGGCGCGGGGCGGGGCGTACGCGCGGCTGGCGGGACCGATGCCGCAGGCGGCCCTGACGGGCAGGCCGGACGACACGATGATCCTCCGGATCTGACCCTCAGGCGTTGACGCGCAGGGTGTACCCTAGCCCGCGCACGGTCTGGATGAGCCGCGGTTCGCCGCGGCTCTCCAGTTTCCGGCGCAGGTACATCACGTACACGTCGAGCGTGTTGGACGACGGCTCGAAGTCGAAGCCCCAGACCTCCTTGAGGATCTGCGCCCGGTCGAGCACCCTCGCCGGGTTCCGCATCAGGTACACCAGCAGGGAGTACTCGGTCCGGGTGAGGTCGACCACCCGGCCGCGGCGGGTCACGGTGCGGGTGCGCAGGTCGACGGCGACGTCCTGGAAGGACAGGCCCTCGGCGGGGGCGGGCGCCGGCACCTTCCGCGCGCTGCGACGCAGCAGGGCCCGTACCCGGGCGAGGAGTTCCTCGGCGGCGAAGGGCTTCATCAGATAGTCGTCGGCGCCGTTGTCGAGGGCTACGATCCGGTCGCCGATCGCGTCCCGGCCGGTGATCATCAGGATCGGCACGGTGGAGCCGGAGGCGCGGATCCGCCGGGTCGCGGCCAGCCCGTCGAGGCCGGGCATGCTGACGTCCATCAGCACGAGGTCGGCGCCCTGGGCTCCCACGACGTCGAGGGCCACGCGTCCGTCCTCCGCGAGCACGGTCTCGTAGCCCTCGAACCTGAGCAGCCGCCCGATCCCCTCCCGCACGTCCTCGTCGTCGTCGGCCAGCAGAATCTTCTGTGCCATCCCTCCAACGTGGAGCGGCGGGCTGTGGCGGGGCTGGCAGACGGATGTGGTTGAGCAAGGAGACTGCACGTTCGGGTGATGTGGATGCCGAGGTGGCACCAGGGTGCCGTAACGGGATTATGGTGAAGCCATGGCAGAGAACACGACCATCCAGGTGTCCCGGCAGACCCGCGACCATCTCGCCCAGGTCGCCAAGGAGCGGGGGATGACACTGGGCCAGCTCGTCGAACAGCTGGCGTCGGAACAGCCGACGGCGGAGCAGATCGCGGAGCGGGTGGCGGCGACCCGCAAGATACTGCGTGAGCGCATGGGCTGCACGCTCACCGACGAGGAGTTCGACAACGGCCCCGATGTCCGGGCCAACATCTATGCGATGGCCGCGGAGAAGGCCCGTGGCCTCCGGGAGCGCGCTGCGTGATCATCCTCGACACGAGCGCGGCTCTCGCGCTCGCCCAGGGCCATCAGGCTCTGCACCGGCTGGCGGACAATGTCGCGCACACCCCCGGTGACTGGCTGCACGTCCCGGCGCTCTGCCTCATGAAGGCCGAGGAGAAGGACGCAGGCGTCGGAGCTGCTCTGCTCGCCTTGCAGGGAATCCATATCGACCCGCTCGGGCAGACCGCGGCCGTGACGGTGGGCGGGATGGTGCGCGACGGGTGGGGCGGGGCCGACACCTGCCATGTCGTCTATGTGGCCACGCCGCATCTGGAGACCGGGGGAATGTCCATCATCCTCACGGGACGCGAGGGCGACTATCCGCCGGGCTTCCTCACCGTCGACATCGACTCCCCCGGAATGCTCGGCTTCCACTGAGCCGCGGGGTGGGACGGCCCTCGCACCCGTCCGTCCCACCCCCGTGCCGGGTCAGGTAGCCGACGGCGTCCAGTCGCCCAGCCAGTCCGCGATCTCCTGGCCCGTCGCCTGGGCGTCGGTCAGTTGCGGCCGGTCGCTGCTCGCCGCACCCGCGCCCGCGCCGGTGTTCTTGTACTCGGCGAAGCGGTCGTCCTTCCAGGAGAAGCCGCCCATGTCGGACCAGGGGGTCGACTTGATGGCGGCGCTGAGGGAGGAGTCGCGGACCGTGGTCTGCGGGTCGACCGTGGTGGAGCCGCCGGGGTGCCAGTTGCGGCCGAGGAAGAAGCTGGCGGCGGAGACGTCGCCGTTGACCGTGGAGCGGTTGATCAGGAGGCCCTTGCGGCCGCCGGGGGTGCTCGGGGCGGTGACGTAACCGGCGGACGTGCCGTTCCAGCGCTTCTTGAGCGTGATGACCGAGCGGTCGATCACGGCCGTCGCCCGGCCGAAGATGAAGTCGACGTTGCCCGTGATGTAGGAGTTGGTCACGTACACACGGCCGAGCTTGTCCGACGCCGCGGTCTCCAACTCCAGGGTGTCCTGGTCGCCGTTGACGATCAGCGAGTCGAGGACGACCTTGTCCGCCGTCGTCAGCAGGGCGACCGCCTGGTGCCCGGCCAGGGACTGGTTGGCGGCCTCGTCGAAGTCGTTGGTGACAGTGAGGTTGCGGACCTGGGAGTCGTCGGACTGGACGGACATCGTGGCGCTGCCCGGCGTGCCGTACGTCCCCGACCCGTCCGGCTTCTGCATGCCGGCCGCGTTGCCGTAGACGATCACGGTGTCCTTACGGCTGCCGCCCGTGCCCTGGATCGTGACGTGCGGCTTGTTGGAGGGGACCTTGACGACCTCGCGGTACGTCCCCGGCTTCACGGCGATCACGACCCGCGAGGGGTTGTTCGCCGGTACGGCGTTCACCGCGGCCTGCACGGTCGAGTACTGCCCGCTGCCGTCCTTGGCGACGGTGAGGGTCGTGGCGGCCGCGGCGGTCGTCGAGGCCGTCGTCGTACCGATCGAACTGCGAGGGCCCACACCGGACTTGAGCAGCGACGGCACGTCCGCCGTCTTGTCCGCCGTGTACGCGTAGTACGTCTTCGGGTCGAAGGCCGTACCGCCGCTCTCGTTGCGCCCGGTCGTGGAGACGAACGTGTTGCCCTTCTGGACGATGCTCGCCGTGCTGTCCTTGATGACCGGGTTGTTCATGCCCTGGAAGTAGGAGTTCTCCAGGAGCATCTTGGTCGCGCCGCGCGAGTAGTTGCCGTAGGAGGACTTGATCGTGGTGTCGGCCACGTCCTCCAGGAAGTTGTTGTAGAGGTGCGCGTGGGCGGCGTTGTCCGTGGAGGGGTTGCGCTGCTCGGTCTCGCGGATCCAGTTGTGGTGGATCGTGATGTCGGTGACGACGTTCGTGGTCCAGCCGATGCCGAAGGCCTTGTTGTCGTTGCTCAGCTTGTTCCAGGAGACGGTCACGTACGTGCTGTCCTTGCGGACGTCGATCAGACCGTCGGCCATGTTCCGCAGGTCGTTGTGATCGATCCAGACGTGGTGGGCGCCGTCCATCTGGATGGCGTCGAAGTCGTGTTCCTTGTCGTTCCAGACGCCCTGGTACGCGTCCCGGATCGTCAGATTCCGGATGATCACGTTGTGCACGCCTGAGCCGAGGAAGAACCCGCCGCCGACGATGTGCCCGGAGGTCCCGGAGCCGACGATGGTCTTGTTCGACTGGACCTTGATCTCCTTTCCGACCGGATCCATGGTGATCGTCGCGGCCACGACGATGACGTACGGCTCGGCCGCGGTCGCGTACTTCTCCAGATCGGCGAGCGTCTTCACGGTCACGACCTGACCGTCCCGGCCACCGTAAGTCCCGTTCTGCCCAAGGGCGTTGACGGAGGCGAAGCCGTCGGCGGTGGCGGTGGCCCAGGCGGGGGCGGCGGTGGCGGCGGAGGCGGTGCGCTGCGCGTCCGCGCCGAAGACGCCGAAGTCCGTGCCGTAGGCGAGGGCGGCCGCGGCGGTCAGCGTCAGCGGGACGCCGACCGCCAGGGCCGTCTTCCTTCTGCGGTGGCGGGCCTTGCTGCGGATCTCACTCATGCGGGTTCCGTTCGGTACGGGGGATGGACCGCTGAGCAGTCGTCACCCCGGCGCGGAAGGTTGCCGCGATCCGTGAGCCGGGATCCCTGAGCAGGGGTGAAATCAGCCAAGCTTGCTGGGACTTGAGTGGTGGAATTAAATCTTCCAGTGTCCTGACAAGTGCCAACTTCTAGCGCTGTTGGGGTATTTGGTCTCCGCCTCGCTTTGTCTTCCCCTTACCTTCGTTCCAAGGTCATCGACCAGCGGTTCGGTGATCGCGCGGCGCTTCCGATTCTCGGCCGGAGTTGACAAAGGTTCGCTTTTGGTCAGCGCGATCAATTGCCTTTCAGTCATGCGTTCGAGCTATGTACGTTCCTGATCCGCAGCGGGCGACGGGCCGAACCAGGCCCCGTTGTCCGGTGCTTCCGCATGGACCGACGAAGGGAATTTCATGCGCGTCAGAACCCTGGTCACCGCCGGTGGCCTCGCCCTCGCGGGCTTCGGAGTCGCCCTCGGTACCGCCGGCACCGCCAGTGCCGCCGAGTACTGCACCTCGGGCTACGCCTGCCTGTACTACAACAGCGACTACAAGGGGGCGTTCTACCGCCAGTACTTCGACATCCCCAACTACGCCAACTACTACTTCAGCGCGAGCGCGGCCGGCAGCGCCGGTGCGGGCACCGCGGTGAAGAACAACACCGCCTCGGTGGACAACTGGGACTTCAACTTCGGCATCCGTGAGTTCTACAACCAGAACTACGGCGGTGCCTACCAGTCGATCCCGGCCGGCGGGGCGGCGAACCTCAACAGCACGCTGAAGAACGACAACGCATCGGGCAAGTTCTACTAGGCCGACAGCACGGCGAGGGCCCGGCCCTCAGCCACCGCTGACAGGCAAGGGGTGCGCTGCCCAATGCAGCTGGGCAGCGCACCCCCGCGCTCGGAGTTTAGCGAGTGGCCCCCACCAGCGCAGGACCGACCATTCGGCTATTCAAGGAAGAGCATCACGATGCATACCCGTCGCTTCGCTGCCTCTCTGTCCGTCCTCTGCGCCACCGTGGCGCTCTCGGCCGTCGCGGGATGCAGTTCCTCGTCCGGCTCCGGCGAAGAGGGCAAGGCGGCGGGAGGTACGGGCGCTCCTTCCGTGTCCTCGTTCCCGAAGCTGACCTCGGCGACGGACAAGTCGCTCCCGGTCGAGGCGTATCTGCTGACCACCGAGCAGGAGGATCAGATGGCGGATGCCGAGAAGATCCTCAGGGAACGGTGCATGACCAGGTTCGGCATCGCCTACAAGGTGCCGGAGGCGCCGTCGGTGTTCGCGCCGACGAGCATCACCCAGCTTCGCTACGGCCCCACGGACGCCGACGACGTGGCCGGCCACGGGTACAAGCCGGCGGGCTCCGAGAACGCCGTGGTCAAGCCCAAGCCGGAGGAACTCGCCCCGGCGGCCACCATGGTGCTCAACGGCACCACCGACCCGAACGTGAAGCCGGGCTCCGCCGCCGCGAAGGGTGGCCAGGACTACAACGGCCAGAAGGTTCCGGCCGGCGGCTGCATCGGTGAGGCGAAGGCCAAGCTGGGCTACTCGGCCGCCCAGGAGCCGTCCGAGGACGGCGCCCCGCCGATCGCCGACAAGGTCAACACCGACAGCTGGGCGAAGTCGTACGAGGACACACGGGTGAAGGCCGTCTTCGCGAAGTGGGCGTCCTGCATGAAGGAGAAGGGCTACACGTACGCGGACCCGATGAAGGCCAACAACGACCCGCAGTGGGAGCAGAACGCCCTGGCCACCGCCAAGGAGAAGCAGGTCGCCTCGGCCGACGTGGCCTGCAAGGTGAAGTACAACGTCGTCGGCACCTGGTACGCCGTGGACGTCGCCTACCAGGAGCAGCTGATCGAGCAGAACGCGGAAGCGCTCGCCGAGGTCAAGAAGACGAAGGACAAGCAGCTGAAGCTGATGGCCGAAGTTCTGTAACGCCCGGCACCCCTCAACGCGTCCACACAGAAAACCAGTCGGCCCGGAGAGGCGCAGTGTCCGAAGCAGAGCAGCTCGACCCGACCATGTCGTCCGAGACGTCCGGCAGATCCCGCCGCGCCGCGGACAACGGTCTGTCGCAGAAGCGCAAGTGGGTGGCCGCGGTGGCGGTGGCCGCGGTCCTGCTGACCGGTGCCGGCATCGCCGCCTCGTTCGTCGTGAAGTCACCGGCGCAGGCGGCGGCCGAGGCGGAGCCGCCGCAGCAGGGCGTCCTGACCGCACCGGTGGAGAACCGGGTGCTCAAGGACTCCGTCATCATCCGCGGCACCGTCGTCGCGGGGCAGTCCGTGGACGTCGCCCCGTCCGGTGCGAGCGGTGAGGGGACGACCAGCGCGGTCGTCACCAAGGCGCCCAAGGCCGTGGGGACGGAGGTCAAGGCCGGGCAGGTCCTGGTGGAGGTCTCCGGCCGCCCGGTGTTCGCGCTGAAGGGCCGGGTGCCCGTCTACCGGGACCTCAAGCCCGGCTCCACCGGCGACGACGTGGCCCAACTCCAGTCTGCACTCGGCGCGTTGGGGCACGGCACCGGCAGTGACACGCGCGGCACGTTCGGCGCCGGCACCAAGTCGGCGCTCACCGCGTTCTACGCGTCGATCGGCTACAACCCGGTCTCCGCGCAGGCCGAGGGCACCGCCACCGTGCAGGACGCGCAGGACACCGTGACCGCCGCCGAACGTGCCTGGCAGGACGCCGAGGACGCGCGGCAGCAGACCTCGAACGACGAGACGCAGAAGGCCGTGGACCGGGCCGCGCAGGACCTCGAGCGGGCCCGCACCCGGCTCACCGAGGCGCAGGTGGCGGCCGGTCCCATGCTGCCCGCCTCCGAGGTCGTCTACCTCTCCGGCTTCCCGGCCCGGGTCGACAGCGTGAACGCCGTCCTCGGATCCGCGCCCACCGGGAAGGTGATGACCGTCTCGGCCGGCCGGCTCGCGGTCAACGGCTATCTCCAGGAGTCCCAGAAGGGGCTCGTCAGGGCCGGGCAGAAGGTCGAGATCCTGTCCGAGACGACGGGCGTCAAGGCCACCGCCTCGGTCCGCTCGGTGGCCGACACCATGGCCGCCGGCCAGCAGAGCACCGGCGATACGGCCCAGGGGACCGGAACCGACGACACCGGCAGCACGGGCGCCGCCGGGGCACAGGGCTACCTCATGGTCGTAGAACCCGACAAGTCGCTGCCCGCGGCCACCGTCGGCCAGGACGTCCGGCTCACCGTCGAGGCCGCCTCCACCCAGGGCAAGGCACTGGTGGTCCCGGTGACGGCGATCACCGCCGGGTCCGACGGTAAGACCGTCGTCACGGTGCTGGACGCCGGCGACCGGCAGCGGCGGGTCGAGGTCACCACCGGCACCACCGGCGACGGCTACGTGGAGGTCAAACCGGCCGCCGGCGCCGAACTCTCCGAGGGCGACCAGGTCGTCACCGGGGTCAACTCCGGTGCGGCGGGCGACCGATGAGGGCGAACGGCGGACGCAGGTCGTCGCGGGGCGACGACGAGACCGTCGCCCTGCGGATACCCGACGGCTCGCCCACCCCGCCGCGGGCCGGCGGCCCGCCCACTCCGCCGCGGGTCGACGGCTCGCCCACCCCGCCCCCCGTCATCGAGTTCCGCCAGGTCGGTCTCACCTACCCCGGCCCACCCCCCGTGCCGGCGTTCCGGCCCTGTGATCTGACCATCGAGCAGGGGGAGTTCGTGACGGTGATCGGGCCCTCCGGGTCGGGCAAGTCGACGTTCCTGAACATCGCCGGTCTGCTCGACGCACCGACCGAGGGGACGTATCTCCTGGACGGCATCGACACCGGGACGCTCAAGGACGGTGACCGCACGGCGCTGCGCGGCCGTCGGATCGGGTTCGTGTTCCAGTCCTTCCATCTGCTGCCGCACCGCAGCGCCCGGGAGAACGTCCAGCTGGCCATGGTCTACAACGGCGCCCCCCGGGCCGAACGCGGCCGGCGCGCCCAGGAGGCCCTGGAGCAGGTCGGTCTCGGCCACCGCCTGGACTCCCTGCCGACCCGGCTGTCCGGCGGCGAGCGCCAGCGCGTGGCGATCGCCCGCGCCCTGGTGTCGAGACCCTCGCTGCTGCTGTGCGACGAGCCGACCGGCAACCTCGACAGCCGCAACGCCGACTCCGTCCTCGGCCTGCTGGAGCAGCTGCACGCCACGGGGATGACGGTGCTGGTCATCACCCATGACCCCGCCGTCGCCTCCCGGGGGGTGCGCACGGTCGCCATCCGCGACGGCGTCCTGCGCGAGCAGGTGGCCGTATGAACCACCGCAGGCGCAGGCGGTTCACCCTCCGAGGCCGCCGTCACCGGACGGGTCCGGTCGTCGAACCCTCCGTCCTCGCCCCCCGGGACCTGCTCGGCGAGTCCCTCGCCGGCATGCTCCAGCGCCCGGCCCGGTCCGCGCTGACCGCCCTGGGCACGGTCCTCGGCGTCGGCACCTTCGTGGCGATCCTCGGTCTGACCGCCACCACGTCGTCCCAGATCGACTCCCGCTTCAGCGTGCTGACCGCCACCGAGGTCAACATCGAGGACATCGGCATCGAGCAGAACGAGTTCGTGCCGCTGGCCTTCCCCAAGGACGCCGACGCGCGCATGGCGAAGCTCGCCGGGGTCGAACACGCCGGCGTCTACTGGACGGTGGACACCCGGAACACCGACGCCACCATCAGGTCCTCGCCGATCGGCGACGAGTCCACCGGGGAACGCGCCAACATCGTCGCCGCCTCACCGGGCGTCATCGAGGCGGCCGTACCGCATGTCGTCCAGGGCCGGGTCTACGACGCCTACGCCGAGCGGACCGCGCAGCCCGTCGTCATGATCGGCTCCGGCATGGCGGCCCGGCTGGGCATCACCACCCTGCAGACGCGCCCGGCGCTGTTCATCGGCGGCCGGCCGTTCACCGTCGTGGCGATCATCGACGACGTGAAGCGCAAGGCCGACCTGCTCCTGTCGGTCGTCGTCCCCCGGTCGACGGCGGAGAAGATCTGGGGCGAACCGGCCACGGGCGGCGCCAAGATGCTGGTCGCCACCCGGCTCGGCGCGGCACAGCAGGTGGCGAAGCTGGCCCCCACCGCGCTACGGCCGGACCACCCCGAGTACTTCAAGGCGGTCCCCCCGCCGGATCCGAAGACCCTGCGCGGCAACGTGACCTCCGACCTCCAGCAGCTCTTCCTGCTGCTGGCCGCGATCTGCCTGGTCATCGGCGCGGTCGGCATCGCCAACACCACGCTGGTCGCCGTGCTGGAGCGCACCGGGGAGATCGGGCTCAGACGGGCGCTCGGTGCCCGGGGCGGGCACATCACCATCCAGTTCCTCGCCGAGTCCGGCTCGCTGGGCGCCCTCGGCGGACTGATCGGCACCAGTCTCGGCACCCTCACCGTCGTGGGGGTCGCCGTCGCACGGGACTGGACGCCGGTCGTGCATCCCACGACGGTCGCCGCGGCCCCGGCCATCGGGCTGCTCACCGGGCTGGTCGCCGGCCTCTACCCGGCCTGGCGGGCGTCCCGGATCCAGCCGGCGGAGGCGTTGCGCAGATAACGGAATCCGTGAACGACCGAGCAGACTCCCCGTTTTCGGGGAGTCTGCTTTTTTGTCCCCACTTTCTTCGGCACAGGCGTAACAGAACCCACGGCCCGAGGCGTCAAAGGCATGTGAGCGCAGACGCGTTACTGGGAGGGGAACCCACATGGCCAGATCAGCACAACGGTCGGAAGAGATCGAGGAGTTCATGCAGGCCGTGAGTCCCCGTCTCTTCCGTGCCGCCCTGCTGGTCTGCGGCGACTGGCACCTCGCGGAGGACCTGGTCCAGACGACTCTGGGCAAGGTGTTCGTCTCCTGGAGACGGGTCCGCAAGGCCGACAGCCCGCACGCCTACGTGCGCACCATCCTGATGCGCACGTACCTCTCGCATGTCCGGCTGCATCGGACGTACGAGAAGCCCGTGGGCGAGCTGCCGGAGCAGCCGGCCGCCCACCACGACCCGGCCCTGCGGCTGGCGCTGACCCAGGCGCTGGCGCGGTTGTCGGCGCAGGACCGGGCCGTGGTGGTGCTGCGCTACTGGGAGGACCGAAGCGTCGCGCAGACCGCGAAGGAACTCGGCATGAGCGCCGGGAACGTCCGCATCAGGAGCATGCGGGCGCTGACGAGTCTGCGGACGTCGCTGGGCGGCGAGCACGACGTACTCGCCGGTCGCTGACCGGCACCACATCATCGCCGCGGCACCACCTTCGGTGGGGAAGGGCTGGAGAACTCATGGAGCACACAGGACAGATGGAGCGGGACGAGCAGGAGTTCGGCCCCCGGCTGGGACGCATGCTGGACGCGTACGCCGACGTGCCGGCACCGGACCTGGTCAGCGGCGGGCTCGCCCGGGGCCGACGGCTGAAGCGGCGCAGGCAGACGCTGTGGAGCGCGGCCGTGTTCACCGTCGCGACCGGGGTGACCGGCGCGGTGGTCCTCACGGGGATGCTCCCGGGCAACTCGACCGGGGGCACGAAGAACCAGGCCACCGTCACCATCCCGGACTTCTCGCTCACGGCGGGCGGGACGTCGGCACCGGACGGCAAGGTCGCCGTCACCGGCAAGGCGACCGTGGGCACCCTGCGGGACCTGCTGCCGGGCAAGCCGGCGACCAGCGGTTACCAGTGGTGGGAGAGCAAGGAAGGCGCCGACACGGTCAGCGCCGGCGGCCGGCTGCTCACGAGCGGCGGGAAGGCGGAGACGACGGTCAGCCTCCAGGGCAACTTCCAGCTCACCGCGTTCGACGCGCTGAGCAAGGACGCGGCCCGGGCGGCGGCCGAGGGCTCCGCGGAGCAGGACAAGAGCGGCCAGACGGCACCGGACAAGTCCGCGGCGGCGAAGGAGGCCACCGGGTCGGCGTCGGACAAGACCGGGACGGAGAAGAAGGTGCGGCCCGCGACCGAGGCGGAGCTCAAGACCTTCTACTCCTGCGCCGACCGGGCGGCGGCCGGGGCCAACCTGTCCTCCTGCTCGGCCCGCAACCTCGCCGACGGCTCCGTGCTGATCAGCTACGAGGAGAGGACCGGCACCCTGACCCGCCGCACCGCCGACCTGCTCCGCAAGGACGGCACGCGCATCGTGCTCGTCACCGCCAACAGCACGGACGGCAAGCGCGGCCCGGCGGACATCGCCGCCCCGCCGCTGACCCTGGCCCAGCTCGCCGCGATCGCCGAGAACGCGGACTGGCAGCCCTGGGTGGACCCCGCGGTGAACGACGGGGCGAAGAGCATCGCTTAGGGAGAGTGGGCCGGGACCAGGATCGTGCTCCCGGCCGGTTCTGGTGCCGGTACGGCAGGGAATGCCGGTGGGGGCGTCGAGCGGTCAGATCGCGACCAGGTCGACGACGTTGATCACGACGTGCCGGTTGGACACGACGTAGGTGATGAAGCCGCCGCTGAAGGCCGCCGACCAGCTGTTGTCCCGGTTGCTGATCGCGGGTGCGCCGAAGGGATTGAGGCTGATCCGCTTCTCCAGGCCCTCCAGGGATGCCCGTTGAGGCGCGCTCAGTGCGGCTTTGCGCTGAGCGGCGCGGTCGGCATACCTGATCGCATAGGCGCTCACCCGTACCTGCCCGCGTCGATGGGCCGGTTGTCGGCGTCGTACGCCTTCCCGTCCGCGTCGCGGAACACCATGCCGTCGGTGTCGCCCTCGGTCACGCGCTTGACTGTCTGCTCCACTTCGTCCAGATAGCCGGGGGTTGCGCACGCGCACGCGAAGGGGAACCACTTGTCGGTCACGGCGTCGAGCGCCGCCTGGTCGAAGTCCGCCGCCGCGCTGAGCCAGTCCTGCTCGAAGGCCTGCAGCCAGTCGGGGCGCCGCTGCAGGGCCGCTCGGATCGCCTCGGGAGTTCTCTCGCAGGACTGGGGATCCACCTCATGAGCCATGATCGGCTCCTTTTCTCCGGCAGCGGTGATGCGGGGTGACCGGAGGTCCACGGTAGAGCGTCGTGGGGGTCGAGTGCTGGAGGACGAGGCCAATGGTGGGATGAGCCCGATGTTCACAGTTCGCCTCCGGGGATGCGTTCGCCCCGGCTCACTGCGACACGGAGGACGTCCTCCAAGCACTCCGTCGCCCTGGTGAGCGCGAAACGCACCGCTCGCTCGCCCGCCTTGGGGTCGGCGAGTACGGCCCTGGCTCCCGTCAACACCTGACTCCCGGAGTCCAGTTGAGCAGCCTCCACGTCGTCGGCCAGCAGAGACAGCATGCCGTCCCCGCTGTCGGAGCTGAGGTAACAGGTTTTGCCCTCGGGGGTGGTCCAGGGCAGCAGGCGGAGGCCGCCGGTGGTGGGTCGTTCGTCGGTGGAGCTCACGCGGAGACCTCCATCCCGTGGATGCGGCGCGGTCCTACGTCGATGCCGTGCACGGCGAGCCACAGGGCTCGGCGCCGCTGCCGTTGGAGTTTCCGCTCATGGCGCTCTTCCAGGGTGAGGAGGTAAGGCCGCACGAGCACGGTGTCGCGCTCGAAGGGCTGTGCGTCGGGAGCAGGGGGCAACAGGTGTTTCTGGGCAAGGGGTTGGGGCAGGGTGGCTCGGTGTCGGCCCCGGGCGGGCAGCAGTGCCCGTACGAGTGCGAGCAGTAGTAACTCGCAGAATCCCGCGATACGTTCCCTCATGTCGGCGCTCCTTCGAAGCGTCGGCCACGCCCCCGGGCCGAGCTCCATCGGCTGCGGGGGTTTGTCGTGGGCGTGAGTCTGACGAGCGGCGATTACCGTTCGTGTCTCGATCGTCACCGCCTGGACGTACGCTGCGGAAGAGGGCTGGCGTTGTCTGGGCGCCAGACAACGGGGAGGGGTGACATGACCGAACACCCGGTTGCAGAAGGCGAGTCGAAGCGTGCGGCACTCGGACGGACGCTGCGGTTCCTGCGGGAGAAGGCCGAGAAGTCGCTGGGGCAGCTGGCCGAGGAGACGTCGTACGACAAGAGCTACCTGTACCGCCTAGAGACGGGGGAACGGCTCTCCAAACGGGCGGTCATGGAGGACCTGGACAGATATCACGGATCGGGTGACCTGCTGGTTCGCCTGTGGCGCGACGCGCGCAAGGAGGTCATCAAGGACAAGTACAAAGCCTTCATGGAGCTGGAGGCGACGGCGAGGGTCATGTGGATGTTCCAGCTGCGAGTGCCGGGCCTGTTGCAGACCGAGGACTATGCCCGCGCGGTGTTGTCAGGGTTGTCTGGAGCTCAGACAACGGCTGGCAACGGCGAGGAAGTCGAGGAGCAGGTTGCCTTGCGCATGGGACGGCAAGAGCTGCTGTACCGCGAACCGGCGCCGAGCGTCCGCGTGATCCTGGACGAGGGGGCGCTGCGGCGCCCGGTTCCCGACGCGAAGGTGTGGAAGGACCAGCTGTCACACCTGGTGGAAGCGGCTGAGCTTCCGAATGTCGCGCTCCAGGTTCTGCCTTACGCGGCTGGCGTGCACGACCTCATGGACAGCCACCTCTGGCTCCTCTGGCAGCGAGTCGGCGACCCCGTTGCCTACGTGGAGGGCAACGGTTTCGGGGAACTGATCGAGGATCCGGACAAGGTTCTGTCCTTCCGCTTGTCCTACGATCTCGTTAGGGACGCGGCTCTGACTCCGGTGGAGTCGACGGCGTTCATCAAGCGCCTTCTGGAGGAGTGCAGATCATGAACCGAACCCCCGACCTCACCACCGCTGTGTGGCGCAAGTCGAGCTACAGCGACGGGGGTGGTACGAACTGTGTCGAGGTCTCTGACGACTACGCCGACCTTATCCCCGTCCGCGACAGCAAGGTCCCAGAAGGCAAGGTGCTCGTCTTCGGCGCGACTTCGTGGGCGTCATTCTTGTCGGAGGTCAAGGGAAAGCTGTGGTGACCCATGAGGGACGAGAAGATCACAAGTGAACTGGAGGGTAGTGCGACCACGTGTAATCAGTTCGCATCTACATACGCAGAGAGGGTGACCGGGAATCTAAGGGTCACCCTCTAGCGTCTGAGATGTGGCGTCAGGTGTTCTGACGAACGGGTCTGTCTATGTTGGCACGATCACCGTGGAGGCACTCAGCATCTCTTGTGACCGGCCGATGGCGGGGTGCCCAGTCTGTTCCGCATGCCACTTCCTGCCGACATCGAGGTCTTTCACGGTCACAGGAGGAGACTCAGGCAAGAGTGGACTAAGCGGTCACCGTAATGCTGCCAAGGTGTACGCTCGATGACCCTTTCACCAGGTAGGCGTTGAATTCGATCTCTTTGCCTTCCGTGATGTTCCCCGTTACCCACGGGGAACAATACGGTGAACTGTGTCCCGCAGTTGTGGCTTCCCGGATTCCGGCGTCTATCGTTGTTACTGCGACGCCCCAACCGTCTGCTTTGGTGTCGCAGACTCTGAATGCGTCACCGTTGCTGTAGCAAGAGTTCGGATCGGCATTCCAATCCATATAGCCCACTTTGGTGGGGTCGTAAATGTTGTAGGTCGTGTAGCAGTCGGCTTGGGTGGCTGATTCGCTTGCATGCGCTGTCGTGGACGTCAGCGCGCAGGATGCCAGCGTTGCAACCAGCGCAAGAATTCGACCAATGGCCTTCATGTCCCCCCCCCAGGGTCGGGTTCCGGCGATCAGTAATCCTCCACACCGTACACGTGATGCTCTATTGTGTCACCACTCTTCGTTTGGGTAGCCTGTGTAATTTTCGGCTATTTGCCCGAATTGAACTCTTGATTACTCGGTTAGTGTCGGGCGGATTCGCGACCAGGATGTGACGGTCTATTGGCCTTCAAAGAGTGTTGTTTGTGAGGGCTGATGGCTGGGAACACTGGGCTGGGCGCCGGGCATTTCGGAAAAACGGCTGAATATGGAGACGGCCAAACGGTTAGCCAACCCGGTCGAAAGGATTCTTAACCCCTGTTCCGGGGAGCGCCCATGCGGATACTCCATACCGTGCAGGAGTCGCAGTCGGGTCTCTGCGGGGAACGGAAATGTTGCCCCCCAACAAGAGATTTACGGCTGAGGCTCGGGTGGCGGGGTTGGCGCGCCCGGCAATCGTACGGTCGCTATGGTGCCACCACCCTCCGCGTGGCCCAGGGTTACCTCGCCGCCTGCCTGCTGGACCGTGCGGGCCACGATGGACAGGCCGAGGCCCGAGCCTGGCAGAGCGCGCGCCGAAGGGGAGCGCCAGAAGCGGTCGAAGACGTGGGGGAGTTCCTCGGCGGGGATGCCAGGGCCGTGGTCGCGGACCGTCAGGACGCCTTGGTTCAGCTGCACCTCGATCGTGCCGCCCTCGGGGCTGAACTTCACCGCGTTGTCCAGGATGTTGACCACTGCGCGCTCCAGCGCCGACGGTTCCGCCCGTACGTACCAGGGCTGGAGGTCGGCGTTGATCGTCAGCTCCGGGCCCCGCAGCCGGGCCCGGCGCAGGGCCGACTCGACCGTGTCCTCCAGCGCCACGACCTGGACGCGTTCGCCGCGCTGGCCCTCCGAGCGGGACAGCTCCTGCAAGTCGCCGATCAGGGCGGCCAGTTCGGTCATCTGCGCCTTCACCGAGGCGAGGAGTGCCTTGCGGTCGGCCTCGGGGATGGGGCGGCCGGTCTCCTCGCTGCGGGTGAGGAGCTCGATGTTGGTGCGCAGTGACGTGAGGGGCGTACGGAGTTCATGACCCGCGTCCGCGATGAGCTGCTGCTGCAGCTCGCGGGAGTTGGCCAGGGAGGTCGTCATCGAGTTGAAGGAGCGGGAGAGACGGGCGACCTCGTCATCAGCGTCTTCGACCGGGATACGGATGCTCAAGTCCTCGGTACGGGCGACGTGTTCGACGGCCTCGGTGAGCTTATCGACGGGACGCAGGCCGGCTCGGGCGACCGCCAGGCCGGCGGCTCCGGCGCCGATGACTCCGACTCCGGAGACCAGGAGCAGAATGAGGGCGAGGTCGTTGAGGGTGCTCTGGGTGCTGCTCAGGGGGACGGCGACTACGATCCCGATCTTGGGGCCTTCCTCCCCGGCAATGGTTTCGGTGGCGCCCAGGGGGCGGGTCATCACCCGCACCTCGTTGCCGTCCTCATCGGTGCCGTTGCGGAAGTAGACCTTGCTCCTGTCCGCCTTCTCGATCACGTCCTTGTCGGCCTGGGCGACCTTGATCGTGCCCGTGGAGTCGCCGAAGACGCAGACCTTTCCGCTCTCGGTGACCACCTGGGTGTAGTTGCCGCGGAAGAGGCCGGTGCCCTGCGTGGTCTTGGAGCAGTTGTTGAGGGCGACCTGTGCCTCCTGCAGTTGGCGCATCTGCTGGGGGCCGCTCGTTCCCCTCTGCAGGTCGTTGTCCAGCTGCTCGTACAACTTCCCCTGCACGATGAACCAACACGTCACCGAAACCGCCGCCACCGCGAACGCCACCGCCGCCGCGACCAGCAAGGACAGCCGGGCCCGGATCGGAAGCGTCCGGAACCGGTGCAGCAGCCTGTTCACTCCGCGCCGCCCTGCCGCAGCACATACCCCACACCACGCACCGTGTGCACGAGCCGCGGTTCGCCGCCCGCCTCGGTCTTGCGACGCAGGTACATGACGTACACGTCGAGCGAGTTCGACGACGGCTCGAAGTCGAAGCCCCACACCGCCTTCAGGATCTGCTCACGCGTGAGGACCTGGCGCGGGTGGGCCATGAACATCTCGAGGAGCGTGAACTCCGTACGGGTCAGCTCCACCGGCCGCCCGGCCCGCGTGACCTCCCGCGTAGCGAGGTCCATGCGCAGGTCGGCGAAGGTCAGCGCCTCGTCCAGCTCCGCGGCACCCGCACCGGCCGCCGCCGCGTACGAGCTGCGCCGCAGCAACGCCCGGACGCGGGCGAAGAGTTCGTCGAGCTCGAAGGGCTTGACCAGGTAGTCGTCGGCGCCCGCGTCCAGCCCCGTCACCCGGTCGCCGACCGTGTCACGGGCCGTGAGCATGAGGATCGGGGTCGTCGTGCCCGCGCCGCGCATCCGGCGGGCGGCGGTGAGGCCGTCCATGCGGGGCATCTGGATGTCGAGGACCACGAGGTCGGGCTGGTAGGCGGTCGCCTTCTCCAGTGCGTCCGCGCCGTCCACGGCGACCTCCGTGTCGTAGCCCTCGAAGGCGAGGCTGCGCTGGAGTGCTTCACGCACCGCCGGCTCGTCGTCGACGATCAGGATGCGCTGGGGGTCACGGTCGCCTTCGGCGGGGCTCATGGGCTTCGGATCCTCGGGTGCGATGGGAAGAAAAGGGGGCTGAAGGTACTGAACGCTTTCAGCCTCGCATGGTTCCCGGCTGGTGCGTAAAGGCGGCCCTAAGGGACGATCAGCCGCGTGCCACGCTACGGCGGCGGGCGCGGGCGCCGGCGGTCGTGCCACGTCGGGCCACCGCCGCGGGCGCCGACACCTCGGGCGCCCGCGTCACCGGCGGGTGCAGCTCGTACGCCACCTCAAGAGCCAGGGCGAACCCGGCCGCGTCGGTACCGGCCACCGTGTGCGAAACCTGCTTGATCATGACGTACTCCCTACTGGTTCTGAGGAACTGATTCAGCTGTCGGCGCCGCCGGCCCGCAGCGTGGCCAGGTCGGACTTGACGGTGTTGATCGGGATGGAGAAGCCGAGGCCCGCGCTGCCGGCCGTCGAGGAGTCCGAACTGGCGGAGTACATCGCGGAGTTGATGCCGATGATGTTGCCGTTCATGTCGATGAGCGCGCCGCCGGAGTTGCCGGGGTTCAACGAGGCGTCCGTCTGGATCGCCTTGTACGTCGTCGTCGAGGAACCGGTGTCGCCGTTGAACTCCTGGCCGCCGAACTCGAACGGCCACTGGCCGCTGCCGCCGCTCTGGCCCTGACTCTGCCCCTGGCTCTGGCTCTCGTCGGTCGAGACGGTCACGTCACGGTTCAGGGCGGAGACGATGCCGCTGGTGACGGTGCCGGTCAGGCCCTCGGGGGAGCCGATCGCCACGACCTCGTCGCCGACCTGCACACCGTCGGAGTCGCCGAGGGTGGCCGCGGTCAGGCCGGAGGCGTTCTCCAGCTTGATCAGGGCGAGGTCCTTCTTGCTGTCGGTGCCGACGACCTGCGCGGTGTAGGACTTGCCGTCGCTGGTGCTCACCTTGATCGAGGTGGCGCCGGAGATGACGTGGTTGTTGGTGATGATCTCGCCGTCGCTGGTGATGATCACGCCGGAACCGGTGGACTCACCGGCGTTCGAGGTGGCGTTGATCTCGACGATGCTCGGGCTGACCGCCTTGGCGACCCCGGAGACCGTGCCCTTGGCGGAGGACGGGACCACGCTGGTGCTGGTGCTGCTGGTGGAGACCGTGTCGTTGCCGGTCAGTTCCTGGATGCCGTAGGCGGTACCGCCTCCGATGGCCGCGGCGACGATCGCGACGGCGGCGAGGAGGGCGAAGGGGCCCTTGGCGCGCTTCTTCTTCGCTTCGGGCGCGGCCTCGGCCGGTGCCGCGGTGAGGAGAGCCGTACCGCCGCCGTTGCCGTCACCGCCGTAGGAACCGCCGTCCGCGAAGGCGGCGGGGGCCGGGGCCGGGGCCTGTGCGGACTGCGCGGGCCACACGGTCGTGCCGGGCTCGACGGTGACCGGCTGCGCGGGCTGGTGGGCCGGCGGGGGCGGCCACTCCGGGTTCACGGGAGAGGAGGAGTGCTGCTGCTGGGGGTGGCCGTACTGCTGCTGGTCACCCTGGTTCGCGTTCTCGTACTCGCCGCTGCGGCGGAAGCTCTCGGTCATGGAAATGAGCTTGTCGCCCCACCATGAGAGCTCCCTGAGTGCTCCCTGAGAACGCCGCCAGAACCTCGTATGCCCGATATAAAGAAGGTTCCGGCAGCTAGGGGGCGCCTCTCAGAAAGGCCTCATGAAAGCCCACCCAGGGGCGCGGGGCTGTGTCGATATGCGGCTCCGCCGCGCGGGCGCGACCAGCCACAGCGGACCGCAAGTCGAAAGACGGCCCGACCAGCGGAGCGACTACTCACATCCGCAGGACCGCCGCCGCACCAGCCGCGACGGGAACACCTTCAGCCGCTCGCGCCGCGAACCCGCGACCCGCAGGCCGTCGTCCAGGACCAGATCCACCGCGGCCCGGGCCATCGCGGACCGGTCCGATGCGATCGTTGTCATGGGCGGGTCAGCGAGGGCCGCTTCCTTGATGTCGTCGAAGCCGATGACCGCCAGCTCGCCCGGCACGTCGATGCGCAGTTCGCGCGCCGCGCGCAGCAGGCCGATCGCCTGGTCGTCGGTGGAGCAGAAGATGGCCGGCGGGCGCTGGGGGCCGGACAGGATGCCGAGGGCCACCTGATAGGCGTCGTAGCGGTTGTACGGCGCCTCGAAGAGCCGTCCCTCGGTGGGGATCCCGGCCTCGTCCATCGCGCGCCGCCAGCCCTCGACGTGGTCGGAGACGGGGTCGCCGACGGAGGGGGTCTCGGCGGTGCCGCCCATACAGGCGACGTACTCGTTGCCGTGCTCCAGCAGGTGCTGCACGGCGAGGTGGGCGCCGCCGAGGTCGTCCGTGACGACGGCGACGTCGTCTATCGCCTCGGGCCGCTCGTGGAGGAGGACCACCCGGGCGTCCCAGGCCTCGATCTCCGCCGCCGCGTTGTCGTTCAGGGCGTGGCTGACCAGGATGAGTCCGGAGACCCGCATACCGAGGAAGGCCCGCAGATAGTGGACCTCGCGCTCGGCGATGTAGTCGGAGTTCCCGACCAGCACCATTTTTCCGCGCTCGGAGGCGGCCTGTTCGACCGCGTGCGCCATCTCCCCGAAGAAGGGCTGGCGGGCGTCCGGCACGATCAGGCCTATGAGGTCCGTGCGCCGCGACGCCATCGCCTGGGCCACCCGGTCGGGCCGGTACCCCAGTTCCTTGATCGCGGCGAGGACACGCTCGCGCGTGGCCGGGGCAACCGGCCGGGGTCCGTTGTTGATGACATAGCTGACGACGGCGGTAGACGTCCCCGCCAGTCGCGCTACATCATCCCTGGTTACCTTGGCCACGCGCGGAGTCTACGCGGATGGACCCGCTCTGGGCAGGGCGTAAAGAGCTTCCCTGCGCTCCCGCGGTGGTGGACCGGGTGGTGCACCGGTGCGGGAGCCATGCCCAGGCGGGGCGTCCGCTATGCCTCGGCCGGTACCTCGGCGGCGTCCAGGGCGGCCGTCTCGTCCGCATCCTCCGGCTTTGCCTGGTCGGAAGGGCCGGAAACGGCGCTCTTGGCCTTCGCCTCGTCGCTCACGCCGGCCCCGCCCTTTTCAGGGGTCACAAATCGGTAACCGACGTTCCGGACGGTCCCGATCAGCGACTCGTGCTCGGGTCCGAGCTTGGCGCGCAGACGTCGTACGTGCACGTCGACGGTCCTGGTGCCACCGAAGTAGTCGTAGCCCCAGACCTCCTGCAGCAGCTGCGCGCGCGTGAAGACGCGGCCCGGGTGCTGGGCGAGGTACTTGAGGAGCTCGAACTCCTTGAAGGTCAGGTCGAGGACCCGGCCCTTGAGCTTGGCGGAGTAGGTCGCCTCGTCGACCGAGAGGTCGCCGTTGCGGATCTCCATCGGGGAGTCGTCGTTGACGATCTGCTGGCGGCCCATGGCCAGCCGGAGTCGTGCCTCGACCTCCGCCGGTCCGGCGGTGTCCAGCAGGACGTCGTCGATGCCCCAGTCGGCGGTGACGGCCGCGAGGCCGCCCTCGGTCACGACGAGGATGAGCGGACAGCCGGGCCCGGTGGAACGCAGCAGCTGGCACAGGCTGCGCACCTGGGGAAGGTCACGGCGACCATCGATGAGGATGACGTCGGCACCGGGGGTGTCGACGAGGGCGGGGCCTTCCGCCGGAGCCACGCGCACGTTGTGCAGCAGCAGTCCGAGGGCAGGCAGCACCTCCGTCGACGGCTGGAGGGCATTGGTCAGGAGCAGCAGAGAACTCATACGTCTGGTTCCTCCTCGGTCCCTGCGAGGACGTTTGCGGCACTGCGGGTACTGCGGCACTGCGGTAGAGCACGGTGCTTTCGTATACAGCGCTCTCGAAAGCACAAAAGGACCCGGGGGCTGCGCTGCCCGAGTCCTCTGTTGAGGAGAATAGCCCACATGAGCACTGATTCGGCAGGTCGTGTGGCGCGTTCCACGGTGAGTCCGCATTCCGAGACGACCAGACACGCACCTATACGGACGTTTCTGCACACCGCCGATGGCGTGACGATCGATTCCGTATACGACCCGAAGGCCGTCGTATACGACGCTTCCGCGCCACCTGTGCGTGACCTGGTGTTCGTGATCGCGCACGGTTTCACCGGTGATGTGGATCGTCCTCATGTTCGCCGGGTGGTGAAGGCGTTCACGCAGTACGGCGCCGTGGTCACGTTCTCCTTCCGCGGCCACGGAGCCTCCGGCGGGCGCTCCACGGTCGGCGACCGCGAGGTGCTGGATCTGGCCGCCGCGGTGCAGTGGGCGCGCTCGCTCGGCCACGCGCGCGTGGCGACGGTGGGCTTCTCGATGGGCGGTTCCGTGGTCCTGAGGCACGCGGCCCTGTACCGGCCGGGGCGCGAGGGGCGCACGGAAGCGCACTCGGACGCGGTGGTTTCGGTGAGCGCACCCGCTCGCTGGTACTACCGGGGCACGGCCCCTATGCGAAGGGTCCACTGGCTGGTAACGCGCCCCGAGGGCCGCCTGGTGAGCCGCTACGGACTCCGTACCCGCATCCACCACCGGGAGTGGGACCCGGTCCCGCTCTCCCCGGTGGAGGCGGTGCCCCGGATCGCCCCGACACCGCTGCTGATCGTGCACGGTGACCGGGACGGCTACTTCCCTCTCGACCACCCCCGCATGCTGGCGGCCGCGGCCGGCGAGCACGGAGAGCTCTGGGTGGAGCCGGGCATGGGCCACGCGGAGCACGCGGCCGACGGCGAGCTGCTGGGCCGTATCGGGGACTGGGGTGTCATGGCGGGCGGCTAGCCTGGCCGTGTTCACCATCAATTGATTGAGGAAGCAGATGGCAAAGGTCACGGTGCGCTACTGGGCCGCCGCGAAGGCCGCCGCCGGAGTCGCCGAGGAGCCGCACGACGCGGCCACCCTCGCCGAGGCGCTCGCCGCCGCGCGCGAGCGACACCCCGGCGAACTCGTGCGCGTCCTGCAGCGATGCTCGTTCCTCGTCGACGGTGATCCCGTGGGCACCCGCGGACATGAGACGGTACGGCTGGCCGACGGCGGCACGGTCGAGGTGCTCCCGCCGTTCGCAGGAGGGTGACGATGACCGACCAGCCGTATGAGGGGCAGTACCCGCAGGGGTACGACCCTTACCAGCAGCAGCCGGCCGCCTGGCCGGGGCAGCAGGGCTACGACGATCCGCAGGCCGCCCAGCAGTACACCCAGCAGTGGCAGGGGCAGACCTGGGAGACACAGGTGCAGGCACCGGTGCAGGCCGCCCCGGACACCGCGTATCTGCCGCCGCAGGGGTACGACCCCGCGCACCAGGCCCCCTACACCCCTCCGGCCCCTGAACCGCAGGCTCCCGCGGCCGAACCCGCCTCCGACTACGGCCCCGCCACCGTCGCCGGCAACCCCCGTATCACCGACGCCCAGCGCGCCCGCCTCGAAGGCCGGTCCCCGATCATCGAGCCCGGCGTGCAGCCCGCCGCGCTCACCGCGCTTCTCGGGCTCCTGCTCTCCGGTACGGCGGCCGTCGGGTCGTACGCCCTCCTCGTTCCCCTTGTCGTCCTGCAGGCCGTCACGGCGGCGGGCTGGTTCCGGCTGAACGGCATGTGGCCCGCCCGGCAGGGCATCGCGCTGGCGTTCCTCGGGGCGCTGGTGGCGGACGTCGCGCTCCTCGCGGCCGGCCGGGAGAACGGACCCGCCGCGATCCTCGGCACGCTGGGCGTGTGGGTGCTCCTCACCCTCGTCCTGCAACTGCGCTCGCACGCCGAGCCCGACGAGCGGATGTACGGCCTGATGGCGACCGTCGCCTCGTCGGCGCTGGCCATCGTCGCGGCCGGGCACCTCGCGGCCGAGCCGGACGCGGTCACGGTCGGCGCGGCCGCGGTGGCGGCCGCCGTACTGGCCCGCGCGCTTCCCCTGCCCACCGCGGCCTCCGTGGTCGTGTCCCTGCTCGCCGCCGCGGGTGCGGGCATCGCGGTCGGCGGGATGACAGGTCTGGGCGCGAACGGCGCGCTGCTGGGCGCGGGCGCGGCAGTGTGCGCGCTGATCGGACACCGGGTGGCGAGCTACGACTATCCGTCGCGGTTCGTGCACTTCACGGCGGGGGTGGCACTGCCGCTGGCGGCGGCCGCTCCGGCGGTGTACGTGCTGGGGCGGGCGCTGGGGTAGCCGGTCGTCTCTCCTGTCACAGGCGGTCGACAATTTCCGAACTGCCGTTGTTCCCAGGGTTAGTCTCGCCGTCGACGGCCAACCCGTCCGTCAACCGACCGCCGCTCTGGGGGACCACCGCATGCGCGCCCTGCGAATACTTCTGATCGTCGTCGTGATCCTCGGCGGCCTCTTCGTCATCGCCGATCGCGTAGCGGTCCACTTCGCGGAGGGTGAGGTCGCGGACAAGCTGAAGACCACGGAGAACCTGGCCACCACCCCGGACGTGTCCATCAAGGGCTTCCCCTTCCTCACCCAGGTCGCCGGCGGGGAGCTGGACGACGTGGAGGTCGGCATCGCCGACTACGAGGCGGACACCGGTACGGACGGGGGGACGATCCGGATCGACGACCTCAAGGCGAGCATGAAGGGCGTCGCGTTCTCCGGCGACTACAGCTCCGCCACCGCGGCCGACGCCACCGGCACCGCGTCCGTCTCCTACGCCGAGCTGCTGAAGGCCGCCCAGTCCGAGCCCACCGAGATCGCCCAGGGCGTCACTGCCAACGTCGTCGGCCTCTCCGACGGCGGCAACGGCAAGATCAAGGTCGAGATCGAGGCGACGGTGCTCGGCACCAAGCTGTCCGACCCGGTCTCGGTCCTCGCCACGGTCACCGTCGAGGGTGACACCGTGAAGGTGCACGCCGACACACTGCCCAGCTTCGGCGACGTCTCCCTCGCCGAGGGCGACGTCCGCTCGATCACCGACTTCGAGCAGAAGATCGAGGGGCTGCCGGGCGGGATCCAGCTGGACAAGGTGGAGGCCGCGAAGAGTGGTGTGGAGATCACGGTGAAGGGTTCGAACGTCAAGCTGGCCGGGTAGGACCGCCTTCGATGGACGGACGGCGTCCGAAAGGCGAGACGGTGCCGTCCGTACCGTAGATGTGATGACGGCTACATGGGGCCGGGAACCGTGGGATCACGCCCTGGGCGGCTCTCTGATCTCACATTGCGGACGATCGCGTCTCATCATCCGACACGCCGGTGACATGCCCCGCTTTCCGTCCCTACGATCGGGCCTTATGAAGCGACAGGCGGACCTCACGAAGCGGCGGGCAGTAGACCTGTGCCGCGTTGCCGCCATGCTCTGTCGCACCTTCTGAGCGGACGGCATCGACCTCCGCATCCCCCGCGCCCTGCCCAGGGCATCCGTGCGCGCGCGCCGGTTCCGGCCCGCACGCGCACCCCTCTCACTTGCACGCCCCGCCGTAACTGCCCCGGAGGAGAAAGAGCATGAGCCGCAGCGACGTCCTGGTCGACGCCGACTGGGTCGAGGCCAACCTCGACAGCCCGTCCATCGCCATCGTCGAGGTGGACGAGGACACGTCCGCCTACGAGAAGAACCACATCAAGAACGCGATCCGCATCGACTGGACCAAGGACCTGCAGGACCCGGTCCGGCGCGACTTCATCGACCAGGAGGGCTTCGAGAAGCTCCTCTCGGCGAAGGGCATCGCCAACGACACGCTGGTGGTTCTCTACGGCGGCAACAACAACTGGTTCGCGTCGTACGCCTACTGGTACTTCAAGCTCTACGGCCACGACAACGTCAAGCTCCTCGACGGTGGCCGCAAGAAGTGGGAGCTGGACGCCCGCGAGCTGGTCGAGGAGGTGCCGGAGCGCGCCACGACCGACTACAAGGCCAAGGCGCAGAACACCGCCATCCGCGCCTTCCGTGACGACGTGGTCGCCGCCATCGGTTCGCAGAACCTGGTCGACGTCCGCTCGCCCGACGAGTTCTCCGGCAAGCTGCTCGCCCCCGCGCACCTTCCGCAGGAGCAGTCGCAGCGCCCGGGTCACGTCCCGTCGGCCCGCAACATCCCGTGGTCGAAGAACGCCAACGACGACGGCACCTTCAAGTCGGACGAGGAGCTCAAGGAGCTCTACGCCGAGGAGCAGGTGGACCTGGCCAAGGACACCATCGCCTACTGCCGTATCGGCGAGCGCTCGGCCCTGACCTGGTTCGTGCTGCACGAGCTGCTCGGTGTCGAGAACGTCAAGAACTACGACGGTTCCTGGACCGAGTACGGCAGCCTCGTCGGCGTCCCGATCGAGCTCGGCGCCAACAAGTAAGCCCGGTAGTAAGAGCACAGCCCCGCAGAACCCGACCGGCCTTCCTTCCGGTCAGACCCCTTCCTTGGAGAAAGACATGTGTGGAGCGAAGGCCGGCGGCCCGGACGCCTCGACGATCAAGCCCGGTGAGACCACGATCCAGGGTCAGGTGACCCGCGACGGCGAGCCGGTGGTCGGATACGTCCGTCTGCTCGACTCGACCGGCGAGTTCACCGCGGAGGTCCCGACCTCCGCCACCGGACAGTTCCGCTTCTACGCGGCCGAGGGCACGTGGACCGTCCGCGCCCTCGTCCCCGGCGGCACCGCCGACCGCACGGTCGTCGCCCAGCAGGGCGGCCTCGCGGAGGTAGCGATCGCCGTCTGACGACGGAGCACAGGTCGAGGGGCTGCACCTTTCCGGGGTGCGGCCCTTCGGCGCGCCCGGCACGGTTCTCCCAGGCCGACCCTGGAACTGTGCCCGCCCGCCGATGGTTGCGCCGACGGGCTGTTGAGGGCTTGCTTCCGCCGGTTCGCCCGGAACGGGGACGCAGGCTGCGGGCCCCTGCGCCGCCGTGCCATCAGTCGCTCCGCGACGGGCGTCCGTGGGCTTCTGGCGCGGGTCCTGTGCGGACGGGCTGTTGGGGTCTTCCGTCGGTTCGTCCGGAACCGGCGTGGCGGGTCTACCTGGGAAGCGTGTACGCCCGCCGTCGGCACCTGGCCCCTCCTTGACGGGCCCCTTGCACTGCTTTCGCAGGCTGCGGGCCCCTGCGCCGCCGTGCCATCGGTCGCTCCGCGACGGGCGTCCGTCGGCCTCCGGCGTGGCCCTGTGCCGACAGGCCGTTCGGGGCCTCCGCCGGTTCGCCCCGAACGGGCATGGCGGGCCTACGCTGGAAGCATGTACGCCCGCCGTCGGCACCTGTACTTCGCCCTGATGGGGACCTGTATCACGCTCTTCGTCCTGGCCTGGGGAGTCGTGCGGCTCTGGTCGATGCCTGTGGCCGTCGGGATGTGTGTGGTCGCCATGGTCATTCCGCCGCTCGCCGCGATGGTCGCCAACCGGCGTGGGCCCGACGACCGGTGGTGGGACGATCCGTCCGGCGATCCGAAGTCCGACGAGTGGTGGGACGAGCTGGACGGGAGGAAGCGGCGGCAGTAGGAAGGGGCGCATGTCGCCTACGAGGCTGTCCACCGTGGTGTTCGACGCGCACGACGCGCATGAGCTGGCCGGGTTCTATCTGCGCCTGCTCGGGTACGTGGTGCGCCGCGAGGAACCCGACTGGGTGCTCATCGGCCCACCGCCCGGTACCGAGGGCACGTCGCTCTCCTTCGAGACCGAGCCCGAGTACGTCCCGCCCGTCTGGCCCACCCGCAAACCCGGCGACCAGCAGATGATGCTGCACCTGGACATCGAGGTCGACGACCTGCACGCCGAGGTCGCGCGGGCCGTGGCGGAGGGCGCGCGGCTCGCTGAGTACCAGCCGCAGGACGACGTACGCGTGCTGTTCGACCCGTCCGGGCACCCCTTCTGCCTCTGGGTGTCTCAGTAGACGAGCGCCTGTGTCTCGTCCCCCAACGCCTCCTGCACGAACACCTGCGCCCCCGCGATCCGCACGCCCTCGATGACGTCCTTCTCCGTGATGTCCCGGCGGGCGGCGCACTGGGTGCACAGGGTCAGCCGGCCGCCCGCCAGGATCGAGTCGAGCAGGTCGGGCAGCGGGGCCGCGTGCGGCAGCTCGAACTCGGCGGCCTTCCCCGGCAGCGCGAACCACGCGGACTCGCCGGTCAGCCACAGGGAGACGTCGACACCGCTGGCCACGGCCACCGCCGCGACCGTGAACGCCTGCGAGCATCGTTCGGGGGCATCGGCCCCCGCCGTCACCTTGATCACGAGCTTCTTCGCCATGGCCGAATCGTAATCAACTCCCTTACAACTCCATGCCTTGGCCACGAGTCTCCTGTGAACGCACATACGGAATGTGCGCTTCACGTTTTGTGGGGGAACGTCTTGGAAGTACCTGAAGTACTCGAAGTGCCGGAAGGAGTGGTTGAAACCCCGGTTGAGCCACTTGTCCGGCCGCGCCGCCGCGGGCGCACCACGCTGCTGATCGCCGGCGCCGCTGTCCTGGGTCTCGTCGCCGGCACCTGCGCCGGCTACCTCGTCCAGGCCGACCGCGAGCCGACGAAGCT
Source organism: Streptomyces fulvoviolaceus (assembly GCF_000718165.1). Lineage (GTDB taxonomy): Bacteria > Actinomycetota > Actinomycetes > Streptomycetales > Streptomycetaceae > Streptomyces > Streptomyces fulvoviolaceus. The sequence goes on along the minus strand of NZ_JOEY01000002.1, from coordinate 322,727 downwards.
CCCGCCGCTGTCCCAGCCCGTGCTCAAGCAGGCCAAGGGCGAGGCCGAGCCGCTCTCCGCCGCCCAGGACCGCCGGGTGAAGACGGACGGCGACCTGCGCAAGCTGCTGCTGAAGAAGCCGGCGGGCGCGAAGGAATCCGACCTGGCGGACGACGACGGCTGGATGGAGCTTGCCGACTACGCGGACCTCTTCGAGCATCCGGAGAACGCGTTCGGCAACCTCATCTCCGAGGAGTTCCGCCGCGCGGCCGTCACCAGCTGGAAGGTCGGCAGCACGTACGGCGTCGAGATCCGCCTGATCCAGTACCGGCAGGAGGAGACCCTCCAGGCCCCCGTCTCCGCCGAGAACGAGCAGTACTGGGCGGACGCCGAGGACGGCACCGAGAGCTGGCCGGTGGCGGGCAGCGGGAACGGCATGGCGTACGTCCACACCGAGCCCGACACCGAGCCCGGCTATCTGCCGCAGTACAGCGCCGAGGCCATCGCCTGGCGCGGGGACATCCTGATGGAGATCTACGTCTGGGACACCAAGCTGATCTCCAAGAAGAAGATCATGGACCTCGCCGAGCGGCAGATGGAGCGGCTGTGAGCGAAAACGAGAACCAGCCGGTCGGCGAGGTCGGCGAGGTAGGCCCGGTCGAGCTCACGGAGCCCGAGGCGGTCGCGGAGCCTGCCGAGTCCGCCGAGTCCGCCGCACCCGCCAAGAAGCCCGTCCGCCGCGGCCGTATCGCCGCCGTCGCGGGATCCGTGCTCCTGGCCGTGGCCGTCATAGGCGGTGTCGGCTACACCGTGGTCACCGTCGACGGCGCCGACCGCGACGCGGGCGCACCCGTGTGGAAGTTCCCGAAGGCCCAGGCGGAGAAGGCGAGGACGACGTCCGCGAAGGGGCTCGCGGGGCTGCTCGTGCCGTACGGGGCCGACGGCTGGAGCCGCGGGCCCGACATCGGGGAGTTCGGCTACGACGCGCAGCTCAGCGGCGCCCAGGCCACCGCCCTGCGCAAGGAGTCGCTGAGCGGGCTGCCCCGCACCCAGCGCAAGCAGCTGGAGAAGCAGATCGACAAGCAGGGCATCAAGGGCATCGCGATGCGCAGCTACGTCAGCACCGACCAGCTGTCCTCCGTCTACACGGACAGGGCCTCCACCGTGACCATCCAGCTGGCCCAGCTGGAGAACAAGACGGCCGTCCGTGACATCTCGCGGTTCCAGAACGAGTTCCTCGACGCCCTGGACGGCTTCCTGCGCGAGGGCCCGAAGATCGAGGGCCACAAGGACGCCCGCTGCTTCCTGCTGCCCAAGGACGACGAACTGAAGCTCGACTCGATGTACTGCTTCGCCGACCAGGGAGACGTCCTGGTCAGCTTCACCGCCGACAGCGCCAAGCCGATGGAGCAGAAGGGGGTCGCGATGCTGTTCCGCGAACAGCTCGACCGCATCGCGGAGCCGGGGGAGGCGGTATGACCGAGCAGACAGAACAGCAGCCCGCAGAGCAGGCCGAGCAGGCAGAGCAGGCCGAGCAGGCAGAGCAGGCAGAGCAGGCGGAACGGGCCGAGCAGGCAGATCAGCAATCCGCCGAGCAGGCCAAGCAGGCCGAGCAAGAGCCCGCCGAGCAGCAGCCCGCCGTGGCGCCGCCCATGCCCGACGCACCCCCGCCGCCCCCGTCCCCGAAGGACCGCCGAGTCCTGCGCGCCGTCCTGCGCTGGACCGCGGCCGTCGTCGTCTTCGCGGCGGTCGGGACGTCGGCGGCGTACGGCATCACACGGATGGAGCGGACGGACGTACCGGGACTCGCGACGGAGTCGGACGGGCGCTGGGACTACCCGACGCTGACGAAGCCGCCGCTGCCCTCCGGCAGTCCGGGGCCCTTCGCCGAGGGGAACAAGGCCGGCTCCCACTACGCCGACCTGCGTGCCCTGGTGCTGCCCGCGCCCGCGGGGGCCACCCAGGACAAGGCGCTGCGCGGCGAGGACGGCTGGCTGGCGACGAAGACCTTCCTGGCGGAGTACGCCGAGAAGGAGGACCGCGAGGAGCTGGGGCAGAAGTTCTCCGACAACGGTCTGCGGCACATCGCGGCCCGCGGCTGGACCACCCCGGACGGCACGCACACGCGGATCTACCTGCTGCAGTTCGACACCGCGGCCGTCGTGGACGAGCTGTTCGGCGGAGACATCGCCCCGTACGGCGGCCCGGGCTACCAGCTGCGCGACGCCGGGGAGTCCGTCACCGACGAGGACTTCCCGGACGCGGCCCGGATCGAGGACATCACGGCCTCGGTCTACGCCGAGCCCAGGCCGTACGGCACCGAACACGTCCGCCAGGCCTACCTCGCCGCCGGTGACGTCCTGGCCGTGCTGGTCCAGTCCCGCAAGAGCGCCGTGAACACGGTTCCGTTCCAGCAGACGGTGGCCCTGCAGGGCCAGCTGCTCGGCTGAGCGGACCTCGCAGAGAAGCCCGGGCCCCGGCCGACGCTGTGCTGACCCGGGGGCTGTGACATCAGCGGCTCCGCCGCGGGCCCCCGGGACCCCCAGCCGCCCCCCAGCCGACCTCGGGAGCAAGGCCGGGCCCCACCCGCATAGACTGGGGCCCGGCTCTTGTGTACCGCCGCCCACCCTCGCTCAACCAAGGAGCACCCCGTGCTTGAGGCATTCTTCGAAGCCCTGCTGGTTCTGGTCTGCGTCGGCGTTCTCGCCTTCGCGGGGCTGACGGTGAAGAAGCTGTACCAGGGCCAGCGCTGACCCCCATCAAGGAACTGCCGACCTCATGATCGAGATCCCGTCCGACCTCCACAAGGACCTCGTCCCCCTCGTCTTCCTGCTCGGTAACTGGGCGGGCGCGGGTGTGCACGACTTCCCCGGCTCCGAGAAGTGCAACTTCGGGCAGGAGGTCACCTTCACGCACGACGGCAGGGACTTCCTGGAGTACCAGTCCCACACCTGGGTGCTGGACAACGACGGGAACAAGGTCCGCCCCCTGGAGACCGAGTCCGGCTTCTGGCGCATCGACGCCGACCGCAAGGTCGAGGTGACCATGGTCCGCGACGACGGGGTCGTCGAGATCTGGTACGGCGAGCTCGCCGACAAGAAGCCGCAGATCGACCTGGTCACGGACGCGGTCGCGCGTACGGCCGCCTCCGGCCCGTACACCGGCGGCAAGCGCCTGTACGGCTATGTCAACAGCGACCTCATGTGGGTCGGCGAGAAGCAGACCCCCGAGGTCGAGCTCCGCCCCTACATGTCGGCCCACCTGAAGAAGGTCGTCACCCCGGAGGACGTCGAGCGCTGGGCCAAGGCCCTGCCCGACGACATGCCGGACGACGGCATCGCGTTCTTCAAGTAGGCCTAGACTCGTCGGTGTGGTGAGCACCGACTGGAAGAGTGATCTGCGGCAGCGCGGCTACCGGCTGACCCCGCAGCGGCAACTTGTGCTCGAAGCCGTGGACACCCTGGAGCACGCGACCCCCGACGACATCCTCGTGGAAGTGAGGAAGACGGCGTCGGGGGTCAACATTTCCACGGTCTACCGGACCCTGGAGCTCCTGGAGGAGCTCGGGCTGGTCAGCCATGCCCATCTGGGGCACGGAGCGCCGACGTACCACCTCGCGGACCGGCACCACCACATCCATCTGGTCTGCCGCGACTGCACGAACGTGATCGAGGCGGACGTGGCGGTGGCCGCCGAGTTCACCGCGAAGCTCCGGCAGGAGTTCGGTTTCGAGACGGACATGAAGCACTTCGCGATCTTCGGCCGTTGCAAGGACTGCCAGCTCAAAAATTCAACTTCCAAGAGTTCAATTACCGAGTCGTAGGCTTAGGCATATGAAGAGCCCCCTGCTGTCCCTGCCCGGCGCCGTCCCAGCCGAGGGCGTGGACGAAGGCGTCGCCGCCCACTACGGCGACCTGTTCCGCGAGCAGCGCGCCCTCGCCGACGGCACCGGTTTCGTCGACCTCTCGCACCGAGGCGTCGTAACCGTCACCGGCGACGACCGGCTGAGCTGGCTGCACCTCCTGCTCACGCAGCACGTCAGCGACCTCCCGACGGGCCAGGCCACCGAGGCGCTGATCCTCTCCGCGCACGGTCACATCGAGCACGCCCTGTATCTGGTGGACGACGGTTCGACGGTCTGGGCGCACGTCGAACCCGGCACCCAGGACGCATTGATCGCGTACCTGGAGTCGATGAAGTTCTTCTACCGGGTCGAGGTCGCCGACCGCACCGACGAGTTCGCGGTCGTGCACCTGCCCGCCGGTTCGATCGCCGACGTGCCGGAGGGCATCGCCGTACGCGAGATGGCTTACGGCCGTGACCTCTTCCTCCCGCGCGCGGACCTGGAGTCGTACGCCGAGAAGACCGGCCCCGCGGCCGGCATCCTCGCCTACGAAGCCCTGCGCGTCGAGAACCACCGCCCCCGCCTCGGCTTCGAGACCGACCACCGCACCATCCCGCACGAGCTGGGCTGGATCGGCACGGCGGTGCACCTGCAGAAGGGCTGCTACCGGGGCCAGGAGACGGTCGCCCGCGTCGAGAACCTGGGCAAGCCCCCGCGCCGCCTCGTCTTCCTCCACCTCGACGGCAGCGAAGTGCACCTGCCGGGGGCCGGCACGGAGATCCGGCTCGCGGACGAGGCCCCCGACGGCCGCAAGATCGGCTTCATCACGACGTCCGTACGGCACCACGAGCTGGGCCCGGTCGCGCTGGCACTGGTGAAGCGGAACGTGCCGTTGGACGCGCGACTGCTGGCCGACACGACGGCGGCGGCCCAGGAGGTCGTCGTAGAACCGTAGTTTCTGCGGTTCAGATCTCGATCAGGACGGTGAACGGGCCGTCGTTCGTCAGCGACACCCGCATCTGCGCGCCGAAGCGGCCCGTCTCCACCGTCGCGCCCAGTGAGCGCAGTTGGGCGACGACCTCGTCGACGAGGGGTTCGGCGACGTCGCCGGAGGCGGCCGCGTTCCAGGTGGGGCGGCGGCCCTTGCGGGCGTCGCCGTAGAGGGTGAACTGGCTGATGACGAGCAGCGGGGCGTCGATGTCGCTGCACGACTTCTCGTCCTGCAGCATGCGGATCGACCAGAGTTTGCGGGCCAGTTGGGCCGCCTTCTCCTTGGTGTCCTCGTGGGTCACGCCGACGAGGACGCACAGTCCCTCGCCCTCGATCGCCCCGACGGTCTCGCCTTCCACGACGACGCTCGCGCCGTCCACCCTCTGCACCACTGCACGCATACGACCATCATGCCGGGCGTCGGGGAGTGCTCCACACCTGCCTTTTTTTGATCCTTAACCCCCCATCTGGGGCCGATCGGGGGCACTCGGTCACATAGCGGCCACTTAGGGTGGCACGATGCTTCCACACGCCGGTCGAGGGGACGGTAGAGGCGCATGAGCACACCGAGTACCGGGCAGCCTCCGGGGTCTGTCCCGTTGACGTGCGCGGGCGATCCGGAGAGCCTCCGGCCGCCCGCGCAGCGCACGGACAGCCCGCTGCTGCCCCCGGACCCGCCCGAGCACGACCTGACCGCGCTGAGCCTGCCCGAGCTGCGCGCGCTGCGCCGGGACGCCCAGCGCGACGAGGCCGACCTCAGCTATGTACGGCGGCTGCTGCAGGGCCGTATCGACATCCTGCGGGCCGAACTGGCGCGGCGGTCCCCGGCGGGGGCGGCGTCCGTGGTCGACCGGCTCCCGGAGATCCTGACCGACGCCCCGGCCCGGCACCGCTCCTCCGCCCGCCACGTCACGCTGGGCACGCCGTACAGCGAGGAGTACCGGCTGCTGGCGGCGGAGATGCTGTCCGAGGTCGAACTGTCGGACCTGGCCGCCCGCACGGACCTGGAACTGAACACCGCGATGGGCCGGCTCGTGCGGTACGAGCAGCAGGTCTCCCGGCGGCGGCAGCGGCTGCAGCGGACGGCTGACGACTGCAGCGCGGAGATCGCCCGCCGGTACCGGGAGGGGGAGGCACAGGTGGACGACCTGCTGATGTGCCGGCGTTTGAGGACGAGGCCGTTCAGGCCGAAGGGGGGTCTGGGGGCGCAGCCCCCAGCGGGGTCGAAGGGGCGGAGCCCCTGGTGATGGGACGGGTAAGGGCGGCGGGGGCGAGAAAAAACCGCCGCGACACCTCACCCCCGTACACCTACCGTGGCCCCCCTGACCCACCCGCACGCCGACATCGACGTCCGCCCGATCACCGAAGACGAGTTCCCGAACTGGCTGCGCGCCGTGAACGCCGGCTTCCTGCGCGAGCCGGTCGTCACCGAACCCGAACTCGGCCACCGCCGCGCCCAGTTCGAACCCGCCGCTACCTCGGCGCCTTCGACGGCGACCTCCCCCACTCTCGAATTCGCTCGAGCGGGGGGACCCCCATCGTGGCCACCTTCAGGTCCTTCGACCAGCGCCTCACGGCCGTCGGCGGCGCGGAGGTCCCCGCCGACGCGATCACCGGCGTCACGGTCACCGCCACCCACCGCCGCCGCGGCCTCCTCACCCGCATGATGACCCGGGACCTGACGGCGGCGAAGGACCGCGGAGACGTCGTAGCCACGCTGATCGCCGCCGAGTACCCGATCTACGGCCGCTACGGCTTCGGCCCCGCCACCTGGGCGACGGAGTGGACGATCGACGTCCCGCGCACCGGCCTGGACCCCCGCCGCTCCGGCCAGGACGAGGCGGGCGGCGGCCGTATCGACCTCGTGGACGGCGAGGACGTACGCAAGCTCGGCCCGGACCTGCACGCGCGCGTGCGCGCGGCTCAACCGGGCGCGGTGAGCCGCGACGAGCTGTGGTGGCGGCTCAACACCGGTGTCGTACGGTACGAGGCGTCGTGGACCGAGCCGTTCTACGCGGTGTACCGCTCCCCGGAGGGCGAGGTCGAGGCCCTCGCCGCGTACACCGTGGACGACAACTGGCACGACAAGCAGCCGCACAACACGGTCTCCGTGAAGTGGCTGATCGGTTCGGCCCCGGCCGCCGAGCGGGCCCTGTGGCGCTATCTCTGCTCGATCGACTGGGTCACGAAGGTGAAGAGCGGCTGGCGGGCGCCCGACGACCTGCTCCCCTTCTTCCTGCCGGATCCGCGGGCGGCCAGGATCACCTGGCAGGCGGACTGGCTGTGGGTGCGGATCCTGGATGTCGTACGGGCGCTGGAGGCGCGGACGTACGAGGGCGAGGGTTCGCTGGTGCTGGAGGTGACCGACCGGGCCGGGCTGGCCGGCGGCCGCTGGCGGCTGGAGGCCTCGCCGCAGGGCGGGTCCTGTACGCCGACCACGCAGAGTGCCGAACTCACGCTGGATGTCGGCGAGTTGGCGGCACTGTGGCTCGGTGACGAGTCCGCGGTGCGGCTCGCGGCGCTGGGCCGGGTGCGGGAAGAACGAGCGGGCGCCGGCCGGTTGGCCGACGCCCTGCTGCGTACGTCCAGGCGACCTTGGTGCCCGGACATGTTCTGAGGTCTCCTTCCGCCGGTCGACAGGTCTGCTGTGTTCTTTTGCATCGCATCCGTAGCGAGCTGTGAAGTTGTGGCTGTGCCGGTGGAGCTGTTCAGTTGTCGGTGTTCAGTTGTGGCTGTGCAGACTGACCGAGCTCCCGGCTCCCCTCCGGAAGGGAGCCCGGCCAGCCGAACCGGGTTGCGTCCGAACCGGCTTCAGCCGGACTGGGCGAGCAGCATCACGAGGATGACCGCTCCGATGCCTCCGATCGCGACGTTCTTGGCTTTGACGCCGAGCGTCAGCGCGAGGAACGCGATGATGCCCATCACGCCCAACTTCCACTGGACGAGCGCTTCGAAGCCGACAGCGAGAGCGGCGAGAGCGATGGCGAACGGCATGACGGTCCCCCTTCGGGAAGACGGTTCCCGGGCTGTCATCCTGATGGCCAACCTTGTGAAAGATTGACCATGTTGCTCAAGGTTGCTGAAGTTGGCGACCAACTTCACTGTACTTATCTCCGCTTGGAAGCGTCTCATAACCACCTTCCGATGAACTGCCCAAAGATGGCGGGAAGTTGTAGTGTTTGGTTGTGGACCCGAAACACGCCCCCGTCAATGGACGGAAGAGGTCACAGCGGCCACAGACGTCACATCACGAGGTGGCCGAGGAACTGCGCACCCGGATCCGGGACGGTGTGCTGCAGCCAGGACAGCGCATGCCCACGCAGGCCACGCTGGCCGACGAGTTCGGGGTCGAGCGCGGCGTCGTACGACAGGCGTTGCACGTCCTGCAGGCGGAGCACCTGCTGACCAACATCTCCAAGGGGAGCCCGGCGACCGTCGCCTCCGACCTGCGCCCGGGCGGTCCGTTCGCCGGGCCCGGAGCCCTGCCGCAGCCCACCATGGTCGGCCTCGGGCCCCGCATAGCCTCCGCCTTCGCGGCCAACCACGTCGAGATCGACGCCCTGTGCCTGACCTCGATCTCCCTCAACCTCGCCCTCGGCGAACCGCTGCGCCAGATCCACGCCCAGCGACTGAATCCGGCCAAGGTCGACGTTCGCGTCCTGCTGCCGGGCAGCCACATCGACCTCGCCTTCCCGGTCCCGGTCGACGGCCGCTGCCGGGACCAGGAAGGCGAGGTCGACCCGATCCACGAGCGCTGGCTGGCCCAGCGCAACGCCCAGGGACAGGTGCTCCAGCACAACCTGCTGGCCCTGCGCGCCACGCACGGTATCGACGTGCACGTCTCCTTCCGCGCCCTGCCCTTCACCCCGCCGGTGAAGCTGTACCTGCTCAACGGCATGGAGGCGCTCTTCGCCTACTACACGCTGACCCGCCGCGAGCAGGAGATCGACCACGAACAGCTGGAGATGTACGACGCCGAGGGCACCCGGTCGATGCTGTTCGCCTTCGAGCAGGGCGCCGGCCTGCGTGACACGACGTTCGTGGAGCAGTCGCACCTGTGGTTCAACGCACTGTGGGAGACGATCAGTTCGGAGCTGACGCTCACGAGCTGAGGTCTCCCACAGTCGCTGACACGGGTGCTTTCGACTCATAGGGCGGGTCCCGCGACCAGCAGGGCGAGGACGACGGCCCCGACGGAGCTGATGGCAGGGTTCTTGGCCTTGATGCCCACGGTGAGCAGGAGCAGGCCGATGATGCCGGAGGCGCCGTACTTCCACTGGAGAGTCTGCTCGACGCCGACGACGAACACGGCGGAGAGGATGGCGAGGGCAGGCACGATGGATTCCCCCTTCGGACTTCCGGACTTGCGAGGCGGGCGAGGCGGGGCGTGGGGGGTGCGAAGCGAGGAGCGAAAACTTTTGCCAACTTGGCTAACTTGGCAACCATCTCACTCAAGTTATCCCCACTTGGCGTGTACTTATAAACAAGCTTCAAACAACTCCCCTTAGATGGGTCAGAGTTGTAGCGTTTGGTCGTGACCCAGGAGAACGTGGCAGTGAACGGCAGCAGAAGGCTCTCGCCCCAGGAGATCGCCGACATCCTGCGGGAACGCATCCGCGCGGGCGACCTCAAGGCGGGGGACCGCCTGCCCACCCAGGCCGAACTCGCCGAGGAGTTCGGCGTGGAGCGTGGAGCGGTCCGCCAGGCCCTGCGCGCCCTCCAGGAGGACGGGCTGCTCAGCAATGTGAGCAAGGGGAGCCCGCCGCGGATCGCGGACGTGGTGCCGAGCAGGGAGGGGCCGCAGCCCACGATGGTCGGCCTGGCACCGCGGCTGACAGAGGCGTTCGCGGTGCAACACGTCCGTATAGACGCGGCCTGCCTCACCGCCGAGACCCTGATGCTGGCACTGGGCGAACCGGTCCGCCTGATCCACGAGGGAACCATTCGCCCCGAGTCGATCGACGTCCGCATCCTGCTGCCCTCCCGAGACATCACCCTCGCCTTCCCGGTCCCGGTCGAGGGCCCCGGCGAGGACGTCCACCAGCGCTGGCTCGAGATGCGCAACGCCCAGGCCCACGTCCTGCGCCACAACCTCCGCGCCCTGCGTTCCTCCCACGGCATCGACGTCCGCGTCACCTTCCGCGCCCTGCCCTTCACCCCACCGGTGAAGCTGTACCTCCTCAACGGCACGGAAGCCCTGATCGCCTACTACATGGTCACGCGCCGCGAGGAGCCCTCCGACACCGGAACCCTCGACATGTACGACGTCCTCGGCACCGAGTCCCTCCTCTTCTCCTTCGAGAAGGACGCCGGGCAGCGGGACGCCGCATTCCTGGAGCAATCGCAGATGTGGTTCGACGCCCTCTGGGAAACCATCACGACGGACATGACACTCTCCTAGTGACTCCTGATACGACGCACCCTGAACCGGTGACTGCAGAGACCGAGAACGAGATCGAGAAGCTCCGGGAACTGATCACACGTGCCCGTGTCGTGCTCTGGGACTTCGACGGGCCGATCTGCAGCCTGTTCTCCGGGCACTCGGCGGACCGAGTGGCGACGGAACTGGTCGAATGGCTCGAGAGCCGCGGCCTGCACGGTCTGGTGACGGAGGACGAACGGGAGTCCCTCGACCCCCATGTCGTCCTGCGCGCCGTAGACCGCAGGCACCCCGGCAGCGACCTGGTCGCAGAACTGGAGGAACGTCTCACCCAGGAGGAACTGCGTGCCGCGGCCTCGGCGATGCCGACTGCGTACGCCGACCCGCTGATACGCACGTGGACGGCGGTCGGCTCGCGCCTGGCCATAGCCACGAACAACTCCCCGAGAGTGGTCCGCAAGTACCTGACCAGCCGTGGCCTGGTCTCCTGCTTCACCCCCCACATCTACGGCCGCACCCAGGACCTCCACCACCTCAAGCCCGACCCGCACTGTCTCAACCGCGCCCTGAACGCGATGGGCGCGGCTCCGTCGGCCGCCCTGATGATCGGCGACACCCCGTCCGACTTCCTGGCTGCCCGGAGCGCCGGCGTCCCGTTCCTCGGCTACGCGCGTAACAAGCGCAAGGAGAAGTTGCTGCGGGAGGCCGGGGCCACGTCGGTGGTGAACTCGCTGGCGCCCGTCCGGTCGGTGATCCTGGGTCAGGCCTGAGTCATCAGCACCACGAACACCACGACCGCCCCGACGGCCAGCCCGCCCCGCCGCGCCCGTATGCCGATGCCGACCAGCAACAGGACCAGCACGCCGACGATGCCGAGCTGAGCCTGTGCCTGCTGGCCCAGGACGAGTTCAACGAGTCCCCTGAGCACTTGGAACATGAGCATCCACCCCCACCTCCCTTCCACTTCCGGCCCCAACACCCCAACCACCCTTCCAATTGGGCTGATTGGCTTGAGAGTGGTCTGCCCGGTCTGGTTGATCCTTTAACCAACAGTCCAATTTGACTGGGGAGTTGACCGGGGAGTGGTTTACCGGTGGGCGGCAGGCGGTACGGTCCAGTCGTGGACGGACAGCGGACCAGCGGGGGCAGCGGCAGGGAGTACCAGCGTGTCTCCGACGAACTGCGTCTCCGGATGACCGACGGAACGTACCCGGAGCAGTCCTTTCTGCCCTCGCAGCGTTACCTCGTCAAGGAGTTCGGAGTCTCCCGGGACACCGTCCAGCGGGCGTTGCGGGACCTGACCGACGAGGGCTGGATCGAGTCCCGGCAGGGCAGCGGTTCACGGGTGATCAGGAGCCAGCGCATTCAGTCCACGGCGACCAAGGCCACGAGGTCGCGTCGCGGCACAACGCTGGACCCCCTCATCAGCGAGGCGTTCGAGCGGCCCGAAGTCACCCTGGACGTCTACACGTTGACCTCCGAATCGCTGGACGCGCACATCCGCCTCCAGGTGGAGCGCATCCGGCGTGGCTCCATAGCCCCCCAGCGCATCGCCCTGCGCATGCTGCTGCCTGATGAGACGCAGCTCCTGCCGTATCCACGGATCAAAGGGGACCAGGAGGACCCGCGTCCGAGGGAGCGTCTGCGCGCCATCACCCGGCGGCACACGGAGTCGTTGGTGCATCTGCTCAACGACCTGAAGACCGAGGGGCGGGTGCCGTCCGTCGACGTGCAGGTCCAGCACGCACCACTGACCCCGGCGTTCAAGCTCTACCTGCTCAACGGCGTCGAAGCCCTGCACGGGATGTACGTGGTGGAGGAACGCCCCATGGCCCTGGACGACGGCGAGGTCGTCACTGCCCTCGACGTCATCGGCCTCGGCGCCACCCTGACCCACCAGGTGAAGGACGCCGATCCGAACTCTCCGGGGTCCGTGTTCGTGGAGAGCATGCAGGCCTGGTTCGATTCGGTCTGGAAGTTGCTAGCCCAGTAGTTCTCCACTCGGCCGTGTCATCGAAAAGCATGCTTTGGCATGCGTCAACCACTCAAGCGTCCGCTCCTTCCCGGGCGTGAAAGGTGGCGGAGTTACGAGGGCGCTACCGTGCGCCACATTCCGTCCCCTCGGCGGGGGTGCGAGGTGGGCTCTGGACAAGCTCGGCAGACGATTATCGGGATCTGGATCCCCGGACATGACGAAAGACCCCAGCAGGCGACCTGTTCAACAGGACCGCACGTCAGGGCCTCTCGATCATTGAATAGGAGGCTTTCATGTCGCCACCACCGCGAGTCGAGCCCGTTTCGGTCCGGTCACGAGTGTGTGATGACCTTCGCACCCGGGATTCGGTGCGGTTCGGATGCGCTAGGCTGCCCGAATTCCGGTGAGCAACCGCTTCCGTTCGTACGTAAGGGATGGCGAACAGGCCAACCTCGATCGATTCGGCACAGGTATGGCAAATCACCCATCTGGCCACTCGATTGTGTTTCTAGTTGTGCCCTGTAGAACCATTGTGAATGGGCGTTGCCCCGCCTGTTCCCTTCCACTACCCGGAGCGGCCAGTGGCCACACCGCTTGTCCCCCGTATCAAGCCCGGGGGGCGCGCCACCAATGACAGGCCCAACGCCGTCCATGAGGCGTTCGTCAGACGTGCCGCGGAGTTAGGGCAGGCGAGCGGTGGATTTCACAACCAGAACTACGTGCTGCCGCTGACGGAACCCCTCGCGCGTCTGGTCGGGCGAGATCCCGATACTTCCGTGACCGTGCGGGTCCGGCGGGCCGAGGCGCTGCCCGTGGTGATCAGGACCTGGCAGAACGAGGCGGAGATCCTCCGGGCCATCAAAGGCGTCCTGCCCAATGTGCCGGAGTGCCTGGTCGAAGGGGACGGCTTCGCCATCCACAGCTATGTGGAAGGCGTCCCGCTGTCCAGCGTCTGCGGGAACGGCAAGCCCGTCGACACCCTCCTGATGAAGGCGCTGGCCGGCCTCCTCGCCGAAACGGCCCAGGTGCGCAGAGGGGCCCTACCGCCCCTGCCACCGTTCTGGCCGACCAACCACACGGACAGTCAGGGCTTCCTGAAAACGCTGGCGCGTACGGCGGACCTGCAGATCCGAAAGCCCAACTGGCCTTATTTCGGAGGCCTGTTCGCGGCACTCGGCATCCCTGAGGACGCTCTGGTCCGGCTGGCGGAACAGGTGCCCGCCATGACGCGACGGCCCTACAGTCTGCTCCACGCCGACCTGCACCGCGACAACGTGATCATGTCGTACGGCGGTGATCCGCCCCTCATCTGCGTCGACTGGGAACTGGCGACCTACGGCGATCCTCTGCACGACCTCGCGACACACCTGGTCCGGATGCAGTACCCGTCCCATCAGAGGGGCGAGGTCATCGAGTCGTGGGCGGACGCCATGTGGGGCGTTCGCCCCGCTGCCGTCAACGGCGTCGACAAGGACCTGCGCCACTACGTCGCCTTCGAGCGGGCCCAGTCCGTCTATCCGGACGTGATGCGCGCCGCGAAGTCCCTGGAGAAGTCCTTCGACCAGAAGAGCCTGGACGAGGCCACCGCGGCCGTTCGCAGGGCCCTGGAGGCGGCGGCGGAGCCGCTCCGGCTGCGGAACGTGGCGAGCGAGGCGGAGATCGAGCGAATCCTGTTCCGGTGGAGGGCGTCCCGTCGCGCCGGCTGCGGTACACCGCAGCGCACGGCGGTAGGGGCGATCGACTGGCAGCCGGACGGGCGCGTCGCGGAGCGACCCGACTTCCCCCACTCGGCCGTGGCCGACGCTCTCTTCCTGGAGGGCGCGGCACCGGCCAGCCGGGTGTTCAAGGGCACGGCCCACCTCAATTCGGTGGTCCGGGTGCCGGGTGTCCGCTTCCCCGTAGTGGTGCGGCGCAAGGTGACGGAGGTCTGTCGCCGCGAGCGCAGTTTCCTCAGCGAGCACAACGTGCTCGCGGCGATCGAGCGGTCCAAGGTGGAAGTGGCCGCACCGCGGGTCCTCGCCCTGGGCGTGAGCCATTCGAAGGACCGTTTCGCGGTTCACACCTACGAAGGCCCGGACAACACGGACCAGAAGCCCGACCACCCCGTGCACGGCCTGCTGCCGCACGAGGCGGACGGGCTCGTCGCCCAGCTCGCCGCCCTGACGGACGTCAAGTACAAGGAGGTCGACCCGTCCGCGGAAGAGGACACGCCCTTCTACGGCTGGCTGAGCGACCAACTCGTCGCGCTGGTAGGCGAACTGCCGAAGGAGTCGCAGCAGCTGGCCCGGTTCCTCGGCCTGCCCGACGCCGAGCGGCTGAAGGAGATCCTGTCCCGGCACAAGGTGAGCCACCGAGCTCCGGCCCTGCTGCACGGCGACCTGAACCCCTGGAACCTGATCCGCCGCAAGGACGCCCTCGCGCTGACCGTCATCGACTGGGAGATGGCCCTGGTCGGTGATCCGCTCTACGACCTGGTCCGGCACATGCACCTGACCCCGACCCGGCCGGAGATCCGCGAGCGTCTGTTCCGCCGGTGGGCGAAGTGGCTGGAGCCGAAGCACACGCGCGACTGGGAGAAGGACTGGCGGGTCTACCGGTGGATCGAGATCGTGCGGTCCGCCTACGTCGACCTCGACCGTCTGGCCACCGGAGCCAGCCTGGACGCCCCCAACGTCCGCCGTGCCGTGGACTCGTACGCGATGACCCTGGCGGCAGCCACCGGCTCCCTCGGCCTGTCCGTCCGCCCGAAGGCCAACCCGTACCTTGCCCGCGCGTTGGCGTAGGGAGACCACGGCGCCCTCGGGGGAGGGAGGGACAGTCCTGTCGGGTGAGCGGGTCGGCCCGCGGCTGGTGCCGCCGGGTGGCCCGATGGCCCGTTCACACCTCCAGCACCACCTTCCCCACCACCCCCCGCCCCTCAATCACCGCATGCGCCTCATCCGCCCGCCCCAGCGGAAACACCCCTCCCACCACCGGCCGCAGCCGCCCCTCCGCCGCCTCTCCGAGGGCGTACGTCGTCAGGCGGCTGAGGTCGGCGGGGCCGAACTGCACGTCGCTGATGCCGAACAGCTTGATGCCCCGTCGGTCGGCCTCCCCGGTGTCCAGGGTGGCGAAGCCGCCGGACGGGGCTCCGTGGGCCGAGAAGCGGCCGCCGTCGGCGGCCAACGGGAAGGCGGCAGTGCCGAGTTGGCCGCCGACGCCGTCCAGGACCACGTCGGCGGCGCCGCCCAGGGCCGCGCGGGCCTGTTCCGGCCAGTCGGCGGGGGTGGGGTCGATGGTCGCGTGGGCTCCCAACTCCCGTACCAACGCCTGCTTTTCGGGGCCACGGGCCGCGGCCACCACCCGCGCCCCCCGCGACCGGGCCAATTGGACCAGCAGCGTGCCCATACCCCCCGACGCCCCGAGGATGAGGACGCGGTCGCCCGGCGCCACCGCCGTCAGTTCCAGGACGCCCGCCGCCGTCACCCCGTCATGCACCAGAGCTGCCGCCGGCAACAGGTCCAGGTCGTCCGGTACGGCCGTCAGGGCGTCGGTCGATGCGACCGCCCGGGACGCGTAGCTGCCCGCCACGAAGGACACGACCCGGCGGCCGAGCCACTCCCCGGGGACGTCCGGACCGAGGGCGGTGACCGCGCCGGAGACGCCGCCTCCGGGGACGTAGGGCGGGGTCACGGGGAAGTAGTCGCGGCCCCAGCCGGACCGTATCTGGGTCTCTACGAAGATCGTGTCGGCGTAGGCGACGTCGATCAGCACCTCGCCCGGACCCGGGGCCGGGTCGGGGAGGTTCACCGGGGTCAGGACCTCCGGGCCGCCGAATTCCTGGACCTGTGCTGCTCGCATGGCATGCCCCCACCTGTCGAAAATGATGCGCGTGCATGCAGTCTTCGACCTCAACAGCGGTTGAGGTCAAGCGGCGGCCGTAGGCTCACCGCCATGGACGAGATCGGCCTGCGTGAGCGCAAGAAGCAGCGGATGTACGAGACGGTGTCAGGGATCGCCATCCGGCTCTTCCTGGAGAAGGGCTTCGACGCCGTCTCCGTCGCCGAGGTCGCCGCCGCCGCGGAGATCTCGAAGCCGACCCTCTTCCGGTACTTCCCGGCCAAGGAGGACCTCGTGCTGTACCGGATCGCCGATCACGAGGACGAGGCGGCGCGGGTCGTGGCCCAGGCGAAGGTCTCGCCCCTCGCAGCCCTGAGGCGGCACTTCCTCGACGGGCTGGAGCAGAACGACCCCGTCACCGGGCTGAACGACCACCCCGCCGTGCTCGCCTTCCACTCGCTGCTCTACGGCACTCCCGCCCTGGTCGCCCGGACGTACGCGCACCTCGAACGGCAGGAATCCGCGCTCGCCGAGGCGCTCGGCGGTGACCTGGACGCACGGCTGGCCGCCGGGCAGCTCATCGCCGTACGGCGGATTCTCGCGATGGAGAACTGGCGGCGGATCGCGGACGGGGAGCGGGTGGCGGATGTGCGGGCTGATGCGGTGGCGGCGGCGGAGAGGGCGTTCGGGCTGCTGGTGCGTGGGTTGCCGCATCTTGCCTAGCCGTGCGACTGAGTAAAGAATTTAACTCGGTTACGTTATTCCGGTACTCTCGGTGGAATGACCTCGCCCGACTCTGCCCGGCAGGAATCGCTCCAGGAAGCGCTCCACCGTGACCGCGCCCACCACGACCGCTGCCGCGCCGCCCTCGCCGCCATGGTCGACGGCGCCCAGGAGCAGGTCGTCGTCGGTGAGGACGTCTCCGCCTCCGGTGCCGATGCCGAAGTGCTGGGCTATCAGCTTCGAACCAAGGCCAAGGAGTTCCGGGAACTGCCCGAAGGGCCGTTGTTCTTCGGCAAGTTGGGCTTCGCGGAAGGTGAACATGCCGGGCAGCGGTACCACCTCGGGCGGCTGCGGATCAGTGAGCATCCCGCTGCCCCGCCCCTCGTCGTCGACTGGCGCGCGCCCGTCTCCAGGGCCTTCTATCAGGCGATCGCCAGTGACCCGCAGGGCGTCGCCGTGCGGCGGCGGTTCGGGTGGGCGCCGGGGAGCAAGGGGGACTCTGCCGACCTCACCGGGCTGGAGGACGAGTACCTCCAGGACGGAAGGATTCCGCAGGGCGGCCAGGACAGCCAGGACGGCGGGATTGCGCAGGTCAGCGACATCGTCACCCGTGAGATCGAACGGCCCCGCGTCGGGCCCATGCGGGACATCGCCGCGACCATCCAGCCCGAGCAGGATGATCTCGTACGGGGCGACCTCGCCGTTTCCGTCTGTGTGCAGGGGGCCCCGGGCACCGGCAAGACCGCCGTCGGGCTGCACCGGGCCGCCTATCTCCTCTACACCCACCCGCAGCGCATCCGGCGCGGCGGACTGCTGATCCTCGGGCCCAACCGCACCTTCCTCTCCTACATCGCGGAGGTGCTGCCGGCGCTCGGTGAGAGTGGTGTGCGGCAGTCGACCCTCGCGGAGGAGATCGCCCGGCATCCGGTCACGGGGACGGACGGGGAGCGCGGCGCCGTGCTCAAGCACGATGCCCGGATGGCGGAGGTGCTGCGGCGGGCGCTGTACGCGCGCGTGTCGGCCGACCCTCCCAACTCCCTTGAGATTGCGGACGGTTCGTACCGCTGGAGGGTGCGCGTCGGCGAGCTCGCGCGGATCGTGGCGGACGTACGGGCCGAGGAACCGCCGTACGGCGTCGGGCGGGAGCGGGTGCGCAGTCGGGTGGTGCGGAACCTGCAGATGCAGGCCGAGCGGAGAGCCGGGCCGCAGAGCAACGCGTGGGTGCAGAAGGTTTCGCGGTCGCGGGTGATCGGGGCGTATCTCGACGCCGTGTGGCCGCGAGTGCGACCCGAGGAGGTCGTGGCCGAACTCCTCACCGACCAGGAGGTGTTGGCGGTCGCCGCCGACGGGCTGCTGGACGACGACGAGCAGCGGGCGGTGCTGTGGGCCCGGCCGCCGCGGTCGTGGAAGTCGGCGCGCTGGTCGGCCGCCGATCTCGTGCTTCTCGACGAGGTCGCCGGGCTCGTCGAACATCCCGAGGGCTACGGCCATCTCGTCGTCGACGAGGCGCAGGACCTGTCCCCGATGGAGTGCCGGGCGATCGCCCGCCGGGCCCGGTTCGGGTCGCTCACCGTCCTCGGCGACCTGGCGCAGGGGACCACGCCCTGGGCCGCCCGGTCGTGGGAGACCTCCCTGAGCCACCTGGGGAAGCCGGACGCGACCGTCGTACCGCTGACCATCGGGTTCCGCGTGCCGCGGGCCGTCGTCGCGCTCGCCAACCGGCTGCTGGAACGGCTGGACGTGGACGTCCCGGCGGGTCATTCCCTGCGCGGGGACGGGGAGTTGAGGATCCGGGAGGCGGTGGATGATCTGTCGGCCGCGGTCGTGGGCGCCGTACGGGACGCGTTGGAGCACGAAGGTTCCGTCGGGGTCGTCGCGGCCGATGCGGACGTGCCCCGTGTGCGGGAGGCCCTCGACGCGGCCGGGATCTCGGCGGCCGGTCCGCAGGAGCTGGGGGCGCGCGTGGCCGTCGTACCGGCGAGTGTCGTCAAAGGGCTCGAGTACGACCATGTCGTCGCCGTGGAACCGGCCGCGATCGCGGAGGCCGAGGAACGCGGGCTGCACCGGCTGTACGTCGTACTGACCCGGGCGGTGTCACGGCTGGAGGTGGTGCACGGGCGGCCGTTGCCGTTCTAGTGCCACGGCCGCCCGTCGGGGTCGGTCAGGCGCCGCCGAGGAGGGGGATCAACTGCTCTTCCTCGTACGTCAGATGGGCTTCGAGTTCCGCTGTCAGGCGGTCGACCTCCGTGCGTACCGAGGCGGGGTCCGTGCCGGAGAGCGCGCTGCGCAACTCCTCGACCAACGCCGCGATTCGCTCGTGCTCGGTGCGCAGCCGGTCGATGGCCGGGGCCGACTCCGGGTGTCGGTCGGCCAGGAACGGGAAGATGCCCATGTCCTCGCCGGTGTGGTGGTTGTGCAGGCCCTGGCAGAAGGTCAGGCAGTTGACGCGGAGTTGGGCACCGAGGGTGGTGGAGCCCTTCTCGAAGGTGGCCATCTCCTTGCGGATCAGGGCGAGTTCGCGACGGAACGCGTCGTGGATGACCTTGAGGCCCTCGCCCGGCGAGGAGGCGTTGACGTTCGGCGGGCCCGGCCGGGCGATCTCGTGCAGGGCGACCACCGGGATGATCCGGTCCGTCTTCTCCTGGTACGCCGCCCAGCCGGGGTCCGTCTCGACCGCCCGTGCGAAGGCCCGGTCCCGTTCCTCGCCGCGCAGGACGACGGCTTCGGCCTCATAGGTGAACGCCCCGCTCTCCACGGTGACTTGGGGATGTGCGGCGAGATTCCGGTACCAGTCCGGGTGCCGGGGCGAGCCGCCTGCCGAGGCGATGACGAGGATGCGGTCGCCGCCGTCGTTGAGGTAGCCGACGGGGGTGGTGTGCGGGGTGCCGGTGCGGGCGCCGGTGGTGGTCAGGAGGATCAGGCGGCCGCCTTCGAAGGGGCCGCCGACCTTGCCGTGGTTCGCCCGGAACTCGTCGATGATCTGTTGGTTGAACTGGTGGATGGGGTTGGGCACTCTCTCTTCTCTCTCTCGCTGGTCTTCATGGAGGCGAAGGCGGAGAGAAAGGGGCGGGCTTCTGGCCCGCCCTGGCCTCACTCAGAGGCCGGGCACCCAACTCGCTCACGGCACAAGGCCGACCCGGCAGTCATGGCACGCACGGTAGCTTCGTCGGCATGATCGAGACCACCGAGTTTCTGGACAGCCCCTTTCTGGACATCCCCACGACCACCCTGGCCGATCTGCTGGGCCGCGAACGGGTCATGGACATCGGGATCAGGCCGCTGTGGGGGCCGGTGCCGCGGGTCGCCGGGCCGGCGTTCACCGTACGGTGCCCTCCCGGCGACAACCTCATGCTGCACGCGGCGATCCACCGGGCGGAGCCCGGCTCGGTGATCGTCGTGGAGTCGGGCGACCTCGACTACGCGCTGGCCGGCGGCAACGTCTGCGCGGTCGCCCAGCGCCGGGGGATCGCCGCGTTCGTCCTCGACGGGGTCATCCGCGATCTCGCCGAGGTGCGGGAGGTCGGCTTCCCGGTGTTCGCCCGGGGCGTCATCCCGATCCCGGGCGCCAAGAAGGCCGTAGGGCCGCTCGGCGGTCGGGTGCGCTGCGGCGGGGTGCGGGTCGACGCCGGCGATGTCGTGGTGGCCGACGAGGAAGGCGTCGTCGCCGTCCCCGCCGCCCGCCGCGAGGAGATCCTCACCGCGGCCCGCGCCACGCTGGCCAAGGAGGCCACCGAGACCCTGGACGCGTGGGAGTCGGCACACCGGGCACGGGTCGACGCGATCCTCGCGGAGGGCGGGTTCGAGGGCTGAGCGCGGGCATCCTGGGCCATCCTGATCCCTGATGCTTCTCTTCCTCGACGTCGACGGGACGCTCCTGCCGTTCGGGGCGGCCCGGCCGTACCCGGTGTACGAGACCCGCTTCGCGCTGCCCGAGGCCGCCGTCGGCCATCCGCTGCTGACCCGCGTCGATCCGGCCCTGGGCGCACGGCTGACCGCGCTGGGGTGCGAGCTGGTGTGGGCCACGACCTGGATGGACGACGCGAACACGTGCCTGGCGCCCTGGCTCGGGCTGCCCCCACTGCCCCGCGTGGACTGGCCGGACGAGGACGAGGACGAGGACGACGCCGCCGGCGGGTCGGCCGGGCTGCACTGGAAGACCCGGCCCCTCGTCGCCCGGGCCGCCGGGCGGCCCTTCGTCTGGGTCGACGACGAGATCACCGACGTCGACCGGACCTGGGTGGCGGCTCAGCACCCCGGGCGGGCGCTGCTGCACCGCGTCGACCACCGGTACGGGCTCACGGACGCCGACTTCGCGGTGCTGGAAGGGTGGATCCAAGGGCGGACGTACGGCTGAGACTGAGGCAGAGGCACATGGCTCCGTCCAGGTCCCTCCAGGAAGGACACGTCCGCCGATGACCACCGACGACTGCTTCGCGCACCCGCGGCTCGCCGCGATCTACGACCCCCTCGACCCCGATCGCGGCGACCTCGACGCGTACGTCCGTCTCGTGGCGGAGTTCGGAGCGCGCCGGGTGCTGGACATCGGCTGCGGGACGGGGGTGTTCGCGCTCCGGCTGGCCGACCGGGGGATCGAGGTCGTCGGCGTCGATCCCGCCCGGGCGTCCCTCGACGTGGCCCGGGGCAAGCCCGGCGGCGAGCGGGTGCGCTGGGTCCACGGCGATGCGACCGTCCTCCCGCCGCTCCAGGTCGACCTCGTGACGATGACGGCGAACGTCGCCCAGCAGATCGTCGACCCGGAGGCCTGGCGGGAGACCCTGCGGGCGGCCCACGCGGCGCTGCGGCCCGGCGGGCGCCTGGTCTTCGAGACCCGCGATCCGGCCGGGCGCGCCTGGGAGGAGTGGAACCGGGAGGCGTCGTACGGCGTGACGGAGATCCCCGGCGTCGGCGCGGTCGAGACCTGGGTCCAACTGACCGAGGTGAGCGGGCCGTTGGTGACCTTCCGCTGGACCTACGTTTTCACCGCGGACGGCGAGGTCCTGACCTCGGACTCCACGTTGCGTTTCCGCGAACGGGCGGAGACCGAGGCGGAGTTGGCGGCGCAGGGGTTTGTCGTGGACGACGTCCGGGACGCTCCCGACCGGCCGGGGAGGGAGTTCGTCTTCGTCGCGCGACGGCCCTAGGTGTGCTGTTCGGCGGATCATGCCGGCGTCGCGGGGTCTGGCACGCGCATCTGCCGCGTTGTCGTCGGTTGCCGACTCCCTCGCGCTCGAACTACCTCGGGGCCCCATCGCGTCGCCGCCCTCCTCCCTCCGCCTTGCAGCTGCACGCACCAGACCCCGCTCGGGTCGCCTGACAGGCACCGTTCGCTGCGGCCGGCCTGATCCGCCGGACAGGCCCTAGCGGTTCAGGGCGCGCAGCAGCATCGGTAGGGAGCGGTGCAACTCGCGTTGCCAGTAAGGCCAGTCGTGGGTGCCGGGGCCGTAGAAGTCGGTGGTGACGTGGGCTCCGGCGGCCTTCAGGCGGTCGGCGACAGCGTGGTTCATCTCGTTCAGCACCGCCTCCAGGTCGTCGTAGGTGCCGGGCGGGTCGAAGGGGCCCGCGGTGCCGTCGCCGCTCGACAGGAAGACCGGGAGCGAGCGCAGCCGGCCCGCGAGGTAGTACGGGTCGTGCGCCTCCCACACGGCACGCTGCGCCACCGGGTCGCCCCACATGGCCAGGGGATCCTCGCCGTACTCCTTCAGCAGGTCCAGCAGGCCGGCCGGGAAGTCGCCGTGCAGGGGATGCACCACGCCGCTGTAGCTCGCCGCCGCGCGGAACATGCCGGGACGGTGTGCGGCGTAGAGCAGCGAACCGAGGCCGCCCATCGACAGCCCGGCGACGACCCGCCGGGTCCCGGCGCCGTAGTCGTCCTCCAGCAGCGGCCGCAGCTCGCCCAGGTGGAAGGTCTCCCAGGCCGGCGGGCCGCCCTTGCCGTGGTTCCACCAGTCGCTGTACCAGCCGACCGGACCGCCTTCCGGCATGACGACCAGCACGTCCCGCAACTGCGCGAGCTTCGCGACGTCGGTCTCGCGCGTCCAGCTGTCGTAGGAGTCGCAGCACCCGTGCAGCAGGTACAGCACCGGCCAACGGCGGTCCTTCCGGTGCTTGTTCCAGCCGTCCGGAGTCAGCAGCCGCACCTTGGCCGTACGGCCCAATGCGGGGGAGGAGACCGTCAGGTCGAGCAGACGGGGGCCGACCTTCTCCTCCGCGACGACTCTGGCGCCACCGCCTCCGCCGCCGGTGGTGGCGGCGGTCGCGGCCCCTGGCATCACCGCCATGACCAGCGCCACCAGAACTGTCCAGATCAGCAGACGAGCACGGGCAGGATGCACGGGCGGTCCTCCAGTTCCGACGGCGGCTATTGGAGCGTAGGGATCGCTGGGGCGCCGGTCGATACGTCAGATGGCTGAGGTGCGGCTGACCAGTGCCCGCGGCGGATGTCACATGCGCGGACCCGGCGGTGTCTTCATGCCGAACAGGCAGACGGACATCCCCATGAGGAGAACACCGTGGCGCTACGCATTCCGAAGGCCGAGCTTCCCGTCGAACTCGGCGACGACATGATCAAGCAGTTCGGTGCCGTGCCCGAGCCCTTCGAGGTGACGGCGCACAACCCCAAGGTCGCCCGGGACTCCACGGAGATCGGGCGCAGGCTGAGCGAGTGGGACATGGCCGACGAGGGGCTCAAGACGTTCGCGCACATGGCGGTCGCGGCGCAGGTCGGCTGCAGTTGGTGCCTCGACATCAACTACTTCCAGGCGCTGCACAAGGACCTGGACCTGACCAAGGCGAGCCAGGTGCCGCGCTGGCGGGAGTCGGAGGTGTTCACGCCGCTGGAGCGGGACGTGCTGGAGTACGCCGAGGCCATGACGAACACGCCGCCGACTGTCGACGACGAGCTGTACGCGGGCCTGCTCGACCGGCTCGGCCCGGCCGCGATGGTCGAACTCACCGCGTCCATCGGCTTCGCCAACATGGCGACCAGGAACAACTCGGCGCACGGGATCACCTCGCAGGGCTTCTCCGACGCGTGCGAGATCCCGCTGGTCGCCGCGCGCCCCGAGAAGTCCGGCGTGGTGTCGACGGCGATATGACCACCGAGGACTCGTTCGTCGCCCATCGCGGCCTGCTGTTCACGGTCGCCTACGAGATGCTCGGTTCGGCGGCCGACGCGGAGGACGTGCTGCAGGAGTCCTGGCTGCGGTGGGCCGACGTAGACCCCGCGCAGGTGCGCGACCCGCGGGCGTACCTCGTCCGGGTCGTCACCCGGCAGGCGCTCAACCGCCTGCGGACGCTGTCGCGCAGCCGCGAGGAGTACGTCGGCGAGTGGCTGCCGGAACCGCTGCTGACCAGCCCCGATGTCGCCGAGGACGTCGAACTCGCGGAGAGCGTCTCGATCGCGATGCTGACCGTTCTCGAGACGCTCGGGCCGGCGGAGCGGGCGGTGTTCGTGCTCCGTGAGGTCTTCGAGATGCCGTACGGCGAGATCGCCGAGGCCGTCGGGAAGTCCGCGGCGGCGGTGCGGCAGATCGGGCGGCGGGCCCGCGAGCACGTGGCGGCCCGGCAGCCGCGGGTGCGGGTGAGCCGGTCGGAGCAGCAGATTGTGGTGGAGCGGTTCCTGGCCGCGTTGCACACCGGGCAGTTGCAGGAGCTGCTGGAGGTCATGGCGCCGGACGTGGTCCTGATCACCGACGGTGGCGGGGTGGTGGCCGCCGCTCTGGCTCCGATCCACGGGGCCGAGGCGGTGGCGAAGCTGCTCGCGCGCGCGAGCAGCGCGGTGAGCGAGTCCGAGACGACGCCCGTGTGGCTCAACGGCGCGCCCGCGGCCCGCATCGAAACCGACGGCCGAGTGGCCGCAGTGAGCCTCGTGGTGGAGAACGGGCGGATCACCCGGATCCACGCGGTGGTGAACCCGCGGAAGCTGACGCGGCTGGACGAACCGGCCGAACTCACCAGGTAGGCCCGCTCCTGCTCCGGTGCCGTGAGTGTTCCGGGCTGTGGGAACAGCCCGGAACACTCACGGCACCAGTCCGGAACCCACCGGCTGGGAACGCCCCCGCCTCACCAGTGCGACGGCCGTCCCGATCCCCACGATCACCAGCCCGATCCCACCGAAGATCAGCGGCAGCAGCCACAGCGAGGCGAACCCGTTGAGCCGCGCGTCCTCGGGGGAGTCGGCGCGGTACAGCACCTCGACCCGCTCGCCCTCCTCGTACGACGGTGGATTGGAACCCGTCGAACTCCGGAACGTCCTCTGCACGCCGTCCGCCGACGTGAACTCGACCACCGGGTAGGCCGAGGGCTTGTCGTTCGATCGCTTCTTGCGGGATGAGGAGCTGTGGTCGTTCCGCCACTCCAGCGCCACCACCGTGCCCCGGGCACGCTCCGCATCCACCAGGAACGACACCGACACCCCCGCCAGGATCAACCCGACGACCAGGAACAGTGCCCCGAACGCGATCACCCCGAACGTGATCCACCGGGCACGCCGCCCACGCACCTGAACCCCCACGATGTCCCTCTCACTGGTCCGGTCACTGGTCCGGTCACTTGTCCGGAGCGAGAGGGCAGGCTATCCGGACGTCCCGGTCGCCGTGTTCCCGCCCCGGGCGGGGACTTCAGCTCTTGACGGCCTCTGCGATCCGCAGGGCGGCCTGGGCAGGCGTGAGGTGCGTGGTGTCGACGACCTCGGCCTCGCCGTGCAGCCACGTGCGGGCCGCCTCGGCGTAGGGCTCGAGGTATTTGAGACGGAACCAGGAGTTGGAGCCGACAACAGTGTCGCCCGCGATGCGCCCGCGGAGGGTGTCCTGGTCGGCGTGGAGGACGAAGTGCCGTACGGGGATGGCGTGTTGGGCGAGGCCCGTGCTGATCTCGCGCCAGTACTGCTCGACCAGGACGGTCATGGGCATCACCAGGGTGCCGCCGGTGTAGTCGAGCACGCGGCGGGCGGTCTCGACGACGAGCGGCCGCCACGGCGGCCAGTGCTGGAAGTTGTCCGTCCCGGGTGCGGGCAGCGCCGGCGTGATGTCCATGAGGGTCTCGCCGACCTTCTCGGCGTCGGACACCCGTGAATCCGGGATCAGCTGCTGCACGAGTGCACTGGTCGTGGTCTTGCCCGCGCCGTGGGTGCCGTTGAGCCATACGATCATGGGACTCGACGCTAGCGCCGTGGGGGCCGCGGGGACGGGCACAGCGGAAATCCGGTACGGCATCGGCGTCTCTCAGGGTGCCGTCAAGGTTCCGCGTCAGGACCGGGCGAGGACGCAGAACTCGTGGCCCTCCGGGTCGGTCAGGCACGTCCACGGGACGTCGCCCTGCCCGACGTCGAGGTCGGTGGCGCCGAGGGCCCGCAGCCGGGCCACCTCCGCTGCTTTGTCGTCACCGACGTCAGGCACCAGGTCGAGATGGACGCGGTCCGGCACGGTCTTCACGTCGGGCGTGCGGAGGAACTCGAGATACGGGCCGACACCCTTGGCGGAGCGCAACACCGCATGGTCGTCGGTCGCCTCGCTCAGGGTCCAGTCGATCGCCTCACCCCAGAACCGGGCCATGGCCCGCGGATCCGCGCAGTCGACCACCACCGCGGCGATCGGCCCGGTGTCCCGGTAGATCTCCCGAGGCTCCAGTACGCAGAACTCGTTGCCCTCCGGGTCGGCGAGGACCGTCCACGGCACGTCGCCCTGGCCCACGTCGACGGGCGTCGCACCGAGAGCCTGGAGGCGCGCGACCAACTCCGTCTGATGGGCCGCAGAGGTGGTGGCGAGATCGAGGTGCACACGGTTCTTCGTCGTCGTCTTGGGTTCCGGGACGCAGATGA
Source organism: Streptomyces fulvoviolaceus (assembly GCF_000718165.1). GTDB lineage: Bacteria > Actinomycetota > Actinomycetes > Streptomycetales > Streptomycetaceae > Streptomyces > Streptomyces fulvoviolaceus. The sequence goes on along the minus strand of NZ_JOEY01000002.1, from coordinate 296,200 downwards.
CGTCGACGCAGACACCGGCCGGGTCCAGCCAGTCGAAGCCGGCGGGCTTAGCGGCGGTCGCGCCGGGTTCCTGGCTGGAAACCCGCCAGCCGAGCGCCTCCGCCCAGAACCGGCCGACCGCCGAGTCATCAAGAGCCTTCATGTTCACCAGAACAGGTCGCAGGGCCATGCCGGCGATCCTATGCACCGGGATCAAGTGGCCTGGCGCACTTTTGCAAGCAGGTGCTTGCAATAGTTAGCGCGGGTGGTGCAAAGTAGGGGCATGGCATCGCTCAACGTCGGCAATCTCGGTGAGTATCTGCGTGAACAGCGGCGTACTGCGCAGCTGTCGCTCAGGCAGCTCGCCGATGCCGCCGGGGTGTCCAACCCGTATCTGAGCCAGATCGAGCGCGGGCTGCGCAAGCCGAGCGCGGAGGTGCTGCAGCAGGTCGCCAAGGCCCTGCGGATCTCCGCCGAGACGCTGTACGTGCGGGCCGGGATTCTCGATGCCGAGCGGGACCGGGACGAGGTGGAGACACGTGCGGTCATCCTCGCCGATCCCACGCTGAACGAGCGGCAGAAGCAGGTGCTGCTCCAGATCTACGAATCCTTCCGCAAGGAGAACGGATTCGAGGTCGCCCCGGCGGACGCGGCTCCCGCTCAGAGCGACGGTGCGGCGGACGTTCCTGACAACGACGTTCCTGACGACGATGTTCAGGACACCCCCGCACCCGGCCCCCGCACGAAACGAACGGCCGGCGGCAAGACCGCCAAGCGCCGTCCCCGTACGACCGACGGCAGCGACGCCGACCCGCAGCAGTCAGCCGGTTGAGAGACCACTCGACGACCGGCCGGCCGACCGCGGACCCCAAAACCCTCAGCCCAAAGCGATCCGGGAGGACCGTCACCATGGCCATCACCGACGACCTGCGCAAGACCTTCAGCGACCCGACCCCGCTCTACTTCGCCGCCGGCACCGCCGATCTGGCCCTCCAGCAGGCCAAGAAGGTGCCCGGCATCGTGGAGCAGCTGCGCGCCGAGGCCCCGGCCCGTATCGAGGCCGTCCGCGGCACCGACCCCAAGGCCGTGCAGGAGAAGGCCGCCGCCCGCGCCAAGGAGGCCCAGACCAAGGCCAAGGAGGCCCAGGAGAGCATCCAGGCCAAGGTCGGCGAGTTCATCAGCACCCTCGACGGTGACATCAAGAAGCTCGGCACCACCCTCGACGCGGACCTGAAGAAGATCGGCGAGAGCGCCCAGGACTTCGCCCTGCGCAGCGTCGGCGTCGCCGCCGAGTACGCCGTCAAGGCCCGCGAGACCTACGAGAAGGTCGCCGAGCACGGCGAGCAGACCGTGAAGACCTGGCGCGGCGAGGCCGCCGAGGAGATCGAGGAACTGGCCGTGGCCGTCGAGCCGAAGGCCGAGCCCGTCGAGGTCAAGGAGGAGGCGCCGGCCCCGAAGCCCGCCGAGGCCAAGGCCGAGCCCGCCCCGGCCCCGGCGAAGAAGACGACCGCCAAGAAGACCACGGCGCGCAAGACCACCGCCAAGAAGACGACCCCGCCCGCCAAGTAACACCAGGCAGGCACAGAACGGGCCGGGCACTTACCGAGTGCCCGGCCCGTTGTGCGGGTAGTGGGCTTGCGGAAACGGGTACGGTGACCGCGTAGAGGACAAGCCGAGTCGGGTGGTGGACGTTGTGCTGATGCAGGGGTTCGCAGGCTTCATGTGGCTGCTGAGCATGGGCCTTCTCGCTTTCAGCGCCTTCGCGCTGATCGACGCCGCCATCCGTCGCGACGACGCCTATCGCGCGGCCGACAAGAAGACCAAGCCGTTCTGGCTGATCATCCTCGGGATCGCCGTCGTGGTGAACGTGCTCTTCGGCGTCATGTCGTTCCTGCCGATCATCGGCCTCATCGCGACGATCGTGTACATGGTCGACGTACGGCCCGCCCTGCGCGGCCTCCCGGGAGGCGGCCGCAGCCGCAAGGGCGGCTCCAGCAGCGACGGTCCCTACGGCCCGTACAACGGCGGACGGTAAGCGAGCGCCCCTTAAGGGGCGCGGGGAACGGCGCGACCAGCCCCCACCGGCCCGCAGATTCGTCACCGCGCTTCCGGCTCAGCCCAGCCCAGCGGAGCGCTACGGCGTCCGGTCCAGCAACAGCACCGCCACGTCGTCCGTCAGCTCGCCGCCGTTCAGTTCCCGCACCTCGTGCACCGCGGCCCGCAGCAGCTGCTCGCCGCGCAGGCCCTCGGAGAGCTGCCGGCGGACCATCTCCACCATGCCGTCCTGCCCGAGCCGCTCCCGTCGGCCCTCGCCGGCGTGGCCCTCGATCAGGCCGTCGGTGTAGAGCATCAGGCTCCACTCGGAACCCAGCTCCACCTGCATCCGCGGCCAGCGCGCGCCGGGCAGCAGACCGAGGGCGGGGCCGTTGTTGTCGTAGGGCAGGAGCTTGGCCTGCCTGCCGGGGCGGGCGATCAGCGGGGACGGGTGACCGGCGAGGCACAGGCCCGCGCGGCGGCCGTCGGGGGCGATGTCCACCGTGCAGAGGGTCGCGAAGATCTCGTCGTCCGCGCGCTCGTGCTCCAGGACCTGCTGCAGGGTGCCGAGGAGCTCGTCGCCGCACAGCCCCGCCAGCGTCAGCGCCCGCCAGGCGATGCGCAGCTCCACGCCGAGTGCCGCCTCGTCGGGGCCGTGCCCGCAGACGTCGCCGATCATCGCGTGGACCGTGCCGTCGGGGGTGCGGACGACGTCGTAGAAGTCACCGCCGAGCAGCGCGCGCGAGCGGCCGGGGCGGTAGCGGGCTGCGAAGCGGAGGGAGGAGCCCTCGAGGAGCGGGGTGGGCAGCAGGCCGCGCTCCAGGCGGCGGTTCTCCTGGGCCCGTACGCGGCCCTCGGCGAGCCGTCGCTCGGCCGTGTCGGAACGTTTCCTCTCCACCGCGTACCGGATCGCCCGGCTCAGCAGCCGACTGTCCAGTTCGTCCCGGAAGAGGTAGTCCTGGGCGCCCACGCGCACGGCCTCCGCGCCGCGTTCGGAGTCGCCGGACGCGGTCAGCGCGAGGACGGCGTGCCGGGGCGCGAGCTCCAGGACATGCCTGAGTACGGCGAGCTCGTCGTCGTCCGCGGGCCTGCCGGAGGCAGGCAGCGTGAGGTCCAGCAGGATGCAGTGGACGTCGTCGGTGAGCAGCCGCTCGGCCTCGGTGAGGTTGCGGGCGGTGCGGACACGGATCGGCTTGCCGGCCGCGTCGAGCATCTCGGGCACGACCGTGGAGCCGCCCGGATCGTCCTCGATCACCAGCAGGGTCAGATTGGTGGTGGCGGCGTTGGTGTCGACCGTGGCTTCCTTGCGCGGGGTCTCTTCCTTGGAAGGGCCGTCCTGGTGGACGGCCGGCGCCTGACCACTCTCCACGGCCGGGATCGCTCTCTGCCGCGGTATGGGTACGGGCATCGTCTTGGTTCCTTCCCTCCCCCCGAGGGCACGGCGGGGCGAGGGACCTCGATCCACCGACGGGGACCATAGCGGGTAAGCGTCCCCTAGAGGAATGGTGTGAGACACGCCGCTTGGAGGCTGGCCGCTGTCATATGCCGCGATCCGTAACGCAGTTGGACAGGTCGGGGGGTGGGACGGGATGACGAACGTCACTTCCGGCGGGGGTTTGATGCCGGGTCCGCGTGCGGTGGGTCACATGAGCGGGGTCACGCGCTCCGCGGCAATTGTCCGGGATCACGCATCCGGCCTGACCACCGCGAGGATCGGCATCGACCCCGCCCCGGCGATCGTCACCGTCCGCCCGGGCCGCGGGGCGTGCACGATCGCGCCGTCGCCCAGGTACATCCCGACATGGCTCGCGTCGTCGAAGTAGATGATCAGGTCGCCGGGCCGCATGTCCTGCACGTCGACGCGGGTCAGCTGCTGCCACTGCTGCTGCGAGGTGCGCGGGATGGGCCGGCCGGCGCTCGCCCAGGCCTGTGAGGTCAGGCCGGAGCAGTCGTACGAGTTCGGGCCCTCGGCGCCCCATACGTACGGCTTGCCGATCTGCGCGGTCGCGTACTCGACGGCCTGCTTGCCCTGTTCGGACGCGGTGGCGTCGATCTCGTCGAGGATCCCGGAGTCCAGCCAGGCGGTCTGGGCCTGGTGGGCGGCCTGTTCCTCCAGTTCGGCGAGGCGCTCCTTCTCCTCCTTCTCCAGCTGGGACTCGAGTTGCTCGGCCGCCGCGATCTGCTTCTTGATCTTCTTCTTGGCGGCCGCCTTCGCCTCGCGGCCCGCCTCCAGCTTCTTCCACTGGGTGGAGGCGTCCGCGGCGTACTGCTTCAAGTCCTGCTGGGTGCGGGCCATTTCCGCGAGCAGGCCCTTGGTGGCGCGCTGGCCCTGGAGCAGCCGGCCGGTGTCGTCGAGGAAGTCCTGCGGGTCGTTGCCGAGCAGCAGATGGGCCTCGTCCGGCAGCCCGCCACCGCGGTACTGGGCGGCGGCCGCGGCGCCCGCGCGGTCCTTCAACTCGTCCAGTTTCTCCTGACCCTTGACGATCTTCCCGGCCAGCTCGACGATCTCGGCGGACTGCTTCTCGGCCTTCTCCTCGGCGGCGTTGTAGGCGTCGGTGGCGACGGCCGCGTCGTGGTAGAGCGTGGCGAGCTTCTCGCGTACGGCCTCAAGGTCCTTGTTCGTCACGGGAGTCGAGGAGGCGGAAGAAGAGGCGGAAGCGGAGGGGGTCGGTGTGGGGGTTCTCGCGGACGCGAACGCCGCGCCGGGTGCGGTCAGTACCGTGACTGCGCCGACCACGGTCACGGCCGTCGCGAGCAGACCGCGCTTGCCCGTTCCCATACCCCTGCCCCCATATCTGATTTACCGTCAGTAACTTACGGTGCTCGGGGGATCGTGCCACGGAGCGGCGCAAAGCGACAGACCTAGTGCTTCCCCCCTTTCCGCCCCCGCATGAAGATCTCCCCGCCTTTGTGACGAACGACTCACGGAGATCGTTCCCCGCAGGTCAGCCCCGGGGAGATTCAGGGGAAGAGTCACCCGCGCGGTGCCAACGCCTCCCACGCCACCGTCACTTCACCCTGCCGCCACCGCCCCGGCCCGTCGGCCACCGGCCAGTGGGCCGTCAGGTCCCGCACCGCCCGGATCCACCGCTGCCGGGCGCCGTACGAGGCGTAGGGCGCGGCGGCCGCCCAGGCGCGGTCGAAGTCGCGCAGGAAGGCATGCACCGGTTCGCCGGGGACGTTGCGGTGGATCAGCGCCTTCGGCAGGCGCTCGGCGAGGTCCGAGGGCCGCTCCAACGAGCCCAGCCGGGCCGCGAAGGTGACCGTCCGCGGGCCCTCGGGCCCGAGCGCGACCCAGACGTGCCGGCGCCCGATCTCGTCGCAGGTCCCCTCGACGAGGAGCCCGGTCGGTGCGAGCCGCGCGCACAGCCGTGCCCATACGGCGGCGACCTCGGCCTCGTCGTACTGCCGCAGCACATTGGCTGCGCGAATCAGCAGCGGACGCTCGGCGACCGGGATCTCGAACCCGCCGTGCCGGAAGACGAGCCCGTCCCGCTCGTACGGTTTCGCGGCCGCGACCCGGGCCGGTTCGATCTCGACGCCGACCACGCGCGCGTGTGGTGCCTCCTCGCGGAGCCGGCTGAGCAGCTCTACGGCTGTCCACGGGGCGGCGCCGTAGCCAAGGTCGACGGCGACCGGATCGGTCGCGCGCCGTAGCTCGGCACCGTGCGTGGCCGCGATCCAGCGGTCCATGCGGCGCAGCCGGTTGGGGTTGGTGGTCCCGCGCGTGACCGTCCCCAGGGGGCGGGGCGCTGCGCGGGCTGTCATGGGTACGAGGGTATCCCCGCCGCCCCTACCCGTCCCGTCCCTGGGGGCTGCGCCCCCAGACCCCCGCTTCGGCCCTGAAGGGGCCTCGTCCTCAAACGCCGGACGGGCTGAAAAACTCAGCCCCTCCGGCGTTTGAGGAGCGGGGTCTGGGGCGGAGCCCCAGAAGGATGGGACGGGAAGGGGCGGCGGGGGCGAAAACATCACACGCCGGACGGGCTGGATCGTGCCGTCCGGCGCCAGTAAGCGGGCCGCCAGTAGTACAGGCCCGTGAGGTCGTCCGGATACGGCGTGTCGGTGAACCGTTCCTCGAAGGGGTCCAGCGCCGGGTCGGCGGGGCGGAAGCCGGGGTCCAGCGGCTCGTCGGCCCTGGGCGGACGGACGTAGCGCTTCATGTCCTCGGTGACCGCGCCGATCCGCCGGAAGTTGGCCTGCGCCTCGAACAGGTTCAGGCCGTGGTTGGGGCCGAAGCCGCACCAGGGGTAGCGGAGCTGGGTGGAGTCCTCCTCCCAGTAGCAGACAGGGCAGATCTCGTATGCCCACAGCTCGCCCAGCGTCCGGTGGCCGCAGCACGGGCAGGGCAGCCACTCCACGATCTCCTCGGTGCCTGTCATGCCCGTGATCCTAGGAACGCCCAGCCCCGCCGCCCACCGAATTCCCGACGCACCCGAACCCCGAACAGTTGAGCGACCCCCGGTAATGCCTCGGCAAAAATCGCCGCCCCCGGAATGGGAACCCCTCCCTCCGGCGTTGCACCCCCTTGGAGGGCGCTCTACATCCTCCGTCCGGCATGCCCGCTGCAAGGAGGAACGCGACGTGAGCCAGTACGTCAGCAGGCTCGGGCGTCGCTCCCAGGCAACGCCCCCGCGGCTCAGGCTGCATCGCCGCCCCCGCCGCGTCGCCATGCTCTCCGTGCACACCTCACCGCTCCACCAGCCGGGCACCGGCGACGCCGGCGGCATGAACGTCTACATCGTGGAGCTCGCGCAGCGCCTCGCCGCGATCAACATCGAGGTCGAGATCTTCACGCGCGCGACGACCGGCGGCCTCCCCCCGACCGTCGAACTCGCGCCCGGCGTCCTCGTCCGGCACATCGACGCCGGCCCCTACGAGGGCCTCAACAAGGAGGACCTCCCCGCCCAGCTCTGCGCCTTCACACACGGCGTGATGCAGGCCTGGGCCGGTCACCGGCCCGGCTACTACGACCTCGTCCACTCGCACTACTGGCTCTCCGGCCACGTCGGCTGGCTCGCCGCCCAGCGCTGGGGCGCCCCCCTCGTACACGCCATGCACACCATGGCCAAGGTCAAGAACGCCAACCTCGCCGACGGTGACACCCCCGAGCCCGCCGCCCGCGTCATCGGCGAGACCCAGATCGTCGCCGCCGCCGACCGCCTCATCGCGAACACCGCCGATGAGCGCGAGGAACTCGTACGGCACTACGCCGCCGACCCCGCCAAGGTCGCCGTGGTGCACCCCGGAGTGAACCTCGACCGCTTCCGCCCGGCGGACGGCCGGGCCGCGGCCCGAGCCCGCCTGGGCCTCCCGCAAGACGCCCTGATCCCGCTCTTCGCGGGCCGCATCCAGCCCCTGAAGGCCCCGGACATTCTCCTCCGCGCGGTGGCGGTGCTGCTCGACGAGCGCCCCGAGCTGCGCTCCCGCCTCCTCGTCCCGGTCGTCGGCGGCCTCAGCGGCAGCGGCCTCGCCAAGCCCGAGGGCCTGCAGAAGCTGGCCTCACGGCTCGGCATCGCGGATGCCGTACGGTTCCACCCGCCCGTCGGCCAGGAGCAGCTCGCCGACTGGTTCCGGGCCGCGTCCGTGCTGGTCATGCCCTCCTACAGCGAGTCCTTCGGCCTGGTCGCCATAGAGGCCCAGGCGGCCGGCACCCCGGTGCTCGCGGCGGCGGTGGGCGGCCTTCCGGTGGCGGTGCGGGACGGCCGTACCGGATTCCTCGTACGAGGGCACGATCCCGCCGCCTACGCGCGCGTGCTGCGCGACTTCGCCGACGAACCCACGCTCACGCCCCGCATGGGCGAGGCCGCCGCCCGGCACGCCCAGTCCTTCGGCTGGGACACCGCGGCCGCCGCGACGGCGGACGTCTACACGGCCGCGGCCCAGGCGTACCGGCGTCGCGTACGCTCCCACCATGGGTGACGCACAGAAGGCAGCGCAGGTCATCGAGGGTGTCCTGAAGGACGCCGAGCTGGAGTGGGAGAGCCCGGCGGCCGGCAATTACGTGGTGCAGCTCCCCGGCACCCGCAAGCTGAAGACCACCGTCTCCCTCCTCGTCGGCCGTCACTCCCTCTCCCTCAACGCCTTCGTCATCCGCCACCCCGACGAGAACGAACCCGGCGTCCACCGCTGGCTCCTGGAGCGCAACCTCAAGCTCTACGGCGTGAGTTACGCCGTGGACCGGCTCGGTGACGTCTACGTCGCCGGCAAGCTCCCCCTCGCCGCCGTCACCGCCGACGAGATCGACCGCCTGCTCGGCCAGGTCCTGGAGGCGGCGGACGGCAGCTTCAACACCCTCCTGGAACTCGGTTTCGCCTCCGCGATCCGCAAGGAGTACGAGTGGCGGGTGTCCCGGGGCGAGCCGACGCGGAACCTGGACGCGTTCGCGCATCTGACGCGGCGGTCGGAGGACTGACCCCGGGGCCGAGTTGTGCTGTGAGCGGCCGTAATTCGTTTGACCTGACCACCTGTCAACGCTGCACTGTGCGGGGCGCCACGGGTCGTGGTGCCGGTATCCAGGGAGGCAGCGGCAGCAATGGAGATCCGTCCCACGACCGACCAGGACTTCGACGTCTTCGTCGACACACTTCATGCCGCGTTCGGGCGCTTCCCGGAAACCCCGAACGAGGGCGGCGGCGGGGTCTGGTGGGCGGCGCTCGAAATGGACCGCGGCCTGCTCGCCCTGACGGCGGACGGGCGGCCCGTCGGCACCGCCGCCGCGTATTCCTTCGAGCTCACCCTGCCCGGTGAGACCCTCGTCCCGGCCGCCGGGGTGACCGCCGTCGGCGTCCTGCCCTCGCACAGACGCCAAGGCGTGCTCAGCGCGATGATGCGGCATCAGCTCACCGAGGTGCGGGCCCGAGGGGAGTTCCTCTCCGTACTGCTGTGCACCGAGGCCCTGATCTACCGCAGGTTCGGCTACGGACCGGCGACCTACACGGCCCAGCTGACGGTGCCGCGCCACCGGGGCGCTCTCACCCTTCCCCGGGCGCGCGGAACGGCCGACGCCCCGGCAACCGGCTCGGACACGGGCACGGGCACGGGCACGATCGAGGTGCTGCGGCGTGCCGAGTGCGGCGAGATCCTGGAAGAGGTCTACGACCGGTACCGCCGCGCACAGCCCGGCGCGCTGTCCCGGCCGCACCGCTGGTGGGCGGTGGGCGCGGGGCAGCCCCCGATCTCTCCGGCGCCGCGCTACGTCGCCGTCCATCGTGACGCCGACGGCGTCCCGGACGGGTACGCCAGCTACTCGATGGGCGAGTCCGAAACCCTGACGGTCGACGAGACCATCGCCACCGACGACGCCGTGTACACGGCCCTGGCCCGATTCGTGCTGGGCCACGACCTGGTCGCCAAGGTCGTGTTCAAGCACGTCCCGCACGACCACCCGCTGCGCTGGCAGCTCGCGGACTTCCGCGCCGGTGAGGTGAGCGGCGACATGGACTGGCTATGGGTGCGGCTGCTGGACGTGCCACGTGCGCTGACCGCGCGCGGCTGGTTCACGGACGGCGAGCTCGTCCTCGACGTCGACGACCCGTTCCTCGGTGAGCACGGCCGCTACCTGCTCACCGTCCGGGACAACAAGGCCGACTGCGTCCCCACGGACCGGGAGCCCGACCTTTCCCTGGACGTCAGTGATCTGGGCTCGATCTACCTCGGCGGCACCGCCCCGAGCACGCTCGTGCGCGCCGGACACATCCGGGCCCACAACCCGGACGCAGCCACCCTCGCCGACGCACTCTTCCGCGCCGAACGCTCCCCGCACTGCCTGCACTGGTTCTGACGGCGGGTTTGCCGAACCCGGCCAACCGCCCGTCGCCGCTCACCGGACGGACGGCTTCACGGACGGCTTCCGCGCATAGCGTCCCGGAGTGACCCCCACCAACTTCCGGAAGTGCCGCGTGAGATGGGACTGGTCGAAGAATCCGGTCGCCGCGGCCACGTCGCCCGGCGGCCGCCCCTCCAGCAGCAGCCGCCGGGCCCGGTCGACGCGCCGGGAGTTCAGATACTGGTGCGGCGCGATCCCGTAAGCCCCGCTGAACGCCCGTACAAGATGGGCCGGATGGGCCTGCACCAGCCCCGCTGCCGCCTCCAGCGAGAGCCCCTCGACGACGCGTTCGTCGAGGAGTTCGCGCAGCCGGCGGGCGAGGGCGGGATCGGGGCGCGAGGGCTGTGCGTCGAGCCGAGGCCGCAGCAACGCCCGCACCCGGTCGCCGATCAACGTCAGCCGGCTCTCCGCCTCCAGCTCTTCGCCGGGCCGGGTGAGCGCCGTGTGCAACTGCCCGACCCGCAGCCGCAGTACGGGATCCCGCAGATCGGGGCCGTCGACGGCGGGCCCGATGAGGTCGTCGGTGAGGTGGGTGTCGTCGAGGTACAGAACCCTCTTGCGGAAGCCGTCCGGGGTGGCGGGCGACCCGTTGTGCGGGACGTGCGGCGGCAACAGCGACACGGTGTCGCCCGGCGTGCCGTGCTCATGCCGGTCGAGGTCGTACCGTACGGCGCCGTCGTCCACGATGAGCAGCGTCCATGCCTCGTGGACGTGCATCGGGTAGGCGTACTCGGTGAAGTGGGCGTGGAAGACCTCGACGACGCCTGGGACGGCGGGGCGCCAGGCGGTGACTTCCTGCCGGGACGCTGTTTTGGCCGCCATGCAAAGAACGTACAAGACGGTGTCGTACGACGGTCGGCAGTCTCGGGGTATGAGCAGCACGAGTACTGAACCCATCCGTTTCGACACCAAGATCGCTGTCCTGCTGAGGGAGGACCTGGAGCCCTGGCAGCGACTCAACGTCACCGCGTTCCTCGTGAGCGGCCTCGGTACGGCCGTCCCCGAGGTGATCGGCGAGCCGTACGAGGACGCCGACGGCGTGCCCTACCTGCCGATGTTCCGCCAGCCGGTAATGGTCTTCGAGGGCACGAAGGAGACGCTGACGACGGCCCACGCGCGCGTGCTGTCCCGCTCACTGCCGTGCGCGCTCTTCACGAGCGACCTGTTCACGACGGGCAACGACCGCGACAACCGGGCGGCGGTACGGGCGGTGGGGACGGCGGAGTTGGACCTGGTGGGGATCGCGGTGTACGGGCCGAAGAACGCGGTGGACAAGGTGATGAAGGGGGCACGGATGCATCCGTGACGGTCAGGTGTGACCGAGCAAAGCGGACGGCGTTGCCGAGATCACCTGCCAGGAATTCGAGTCGACTTGGGCCACTGCGCGAGAGATCCTCGACGCGGATCGTACCGAGGAGACGAGTTGATCACGGAGTACCAGCAGAAGCTGCGCGAGCGCTACATCGCCGCCACCGTCATGCCCGCTCCCGAGCCGTGGCAGCCGGTGCTGGACCGCAGGACCCCCATCGGGGGTCTGCTTGGCATCGGATTCGCCGTTCATCCCGACAGCGGTCACGACCTCGTCATGGTCGTGTCCAGCGACGGCCATGGACTCGTCGACGCGGTCACTGGCGAGAAGATCTCCCGCGACCGGGATCCTGACCCCGAAACGAGCACCCCCGACGCCCACCCGGACCTCGCCTGCCCCGGGCTCGGCCCGATCGCAGGAGCCCCGGTGCGCATCGCCGGGCTCTTCGGCGGCGGCCTGCACAGCACCACACCGGACGGCTGGACCCTGGATGTCGTCAGCCCCGAATGGCCCCACGACCGCGTCATCCTCTCCGCCGACGGAGGGTCCCACAAAGGTCTGGCGGGAGGGACGTGGTGGCACATCTTCCACTCCGAGTACTCAGAACTCCGCGCAGCCGGGTTCTCTCCCTCCGGCCTGACCCTGGCGGTCGCCACCAGCAGTGACCTCACTCTCTGGACCCGGCCTGCGCTCCACTTCGACGACTGAGCGGACAGCGGGACACCACGCGAGAGGAAGGCAGACGGATCGGGCCGAACCAGTTCTGCCCAACGACGGGGATGATGTGTCGCTATGGACACAACGCCCCCGAGCCAGGGCCTCGTCGAAGCAGGTTGGCAGAAGGTTCGCGCGGACGGGCGGGTCCGCCCGGAACTGCTCGAAGCGGCCTACGCCGAACCCCGCCTGCGCCAGTTGTTCCCCTGGACGGGAATGGGAGAGCTGCACTTCAGCCGCTGCACAGGGCAGCGGTGGACGTGGGACATTCCCTACATCCAGCCCGCGGCGAGAGGCGAATACTGGGTCTCCGGACCCCTGCGCAGCGAGTCCGTGGGCCCAGCTGCAACGCCGGAACAGGCCGTCACGATGGTGGTCGAACGCCTCCCTCCCGGCTGCGGACCTGCCATCGTCGGAACCCCTGAAGAACTCGCCATCCATGAAGCCGCAGCCCTGTCCGTCACCTCTGAGCCCTAGGACACCGGCCACTCCACGAACTGACCCTCACCGGTTCCAACTACCGTGTCCCGGCTCAGCCTGCACGGCAGTCCCCCAAGCTAAGCGGCAGGTTGCCCGCCGAGTCGGTTCGGCAGTCGCGGCAGCGGCCGGGTGCGGGAGCGCGGAAGGCGCGTTCGCAGCCGTCGCAGGTCTGGAGCGGGTGCTGGACCGGTGGTGGTGCTGCGGGCGCGCGGTACGGGAGCAGTGGCGGCAGCTGGGCGGTCAGGCGGTGGGCCAGGAGGGCTGCCGGGCGGCACAGGGGGTCCGGGAGATCCGTCGTCAGGGCTTGGCGTACGGCGGTGGAGGTGACCTCGCGTTCCAGCCAGGCGGCGACGCCGGGGGCGAGGTGGGCCGTGTCGCAGGTGGAGAGCAGCAGGCGGGAGTCGTGGCGGCGGAGGCCGGCGAGGAGGTCGGTGGCCTGCTGGAGGAGCGTGGGGTGGGGGTACGACGGTTGCGGGACGGCGGGGAGGGCCTTCTTGCGGGGCTCCTGCTGTCTCTTGGGGCGTGTGGGCCCGTGCTCTTCGGCCGCCCGCCGCTGGTGGCCGGGCTGGTTGCAGGAGATGGTGCGGGTGACGATGCGGCCGCCGGGGGTGCGTTTGCGTTCGCGGCGCAGGTAGCCGTGGGTTTCCAGTTCGCGCAGGGCGGCGGCGATACGGGTCGTGCCCTCGGGGAAGCGGGCGGCGAGGGTCTTGATGTCGACGCGGGCGCCCTTGGGTAGCGACTGGATGTGGCAGCCCAGCCCGATCGCGAGTCCCGACAGCGATGGGTGCTGGGCGAGGTGGTTGCCGATCACCGTGAAGCGGGTGGCGTGGCGGGTGTGGTCGTGTTCGAGGCCACCCGCGTGGGGGTGGTTTTTGCCCGCGATACGGGACTGGGCGCGCGAGGGCGCGCTAGGGTTTTGGATATCCATCGGGAAGTCTAGGGTTTCTTCCTTGGTGGTGAGGCCCTCGCATTGGGATGCCAGTCCCGGCGAGGGCCGTTGTATGTCTGCTGCATGTCTGCGGTTGTGTCGCGCTGAGCGTAGAGCAAGCAACCGGGCCGAAATCCAGCTGAGTTGGTGATGTTCACTCGCGAGGGTGAGGCAGCGCTGCGAGCGGGAGGGAGGGGTGGGGTTTGGTGGGGTTCTTTCCCTCTCGTGTTTCTTGGGGAAGATCGCCCCTGGCACCGGAGCACGGGTTTCTGAAGTCCGGTGGGAGTACGACTTCGGCCCACACGGTCTTACGAGGACGCAGTCCCGGCGTGACACCCCAGCGGTCGGCGAGCGCGTCCACGAGGAGGAGTCCGCGCCCCGACTCGGCATCGGAGGCAGGGTGTTGTGGATGCGGCACGCGGTCGTCGCGAGTGTCCGTGACCTCGATACGGAGGGTGCCGCCGACGACGTAGAGCGTGAGTCGGAAGTCGCGCCCCGGGACCTTGCCGTGCGTGACGGCGTTGGTGGCCAGTTCCGCCACGATGTGCTCCGCCGGATCCAATGGGAGTCCCCAGCCGCGGAGTTGCTCCGTCGCGAGCAGACGGGCGAGACGGGCTCCGCGGGGTGTGGGGGAGAGCTGGGCGCTGAAGTTGAGGATCACGTCACTCAGCGTGGCCGCGTGTGCCTACCGTGAACAGTGACGACGCTGTTGCGTAGAGCGACTGTCCAGGGCTTGTCCAGAGGTGTCCAGGCTGTCCAGAGGGTGCGTACGGGTAAGGGCGTCGCAGCACGGTCGTACGACGGAGGGGTGCGGGATGTCGGTGGACGGCGAGGCGGTACGGCTCAAGACCGAGGCGGACGAGCCGGGTTGGGAGGTGGACCCGGACGACGACTGGGGTCTGGCGGTGATCGCCACCGTGGGACGGCAGTTGAGGCTGCGGCGGGAGGCCGTGGGGATGCGGGTGCCCGACTTCGGGGCGGCGGTCGGGTACGGCGACGACTTGGTCTACAAGATCGAGGCGGGGAAGCGGATTCCCCGGCAGGAGTATCTGGACAAGGCCGACGAGGTGCTGGATGCGGGCGGGCTCATCGTGGCTACGTGGGAGGACGTGAAGAGGGTCCGGTATCCGAAGAAGGTGCGGGATCTGGCTGCGATGGAGGCCAAGGCGGTGGAGATCGGGGTGTATGTGTGCAGCAGCATCCCGGGCCTGTTGCAGACAGCGGAGCATGCACGGGCCTTGTTGGAGTCGTGGCAACCGGCCTATGCCCCGGAGGACTTGGAACGGCGGGTGGCTGCTCGCATGGCCCGGCAGTCCATCTTCGAGCGGTCGCCCGCTCCTGCCCTGGCCTTCGTCCTGGAAGAGGCGACGCTGCACCGCAAGGTTGGAGGGACAATGGTGCGGCGACAGCAGTTCGAACGCCTGCTGGAGGTGGGACGGTTGAGCAACGTCACGCTTCAGGTGATGCCGTTGGACAGCACGCCGCATCCCGGTATGAGCGGGAGGATCGAGCTGCTCAAGTTCGAGGACGGCACCGCAGTCGGGCGTTCCGACGGCGCGTTCAACGGCCGTCCGGTCTCGGACCTGAGGGAGCTGCGCATCCTTGAACTGCGGTATGGCACCATCCGGGCTCAGGCTCTTCCACCAGGGGAGTCGCGGGCCCTCATCGAGCAACTGCTGGGAGAAACATGATCCGCAAGTCCACTGCCGGTGGCGCCTCCGAACTGGCGTGGTTCAAGAGCAGCTACAGCGATGGCCCCGACGGCGACTCCTGCGTCGAGGTGGCCACCACCCCCGCCACCATCCACATCCGCGACTCCAAGTTCCGTACCGCCACCACCGGCCCCCGCCTCGCCCTCTCACCCCACGCTTGGGCCGACTTCCTGCCCTTCCTGCCGTACGCGTCCGAGGGGTGAGGTCGGCTCCTCGGCCGGAAGGTGCCGCATGAGGGCGCCGTACCCGATCGCGGCGACCGTGCCGACGACCGCGCACAGCCCCCACAGCCACGCCGTGCCGAACCGGTCGATGACGAAACCGGACATGAGGGGTGCGACGAGGGCCGCGGCGGACCAGGACAGGGTGTACATGCCCTGGTAGCGGCCGCGCCCCCGGGTGGGGGAGAGGCGGACGACGAGGCCGGTCTGGGTGGGCGCGTTGATCATCTCGCCGAGGGTCCACACGCACACGGTGAGGGCGATGAGGCCGACGGACCCGGCGAAGGCGGTGAGCCCGAAGCCGTATCCGGCGAGCAGGGACGAGACGACGAGCAGCCGCTTGGGATCCCGATGCTGGATGAACCGGGTCACAGGGATCTGCAGCGCGACGATCAGCACGCCGTTCACGGCGATGGCCATGCCGTAGTCGGCGGGCGTGAACCCGGCGTTGCCCATGGCCACCGGCAGCCCGATCGACCCTTGCTGGAAGATCAGCGCGACGAGGAAGGACAGCCCGACGACGCTCATGAACCGCCGGTCACGCAGGACGGTGCCGAGGCCGACGTCGTCCGTGGCTTCCTCGGCGTTTTTGTTGAGACTCGGCCGGGACTCGGGCAGCTTCAGGAAGACGACGACCGCGCAGACGGCAGTCATCCCGGCCTCGATGAGGAAGCCGGCGAGATAGCTGTAAGCGGCGATGAACCCGGCACCCATCGACGAGACGGCGAAGCCGAGGTTGATGGCCCAGTAGTTGAGGGAGAAGGCGCGCACCCGGTCCTCGGGCCGCACGATGTCGGCCATCATCGCCTGGACGGCGGGCCGCGAGGCGTTAGACGCCATCCCCACCAGGAACGCGACGCCGGCGATGGCGACGGGGTGATGCATGAAGCCGAGGAGCGCGACGGAGGCGGCGGTGCCCGACTGGGCGATGAGCAGAGTGGGCCGCCGCCCGAGCCGGTCGGTCATGACTCCGGCCCCGATGGACGAGACGACCCCGCCGAGGCCGTGAAGTGAGGCGACGAGACCGGCGTAGGAGGCGGAGTACCCACGGTCGAGGGTGAGATACAAAGCCATGAAAGTCGCGACAAAAGCCCCAAGCCGGTTGACGAGGGTGCTGGTCCAGAGCCACCAGAACTCGCGGGGAAGCCCGGAGACGGTCTCGCGGGCGGCGCGTCTCAGGGTGGCGAGTGGCATGGTGGATCCCCCGGGGTGTAAGAGTCTCTGATTGCTGGCACACCTTACGGAGATGATGTCGGCGAGGGCCACTCAATTAACAGATCCGGTCAACCGTCCGGCAGCCGGGCAGACGCGCACGCGACCAAAAGCTTGGATTACGCTCATACGCATGGCCGACGCACCGTACAAGCTGATCCTCCTCCGCCACGGCGAGAGCGAGTGGAACGCGAAGAACCTGTTCACCGGCTGGGTGGACGTCAACCTGAACGAGAAGGGCGAGAAGGAGGCAGTCCGCGGTGGCGAGCTCCTGAAGGACGCCGACCTTCTCCCCGACGTGGTCCACACGTCCCTCCAGAAGCGCGCGATCCGCACCGCGCAGCTTGCCCTGGAGTCCGCGGACCGCCACTGGATCCCGGTCCACCGCTCCTGGCGTCTGAACGAGCGCCACTACGGCGCTCTCCAGGGCAAGGACAAGGCCCAGACCCTCGCGGAGTTCGGCGAGGAGCAGTTCATGCTCTGGCGCCGCTCGTACGACACCCCGCCCCCGGAGCTGGAGGACGGCACGGAGTTCTCCCAGTCGGGAGACCCCCGCTACGCCTCCATCCCCCCGGAGCTGCGCCCCCGCACGGAGTGCCTGAAGGACGTAGTCGTCCGCATGCTCCCGTACTGGTACGACGGCATCGTCCCGGACCTCCTGGCGGGCCGCACGGTCCTGGTCGCCGCCCACGGCAACAGCCTCCGGGGCCTGGTCAAGCACCTGGACGGCATCTCCGACGAGGCGATCTCCGGCCTGAACATCCCGACGGGCATCCCCCTGTCCTACGAACTCGACGCCGACTTCAAGCCGCTGAACCCGGGCGGCACTTACCTCGACCCGGACGCGGCCGCGGCGGCGATCGAGGCGGTCAAGAATCAGGGCAAGAAGAAGTAAGCAGAGCTGAAGAAGCCCCCTACCTGCGCTTTTCCGTCAGGAGGGGGCTCTTCCATGCCCCTTCAGGGCAGATGAATGTCAGACCCGTCCGGCAGGATCTGCTCATGTTGATTGCGACGAACGCCCGGGGGCATGTGGTGAAGCGCCCTTCGAAGCCGGCGATAGGCGCCATGCTCGCCAACCTGCGGCGCGACAAAGAGCACATGGTCGTTGAGCGACAGGACGAGGGGCTTGCAGGTGACTGGTACATCCAGGTCCTGCTGCGCGACAACAACACCTACCAACTGGAGTACCGGGATGGTGTCGCCGCGGAGCACTACCAGACGCAAACCGTCTCGCAGGAGAAGGTGTTGAGGGCACTTCTCGGCTGGGCGGCCGACAGACCTGACTGGCGGGAGCACTTCATGTGGAACAACATCAGCTCCATGTTTGAGCCGACCGCTCCTGAGGACGCGGACGAGCCCACCGCGTAGTGCCACCTCGCTCCCGATCGCGCGATCACGTCGCCGGGAGCTGGTACGACAGGACGTACGCGTCCGCCGCCATCACGGTGTCGCAGACCTCGACGGCCCGCCCTTCGGTGTCGTACGCGGTCCGGATCAGGTGGATGACGGGCACGCCGGAGGCCAGTCGGAGCGTCTTGCCCTCGGTGGGGGAGGGCATCCGGGCGCGGATCTCTTCTTTGAAGTGGTCGAGGCGGGCGTAGATGCCGCCGGGTCCGGGATTGGGCTCGGCGATGGCGGTGCCGCGCGCGATGTCGAGGGGCAGATAGGAGGTGGCGAACTCGACCGGCCGCCCGTCGAGCAGATACCGGCGCCGCCGGGCCAGCACCCGTCGTACGGCACCAAGTCGGGCGGAGACGTCCCGGCCGGCTTTCTCCTCCTTCACCTCCAGGCTGTCGACCTGGGGGTGACCGCCCGCGGCGTCGGCCTCCCTTGGCACCCAGACGTAACCCCAGTAGCTAGTGCCGCATCAAAGAACCAAACGAGTACGCGTCCGCGAGATCGATGACGACGAGGGGCTGCGCCTGTTGCGGATCATCCGCGTCAGTCGGGTCAACGTCGCCTGACACCTGACGAAGGCAGAGAAGATGACCACGCAGATTCACCACGTCGACCACGAACTCGTCCAGGCCGCGGCGCACGTCGCGCGCACTCGTTGTCGGGGTGACAACCACACCATGGCGGCCGCGGGTCGTGCCCAGGGCGGCCGGATTGTCACGGCGGTGAATGCCTACCACTTCACGGGTGGTCCCTGCGCCGAGCTGGTTCTCATCGGTGCGGCAGCCGCCCAGGGTGTCTACGAGCTGGACACGATCGTCGCCGTGGGGGACCGCGACCGGGGGGTTGTTCCTCCGTGCGGCCGGTGTCGGCAGGTCCTTCTCGACTACTTCCCCGCCCTCAAGGTCATCGTCGGCGAAGGCGACCGCGTCCGAACCGTCCTCATCACCGACTTGCTGCCCGAAAGCTACGTCTGGGCCGACCACCAGCTCGACGCCGAGTAGACCGCGTCACTCTGCACGAGACCGCCAAGCCCCGACCAGCACGATCGCGGCTAGAAGACATGCCGGTTCTCCATGCAGATCTTCGACGCGTTGTACTCGGCCAACGTCATCCGATACCGGTGCACCTGCGCCGTCATCCAGACACCCCACAGCAGCCCGCCCAGCGCCACCAGCAGGCCGTAGCCCACTACGCTCGTCGCCGCCAGATACACGCCGGCCACCACCATCAGGACTCCCAGCCACTGCCGGACGTCCGGCGCGTCCGGCGGAGCGAGCCTGGCCTTGTTCGGCGACTCTGCGGGCAGGTCCTCCCAGTAGCCGCGTAACCGATAGACCGTAGTGCCACCACACCGCTGACATGGCATCCCCAACACCCCCGAAAAACCCCGCAGTTGAAGCCACGAGGGTCCACGGAATGGCAGGCTCCAGCAAGGAAATGGGGGCGCGCGGGAAGATCGTGCAACACAGAAGGGGCGGGAGAGAAGTAAGGCGAAATCCTGCCCGTTGGGTGGCGGGTGGGGATTGGGGCTCCAACTTGGTGCAGATCGGGGCGTTTTCATGCCATGGCTCCTCTCCGGGTCCTCAGTCGTCCCAGCTCTGACCAGCCGTCACAGGACAACCTTTAGGCTGCTGATGTTGGCCAGCTCATAGGGCCAGGGGATCAGGGGACCGGGGGACCGGGGGACCGGGGCATCAGGGGGATGGGACCGATGGACAACGCGACCGAGGTGTTCCAGCCACTTCAGGCGGACGATCCACCCGTCGTGGCCGGTTACCGCCTCGCCGCCCGGCTCGGCGCCGGTGGCATGGGGCGGGTCTACCTGTCGCATACGCAGGGCGGACGGCCCGTGGCCATCAAGGTGGTGCGGCCGGAGCTCGCCGACGATCCGGACTTCCGGCGGCGGTTCAGCCGGGAGATCAAGGCGGCCCGGCGGGTCCGTGGTGCGTACACCGCCGAGTTGATCGATGCCGACGCGGACGGTGTGCCGCCCTGGCTGGCCACGGTGTACGTCCCCGGGCCGTCCCTCGCAGAGGCCGTCGCCCGGCGTGGACCGCTGCCCGTGCCGGCCGTGCTGTGGCTGATGGCGGGGGTGGCCGAGGCGCTGCAGGCCATCCACGGTGCGGGCATCGTGCATCGGGACCTGAAGCCGTCGAACGTGCTGTTGGCCGCCGACGGGCCGCGCGTGATCGACTTCGGTATCTCGCTGGCCTCCGACATCACCTCGAACACGGCCACCGGATCCGCCATCGGCACGCCCCAGTTCATGGCCCCCGAGCAGGCGACCGCGGGTGAGGTCACGTCGGCGACCGACGTCTTCGCGCTCGGTCAGACGGCGGCCTTCGCCGCACTGGGCGGGCCGCTGTACGGCGACGGTCCCGCGGCCACCGTGCTGTACCGGATCGTGCACTCGGAACCCGACCTGTCCCCGCTGCCCGAGCAGATCCGTCCGCTGATCGCCCGGTGCCTGGCCGCCGATCCCGCGGAGCGGGCCACCCTGGCCGAGGTCGTCGAGTGGTGCCGGCAGCGGCTGGGTCCGGACGCCGACGCGGGTGCGGGGCCGGCCGTGTGGCGGGAGATCGCGGGGGCGGAGGCGACGATTCCGGCTCCGGTTCCGGCTCCGGTTCCCGACCCCACTCCGGCCCTCGACCCCACCCCGGTGCACACGCTGCCCTTGATCGCGCCGCCGCAGGTGACGGTGGCGGAGAGGCCGCGCACCCGCCGCAGACGCGTCGCGCTGATCACGGTCGCCGCCGTGACCGCGGGCGCGCTGCTGCTGGCGGGCTTGATATGGACGGCCGTAGAAGGGGCGGACCGGCTCCTCCACCAGGACACGGCCACGTCCTCGACGCCGGATACGACAGCGTCCGCACGGTCGTCGGCGTCCTCATCCTCGTCCGCTTCCGCGGCGGGATCCGAGTCGACCTCAGGGACCGGCGGCGGTGCACCGGAGACATCGAGTCCCTCCTCGACAGCCGCCACCACTCCGCTCCCCGAGGCGTTCAGCGGAGTCATGCTGACCAAGAAGAACTCGGTGAGCATCAAGGAGCCGCCCGAGCGCGACAACCGCAAGGGTGACATCCGCTTCGTCTGCGAATACGTCGGGTGCTCGTTGGAGAGCGACACCAGCGTGATCAGCCTGCTGTACAGCAAGCCGGGTGCCACCCTCGACTCGTGCCGGTTCGCCCTGACCGGCGCCAAGGATCACGACCTCCCGCTGGCCGCGGTGGCGGCCGGCAGCGAGATCTGCGTCAAGGACCCCTCCGGGAACATCGCGCTGTTCGTGGTCCAGGTGAAGTCGACCGCGCTGTGGGACACCCCCGGGATCAGCTTCCTGACCGCGGACATGACGGTCTGGCGGGCGGCCTAAGTCGGCCCAGGCGGTGTCCCGGTGTCGCACACCGCTGACCCGACCAACTCGCCCTCAATCACCCGGAGTCCGCAGATCCGCCAGCCACGTCCTCCACACACGCCGCGTGTTCGGGATCTCCGGGTGGTCGAGGAGCCAGAGCACGTAACCCGCATGGAGCCGTGCCCACGGGTTCTGTGAGTTCCGGGACCAGGCGAGTCGGTCGCGCAGGTCGGGGCCGTCCACGGCGCGGGCCACGCGTACGTACTCGCGGTCCTTGCAGCGATACGCCCGCTGGACCACGAGATCGACGAGGTCGACGAGCTTCGCTCGCAGCTGGGGATCACCGGAGGCGGTCGCCAACTGCCGTATCAGGGACTGTTTTACGCCCCACAGCTTCGCGTGCTCTGTCCACTCCTGTGGATAGCGGGCCTCCCACTCCAGGTAGAGCACCGCGAAGGGCAGACCCGGCCACGTGCTGATGTCGGAGGGGAGGGGCCTGGCCCACAGGGCCTCCGGCAGGGAACGGCTCGCGGCCTCTGTGTTGGCCTCTTGCGCGGCTGCCCGCTTCCGGGCCGAGAACGGGAGCTGCCAGGCTGCGGGGTACCAGACCTCGTTGTAGCGGGCGGTCGCGGCCTGGGCTCCCGCGCGGGCACGGTCCAGGCGGGCGAGGGCGACGGTGCGTTCGGTGGGGTCCGGTGCGATCAAGCCGTACGCCCATGCCAAACGCTCGTTCCACCCGCGGGCGTCGTCGACGCCCGGGACCGCCTCCTTCGTCATGCGACCGATCATCCACGGATCGGTGCCCCGGCGCGATAAAAATAAAGCCCCGGATTCGGTCAAACGCACTGCTGCTCTGCCGCCATCACTTACGGCCGAAAAGGCAACACCGCGTAGGCGCCCGTCAGTTGTGCGGGCGGGCGAAGGCCATCCCCTGCACTTCGCCCGACCTTCCCTGGTGGCGGGACCGACTACGAGGCCGGTCACGCGATCGTCAGCGGGACCTCGTGGATCTCGTCCGCCCTGTGGCCCGCGCGTTCGTGGATGCGCTGGACCGCGTCGGCCGAGGGGGCCTCGGAGAGGCAGTAGATGATCCCGGCCTGCGGGTCCGCCCAGGCGCGCTCGAAGTGCACGCCCTCTTCCTTCTCTATGGCGAGGTCGGCCTGGTGGGCCTGCTTCAGCTGGTCGGCCGTGATGCCCTGCATCCCGTGGTGCACGTCCATGAAACGAGACATGGTCTCGCACCTCCCGTCCTTCCGGTTTCCTCCGTACCTCCTTCCATGCTGCGCCTCACGCCCCACCTGGGCGACCGCAACCGCCCCCGGCCATGAACGCGAAGGGCCCCGGCATCAGCACCGGGGCCCTTCAACGTCGTACAAGAACTGCTCGTACAAGAACTGTCTGATCAGCCGCACTGGCACGGATTGCCCGACTGGCACCCGCACCCACACCCCGAACCGCAGCCGCACGCGCCGATGACCGTCAGGGTCCTGATCTCGGCGGGCTGCTCGGTAGGGCGTTCCTGGGTGGGGTCGGGCGTGGGGGTGCTGGGGGATTCGGCCATAAGTCCCTCCTCGAGGCGAGGGCCCGACTCTCGGATCGGACCCTGTGCCCATTCCATGCCCGCCCGGCTGGGCGCATCAACAGCGCAAGCTGGGCGCATCCACGGCGCACTGTGGCTCGCGCGCGCCCCGAACAGACCCCAGGGCGCCGGTTCAGGCCCCCTCGGTCCCCGTGGCCGGCTGGATGTCGGGCTGGATGTCCGCCTGGAGTTCGTCCGCGTGCTCGCCCGTCACCAGGTACACCACGCGCTTGGCGACCGACACGGCGTGGTCGGCGAAGCGCTCGTAGTAGCGGCCCAGCAGGGTGACGTCGACCGCGGTCTCGATGCCGTGCTTCCAGCGGTCGTCCATCAGGTGCTGGAAGAGCGTGCGGTGCAGCAGGTCCATCTCGTCGTCGTCCTGCTCCAGCTGGAGGGCGAGGTCGACGTCCTTCGTGATGATCACCTCGGCCGCCTTGGCCATCAGGCGCTGCGCGAGCTGGCCCATCTCCAGGATGGTCGCGTGCAGGTCGTGCGGGATCGCACGATTCGGGAAGCGCAGCCGCGCCAGCTTCGCCACGTGCTGGGCCAGGTCGCCCGAGCGCTCCAGGTCGGCCGACATCCGCAGCGAGGTGACGACGATACGGAGATCCGTGGCCACCGGCTGCTGCCGGGCGAGCAGCGCTATGGCCCGGGCCTCCAGGTCGTGCTGGAGGTCGTCCACCTTCTGGTCGGCCTCGATGACGCTTTCGGCCAGTTTCAGGTCGGAGTCGAGGATGGCCGTCGTGGCGCGCCCGATAGCCGACCCGACCAGCCTGGCCATCTCCACCAGACCGTCGCCGATCGAATCCAGTTCCTCGTGGTACGCGTCCCGCATCTTCGGTTCCCTCTCGTACGGTGTTCTTCAGGGGCAGCCAGGGCAGAGCCAGGGGCAGAACCGGGGCCCGGCCGCCGTGAAATCGGCGCTTCGCACCCCACGCTCCCACGTTCCGACCTGTACGCGTCCGTTTCAGCCATCCCAAATGAACCGTCACTGGCTCCAAGGTGAACTCTGGGCGACGAGTGTTCGAGCTCGCACTCGGACGGCTGTGGCCGAAGCCCGACCCATGCCTAACCTGGGTGCATGGACGTGAACGCGGCGGTCGCCGCAGCGGCAGCGATCGCCGGTGTACTCACCGGCGTCATCGCCATGCTGGCGTTCCGCTGGAGCGAGCGGGAGCAGAAGCGCCCGACTCGCACCTCTCTGCACACGGACCCGGTGCTTCCGCCGGGCGTGGACACCGTCCTCTCCGTGCTCCGGTCGTCGGCCGTCGTCCTCGACGAGGCCGACGCCGTGGTCAAGGCAAGCTCCGCCGCGTACGCCCTCGGGCTGGTCCGCGGCGGCAAGCTCTCCGTGGAGCCCATGCTGCAGATGGCCCGGGACACCAGGAGAGACGGGGAGATACGCCAGGTCGAGCTGGACCTGCCGAGGCGCGGGACCGGACGTGGAGAGGCCCTCGCCGTCTCCGCGCGGGTCGCCCCGCTCGGCTCCCGGTTGGTGCTGCTCCTCGTCGAGGACCTCACCGAGGCCCGTCGGATAGAAGCGGTACGACGCGACTTCGTCGCGAACGTCAGCCATGAACTCAAGACCCCCGTCGGGGCGCTCTCCCTCCTGTCGGAGGCCGTCATGGACGCCTCCGAAGACCCGGAGGCCGTGGAGCGTTTCGCCGGACGCATGCAGATAGAGGCGACCCGGCTGACCAGCCTGGTCCAGGAGCTCATCGACCTCTCCCGCGTGCAGAACGACGATCCCCTGGAGGATGCCGAACCCGTCCGCATGGACGAACTGGTCGCCGAGGCCGTCGACCGCTGCCGGCACGCGGCCGGCGCCAAGCAGATCACCATGGCCGCAGGCGGCGCCGCCGACCTGAGCGTCTGGGGCAACCGCGGCCAGCTGGCCGCCGCCCTCGGCAACCTCGTCGAGAACGCCGTCAACTACTCGCCCGCCCGCACCCGCGTCGGCATAGCCGCCCGCCGGGTGACCGCGCCCGGCGGCGACATGATCGAGGTGGCCGTCACCGACCAGGGCATCGGCATCTCCGACAAGGACAAGGAGCGCATCTTCGAGCGCTTCTACCGCGTCGACCCCGCCCGCTCCCGTGCCACCGGCGGTACGGGCCTCGGGCTCGCGATCGTCAAGCACGTGGCCGCCTCGCACGGCGGGGAGGTCACGGTGTGGAGCTCCGAGGGACAGGGCTCCACCTTCACCCTGCGACTGCCGGAGGCGGGTGCGGCCCGCGACCGTGCACACCAGCACCCGGACCTCGACGACCTCGATGACGAGGCCGACGACCTCACCCCCCAGCCATACGAACCGCTCCCCTCCCCGGAGGTCCTTCCGTGACCCGAGTGCTCGTCGTCGAGGACGAGGAGTCCTTCTCCGACGCCCTGTCGTACATGCTCCGCAAGGAGGGCTTCGAGGTCGCCGTCGCGACCACCGGCCCCGACGGACTCGACGAGTTCGAGCGCAACGGCGCCGACCTCGTCCTCCTCGACCTGATGCTGCCCGGCCTGCCGGGCACAGAAGTGTGCCGCCAGCTGCGCGGCCGCTCCAACGTCCCCGTCATCATGGTGACCGCCAAGGACAGCGAGATCGACAAGGTCGTCGGGCTGGAAATAGGAGCCGATGACTACGTCACCAAGCCCTTCTCGTCCCGCGAACTGGTCGCCCGTATCCGGGCCGTCCTGCGCCGCCGCGGCGAGCCCGAGGAGGTCACTCCGGCCGCGCTGGAGGCCGGCCCGGTCCGCATGGACGTGGACCGCCACGTCGTCACGGTCTCCGGCTCCAAGGTCGACCTCCCCCTCAAGGAGTTCGACCTCCTGGAGATGCTCCTGCGCAACGCAGGCCGCGTCCTGACCCGCATGCAGCTCATCGACCGGGTCTGGGGCGCCGACTACGTCGGCGACACCAAGACCCTCGACGTCCACGTCAAGCGCCTCCGCGCCAAGATCGAGCCGGACCCGGGGGCACCCAGGTACCTGGTGACGGTGCGGGGCCTGGGCTACAAGTTCGAGCCGTAAGCCGTCTACCAGGCCTTAACAGGCTTCACCGCCTCGACAGGCTTCACCAGGCTCTACGACGAAGGGCGGGACCTCATCAAGAGGTCCCGCCCTTCGTCGTACGACTGCTCAGTGGCCGGCGGCCGACTCCGTGGCGCTCGCGGACGCCTCGTCGGTGGCCGTGGCCCCGTCGGTCGGGGAGGCCGAGTCCGTCGGGCTCGCGGCGTCGGTCGGCGTGGCCGACTTCTCCGGCGCCGTCGGGATCTCGGTCGGGCCCCACTTCTCGAAGTAGTTCTTGGCCGGGACGACGAAGGCGCGCAGGCTCACGTCACCCGTCTTGCTGAAGGTGAAGGTGACCTTCTGGGCGTTGCCGTCCTTGACGGTCTCGCCGAGTTCGGCCAGCGCCGCGGAGGCGTTGCCCTTGCCGCCGAGGATGACGGAGCCGCCGGCCGGGATGGTCAGCTTCCCCTTCCCCTTGGCGGGCGTGAGCTCGGCGGTGGCGCCTCCGGGGAGGCTGACCGCGTCGAGGGTCTGGGCGGTGGGGCCGTTGTTGAAGAGGGTCGCGGAGATCACCGCAGGGCCCGTGGATTCCTCGTTGGGCTGGGTGATGACCACGACGTTCTGGAGCTTGATGTCCCCGACGGTGGTGGCCGCGTTGTCCGGCTTGACCTCCAGGGTCTGGGCGTTGTTGCCGGCACCGCACGCGGCGAGCGAGGCGATCGAGAACGCGATGGCGGCGGCGGCGAGGGCGCCGCGTCGAAGGCTGCTGCTCACGGCGGCGGCAACTCCTTGACTTGAGCGTGGCGACTCATAAAGCCGCCCTAAGTGTCTGTCAGCGGCCTTAGGTTACCGAGCCGTTCCCGCGCCGCCGCACCCGACCCTCCCCCCGAGCCCTCCTCTTCGCTCAGCTTCCCTCCGCAGGGGGTAGCCGCAGCCGTCACAAGTGGCTCCCGAGTCACATTGCGCCGACGCTCGTCCGGCATTCACATAAGTAGTGCTGAAGTACTGCCGAACTACTGCTGAAGTGCCGCCAACGCTGCCCCGGGGATTTTCCGTGAAGGAATCCATGAACCCCGGAATTGATCACCATCCGTCCGCTCGGCCGCCCGCGTGATCAATTCCGGATTCGTCTCGTACCCGACTCGGGCCACCGAACGGAGTAGCGGAAGTCGCACACTTGGAACCGGACATTTGTGGACGTTAGGCCGCCTGGCGGCGCCTCCGGATGTGTGTAACGTACGCGTTTCACCTCCCCCGGGCAGCTGCCCCCACCTGCGAATACCTTCTTCCGTAAGGCCCTCGAAGCACGTTCCTGTTGCTGTTGTCAAGCCCCGAGATATGCCCTGACCTGCGAAAACGCCATTCAGAAGCCGCCGTTTCCGTGTTACCCTGGATAGCCACGGAAGGGGTACCTGTCACATGACGTTCAAGGTTGGCGACACCGTGGTCTATCCCCATCACGGGGCCGCGCTGATCGAGGCTATCGAAACTCGCCAGATCAAAGGCGTGGACAAGACCTACTTGGTGCTGAAGGTCGCCCAGGGTGATCTGACGGTACGTGTGCCAGCGGACAATGCGGAGTTCGTCGGCGTGCGTGATGTGGTCGGTCAGGATGGACTGGACCGGGTCTTCGAGGTGCTGCGCGCGCCGTACGCCGAGGAGCCCACGAACTGGTCGCGTCGATACAAGGCAAACCTGGAGAAGCTCGCCTCCGGCGATGTCATCAAGGTCGCGGAAGTCGTGCGCGACCTGTGGCGTCGTGAGCGCGAGCGCGGACTCTCCGCAGGTGAGAAGCGCATGCTCGCCAAGGCCCGCCAGATTCTGGTGAGCGAGCTCGCCCTCGCGGAGAACACGAACGAGGACAAGGCTGAGGCCCTGCTCGACGAGGTTCTCGCGTCCTGAGCGTCCCTGTGCAGGCTGCCGGCCCGCTCAGCTCAGAACACTGATAATGCCGCGGTGCCCGATGACGTATTTCCCGTCGCCGGGCGCTGCGGCATGTTCGTGCCCGGGTGTCGCAGACGTCGTACGTACGTCTGCAGCCGTATGCCTACTCGGGGAAGGTTCCCCCGATACTGGGCGTGCCGGGCCCGGGCAGCTGACTCGACCGGTGTCACGGAAGGGTCCGGTCGAGGCTCGCGCCCGGCACTCCCCCAGGCCATACCCACGTCTGTCGAGCACACAAACCTGACAGGAACCGATGTCTGACGTTTCGCGCTCCTCGCCCGCCGAAGCCCGTACGGCGGTCGTGATTCCGGCCGCCGGCCGGGGCGTACGCCTCGGTCCGGGCGCCCCCAAAGCGCTCCGCGCGCTGAACGGCACCCCCATGCTCATCCACGCGGTGCGCGCGATGGCCGCCTCCCGTGCCGTGTCCCTGGTCGTCGTCGTGGCCCCGCCCGACGGCGCCGGCGAAGTCAAGTCGCTCCTCGACGCGCACGCGCTGCCCGAGCGGACGGATTTCCTTGTGGTGCCCGGGGGCGACTCCCGGCAGGAGTCCGTCCGGCTCGGCCTGGACGCGCTGCCGCCCGAGTACGACATCGTCCTGGTCCATGACGCGGCCCGGCCGCTCGTCCCGGTGGACACGGTCGACGCCGTCATCGAGGCCGTACGGGAAGGCGCGCCCGCCGTGGTGCCGGCGCTGCCGCTCGCGGACACCGTGAAGGAGGTCGAGCCCGCGGCGACGGTGGGGGAGCCGGAGCCGGTGGTGGCCACCCCGGTGCGGGCCCGCCTTCGTGCCGTCCAGACGCCCCAGGGATTCGACCGCGCGACCCTGATCCGCGCCCACGAGACCGTCACCGAGGACGTCACCGACGACGCGAGCATGGTCGAGCAGCTCGGGCTGACGGTCGTGGTCGTCCCCGGCCACGAGGAGGCCTTCAAGGTCACGCGCCCGCTGGACCTGGTCCTCGCGGAGGCGGTCCTGGCGAGGCGGAGGCTCAACGATGGCTTCTGAGTCCTTTCCGATGCCCCAGGTCGGCATCGGCACCGACATCCACGCCTTCGAGGAAGGCCGCGAGCTGTGGTGCGCCGGCCTCAAGTGGGAGGGCGAGGGGACCGGCCTGGCCGGCCACTCCGACGCGGACGTCGTCGCGCACGCCGCGTGCAACGCGCTGTTCTCCGCGGCCGGGCTCGGTGACCTCGGTCAGCACTTCGGAACGGGGCGGCCGGAATGGTCCGGCGCATCGGGAGTCGTACTCCTGACGGAGGCGGCCCGCATCGTCCGTGAGGCCGGCTTCCGGATCGGGAACATCGCCGTACAGGTCGTAGGGCCGCGCCCGAAGATCGGCAAGCGCCGGGACGAGGCCCAGAAGATCCTGTCCGAGGCGGCCGGAGCACCGGTGTCGGTGTCCGGCGCCACGACGGACGGGCTCGGGTTTCCCGGGCGGGGCGAGGGTCTGATGGCGGTGGCCACGGCGCTGGTCGTGAGGGCCGGCTGACGGTCAACGTCACGAATATGTCCCCCTTGAGGGGAAGGGTCGTAAGGCACTCCCCAGGGGCCACTACCCTGGTGTCGTGACCATTCGCCTGTACGACACCAGCGCCCGGCAGATTCGTGACTTCGCCCCGCTCACGCCGGGTTGTGTCTCGATCTACCTCTGTGGTGCCACCGTGCAGGCCGCACCGCACATCGGGCACATCCGCTCGGGGCTGAACTTCGACATCATGCGCCGCTGGTTCGAGTACCGCGGCTACGGCGTCACGTTCATCCGCAACGTCACCGACATCGACGACAAGATCATCTGGAAGGCGGAGCAGCAGAACCGCCCCTGGTGGTCCATCGGGTACGAGAACGAGCGGGCGTTCAACGACGGCTACGAGGCCCTCGGCTGCCTCCCGCCGACGTACGAGCCGCGCGCCACCGGGCACGTCCCCGAGATGATCGAGATGATGCGCGCCCTCATCGAGCGCGGTCACGCCTACGAGGCCGACGGCAGCGTCTACTTCGACGTGCGCTCCTACCCCGGCTATCTGTCGCTGTCGAACCAGGACATCGACGACCTGCGCCAGCCCGCCGAGGAGGGCATCACCGGCAAGCGCGACCCCCGCGACTTCGCCATGTGGAAGGCGACCAAGCCCGGCGAGCCCGACTGGGACACCCCGTGGGGCCGCGGCCGCCCCGGCTGGCACCTCGAGTGCTCGGCCATGGCCCACAAGTACCTGGGCCGCGCCTTCGACATCCACGGCGGCGGCCTCGACCTGATCTTCCCGCACCACGAGAACGAGATCGCCCAGGCCAAGGCCTTCGGCGACGACTTCGCCTCGTACTGGGTGCACAACGCCTGGGTCACCATGAGCGGCGAGAAGATGTCGAAGTCGCTCGGCAACAGCGTCCTCGTCTCCGAGATGGTCAAGCAGTGGCGCCCCATCGTCCTGCGCTACTACCTCGGCACCCCGCACTACCGCTCGATGATCGAGTACAGCGAGGAGTCGCTGCGCGAGGCCGAGTCGGCGTTCGCGCGCATCGAGGGCTTCGTGCAGCGGGTGGTCGAGAAGGCCGGTCCCGTGGAGCCCGCCGCCGAGGTGCCGCCCGCCTTCGCCGAGGCGATGGACGACGACCTGGGGGTCCCGCAGGCCCTCGCCATCGTGCACACGACCGTCCGGCAGGGGAACTCCGCCCTCGCCGCCGACGACAAGGAAGCCGCGGTCGCCCGCCTCGCCGAGGTACGCGCCATGCTCGGCGTCCTCGGCCTGGACCCGCTCGACCCGCACTGGGCCGGCGAGACCGACCGGGGCGAAGATCTGCACGGCGTCGTCG
The DNA here is from genome assembly GCF_000718165.1 of Streptomyces fulvoviolaceus. Taxonomy (GTDB): domain Bacteria; phylum Actinomycetota; class Actinomycetes; order Streptomycetales; family Streptomycetaceae; genus Streptomyces; species Streptomyces fulvoviolaceus. The sequence continues at coordinate 265,707 of NZ_JOEY01000002.1, read as the reverse complement.
ACAGTCTCGTACGACTCGTCCTCGACCAGCGCGAGGCCGCCCGCACCCGCAAGGACTGGGCCACCGCGGACGCCATCCGCGACCAGCTCAACCAGTCGGGCCTGTCCATCGAGGACGGCCCGCAGGGGCCGCGCTGGACGCTGGGCCCGCGCTAGGTCCCCTTCCCTGAGCGATTTTCCTTGATCGATTGTGCCGTCCGGCTGTCCGGACGGCACACTGCATAGACGTACGTCTTCGTTCGCATCACCGCATCACACAGACAGGTAGGTCATGGCAGCCAACAACCGCCGCATGTCCGGCAAGAAGGGCGCGCAGGTCGGCAGTGGCGGCCAGCGGCGCAAGGGCCTGGAGGGCAGGGGCCCGACCCCGCCCGCCGAGATGCGCAAGAAGCACAAGGCGAACCGCATCGCGAACGCCAAGGCGAAGCAGGCCGCGCGCCGCCCCGCGCCCCGCGGCCGCGGCGGCAAGGGCACATCCGAGCTGGTCGTCGGCCGCAACCCCGTCGTCGAGGCGCTGCGCGAGGGCGTGCCCGCGAGCACCCTCTACGTCCAGCAGTTCATCGACAACGACGAGCGGGTGCGCGAGGCGCTCCAGCTCGCGGCCGAGCGCGGCGGCATCAACCTCATGGAGGCCCCCCGCCCCGAGCTCGACCGCATGACCAACGGGCTCAACCACCAGGGCCTGGTCCTCCAGGTCCCGCCGTACGAGTACGCCCACCCCGAGGACCTCGCGAACGCCGCCTACGACGGTGGCGAGGACCCGCTCATCGTCGCCCTCGACGGCGTGACCGACCCGCGCAACCTCGGTGCCGTCGTCCGCTCCGTCTCCGCCTTCGGCGGCCACGGCGTCGTCGTCCCGGAGCGCCGCGCGGCCGGCATGACCGCCGGTGCCTGGAAGACGTCCGCCGGCGCCGCCGCCCGTACGCCCGTTGCCCGCGCCACCAACCTGACGCGCGCCCTGGAGGCGTACAAGAAGGCGGGCATCACGGTCGTCGGCCTCGCCGCCGACGGTGAGTCCCAGGTCGACGAACTGCAGGCCCTGGAAGGCCCCGTCGTCATCGTCGTGGGCAGCGAGGGCAAGGGCCTGTCCCGCCTGGTCGGCGAGACCTGCGACCACCGGGTGCGGATTCCGATGCCGGGTGGGGCCGAGTCGCTGAACGCGGGTGTGGCGGCGGGGATCGTGCTCTACGAGGCTGCACGCCGACGCGCCTGAGTGTTCGACGCAGTCACCCACATGGGGTGTTCCTGGCGTTCAGCACTGGCTTGACGCGGTCCGGACACTTCCGGCGAGTCAAAGCAGTGTCCTAAACACACGTCACTCGGTTAGATGAGTGTGGACACCAGAACACCCCGCACACCCACGGGGGACGGCCCGTCGGGCTTCGACGACGCTCCCGCGCTGAGCATGGTGAAGGTGCCGAGCGATCCGGCGCAGATCATCGTCAATCATGCGAGCTTCCGCGTGCAGTTGGGCGCGTCGACCAGACGCAGCCAATCCCCGCGGATCGCACGGCACTTGAGCGCCACCGAGGACACCGCACGCATCCCCGTCGTCGGCGCCGCGACCGGCGGAGCGGCCCGCCGCCGGCCGGTCGTGTGGAGCGGCAAGTCCGCCCCCGACGACACCGGCGCCCACCGCCTGCTCCAGGCCGTGCGGGGCGGCAGCGTCCGCCATGGCGAGGAACCGCCCCCGTCCGCCGACGCCGGAGCCACGCAGGTCATCCCCCGCATCGACGTCGACGGCGGCTACCAGGGCGGCTACGGCGACGAGTTGACGCAGACCGTCGAGACCCCGGTCGTCGGCGCCCAGCGCACGCACGGCGAGGACGGCACCCGACTCCTCCCCAGCATGCGACCGGTTGGCAGCGCCTACGACGAACCCGCCTACGGAGGCGAGGAGTTCGAGGACGGCGGTGACACGGAGGGCGGTGACCGGCGCGCAAGGCGCCACGGCGACGACCCCGCGCGGCACGCCTACTACCCCGGCCGCCGTATGAACCTGGGCGTCGTCCTCCTGCCGCTGCGCATCTTCCTCGGCTTCATCTCCATCTACGCCGGCATGGGCAAGCTCTGCGACCCCGTCTACTTCGACGGCGGCGAACGCGGCTCCATGGTCAAGTGGCTCAACACCCTGCACCCGTGGGAAGTGGCCGAGCCACTGCGCCAGTTCGCGCTCCAGCACCCCGTCGGCGCCGGGCTCGTCATCGCCTTCCTCCAGGTCATCGTGGGGGTCCTCACGATCCTGGGTTGCTGGCAGCGCGTCGGTGCGATCGTCGGCGCCGGCCTCTCCGCCGCGCTCCTCGTCACCGTCAGCTGGAAGAGCGTCCCCGCCTACGACACCCCGGACATCATCTACCTGGCCGCCTGGTCCCCGCTGATCATCGCCGGCGCCCCCGTCTACTCCATCGACGGCCGCCTCGCGGGCAGCGCCTGGCGCCGCCTCGGCCCCCGCGCCGACCTCTGGGACCTGCGCCGCTACGTCCTGCGCCGCGGAGCCCTCGTCACCGCCATCGTCGCCGGGATCACCCTCCTCGTCGGCTCGCTGCTCGGCGGTGCCGTCCGCGACGCCGACCGCGTGGTCGTCCCCGGCCCCGGCGAGGCCCCGCGCAACGAACTGCCCGGCTCCCCGCTCCCGCAGGACCCCGCCCAGCGCAAGAAGTCGCCGTCCGCCTCCAGTGCGCCCACCCAGGGCGCCACGGCAGGCAGCAGCCCCTCCGGCGCGGCGACCACCCCGGGCGCGACCCGAGACGCCACCACGGCCGGCTCGCCCAGCCAGACCCAGGGCACTGGCCAGACCACGCCTGAGCAGTCCTCCCCGGCCGAGCAGGCCCCCAGCACCAGCTCCGGCCCCACCTCGGGTGGCACCGGCGGCACCGGCTCGAGCGGCGGCTCCGGCGGCGGAGGCTCCTCCTCCGGCGAACCGGGCCTGGTAGGCGGCCTGTTGGGGTAACCGAGCCGGTGGGCGACATCCTGGGCAAGCCCGCCGGCTGAGACACGTACAGCCCAACAACGAAGGGGTCCCGCACAGTTGATGTGCGGGACCCCTTCGATCTACGGCGACTGCAGCGCGCCCCTCAGAGGCGCGGGGAAGGGCGCGAGCAACCACGAACCGGCCCGCGGCCTCGCGACGGCCTCACGACCCTCCCCGTGGAGCCCTAACGCCCCAACGCAGCCAACTCCTTCGCCGCCTCGCGCAGATCCTTGGCCGTGTCGATGGCACGCCAATACGCACCCTGCGGAATCGGAAACCCGGCAAGCCGGCGCTCACGCGCAAGGTGAGGGAACGTCGTCCGCTCATGATCGCCGCGCTCGGGCAGCAGCCCGGTGAACTCCGGTGAGAAGACGTACACGCCCGCATTGATCTCGTACGAAGTCGGCGGCGACTCGATGAAGTCCGTCACCCGCCCGAACTCGTCCGTCTTCACCGCACCCCAGGGGATACGCGGCCGGGCCAGCGCAATCGTCGCGACCGCGTCGCGCTCCGCGTGGAAGTCCGCCATGTCGCGCAGCGAGAAGCGCGTCCAGATGTCGCCGTTGGTGGCGTACCAGGGCCGGTCCGGGTGGGGGAGATGCGCGGCGGCGTACTTGAGGCCGCCGCCGCGGCCGAGCGGCTCCGTCTCGACGACCGTCGTGACGCTGACCGGCAGGTCGGCCGTGTCCAGCCACTTCTGCAGGACCTCGGCGAGGTGCCCGCAGCTGATGACCACGTCCGTCACGCCTTCCTCGGCGAGCCAGACGAGCTGATGGCCGATGATCGGAGTTCCCGTACCGGGGATCTCGACCATCGGCTTGGGCCGGTCGTCGGTGTAGGGGCGCAGCCGTGAGCCCTGGCCACCGGCCAGAATCACGGCTTGAACGGGGCGGGACGCGGCGTTCGGATCGGTCATGACCGAACTGTACGTCGCGCCCCGCTCGCCGCCCCAGGGCGGCCGCTGCCGCCCTGTTGGGTCCAGCTGTGCATGACTGCGGTGCTAGCTGTGCGCTGCGGCGACCCCCGTCGCGAAGGACGTGTCGCAGACCGGGCGGGCGTACGACTGGGCGCGCGTCGGTCCGTACACGCGGACCGCGGCGCGGCCGAGGGCGCGGGCGATGGAGACGCAGTGCTCGGCGAGCGACGGACGGTCGTTCACGGCCTCCTGGAGGTGGGTGAGGGCGACACCGGGGTTCTTCTCCTGGAGCTCGGTCAGGAGCTGCTCCCGCAGTACGTCCTGCGGGGCCAGAGCGGCGACACGCGAGGAGACGTCGCCGTTGGAGGCGTCCGCTGCGGTGAGCACTGAGTTCGAGGGATTCCCCGACCAGTTGACTCGGGTGACCGCGAGGGTCCCGGAGAGCACCAGGACGACGGGCAGGACGAGGGCGAGGGAGCGGCCGATCCGGCGGGCGGGGCCCCGGCCGCGTCGCGTCTGTTGGTTAGTGGAGTGCTTCACGCGTGTGAGGGTAGCGCGGGGTGATGATTTGGCGACATTTAGTCACCGGTTCGGGGGATGAAGTGGTGGCTCTTTTTGGGTAGCGCGTTGACGTACGGGCTCGAAATGACCGGTCTGCCGGGGTATTTGTCGACAACGAGAAGGGCCCCGCAGCGCTCTGCGGGGCCCTTCTCGTCAACGCGGGTGAAATCGCCGGGAATGTCCCCGGTCGGAGATCAGTCGGAGAGGCGCTCGCCCGTGGAGGTCGAGAACACGTGGATCTCGCCCGGACGCGGCACGACGTGCAGCGTGGCGCCCTTCTCCGGCACCGAGCGGCCGCTGACGCGGACGACCAGGTCCTTGAGGTCGTCGCCGACCTTGGAGCTGCCGTAGACGTAGCCGTCGGCGCCGAGCTCCTCGACGACGTTCACGGAGACCGCGAGACCGGCCGGGGCGTCCTCCGTGTCCTTCGTCAGGGTGGCGGCCGCGCCGCCGCCCTGCTCGACGATGTCGAAGTGCTCGGGACGGACGCCGACGGTGACCGTGGTGTCGCCCTTGTCGGAGGCGGCCGTCAGGGCGTCACGGCTGACCGGGACGACGCTGTTGCCGAACTTCACACCGCCGTCGGTGATCGGGACCTCGACGAGGTTCATCGCCGGGGAGCCGATGAAGCCGGCGACGAAGAGGTTCGCCGGGCGGTCGTACATGTTGCGCGGTGAGTCGACCTGCTGGAGCAGACCGTCCTTGAGGACGGCCACCCGGTCGCCCATCGTCATGGCCTCGACCTGGTCGTGGGTGACGTAGACGGTGGTGATGCCGAGACGGCGCTGCAGCGAGGCGATCTGCGTACGCGTGGACACACGGAGCTTGGCGTCCAGGTTGGACAGCGGCTCGTCCATGAGGAACACCTGGGGCTCACGCACGATGGCGCGACCCATGGCGACACGCTGGCGCTGACCGCCGGAGAGCGCCTTCGGCTTGCGGTCCAGGTAGTCCGTGAGGTCGAGGATCTTCGCGGCCTCCTCGACCTTCTGCCGGATCTCCGCCTTGTTGACGCCGGCGATCTTGAGCGCGAAGCCCATGTTGTCGGCGACGGACATGTGCGGGTAGAGCGCGTAGTTCTGGAACACCATGGCGATGTCCCGGTCCTTCGGCGGCAGGTGCGTGACGTCGCGGTCACCGATGCGGATGGCGCCGCCGTTCACGTCCTCGAGCCCCGCGAGCATGCGGAGCGAGGTGGACTTGCCGCAGCCGGACGGACCGACGAGGACGAGGAACTCGCCGTCCTCGATGTCGATCTCCAGAGCGTCGACAGCGGGCTTGGTGGAACCCGGGTAGATGCGGGTTGCCTTGTCGAACGAAACAGTGGCCATGGTGATGGGCCCCCTTCTACCGGCAGGAACGTGCCGGACGATCCGTTGTAGGAAGGTGGTGGTGTAGTCCACGCAGGTGGACTGGGTCAGGACGGTACCTGGCGTTCACCCGTATGTCAGTACCTGAGCGACTGTGAACTTCGCGGAAATTTTCGACAGGGCGCACTTGGGACCTGGGTACACTGCACGGGCACATGCGCGTCACGCGCGTGCAGGCCTCCTTAGCTCAGATGGCCAGAGCAACGCACTTGTAATGCGTAGGTCGTCGGTTCGAATCCGACAGGGGGCTCGGGAAAGCCCAGGTCAGCGGTGTTGTGGCCTGGGCTTCGTCATGTTCTCGGCCGCCGCGCGGGCCACCTCCGGCCGCCCCAGCACCTCTGTGCTGTCGACGAACTGATCCACGGCCCCGACCACCGGCAGCCCCTTGATCGCGGGGTCCGAGATACGGGCGGTCAGTGCCTCGGCGAATCGTTCCGCCTTGAGGACCCGGAAGGGGCGGTTGAAGTACGGGCGGGTGCTCGGGTCGACCCGGTCCGTCAGGCCGAGGGTGTTGTGCAGGCAGGCGATCGTCTCGTACGCCTTGGCGAGGTGCTGTTCGCGGGTGTGCCAGTCCGTGGCCGCGAGGGCCGCCGTGAGGACCGGGGTGAGGTGGTGGCCCGTGGTCGTGCGGGCGAAGGCGCTGCCGAGCCATTTGTCGTACGGCGGGTAGCGGCGGTCCATGAGGAGGCACAGGCGTATCAGGTCGCGGGCGATGCGGGCGGTGACGATCGCGGAGCCGAGTTCGTCGCCGACCTCGCCGCAGCGGCCGACGAAGGCCTCTTCCTGGGAGATGCGGCGCCACTGACAGGCCAGCACATGGAGCCAGAGGTCGTGGGGGTACCAGCTCAGGGCGGTGCGGGCGGGGGCCAGGGAGCGGAGACCGTCGTGGAAGACCGCGCCCGCGGTGACCTCGGCCAGGAGTTGGGTGGGGGCGGCGAGCCAGTCCGCGGGGGTGATGGGGGCGTTGGGGTCGAAGCCGAGGGTGGCGGTGAACCAGGAGGTGACGTGGGTGACTTCGACGCGGTGGTGGACGGGGCCGTCGGTGGTCCGCATGACGCGGATGTCGCCCGGCTCGCCGGTGGGGGCGAAGTTGGTCGGGAAGCCGTGGACGGTCTTCGGGAGGTGTTCGGCGAGGACGTGTCTGATGCGGCCGGCGTGCCGGGGGACGTCGCCGGGGCGGAGGAAGAGCTGGAGGCGTGGCCCCCATTCGTGGTCCGTGGAGCGGGCGGTGTCGAAGCCGAGGACCTCGGAGCCGCTGCCGATGCGGGCGGCGGAGTGGGGGATGTCGGGGGCGGCTTCCTCCAGTAAGGGGCGGACGGCTTCGGTGTAGAAGCGGCGGGAGAGTTCGAGGCCGGGTAAGAAGGCGGGCATATTCGGGGCGCTCATGCCAGTGATGCTCATGTAAGTGAGCCGTGCCCAGTCAGTGAGTTGTCATGCGTGAAACCTTCACCAACGCCTCATCTGTCAACCGGTACACCGTCCACTCGTCCTGGGGGCGGGCGCCGAGGGACTCGTAGAAGGTGATGGCCGGGGTGTTCCAGTCGAGCACCGACCACTCCAGGCGTTGGTAGCCGCGGGTCACGCAGATGCGGGCGAGTTCGGTGAGGAGGGCCTTGCCGTGGCCGGCGCCGCGGGCGGTGGGGCGGACGTAGAGGTCTTCGAGGTAGATGCCGTGGACTCCGCGCCAGGTGGAGAAGTTGAGGAACCAGATGGCGTAGCCGACGACTTCGCCCGTGGTGTCGTCGGTGGCGATGTGGGCGTAGGCGGCAGGGCGCTCGCCGAAGAGGGCCTCTGTCAGTTGCTCCTCGGTTGCTCTTGCTTCCTCCAATGCCTTTTCGTATGCGGCCAGTTCGCGGATGAGGGTGTGGACGGCGGGGATGTCGGCGGGGGTCGCGGTACGGATCACGATGCGCAGGCTAGCTCCGATGGAGGAGGTGCCGGGTGAGGGCCAGCACGCCCGTGAGGGCTACGAGGCCGGTCACGCCGGGCCAGCCGAAGTGGTCGTAGGTGCGGACACCGAGCCAGGATCCGGCGCTGCCGCCGAGGAACGCGCAGGTCATGTACGCGGTGTTCAGGCGGGCGCGGGCTTCTGGTCGTAGGGCGAAGATCCGGGCCTGGTTGGCGACCTGGCCGGACTGGACGGCCACGTCGAGCAGAAGCAGGCCGGCGGAGACGGTGATCAGGCCGATCGTGCCTCCGTGCGCGCCGGGCAGGAGGACGGCGGCCGAGGCGAGGAAACCGAGCATGCAGACGAGGTTCACCGTGTCCGGGCCCCTGCGGTCCACGAGGCGGCCGGCGAAGGGGGTGCAGAACATGCTGGCGGCGCCGACCAGGCCGATCACGCCGACGGTCTGGGCGCCCCTGTCGTACGTCGGTCCTGTGACGAGGAGGGTCAGGCTGGTCCAGGCGGCGCTGAAGCCGGCGAAGACGGTGGCCTGGTAGAGGCAGCTGCGGCGGAGGTCGGGTTCTTCGCGCAGGAGGCGCAGGGGCGCGGCGAGGAGGGTCGGGTAGCGCTCGCGGGAGGTGGGTGTGGTGGTGGGCAGGGTGCGGGTGAGGGTCGCTGCCAGGGCGAGGGTGACGGCGGCGGCCACCAGGTAGGGCGCGCGCCAGCCCAGCCGTTCGCCGAGGGTGCCGCTGAAGGTGCGGGCCAGCAGGATGCCGCCGATCAGGCCGCTCAGGAGGGTGCCGGTCACGGCTCCGCGGCGCTCGGCGGGGACGAGTCCGGCGGTCATCGGGATGATGATCTGCGGTACGACCGTGGTGACTCCGACGGCCGCGCTGGCGCCGACGAGGACGGGCAGGGAGGGTGCGGTGCCTGCTGCCAGGAGGCCTGCGGCGGTCAGGGTGAGCAGGGTGACGATGAGCGGGCGGTGCGGGAGTCGGTCGCCGAGGGGGACCAGGAGGAAGATGCCGGCCGCGTAGCCGAGTTGGGCCGCGGTCACGGCCAGGGCGGCCGATGCGGGGGGTACGCCGAGGTCGGCTGCGGTGAGCGTGCTGATCGCCTGCGGGAAGTAGATGTTGGCCACGGCGACACCGCAGGCGAGGGACAGGACGAGGAGTGCCCCGCGGGGGAGGGCCGGTTGTTCCGTCGTTCGGTCTGTCGTGTGCTCGGGGATCGGGGGCACGAAGACACCTCACAGGTGAAGCAGTTGAAACAGGTGATCCGGGTGATCCGGGTGATCCGGGTGATCCGGGTGATCCGGGTGATCCGGGTGAACCGGGTGAACCGGGTGAACCGGTTTGACTGGTTCCATGACGGTAGCAGTCGTATCGGCGTCCGGCACCGGTTAAAGCGGTTCTCTAGTACGCTGGATCCATGCCCGCACCTGCCGAGCCCGTCAGCCTTCGCTTCCGTCAGGGGGCCGGCCGCTCCTGCCTCGACTTCGTCCGTACGTTGCGACACCGCGGCACGCCCGACGCGGTGGAGGAGCTGCCCGACGGCGAGGCTCTGCTGGCCTGGGTCACACAGTGCGGGCCCTGCGCCGACGTTCGGCCGGGCAAGAGCACCGCACAGGAGGCCCGCGAGCTGAGGGAGGCCGTCCACGAGTTGATCGCGGCCGCTCGCGCCGGCGAGAAGCCCTCGGCGCACTCCCGGACGGCGGTGAACGAGGCCGCCGCCCGTCCCGCCCCCGTCCCGCACCTGAACCCCGACGGAGCCCTCCACTGGCACGCGGACGACCCGGTCCGCGCAACCCTCTCCCTCGTCGCCCGGGACGCCCTCGACCTCGTCACCTCACCGGCGATCACCCGGGTCCGCAACTGCGCCGGCTCCACCTGTGCGGCCCTGTTCCTGGACACCTCCCGCCCCGGCACTCGCCGTTGGTGCTCCATGGGCACGTGCGGGAACCGGGCGAAGAAGGAGACGCTGCGGAGCAAGGCGGCTGCCGACTAAGACCGCAGTCGACGCCCGATCTCCAGGTGGTGCGGCGCCGGAGCGCGGCCGCCCTCGATCGAGAACAGGGAGTTCTGCAGGACCCGGGCCAGGGTCCAGGCGCGGGCCCTGGCGCGGTCGAGGGCGAGGACCTCGGTCATGGCGTCGAAGCGCCAGCGGATCTCGGCGGGGTCGAAGCGGTTGTCGAGGGCGGGGAAGAGTTCGAAGCCGGGGTCGCCGGCCAGGGGTTTGGGGTCGATGGCGAGCCAGGGGGCGCGGTCGGCGGCGAGGACGTTGTCGTAGTGGAGATCCCAGTGCAGGAGGCGGTCGCCGGGTTCGGTGGCGACCTCGCGCAGTGCGGCCGCGCAGTCCTGGAGCAGGTGGCGGTCGGCTTCGGTCACCCGGGGCAGCGCCCCGGGCAGCTGGTCCAGCATTCCCCGGGCGAGGTCCTCCAGCCGTCGCAGACCCTGCGGTGCCGGTACGGCGGTCAGGTGGGCGAGCAGCCGGGCGATGACGAGGGTGGCTTCCCGGGCGTCCGGCAGGTGGGTCAACATCCGTGCCGCGTCGAGCCGTTCGAGCAGCATGGTGCCGGTGGCGTCGTCGTACGCGAGGAGCCGTACGGCTCCGTCGCCGTTCCAGGTGCGCAGGGCGACCGGTTCTCCGGCGGTCTCCTCGTCGAGGAGCTGCAGTTTCAGTACGGCGCGGGTTCCGTCGGTCCGCGTCACCGGGAGGACCAGTGCGCACATGCCGTACATGGACGGTCCGTCGGGGTGCAGGTCCCAGCGCCGCAGGAAGCCGGCGGCCAGGTCCGGCAGTCCGGCGATGAAGGCCCGCCCCGCCTCTCCGTTGTACTTCGCCTGCGTCGCGGCCAGTTCCTCCGGAATGTCGATCACGTCCCGGACCCTACCGACGTGGGTGAATCGGATCATGCGAATTCGCCTTCGTCGGGTTGTCCACAGGGTGTGGATGTACGTCCGCGGCGCCCCGGGCACGTACATCTGGCTGGGGATCCTGTTCGTGACGACGGTGGCGTTGCATCACATGTCGCCGGAGTTCGAGGAGGAGTTCCTGCGGCAGCGGTCGACGAACATCCATGAGCTGTCGAGCAACCCGGTGCGGGTGCTGGTCGCCAGTGCGATGTGGATCGACGGCGGGCGCTGGCTGCCGTACGCCGTCCTCTACTCCGTCTTCCACGCGCCGGCCGAACGCCGGCTGGGGACGGCGCGGTGGCTGGCGGTGTGTGCGGCGGCGCATGTGCTGGCCACGCTGATCAGCGAGGGGGCGCTGCTGTGGGGGATCCGGCACGGGATGGCGCCGGCCTCGGCGGTCAACACCCTTGATATCGGGGTGAGTTACGCGCTGGCGGGGGTGGTCGCCGTGCTCGTCCATCTGATCCCGGCTCCTTGGCGGTACGGCTACGCGTTCGTCGTTCTCCTCGTGTACGGGGTGCCGCTGGTCACCGGGCGCACCTTCACCGATCTCGGGCATTTCACCTCCGTGCTGATCGGGTTCGGGTGCTACCCGCTGGCCAGGGGGCGGGTGAAGCCACGGAATCCGAAGGAGACAGCGGCCGCCGTGAATGGTTGACTTCCGGCTCATGAGCAGCTCGGCAAGCGCTGTCGTGAACGGCGGCATCTCCTTCTGGTACGCGGACGACTCCCTCCCTGCGGTGCGGGAGCCGCTCGGCGGTGACGCGTCCGCGGACGTGGTGATCGTGGGCGGCGGGTACACGGGACTGTGGACCGCGTACTACCTGAAGAAGGCGGTGCCCTTCCTGCGGATCACCGTCCTGGAGCAGAAGTTCTGCGGCTACGGCGCCTCGGGGCGCAACGGCGGCTGGCTGTACAACGGCATCGCGGGCCGGGACCGGTACGCGAAACTGCACGGGCACGAGGCGGCCGTACGGCTGCAGAGGGCCATGAACGACACCGTCGACGAGGTCGTCAGGGCGGTTGCGGGGGAGGGTTTCGACGCCGGCGTCCACCAGGGCGGCGTCCTCGAAGTCGCCTGTACGCCCGCTCAGTTGGCGCGGCTGAAGGCCTTCCACGAGCACGAGCTGTCGTACGGCGAGAAGGACCGTGAGCTGTACGGCGCCGTGGAGACCGCCGAGCGGGTCCGGGTGGCCGGCGCGGTGGGCTCGACGTGGACTCCGCACGGGGCGCGGGTGCACCCGGTGAAGCTGGTGAAAGGGCTCGCGGCGGCCGTGGAGGCGCTGGGCGTCGTCATTCACGAGGGCACGCCGGTGACGGAGATACGGCCCAAGCACGCGGTGACGCCGTACGGCACAGTCCGTGCGCCCTACGTCCTGCGCTGCACGGAGGGCTTCACGGCCAACCTGAAGGGTCAGAAGCGGACCTGGCTGCCGATGAACTCCTCGATGATCGCGACCGAGCCGCTGAGCGAGGAGCAGTGGGCGTCGGTCGGCTGGGAGGGGCGGGAGGCGCTGGGGGACATGGCGCACGCCTACATGTACGCGCAGCGCACCGCCGACGGGCGGATCGCGCTGGGCGGGCGCGGGGTGCCGTACCGCTTCGGGTCGCGGACCGACAACGACGGGCGGACGCAGGACGCGACGATCGAGGCGCTGCGGGACATCCTCGTGCGGATGTTCCCGTCGCTGGCCGGGGTGCGCGTCGCGCACGCCTGGTCGGGGGTGCTGGGCGTGCCGCGGGACTGGTGCGCGACGGTGACGCTGGACCGGTCGACGGGGCTCGGCTGGGCGGGCGGGTACGTCGGCTCGGGCGTCGCCACCGCGAACCTGGCGGCGCGGACGCTGCGGGACCTGGTGCAGCAGGACTCGGGGCAGGGCGGTCGGACCGAGCTGACCGATCTGCCGTGGGTCGGGCACAAGGTGCGCAAGTGGGAGCCGGAGCCGTTGCGTTGGCTGGGGGTGCACGGGATGTACGCCACGTACCGGGCGGCGGACCGGCGGGAGTTCTCCGGGCTGGGCGGGGAGTCGTCGCGGCTGGCGCGGTTCGCCGATCGGATTGCCGGACGGCACTGAGTGGATTTGCCGGACGGTGTTGAGTGGATTGCCGGACGGTGCTGATCGGATAACGCTTTCTGCAGCCCCTGGAATCTCGTGAGTGCGCTGTCGGACCCCTGTGTCACTATCGCCTCAACGACCGCTGATCCAGGGGGGATCTCTTGTCCGTCGACGACTCCTGTCCGCCTACGAGACGCAGACGGGCGGCCGTCTTCGCCGCTGTCGTCTCGCTGTTCGCCTCGCTGCTGGCCCTGACCGGGGCGAGCCCTGCCGTCGCCGCCGAGGCGGAGTGCGCGCCGCTCGCGCTCGCGTCGTTCGGTGACCCCGGGGACGCCATCAACAAGGCGACCGTCCCGGCCGGGGAAAGTGTCTGCTTCACCATGACGGCCCCGGCGGCCGGGCGGTATCTGGTGACCGTCGACCGGAGCAGCAGCGCGTACGCGCGCCTGTTCGCCGCGGACGGCACCGAAGTCGACTGCTACGAGGAGCAGTTCTCCGAGAGCGGCCGATGCGATGTGCCCGCGGCCGGCGACTACACCGTCGAGGTCGTCAACAGTGGGTGGTCGGACCTGACGGACGCCGGGTTCACCGTCGTCCCGCTGAGCTCGGCCACCGAGGGCTGCCACGCCTCGGTCGGCACCGCCTGGGACGTGCCCGCGCCCGTCCGGACCTCGGCGAGCCCGCTGGAGATCGACTGCCAGGCCTTCGAGGGCGAGCCGGGCGAGCGCGTCCTGCTCAACCGGGCCACCAAGGTCTACGGCGACATCGTCGCGTGGATCACCGACTCGACCGGGACCCGGATCTGCCCGCGGATCACCGCGGACGACGAGAACACCCTCAGCTGTGTGCTGCCCGGCGGGGGCCCCTACCGCGTGATCTCCAGGGTGAACGAGTCGGAGAACGGCTTCCCCGCCGAGTACACGGCCGGGGTGCGCTCGCTGTCCGACCCGCAGGGCTGCCGGACCGCGCCCGTGCGGCCCTTCGGACTGCTGGAGGGTCTGGACTTCCGGACCAACCCCTGCTTCACCTTCACCGTCGACCGGGCCGGACCGTACGTGGTCCACGAGGTCGACGACTACTCGGCGAGCCCCGCCTTCGTGTACGACGCGGCCGGGAAGATCGCCTGCGAGGAGACCGACCCCTGCCGGCTGCCGGCCGCGGGCACCTACACCGCGGTCATCGACCTCGGCGTCGACCCCGGTGACGACGTGGTCGTCTTCGATCGCGCCTCCGACGCCGGGTGCGTGGCGACCGGGACCGGCGTGCACAAGGGCGAGTTGAGCACGGTCGGGCAGTACGACTGCCTCGCGCTGGACGCCCCGCAGGGCGCCACGATCGCCGCTCTCACCCCGATCGCCGCGGACGGTGTCGACGCCGAGGTGGAGGTCGTCGACGCGAACGGCACCGTGCAGTGCGGCGCGACGGAACTGGCGGACGGCGACTGCGAGTTGACCGGCACGGCTCCTTTCCGGGCGCTGGTCCACACCGACGCCGTCGGCGAGGACGCCACCGGCCCTTACACGATCGCCTTCCATCGCACCGACGCGGCGAACGACTGCCCGGTGCTGCCCGCCGGCAGTTTCTCCGCCGACGGTGCCGCGGCCGCCTTCGGCACGGGGGACGGCGTCTTCTCGCAGTGCCTGAGCATCCCGGCGGACGCCCACACGGGCGCCGAGGTCCTCCAGCTCATCGGCACCTCCGGGGGCGTACCGGCGAAGTTCTCCGTCCTGGACGCCACCGGCAAGAAGGTCTGCGACCGCACCGCCACCAACAACGGCTGGACGCTGTGCGCGCTGACCCCGGGCGCGGCCCACACCGTGCTGGTCACCGGCCGGGACATGGCCGCCACGTACTCCCTGACCCGGCGTGACGTCACCGCGTCCGCCTCCGCGGCGGGCTGCACGAGTGTCGCCGCGTCGAAGGTCGGCGGCCCCTCCGTGGCCGGGACGTACGGCGACCCCGGCACCCTGAACTGCCACCAGGTCACCACCGACGCGGCAACCGACGTCCTGCACCTCGACGTGCGGGACGCGCTGGGCACCGCCAACATCGTCGCCTTCGGCGGCGACGGCACCGCCGAGTGCTCCTTCCGCAACCGCTCCTGCGCGGTCACCGGGTCCACCACCCACCAGGTCCTCGTGCAGACCCCGGCCACGCTGAAGGCCGCGCCCGAGTACCACCTGGACGCCCTGCGCGTCGCGACGGCGGACGGTCCGGCGCCGGAGTGCACGAAGGTGCCGTCGGTGTCGTACGGCTACGGGCCGGTCACCGGCACGCTCGACGAGTCGCACACCGCGGTGTGCGCGGTGCTGCCGACGGCCGGGTTCGACCGCTTCGACATGGCGATCACGGACACCACGGGCGCTACGACGACCGCGGTGCCCGCGCTGTACAACAGCGCCTGGAACAACGGCTGTTCGCTGTACATACCGACGGGCTACCAGTGCGCGGCGGGCGGCTCGTCCTCCGCGTCCAGCCCGAGCCTGCTGGTTCTCGGCCTGCCGGAGAAGGCGTCGAGCACCGCCTACAGCGCCAAGCTGACGTGTACGTTCACGCTGTGCGGCCCGGACAAGGTCAGCGTCACCGACGTGGGCCCGGACACCGGGGTCGCCGGCAACAAGGTCACGCTCACGGTGACCGGCACCGCGCTGCCCCCGACCGCGACGGTACGGCTGTCGCAGAGCGGCAGGACCCTGACGGCCACGACGGAATCGGTCTCGGCCGACAACCGGACGCTGACCGCGACCCTCGACCTGACGGGCGTGGCGGCGGGCACCTGGAACGTCAGCGTGTTCACCACCTGCTGTGAGTACCCGCGCGGCACCTTCACCGTCACCGAACCCCAGCTGACCAACACGGCCGCCCCCAAGGTGACCGGCACGGCCAAGGTGGGCGCCAAGGTCACGGCGGCGCCGGGCAGTTGGTCGGCGGAACCGTCCTCGTACACGTACCAGTGGAAGGTGGACGGCAAGGCGATCTCCGGGGCGACGGCGAAGACGTACACCGTCGCCGCCTCGACGCTCGGCAAGAAGCTCAGCGTGACCGTCACCGCGGTCAGGAGCGGCTGGCAGAGCGGGACGGCGACCTCGGCCGGGGTGACCGTGGCCAAGGGGGACGCGCCCAAGTCGACCAAGGCGCCGGTGATCAGCGGCACGGCGAAGGTCGGCAGGACGCTGAAGACGTCCAAGGGGACGTGGAGCCTGACGCCGACCTCGTACTCGTACCAGTGGTACGCGAACGGCAAGGCGATCAGCGGGGCGACCAAGTCCTCGCTGAAGCTGAAGACGGCCCAGAAGGGCAAAAAGATCACCGTGAAGGTGATCGCGCACCGGACCGGTCACAAGGACGGGTCGGCGGTGAGCAAGGCGACGAAGGCGGTCGCGAAGTGAGCTGATGTGGAAAGAAGTTGGGGGCCGCCTGAGGGCGGCCCCCAACTTCTTTCCGCTCAGGCCACCGACTCCGGCACCGGCGCACCAGATGGCGGATCCGGACCCCGCCAGTGCGCCGTAGATCCCGAAGGCCTTTCCGCGCTCCTTCGGGTCGGTGAAGGTGGTGGTCAGGAGGCTGAGCGCGGACGGGGCGAGTACGGCGGCGAAGACGCCCTGGAGGGCGCTGGCGCCGAAGAGCATCCCCGAGGTCGTGGCCGCGCCGCCGAACGCGGAGGCGGCGGCGAAGCCGACCAGACCGATGACGAAGGTGCGCTTACGGCCCACCAGGTCGGCGGTGCGGCCGCCGAGCAGGAGGAGCCCGCCGAAGGCGAGCGTGCAGGCGGTGATCACCCTCCCCCACTGCCTCAAGGGCGTGGGAGGTGCCCCCAGCGGTTGCCGTCGGACATGCCCAGGTCGCGCTGTGCGGAAGGGAGCGCGATGTTCACGATGGTCGCGTCGAGGACGACCATCAGCTGCGCGAGGGCGATGATCACCAGGCTCCACCAGCGGCGGGGATCGCCGGATCACCTGACCGGGTGACGCTCACCCGGTCAGAAGGCCATGAATCCGCATGTATCGCATCTGGGCGTGTCATGGCTCCAGGACCACCTTTCCAGTGGTCCCGCGCGTCTCCAGCGCCCGGTGCGCGGCCGCCGCCTCGGCGAGCGGGAAGCGCTGCACGGCGGGGGTGAGGCGGCCCGCGGCGGCCTCGGTGAGGGCGCGCAGCTCCAGGGTGCGGATGGGGTTGGGGCCGCCGGCCTTGCGCATCATCACGGGGCCGAGGACCTGCTCGGAGACGCCCTCGACGAGATACGGCTG
Organism: Streptomyces fulvoviolaceus; assembly: GCF_000718165.1. GTDB lineage: Bacteria > Actinomycetota > Actinomycetes > Streptomycetales > Streptomycetaceae > Streptomyces > Streptomyces fulvoviolaceus. The sequence continues at coordinate 248,786 of NZ_JOEY01000002.1, read as the reverse complement.
TCCGCCCCGGATCCCTTCGCCGGACCAGCCGAACACGATGTGCCGGCCGCCGGGTCCGAGGAGTTCCGTGCTGTGGCGGGCGACATCGCCGCCGACGCCGTCGAAGACGACGGTCGCGGGCCGGCCCCCGAGATAGGCGCGCACCTTGTCGGGCCAGGCCGGGTCCTTGTAGTCGACGGCGAGGTCGGCGCCGTTGGCCTGCGCCTTGGTGACCTTGTCCGGCCCGCCGGCCAACCCGACGACAGTGGCCCCGGCGTTCTTGGCGTGCTGCACGAGCAGCGTGCCGATACCGCCCGCGGCCGCCGGGATCACGGCCACCGAGCCCGGCCCGAGCTCGGTGAACTGGAGGATCCCCATCGTCGTACGCCCTGTGCCGATCATGGCGACGGCCTGGGCGAAGTCCAGGTTCCCGGGGATCTCGTGGACGCGGTCGACATCGGTGACGGCCAGTTCGGCGTAGCCGCCCGGCGCGAACCCGAGGTGGGCGACCACGCGCCGGCCGAGCCACAGGTCGGCGACTCCCTCGCCGAGGGACTCGACCGTGCCGGCGACCTCGCGGCCGGGGATGGTGGGCAGCGCCGGCGGCTCGGGCAGCGGGCCCTGCTGTCCCTCGCGCAGGGCGGTGTCCAGGAGGTGGACTCCGGCCGCTCGTACGGCGATACGGACCTGTCCCGGGCCCGGTCGGGGGTCCTCGGCCTGCTCGTAGGTGAGGTTCTCGGCCGGGCCGAAGGCGTGCAGGCGGATGGCGTGCATGTGGAATCCCCCAGTTGGATGTCTTGTCCGTCGCTTCCGTCGCTCAGGAACCCCACTCTTCAACCTCAGGCATGCTTGAGGTCAAGGGCGTGCCGGCCGAGCGCCAGCGACACGGCGGTGAGCGCGCTGTTGAAGGAGACCTCGGACAGGACACCGGGCGCCGCGACCTGGTCGCCCGCGAGATAGACACCGTCGCCCCGGTCCACGGCCGGCCGGTCGCGCCAGCTCGTACCGGGCAGATCCACGGCCCCCGTACGGCCGTTCGCGACGGACTCGCGCCGCCAGGTGACCCGCTCGCGCCAGCCCTCGAAGCCGAGGTCGAGCAGCTCCTCGGCACGGGCGATGCCGTCCGACTTCGTCTCGTACGGCGCGATGGGGATCTGCCCCTGGACGAGCTGCTCACCGGCCGGCGCGAGGGTCCGGTCCTGTGCGGTGAACCGCTCGATCCAGCCGGGGAAGTCGAGGTCGGAGACGGCGAAGGCGTCACCGCGGCGGGTGCGCAGGGCGAGGTCGATTAGTGCCGTGCGGCCGCTCGTCCAGGTCAGCGAGTCGTCGCGGAGGAGACGGCGGGCGGCGTCGAGGGAGGTGGCGACGACGACGGGCGTGTCGGTCGGGAGGGTGTCGACCCGGGCCAGCGTCTCCATGCGCACGCCGAGGTTCCAGGCGCGGGCGGCCATACGGTCGACGACGGAGGCCCAGCCGCCGCACGGGTAGTGCGCCTCGGGCGGAAGCTTGGTGGCCCGCCGCAGCCGTTCCTGCACGAACGCGGCGGACAGGGCGCCCGGGTCGTGGTGGAAGAGGGCGACGGCGGAGTAGTGGGCGGCGGCGCGAGCGCCTTCGCCTCCGGCCTGTTCGGTCGCCCAGGACAGGAAGTCCTGGTCGATCGGGGCTTGTTGGGCGCTACGACGGAGCAGCTTGAGCATCGCGAAGGGCGGGGTGCGGCGCAGCACCCCCTTGTGGCGGAGCCGCAGCCGGGCCGCCTCCAGGGGCGGGATCGGCGCGAGCGCCCCGATGAGGTCGCGCTGCCTGAGCCAGGACCAGTGCGGGCCGCCGCTGTAGAGGGCGTGCGGCCCGTCGTTGGTCCGGTACGGCCCCTCGGCGGTCCGCGCCCGCCCGCCGAGGGTGTGATGGGCCTCGTACACGGTGACCTTGGCGCCCGCCTCGGCGGCGGTGATGGCCGCGGTCAGCCCGGCGAGGCCGCCGCCGATGACGGTGATGCGGTGCATGGCTGGGGGTCTCCCTCTGGTTGGCGTCTCGCTTCCGTGGGTTCTGTGAGTACGACGGACGGGGTGGGCCGGAATGTGACATGAATGGGTGTTGTCGCAGGTCAGGGCGATTGTCAGTGACGGGGTGCAGCATGGGGGCATGGTGAGTCGAGGGACGGGTGCGAGCAGGGTGAAGGGTGCACGGCGGCCGGAGGTGCGGCTGCCGCCGCTGGAGGGGCACGGGGGAGGGGAGCTGGAGCCCGATGGGGACTACGACGGGCTGGAGTTCCGGGACCTGGACTTCGCCGGGCAGGACGGCGCGGGCGCCCGCTTCATGGACTGCGCGCTGACGGGGTGTGCGCTGGACGAGACCCGGCTGCGCAACGCCCGCATCTTCGACTCGGTCCTCACCGGCGTCCGGGGCGTGGGCACCAACCTCTCGGATGCGACGCTGCGTGACGTCGAGCTGGTGGACGCACGTCTGGGCGGGGTCCAGCTGCACGGCGCCGTCCTGGAGCGCGTGGTGGTGCGCGGCGGCAAGATCGACTACCTGAACCTGCGCACCGCTCGCCTGAAGGACGTCGTCTTCGAGAGCTGCGTCCTGGTCGAACCGGACTTCGGCGGCGCCCGCCTGGAACGCGTCGAGTTCGTCGACTGCGACCTCAAGGGCGCGGACCTCACCGCGGCGACCCTGACGGACGTCGACCTGCGCGGGGCCGCCTCGCTGGAGATCGCGCGGGGGGTGGACCGGCTGCGGGGGGCGCTGATCAGCCCGTCCCAACTGCTGGACCTGGCACCGGTGTTGGCAGCGGAACTGGGCATTCGGGTGGAGGGCTGACGAGGTGGGGACGTTCTACGGCAATGAGCTGGTGGCGCGCTTCGGCCCGACCGGCGCCCAGGAACCGTCCGGCGGACGGTAGGTGGGACGGGACCCCACGCCCCGAATCCATCGCCCCGACGTCGATGTGTACGTTGGCCGGTGGTCCGCACCACTTCGAGGCGCCGGCAACAACTAGGGGAAAACCAACACATGGCACGCGTCGCCGTCATCACCGCGCCCAACATCGGGTACCGCAACACAGGAATGCTGACCGTCGACTTGGCCTTCGAGTCCCTGCGACGGCGCATGGGCACCGAGATCGACCCGACCTGGTACACCCTGCACACGCCGGAGACCGTGCCGCTGCGCGAGGGTGCGCAAGGCACCGACTTCCCGTTCCGCTTCCGTTCCCTGATCGAGCACCTCGACGAGCTCCGCGACCACGACGCGGTCGTCTTCTGGGGCGACTTCCTCCACACCCGGCACTACCTGGCACAGGACGCGACGAACCGCCTGCTCGATTTCGGCATCGCCGAGGACCGCGACGCCGCCCGGGCCCTGCTGAACCGGACCCTGCTGCTCGCAGACCAGCCGGACGAACTCCTCGCGCGGACCCTCAGCTACGGCGGGACGATCCTGCACAACACACAGTCCGACTACGAGGACAAGGAATTCGGTCCACATTTCTCCCGCCTGATGACGCGCAGTCACCGGGTCTGGATGCGTGACCCGCTGTCGGCGGCCAAGATCGCGCACCTCCGTGGGGACCGTACGACCGAGTACTTCGGTTCGGACGCGGCGCTGCTGTCCCGCCCGGGCGACCTCGACCACCTCCCGACCACGCAGTGGTCCCAGGAGGTCCCGGACGGCGGTGCGATCGGCGTGTTCCTCGGCGCCCGTACCGAAATCCCCACGTGGCTGCCCGACTTCTGCCAGGGCCTCTCCGATCGCTTCGGAGCCCCTCTCGAATGGCTGCCCTGGTTCGACCGGGACATCCCGTCCCAGGCCGGCCCCATCGCGGCCCGCCCGGGTGCCCCCACCGTCGGCGACCTGGTGAGCGTCCTCTCCCGCTATCGACTGGTCATCACGGACACCTACCACCTGTGTGTCAACGCATGGGGCGCCGGCACCCCGGTGGTGTGCGTCGGCACCCCCGAACCGGTTCCGACGACCGACGACGACTACCTGACGCTGAGCGATGTGAAGAAGCACGTGTTCCACATGGCTTACGACGCTACGGACTTCTACCTCTCCACCCTCCCCGACACCCGGGAAGCCCACCAGCGCCGCGCCGACCGGCTCGTCCACCTCGTGGAAGGCGGCGGAGCCGACGCCGTCGCCGCGCGGATCCGCGAACACGCCGACCATTCGGGGACCGCGTTCACCGAGACACTCACCTCGTTGCTCGGCACCACACGCCGATGACGCGCTCAAGTGCCGCCCGGCCTGCGGGATCGCAGGAGCCCCCAGTGGCTCACCGCACCCGCGGAAACTGCGCCTGAAGCGTCCAGATCGCCGGGTTGTCCCCCAGGTCCTCGTGCAGATCAACCAGGTCGGCGATCAGGTCGTGCAGGAAATCCCGAGCCTCGCGGCGCAACTCCGCGTGGGAGAAACTCAACGGCGCCTCCTCCACCGGCATCCAGTCCGCCTCGACATCCACCCACCCGAAGCGGCGCTCGAAGAGCATCCGGTCCGTGGACTCGGTGAAGTCCAGTTCCGCGTGCTGCGGCCGGGACGCCCGGGAGCCCGCCGGATCCCGGTCCAGCCGCTCCGCGATGTCGCACAGCGCCCACGCGAAGTCGAGCACCGGCACCCATCCCCAGGCTGTGGACAGCTCCCGGTCCGCCTTGGTGTCGGCGAGGTAGACGTCACCGCAGAACAGGTCGTGCCGCAGGGCGTGGACGTCCGCCCGGCGGTAGTCCGTCTGCGGGGGATCCGGGAAGCGGTTGGAGAGGGCGTAGCCGATGTCGAGCACGTAGGTGATGGTGTCACGCGCCCTCTCATAGGATCACTGCCGTGCCCCGATCCGCACCGGTCGTCCTGACCTGCACGTCCTTCCTCGCAGCCCTGGCGCTCGCCCTGACCGCATGCGGCGGCGGAGTCCACGGCACCCCCGGCGCCTCCGGCCTCCGCGACCCGTACTTCCCGAAGGCGGGCAACGGCGGCTACGACGTCACGCACTACGCCCTGGACCTGGCCTACGACCCGGACGAGAAGGACCTCTCCGGCACGGCGACGATCACCGCCCGCGCCACCCAGGACCTCTCCGCCCTGAACCTGGACCTGGACGGCCTGGACGTCGAGTCCGTCACCGTCGCCGGCAAGGGCGCCCGCTGGAACCGCGCCGGCCAGGAGCTGACCGTACGTCCGCCCCACGACCTCGACGACGGCGAGACCTTCCGCGTCACCGTCCGCTACTCCGGCACCCCCGAGACGATCACCGACCCGGACGACTCGAAGGAGGGCTGGCTGCCGACGCGGGACGGGGCACTCGCCCTGGGCGAGCCGACGGGGTCGATGACGTGGTTCCCCGGCAACCACCACCCGTCCGACAAGGCGTCGTACGACATCGCCATCAGCGTGCCCGAGGGCCTGCAGGCCGTGTCCAACGGCGAGTTGAAGTCGACGAGGACCGCGGACGGCCGTACCACCACCACCTGGCACACCGCCGAACCCATGGCGAGCTACGTCGCCACGCTCGCGATCGGCGACTACACGATCCGCCGCTCCACGACCCCTGACGGCCTGCCCGTGTACGTGGCCGTCGACCCGGCCGAGGCCGGCGCAAGCCGCAAGGTGCTGGCGAAGATCCCCCAGGTCATGGAGTGGGCCCAGGACACCTTCGGCCCCTACCCCTTCTCCTCCACCGGCGCGATCGTCGACCGCGAGGGCGACGCGGGCTACGCCCTGGAGACCCAGAACCGCCCCGTCTTCCCCGGCGCACCCGACACGGAGACCCTCGTCCACGAGCTCGCCCACCAGTGGTACGGCAACTCGGTCACCCCGAAGACCTGGCAGGACATGTGGCTCAACGAGGGCTTCGCGACGTACGCGGAATGGCTCTGGGACGAGGACCACGGCGGCGACAGCGCCCAGCAGACCTTCGACGCGCTGTACGACCACGGCGAGGACGTCTACGAGGACCTCTGGTCCTTCCCACCCGCCAACCCGACCAGCTCCGGGCACATCTCCGACAGCCCCGTCTACCAGCGCGGCGCGATGGTCCTCCACAAGATCCGCCGGGCCGTCGGCGACAAGACCTTCCACGCGATCGTCCGCGGCTGGGCCACCACCCACCGCCACGGCAACGTGGACACGGCGGACTTCACGGCCTACGTCGAGAAGCGGGCACCCGACGAGGACTTCGACGCGATCTGGAAGGACTGGCTGTACGGGGAGGGGAAGCCGGCGCACGCGTAAGGAGCGGGGCGGAACGCCGGAACCCCCGGCCGAAGCCAGGGGTTCCAGTACAGCGCAGCGTCTTGCGACGGTCAGACGTTCACGCCGAAGTCCTGCGCGATGCCCACCAGGCCCGAGGCGTAGCCCTGGCCGACGGCGCGGAACTTCCACTCCGCGCCGTTGCGGTAGAGCTCGCCGAAGACCATGGCCGTCTCCGTGGCCGCGTCCTCCGACAGGTCGTAGCGCGCGATCTCGGCGCCGCCGGCCTCGTTCAGGATGCGGATGTAGGCGTTGCGGACCTGGCCGAAGTTCTGCGAGCGGTTCTCCGCGTCGTAGATCGAGACCGGGAAGACGATCTTCTCGATGTCGGCCGGGAGGCCGGCGAGGTTGACCTTGATCGCCTCGTCGTCGCCCGCGCCCTCGCCGGTGCGGTTGTCACCGGTGTGGACGATGGTCTTGTCCGGGGTCTCCTTGTTGTTGAAGAAGACGAAGTGGCCGTCCGAGTAGACCTTGCCCTCAGTGTTGACCGCGATCGCGGAGGCGTCGAGGTCGAAGTCCGTGCCGGTGGTCGTGCGGACGTCCCAGCCGAGGCCCACGGTGACGGCGGTCAGGCCCGGGGCCTCCTTGGTGAGCGAGACGTTGCCACCCTTGGACAGGCTTACAGCCATGGTTTGGGAGTCCTTCCCTCGTTTGTGTACGGCGGTACGGGCTTGAAGCTACAGCTACCCCAATGAACGCAGCGAGGGGTGCCCAAGGTTCCCCGTGTCTTTACTTTCTTTACCAAGAGGGGGGACGTCCCGGTGATATTCGGGTGACGTGGACCGGACAGAGCCGGGAACATGGACCCCATGGCCGGTCCCTATGTCATCCGCGGCTCCGTCTCGCTTCCCGAGGCCGAGCTCATGTGGCGTTTCTCGCGGTCGTCCGGGCCCGGTGGACAGCACGTCAACACCAGCGACTCGCAGGTGGAGTTGCGCTTCGACGTCGAGCGGACCGAGGCGCTGCCCGAGGTGTGGAAGCAGCGGGCCCTGGCCAAGCTGGCCGGGCGGCTCGTCGACGGAGTCGTCAGCGTCCGCTCCTCCGAGCACCGCTCGCAGTGGCGCAACCGCGAGACCGCCGCCGTACGCCTGGCGGCGCTCCTCGCCGAGGCCACCGCGCCCCCGCCCAAGCCCCGCCGGGCGACCCGCATCCCGCGCGGCATCAACGAACGCCGGCTGCGGGAGAAGAAGCAGCGCTCGGACACGAAGCGGGGCCGGACCGGCAAGGACTGGGGCTAAAGCGCTTCGCTGGAAGTGCGGCGATGTGCTGTCGGTCCGCTGCGGCGGCGTCGTGGCTGGTCGCGCCCACGCGGCGGAGCCGCACATCGATACAGCCCCGCGCCCCTTCAGGGCGCTGCCGAACCGCAGCCGACTTCGCCCGACCCGCTTGGGGCCTGTCACATCTCCCGCGCGCCATCCGTCAACCCAGTGACGACGACGGACGGACCGCGACGAGAGGCAGCGACCGATGAGCGAGAACGACTTCCTGGCCGAGCGCTTCGAAGCCCACCGGGGCCATCTGCGCGCCGTCGCCCACCGCATGCTCGGCTCGGTCGCCGAAGCCGACGACGCGGTGCAGGAGGCGTGGGTCCGGCTGAGCCGGTCCGACGCCCGGCAGGTGGACAACCTCGGGGGCTGGCTGACGACGGTGGTGGGCCGGGTCTGCCTGGACATGCTTCGCTCCCGCAGGTCCCGAGCCGAGCAGCCGCTGGAAACGTACGAGGCGTACGGCGCAGCGGCACCGGTGCCGGCCGCCGTACCCGACCCCGAGCAGGACGCCCTGCTCGCCGACTCGGTCGGCGTCGCCCTCCTCGTCGTCCTCGACACCCTCACCCCCGCCGAGCGGCTGGCCTTCGTGCTGCACGACCTGTTCGCGGTGCCGTTCGACGAGATCGCGGGCATCGTCGGCAAGACCCCCACGGCGGCCCGCCAGCTCGCCAGCCGGGCCCGGCGCCGGGTGCAGGGCTCCGAGGCACACGAACACGACACCGACCTCGTACGGCAGCAGAAGCAGCGGGAAGTCGTCGACGCCTTCCTCGCCGCCGCCCGCGAGGGCGACTTCGACGGGCTCCTCGAGGTGCTCGACCCGGACGTCGTGGCGCGCACGGAGGTCGGTGTGACCACGGGCGCGGCGGCGGTGGCGTCCGGCGCGACGACCTACTCCCGCGTGGCCGGTGTCGCCGTGCCCGCTCTCGTCGACGGTGCCACGGGCCTCGCGGTCGTCGTCGACGGCCGGGTGGAGCGCACCCTGACCTTCACGTTCGTACACGACCGCATCGCCGTGATCGACATCGCCACGGACCCCGGACACGTCTCGCGACTGGATGTACGCCTGCTCTAGTCCAGCTCCAGGACCCCGACCGTCTCGCCCTCGCTCTGCTCCCCGGTGATGCGGAACCCCAGCTTCAGATAGAACTCCTCCGGCCCGTTCGGCTCGGGATGCCAGGTGACGTAGAGCTGCTTGCCGCCCCGGCGGCGGATCTCCTCGGCCACCGACTCGACCGCGAACCGGCCGTATCCGCGGCCCTGTTCGCCGGCCGCGATGTTCAGCCGCCACAGGCCGGAACGGAACAGCGTGCCGTCCGCGGCCCAGTCGATGTCGAAGAAGGCCATCAGGAATCCGACCGGGCGGTCGCCGTCGACCATCAGACGCGGCCAGGCGACCCCGGCGGGATGGACGTATGCCTCGGCGAGGGACTGCATCACCGGCGAGACCGCGAATTCCTGTTCCGGGCGGACCTTTATGCCCGTCGCGGCCGCGAAGTTGCGGGGCGTGATCTCTTCCAGATGAAGTGCGGAGGCCGTCGTCATGCGCGCACCCTAGGCAAGCGGATCACGCGTGGGCCAACGAATTCAGCTCAACTGCCGGTACCGCCCACGGAAATACGCCAGCGGCCCCCCGTCCGCGCTCGGCACGTCCGCCGTCAGCACCCGGCCGATCACCAGCACGTGGTCGCCGGCCGCCACCCGTTGCTCCGTCCGGCACTCCAGCGTGGCCAGCGCGCCGCCCACCAGGACAGCGCCGGTCGCGGCGCCGCGGACGTACGGGATGTCCTCGAACAGCAGCCGGTCGCTGATGCGGCCCTTCATGGCGAAGCGGCCGGCGATGTGCCGCTGGCTCTCGGACAGGACCGAGACCCCCCACAGGGGCTGCTCGTCCAGCAGGTCGTCCATGCGGGAGCCCGTACGCAGGCTGACCAGCACCAGAGGCGGGTCCAGGGAGACCGACATGAACGCCGTGGCCGTCATGCCGACGTCCTCGCCCCCCGGCCCCTCGGCATCGAGCGGGGCCTCGAACGCGGTCACCAGGACCACGCCGGCGGCCAGCCGGGACATGGCGGCGCGGAACTCGTCGTTGCTCACCCCCACAGCATGCCCGGAGGCGGGCGTGGGGATCATCGGGCGCGTGGCGGGGGGAGTGTTCGGCACGTCGGTCACGCTAATCTCCGGTCCGTGCGCGCCGCATCGGGCCTCCGCCCGAGGCCGGACCTAGGTCCCGCGACCGACCTGAGACCGACCCGCGATCGAGGCGCGCGCAGGTCGGGCCACTGCCTCCACAAAGACACAAAGTTTGTGTTCAGCAAACGCACAGGGAAATCGCAGAAACCCCACTCAATTGTTCATGTTTCGCTGTGACTTGAGTCACAAGAGGTACTAATTGTTGACCCTGTGTACCGAGTGGGCAGCGCGCTGTGATTCAGTGGCGGGGAAGATGCAAGGGCACCACCGAACACGAAGCACTGCACAAGAAGCGCGGAAGAGTACGCCGAAGACAACCCTTGATTCGCTGCGAAGTCTCGGGGGGAGGGCGAACATGGAGACCGAGTCGGAGCCTTATGTCCGCCTTGCGTCTCTGCGACAGCTGCACCAGGGCATGGCCGACATGAACACGGCCCGCAGCCTGGCGGACACACTGCAGACGGTCGCGGACGGCGTTGTGGGCGCACTCGGTTACGAGCTGGCGTGCGTCAATCTCGTACGCCCCGACGGTGATCTCGTGGTCGCCGCCTTCTCCGGCAACCAGGCCGCCGAGGCCCTCATCACCGGCCGGGTCGGCTCCCGCGAGTCCTGGGAGCGCCGCCTCAGCATGGGCGAGAACTGGGGCGACCTGGTCTTCATCCCGCACACCGAGGGCTGGGTCCTCGACGACGACGACGTACCGCAGTGGTACACCGACGGCCCCGCGCCCCGCTTCGAGGACGAGTGGCACCCCTCCGACCGGCTCTTCGCGCCCATGTACACGCCGGGCGCCGGGGGCGCCGCGTGCGGCGAGCTGATCGGCGTGCTCTCGGTGGACCGCCCGCGCAACGGCCGGCTGCCCGGCGCCTGGGGGCGCGAGGCACTCCAGATGTACGCGTTCCAGGCCGCCATCGCGATCAGCAATGCCCGTCTACGCGCGAATATGCAGCGGGCACTGGTCAGGCTCGAAAGGGACCAGCAGGCCCTGCGGGCGAGCGAGGAAAGCTTCCGGCAGGCCTTCGAGTACGCCCCCTCCGGCATGGCCATCGCCGAGATGGGCGGCGACCAGCACGGCCGGATCCTGCGCACCAACGACGCGCTGTGCCGCCTGCTCGGCCGCCCCGCCTCCGCGATGCGCCGCTACTCCTTCTCCGACCTCGTCCATCCCGAGGACATAGGGACACTGCTGCGGACCTCCGCCGAGGGCGGCCGCGCCGAGCTCCGGCTCGGGCGCCGCGACGGTACGTACGTCTGGGTCAGCCTGCGCAACAGCGTCGTCGCCGACGCCGCCGACGGACCCCGCTTCCTCCTCACCCACGTCGAGGACATCGAGGAGCGCAAGCGCCGCGAGCTCCAGCTCGCCCACCGCGCCTCGCACGACTCGCTCACCGGACTGCCGAACTCCGCCGAGCTGCGTGCGCGCCTGTCCTCCCGTCTGTGTCAGCGCCCCACCACCCACTCCGCCGCCCTGGAGCCCCTCGACGCGGCGACCTACGGCCACCCCGCCTACGACGCCAACGGCCACGGCTTCGACTTCCGGCCCGACGCCGCGGCCCTCGACGCCTTCGACCACCACGTGCACACCGTCGCCCCCGAGGGTGAACGTGACGACGGCGCCAAGGGGCTCGCGGTGCTCTTCTGCGACCTCGACGGCTTCAAGTCGATCAACGACCGGTTCGGGCACAACGCGGGTGACGCGGTCCTCATCGAGGTCGCCCGCCGGCTGTCCCGCCAGGTGCGCGACGGCGACACCGTGGCCCGGCTCGGCGGCGACGAGTTCGTGATCCTCGCCAACGGGCTCGGCAAGGCCGACGCCCAGGACCTGGCAGTACGCCTGCGCAACGAGATCATCCAGCCCATCCGGGCCGAGGGCCGGGCCGTCCGCGTCGGCGCCAGTTTCGGCATCGGCTGGGCGCACTGCGGGATGACGGCGGACGAGGTGTTGAAGTCCGCCGACGAGCGGATGTACATCGAGAAACGATCTCGTCCCAAACAACACAGACGCGCGGGATGATCCCCAGGTCAGTGAGCTGATGCGATCCGAGTCACCCGTTTGGGCCATGCGGAGCGGGTAGGCTCGCCATTCTGACTCCACGTATCGCATCCGCCCGCACCTGAGGAGTACAAGGGATGACGTCCGGCAACAACGGGGCGAGCACGCCCGAGGACGACGACCCGTTCGGCTACCTCTACGCCGACGGACAGGCCAACGGAGCGCAGCCCCCGTCGGGTAGCGGTGGCTACGGCTATCCGGGCTCCGTCAACCGCGTGCGCGCGGTCGGCCAGCGGCAGTACCCCCAGCAGGCACCGGCACCCGCGACCGCGCCGTACGGCCAGGTCCCGCAGCAGTCGAACGCCCACTACGCCGCGCCCGAGACCTTCCCGGGCGGCGCCCCCACCACCCAGCACCCGATGCAGTCCTACAGTGACGGCGGCAACCGCGGCCGCGGCCCCAACACCAAGGGCCTGCTGATCGGCGCGATCGCGGTGGTCGCCGCGGTCGTCATCGGCATCGGCGTGGCGATGGCGGGCGGCGACGACAAGGACAACGCGGGCGGCAGCGGGGCGTCCACGACGCCGTCGACCTCGCAGAGCAGCGAGCCGAGTGCGTCGGCCTCGGAGTCGGCGGCTGCCGGTGAGCTGCCGAAGGTCGACGCGAAGGCACTTCGCCTGGAGGGTGGTACCACCACCGCGTCCGATGTGAAGGGCGCCAACGCCGACGGCGGCGTCTATGTGCAGGGCTTCAACCAGGTCGGCGCCAAGGTCACGTGGACCGTCAACGGCATTGAGAAGACCGGCACCTACCGGCTCTACGTCCGTTACGACATTCCCGGTGTGGATGCCAACGGGACGCTGACGGTCAACGGCAAGGCCAACACCCAGCCGCTGAACATGAAGAACTTCGCCAAGCAGCCCGAGGGCGACTGGGAGAAGGGCTGGCAGACCACCTGGGCCCAGGTCTCCCTGAACAAGGGCACCAACACGATCGAGCTCTCGTGCCAACAGGGCAACCAGTGCAATGCCCTGCTCGACCAGTTCTCCGTGACGGAGAACGTCGACCAGTAGTGGTTGGAGCAGAGCTCCGACATCGTGGGACTGTCACGCCGCGCTGACCTCCCCGGTCACCGCCACCCGCCCCACCAGCTCCTCGTAGGCCTCGCGGTCGAACTCGCCCGCCACCGGCGCCAGTACGGTCGCTGCGGACAGGGCGACCGCGCGGGCCAGCCGGTCCGGCCACGGGAGTCGTTCCACCAGTCCTGACAGCAGGCCCGCGACCGCCGAGTCTCCGGCGCCCGTCGGGTTGCCGTGGACGCGGGCGGGCGGGGTGGCGCGCCAGCGGCCCTCGGGGGCCGTCGCGAGCAGGCCCTCGGCGCCCAGGGAGGCGACGACCGCGCGGGCGCCACGCCTGCGCGCGTCCTGCGTGGCGCGCAACGGCTCGTGGGAGCCGGTGAGTTCGGCCAGTTCGTCGGCGTTCGGCTTGATGACGTCCGGGCGGGCGGCGACCCCACGGCGCAGCGGCTCCCCGCCGGTGTCGAGCAGCACGGGCACTCCGGCCGCCCGAGCGGTCCGTACGAGACCCGCGTACGCCCCCACCGGCACCCCCGGCGGCAGACTCCCGCACAGGGCCACCGCGGCGGCGGACGCGACGAGATCCTCGTACGCCTCCTGGAAGGCGGACCACTCGGCCGAAGTCACCGTCGGACCCGGCTCGTTGAGCTGGGTGGTGTCGCCGGTCCGCTCGTCCACGACGGCGATCGTGCGGCGGCTCGCGCCCGTGACCGGGACGAGGGCGTCCACCACCCCGGGCACCGCGGTGAGTTGATCCTGTACGGCACGCCCCGTGGCGCCGCCCGTGAAGCCGGTGACCGTCACCTCGTGGCCGAGGGCCGCGAGCACCCGGGCCACGTTCAGGCCCTTGCCGCCCGGCCGTTCGGTCACCTCGCCGACCCGGTGGGAGGTGTGCGGCCGCAGCGACCGTACGCGATAGGTGATGTCGAGAGCGGTGTTCAGCGTGACCGTGAGGATCACCTGGGCCGACCTCCCCCGAGGAAATGAACAGAACGCGCCTGCCGTACGGCTGTTGCGCCGCCCGGAGAGGTGATCATGCCAAACGGACGGCGGTCGTCCCAGTCTCGCAGGACAACCGCCGCTCTCAACAGCCGGACACATCACCCCAGTTGGGGATCGACCACCCATTCGCCGCGGCGCATCACGCCCTTGAGGTCGAATTGATGGTCAAGAAGCACGAGGTCGGCGTCCTTGCCGGGCTCCAGGGAGCCGATGCGGTCGTACATCCCCAGCAGCCGGGCCGGGTTGGCGGAGATGGCCGCGACGACGTCCTCGACGGGCAGCCGGTCCACCGTCACCGCCCGCTTGAACGCGCGGTCCAGGGTCAGGGTCGAGCCCGCGATCGAGCCGCCCTCCACCAGCCTCGCCACACCCTCGCTGACCTCGACCTCCAGCGGGCCGAGCATGTACCGCCCGTCGCCGAAGCCGGCCGCGTCCATCGCGTCCGTGATGAACGCGACTCTGCTCGCGCCGGCGTGATGGAAGGCCAGTTGGAGGGAGGCGGGGTGGAGGTGCGTGCCGTCGTTGATGAGCTCGACGGTGATGCGCTCGTCCTCCAGGAGGGCGACGATCGGGCCGGGGTCGCGGTGGCCGAGGGGCGGCATCGCGTTGAAGAGGTGGGTGGCCACGGTGGCGCCCGCGTCGATGGCTTCGAGGGTCTGCTCGTACGTCGCGTCCGTGTGGCCGATCGCCGCGATGACGCCGTGTTCGGCGAGCAGGCGTACGGAGTCGATGCCGCCGGGGAGTTCGGTGGCGAGGGTGACCATCCTGGCCTTTCCCCGTGCCGCGTCGATCAGCTTGCGGACCTCCGCCGGGTCCGGGTCGCGCAGCAGCGCCTCGGAGTGCGCGCCCTTGCGGCACGGGGAGATGAACGGGCCCTCGAAGTGGATCCCCGCGATGTCGCCCTGCTCGGCGAGCTCGGACAGGAGGCCGGCCCGCTGGGCGAGGAAGTCCATGTCGCCGGTGACGGTGGAGGCGACGAGGGTGGTGGTGCCGTGTCGCCGGTGCGTGTCGATGCCCTTGACCACGTCGTCTGCGGTGCCTGAGGTGAAGGAGGCTCCGCCTCCGCCGTGGTTGTGGAGGTCGACGAATCCGGGCACCAGCGTGTGGCCGGATACGTCGATCACCTGGGCGTTGGCCGGGGCGGCACCGGTGATTCGGGCGCCGTCGATGATGAGTCGGCCGTTCTTGACGGTTCCGGTGGGGAGGACCAGGTCGGCTCCGGACAGGATGAGGGGCCCATTGCCGGATGCGGGCTGCGGGTGGTGTGTGGCTGGTCGCGCCCCGCGGCGTAGCCGCATATCGGCGCTGTCCCGCGCCCCTAGGGGGGTTGCCATCAGGTCGCTTCCTCCGGCGTCGTAGGTGTGGTCAACAGATCCCAGGCCAGCAGGCCCGCGCCCAGGCATCCCGCGGTGTCTCCCAGGGCCGCCGGAACCACCGACGGGAGCTTCTGGAAAGTGACTCGTCGGCGGACTGCGTCCCGTAGTGGTGTGAACAAGGTTTCCCCCGCCTCGGCCAGGCCGCCACCGATGATGAGGGTGCGGGGGTCCAGCAGGGTGAGGGCGGTGACCAGGCCGTCGGCGAGGGCGTCGACGGCGTTCTGCCAGACGGCCTGTGCCTGCGGGTCGCCGGACTCGACGGCCTTCGCGCAGTCGGCCGCGTCCGCCTCGGGGTCCCCGGAGACCGACGCCCACGCCTCGCTGACCGCCGCCGCGGACGCGTACCGCTCCAGACAGCCGCGCTGCCCGCACGGGCAGGGGCTCCCTCCGGGCCGTACGACGATGTGGCCGATCTCGCCCGCGAAGCCGTGCGCGCCCGACTCCACCCGGCCGCCGATGCCGATGGCGCCCGCGATGCCGGTGCCGAGGGGCACGAACAGGAAGCGGTCGGCGCCCCGGCCCGCGCCGATCCGGCCCTCCGCGAGGCCGCCGGTGCGCACGTCGTGGCCGAGGGCGACCGGGACGCCGAGCCGCTCGCCGAGGAGCGAGCGCAGCGGTACGTCCCGCCAGCCGAGGTTGGCCGAGTAGGCGGCGATGCCCCGCTCCTCGTCGACGATGCCGGGCACGGCGACGCCGGCCGCGGCCGCGGGCTCGCCGAGGTGCTCGACGCCGTACGCGCGTAGCTCGGCGGCGAAGTCGAGGATGCCGTCGACGACCGCGTCCGGGCCGCGCTCGCGCCCTGTGGCGCGGCGGGCCTGGTGCAGCAGCTCGCCGTCCGTCCCGACCAGGGCGGCCTTCATCCCGGTGCCGCCCACATCGAGGGCGATGACATGTCTCACGGGGGACAGTGTGGCCCCCGGACCCGCAAGAGGTCTAGTCCACTCACGTGGTGTAGACCTGAACCTCTGAATAAGTATGACTTTTTGAAGATTTCGAAAAGTTTCGAACGTGAGTTTGGGGCGGTTGTTGGTGGGGCGGCGTGGAACGGGAACGATCGCGGCGGTGTCCGCACTTGGCATGGCGGCGGTCCTCGGTGGCTGCGGCTTCGGCGACGGCTCGGGGGACGTCACCCTCAAGCTGGTCGCCGCCGACTACGGCGACGGCGCGGCCAACAGCTCCCAGAAGTACTGGAACAAGCTCATCAAGGCGTACGAGGCCGATCACCCCGGTGTGACGATCGACCTGACCGTCTACTCCTGGAACGACGTCGACCGCAAGGTCAAGAACATGGTCGAGGCCGGCAAGGCGCCCGACCTCGCGCAGATCGGCTCCTACTCCGACTACGCCCGCAAGGACCTCCTCTACAAGGCCGGCGACCTGGTCTCCATCACCACCCAGGCCGACTGGGAGTCCCAGCTCGCCGCCGCGGGCCAGGTGAACGACGTCCAGTACGGCATGCCGTTCGCCGCCTCCACCCGGCTGCTCTTCTACAACAAGGCCCTCTTCACCAAGGCCGGCCTCACCCCGCCGGAGACGTGGGACGAGCTCGCCGCCGACGCCGAGGTGCTCAAGGCGCAGGGCGTGAAGTACCCGTACGCGCTGCCGCTCGGGCCGGAGGAGGCGCAGGCCGAGACGATGCAGTGGCTGCTCAGCGGGGGCGGCGGTTACACCAACTCCCTCGGCAGCTACGGCATCGACTCCGAGGAGAACGTCGCCACCCTCACCTGGCTCAAGAACGACCTCGTCGGCAAGGGGCTGACCGGGCCGGTCGCGCCGGGCAAGCTGAACCGCGCGGACGCGTTCGCCGCGTTCGCGGCCGGGGACGTCGGCATGCTCAACGGGCATCCCTCGCTGATGAAGACGGCCGCCGCCAAGGGCGTCAAGGTCGGCATGGTGCCGATGCCCGGGGCCGACGGGCAGAGCAAGACCTCCATGGGCGTCGCCGACTGGATGATGGCCTTCAAGCAGAACGGCCACGCCGAGCAGGTCGGCGACTTCCTCGACTTCGTCTACAGCGAGAAGAACGTGCTCGCCTTCTCCCGCGAGTACGACCTGCTGCCCGTCACCGACTCCGCCTCCAGGACGATGAGTACGGCCAAGCAGGACGCCGACCTCGAGCCCTTCCTCGACGCCCTTCCGGTCTCCGAGCTCTACCCCGTCGGCAAGACCTCCTGGGCGACCGTCAGTGCGGCCGTGAAGGCGAAGATCGGCCAGGCGGTCGCCTCGGGCGGCAGCCCGACGTCGGTCCTGGACGCGCTGCAGAACACGGCAATCTCGGCGGAGAGCGGGGAGTAGTCACTGTCAGTGCCGGGGGCTACGGTGCGGGCATGGAGGACGAGCGGGAGGAGTACGGCGGACTCGGTCGCCGGGAGCGGGACATTCTTGCGCTGGAGCGGCGCGGATTCGGTGGGCCGGGGCTGAAGGAGCGGGCGATACGGGAGGAGCTGGGGCTGGCGCCGGTGCGGTATTTCCAGTTGCTGAATGCCCTGTTGGACGACGAGAGGGCGTTGGCGTACGACCCGGTGACGGTGAACCGGCTGCGGCGGGTGCGGGAGGCCCGCCGGTCGGAGCGCTGACGGCCCGCGGCGGGGCCGCTGACGGATGCGGTCTCGCCCCCGCCGCCCTTACCCGTCCCGTCCCTGGGGGCTGCCGCCCCCAGCCCCCCGCTGTCGGCCCTGAACGGGCCTTGTCCTCAAACGCCGGACGGGCTGGAATACCGGGGCCGGCGCCTGGCAGCGACGCCCCCGGCGGGTGGGTGGGGGTTTGGGATGGTCGGTGCTTTGTCCTCAGGCGCTGGACGGGCTGGGATGCACCGGCCGGCGCCTGGCAGCGACGCCGCCACCGGGTGGGTGGGGGTTTGGGATGGTCGGTGCTTTGTCCTCAGGCGCCGGGCGGGCTGGGATGCCGGGGCCGGCGCCTGGAAGCGGGGCCCCCGGCGGGTGGGTGGGGGTTCGGGATGGTCGGTGCTTTGTCCTCAGGCGCCGGGCGGGCTGGGATGCACCGGCCGGCACCTGGAAGCGGAGCCCCCGGCTGGAATGTCTCAGCCCAGTCGTGTCGCCAGCCCCCGCAGCAGTTCCACCACTCCCGTCGGGCCGTCCACCACGACGTCCGCCCGTTCCCTTAGCTCGGTCACCTCGTCGTTGCCGCTGCAGACGAGGAGGCCGGGTGTGCCGTCGGAGCGGAGTTTGTCCACGGCGGAGAAGGCGGGGAGGTCGCCGAGGTCGTCGCCGGCGTAGAGGACGGACTCGGCGGAGAGCTCACGGACGTATTCGAGGAGGGCGACGCCCTTGTCCGTGCCGGGTGGGCGGAGTTCCAGGACCAGGCGGCCCGGCTCGACGATCAGGCCGTGGCGGGTGGCCAGGTCGGCGAGGGGCTCGCGGAGGGCCTCGAAGGCGGTCTGGGGGTCGGAGGCGCGGCGGGTGTGGACCGCGACCGCCCGGCCCTTCTCCTCGATCCACGTCCCCTGCCACGCGCCGATCTTGTCCAGGAACCCCGGCAGCTCCGCCCGGACGGCGGCGACCCCGGGATGCGGGGCGGGCGCGTTCACGGTGCCGGTGACGGCGTCCCAGCGCTCGGCGCCGTAGTGACCGAGAACGACGAGGTGCTCCAGGCCGGGCACCCCGGCGAACCCACCGTTCCGGACGGCCACCCCCGCCGGCCGCCCGGTGATCACCGCCACGGCGGCCACCTTCGGCGCGAGTGCGGCGAGTGCGGCCACCGCCTCCGGGTGCGCCCGCGCCTGCTCGGGATCCGCCACGATCGGCGCGAGGGTGCCGTCGAAGTCGAGCCCGATCACCGCGCGCTCCGGCTGAGCGAGCAGAGCGCGAAGCCCGTCCCGCCCGGCGGGGGTGACCGGCGTCGGCAGAGGGTCGGTGGAGTCCGTGTGGCTGCCCATGGTGGGGACCTTATCCGTGAAGGAGTCTGAGATCTGGGCGCCGACCGGTGTATTTCAGCCCGTCCGGCGTTTGAGGACGAGGCCGTTCAGGCCGAAAGCGGGGGTCTGGGGGCGGCAGCCCCCAGGGACGGGACGGGTAGGGGCGGCGGGGGCGAAATCAGCCGTTCAGCGCGCCCAGCTGATCCAGGAACCACTGCGCCGGCGGCAACGCCGTAGCCGCCGCGGCGAGCCGCTTCGTCCGCTCCGCCCGCTCGTCCAGCGGCATGGTCAGCGCCTCGTGCAACGCCCGCGCCGTACCGACCACGTCGTACGGATTCACGGCGATCGCGTCCTTGCCCAGCTCCTGGAACGCCCCCGCCTCCCGCGACAGCACCAGCGCGCACCCCTCGTCGGAGACGACCGGCACCTCCTTCGCGACGAGGTTCATGCCGTCCCGGATGGGGTTCACCAGGGCCACGTCGGCAAGCCGGTACGCCGCCAGGGAGCGCGCGAAGTCGTCCTTGACATGCAGCACGACCGGGGTCCAACCCGGCGTCCCGTACTGGGAGTTGATCTCGTCCGAGAGCCGCTGCACCTCGGCGGTGTACTCCCGGTACACGGCGAGGTCCTGGCGGGAGGGATAGGCGAAGGCGACGTGCACGACGCGCTCGCGCCACTCGGGGTGGTCGTCGAGAAGCTGCCGGTACGCCAGCAGTCCGCGCACGATGTTCTTCGACAGCTCGGTGCGGTCGACCCGGACGATGGCCTTGCGCCCCTCGCCGATCTCCGCGCGCAGGGCCACCAGGCGCTCCTCGACGTCCGCCTCGTGCGAGCGGGCGTGCAGGAACTCGGCGTCGGCACCGAGGCCGTGCACGCCGATGAGCGTCTCGCGGGTGATCCGACGGCCGTCGAGCAGGTGCTCGATCGACCTCGGGGCACCCGACGGCCAGGCGCCGATCCAGCGCTCGGGGTCCACCTGCTCCGCACAGCGCTGGAACGCCGTCGCCCACGGCCAGGTCAGGAACGCCACCCGGTCCGCCCCGAGCATGCCCTCCATCAGCCGCGCCCGGATGTCGTCGGGCAGCATCCGGAAGTACTCCGGCGGCGCCCACGGCGTGTGCGAGAAGTGCCCGATGCGCAGGTCGGGGCGGAGCTCGCGGAGCATGCCGGGCACCAGACACAGGTGGTAGTCCTGCACCAGCACCGCCGCGCCCTCCGCCGCCTCCTCCGCCAGCGCCTCCGCGAACGCCCGGTTGTAGGTCTCGTACGACGCCCACTGCCGCCGGAACTCCGCGTCGAAGACCGGCTCCAGCGGTGTCTGGTACAGCATGTGGTGGACGAACCAGAGCACGGAGTTGGCGATGCCGTTGTACGCGTCCTCGTGCACGTCGGCCGGAATGTCCAGCATCCGCACACCGTCCCCCACTCTCGGCTTCGCTCGAGCGGGGGGACCCCCACCGCCGACCCCGCGCCGTACCGCCTCCCGGTCGCCGTCGCTCAGCGCCGAGCACACCCACAGCGCACCCGTGTCCGGCCCGATCGCCGACAGTCCCGAGACCAGTCCGCCGCCACCCCGCTTGGCGTGCAGCGAACCGTCCGGGCGTACGTCGTACGAGACCGGGCCGCGGTTGGACGCGACCAGCACCTGCATGGAAGCCGTGGAAGCCATACGCCTCAACCTAGCCCGGCCCGTAAACACTCAAACGTTCGGCCGGTCCCGGCTGCCTCGCCGTATACGGCAGGTAGCAGCCCGTAACGCGGGGAACGGGGCCCGTTCAGGCGACCTTGCGCTCCGCGTACTCCGCGATCTCCACCATCGGCGGCCGCTCCTCCGTGTCCACGGAGTACGTACGCGGCTCGAAGCCGTCCTCGCCCCGCTCGAACTGGGTGAGGGAGGGACGGATGAGGTGCCCGCGGGCCAGCCGGAGCTGGGCCGTGCGGTAGATCGCGGCGGACATCCGGCCCAGCGCCTGCCCGTCCTGGTGCCGGTGCTTGCGCACACCGACGTCGACCTGGGCGAGCGCGTCGAGGCCCACGAGATGCAGGGCGTCGACCAGCATCCCGAGCTCGACGCCGTATCCCACCGGGAACGGCAGCTGCTCGAGGAGCGAGCGGCGGGCCGCGTACTCGCCGCCGAGCGGCTGCACGAAACCGGCCAGCTGCGGCCAGTGCATGTTCAGCAGCGGACGCGCCATGAGCTCGGTGACCCGGCCGCCCTGGCCGGCGGCGCCGCCCAGCGGGCGGTCGTACATGCCCTTGACCAGGTCGACCTCGGGATCGGTGAGCAGCGGGCCGACGATGCCGGAGACGAAGTCCGAGGAGAACTCCTTCAGGTCGGCGTCGATGAAGCAGACGATGTCACCGCTGGTGACAAGGAGCGAGCGCCACAGCACCTCGCCCTTGCCGGGGGCGGCCGGAAGGCGGGGGAGGATGTCGTCGCGGTGGACGACCCGGGCCCCGGCGGCGGCGGCCACTTCGGACGTACGATCGGTCGATCCCGAGTCGACGACGACGATCTCGTCGACGAGCGGGACCTGCTGCATGAGGTCGTGACGGATCACGGCGACTATGTCACCGACCGTCTCCTCCTCGTTGAGCGCAGGCAGGACGACACTGACCGTCTGCCCCTTGCTGCGCTTCGCGGCCATGATCCGGTGGAGCGGGCGATCGGTCACGGACCAGGATCGGCTGGCCAGCCAGCGCTCGACTTCGTTCAGCACAGTGCGCGGCTCCTCTGCGTTCTCTCGGCGAGCGGCGATCACTTAGGGTGCGTGATCCATCTCGCGGTTCGGACGGCTCACTCAACTGTCCTGGCCTTCGGTTACAGTCTTGAACAACGCTGATGACCATCGCATGTCGGGGGCCGTCGGCGTACACAATCGAATACCGCTCATCCAGAGGGGCAGAGGGATACGGCCCGTTGAAGCCCCGGCAACCCTCCAGCCGGTCTTGTCACGTTGACGTGGCGAGGCTCCCGGCTAGGGAAGGTGCCAAATCCGTCTCACGGCGAGATGCGTCGTGAGGAAGATGAGGAGAAAGGGCCTCGCCTCCATGGCTGCGCAGACTGTTGCAAGCACCACGAACTCCGTCGATCTGGGACCCGCCGCGGCGCTCTCGTGCCGCGAATGCGGCCACCGCGTCCCCCTCGGTCCGGTCTTCGCCTGCGAGGAGTGTTTCGGCCCGCTCGAGATCGCGTACGACTTCTCGGCCTACGACACCGAGGAGCTCCGCAAGCAGATCGAGGCGGGACCCGCGAACATCTGGCGCTACGCGCCGCTGCTGCCCGTCCCCGCGGACGTGGCCGACAAGCCCAACATCAACCCCGGCTGGACCCAGCTCGTCAAGGCCGACAACCTGGCCCGCGAGCTCGGCGTGACCGGCGGTCTGTATGTGAAGGACGACTCCGGCAACCCGACGCACTCCTTCAAGGACCGCGTCGTCGCCCAGGCCATCGAGGCCGCGAGGGCCTTCGGCTTCACGACGTTGAGCTGCTCCTCGACCGGCAACCTGGCCGGCGCCGTCGGCGCCGCTGCCGCCCGCGCCGGCTTCCGGTCCTGCGTGTTCATCCCGCACGACCTGGAACAGGGCAAGGTCGTCATGGCCGCGGTCTACGGCGGCGAGCTCGTCGGCATCGAGGGCAACTACGACGACGTGAACCGCTTCTGCTCCGAGCTGATCGGCGACCCGGCCGGCGAGGGCTGGGGCTTCGTCAACGTCAACCTGCGGCCGTACTACGCCGAGGGCTCCAAGACGCTGGCGTACGAGATCTGCGAGCAGCTCGGCTGGCAGCTGCCGGACCAGCTGGTCGTCCCGATCGCCTCCGGCTCGCAGCTCACGAAGATCGACAAGGGTCTGCAGGAGCTGATCAAGCTCGGGCTCGTCGAGGACAAGCCGTACAAGATCTTCGGCGCGCAGGCCGAGGGCTGCTCCCCGGTGTCCGTCGCCTACAAGGCGGGGCACGACGTCGTCCGGCCGCAGAAGCCGAACACGATCGCGAAGTCGCTGGCGATCGGTAACCCGGCGGATGGTCCCTACGTCCTCGACATCGCCCGTCGTACGGGTGGTGCGGTGGAGGACGTGAACGACGAGCAGGTCGTCGATGCGATCAAGTTGCTGGCGCGTACGGAAGGCATCTTCGCGGAGACTGCTGGTGGGGTGACCGTGGGTGTCGCGAAGAAGCTGATCGAGAATGGTCTGCTGGACCCGACCCTGACCACGGTCGTCCTCAACACCGGTGACGGTCTCAAGACGCTGGACGCGGTGGCGGGTACGGGGCTCAGTGCGACGATTCGCCCCAACCTGGAGTCGTTCCGTGAGGCCGGACTTGCATAAGAGGTAGTTGTTCGTCTGCGGGCCGCGGGGGCTGGTCGCGCAGTTCCCCGCGCCCCTGAGGGGCGTTTACCCGACCGGAGGTTTCATCGTGAGCGTCAACGTCCGCATCCCCACCATCCTGCGTACCTACACCGGCGGGAAGGCCGAGGTCGCCGCCGAAGGTGCGACTCTCGCCGAGGTCATCGCCGATCTCGAGAAGAACCACAACGGGATCGCCGCCCGGGTCCTCGACGACCAGGGCAAGCTGCGGCGGTTCGTCAATGTGTACGTGAATGACGACGACGTCCGGTTCGAGCAGGGGCTGGAGACGGCGACCCCGGACGGTGCGGGCGTCTCGATCATCCCGGCCGTCGCCGGCGGCTGATTGTTACCCTCGGTAATTCCGGTTACCAAGAGTTCAAGCAATTGCCCCCTCCGTGAGAGAAGCGGAGGGGGCAATTCTGTATGGTTGAGCGCGGTACAGTTGGGGAACCAGCTGCTTTCTCCATGCCAGACGCATATGAGAACTGGCTCCGCATGCGACGAGAAGTAGCCAAAGTGTGCGAGTCTTTCGCGTCTTATGCTCCTTTTGTGAGGCCCGACTTGCCCTGAATTCGGGCGAAGTCTCCGTACATTCCTGACTGGTCTTGCCCAGAATTCTCGTCCGATTGACCTGTTGCAGACGGCAGTTGGACAGATACATTCGGCCGCGGTCGACGCGTTCCGGCGCACGCCCCCAACGTTGGGGGGTGAGGTCTGACCCGGATCCGCGAAGTGTGGATCTGTGCAAGGGCCAGTAATAGGGGAGTTAGGCATGGCTCAGGGCACCGTCAAGTGGTTCAACGCGGAGAAGGGGTACGGCTTCATCGCGGTCGACGGTGGTGCGGATGTATTCGTCCACTACAGCGCGATCCAGATGGACGGTTACCGCACCCTTGAAGAGGGCCAGCGGGTCGATTTCGAGATCTCGCAGGGTCAGAAGGGGCCGCAGGCGGACATGGTCCGTCTTGCGACAGGCTGAAGCACGCGCCGGGTAACAACAGCGTCGTTCTTCGTTCTTCTTCGGAGGGCTCGTACCCCATGGGGAGTCATGGGTACGGGCCCTTCGGCATGTCCGGGACTCCCCAGGACCCCCGCGGAACCCCTGCGGCGGCTGCCCGATCCCCGGGAGGCGCTTGCACTCGCAGGGGGCGAGTGCTAATCATTGGCGTTAGCACTCTGAAGGTGAGAGTGACAACGAAGGACCGGGTCGGTGAGGCCCGCAGGCCGGGTGGGGCAAGGAACCACGAGGTGTGCGAGCCGTCCGTCGCGGGCGCGGGCGCGGTCCGAAGGAATCACCCCCAGTCCTGGAGGGACCACTTCACATGGCCAAGATCATCGCGTTCGACGAGGAGGCGCGGCGCGGCCTCGAGCGCGGCATGAACCAGCTCGCGGACGCCGTCAAGGTGACGCTCGGCCCCAAGGGCCGCAACGTCGTCCTCGAGAAGAAGTGGGGCGCCCCCACGATCACCAACGATGGTGTCTCCATCGCCAAGGAGATCGAGCTCGAGGACCCGTACGAGAAGATCGGCGCCGAGCTGGTCAAGGAAGTCGCCAAGAAGACGGACGACGTCGCCGGCGACGGTACGACCACCGCCACCGTCCTCGCCCAGGCCCTGGTCAAGGAAGGCCTGCGCAACGTAGCCGCCGGTGCCAACCCGATGGCCCTCAAGCGCGGTATCGAGAAGGCCGTCGAGGCCGTCTCCTCTGCCATCCTGGAGCAGGCGAAGGAGGTCGAGACCAAGGAGCAGATCGCCTCGACCGCCTCCATCTCCGCCGCCGACACCCAGATCGGCGACCTGATCGCCGAGGCCATGGACAAGGTCGGCAAGGAAGGCGTCATCACCGTCGAGGAGTCCCAGACCTTCGGTCTGGAGCTTGAGCTCACCGAGGGTATGCGCTTCGACAAGGGCTACATCTCGGCGTACTTCGCGACCGACATGGAGCGCATGGAGGCGGCGCTCGAGGACCCGTACATCCTCATCGCCAACTCCAAGATCTCCTCGGTCAAGGACCTGCTCCCGCTCCTCGAGAAGGTCATGCAGTCGGGCAAGCCGCTGCTGATCATCGCCGAGGACGTCGAGGGCGAGGCCCTGTCGACCCTGGTCGTCAACAAGATCCGCGGCACCTTCAAGTCCGTCGCCGTCAAGGCCCCGGGCTTCGGTGACCGCCGCAAGGCCATGCTCGGCGACATCGCCATCCTCACGGGCGGCGAGGTCATCTCCGAGGAGGTCGGCCTCAAGCTGGAGAACGCGACCCTGGACCTCCTGGGCCGCGCCCGCAAGGTCGTCATCACCAAGGACGAGACCACCATCGTCGACGGTGCCGGTGACTCGGAGCAGGTCAACGGCCGGGTGAACCAGATCCGCGCCGAGATCGAGAACAGCGACTCGGACTACGACCGCGAGAAGCTGCAGGAGCGCCTGGCGAAGCTCGCCGGCGGTGTCGCGGTCATCAAGGCCGGTGCCGCCACCGAGGTGGAGCTCAAGGAGCGCAAGCACCGCATCGAGGACGCCGTGCGCAACGCCAAGGCGGCCGTCGAGGAGGGCATCGTCGCCGGTGGCGGCGTGGCCCTGCTGCAGGCCTCCGTGGCGCTCGACAAGCTCGAGCTCGAGGGCGACGAGGCCAC
Source organism: Streptomyces fulvoviolaceus (assembly GCF_000718165.1). Lineage (GTDB taxonomy): Bacteria > Actinomycetota > Actinomycetes > Streptomycetales > Streptomycetaceae > Streptomyces > Streptomyces fulvoviolaceus. The sequence goes on along the minus strand of NZ_JOEY01000002.1, from coordinate 222,812 downwards.
CGGTGCCGCCGCCGTCAAGCTGGCGCTCGAGGCCCCGCTGAAGCAGATCGCCGTCAACGCCGGCCTCGAGGGCGGCGTCGTGGTGGAGAAGGTCCGCAACCTCCCCGTGGGCGAGGGCCTGAACGCCGCGACCGGCGAGTACGTCGACATGCTCGCGGCGGGTATCCCCGACCCGGCGAAGGTGACCCGCTCTGCGCTGCAGAACGCCGCCTCCATCGCCGCGCTGTTCCTCACCACCGAGGCCGTCATCGCCGACAAGCCGGAGAAGGCCGGTGCCGGCGCCGGCGCCGGTGGCGGCATGCCGGGCGGTGACATGGACTTCTGATCGACCTCTGGTTGATCAACGTCCTTGCCGAGGGCGGCACTTCCGGTTCCGACCGGGGTGCCGCCCTCTGGCGTGTCCGGCTGGCGTGTCCGGGATCACAGGGCGCCCGGAAATGGAGTGACGGACGGGGCGGTTGGCACCTGGGTAGTGTCTATGCGTATGCACATACCGAGGAGTACCCCCACGTGACCGCCATCTCCGCCGAGCCCACCTCCCGGGCGGCCCGGATCCTCTCCCGGCCGACCACCATCAACGGCCTGACCGTCCCGAACCGCATCGCGATGGCGCCCATGACCCGCGCCTTCTCGCCGGGCGGCGTCCCCGGCGCGGACGTGGCGTCGTACTACTCCCGCCGTGCGGCCGCGGGCGTCGGCCTGATCGTCACCGAGGGCACGTACGTCGGCCACGACTCGGCGGGGCAGAGCGACAGCATCCCGCGCTTCCACGGCGAGGAGCAGCTGGCGGGCTGGGCGAAGGTGGCCGAGGAGGTGCACGCGGCGGGCGGCACGATCGTCCCGCAGCTGTGGCACATCGGCATGGTCCGCGAGCAGGGCCAGCCGCCCTACGCCGACGCCCCCGCCGTGGGCCCCTCCGGCCTGCGCATCGGCGCCGACGAGCCCACCGGCAAGGCGATGACCCAGCGCGACCTGGATGACGTCATCGGCGCGTTCGCCGAGGCCGCGGCCGCCGCCGAGCGCATCGGCTTCGACGGGGTCGAACTCCACGGCGCCCACGGCTACCTGCTCGACCAGTTCCTGTGGGAGGGCACCAACCGCCGTACGGACTCCTACGGCGGCGACCCGGTCGCCCGCACGAAGTTCGCGGCGGAGATCGTGGCGGCGGTCCGCGAGACGGTCTCCCCGGACTTCCCGATCATCTTCCGCTACTCGCAGTGGAAGCAGGAGGCGTACCGCGCCCGTCTCGCCGAGACCCCGCAGGAGCTGGAGGCCGTCCTCGCGCCCCTGTCCGCGGCCGGCGTCGACGCCTTCCACGCCTCCACCCGCCGCTACTGGCTCCCCGAGTTCGACGGTTCCGACCTCAACCTCGCGGGCTGGACGAAGAAGCTCACGGGCAAGACGACGATCACCGTCGGCTCGGTCGGCCTCGACGGCGACTTCCTCCGCGGTTTCGCCGGCGAGGGCTCCCCGGTCAAGGGCATCGACGACCTCCTCGACAGCCTGGAGCGCGAGGAGTTCGACCTGGTGGCCGTGGGCCGCGCGCTGCTGCAGGACCCGCAGTGGGCGGCGAAGGTACTGGACGGCCGCTTCGAGGAGCTGGCGCCGTACGAGGCTTCGGCGCTGGCGACACTTAGCTGAGCGTATGTGCGGCGGGCGGCGTCTGTGTCGACGGGTGCCGCCCGCAGCAGCATGACTGCCTGAGTCAGACAGTGATCTAATGCGAGTCCAGCCAGGATGACCTGTCATGCTCGGCTCAACCGGGCGGGTATCCGAAAGAGGTCGTAGCCGGTTGAGAGTCAGTGGCTGCCGTGAATGGGGGGAGCTCCATGCGAGGCGTTGGGCAGGAGTTCATACCCGCTGCGCGTCCGGTCATCGGCGAGGAAGAGGTCGAAGCCGCGGTGCGCGTGCTGCGCAGCGGTCATGTTGTGCAGGGACGTGAAGTGGCCGCCTTCGAGGAGGAGTTCTCGAAGTTGGTATCGGGTCTCCACTGTGTGGCGGTGAACTCGGGCACCTCCGCGTTGCAGCTGACGCTCTTGGCGTTGGGCATAGGCCGCGGAGACGAGGTCGTCTTACCGTCGTTCTCCTTCGCCGCATCGGCCAACGCCGTACGGCTGGTCGGCGCCGAGCCCGTCTTCGTCGACATCGAGGCCGGCAGCTTCTGCATCGACCCGGACGTGGTGGAAGCCGCGATCACACCGCGCACCGCCGCGATCATGCCCGTCCACCTGTACGGGCATCCAGCCGCGATGGATCAGTTGACGGGTATCGCCGGGCGGCATGGCCTCGCTCTCGTCGAGGACGCCGCCCAGGCACATGGTGCCGCGCTGAATGGGCAGCCGGTTGGATCCTTCGGTTCGGCGGGCTGTTTCAGCTTCTATCCCACCAAGAACATGCATGCCTTGGAAGGCGGCATGGTCACCACCCCTGATGCCGAACTGGCGCGACATCTCCGGCTGTTACGCAACCAGGGAATGATCGAGCGGTACGCCAACGAGATCGTCGGCGGCAACATGCGCATGACCGACGTGGCCGCCGCCATCGGCCGCGAACAGCTGAAGAAGTTGCCGGGATGGACCGAACAGCGCTGTGCGAACGCAGCGTTCCTCGACACCGCTCTGATCGGCGTAGGGGTGCCGCCTGCCGCAGAGAACGTGCGGCACGTCTACCACCAGTACACGATTCGTGTCCCTGGGGACAGAAACGCTGTGCAGGAGGCGCTGGCCGAGCGCAACGTGGGAAGCGGTGTGTACTACCCGACCCCGATCCACAAACTGAAACCGTACCGGGAGCGAGATCAGACGAATCGTTCCTGGGGCCTGCCGGAGACCGAACGGGCAGCTGCCGAGGTCCTGTCGTTGCCAGTCCACCCAAGCCTGTCTCAGGGCGAGTTGGACTACGTCGCAGCCTCTGTGAACGCTGTGGCAGGCGGACAGTGACTTCGCTACCCCTGCGCGCCGGTCTGGTCGGCCTGGGAGCCATGGGCCGCAACCACGCCCGCGTCCTGGCGAATCTGGGCGGTGTCGACCTGGTAGGAGTGGTCGAGCCGATGAGCGACGCCGAGGCGGCCTACGGGGCTCCCGTGTTCTCCACGGTCGAGGAGTTAATAGCTCTGGGTGCCGACTACGTTGTCGTCGCTTGCCCGACCGCTCTCCATGCGGAGGTCGGTCTCAAGCTCGCCGAGGCGGGCATCTGCGCGCTCATCGAGAAGCCGCTGGCTCACACTGTCCAGGCCGCGCGACGACTGGTCGAGGCCTTCCGGTCTCGCGGTCTGGTTGCGGGGGTCGGGCACATCGAGCGGTTCAACCCAGCGCTGTTGAGTCTGCGCACTCGGCTGGAGACGGGTGAGCTCGGTGATGTCTACCAGGTCGTCACCCGACGCCAGGGCCCTTACCCGCACCGCATCGCGGACGTCGGTGTGGTGGAGGATCTGGCCTCCCACGACATAGACCTCACCTCCTGGCTCACGAGTCAGGAGTATGCGTCCGTAACAGCGCACACGGTCTCCAAGAACGGGCGCTCGCATGAGGACATGGTGGCGGTCACCGGGCAGCTGGCCGATTCCACCGTGGTCAACCACCTGGTCAACTGGCTCAGTCCGCTCAAGGAGCGTACGACGGTCGTCACCGGCGAACACGGCTGCTTCGTGGTCGACACCCTCAGCACCGGCTTGACGTACTTCGCCAACGGCGAAGAAAACATGGTTCGTTGCCCCGTTCCCAAGCGGGAACCGCTGGTCGTCGAACATGAACACTTCCGAGATGCGGTGCGGGGCAAGCCCGCCGAGATCGTGCCTCTGCATCACGGACTCCGTACGGTGCGCGTTTCCGCTGCCGTGATCGAGTCGGCGCAGCGTGGCATCACCGTGACCCTGCGGGACAAGTGAGAGCCGCCATGGATATCTGTGTCGTCGCACTCGGGAAGATCGGTCTCCCGCTCGCCGTACAGTTCACCGCCAAGGGCCATCGGGTGACCGGCGTCGACCTGGACAAGAAGGTCGTTGAGCTGGTCAATGCGGGTATGGCGCCCTTCCCGGGCGAGAGGGGCCTGGATGCCAAGCTCCAAGCCGCAGTGGTCGCCGGCATGTTGACCGCCACAACCGACACCGCCGCGGCGGTTGCCGAGTCCGAGGCTGTAGTGGTCGTGGTGCCGTTGCTGGTGGACGCGGACGGTGTTCCGGATTTCGGTCGAATGGACTTCGCCACGCGTGCGATCGCTACTGGTCTGCGCCCAGGGGTATTGGTCTCGTACGAGACCACGCTTCCTGTAGGAACGACCCGTGCCCGCTTAGCGCCGATGCTGGAACAGGGCTCTGGTCTTACCGCTGGCCAGGACTTCCACGTGGTCTTCAGCCCTGAGCGAGTCCTCACGGGGCGGCTCTTCGCCGACCTGCGCCGATATCCGAAGCTCGTCGGTGGCATCGACAAGGTCTCCGCTCGGCGCGGCGTCGAGTTCTACGAGGCCGTCCTGGATTTCGACGAGCGGCCGGACCTCGACCGGCCCAACGGGGTTTGGGACCTCGGTTCAGCTGAGGCTGCCGAGCTGGCCAAGCTCGCCGAAACGACCTACCGCGACGTCAACATCGGCCTGGCCAACCAGTTCGCCCGCTTCGCCGATCAGGTTGGCATCGACATCAAGACGGTCATCGACGCCTGCAACACCCAGCCGTACAGCCACATACACCAACCCGGTATCGCTGTCGGCGGCCATTGCATCCCGGTCTACCCGCGCATGTACTTGTGGAACGATCCGTCGGCGACCGTGGTTCGGGCGGCCCGTGAGGCCAACGTGGCGATGCCGTCGTACGCCGTTGACCTGCTCGCGGCCGCCTACGGTGATTTGGCGGGTGCCGGCGTCCTCGTGCTTGGCGCGGCCTACCGTGGAGATGTGCGGGAGATCGCCGTCTCCGGTGTCTTTCCCACTGTCGAGGAGCTCACGGCCCGTGGTGCGATCCCGTATGTCTCCGACCCCATGTACAGCGCCGAGGAGTTGGCAGCCCATGGTCTCGTGCCGCACCGGGGCGAGGTCGTGACCGCTGCCATTCTCCAGGCCGATCACGCTGCGTACCGTGAGCTGTCTGCCGCTGACTTTCCGGGCGTCAGAGTCCTGGTCGACGGTCGGCGCACCACCGACCCGGCCCGTTGGGCAGGCGTGCGCCGCATCGTCATCGGCGGCTGAGTACACCTCGGGACCTGAACTGCACCCAGACCGCGAAGGCAAGAGATTGAACTACAGCGTCAAGCCCACGGCCCAGGTCGATGAGACGGCCGAACTCGGTGACGGGACCACCGTGTGGGAGCTCGCACAGATCCGCGAGAATGCCCGCCTGGGCAAGAGCTGCGTCGTCGGCCGCGGAGCTTACGTCGGTGCGGGCGTGCGGATCGGCGACAACGTCAAACTGCAGAACTACGCCCTCGTGTATGAACCCGCTGAACTCGCTGATGGCGTCTTCGTCGGCCCTGCTGTCGTCCTCACCAACGACCGGCATCCCCGTTCGGTCGACCCCGACGGCAAGTTGAAGCACAGTGGCGACTGGGAGGCTGTTGGAGTCAAGGTCGCTGAGGGGGCCTCGCTGGGAGCGCGCTCCGTTTGCATCGCTCCCGTGCGCGTCGGACGCTGGGCGTTGGTTGCCGCAGGCGCCGTGGTCGCCAACGACGTACCTGACTTTGCCATGGTCGCAGGAGTGCCTGCCCGCCGTATCGGCTGGGTGGGCAGGGCCGGGGTGCGATTGGTCGAACGGGAGGGTGCACCGGGCGTATGGGAGTGCCCGCAGACCGGCACTCGTTACGCGGAGCGGGTCGTCGAGAGTTCAGAGAGCGGAGTCCATCTCGTGGAGTGGCGTGATGGGATCGCATGAGGTGTGCGGTGGGTAATGGCCCCAAGTTCACGGCGTCGTACTGTCGACTGCGCATGAGCCCGTTAGGGCTCGCAGAAGAACAACATGCGGGCGCGCCGGGCGCTGACCTGGGACGTCAAGTCTCTGAGCCCACAAGCTAATCTTCTGCGATCCCTCAGGGTTTGAGAGATGAGGATCCTTCATCTACGCACCCAGGGGTGACAGACAAGGCGTGCTCTCTGATCAAATGCGAACGGTATCCGGGCGGGAAGTGGTTGCTTCCAGTGCTGAAATGACCTGTTTTCCGTAGTCGGATCATCGCATGCTACGGTCCCCGGCCATGGAGCAGCGGGGGCCCGAAGATGGCCTGGTCAAGCGGCAGTTCGGGCATCGTGCCCGGCTGGCACTCGACCCTGCCCAGGCGGCTGTACTGGATGCCCAGGCGCATGCGGCCCGTACTGCCTGGAACCTGCTGCACGACTGGTGGCTGATGCTGCCGAAGGCGAAGCGGACCCTGGCGGCGGCCGACACGGTGATCCGGCAAGGGCGGGCCGAGCTCGACTGGCTCGGAGTGCTGCCCGCGCAGGCCGCGCAGGCGGTCCTGAAGACCTATTTCCAGGCCTGGCGGAACTGCTGGGAAGGACGGGCACAGGCGCCAGAATTCAAGGCTCGCTTCCGCACCCGGATGAGCATCGACATTCCGCAGGGCCGCGACCTGCACGTAGTGCGGGTGCACCGCAGGTGGGGCATGGTCAACATCCCCAAACTCGGGAAGGTCCGGTTCCGCTGGACCAAGGACCTTCCCGTCGGTAAGCACGTGGGCAAGCACCGCAGGGTCACCGGGGCCCGACTGGTCAAGGACGCCCTGGGCTGGCACATCGCCTTCCGCGTGGCCACCCTGGAACAGGCCCCCGCGCCGCATCCCGGCCCCGAGGTCGGCATCGACGCCGGGATCACCATCCCGCTGGCCCTGTCCGACGGTGAAACCGCCGAACACGAACCCTGGCTGTCCAAGAAGGAAGAGGCCCGGCTGCTGTCCTTCGAGCAGCGCGCCGCCCGCCGCAAGGAGCACCGGAAGAAGGGCGAGCGCACCAGTCGCCGCCTGCACAAGACGTACGACCAGATCGCCCGCATCCGCGCGACAGCCAAGCGCCGACGCGACGACTGGCAGCACAAAACCACCACCGGTATCGCCGAGAGGTACGGCACGGTAGTGGTCGAAGCACTCCCCATCACGAACATGGTCAAATCCGCGAAGGGCACCGTCGAGCAGCCAGGCAAGAACGTCGCGCAGAAGGCGGGCCTGAACCGCTCCATCCTCGGCGAGGCCTGGGGGCGCACCGTGGAACTCCTGGCTTACAAGCTCGCCCAGCGGGGCGGCGCCCTGGCCGAGGTGCCCGCCCCCGACACGTCCCAGGAGTGCTCGCGGTGTCACACAGTGACGCCGGGCAGCCGGAGGAACCAGGCCGAGTTCGTGTGCAACAACCCCGCGTGCGGCTGGGAAGGCAACGCCGACCACAACGCCGCCCGCACCGTGCTTCACCGATACCGGACGGGCCACGCGCTCGACCCGGCTGCCGGGAGGGCAGTCGTCAGGCGCGCTGGTCACGGCGTCAAACCAGCCACCGCAAGGTAGGCAGGAATCTCCCCCGTTCACAGGGGAGAGAGCTTCAAACGACCGGCAACCATGACGAGCGGACGGCGTTCGGGAAGGTGCTGGGGAGCGGGCATCCGGAGCCGGAAGCCGTGCTGGACTCCCAGGAACGGGCGGCGGTGAGCACGGTCGCCGGGTGGCGGTTCGTGACGCTGGACTCGCTGGTGCCGGGGAAGGTGTACGGCCGTATCGGCGAGGTTCAACTGGACTGGTTGCGGGGTGCGTTGGAGGCGCCTGCGCCGCGTGGCACGGTCCTGGCCTTCCACCATCCGCCGGTCAGCCTCGATGTGTCGGCGAGCCAGCCGTTCTTCGGGTTGCGCAACCCGGGCGAGCTGGCGGAGGCGATCCGGGGGAGTGACGTACGGGTGATCCTCACGGGTCACTTCCACCTCCAGCTCTTCGGGATGCTGGAGTCGGTGCCGGTGTGGGTCACGCCGGGCGTGGTCAACCGCGTCGACCTGACGACGGCGCCCGGGACGGAGCGGGCGGTGCGCGGGGCGGGGGCGTCGATGGTGGTGCTGGACGGGCCGACGAGCCCGATGTTCCACACGTTCCACGCGCGGGAACCGCGGGCGCACGAGACGGTGTACGAGCTGGACGCCGATCAGACGCGGGCGTTCATCGAAAGGGAGCGCTAGAGGTTCCCGAGGGGCTCGATGTCGACCTTCACCGGAGTGCCCCACACCCGCAGCACCTCGTAGTCGGTGAACTCGTGCACGAGCCGGTAGGCCATGGCGGGGCGGGGCCCGCGGCGCGCGGCGGCGATATACAGCTCGGCCTCGTGGCGATCACGCCGCGGGGTGCCGCAGAGCTGCCACTCCTGCCCGTTCCACAGCTCGGGGAGCCAGCGCTGCTGGGGCTGGGGCCGGTCCTCGCGGACGCCGTAGCGGGAGGGCGTGGGCTCGGTGGACCGGTGGCTCACGGCGGGACCGTTGAACTCGGCACGCCGGGCGGCCCGGCGCCGGGTCTCGCACAGCAGGCACAGGTCGTGGGCGTTCTCGTCGACGGGCCCGTTGGGGTGCTCGGGGCACCGGGTGCTGGGCTTGGCCGCGGAGACGCTGTCGTCCAGCAGCTCCAGGGCCCGCTTGATGTCCGCCTTCACTTCGTGCAGCTTGGCGTCGGGCGAGTCGCCGGTCAGGGAATCGCCGTGCTCGCCGAGGAGACGGAGGGCACGGCCCAGGGCGGTGAGCTGGGCGTGGTTCATGGGGTGGGGCTCCGCTTCTTGCGGTGGCCTTGCGTGTTCCGCATCAGTTGCTGCGGCCGACTTTCAGCACGTGGATGGTGACGGTTTCGCCGTCTGGACGGTAGAGCACACGCCAACTGCCGATGTGCAACCTGTAGTAACCGGAGGTACCCAGAGCACGAGCCGCCTCCGGGTGGGGGTCGTCGGCGAGCGCGCGTACCGCCGCGGCAGTCGCCTTGGCGCCCACGGGGTCCGTGGTTCGGAGTCGGCGGAACTCGTTCATGGCGTGGTGCTCCCAGGCCAACGTGTACGTCACGAAGCGGCCTCTCGCAGGTCCTCGGCCTCCAGCTGAGCCATGAACTCGTCGTGGGACAGCGACGGGCCGGACGGCGTCGACTCACGAGCCCGCGCTTCGGCGATGTCCGCCTCGTCACGCAGCCGCTGCAGCTCTTCCAGCTCGCTTATCGGGATGAGCGCGGCCGCCGGCTTGCCGTACTCGGTGATCAGGATGTGCTCCTGACCGTGCCGGACTCGGCCGACCAGTTGGCCGAGCTGGTTGCGGGCTTCCACGAGTGGATACGTCTCCATGGAAAAACTGTACACACCCGCGAGTGTGTGCGCTGAGTTCATCGGGTTGCAGCTGTCCTTTCTGGGCGCCGCTGGGACATCGCGGCCCGGATGGCATCCGCGCGGGCCTGGACGGTGGGGGCGGGGAGGGGTGCGTTGAGGTGGTCCGGAGCGCGCTCGCCTCGGCATGCGCCGCAGATGCCGTCCGGCAGGGCCTCCGGACGTCCCGGCATCCCGCACTTCGCGCACTCCAGGACGCGCAGCGGGCGGGGTGGGGGTGCGGGCTCCGGTGGGAGCTTGTCGGTCAGGCGTTTGCGGAGGAAGGCCGCCGGGTGGTGGACCGGGATGGGGAGGCCGACGGTCAGGGCGTTGCGTACGGCCGTGTCGGTGGCGCCCCGGGAGTACCACTCGGTGACCAGGGGCGCGAGGGCCGCGCAGTCGGCGGCGGAGAGGGAGAGCGCGGGGGTCTCGCGGCCGAGGGCGGCGAGGAGGATGTACGCGCGGGAGCGGGTCGGCGGGGCCGACCGTGATTCCTCCGGTACGTCGCCTCGGGTGAAGGACGTCCACCAGTCGTTGTCGCGTGCGGTACGCGACCACCACGATCGGGTGATCCATCGGGAGCCGGACGACTCGGTGGTCAGATGTTCGCGGCCCCGGCGCAAGTGCCCTGCCCGCTGGAGGTTGTTGAGGGCGGTACGGAGGGCGCATTGGCCGTACGGCAGCACCTTGGCCAGCGTTTTCACGGAGATGTCGGCGCCGTCGGAGAGGCGGTCGACGTACGCGGCGATGGCGGCTTCGCGGGGTGGGAGGTGGGCGAAGTCGTGCGCGGTGCGGGGGTGTTGGCCGGGGGCGGTGCGTTTGCCGTAGCCCGGGTTGGCCATGGGGTGCGGGAGTGCGTGCGCGGGCAGGAAGGCAGGACTAAGATTGGCGGCAGCCACGGGATCGCCTTTTCCGATCTCGGCGGTTAAGCCCCCGCAGGTGTTGCTAGCACCTGACGGGGGCTGTTCGTTATCCGGGACGGTAGACGATCGTGACTCTGCGTGGCAAGCCGAACGCGTCAAGTCAACACGCGGGGTGGGAGGGCGGGTTGAGACCCACACCCATTCCAAGCAAAGAGGGCTCGGAGCTGGGGACTTGAGCTTCGGGAACGGTCAGCCCATGCTCTTCGCGCCGTCCAAGGACTCGCGGATGATGTCGGCGTGGCCGGCGTGCTGGGCGGTCTCGGCGACGATGTGCAGCAGCACCCTGCGGGCCGACCAGCTGGCCCCGGGCTTGTTCCAGGGGGCCTCGGGCAGCGGGTGGGCGGCGTTCAGGTCGGGCAGGGACGTGACGATCTCGTCGGTCCGGCGGGCCGTCTCGTCGTACGCGGCCAGGACACCGGCGAGCGTCTCGCCCGGCAGCATCCGGAACTCGTCGGCCCGCCGGGCGAAGTCGGCCTCGGTCATGTTGCTGAAGTCGTCCGACGGCGACGGGCCGTTGAGGATGAAGTCCGCCCAGTTCCGCTCCGCCGACGTGACGTGCTTGATCAGTCCGCCCAGGCACAACTCGCTGGCGGTGGTCCGCTGTCCCGCCTGCTCGTCGGTGAGGTCACGTGTGGTGAAGCGCAGGAAGTGCCGGTGGTGGGCCAGCGCTTCCAGGAGGTCGGCGCGCTCGGTGGTGATGTCCTGCGTGGTCTCGGTCATGGGGCCACGGTAGGAACGATATAGGTCAGATCCTGACCGCCTTGATGAACGCGGACCAGGACTCCGCCCGGAACACGAGCTTCGGGCCGTGGGGGTTCTTGGAGTCGCGGACGGGGACGAGGGTGGGGTGGCCGTCGGCTACTTCGAGGCAGTCGCCGCCGCTGCCGCCGCTGTGCGTGGACTTGCGCCAGCGGGCGACTTCGAGGCAGTCGCCGCCACCGCCGCCGCTGTAGCTCGACTTGTGCCAGACGGCCGTGCTCAGGTCGTAGTCAGGGAAGTTCCTCATGGGCGTAATCCTGCGCCAACGCCTCGATCAGGGCCAGGGACTTCTCCGGCGAGAGTGCGGAGGCCGCGAGGAGTTCGAAGGTGAGCCTCAGCTGGGCGACGGTGGCCGGGTCGTCCTCCAGCCGTCCGGTGCTAGGTCCCTCGAAGTAGATCAACGGAGGGGCGTCCTCGAAGTCCATCAGCTTCAGGGAGCCCTCCATCGCCGTGTGCGCTCCCGCGCTGAACGGCAGCACCTGCACGATGACCCGGCTCCGGCGTGCCAGATCCGCGACGTGGTGCAGGGCCTCCGCCATCACCGCCCGGCCGCCGGTCTCCCGGCGCAGTGCCGCCTCGTCAAGCACCGCCCACAACAACGGCTTTGTTGGGTCGTCGAGTAGACGGGTCCGCGCCATCCGGCCCTCCACCCACTCCTCGATGGTCTCCTCCGGTGCAGTCGGGGCGTACGCGCGGTTCACGGCCCGTGCGTACGCGGGCGTCTGGAGCAGACCGGGGATCAGCGTCGGCGCGTACTGGCGGATCGCCGTGGCCAGCGCCTCCGCCTCCGCCGCCTCGGCGAAGCGCTCGGGATAGCGGGACTTGGCCGTCGCCCCACAGTTCCTCTGAAAGAAGTCCCCCGTGCCCAACGCCTCGTCCAACAACCGGGCGTACTCCGGCTGCAACCGCCGTGTCGCCGCCTCCAACTGCCCGATGAACGAGCCGCTCACGAAAAGCCGCGCCCCCAACTCGTCCTGGCTCAGCCCGGCCTGCTCTCTGGCGTGCCGGAGTTCCGCCCCCAGCAGCGCGCGCGGTGACGACGACGGGTCGAGGTCCTTCGGTCCTGCCATGGCAGCTCCCGGTTCCACATCGGAGGTGTTGGGATGTCCCGTATAGCCAGGCTAGGGATGTGACGGCCACGCTGTGTTGCGAATCACCAACTCAACGTGGAGGTACGGAGCGTGCGGTCGACCGAAGAAGTAGTCGAAGTCCTGCGCGAGGCACTCACAGGCGCCGGAATCGCCCTGCCCTCCCTGTGCGTCGACCCCGTCACCGCCGCGAGCGCGGAGCCGTTCGCTCTCGTCGACCTCGGGCGCTGCAACACCCGTACCGCCGAGCGGCTCGCGTCCGTGCTGCGAGGGGAGAGGCCGGCCGTCGGGACGCATGTCGCCGACCAGAGGGACGGGCGCCTCGGCGAGGTCATGGGCCACCTGGGCGGCAGAGTGCAGCTACGGCCCCTCGGCGGCGGCCGGGAGTGGGACTGTCCGCCGGAGTCGGTCGAGCCCGCGCCGCCGGAGGAGGTGTTGCGGGCGAGGGTGCGGAAGGTCAACCAGGAGGGACGGTTGCCCTGTTGAGTGGGGCGCATGAAGATCCTCACCCCTCGTGCGTCCTTTTCGGACGCACGAGGGGAACGACGGCAGCGATCACGCCCGGGCTCGTCTCACCCGAACATCCCGGTGCACACCGCGTGCAGTGGCACGAAGACCCACGCTCCCTTGAGGACGGCGCTGCGCAAGCGGCTCTCCTCCCGCTGCTCGAAGCAGTACTCGACAGCACGGACAAGGAGCACCGGGATCACCACCCCCGCGAGTACGCCCTCCAGAAACGGCGTACGGGACTCCGCGGAGTGTTCCATCCCCCAGCTCACCGCCAGTACGCCCAGCAGGACGTACCGGAAGGGAAGGTCGGTGACCATCTTCTTGTTGGCGAAGGCAAGCCCGGCAATGCCGAGCAACTCGACCACCACGACAGCGAACAGGGCGAAGTCCAACATGGTCACCACGCCTTACGGCAAGCGGTCTTGATGTCGTTCCACCCGAAGTACAGGGTGAAAATCCCCTGGACCACCGAGTTGGCGTTGAGCCCTTCGCCGCGGAGCACCCGCCGGACGATGCGGATGATTCGCTTCGAGCGCTTCAGGCTCTTCGAGATCCGGTACGCGACCACCAGGACCTTGGCCCACGCCGTGTAGGGAATGACGCTGAGGATCAACATCCCGACGAGCATGATGCACCGCCGCTTCCAGTACCAACTGCTCCACCAGCTCGTACCGGCGAGGTCGTACATCATGACCGGGTCGACAGGGTAGCCGTAGTGGTTCGGCGAGCCCGCGGCGACCGGGTCGACCTGGAGGAACCGCCCCGTGGACGGGTCGTACAGCCGGACCCCCATCAGCGTGTAGCCGCTGAGCGTGTCGCCGGAGCGCTGCTTGGCGCCGGTCCAGCCGTAGCGGGTGGCCGCCGTGTCGTCGAGGACGTTGCCGTACTCGTCGTAGTGCTGGACGGTGGCCGCGACGGTGGTGTCCAGCGGAAGCTGGACGGCGATGTCGCCGTGCAGGTTGGCGAGTTGCAGGACGGCGTTGCCGCCGGCGCCGGTGGTGGCCGCGAGGTCGCCGGTGAGGTCCTTGACGTTGCGGCTGACGGTGCTGCCGGTCGCGGTCCAGGTCGGGCTGTCGCAGCCGCAGCCGTAGTGGCTCGTCGTGCTGCTGCCGGTGCTCCAGGTGCCGTCGGTGGCCTGGGTCTGGGCGGACTGGACAGCCAGGCGTCCGGCGGCGTCCAGGGTCCAGGTGTTGCGGCTGGTGCCGAGGGTTTCGGAGGCGACCAGGTCGTTGGTGTAGTACGCCAGGCTCGTGTCGCCGCTGGTGGTGGTGCGGCCGAAGGCGTCGTAGACGTAGCCGGAGTTCACCAGGCGGTCGGCCGAGTCGTAGGTGTACGACGTGGTGACCGTGGTCGCGTCGTCCGTGGTGCTGGTGTCGCAGTCGTCCGAACCGGCTGTGAGCGCCGTGCGGTTGCTGTTGGCGTCGAAGGTGTAGGCGCGGGTGGCGCAGCCGCCGGCGGTGGTGTCGGCGGCCTGGGTGAGGCGGCCGGCACTGTCGTAGGTGTAGGCCGTCTCGGTCGTCGAGCCGTCGGTCTGGGTGTGGCCGGACCGGTGCCCGGTGACCGTGTATCCGGCGGTGTCGGAGACGACGGCGGTGCCGTCGGAGGTGGTGTACTCGCGGCCGGTCTGCTGGCCGGTCGGGTCGGTGGTGAGGGTGAGGGTGTAGTCGCCGGGCAGGGTCTCGGTGGTGAGGGTGCCGTCGGCGTCGTAGGTGCCGGTGAAGGTGCCCGCGACCGAGTCGGTCAGGGTCTTCAGGTGGCCGGCCGTGCCGTAGACGTAGGTCACCGTGGACGGGGACGAGTCGGTGGCCTTCACCGGACGGTCCAGGACGTCGTACGCGGTGGTGCTGGTATTGCCGGCGCCGTCGGCGTAGGAGGTCTGGCGGCCCAGGTCGTCATAGCCGAGCGTGATGGTCTGGCCGTTGGACGCCTGGGAGGCGATCTGCCCGTTGGCCTCGTCGTAGGTGTACGTGGTGGTGGGGGTGTCCGTGCCCGTGCCGCCGGTGACCGCAGTCCTGGTCGGGCGGCCGGCCGTGTCCACCGTGTCGGTGGTGGTGCGGGTCACGCTGTTGGCGGTCTCGGCCTTGGTGGCGGCCTGGCCCCAGCGGTCGTAGGTGAAGACGGTGGTGACCGCTTCGGTGGGGTTGGACCCGCCCCCGGTGATCGCCGCCGCGGGCGCGGTCCTGCAGAGCAGGCCGTCCCACGCGACCGAGGCGCAGGTGCCGGTGGCGTCCGCGTCGTAGTACGTGTACGCCAGCGTGCCCGCGTCCGAGCCGGACGAGCCCGCGGTGCGGGTGGTGGCCACGTGGCCCGCGTCGTCGTACGTCGTCACGAGTGCCGTGGTCGCACCGCCGTCGGTCGTTTTCTCCTGGCCGGTGGACCAGTCGTAGGTGGTGGTGACCGTGGTGGTGTCGGCGTCGGTGGCGTAGCCCGCGATGGACGCGCCGGTGACGGTCGAGGTGACCAGGTTGGAGACCGTCGCGTCGGCGGGCTTGTTCTCGTCGTAGGTGTATGCCCTGTGGGTGCGGGCCGGGATCGCCGTGCCCGCGGCGAGTGTGGACTCGGTGGTGGTGCCGGTGAGCTCCTCGGTGAGGGTGACGGCGTGCAGGGGGCCGTACTCGTCGGTGAGGCGTTCGCCGTCCGCCGAGTACTCCGAGACCGTGGCCAGCTGCCGGGCGCGGTCGGCGGTGGACAGGTCGGTCAGGCCGAGTCCGGCCAGTTCGTCGGCGGAGCCGCCGAGCGCCAGCTCACGGTTGGCCGCGGTGAGGTCGGCGACCGTGTTGCCGTACTCGTCGTACTCGGTTGTGGTGATCGAGCCGCCGGGCTTGGCGGTGTTGGTCTCCTCGCCGCCGGCGCTGATGTAGGTGACCGTGGCCCGGTCGTACGAGGACGACGTCAGGTCGCTGCCGGTGGAGGAGGCCGGGACGCTGTCCGCCGGGAAGACGGCGGTGGCGTCGGTGGGTGCCTCGTCCTGCGCCCAGGTGGCGACCGTGTCGGTGTCCATCTGGTTCGGGGCGGTGGTGCCGGAGAGCGGGACGTCGTAGACGACCGTGGTGACCGCCGTGCCGGACGTGGTGCTGTCCGAACCCTCCGCCAGAGCCGCGCGGGTGGCCTTCAGCAGCATGCCCGCGCCCGCGGTCAGGGCGGAGCCGGCCTTGCCGTACGTGAAGGTCCAGGGCAGCTCACCCGGCTCGGTGAGCGTCTCCACCCGGCCGTCGGAGTCGTAGGTGTACTCCGCCTTCAGTGCGGGGCTGATCCGCGGGTCCCAGACCTGGCGGAGCTTGCCGGAGGAGCCGTACGCGTAGGAGGCGAGGGTCTCGGCGGTGGCGGTGGCGGCACCCGGAGTGGTGGCCCACAGCTTGATCGCCTTGACCTGGCCCGCGTAGTCGCCGAGCGCCGAGCCGGTGGCCGTCGTGGAGGAGGCGTAGACGTACTCCAGGACGCGGCAGCCCTTGGTGGTGGGCTCGGTCTGGCAGGTGGCCGCGGTGACCGCACCGGTCGGCGAGATGACGTACTTCGGGCGGGCCAGCGTCTCGCTGCCGGACGTGACGGTCTCCGAGACGGTGGTGACCTTGGTGTCGTCGACCGCGGTGGCGGAGGAGGACAGGGTCCAGGTCGTCGCCGCGGTGGCCGCCTTCTCGAACACGGTGGTGTTGGCGTCCGTGTCGGTCAGCGTGAACTTCGTGCCGGTCAGTGAGCCCGTCAACGTCAGTGACTCGGCACCCGTCTCCGGCTGCCAGTCGCCGCTCGACGTCGCGGTGAACGCGATCGCGCTGCCGTCGGCGCTCAGCAGCTCGACGGAGGTGCCGGAGGTCTTGCGGATCTGTGTGTGGTCGCTCGCCGCGGCGGTGACCGAGGACGTCCAGCCGGGACCGAAGATCTCGGCCTGGCCCTCGGCGTCGGTGTCGTTGGCGCGGGAGGAGTACGTGCGCTCCACGCTCGCCTGGAACGCCGAGGCGTCGGAGGCCGAGAGCGTGTAGTCGCCGGTGAGCTGGTTCACCGTGCCGGGGCCGACCGCGGCCGTGGGGGCGGTGCCGGCGTCGCGGTCGAGGGTGACCCCGACGGTCTGGGAGTGGCCGGTGGTGGTGCCGTCGGTGAAGGCGGCGCGCAGTTCGATCACACCGTCCTCGGACAGCGAGTTGACGGTGTTCCAGACCAGCTTGGTCGCGGTGCCGTCGGTGACGCCGACCGGCCAGGCGGAGACCGCGTCGCCGGAGGCGGTGACGTCGCCGACCGGGACGGTGTGCCAGGTGTCGGTCTCGCCGCGGCGGTACTGCCAGGTGACGCCGGTGTAGGAGGTCAGACCGGTGGCGGAGAGGGCGAGGCGGCGGGCGGTGGTGTCGCCGTCGGACGGGGAGAGGATCGCGGCGCCGTCCGCGCCGACGCCGAAGCTGTAGGCGGTGATGGCGGTGGAGAGGTTTCCCCCGGAGTCGACCGTGCGGGCGTACAGCGTGTGCCAGCCGTTCGCCGGGTCGATGGAGACGGTGGCCGAGTCACCGCCGGTGCCGTTGGTGGTGTCCAGCTTCTTGTTCGGCACCGCGGAGTTGTCCAGGCCCCAGTGGTAGCCGGCGCCGTCCGTGGAGGAGGTGTCGATGGTGCAGGACACGGCGTCGTCGGCCTTGGCCGTCCAGCCGTTCTCCGTGTACGTGTCACAGGAGACGGTCGGGGCGACGGGGAGGCCGGTGTTCATCAGGAACGTGGTGTAGCCGGTCCAGGCGCCGTAGTCGGTGCCGTCGTAGGCGCGCACGCGGTAGCGCAGGTGCGTGCCCGCCGGGAAAGCGGAGGCCGAGGGGATGGTCAGCTTGGCCGTCGAGCCGGAGGACACCGAGGCGGATGTGCCGGTGTAGGAGTACGTGGTGTCCGCGTACGCCGGGTCGGGGGTGACCTCGAACTGGCCCTTGGTGCTGGAGCCGTCCGGGTCGGTCACCTTCGCCGACAGGGTCGGGGTCAGTGAGGTCACGTACCGGGTGCCGTTGTAGGCGTTGACCTGCGACGGCGAGATCGCGAGCGAACTCGGCGTGGACGGATAGGAGTTGTAGGTCACCGTCAGCTTCGGCGCGTAGCCGGAGGTGGTGTAGTTCGCCGAGCGCCAGCGGCGCCAGGTCAGCGAGTCCGTCTCGTCGGTGCCGTAGACCATGAGGCCGTAGTTGGTGGTGCCGTCGGCCCACGCCTGGACGATGGTGTCGATGTCCCAGTTGGACCAGGCCGCCGGGCAGGCCGAGGAGTAGCCGTGCGGCACGAGGTTGACGACGGCGCCGGTGCCGGCGGACGAGGGCCGGGTGGCCCAGGTCAGCGTTGACGAGGACCAGGCGGAGGTGATCCGGCGGACCGTGGTGCCCGATCCGGTGCTGGAACAGGTCGAGGAGTAGTAGTTGTACAGGGCGAAGTTGGTGTCGGTGATGTGCTTGCCGACGAACTTCGACACATCGAACTTCAGATACGAACGGGCCTTGTCCGTACCGGAGTCGTAGGTGCCCGACTTCAGTTCCTGCGAACTGAGCTGGGAGTCCGGGTAGTCCGGGGTCTGGATCCAGGTGTCCGTGGTGACCGCGAGGGTGGTCGTCGGGTCGACTGTCACCGGGTAGGTCGCGGTGGCCAGGAAGTCGGGGGCCGGGGTGAGGACGAGGGTCTGCGAACCGTCGGCGGCGGTCTCGATCTCGGTCGCGACCTGCTCCTGATGGGCGGACTCGCCGGAGGCCTTGTCCTTGGTCGCGTCCCACATCATCGGCGCCGAGGCCTCGGCCACCAGTTTGCCGTCGCTGTTCTTCAGCAGCAGGTGCCCGGAGTCGGCCTGGGACAGCTTCAGCCCGTCCAGGTTCAGCGGTATGCGGTAGACGGCCTTGCCGTCGGGCTGCTGAGCGAGCGTCACATACTGCGAGAAGCCCTGTGCCAGCGCGGTCACCGACAGAGTCTGCCCGCCGCCCAGGTCGTAGGAGGCGGTGCCGTCCTTCACCTCGGGGGTCGGCAGCTTGTCCTCCCAGCCCAGGCCGAAGGACTCCGAACCCTTGGTCACCGAGGCCAGCTGCTTGTCGCCGCCGTCGGAGACGGCGATGTCGGCGACCGTCGCGGCCGGCGTGAGCTCGGATCCCGTGTCGGACAGGGAGGTGTCGATGTCCCTCCACACCCCGTTCTGCTTCACCCGGATCGGTCCCGCGTACGCCGACGTCTGCAACTCCCCGCTGGGCAGCGCGTACGTCGTCGAGTCCGCCGTCCGCTCCGACAGCACCTCGATCTTCCGGCCCTGCAGGCGTGCCATCAGCAGCGCCGCCGCCACCGAATCCGCCGACGACGCCGACTTCGTCTCCGCTGCCGCCGTGACCTCGGTCGTGCCCGAGCCGGTGGCGAACGCCGCCCCCGTCTCCAGCGACGCCAAGGCCGTCTCCGCCGCCAGCACGATGGCTGTCGCCAGTGCCGTACGCCTCAGCAAAGCGCGCGAGGATCTCCCCCGGCCCCCTGAGCCAGCGAAGACTCTTCTCCCCTTGAGTCTCATCACCACTCCTGAAATCGCGTCGGGACGCCCAACGCGTCCCGAGCGGCGCGATCAAATGTCAGAAACCTGTGAAGAAGCCAGAAAGATCTGGTCATGTGGTGACCAAGGGCAGGGTAAGCACCTGTGTTTCCCGTGAGTTGATGCCGCTTCAGCTGCCGGACAAACAGAGACGCATGGCGATGGGGCTCCCAAATGACCCCTATAACCTGTGGAATTGCTGTCGGAAAGATTGTTATTGCCTTGTGACGGCCCCGGAAGAGCTGTTCAGGCGCCCGCCGCCGCCAGCGCGGCACGCAGATGGCCGTCGGACTCCTCCAGGAGGCGGGCGGCCACCGGGCCGTCCACGCCCGCCAGGATCGTGAGGATCGCGTTCTTCACCTCGCCGTCCGTGGCCGCGAGGGCCCGCTCGATCTCGTCGTCCTCCGCGCCCGTGGCCAGCGCGACGATCCGGCGGGAACGGGCGCGCAGCTTCTCGTTCGAGGCGCGTACGTCGACCATCAGGTTCCCGTACGTCTTGCCCAGGCGGATCATCGTGATCGTCGACAGCATGTTGAGGACGAGCTTCTGGGCGGTGCCGGCCTTGAGGCGGGTGGAGCCGGTCAGCAGCTCGGGGCCCACGACGACCTCGATGCCGTGGTCCGCGGCGGCCGCGAGCGCGCTGTGCGCGTTGCAGGACAGGCCGATCGTCAACGCGCCGCGGGAACGGGCGTGTTCGACCGCGCCGATCGCATACGGCGTGCGGCCGGAGGCGGAGATGCCGACCACCGTGTCGGTCGCCCGGAGCTCCAGTGCGTCCAGGTCCGCCCGCGCCAGCTCCGCCGAGTCCTCCGCCCCCTCGATCGACGTCACCATGGCCTCAGGGCCGCCCGCGATCAGCCCGACGACCTGCGCGGGATCGGTGTTGAAGGTGGGCGGGCACTCGGACGCGTCCAGTACTCCGAGCCGTCCGGCGGTACCGGCACCGGCGTAGATCAGGCGTCCGCCGCGTGCCATGCGGTCGGCGATGGCGTCGATGGCGGCGGCGATCTGCGGAAGCCGCTCGGCCACGGCGGCCGGGACGGCGGCGTCCTCGCCGTTCATGAGCCGGGCGATGTCGAGCGTGGGCCGCTGATCGATATCGGCGAGTTCGGGGCGGAAGGCTTCCGTGGTCAGTGATTCCAACTCGGCACGGAGATCACGGGGGTTGGAGGTGGAGGTCATGAGGGGGGCGGCTCTTTCAAGTGTGCGGTCAGGTCACATACCCAGGGGCGCGGGGCTGTGTCGACATGCGGCTCCGCCGCGTGGCCGCGACCAGCCACAACGGACCCGCAGATCTCCACGACCCTTCGAAGCTACGGCCTATCGGCGATGCCGATGCGCAAGCGCCTCGTAGGACGCGGAAAGCGCAGGCGCCGCCGTCTCATAAGTCCTCTGAGCCACCCCCACGAACAGACAGTCCACCACCAGCAGCTGACTCGTCCGAGACGACATGGCCGCCGGCCTGAGCTCACTCTCCCGCGCCGTCGAGGTCGTCAGCACATGGTCGGCGTACTGGGTGACCGGCCCGTCCGGCCGCCCGGTGATCGCCACCGTCGTCGCCCCGTGCTCGAAGGCCACCCGCAGCGGCTCGATGACGTCCCCGGTCGACCCGGAGTGGGTGATCGCGATGGCCACGTCACCGCCCCGCAGCTGCACGGCGTTGGTGACGGCGAGGTGCGGGTCGCTGTGCGCGTGGGCTATCAGCCCTATGCGCAGGAGCTTCTGGGTCAGATCCTGGGCGACCAGTCCGCTCGCCCCGACGCCGTACACATCGGTGCGGCGGGCGGTGGCCAGCGCGGTGACGGCGGCGGCGAGCTGCACGGTGTCGAGGCCGGCCGCGGTGTCGGCGAGGGTCTGCTGTTCGTCGTAGGCGAGTTTCGCGACGACGTCGGAGAGGGGGTCGTCGACCGCGATGTCGGTGGTGATCGCGGGCGCCCGCCCGGACTGCTGCTGGGCCGCGAGGCCGGCGAGGGCGAGGCGCAGGTCGCGGTAGCCGGGGTAACCGAGGATGCGGGCGGTCCGTACGACCGTCGCCTCGCTGGTGCCGGTGAGCTCGGCGAGACCGGTGACCGTGAGGGCGGCGCAGCCCGCCGGGTCGTTCGCGACGGCCTCGGCGACCCGCTGCATGGAGCGGGTCATCGACGGGGCCAGGGTGCGCACCTTGGCGGCGAGGGCGGCGGGGGCAGGGGGAAAGTATCCGCTTCCTCCGGGCCCGTCTCCTCCGGTACCGAAAATTTCCTTCACGTCCTGGGTCACCTATGAAAGATATTTTCGGCACGGTGTTGTGGTCAAGAGTGCGCACAATGGGTGCATGGACCCCTCCGGCCAATCGGTCAGCCCCCTGGAGCAGGCGTTGCACGCGGCACGCGCCCTCGTGCTCGCCGATCTGGCCGCGGGCGAGGTGGCCGCGGCGGATGTGGTGTCCCTGGTCGAGGACTCCGTCGTACAGCGGCGCTGGTGGGTGGAGCAGTGGCCGGACGGCGTGGAATTCGTGGCGGGGCTGGTCGCGCAGGACGTCCAGGACGCCCTGCTGGAGCGGTACGGCCGCTGGCCGCTGTGCCCGGTCTGCGGCTCCGGCGACCCGCACGCCCTCGAGGTCGAGCCGGAGCTCGGCGCCGACCCGCACTGGGTGTGCCACAAGGCGGGCGTGAAGGTCTCGGCGGTGGGCTCGCTGGGCTCGGCGGCGGGCGGGGCGTCCTCCTCGTGACCGTGTACATAGACCCGCCGACCTGGCCGGGCCACGGCCGTCTGTGGTCCCACCTGGTCAGCGACCTCTCCTACGACGAACTGCACGCGTTCGCCGAGGAGATGGGCGTGCCCCGGCGGGCCTTCGAGCGCGACCACTACGACATCCCCTCCCACCGGTACGCGGACGTGGTGCGCGCCGGCGCGGTGGAGGTCAGCAGCCGCGAGGTGGTGCGGCTGCTGCACGGGGCGGGGTTGCGGCGGCGGAAACGCTCCGCCGGCAGCGCGGTGACCGACCCGCGGGCCGGTGGGGGTCGCGCCCACGCGCCGGAGCCGCACATCGATACAGCCCCGCGCTCCTGAGGGCGCGTCCCGCTCAGGCCTCTTGACGGCCGCGCAGCACGTACAGCCGCAGCCCCTGGTCCAGGTCGTGCTCGTCGCGGGCCGTTCGCTCCTCCTCCACGGTCGCCCGTACGAACCCGGCCCGCGCGATCACGCGCTGCGAGGCGGCGTTGTCGTGGTCGATGGTGGCGAACAGGGTCCGTACGTCGTCCCGGGCCTGCGCCCACTCGGACAGTGCGCGCAGGGCCTCGGTGGCGAAGCCGTTGCCGCGGGCGGTCTCGGCGAGGTCGTAGCCGACCTCCGCCGCGCCGTCGCCGTCGGGGACGCCGTGGAAGCCCATGCCGCCGACCGCGAGGCCGTCGTCCCGCCGTACGAGGGCGAAGAGGCCGAACTCCGGCCGGTGCACGCCTCCTTCATAGGCCTTGACCACCATCCCGGCGGCCTGCCGCGTGCCCTCGAACGGGCCGCCCTCGACCCACTCGAACCCGCCGTCGCCGCCCGCGCTCAGGTCGGCGGCGGCCGCGGGCGTGACGCCCTGGAGGGTGAGCCGTTCGGTCGGGAGCACGAGGTTGTTGTTCCAGCGCCACTCGGCGAGCGGGGCGCGACCGGGCAGTTCGCCGCGGCCGGTGGCCCACAGGAGGGTGCGCCAGTGGTCGGAGCCCGGCTGGACGTGCGGGAAGATCCGGGTCAGGACGTACTCGGGGAGGTGGGCGGGGGGTTCGTAGGCCAGGTCCAGGCCCTCGGCGATGTCGTACGTGTGCAGCAGGACCTCGGCGATGCCCATCGCGGCGAAGCCCTCGCGGTTCGCGCTGCGGAAGGGGTACGGGTGGAAGGCGCGGACCTCGCGGGGGGTGGTGCGGACGGCGGCGGCGAGCAACGTGCCGGTGGCTTCGATCACTTGGAGGATGCCGTCGTTGTCGGCGGGGTCCAGACCGTCCTCGGTGCCGTCGAGGGTGATCTCGAAGGGGACGTACGCGTCCTGCGCCCGCCCCGCCAACTGCCCCGCGTACGCGATGAGATCGCTCGCGATGTGCGCGGCGGTGCGCCGGCAGCTCCACTCCAGCCGCCCGGCCCGCACCCCGTCCCAGTCCCGGTCCGCCACCGTCCGCAGCAGCGCCACCGCGCTCGCCACGGCCTCGTCCACGTGTTCGCCACCCGTGTTTCGCATGCGGGCAGGGTAAGTTCCCGAGCCCCTCACAGCGACAGCATTTCCAGCTCCGACCGGAGGTTGTAACGGGCGGTTGCCTCCCACTCCACCTCCCCGTACGGCGTCCTGAACAGCCGTGGCAGATCGAGGAGTTGGCGCAGGATCGCGGAACGGCCCGTGCGGAAGGCGTCGTTCGGCACGAAGTGGTACTCCTCGCGGACGGCGGCGGTGTAGGCGGCGTACGCGGAGGGCGGGGCGGCGAGGATCGCGAGGTCCGCGTCGCACAGGACCTGGCCGTCGCGGTCGTCGTCGGCCGGGTCGTGGGTGACGGTGAGCCGCACCAGCCGGGCGACCTCGGCGGTCCTCGCCTCCGCGACCCCCGCCTCGCGAAGGGCGCGCTCGGCCAGGTGCGCGGACCGTTCCTCGTTCTCCGAACGGTCCGGGAGGTAGACCGCGTCGTGGAACCAGGCGGCCAGGCGTACGACGTCCGGGTCCGCCGCGTACTTCTCCAGTACGTCGATGTGGTCGAGGACCGCCGTGAGGTGCGCGGGCGTGTGGTACCGGCGCTGGGGCTCCTGCCAGCGGGCGAGGAGATTGTCGGCGTACGGCGACGGGTCGGGGCCACCGGGGGGCCGTACTGCTTCCAGGGTGCGGGTGAAACGGTCGCGCAGGGCGTCGGGATCGGCCATGGCCTCATTGTCCCGCGCGCTCTGGTTTGGAAGCTTGGATCCCATGACTTCTGCTGACGTACGTGATTCCGAGCTGCCCGGCCGACTGCTGATCACCGAGCGTGACGCCCTGATCCCGCTGCTGCGGGCCCGGCCCGACACCGACTTCGCCCTGCCGACCACCGCGTGTCCGGGGTGGAGTGTGCGGGATGTGCTGGCGCACTGTTCGTCCGCGCTGATGCGGGCAGTGGAGGGCCGGTTCGAGAAGGGGGCGTTCTCACCCGAGTCGAACGACCGGGACATCGCCGAGCGGGCGGAGTGGTCCAACGCGCAGGTGGTGGACGAGCTGGAGCGGGGGATGACCGAGGCGGGCCCGGTGATCGCGGCGGCGGGCGGGAGCCTGGACGCGCTCGCGCTGGGGGAGTGGGTGCACGCGGGGGACGTACGGGACGTGCTCGGGGAGCCCGGGGCGTACGCGGGGGCGGGGCTGCCGGATGCGCTGGTGCTGCTGGCCCGGTTCACCCGGGAGAAGGGCCACCTCCCTCTGCACGCCGACCTCGACGACGTCGACGATCCGCTGCGGCTGGGCGACGTGAGCGGCGACCGGACCCCGGCCCGCTACATCGGGGACGCGGCGACTCTCGTACGGCTGTACGCGGGGCGTCCGGTGGAGGGGCGGGGGTTCGAGCTGGCGGGGGCCGAGGTGAAGGAGCTGAACATCTTCTGATCTTGCTCGCGGGCATGGAGTCCTCGGCGTACCCTTAAATTGGACTAGACCTGTAGCCGCCATCTTGTCGCCAATGAATGGGGTCCCATGAGCAAGCGTGCAGTCCTGGAGGTGATCGCCCTCGACGTCGAGGACGCGGTCGCGGCCCGGGCCGGAGGCGCGGATCGTCTGGAGCTGGTGACCGACATGGCGGCGGACGGGCTGACGCCGGCCGTCGAGACCTTCGCCGGGATCCGGGCCGCCGTGGACATCTCGCTGCGGGTGATGCTGCGGCTGGAGGACGGGTTCGCGGCGGGGGATGTCGAGCGGTTGGCGGGGGTGGCCCGGGAGATGCGGGCCGCTGGGGCCGAGGAGTTCGTGCTGGGCTTCCTGGATGCCGAGGGCGGGGTCGACCTGGGTGCCGTGGAGCGGCTGGTGGGCGAGCTGGACGGCTGCCGCTGGACCTTCCACCGCGCCATCGACCACGCGGCGGACAGGGACGCCCTGCGCAAGCAGCTGGCGGATCTGCCGGGGCTGGACACGTACCTCACCGCCGGTTCCGCGACGGGAGTGGACGAGGGGCTCCCCACCCTGCTGGCCGAGGCGGCGAGGGGCGGGGAGCCCGGGTACGAGCAGCAGATCCTGGTGGGTGGCGGTCTACGGCTGGACCACGTTCCGCGGCTGCGGGCTGCTGGGATCGACGCGTTTCACATCGGTGGGGCGGCGAGGCCGGAGGGCTGGGAGCACCCGGTGTCGGCGGAGGCGGTAGGGGAGTGGCGTCGCGTCTTGGACGGGGAGTGAGCGAATCACCCTAGGGGCGCGGGGCTGTGTCAATTTGCGGCTACCGCCGCGTGGGCGCGACCAGCCCCCACACACCCGCACCCGACAACGCTTACAGCTGCGAAGGCAACGGCGCCACATGCGTAACGATCAGCCCCGACACGGCTCGCGTCAGCGCCACATACAACCGCCGCAGCCCCGTCCGCTCATCAGGCTCCCCGTCGACCACCGCCTGCGGCTCGTCAAGCACGACGTAGTCGTACTCCAGCCCCTTGGCGAGGGAGGCGGGGACAAGGGTGAGACGGGTCTCGACCGTGGTCTCCTCGCCGGGGGCCAGGTATCCGATCCCCGCCGCAGCCAGCGCCTCCGCCAGCACCGGAACACGCGCGTCCGCGGCGATCAGCCCGGTCGAGCCTTCGTTGCGCAGCAACTCCTCGCAGGCGGCGACCACTTCCGCCGCACCGGCGATCTCACGGAGGTCGAAGAACCCCGGATTCTCCCGCACCGACGCGACCGGCGTCAGGCCCGGCGCGATGTGCGGGAGCAGGCGGGAGGCGTATGTGATGACGTCCGTCGGGACGCGGAAACCGGCCGTCAGCTCCTCGATGACCCCGTCCGACTTGCCGAGGTGGGCCAGCGCCTCGTCCCAACTCCGGGTCGCCCAGGGCGTGGTGCCCTGCGCGAGGTCGCCGAGGACGGTCGCCGAACCGGTGGTGCAGCGGCGGCCCACCGCCCGGTACTGCATCGGTGACAGGTCCTGCGCCTCGTCCAGCACCACGTGCCCGAGGGAGTGCGTGCGCTCGACGATGTCGGTCGCCTCGTCGATCAACACCGCGTCGGCGGCGGACCACTTGGCGGACTTCACCGACCGCACGGCCTTCGCCCACAGGATCGTCTTCTGCTCGTCCTCGTCGAGGACCCCGTCCGCGTGTACGGCGAGGAAGTCCGCGTCCGTGAGCAGCCGCAGGACGAGTTTCGCCGGGTCGACCGGCGGCCAGACCTGCTTGACGGCAGCCTTCACCGCCGCGTTGCGGGCCACCGCGTCCTGCACCCGGTCGTCCGGGGCCTCGCCCGAGCGCTCCATCTGGACGAGCACGGCGTGCGCGATGCGCTGCGGGAGGGCGTCGCGGGCGGCGCCGTAGCGGATGCCACGGTCCAGCAACTCGCGGACCAGGTCCTCGAGTTCGTACGCGGGGACGCGCCAGCGGCGGGAGCCGCGCACGACCATGATCGGCTCGGTGGGCATGGTCACGTGCGAGTAGACGGCCTTCTTCAGCACCTCCGCCATCCGCGCGTCGCCCTTGATGATCGCGGCCGGCGCGTCGTCGGCGCCGCGCACCTCGACGGTCCCTGTCACCAGGTCGTCCACCGTGGCCTGCTTGACGGCCAACTCGCCCAGGGCGGGGAGTACCTGCTCGATGTAGTGCAGGAAGGACTTGTTGGGTCCGATGACGAGGGTGCCGGTGCGGGCGAGCCGCTCCCGGTGGGCGTAGAGGAGATACGCGACCCGGTGGAGGCCGACGGCGGTCTTTCCGGTGCCCGGGCCTCCCTGCACGCAGACGGTTCCGCCGAGCCCGGACCGTACGATCTCGTCCTGCTCGGGCTGGATGGTGGCCACGATGTCGCGCATCGGGCCGACGCGCGGGCGCTCGATCTCCTGCTGGAGCAGCTTGCTGGTGGCGGCCGCCTCGCCCGGGTCGGAGAGGTGCTCGTCCTCGTACGCCGTGAGGTCGCCGCCCGTGTAGCCGAAGCGGCGGCGCAGCCCGATGTCCAGCGGGTCCTTCTTGGACGCCCGGTAGAACGGCTGCGAGACCGGCGCACGCCAGTCGATCACCATCGGGTCGCCGTCGTGGTCGTGCACGTGCCGGCGCCCGATGTAGAAGCGCTCGCCCTCCGCGCCCTCGGCCTGGTCGGCGCTGGGTGCGTGCAGGTAGTCGAGCCGGCCGAAGAACAGCGGGGTGTGGCTGAGGTCGGCCAGCGCCTTGATGCGCTCGCCGATCTGGCGCTCCAGGATCTGGGCGTTGACCCAGTTCGCGGCGACGTCGCTGATGTCGAGGGACTCGACGTCCTCGCGCATGGCGCGGAGCGCGGAGCGGGAGTGGGCGAGGTGGGAGCGTTCGCGGGCGAGGGGATCGTCGTCGACGAGCGTGGACGGCGTGGACAAGGGGGTGCCTCCGGAAGGGACCTGCGTGCTGGGCGGCTGCGGGATGCCGACCGGTTTCCGTCCGGGCGGCGGCACTCCGTGAGGGAGGCGGGCAAGAGCGGAGATTTTAGGGGAGGGGGAGGTGTGGCCGCCAACCATTTTCCCGGGGCCCTGACGATGGCCCGGTCCCCTGCCGATGTCGGGTGCCGATGTCCCGGTCCCCTAGGGGACCGACCCTCCGTCCGGTGGGGGAGGCTCCACCCACAGGGTGTACCCAGGTAGCACAGGAAGTGGGGACCTGGGACCGATGCCCTCCTTATGCCTCGAAGGCCACCATGGAGACATGAGTGCAGCGACCTTCACCCCAGCCCCCGGTCGCCCGTCCGGCGCGACCTCCCTCTCCGGTGCCCACGGCACCCACCGCCTCGGCAGCGCCCTCCGCGCGATCCGCGTCTTCGCGGGCGCCGCCTTCGACGTCGTCATACTCGGCGAGTACGGCGAGGAAGCCGGCGTCCGCCGCAAGTAGCCGGTTGCCGGCCGTCAGCTGTCCGACCCGTCAGCTGTCCGCGAGCAGCTCGTCCGCGTCCACGATCCGGTAGGCGTATCCCTGTTCCGCCAGGAACCGCTGCCGGTGGGCGGCGAAGTCCTGGTCGATGGTGTCGCGGGCGACCACCGAGTAGAAGTGGGCCTGGTGCCCGTCGGCCTTGGGCCGGAGCACCCGACCCAGCCGCTGAGCCTCCTCCTGCCGCGACCCGAAGGTGCCGGAGACCTGGATCGCGACCGTCGCCTCCGGCAGGTCGATGGAGAAGTTCGCGACCTTGGACACGACCAGCACACTGATCTCACCCTGCCGGAAGGCTTCGAAGAGCTTCTCGCGCTGGGCGTTGGAGGTCTCGCCCTTGATGACGGGGGCGTTCAGGTGCTCGCCCAGCTCGTCGAGTTGGTCGATGTACTGGCCGATGACGAGGATCTGCTGCCCGGCGAACCGCTGCACCAGAGCCTCCGTGACCTTCCGCTTCGTGGCGGTCGTCGCACAGAAGCGGTACTTCTCCTCCTGCTCGGCGGTCGCGTAGGCGAGCCGCTCGGAGTCCGTGAGATTGACCCGGACCTCCACGCAGTCGGCGGGCGCGATGTACCCCTGCGCCTCGATCTCCTTCCACGGCGCGTCGAACCGCTTGGGCCCGATGAGCGAGAAGACGTCCGACTCGCGCCCGTCCTCCCGGACCAGGGTCGCGGTCAGGCCGAGCCGCCGCCGTGCCTGCAGATCCGCAGTGAACTTGAAGACAGGAGCCGGCAGCAGGTGCACCTCGTCGTAGAGGATGAGCCCCCAGTCCCGGGAGTCGAACAGCTCCAGGTGCGGATAGACACCCTTCCGCCGGGTGGTGAGCACCTGGTAGGTGGCGATGGTGACGGGCCGGATCTCCTTCCGGGTCCCGCTGTACTCGCCGATCTCGTCCTCGGTCAGCGAGGTCCGCTTCACCAGCTCGTGCTTCCACTGCCGGGCGGAGACGGTGTTGGTGACGAGGATGAGGGTCGTGGACTTCGCCTGGGCCATGGCCCCGGCGCCGACGAGGGTCTTGCCGGCACCACAGGGAAGGACGACCACGCCCGACCCGCCGTGCCAGAAGTTCTCCACCGCCTGCTTCTGGTAGGGCCTGAGCGCCCATCCGTCCTCGTCCAGCTCGATCGGGTGCGCCTCGCCGTCGACGTACCCCGCGAGGTCCTCGGCGGGCCAGCCCAGCTTCAGCAGCGTCTGCTTGATCTGCCCGCGCTCGGAGGGGTGGACGGCGACGGTGTCGGGGTCGAGCCGAGCACCGACGAGCGGGATGATCCGCTTCGACCGCAGGATCTCCTCCAGCACGGGCCGGTCGGTGGTCGTGAGGACGAGCCCGTGCGCGGGGTGCTTGCTGAGGGTCAGCCGTCCGTACCGGTCCATGGTCTCGGCGACGTCGACGAGCAGCGCGTGCGGCACCGGATACCGGCTGTACTGCACCAGCGCGTCCACCACCTGCTCGGCGTCGTGCCCGGCCGCCCGCGCGTTCCACAGGCCCAGCGGCGTCACCCGGTAGGTGTGGATGTGCTCCGGTGCCCGCTCCAGCTCGGCGAACGGCGCGATGGCCCGACGGCACTCGTCGGCCTGCTCGTGGTCGACCTCCAGGAGCAGGGTCTTGTCCGACTGGACGATCAGCGGTCCGTTCACGTACGCACTTCCCTTCCGCACCGGCCAAACGTCCAGTGTGCCGTACGACGTGCCGAAACCGGCAGGGCAACCCTGTGCCCCCTTCGGCCGTCTGACCGGGGGAGCAGCGCGGTGGGCGCTCTGGGGTGAGGGGAGTCACGGTATGGCGGTTCTGTCGGTCCGTGGCTGGGCGACCGGCGCGGGGGCCGTGGTCGTCCTGGTGGCCACGGGCGCGTGGGTGATGTGGCCGGCGGCCGGTGTGGACACGCGGCTGTGGGGCGAGGTCCGGCCGGTGATCGAGGCGCGGCTCGCGGCGGAGTCGAAGGGGAGCGGGTACGGCGAGACGGTGCCCGAGCTCAGGGCGCGCTGGTTCTGCCGGGTGGAGGCGCTCGAACTGGACGCGCGCGACGGCCTCGTGCGGGCGGGCGTCAACACGCTGTGTGTCGAGTACGGAGTGCACGACCGGACCCTGGTGGAGTGCGGCGGCTCGCGGTACCCGCAGGTGGTGCGGCTGGAGCGGGAGGCGGACGGCGGCTACCGGGTCGTGTCGCGGGAGGAGCCGCCCGACGGCGCGGGGTACGCGGAGTGGACGAAGGCCCACTTCGGTCTCGTCGCCGAGTACGCGGCCGAGGACACGATGTCGTCCGACGCCCTGGAGACCGAGGCTCGCACCTACTTCGGCCTGCCCGCGGACGCTGCCGTCGGGGACTGCTGAGGGATCAGGGCCGGTCCTCGGTGAGCTCCGCCAGCCGGCGCAGGTGCGGACCGTACTCCGGGTCGGCGAGAGCGGCGGCGAACTGGGCCGTGAGGTAGGCCAGCGGGTTTCCGGTGTCGTACCAGCGGCCCTGGATGACCTGGCCGTAGACGGCCCGGCTGCTCGCGTAGGCGTTGATGGCGTCCGTCAGATAGATCTCGCCGGTCCGGTGCTCGTACCAGCGCTCGGTCTGGCTGCGCAGTTCGTCGATGATGCCGGGGGTGATGACATAGCCGCCGATGGCCGCGTAGGCCGAGGGCGCGTCCTGTGGCTGCGGCTTCTCGACCAGGCCGGTGATCCGCAGCAGTCCGTCGCCCAGGTCCTCCTTGACCACGGGCACGCCGTAGCGCTGCGAGTCGGCCGGGTCCATCGGCAGCAGGGCGAGGACCGGGCAGCTGGTCGCCTCGTAGGCCCTGATCAGCTGCTGGGCACGCGGGACCTCGGCGACGAAGACGTCGTCCGGCCACAGCACCAGGATCGGCTCGGCACCGACGTTGCGCGCGGCGTTGAGGACGGGGGTGCCGTTGCCGTACGGGCCGTGCTGGTCGAGGTAGGTGATGTGCCCGAGCCGGGAGAGCTCGCCGACCTCCTCCACGGCGTCCGCGTAGGCCGTCTTCCCGTCCGCCCGCAGCTGGGCGACGAGGGCCGGGTTGGGCCGGAAGTGGTCCTGGATCAGCCCCTTGCCGCCGGAGACGACGATGGTGATGTCGGTGATGCCGGACGCCACCAGTTCCCGGACGGTGTGCTCGATGACCGGCTTGTCGCCGACCGGCAGCATCTCCTTCGGCGTCGCCTTCGTCAGGGGGAGGAGACGGGATCCCAGCCCCGCAGCGGGGATGACTGCCCTGCGGATGGTCGTTGCCATGAAATCCCCTTCGCCGAAGCCACCGAAAACACCGAAAACACCGAGGACAAGGTCCCGTCCAGGAAACGCTTCCCACGAGCCCGCGCCGGAAGCGCCCGGTACTCGCCATCGCGAGCGGCGGGTTCGAGCCCTGAGCGGGTCCGGCGAACTCCGGTGCGGCAACGCGCCCCTCAGGGGCGCGGGGAACTGCGCGATCAGCCCCCACCGGCCCGCAGCCGAACAACGACACAGCGCCGCACCCCCAGCGGAGCGCCTACGCGTCCTCCGCCAACTCTGCCACCCCCGTCACCCGGTGCAGCGGATACGTCCGGACCTCGTCCGCCGTGTGGTCGTACGCCGTCACGAAGCCGCCCTCGACGCGGATCGGGGCGATGACGCGCTGGCTGGCGGAGCCCTCGGCGTTGACGTAGCCGATCCAGAGGGCCTCGCCGGTGAGGACGGCGGCCTGCATGGTGGCGAGGGTCTCGGCGGAGCTGGTGCGGGGGAGCGCGCCGCCGGCCGGAGGGGGCTGCTTGCGCGGGGTCGTGGAGGCCAGGTCGCCCGCCCGGATGGCGCGGATCGCGGCCGTCAGGAGGGTCGTGTCCGGGACCGGGGGGCCGTCCGGGACCGGCTCGGGGGCCGTGCGGGGCGGGGTGCGGTGGGCGTGGGCCCGGGCGATCAGGACGTCGCCCTCGGCGGACTCGGCGGCCGGGGCGAAACCCATCGCGCGCAGACCGTCCAGCAGGGTCGCCGGGTCGGCCTGGGTGGCCAGCACCGTGGGGCCCAGCCGGCGCAGGCGCAGGCCCGCCGCGCGCTTGTCGGCCAGGATCTCGTTGAGCATCGCGTCGTCGTCGCAGCGGACGTACGCCGAGGCCGCGCCCACCCGGAGGTGGCCGTGTCTGCGGGCCACGTCGTCGATCAGATACGTCAGTGGCTGCGGAACCGGTGTACGGGAGTGCGCGGCGAGGAAGGCGTGCAGGTCGGACGCGGACTGGCCGGCGTCCAGGGCGCGCCGTACCGAGCCGGGCGTGAAGCGGTAGACGGTCGCCCCGCCCTTCGACTCCACGTCCGCGAGCACCCCCAGCACATCGGCCAGCGGCCGCTGCAGCGGGCCGGGGGCGACCGCCGTCAGGTCGGCCTGGAGCAGGACGTGGTCCAGGGGTTCGGGGAGCTGGGGTGCGAGGAGCCGGACGGCGGCCGCGGAGGCGGTGGCCTGTTCGGCGGGCGAGAGGGGTTCCAGGACGGGCGTCACGTGGTGGTGGACGGGCAGCTTGTCGCCGGGGCCCTCCGGCTCCTCGGCCCGAGCCTTCTCGACGACAGGCGCCCCCAGCAGCGCCCGCCCGTGTCCCGACAGGGCGCCCCGGCCGGTGACGCCCAGCATCTCCGCCTCGCTCAGCGTCCACTCCGCGAGCCGGGTGCGCAGGTCGTCGTCGCGCTGCGGGCCGCGCAGCGGGCGTTCCCAGCGCAGCCGGGCGAGGACCGAGTCGGCGGCCGGGGCGGCGCCCTCCGGGAGCCCGGTGAGGAGGGTCAGCACCCGGTGCCGTACCTCCGGCGCGGCGCTGCGGTCGAGTCCCGGGCCCAGCGCCGACAACGTACGGTCCTTCGTGTCCCGCCCGCCGATCAGCCCCGACGTCCGCGTCGCCGTCAGCCACGCCTCCGCGAGCCGCGCCCACCGCTGTGCCGGGGGCTGCTCCAGCCACTCGTCGTGGGCCGGGGTCGCGGCATACCGCTCGTCGGCCTCGCCGTCGGAGGCGATCAGCCCGGCCGCGTACGCCAGCTCGACCCAGAAGGCGGCGACCGGCTCGGCCACGTCCAACGCCACCGCGGTCCGCTTCAGGTCCCGGACGCTGAGCCCGCCCGCCCGCAGCACGGCCGGCCCGCCCTCGTCCCAGTCCTTGAGCAGCTCCTCGACGGTCGCCAGCGCGGTGTACGCCTGCCCGGCCGCCGTTCCGTCCACAACCTGTGGACGGTGCACGGAGACGGCCTCCATGGCGGGCGGCAGCGGCTCGGTCGTGCGGTGCGCGCGGCCGGCGCGCAGGTGCAGGGCCACTTCGCGGGGCAGTACGACCGTCCCGGGCGCCGTCGGCAGCAGCAGCCCGAGGTCCAGCAGGCGCCGCAGGTGGGCTGCGGGGTCGGCGGTGACCTGGCCGTACGGCGGCCCCCAGACCAGGCGGGACAGGACCTCCCGCGACTCCTCGGGGAGCCCGGCGAGCAGCTTTGCCATCCGCTTGCGGTGCGTGAAGAGCGAGGTCAGTGCGGCCACGGCCGACACCGAGTCGTGCGTCGAGGCCAGCCCGGCGGCCGTGACGATCTCCTGGATCCGGCCCGGCGACATGCCCGAGGTGGCCTCCTGAACGGTCGGCCCGAGCCCGGTCGGCGACGGATGCTGCGGCGAGGGCGCGAGCAGCTCACGGGCCGTACGGACCAGACGCAGCCGATCGTCGGCGCCCCACACCAGGGCCTGCTCCCGCAGGATCCTGAGGGCGCGGGGCAGCGCCACCGCGACCGCCTGGTCGCCCTCGTCGCCGGTCAGCAGCCCCAGCAACTCGTCGTACGGCGCCGGATCCGCTGCCACGGCCAGCGCCTCGGCCGTCTGCAGCGCGAAACGGTCCAGCCGCTCCAGCGCCCGCACCACCGACGCACGCGTGCCGGCGCGGGTCGCCAGTTGCGTCAGGTCGGTCGGGACGGGGGTGATGAGATCGGGGCGGGCGCGCAGGAGCGCGGCCAGCGAGGCGTCGTCCCGCACGCGGAGAGCCTCCGCGAGGGAACGGGGCGGGGTGGCCTGGTCGCTCATCCTGCCCACGGTAGCGGGTTACCTCCGGCGGTTGAGCTGCGTACGTGCGGCTGCGTGGGGGTGCGCGTCCCTGGGGGCCGCGCCCCCAGACCCCCGCTTCGGCCCGACGGGCCTCGTCCTCAAACGCCGGACGGGCTGGATAATGCTGATCGGGGTTTCCAACGCGCCAACCCCGGAGGGGACTTCGTGGGTATCGAGAGCGACCAGGTCGTCTACGAGTATCTGAGCCGTGTCGGCGACGTCGCGCACCAGCGGCAGTTGCCGTCGTCCACCCGGATGCGGCTCGTCTCGGAGCTGCGCAACGAGATCGACCGGCGGCGTGCCAAGGCGCCGGTGGACAGTCCCGCCGCCGTCCGCCGGATCATCTCCCGGCTCGGCAGCCCCGACGACGTGGTCGCCGCCGCCGGGGACGGCAGCGGCACTCCGCAGCCACCGCCCGCCTCCGTGCCCGTACAGCGGGACCGTGAAGGGGAGGACGGCGAGCGGCGGCCGAAGGGGCTGCGCAAGGTCGTCCCGCGGCCGCGCCCGGCCGCCCCCGCGCCTCCCGCCGAGGGGAACGCCTCGCCGCACCTCGCGGGCGTGGACGAGCTCGGGGACAGCGCCTCGCAGCCGGACTGGTGGCGGGTGGACAGCAGCCCCTTCGGGGTCGGCGACAGCGTGCCCGGGTTCGTCGGCGGCGTGGAGATCCCGGAGCTGCTGAAGCCTCCGCCACCGAAGGAGGAGGCACAGCCCGCCGTCGAGAAGGCTGAGAAGGCCGAGGAGGTCGAAGAGGCCGTCCCGGAGACCAGGACCCGCTTCCGCCGCCGTCTCCTCCCCGCTCGCACCGGAACCTGGACCAACCCCCTCCTCCTGCTCGCCGCGGGCCTCCTGATCGCCGGTGCCGTGCTCGGCAACCTGTTCGTCCTGCTGGTCGGCTGGGTCATCGCCTACGCCTCGCGGCGGCTGACCGACGCGGAGACGAAGTGGGCGGTCATGTTCCTGCCCGCACTGGCGCTCACCGGGGGGCTCGTCTGGCTGTGGGGCAGGAACGAGGGCCGCTGGGGCGAGCCCATCGCCCAGGGGCACATGAACGACGCGGTCGCCGACACCTGGCCGTGGGTGGTGCGGGGCGCGGCGGTGGCGTCGGCGCTGTTCCTGGTGTGGCGGTCGCAGCGGCGGAGGTAGGTCACACCCGCTCGACGCCTGGCTGCCACGGCGCCTGGGCACAATGGCTCATATGGCCTCTACAGACATCTCCGCCCCGACCGTCGGCTTCGACCTCGACATGACCCTCATCGACTCCCGGCCGGGCATCCACGCCTGCTGGCTGGAACTGTCCGAGCGGACGGGGACGTACGTCGACGCCGACCTGGTCGTCACCCGGCTCGGGCCGCCGCTGGAGGAGGAGATCGCCCACTGGTTCACGGCGGACCGGGTCGCGGCCACGGCGGACCTCTACCGCGAGATCTACCCCGCGTACGCCATCACCGGCACCCTCGCGATGCCCGGCGCCCGGGAGGCGATCACGGCCGTGCAGGCGGCGGGTGGACGGGCCGTCGTCGTCACCGCCAAGTGGGAGCCCAACGCCAAGCTGCACATGGAGCACCTCGGCATGGAACCCGACGCCGTGGTCGGCAACCTGTGGGCCGAGCAGAAGGCGGAGGCTCTGCGCGAGCACGGCGCGAGCGTCTACGTCGGGGACCACGTCGGGGACGTCCGCGGGGCGCGCAAGGCCGGTGCGCTCTCGGTCGCGGTGGCCACCGGGCCGTGTGACGCGCGGGAACTTGCCACGGCCGGCGCCGACGTCGTCCTCACCGACCTCACCGAGTTCCCGGGATGGCTTTCGGCCTACGAGGGCTGACTTCCGGCCCGCGCCCGACGCCTTCCGGCCGCGACCGACTGCAGTACTCCCGCACCCGCGATCAGGAATCCGACACCCATGAGCATGCTCAATCCGAACATGTACGTCGGAAAAGGCGTCGTACCAAGAAGGAACGGGGCCACAGTGACGAGTGTGGCCGCCGTACCGACGAAGAAGACGATGGCGCCGGCACGGATCAGTCGGTCACCGGGAACGGTGGAATTCGTTTGGGTTTTGTCACGCACCGGACCAGGGTAGTTCCCTGCCCGAAGGAACAACCGGGCGACGTCTTGTCACCGGCCTGAAGACCATTAGCCTTGGTACCGGCGGGTCCCGACGACCCGCCCAAGTGCTATCAAGAGCCGTTTCAGAAGCAGTTTTCCGACGAGTACGAGGACGAGGACAGACGTGCCTACCGGCAAGGTCAAGTGGTTCAACAGTGAGAAGGGCTTCGGCTTTCTCTCCCGTGACGACGGCGGCGACGTCTTCGTCCATTCCTCGGTCCTCCCCGCCGGAGTCGAGACGCTCAAGCCGGGCCAGCGCGTCGAGTTCGGCGTCGTCGCCGGTCAGCGCGGTGACCAGGCGCTCTCGGTGACCCTCCTCGAACCCGCCCCTTCGGTCGCGGCGGCACAGCGCAAGAAGCCGGACGAACTGGCGTCCATCGTCCAGGACCTGACGACCCTCCTCGAGAACATCACCCCGATGTTGGAGCGGGGCCGCTACCCCGACAAGGCCGCCGGTAGCAAGATCGCGGGCCTGCTG
This sequence comes from Streptomyces fulvoviolaceus, assembly GCF_000718165.1. GTDB lineage: Bacteria > Actinomycetota > Actinomycetes > Streptomycetales > Streptomycetaceae > Streptomyces > Streptomyces fulvoviolaceus. The sequence goes on along the minus strand of NZ_JOEY01000002.1, from coordinate 186,104 downwards.
CGCGCGGTCGCCGACCAGCTCGACGTCTGACCCCTCGGAACAGCCGACTTGAACGACATACGAACCGACGCCGAGCTTCTGGAGCGGGTACGGCGGCAGCGGCGGCACACCCTCGAACTGCTCACCGTCTGCGCCGTCGGTCTCGTCCCGTGGACGATCCTGCTGGCGTTCACCCTGCCGAGCGGGTACACGGCCCGTCAGTGGCGCGTGACCTGGGTCGGATTCGACGTCCTGCTCGTGCTCGCGATGGCGGCCACCGCCTTCCTCGGCTGGCGCCGGCACCGGGGCGTCGTCGTGGCGGCCGTCGCGACGGGGGCGCTACTGGTCTGCGACGCGTGGTTCGACGTGTCACTGGCCCTCGGCACCCCGGACGTCTGGCTGTCGGCGGCGCTGGCGGTGTGCGTAGAACTCCCCCTGGCCGGCTTCCTGATCCGCAAGGTCCTGGGAATGATGGCCTTGGCCCAGTGGCCGACGGCAGACCATTTGACCGACGGCGACGGCAAAGCGCCCTGAGGGGCAGCGCCCTAGGGGCGCGGGGAACTGCGCGACCGGCCACGAAGGCGCCGCACCCGCCAGACGACACAGCGCGGCACCCCAGTGGGCGTCAGGGAAACGCCAGCGCCCCGGGCCCCAGGGCCGGCACCAGCCCCTCCGCCGCAGCCCGCGTCAACAACCCCCGGATCGCCGCATACCCGTCCTCCCCCAGGTCCGCGGTGAATTCATTGACGTACAGCCCGATGTGCTGGTCGGCGACGGACGGATCCATCTCCTGAGCATGCTCCATGACGTACGGCCGTGAGACCGAGGGATCGTCCCACGCCGCCCGCACGGACGTACGAATGGACGAGGCGAGCAAGCGCAACGTCTCCGCCCCCAGCGACCGCTTCGCGATGATCGCGCCCAGCGGAATGGGCAGCCCCGTCGTCTCCTCCCAGTGCTCACCCATGTCCGCGAGCTTGTGCAGCCCGTAGTTCTGATACGTGAACCGCGCCTCGTGGATGACGAGCCCCGCGTCGACCTTCCCGTCCCGCACGGCGGGCATGATCTCGTGGAACGGCATGACCACGATCTCGCCGACCCCACCGGGCACGACGTCAGCGGCCCACAGCCGGAACAGCAGATACGCGGTCGACCTCTCGCTGGGCACGGCGACCGTCCGCCCGGCGAGGTCGAGACCCGGCATGGGGGTCCCCCCGCTCGAGCGAAGCCGAGAGTGGGGGAGAGTAAGGACGAGCGGCCCACAGCCGCGCCCCAGCGCACCCCCGCACGGCAGCAGCGCGTACTCGTCGAGGACGTACGGCAGCACGGCGTACGACACCTTCAGGACGTCGAACTCACCGCGCTCGGCCATGCCGTTGGTGATGTCGATGTCCGCGAAGGTCACGTCGAGCGCGGGGGCGCCCGGGACCCGGCCGTGGGCGAGGGCGTCGAAGGTGAAGGTGTCGTTCGGGCAGGGGGAGTACGCGATCTGCAGGGGCTCAGGCGTCGTCATGCTGGTTCCAACTCTCCAATGCGGGCGAGAGCTTCCCGAACGCCTCCGTGAGGGCCGCGAGCGCGTCGCCGATGCGCCAGGCGGTCCGGTCGCGCGGGCCGACGGGGTTGGAGACCGCGCGCAGCTCCAGCACGGGGACACCGTGCGCGGCGGCCGCCTCGGCGACTCCGAAGCCCTCCATGGCCTCGGCGAGGGCGGTCGGGTGGCGTTCCCGGAGCGCGGTGGCACGGGCGGCCGTACCGGTCACGGTCGACACGGTCAGGACGGCTCCGGCGCGCGCTCCCGTCGCGGTCGCGACCTCTCGTACGAGTGCTTCGGGCGGACGGTGGGTGACGGTCCCGAAGCCCAGCTCGGTCACCGGAAGGAACCCGTCCGCCGTCTCGGCCCCGAGGTCGGCCGCGGTGATCTCGTCGGCTACGACGAGCGAGCCGACGGGCGCGTGCGGCTGGAAGCCGCCGGCGATCCCGGCGGAGACGACGAGGCCGTAGGGGGCACCTGACAGGGCGGCGGTGGTGAGGGCCGTCGCGGTGGAGGCCGCGGCGAGGGCGGGGCCCACGCCGGCCGCGATGACGACGACCCCCGGCTCCCCTTCGAACGCGCGAGCCACCGCGTCCCGTTCGACCGGGACCGCGGTGGCTACGAGGATGCGCATGACGGGAGGTGAGCGCGGATCAGGCGTCCGCGTTCTCCAGCTTGAAGTTCCAGACGCCCTTGAACTCGTCGCTCTCGGCCGCCTTGTTCTGCTCGACGACGCTGATGTACAGCGTCTTCGGGGCGGCCTGACCCTGCTGGTCGGCGAAGAGGTCGACGCCCTGGAAGGAGTAGTACGTCTTCTTGTACACGCTCGTGACCTGGGTGCCGTTGATCCACAGGGCCCAGCCGGTGTCCGCGACCTCGGGGTCGACACCGATGCGCAGGGTCTCGCTCTGCGGCACCTTGATGGTGTTGTCGCCCTTCTTCAGGGCGCACTTGGTGGCCTTGGCGCGGCCGATGTCGTTGCCGTCGTCGTAGCAGGCGGCCTCGGTGCTCACCGAGTCCCTGCCGACCGTGACGGTGACGCGCGGCGTCGGCTTGTCGCAGGCGGACAGGACGAGCAGTCCGGCGGAAACGGCACCGGCGACAGCGACGGCGCGGCGGCGTCGCACAACGGATTGCAGCGTGGTCATGGGCGAAGGCTATCGGGCACGTCCAGTCGTCCTTCTATGCGGGGTGCGGCGTGCCCGTGGGTTAGGCCACTCGGGCCTTCGGGGAGCCTCCTTGACGGGCCGAGCTCAGCAGGCCCTTGAGGGTGGCCAGCCAGCCGGTGGCGATGACCGCGGCGGCGACCGAGAAGCCGAGATAGCCGTTGAGGGGCATCACGATGCCGACCGCGCCGCCGAACACCCAGGCCATCTGCAGCATCGTCTCGGAGCGGGCGAAGGCCGAGGTGCGGACCCGCTCGGGCACGTCCCGCTGGATCAGCGCGTCCAGGGACAGCTTGGCGAGGGCCTGCGAGAAGCCGGCGATCGCCGCCAGACAGGCCACCAGGAAGGCACCGAAGAAGATCGCGGCCGTGATCGCCGCGCCCAGCACGAACGCCACGACCGTGACGATGATGATCTCCGGCGCCCGCGCTCTGAGCCATGCACCGACCGTCGTGCCGAGCGCGTTGCCCACACCCGCCGACACGACCACAAGGCCCAGCGACACCGCCGCGCTCTCGCCGGTCAGCGGATGCTCCCGCAGCAGGAAGGCGAGGAAGAAGGTCAGGAAGCCGGAGAGCCAGCGCAGTGAGGCGTTGGCGCCGAGGGCGTGCGTGACCGCGATGCCGACCGTGCGCAGCCCAGGCCGCTTGACCGGCTTGAGGTGCGGCCCGTGCAGATGCTCCTCGTCCGCCGCGAGGAGCGCCACGTCCTCGCCCTTGGCCGAGTCGACCTTCGACGGCAGGGAGAAGGACAGGAACATGCCGGCGATGAAGATCACGAAGGCGCCGTAGAGCGGCCAGCGCGGTCCGATCGCCTGCAGCCCGGCGCCGATGGGCGCCGCGATCGCGGTCGCGGCGAGCCCGCCGAGGGTGACCCGAGAGTTCGCCTTGACCAGGGAGAAGCGGGGTGGGAGCAGACGGGGCACGACGGCGCTTCTGACGACGCCGTACGCCTTCGACGCGACCAGGACGCCCAGTGCGGCCGGATACAGCTCCAGACTGCCGGTGGAGACGGCCCCGGCGATGATCAGCGCGAGCAGCGCCCGGGCGAGCATGGCGCCCGCCATGGCGGCCCGGCGGCCGTGCGGGAGGCGGTCCAGGAGCGGGCCGATCACCGGGGCGAGGACGGTGAAGGGGGCCATGGTGATGGCGAGGTAGAGCGCGACGCGGCCGCGGGCCTCGTCGGTCGGTACCGAGAAGAACACGGTGGAGGCGAGCGCAATCGTGATCATCACATCGCCGGCGCCGTTCACACCGTGCAGTTCGATCAGCTTGCCGAGGCCGGACTCGCCCGCTCCGTGCGCGTGCGTCGCCTTGCGGATACCGCGGGCCGGACCGGTCACCGGGAAGTGCAGGGCGCGGCCGACCGAGCGGACGGACCCCATGAAACGGCCCGAACCGCCACCTCGGCTGCTGCCCTTGGCCCCACCGATCCCGGTGGCGCCCTGGGGCGTCCTCGCGGCTGCCACCCCGTCATAGTGCCCCGAGAAAGCTGTGTGTAGTGCGGTTACCGCGCCTATGAACGCGTATGAAGGCGGCGAACCATCACGTCGGTGTAGGCCGAGCGGCGGTGAGCAGGTAGCGTGCGTAGCGCGCCGTGGCGAACGTTCTCGGCCGCGCGCCTCTCTTTCATCCCGCAGAATGGATGAGTGTAGGTGCGCCCGAGCGCGATCGGGCGCGGACGTCGACGCGGTCCTCCGGTCCGCTCCGTCCGCCCCTTTCGCCGCAGGCCGGCGCACCAGAGAGACGGCGTAGGAGAGAAGCGATACCTGTGAGCGCAGCGACAACGCGAAGCCGCACCACCGACCGCCTGTGCGCCGAGGCCGTCGACCTCGCCCGTACCGCCGCCGAGGAGGCCGCCGCGCCCGGCGTGGTCGGCGAACACGCGGGCCTCGTCTCCGAGGGCGACCGCGTCGTCACGCACTTCTTCGAGTGCAAGGAGCTCGGGTACCGGGGCTGGCGCTGGGCGGTGACGGTGGCCCGTGCCTCCCGCGCGAAGCTGGTGACCCTGGACGAAGTGGTCCTGCTGCCGGGGTCCGACGCTCTGCTGGCCCCCGAGTGGGTGCCGTGGAGCGAACGCCTCCGCCCCGGCGACATGGGCCCGGGCGATCTGCTCCCCACCGACGCCGAGGACCTCCGTCTGGAGCCCGGCTACTCCGGCGAGGACGAGCCGCCGCCGAACGCGCCCGTCTCCGAGGAGATGGCCGAGCTGGTCGAGGCGGAGGACGCGGAGGTCACGGCGGGCCCGCCGTCGACGCTGCCCGTGGTCCCCCTCCGGGGTTCGATCGCCGCGGTGGCCGAGGAACTCGGCATGCGCCGGTCGCGGGTCCTGTCCCGCTACGGCCTCCATGTCGCCGCCGACCGCTGGGAGGAGTCGTACGGCTCCCAGACCCCGATGGCACAAGCGGCCCCCGCGACCTGCGTCAGCTGTGGCTTCCTCGTCGCGCTCGGCGGCTCCCTGGGCCAGGCCTTCGGGCTGTGCGCGAACGAGTTCGCCCCGGCCGACGGGCGTGTGGTGTCCCTGTCGTACGGCTGCGGCGGCCACTCCGAGGCCGCGGTCATGCCGAAACCGCCCCGTCCGGCCCCGCCGGTGATCGACGAGACCCGGGTCGATCCCTTCCCGCTGCGGCCGGCACCGGATTCCGGGTCGGTCCCGGAGGCCTCCGACGAGGCCGCGGCGGAGTTGGGGCACTCGTAGCACTCATCCGGTCGGCCCGGGAGTGGCCCTCGTAAGGCAGGGCCACTCCCCGAGTTACGGTCCCTCCTCCTCGCGGTACCTTCATCGTCACGCCGATGAGGAGAGCCAACGTGAGCAAGTTCGTGCGGCCCGCAGCCGAGGGTGCCGACCCGTTCGGGACCGCCCGTCTCAGGCGGGGTGTGCTGGACGCCTGGGCCACCAGCCCCGCCCGATTCCGCGAGGACGCCAACTCCGAGGAGGACCTCGTCCTCGGCGGTTACCGGGACCGGCTGGTCGTCGAGCTCGCTCAGAACGCCGCCGACGCCGCGGCCAGGGCAGGCGTCCCCGGCCGGCTCCGCCTCACCCTCCGCGACGGCGTCCTGTTCGCCGCCAACACCGGCGCCCCCCTGGACGCGACCGGTGTCGAGTCCCTCTCCACGCTCCGTGCCTCCGCCAAGCGGGACGCCACGCACGACAGCGCGGTCGGCCGTTTCGGCGTCGGCTTCGCCGCGGTGATCGCCGTGACCGACGAGCCCGCGGTCGTGGGCCGGCACGGCGGTGTCCGCTGGTCCCTCGCCGAGGCCCGCGAACTGGCCGCCGACACCGCCCGCCACAGCCCGGGCCTCGGCGACGAGGTCCGTCGGCGGGACGGCCACGTCCCGCTCCTGCGCCTCCCCTTCGCCGCCGAGGGCACCGCCCCCGACCCGTACGACACGGTCGTCATCCTGCCCCTGCGCGACACGGCCGCCACCGACCTCGCCGAGCGCCTCCTGAACGCCGTCGACGACGCCCTCCTCCTCGCCCTCCCGGGCCTGGAGGAAGTGGTCGTGGAGACCGACATCGTCCGCACCCTCCGCCGCGGCACCGACGGCCCCTTCACGGTCGTGGAGGACTCGCGGGACGGCACGACCCGCTGGCGTACCGTCTCCGCGCACGGCCCCCTCACCCCCGACCTCCTCACCGACCGCCCCGTCGAGGAGCGCCTGCGCCCCCACTGGTCGGTCACCTGGGCCGTGCCCGCCGACGCCGACGGCACCCCGGCCCGCCCCCGCACCAGCCCCGTCGTCCACGCGCCGACCCCCAGCGACGAGCCCCTCGGCGTCCCCGCCCTGCTCATCGCGTCCTTCCCGCTGGACACCACCCGGCGGCACGCGGCCCCCGGCCCCCTCACCGACTTCCTGGTGCAGCGCGCGGCCGACGCGTACACCGAACTCCTCGCCGCCTGGCGCCCGGTGACCGAGGGCATCATCGGCCTCGTGCCCGGCCCGCTGGGCAAGGGCGAGCTGGACGGCGCGCTGCGGCAGGCGATCCTCGAGCGGCTGCCCCGCACCTCCTTCCTGCCGCCCGCCCTGGAGCCCACCGACGATCTCCCGGACGCTCTGCGGCCCCGCGACGCCGAGGTCGTGGAGGGCGCGGGCGGCGACACCGTGCGCGTCCTCGCCGAGGTCCTGCCCACGCTGCTGCCCGCCGGTCTCGAACGCCGCGCGGAACTGCGCACGTTGGGCGTCGCCCGGGTCCCGCTGACCGACGCCGTGGACCGGCTGGCCGGGCTGGAGAAGGAGCCGGACTGGTGGCTGCGGCTGTACGACAGCCTCGCCGGCGTCGACCCCGACCGGCTCTCCGGTCTCCCCGTCCCGCTCGCCGACGGGCGGACGACCATCGGGCCCCGGCAGGTACTGCTGCCCGCCCCGGAGGCCGCCAGTATCGACCCCGGGATCCTCGCCCGGCTCGGCCTCAAGGTCGCCCACCCGGACGCCGCCCATCCGCTCCTGGAGAAGCTCGGCGCGCTGCCCGCGACCCCGCGGGCCGTGCTCACCACGCCCCAGGTCAGGGCGGCCGTGGCGGCCTCCCTCGACGACGAGGGCGGGCTGGACTGGGAGCAGGAGGCACCCGACGCCGAGGAACTGGCCGACACCGTCCTCGCGCTGGTGCGGGACGCGGGCCTCGAACCCGGCGACGAGCCCTGGCTCGGCGCCCTCGCCCTCCCGGACGACGAGGGGGAGTTGGCCCCCGCCGGCGAACTCGTCCTCCCCGGCAGCCCCTTCGCCCAGGTCATCCGCGAGGACGAACTCGCCACCGTGGACGCCGAGTTGGCCGACAAGTGGGGCGAACAGCCGCTGGCCGCCTGCGGTGTGCTCGCCACCTTCGCCCTGGTCCGCGCGACCGACGTCGTCCTCGACCCGGACGAACTGGAGCCGCGGGACGGCGACTTCGCGGAGCCCGACGACGCCGGTCTGCTGGACGCCGTGGACGTGTGGTGCGAGGACATCCTCGACCGCTTCCCGGACACCCCGGTGCCGCCGGTCGCCACCGAGCTGGTCGCCGTACGCGATCTGGACCTGGTGGACGAGGAGAAGTGGCCGCAGGCCCTCGCGCTGCTCGCTCAGCCGCCCCTCAGGGACGCGCTGACGCAGCAGGTGCGGATCCTGCTGCCGGACGGCACGCATGAGGTCGTACGGCCTTACAGCGCCTGGTGGTTGCGCGGGAACCCGGTGCTCGACGGCCGCCGCCCGGCCGGTCTGCTGGCGGCCGGCGGGGATCCGCTGCTCCGCGGCATGTACGACGAGGCGGACGCGACCGGGTTCGAGGACGAGCAGGTGCTGCGGGCGCTGGGCGTACGGACGTCGGTGGCCTCGCTCCTCGACGAGCCGGGCGGGGCCGCCGAGCTGCTCGACCGGCTCGCCGACCCGGAGCGGGAGGTGACGAGTGCCCAACTGCATGCCCTCTACGGAGCATTGGCCGATCTGGACCCCGAGCAGGTGACCCTGCCGGACGAGCTGCGCGCGGTGGTCGACGGGCGGGTCGAGGTCGTGGACGCGGCCGACGCCGTGGTCGTCGACTCACCCGACCTGCTGCCCTTCACCGGGGGCGTCCCGCTGCTGCCGGTACGGCCGGCGCGGGCCGCCGAGCTGGCGGAGCTGTTCCAGGTCCGCCGTCTCAGCGAGTCCGTCACGGGCTCCGTGGACTCCGAGGGCACCGAGCACGACGTACCGGAGTCGGTGCGGGTGCTGCTCGGGGCGCGCACGCCGGCGACGTACGTCGAGCACGAGGAGCTCTTCGTCGACGGGGTGGAGCTGGACTGGCGGCTGACCGGCGACGGGGTGCTGCACGCGGCCACCGTGGAGGGCGTGGCCGCCGGACTGGCCTGGGCGGCCGGGCAGTGGCCGCGGCGCTTCGAGGTCGCGGCGCTCCTCGAGGATCCGTCGCGGACGGCGGAGCTGGCACGGGACCGCTGGTTCGACTGAAATTTCCCTCACGAATTTCACACCGGTCGTACAACCATTCCCCTCCATCGTCGATCTGATCACGTGAGTCACCAGACTCACTGATCACTTGGGCCCCGTACGTGACCACGAGCCGCGTGGACGACCGGCGTCGGGGCCCCTGTCACCACGGGGATCGCAGCATGCGTATGCGCACCACCGGGGCTGCCGTCATCGGCGCCCTCGCCCTCTCCGCCCTCGCCGTGCCGGCCGCGCAGGCCGACACGATCGACGGGGACACCACGATCTCGAACATCGTGGTGAACGGGGGCAAGCCGGTCGTCGTCGGGTCGACCGCGACGAAGACCATCACCGTCAGCTTCACCGTCAAGGACGACTCGGGCGTCGACTCGGCCATGGCCATCCTGTGGCACGGCGCGGACTTCGACTCGGCCGACAGTGCCGCCCTGGCCAACACCAGCGACTACTACTCCAAGTGCACGGTCGTCGACGCCACCACGTCGACCTGCAAGGCGACGTACGACCTCATTCCGGGCAGCAACGCGATCAACGCGGTCGCCGGCACCTGGAAGGTCTGGACGATCGCCTCCGGCAAGGACGCCGACCACGTCCAGAAGGACAACGCCAAGACCTTCAAGCTCCAGCGCGCCTCGAAGCTGACGGCCAACGCCGCGCCGGAGCCGGTGAAGAAGGGCAAGACCATCACGGTCACGGGCAAGCTGACCCGCGCCAACTGGGACGCCAACAAATACTCCGGTTACGCGAGCCAGTCGGTGAAGCTGCAGTTCCGCAAGAAGAGCTCCAGCACCTACACCACGGTCAAGACCATCAAGTCGAACTCGACGGGTGAGCTGAAGACCACGACGACCGCGTCCGCCGACGGCTACTACCGCTACAGCTTCGCGGGCAGCGCGACCACCCCGGCGGTCAACGCCACGGGTGACTTCATCGACGTGAAGTAAGCCTCTCCCTCTTCTCTCTTTCTTTTCCCCCTTCCCACCGAGGAATACAGAGGAACGCATGCGTATTCGTGCCACCGTGGCCGCCGTCTCCGGCGCCCTGGCCCTTTCCGCCCTCGCCGTGCCGGCCGCGCAGGCCGACACGAGCTTCGACAAGCCGAGCGCGGCGGAGCGCTTCGGCACCTCCCCGGCCAAGGCGGCGTCCGGCGTCACCGCGGCCGCGGAGGAACTGCCGGTCGTCTCCAACGTCAAGGTCAACTCCGGCAAGAACCTCGTCATCGGCACCACGACCGTCAAGACCTACAACGTGTCGCTGACCGCCAGCCACTCCACGGGCATCCTGGACGCCTACATCGACCTGTGGCACGGCAAGGACCTCGACAACGTCGACGGCTGGATCCCGCCGAACGAGGGCGCCGCGACCTGCACCGCCGTGGACGCCACGACCTCGAACTGCAAGCTGACCGTCACGGTCTACCCGGGCAGCGACCTGTACGCGAACGCCCTGGCCGGTACCTGGCACGTGACGGCCGGTGCCCTCGCGGGTGACGAGAGCATCTTCTGGGACGACTTCTACTCGACCACCAAGGTCCAGCGCGCCTCGAAGCTGACGGTCAACGCCTCGCCGGAGCCGGTGAAGAAGGGCAAGACCATCACGGTCACGGGCAAGCTGTCCCGCGCCAACTGGGAGACCGGCACCTACACCGGTTACTCGACCCAGAAGGTGGTGCTGCAGTTCCGCAAGAAGAGCGCCAGCACCTACACCAACGTGAAGGGCATCAACACCAACACGAAGGGTGAGCTGAAGACGACGACGACCGCGTCGGCCGACGGCTACTACCGCTTCGCCTTCGCGGGCACCTCGACCACCCCGGCGGTCAACGCCGCGGGTGACTTCGTCGACGTGAATTAACGACGTGAAGTAACGACGTGAAGTGACGACGTGACGTAACGACGCACGGCGCGCGAGGGCCGGTCCCGGGAGCATCCGGGGCCGGCTCTTTCCGTTTCCATCGCCCGCTGTTGGCATTCGGGGCGGTTCGCAAGGAGTTGGTATCCCGCACTCCAAATCAGCGTCCGGCGCTACAACCAGCCGCGCCCGTCAGGGATCAGATCCCGTGAGTCAACAGACTCCTAGATCACTTCTCCCCCTGGGGAAACGCACATGCGCATACGTGCCACCGTGGCCGCCGTCTCCGGCGCCCTGGCCCTCTCCGCTCTCGCCGTGCCGGCCGCGCAGGCCGCCGACTCCGGCACCCCGTACACGCTGGACGTCAGCTTCTCCAACTTCAAGGTCGCCACGTCGATCAAGGTCGGGGCCAGCGCGGAGGTCAGCACCAAGGTCAGCTACACGCTGACCCACGGCTCCGGCGTGGACATCACCGCGGACGACTTCTACACCGAGCCGTTCCTCTACCGCGGCACCTTCGGCGACGACAGCACCCCCCAGCTGTTCGGCGACGACTTCGCCACCTGCACCGCCGTGGACGCCACGACCGCCACCTGCACCGGCACGATCGACATCTACCCGACCGACGACGACCCCACCAGCGCGGACGCCGGCACCTGGAAGGCCGGCGCCGACGCCACCGCCTTCAACGGCCAGGACCCGAGCGGCAGCAGCATCGACCTCAGCAAGGTCGGCTACAAGGACCAGGGCGGCCTGGCCACCACCAAGGTGCTGCGCCTGGCAAAGCTGACGGTCAACGCCTCGCCGGAGCCGGTGACGAAGGGCAAGACCATCACGGTCACCGGCAAGCTGTCCCGCGCCAACTGGGACACCAACACGTACGCGGGCTACGCCAGCCAGCCGGTGAAGCTGCAGTTCCGCAAGAAGGGGACCACCACCTACACCACCCTGAAGGGCATCTACTCGACCTCGACAGGCACCCTGAAGACCACGACGACCGCGTCGGCCGACGGCTACTACCGCTTCGCCTTCGCGGGCAGCCCGACGACCAGCACGGCCACTGCGACGGGTGACTACGTCGACGTGCAGTAGACGAACGCCCTGTTTTCAGGGGCGCGGGGCTGTATCAATTTGCGGCTCCGCCGCGTGGGCGCGACCAGCCACGACGCACCTGCAGGCGACACTCATCAGGACGCGTCGTGACTGAAGCCCAGCGCTAAGCGGGAACGCGGCGGTCGACCCATTTCCACAACAACTCCAGGGTGGCCGCCGCCACCACCGAAATGCCCACCGCGATCCACGGCATCGTCACCCCGACCAGCTTCAGCGCGAAGAAGTCCTGCAGCCACGGCACGATCAGCACCACCAGGAACCCGGCGCCCATCGTCGCGACCAGGGCGAGACGCCACCAGGTGTACGGCCGGGCGATGATCGCCAGCACCCACATCGAGATCAGGAACAGCGTCAACGTGGCGGCGCTGGTCTCGGCGTCCAACGCCCCGTCTCCGGTGTAGTGGTGACGGGCGATCAGATACGTGGCGAAGGTCGCCACCGCGGCCACCACCCCACCGGGGATCGAGTACCGCATGACCCGCCGCACGAAATGGGGCCTGGCCCGTTCCTTGTTGGGCGCGAGGGCGAGGAAGAAGGCCGGGACGCCGATGGTCAGCGTCGACAGCAAAGTCAAGTGCCGTGGCAGGAACGGGTATTCCACCTGCCAGCACACCACCAGGATCGCCAGCAGCACCGAGTACACGGTCTTCACCAGGAACAGGGTCGCGACCCGGGTGATGTTCCCGATGACCCGTCGCCCCTCGGCGACGACGGACGGCAGCGTCGCGAAGCTGTTGTTGAGCAGCACGATCTGCGCGACCGCACGGGTCGCCTCGGACCCGGACCCCATCGACACCCCGATGTCGGCGTCCTTCAACGCCAGCACGTCGTTCACACCGTCGCCGGTCATCGCGACCGTGTGCCCGCCGGACTGCAGCGCGCCCACCATGTCCCGCTTCTGCTGCGGGGTGACCCGCCCGAACACCGTGCCCTCGTCGAGGGACCGCGCCATCCCGTCCTGGTCCGCGGGGAGCCGGCGTGCGTCCACCACGCTGCCGTTGAGCCCGAGCTTGGCGGCGACGGCCCCCACCGACACCGCGTTGTCCCCGGAGATGACCTTGGCGTGGACGTCCTGCTCGGCGAAGTAGCGCAGGGTGTCGCCCGCGTCCGGCCGCAGCCGCTGTTCCAGTACGACGAGGGCGGTGGGCCGGGCTCCCTTGGCGACCTCGGGATCGTCGAGGTCCCCGGCGGCCCGCACGAGCAGCAGCACCCGCAGCCCCTGCTCGTTCAGCCGACCGGTCTCGGCGAGGGCGGGATCGTCGTCGGCCAGCAGGACGTCGGGGGCTCCGAGCAGCCACGTACTGGACTCGCCGTTCCCCTCGCTGAAGGAGGCGCCGCTGTACTTGCGGGCGGAGGAGAAGGGGAGCGACTCGGTGCAGCGCCAGTCCTCGACGTCCGGGTAGACGTCGATGATCGCCTGGAGGGAGGCGTTCGGACGCGGGTCGGACTCGCCGAGGGCGCCGAGCACTTTGCGGACGTACGACTCGTCGGCGCCCTGCAGCGGCCTGAGTTCGGTGACGTCCATGCCGCCCTCGGTGAGGGTGCCCGTCTTGTCGAGGCAGACGGTGTCGACGCGGGCGAGACCCTCGATGGCCGGAAGTTCCTGAACCAGGCACTGTTTTCGGCCAAGCCGGATGACGCCGATCGCGAAGGCGACGGAGGTGAGGAGCACGAGCCCTTCGGGGACCATGGGCACGATCCCGCCCACCGTCCGCGCGATGGAGTCCTTGAGGTCGTTGTCCTTCACGACCAGCTGGCTGATGACCAGGCCGATCGCGGTCGGGACCATCATCCACGTCACGTACTTGAGGATCGTGGAGATGCCGGAGCGCAGCTCGGAGTGGACGAGCGTGAAGCGGGAGGCCTCCTCGGCCAGTTGGGCGGCGTAGGCCTCGCGGCCCACCTTGGTGGCCTTGAAGGCGCCCCCGCCGGCGACGACGAAGCTGCCCGACATGACCTCGTCCCCCGGCCGCTTCACGACGGGGTCGGCCTCACCCGTGAGCAGCGACTCGTCGATCTCCAGCCCGTCGGCCTCGACGCACACTCCGTCCACGACGACCTTGTCGCCGGGCCCGATCTCGATCAGGTCGTCCAGCACGATCCCGGACGTGCTGATCCCGGTGGCGACGCCGTCCCGGCGCACGGTCGGCCGGGACTCGCCGATCACCGCGAGGGAGTCGAGGGTCTTCTTCGCCCGCCACTCCTGGATGATGCCGATGCCGGTGTTGGCGATGATCACGTACCCGAACAGGCTGTCCTGGAAGGGCGCCACGAACAGCATGACCAGCCAGAGCACACCGATGATCGCGTTGAACCGGGTGAACACGTTCGCGCGGATGATCTCGACGGTGGACCGGCTGCTGCGCACCGGCACGTCGTTGACCTGTCCGAGCGCGACCCGCTCCGCGACCTCGGCGGCGGTCAGCCCGGTCGTGGCCGGGAGCCGCACCGGGGCGGGGTGCACAGGATCGAGTTCGGCGCCCGCGTCGATGTGCGTCATGCATTCGACGGTACGTGCGGTTTTGCGGCTTCACCCGCCGAGTGGGCGGAAGTTCCGACCTGGGGAGGAGGCCCGGCCGGGTCGAGTGGTGCCGTGGTTGTAGGGGGTTCCCCTTACTCCGCAGCAGGCGTCTCGCCGGCCTCCTGCGCCGCCGCCCTCTTGATGGCCGCGTCCCTCTTCCGGACGTACCAGATGCCGATCAGCCCCAGCCCGGCCCCGGCCAGGCAGGTCCAGACCCACCACGTGTGGCCGTGGTCGTCGAACCAGCCGTAGAAGGGAAGCTGGACCAGGAAGAGGACGAACCACAGGATCGTGCCGCCGACGACGGTGGCGACCACGGGGCCCTCCAGGGGCTCCGGCGCCTCGTGCTTGGGTGATCCCGATGAAAACACGGCCATGGAGGACAGCTTACGAGGCGATCACATCTACGCGCGGAGATGGCGATCCACGGACCCATACGTTCATACTGAAACGGTTTGTGTCTGTCCACTTCTGATCGTAGGAACATCCAATGCCCATCGCTCTCGACCGCTACTTCAAGATCTCGGAGCGGGGCAGTACTCTCGCCCGCGAGGTCCGCGGCGGTTTCGCCACCTTCTTCGCGATGGCCTACATCATCGTGCTGAACCCGATCATCCTGGGCAGCGCGAAGGACATGTACGGACACCAGCTGGACAACGGCCAGCTGGTCACGGCCACGGCCGTGACAGCCGCGTTCACCACGCTCCTGATGGGTGTCGTCGGCAACGTGCCGATCGCCCTCGCCGCCGGTCTGGGTGTGAACTCGGTTGTCGCCCTCCAGCTCGCCCCGCGGATGTCCTGGCCGGACGCCATGGGCATGGTGGTGCTGGCCGGCTTCATCGTGATGCTGCTCGTCGCCACCGGTCTGCGCGAGCGCGTCATGAACGCCGTCCCCTTTGGCCTCCGCAAGGCGATCAGCATCGGTATCGGCCTGTTCATCATGCTGATCGGCCTCGTCGACTCCGGCTTCATCAGCCGCATCCCGGACGCCGCGCAGACCACCGTCCCGCTCCAGCTCGGCGCCGACGGTCACCTCAACGGCTGGCCGGTCCTCGTCTTCATCCTCGGCGCCCTGCTCACCCTCGCGCTCATCGTCCGCAAGGTCTCCGGCGCGATCCTGATCTCGATCGTCACGATGACGGTCCTCGCGGTGATCATCAACGCGGTCGCGACGATCCCCAGCTGGGGTCTGACCACCCCCAAGTGGCCCGGCAACCCCGTCGCCACCCCCGACTTCGGTCTGCTCGGCAAGGTCAGCCTCTTCGGCGGCTTCGAGAAGGTCGGCGTGCTGACCGGCGTCCTCTTCGTCTTCACCGTGCTGCTGTCGTGCTTCTTCGACGCGATGGGCACGATCATGGGCGTCAGCGACGAGGCCAAGCTGACCGACGCCCAGGGTCAGATGCCCGGCATCAACAAGGTCCTCTTCGTCGACGGCCTCGCGGTCGCGGCCGGCGGCGCCAGCTCCTCCTCGGCCACCACCGCCTTCGTGGAGTCCACGGCCGGCGTCGGCGAGGGCGCCCGCACCGGCTTCGCGAACGTCGTCACGGGCGGCCTCTTCGCCGTCGCGCTGTTCCTCACGCCGGTCGCCACGATGGTCCCGTCCCAGGCGGCCACCCCGGCCCTGCTCGCGGTCGGCTTCCTGATCCTGGCCGGCTCGGTCAAGGAGATCGACTGGGCCGACCACACCATCGCCATCCCGGCCTTCATCACGATGGTGATGATGCCGTTCACCTACTCGATCACCAACGGCATCGGCATGGGCTTCATCACCTTCGTGATCCTGCGCCTGGCGGCCGGACGCGGCCGGGAGATCCCGGTGGCGATGTACGTCGTCGCGGCGGTGTTCGGCTTCTACTACCTGATGCCGGCCCTCGGCCTCACGTGATCCAGAGGGGCCTCACGTGACCCCGTAGAACTTCTCCGTCTCGTCGACGGCGGCCTGGAACCGCTCGTCGAAGTCGTCCCGGATGAGCGTTCGGACCACATAGTCCTGGACGCTCATTCCCCTTTTCGCCGCATGGTGTCGGAGCCGCTCGAGCAGCTCCCCGTCTATCCGCAGGCTGAGCACGCTTGTCCCCATGAACACGAGGGTCCGGGGGATGGGGGGACGGCGTTCACTTTCTGCTGCCGACTCACTCGTACGAGTGACGATCTGGTTTCAGTGGCCTGTGTCACGGGAATCGCCGTGCGTACCAGCTTGTTTAGCGAGAGTAATGAGTTACCCTAAGGAGATGCCGGACCTTACCCATGGCGACGACGCTGCCGCCGTGAACTCCCTTCGCTCCGCCGTGATGCGGCTGTCCCGTCGGCTCAAGCACCAGCGGGTCGACGAGTCGCTGAGCCCCACCGAGATGTCGGTGCTCGGCACCCTGTCCCTCTGCGGCAAGGCCACCCCGGGCGAGCTCGCCCGCAAGGAGCACGTCCAGCCGCCCTCGATGACCCGCATCGTGGCGCTGCTGGAGGCCAAGGGCCTGGTCCGCCTGGAGCCGCATCCCGAGGACCGGCGCCAGAAGGTCGTCACGAAGACCGAGCAGGCCGAGGCCATGCTCGCGGAGAGCCGCGCCAAGCGGAACGCCTTCCTGGCCACCCTGGTCGACGGCCTCGACGAGGACGAGTGGGCGAAACTGCGCGCCGCCGCCCCTGTGCTGGAGAAGCTCGCACACCTTTAGGCCACAAAGAGGAGGCGACCCTTTTGAGTTCGGGACCCGGAGCAGACTCCGCCCCCGCACCGACCACCCACGATTCCCTGTCCCCTCCCCGTCCCAAACGCTCGTCCATGTTCAGCTCCCTGAAGGTCAGGAACTACCGCCTGTTCTTCATGGGCCAGGTCGTCTCCAACATCGGCACCTGGATGCAGCGCATCGCCCAGGACTGGCTGGTGCTCAGCCTCACCGGCTCCGCCACCGCCGTCGGCGTCACGACGGCCCTGCAGTTCCTGCCGATGCTTCTCTTCGGCCTCTACGGCGGCGTCCTCGTCGACCGTCTGCCCAAGCGCCGCACGCTGCTGTTCACGCAGTCCTCGATGGCCGTCACCGGCATCGCGCTCGCCGTCCTCACCCTCTCCGGCCACGTCCAGGTCTGGCACGTCTACGTCGCCGCCTTCGCCGTGGGCCTCGCGACCGTCGTCGACAACCCGGCCCGCCAGACCTTCGTCTCCGAGATGGTCGGCCCGGACCAGCTGCAGAACGCGGTCAGCATGAACTCCGCGAACTTCCAGTCGGCCCGGCTGGTCGGTCCCGCCGTGGCCGGCGTGATGATCACCGGTGTCGGCACCGGCTGGGCGTTCCTCTTCAACGGCTTGTCCTTCGTCGCGCCCCTCGTCGGCCTGCTGATGATGCGCTCGCGTGAACTGCACGCCGTCGAGCGGACCCCGCGCGGCAAGGGCCAGCTGCGGGAGGGCCTGCAATACGTGGCCGGGCGCCCCGAGCTGATCTGGACGATCGTCCTGGTCGGGTTCGTCAGCACCTTCGGCTTCAACTTCCCCGTCTACCTCTCGGCCTTCGCCGACGACGTCTTCCACGCGGGCGCGGGTTCCTACAGCCTCTTCAACACGCTGATGGCGGTCGGCTCCCTGGCGGGCGCCCTGCTCGCGGCCCGGCGCGGCACGGCCCGGATGCGGGTGCTGGTCGCGGGGGCGGTGGCCTTCGGCACGATGGAGATCGTGGCGTCGATCGCTCCTTCCCTGTGGCTGTTCGCCCTGCTCATGGTCCCGATCGGCATGTTCGGCATGACGGTCAACGTCACCGCGAACAGCAGCGTCCAGATGAGCACCGACCCGGCCATGCGGGGCCGCGTGATGGCCCTCTACATGATGGTGTTCATGGGCGGCGCGCCGGTGGGCGCGCCGATCGCCGGCTGGATCACGGATGCCTACGGCGTCCGGGCGGGCATCGCGGCAGGCGGCGCCATCTCGGCTGTCGCGGCCGTGACCATCGGCCTGGTCCTGGCCCGCGTCGGCAACCTGCGGCTGTCGGTCGGCTGGAACCGCGGCCACCCGCGGGTGCGGTTCGTGCCGCGGGAGGCGCAGGAGCAGTTGGCTACGGCGGCCTGACCTGACCTCATGCCTGGCCCGGAGGGTCACACCCTCCGGGCCAGGATCTGTCCCGGCCACTCGTCGATCCCCGTGAAGGCCTCCGTACGGACGAAACCGTGGCTCTCGTAGTAGCGGACGAGCTTGCCGTCGTCACCGGCGTAGCAGTCCACCCGCAGCAGCGAGACGCCCGCCCGCCGGGTCTCCTCGACGGCGTGCGCGAGCAGCGCGGAGCCGACGCCATGGCCCTTGAAGCGTCGCTCGGAGGCGAGGACGTGGATGTACCGCTCGGGTTCGTCCACGGGCGCCAGGCCCGGCCCGGGCCCGTCGGTGAGGGTCAGGGTCCCCGCCGGGACGCCGTCGAACTCGGCGATGTAGGGGGCGCCCTGGGTGACGTACTTGGTCACCACCTCCACGGCCCTCGGACTGGCCGACCAGGGGGTGCTGCCCCACTGCCCGGTCCGCCCCTGCGCGACCAGCCACTCCACACTGCTGTCGAGCATGTTGAGTATCGCGGGGATGTCGTCGGGCCCGCCTTCCCTGATGTCGATGATTGCCATGGGGGGACCCTAGGCGAATCTCCGCGTCAGTCGCGGGGGAACTCCTCGGTCTTGATGACCAGGTCGACGACCGTTCCGGTCAGGTCGATCTCGTCACCGAAGTCGAGGCTGAGCGTTCCCCGGTACTCGCCGTCCTTCGGCAGGGTGTGCAGGTGCCACTGGCCCGTGTACGGGTCCACGATCAGGTACACCGGCACCTCGGCGGCGGCGTACACCGCCTTCTTGGGCTCGTAGTCGTTGCGGCCGGTGTCCTTGGAGATCACCTCGGCGACGAACTCGATGTCCTGATACCGCAGCCGTCCCTTGTCGCCCGCCTCGAAGCCCTCCGCGAGGGCCGCCACGTCGCACGCGAACCCGTTGAGACGCCCGGGGAAGTCGATGCGGACATCGGACATCAGGCGCTGCCTCGGATACCGGGCGCGCAGCTGGTCGAGGACGTCGAAGATGATCTGCCAGTGCGTGCGGCGCTGCGGTGACATGAAGATGTTCCCCCCGACGATCTCGACCTTGGTTCCCTCGGGGACGGGCATCTTCTCCAGCCACTCGAACATCGCGTCGAGCGTGGGTTCGCCGCTGCTCTCGGCCATCTCGATCCTGTCTTCAAGGACGGTCATCGTGGCGCTCCTCCCCGGCCGAGACTCGTTCGAGCACAGCCGCGCAGTACAACGATACGCACGGTGACCGGGTCACGCTCAGGTACACAAGGGCACGGCGGCAGACTGGCCTCATGAGACTCTTCGCCGCCGTGCTGCCGCCTGAGGATGTGGCCGGGGAACTTGCCCTGGAGGTCGCCGAGTTGAGGAAGCTGCCCGGCGCGGACGGGCTGCGCTGGACGGGGCGCCCCGGGTGGCACTTCACCCTCGCGTTCTACGGTGAGGTGGAGGAGGACGTCGTAGCGGATCTGTCGGTGCGGCTGGAGCGGGCGGCGCGCCGTGCCGCTGCTTTTGAGCTGGCGGTGCGTGGCGGTGGGCAGTTCGGGCATGGGCGGGCGCTGTGGGCGGGGGCCTCCGGCGATCTGCCGGCGCTGCGGCTGCTGGCCGACCGTGCGGAGGCGGCGGCGCGGAAGGCGGGGGTGGCGATGGGGGAGCACCGGCGGTACAAGGCCCACCTGACGGTGGCGCGCAGCCGGG
This sequence comes from Streptomyces fulvoviolaceus, assembly GCF_000718165.1. Taxonomy (GTDB): domain Bacteria; phylum Actinomycetota; class Actinomycetes; order Streptomycetales; family Streptomycetaceae; genus Streptomyces; species Streptomyces fulvoviolaceus. The sequence goes on along the minus strand of NZ_JOEY01000002.1, from coordinate 166,305 downwards.
AGGACGTGGACGTACAGCCGTATGTCCGGGCCCTGGACGGGTTCACCAGCCGCACCTGGACGGTGGACGAGCTGGCGCTGGTGCGCAGCAACCTGCCGAGGTCGGGGGTGCCGGGGGAGCAGCCGCGGTATGAGGTGGTCGCTCGCTGGGCGCTGGGCGGGGCCGGTTAGGCTCGGGTATGTGGACCCGAAAACCCGGAACCGGATCATGGCCGGTGTGCTTGTGCTGATGTTCGTCGTCGTTGCGTTGGCTGCGGCGCTCGGCGGGTAGAGGGCCGGCTGGGGAACTGCGCGTTCGTTGCCGAGTGCGGGCCGTCTGTGGCTGGTCGCGCCCACGCGGCGGAGCCGCATATCGAATGCAGCCCCGCCGCCCCTAAGGGCGTTACTACCAGGCAAATGCCTCAGGAGAGGGGCCTGGGCCCGGGAAGATCTCGTCCAGCGAGGTCAGGAGTTCCTCGCTCAGGTCCAGGTCGACCGCCCGGATCGCCGAGTCGAGCTGCTCTGCCGTACGCGGGCCCACGATCGGGCCGGTCACGCCGGGGCGGGTGAGCAGCCAGGCCAGTGCGGTGTCGCCAGGCTCGAGGCCGTGCTTGTCGAGCAGGTCCTCGTACGCCTGGATCTGGGCGCGTGAGGTGGGGTCGGCGAGCGTGTCGGCGGCCCGGCCGGAGGCGCGGCGGCCGCCCTCGACCTGCTTCTTGATGACCCCGCCGAGCAGTCCGCCCTGCAGCGGCGACCAGGGGATGACCCCGAGCCCGTACTCCTGCGCGGCCGGGATGACCTCCATCTCGGCGCGGCGCTCGGCGAGGTTGTAGAGGCACTGCTCGCTGACGAGGCCGATGGTGCCGCCGCGCTTCGCCGCGATCTCGTTGGCCTGGGCGATCTTGTAACCGGGGAAGTTGGAGGACCCGACGTACAGGATCTTGCCCTGCTGGATGAGGACGTCGATCGCCTGCCAGATCTCCTCGAAGGGAGTGGCGCGGTCGACGTGGTGGAACTGGTAGACGTCGATGTAGTCGGTCTGCAGCCGCTTCAGGCTGGCGTCGACCGCGCGCCGGATGTTGAGCGCGGAGAGCTTGTCGTGGTTGGGCCAGGAGGGGCCGTCGCCGGCCATGTTCCCGTACACCTTGGTGGCGAGCACGACCTTGTCGCGGCGCTCGCCTCCCTTGGCGAACCAGTTGCCGATGATCTCTTCGGTACGGCCCTTGTTCTCGCCCCAGCCGTACACGTTGGCCGTGTCGACGAAGTTGATGCCCGCGCCGAGCGCCGAGTCCATGATCGCGTGGGAGTCGGCTTCGTCGGTCTGCGGGCCGAAGTTCATGGTGCCGAGGACGAGTCGGCTGACCTTGAGTCCGGTGCGTCCGAGCTGCGTGTACTTCATGACTACCAAGCCAACGTCCTGGAGTGCGCTCGAAGCAAGGGATCTTGACGCTAACCGACAGTTAGTGCTTTCCTGTGGGAAGTGTGAGCTTGAACTTTCAATGTTCTTAGGAAGAGAGTCCCATGCCCCCCACCACGCCTGCCCGCAGGGCAGTTGTCGCCGTCATGGCCTCCGTCGCGTTGCTGGGCGCGGCCGCGATACCCGCCGTCGCGGCGCCGCACGCGGCATCCGCCGGTTATGCCGACGACTCCGCTCGCCTCGGCTACCAGAAGGCGGTCGCCGCCCGTGTCCTCAAGGGCGTCTTCGAGCAGGGCGACACCGCCGTCGTCGACCGCTACGTACGGTCGGACTACATCCAGCACAACCCGTTCGCCGCGGACGGGGCGGAGACCCTGAAGGGGCTGGCGACGTCTGTGCACGCGCAGTTCCCGGATGCGGTGTACGACATCAAGCGGGTGATCTCCGACGGCGACCTCGTGCTGGTGCACTCCAACGTGGTGCTGACGCCGGGCACGCGCGGCTCCGCCGTCTTCGACATCTTCCGGTTCCAGGGCGGGAAGATCGCCGAGCACTGGGACACGGGGCAGAACGTGCCGGAGAGTTCGGCCAACGGCAACGACATGTTCTCGACCGTGAGTTGGCCGCAGACCTCGCAGCCGGGGCCGGGCTTTCTCACCGCCTACAACAAGAAGCTGGTGACCGCCGCCTTCGACCAACTGCTCGTGAAGAAGGACCTGTCCGCGATCGACCGGTACTGGGGGTCCGAGTACCACCAGCACAACCCTGGTATTGCCGATGGGGTGGCGGGCGTGAAGGCGGGGCTCGGGGGGTACTTCGAGGCGTTCCCGCAGCTGGCGGTCTCACGGAAGCGGGTGATCGCCGAGGGTGACCTGGTGGCGGTCCACAGCCACTACGTCAATGCGCCGGGGGAGCGGGGGCAGGCAGTCGTCGATCTGTTCCGGGTGCGGGGCGGGAAGATCGTCGAGCACTGGGATGTGCTGCAGGACGTACCGGAGAGCTCCGCCAACGGGAACGGGATGTTCTAGGAGAGGGTCGCGAGGAAGGTCGACCAGGTGGTGGGGGTGACGGTGAGGGTGGGGGTCGTGGCCTCGGGGTGCTTGGAGTCGCGGATGTGGATGGTGGTGGGGGTGAGTGCTATCTCCAGGCACTCGCCGCCCTGGCCGCTGCTGTAGCTGCTCTTGAACCAGTTCAGGTCCGTGCTCATAGTCCGCCTGCCACCTCGTCGATCAGTTTCGCCGACTCCGCGGGGGTGAGAGCCTGCGCCCGCAGAATGCCATATCGCGCGAACATGTTGCCCAAGTCCGGTTGTTCGCTGATGAAGTAGCCGTTGCTCGGGCCCTCGACGTAGGCGATCTGCTGGTGCTCGCTCGTCTCCAGCAGGATCATCGGGCCGTCCAGCCCCGCGTGGACCTCCTGGTCCGTCGGCATCACCTGGATCTCGACGTTGCGTCGTGTCCCGATGTCGAGGATGTGGCGCAGCTGCTCCTTGAGGGCTTGGTTGCCACCGAGAGGGCGCTTGAGAACGTGCTCTTCCAGCACGAAGCCGACGATGGGCGCGGGCTTGCGATTCAGGACCTGCTGTCGGTCCAGTCGGGCAGCCAGCCGGGCCTCGATCTCCTCGTCCTCCAAGGGCGGGCAGTGGACGTCGAAGGTCGCCCGCCCGTACGCCTCGGTCTGGAGCAGGCCGGGGATGACGTGGTTGGCGTACATGTAGATGGCGACGGCTTCCGCTTCCAACGCGGCGTAGTTCTCGAACCATGACGGGAAACGGCTGAGCTTCAGCTCCTTCGCCGCGCTAAGAAGTGCACCTTGTGCACTCAGCACCTCGTCGGCGATTTCGACGAAGCTTCCCTTGGGCGGCCGTTCGCCCCGCTCCACCATCGCCACCTGGGACTTGGAGTACTTGACGTACCCGCCGAGCCCCTCCTGGGTCATCCCCGCCCGCTCGCGGAAGAAGCGCAGCAACGAGCCGAACATCTTCAGGTTCCCCGACCCGCGTTCACTGCCGTGCACACCGACCTCCCCAACTGCACAGCCCCGCACCGACGTTGCGTAACCCTGGTCACAGTATGTAAGCGACCAGCAACATTTGCGGCATGAACGAGAGAATCGCCGCCCCCTGGATCCCGACCTGGATCCCCGCCACCGGACACGCCCTGCGGCACGCCGGCATCCACTTCGACGCCGTACGCATCAGAGGTGATCGGGCTGAGCGCGTCGCCTCGGAGTTGATGTCGGCCACGGACTTCGACGCGGGGCCGATCGTCCAGGAGGCCACGGGGGAGCGGAACATGTACTTCCTGTTGCCCCCGCAAACCGCGTCGGGATTCCGGTGGCCCGCCGGGGTGCGGGCCCTGACTCGGGGTGACCGGAGCTTGGCGTATGTGGGCGTGCCCGCGCTGACGGGGGTGACCTGGCCGCTGGGGTGGAGGTCGGTGCCGTCGGAGAAGGTGCCGTTCGTGGACGGGGAGCTGTTGGGGGAGGTGGTGGGGCGGGTTGCCGGGGGCGCGTGTTGATGGGGTGGCCCGGCCGGTGCCTGGTCAGTCGGCCGTGCCCGGTGGGGCGACCCAGGCCGTCGGCTGGCTCGTGACCGAGGCGATCATGTCGTAGTCGCCGTCGTAGTGCAGCACGACGGCGCCGTGGCGCTCGGCTGTTGCTGCGATGATCAAGTCGGAGACCGAGAGCGCCTTCCAGTTACCCCTGTTGATGAGGAGCGTCTGGACCTCCAGCGCGCGGTCCCAGGCCTCGTCGGTGGTCGGCAACCAGTCGAAGCCGCGCATCTCGTCGCGGATCCGTTCGGCGTCTGCCTTCGATCGCGCGCTGTGCAGAACTTCGAGTTCGATCGCACCGCACACGGCGAGAAGCCCAGCGTTCTGCAGGGGGTCGATGACGGCGCGGACCGTGGGTTTCGGATAACGCGCCAACGCCGACTTGTCGATCAGGTAGCGATCGGTCACGCCGCGCCCTGTGCGTCGGTCGGCTTTTCGACGGGCCCGGTCAGGTCCGGCAGTCCGCCTTCCGCCAGCCAGCTCAGGAAGGATGCCCGCTTGCGGCGTTTGATGGCGTCCTCAAGGGCCGCGTTGACCGTGGCGACTTTCGTGGTGGTTCCGAAGATCTCGGCGGCTTCGGCCAGCTTCTCGTCGTCGATGTCGATGACTGTTCGTGCCATGCGGGCCTCCCTGGGGCGGGCAGGTGCTCCATGCCCAAGATATCAAATCTACTCAGACTTGATATCTCCGCGAAGGGGGGCAGGTGGTGCGGGCGCCGCTTTGCGAGAAGGCTGCCCGTCCACGGCGGGCGACCCATAGGCCGGCTTCCGTCATAGGCTGAATTTCGCGTGTGACGGACAGGAGGCCGAGGTGGCCGAGACGACGCCGACCGGGACGACGGTCGCCGAGGTGATGGCCGAGCTGGCCGGGCTCGAGGACCCGAAGGCCCGCGCGGTGAACGAGAGGCACGGTGACGATCACGGTGTGAACCTCGGCAAGCTGCGCGCGCTCGCGAAGCGGCTGAAGACGCAGCAGGAACTCGCGTGCCGGCTCTGGGAGACGGATGACACCGCGGCGCGATTGCTGGCGCTCCTGATCTGCCGCCCGAAGGCGTTCGAGCGTGACGAGTTGGACGTCATGCTGCGCGAGGCGCGCACACCCAAGGTGCACGACTGGCTCGTGAACTACGTGGTGAAGAAGAACCCGCACGCCGAGGAACTGCGCCTGCTCTGGTCCGCCGATCCTGATCCCGTGGTCGCGAGTGCCGGCTGGGCGCTGACCACCGAACGCGTGGCGAAGAAGCCCGAGGGTCTCGACCTCGCCGGACTGCTCGACGTCATCGAGGCGGAGATGAAGGATGCCCCGGATCGCCTGCAGTGGGCGATGAACCACTGCCTGGCCCAGATCGGGATCGAGCACGCCGAGCACCGCACCCGCGCCCTCGACATCGGTGAGCGCCTGGAGGTACTCAAGGAATACCCGACGCCCCCGGGCTGCACGTCCCCGTTCGCGCCCATCTGGATCACCGAGATGGTGCGCCGACAGCGGTGACAGCGGTGACAGCGGTGACAGCGGGCTTGCGGGCGAGGATCTGGATCCCCGTCGACTCGTGCCCGTTCATGGTGGGCACCGTGATGGTCCGGGTGGCGACGGTCTCGAATCCGGTGAGCAGGGTGGCGAGCCACTCGCGCGGGTGATGGCAGCAGATCGCGCCGTCGCCGGTTTCGAAGACGCCGTAACTGCCGTGACTGCCATGGTCGTTGGCGTGGCGGTCGTAGCGGCTGCGGTTGCGTTCGTCGTCCTGGAGCAGCAGGTCGCTGAGGTAGAGGATCCCGCCGGGCTTGAGGACGCGGTTCAGCTCGGTGATCAAACGGTGCTGCGCCTCGTCGCCGGGTACGCACGTCAGCACGCCGAAGAGCAGGACCGCGTCGAAGGCGGCGTCCGGGCAGGGCGAGAGTGGTGGCGTGTCCAGGGTGGCGAAGCGCAGGGTGGGGTGCAGGCGGCGGGCTCGTTCGATCATTCCCGGCGAGATGTCGACGCCCGTGAGGTTGTCGAAGCCGTGCTGTTGGAGCTCCGCCATGACACGGCCGTAGCCGCATCCGTAGTCGAGAATCGTGGCATGCCCGCTGATCCCGTCGAGCCAGGGCGGATGGAGCGGGTGCGTGAACGTCTTCGTGGCCGCGGCGGCATCCCAGTAGGCAACCTGGCTGCCGGGCTCGGACATGGCGGACGCTCCCTCGGCTCAGCCGCGGGGAACTCGTCGGTCTTGAGGGTGAGGTCCCCGACGGTGCTGGTCAGGTCGATGTCGGTGCCGAAGGAGACGCTCGTCACCGTGGCGTAGTCACCATCCTTGGGCTGGGTGTAGACGTGGCACTTTGCCTGGTAGGGGTCTGCGATGAGATACACGGGGACTTCAGCCAGGGCGTAGGCGGTCTTCTTGGGGCCGTAGTCGTTGTGGGGCCATGCCTTTCGAGATGACCTCGGCGACGAATCTGACGTCCTGGTAGTGCCAGAGCCCACCGGGCATTTTCTCGGCGCCCTCGGCCAGAAGTGTCACGTCGGAGGCGAGACCGTTGAGGTGGCCCGGGTAGTCGATGCGCACGTCCGACCGCTGGACGGGGTACCTGCTGCCCAGCTGCGCCACGATGCTCCTCGTGATCCGCCAGTGCGTCTTCTGCAGCGGCCAGATGAGGATGGACCCTTCTACGACCTCGGCCTTTAAAGACGTTCATCGAGGCGAACAACGACACGCACGGTGGCCGGGGCACGCGGAGGGACGTCCAGTCAGTCCGCCTCGTAGGGCTCGCCCAGATCCCACGCCTGGTACATCGCGTCCGCGAAAGCCGCCGCGATCTTGTGCTCGCCGCTTGCGTTGGGGTGGGTGCCGTCGTACGTGTCGTGGTTGATGTCGTACGACGGCGGCGGCGACGCCAGCAGCAGCGGGGAGCGGGGCTCGTCCAGGTCGGCGACCGCCTTCGCCAGGAGTTCGTTGAAGAGGGTGACCTGCGCCGCGAACGGGGCGTCAGACTCCGCCCGGACGTTCGGGATCACCGGGAGGACCACGACCCGCACCCGCGGCCTGACCGCCCGCGCCTCGGCGATGAAGGCCCGGGCGTTCTCCGCCGTCTGCTCGGCGTTCGTGTAGAAGCCCAGATCGATCAGGCCGAGCGACACCAGCAGAACGTCGGCCCGGTGAGCGCGCACCGCCTCGCCGATCAGCGGGACCATGTGCTGCCAGCCCTCGCCCCAGCCGGCCAGGTGGGCGCTGGGGAAGTCCGGGTCGGCGTACTCGTACGAGGTGGGGGAGTCGGTCGCCTTGTCGTACAGCGTCTCGCGCGGGCCGACGATGGCGAACGGGCCGCCGTATGTGTCACGCAGGTGCCGCCACATCCGGTAACGCCACGTGTGTTCCCCCGCGCTTCCGATCGTCTGGGAATCGCCGACCGGCATGAACCTAAGCATCCGCTCATCATGGCTGATCGCCGACCCCGGCGGGGTGTGAAGCGGGCCACGGCCTCAGATCCCTTCACCGGGATGGCAAGCTTGGGGACATGCGTGCGTATCTCGGTGTGGTCGCGGCCATCACCCTCGTCGCCCTCACGGGCGTGGCCCCCGCGGCGGCCGAAGACGGGGACGGGGACAAGGCGTTCACCATCACCGACCCCCGCATCACCGAGTCCAGCGGCCTCGCCGCCTCGCACCTGCACCCCGGCATCTACTGGACGCACAACGACAGCGACGACGGCGCGTACCTCTACGCCGTCGACAGCTCCACCGGCAAAACTGTGGCCACCGTCACCCTCACCGGCGTCGGCACGCCGCGAGACGTCGAGGCGATCTCCATCGGGCCCGACAACCAGATCTACGTCGGTGACATCGGCGACAACCTCGGTGGCACCTGGCCCTATGTGTGGATCTACCAGCTCCCCGAGCCCAAGAACCTCACCGACCAGACGATCCGCGCCACGCAGTACGTCGTGAAGTACTCGGACGGAGCGCGGAACGCCGAGTCCCTGGTCGTGCACCCCAAGACCGGCCGCGTCTACATCGTCGACAAGAACGAGAAGGGCGGGCACCTGTACGAGGGCCCGGCCGAGCTCTCCGCCTCCGGGACCAACGTCTTCAAGCCCATCGCCCCCGTCGCCGACCTGGAGGCCACCGACGCCGCGCTGTCCCCCGACGGTCAACAGCTCGTCGTGCGCAGCTACTTCGGGGCGATCGCGTACGACTGGAACGGCGGGAAACTCAAGCGGCTGCAGCGGGTGAGCGTTCCGTTCCTGGGGCAGGGCGAGTCCGTCACCTACACCGACGACGGTACGACGCTCATGTTCGGCGCCGAGGGGTCCGACAGTCCCGTGAAGCCGGAGGACGCGCCCGGGGACACCGGGTCCAAGTCCCCGTCCGGCAGCGGAAGTTCCGCGGAGGCCGGCGAGGACGGCGGCGGCTCCGGCGGCAACCTCAAGGTCGGCGCGCTGGCGGTGGCGGCCGTCGCCGCGGTCATCTTCGGATTCCGGCGACTGTCCCGCCGTAACTGAACAGACCTCACTCCCCCCGCCGCCGCGCGACCAGCACCTCCAGCCCGTCCAGGATGCGTTGGAGGCCGAAGTCGAAGTGGTCGAAGTCGGCGTCGAAGGTCTCCGGGGCGAGGGACGCGAGGACCGGGTAGTGGCCGGTGGCCATGGCCTTGGCCAGGGTCGGGACCTGGGCGGCGTAGAACTCGGCGTTGCTGAGGCCCGAGGTGCGTTCGGCCTCTTCCTGGTGGACCTGGGTGCGGGCGGCCCCGACGACGTATCCGTCGAGCATGATGACCGCCGAGACCAGCTCCGGGTCGGTCAGTCCCATGGGCTTGATCCGGCCGAGCACCTTCTCCAGGGCGGCGAGGGCGCTCGGGCCGAGGATCGGGCGGGACTGGTTGACGCGGACCAGCCAGGGGTGGCGGCGGTAGAGGGCGAGGGTGTCGCGGGCCATGGTCTCCAGGGCGGTGCGCCAGCCCTCGCTGCCACCAGGGCTGGGCTCCTGGTCCGCGGGGTGCCGGACCCGGTCCAGCATCAGGTCGAGCAGCTCGGCCTTGCCGGGCACGTACCGGTACAGCGACATCGTGCCGGTGCCGAGCTCGGTGGCGATACGGCGCATCGAGACCGCGTCCACGCCCTCCTCGTCCGCGATCCGGACGGCCGTGTCCACGATCCGTTCGACGGTCAGGGCCGGTTTGGGGCCGCGGCTGGGGCGAGGGCCGGTGCTCCACAACAGGTCGAGGGTGCGGGCGATATCACCGCTGCCGCTGGTCTGCGGACTGCTTCTGCCGTGGTCGTCCTTGCTGTCCTTGCCGTTCCTGCCGACCGTGCCGCTCGTCATGCGGTCCAGCTTAGATCGTCCGACACTGAACTGGGTACATCGTACGCACAATCGGGTACGGTGTACCCAGTTTCAGGGTGAGAAGGGGCGACCACGGGAGGGCGAGATGGACGGTCATGTGGTGCTGGCCGAGGGCCTGGAGAAGCGGTACGGCGAGAAGCGCGCCCTGGACGGGTTCGACCTGGCCGTCCGCCCCGGCGCCGTGCACGGGCTGCTCGGGCCGAACGGCGCCGGCAAGACCACCGCCGTACGCATCCTCTCCACGCTCCTGCGCCTCGACGCGGGCCGCGCCACGGTGGCCGGACTCGATGTGGCCCGGCAGCCGCGCGAGGTGCGCACCCGGATCGGGCTCACCGGGCAGTACGCGGCGGTGGACGAGATCCTCACCGGCCGGCAGAACCTGGAGATGTTCGGCCGGCTGTTCCATCTGGGTCGGAAGCGGGCGCGGCTGCGTGCCGCCCAACTCCTGCGCCAGTTCGACCTGGAGGCGGCCGCCGACAAGGGCGCCGGCGGCTACAGCGGCGGCATGCGGCGCCGCCTCGACCTGGCCGCGTCGATGATCCTCGCCCCGGCCGTGCTCTTCCTGGACGAGCCGACCACCGGGCTCGACCCGCGCGGCCGGGGCGAAGTCTGGCAGGCGGTACGGCAGTTGGTGGCCGACGGCACCACCGTGCTGCTCACCACGCAGTATCTGGAGGAGGCCGACAAGCTGGCCTCCCGGATCACCGTCATCGACCAGGGGCGGGCCATCGTCGACGACACTCCCGACGGGCTGAAGAACCGGGTGGGCGGCGACCGTATCGAGGTCGTGCTGCGCGAACGCGACCACGTCCCCTACGCGTTGCAGGCGGTCGCCCGGGTCGCGCACGGCCAACCGGAGGCCGACATGGCCGAACTGCGCGTCCACGCGCCGGTGGCCGACCGGGTGGGGTCCCTGACCGAAGTGGCCCGGTTCCTCCACGAGTTCGGCATCCCCGTCGAGGACATAGGGCTGCGTAGGCCGAGCCTGGACGACGTGTTCCTACGGCTGACGGGCCGCCGTACGGAAGAAGAGCCGACCCCGGACCAGGCCCAGGACACCAAGGGAGCGGCGGCATGAGCGCACAGGCGGCGGACGGGACCGGGCGCACCTACCGGAGGCGTCCGCGGCACGGCCGGCTGTTCTGGACGGTCGCCGACTGCTGGAACGTCGTCCGGCGCGGACTGACCCACTACCGGCGCCAACCCGTCAGCATCCTCTGGCAGTTGGCCTTCCCGATCCTGTCGGTGCTGCTGTACGGCTACGTCTTCGGCAAGGCCATGCAGGTGCCCGGCGGCGGCGACTACAAGACGTTCCTGATGCCGGGGATGTTCGTGATGACCGTCACGATGGGGTTCATCTCCACGGCGACGATCTTCGTGCACGACTCCAAGAAGGGTGTCATCGACCGGTTCCGCTCCATGCCGATGGCGCCGTCCGCCGTGGTGGCCGGGCGTGGCGCGACCGACATGATCGTCTCCTGCGCCGAACTGGGGATCATGATGGGCACCGCGTACGGCATGGGCTGGCGCCCGGACGGCGGGATCCCCTTCGTGAAGGCCGTCGCCCTGCTCCTGGCGCTGCGGTTCGCGCTGATCTGGGTCGGCGTCTGGCTCGGGCTGATGCTGCCGAGCCCCGAGCAGGCGGGCGGGCTGTTCGCCATCGTCTTCCCGCTGACGATGATCTCCAGCATCTACGTCTCCCCGCAGCAGATGCCGCACTGGCTCGGCCAGGTCGCCCTGTGGAACCCGCTGTCCTCCACGGCCTCGGCCACCCGCGCCCTGTTCGGCGCTCCGACGGGGACGGGCACCTCGTGGCCCGAACAGCACGCGCTGCTGCTCGCCGGGGTGTGGCCGGCGGCGTTGACGCTGATGTTCCTGCCGCTCGCGGTGCGGAGGTTCCAGAAGCTGAGCCGGTGACGTCGGATGCCTTGACGTGTTCATGGGTGGTGGCTTCCATAGGAGGCGCAGGGCTGTGGGAGCGCTCCCACTCGTTCCGGGCCCGCGCCTCCCGAGAGGAAGCAGCGACATGTTCCGCAGCTTGCGAAGAGCGCTGTGTGCGGTGGCAGCCGCGCTCCTGTTACCGCTGGGGGCCGGTGCGCAGACGGCCCACGCGGCCGAGTCCGGCACGGTGCGGGCCGCCGAGGCCGGCGCCGGTTACTGGCACACCAGCGGCCGCCAGATCCTGGACGAGGCAGGGCAGCCGGTCCGGATCGCCGGGATCAACTGGTTCGGCTTCGAGACCGCCAACTACGTCCCCCACGGCCTCTGGTCCCGCGACTACAAGTCCATGATCGACCAGATGAAGTCGCTGGGCTACAACACGATCCGCATCCCCTACAGCGACGACATCTTCAAGAGCTCCACCGTCCCCAACAGCATCGACTTCAGCAGCGGCAAGAACGCCGACCTGCAAGGGCTCGGCTCACTGGGGATACTGGACAAGCTCGTCGCGTACGCCGGTCAGGACGGCCTCAAGGTCATCCTCGACCGGCACCGCCCGGACGCCGGGGGCCAGTCGGCGCTCTGGTACACGTCGGCGGTCCCGGAATCGACGTGGATCGCCAACCTGAAGGCGCTGGCGACGCGTTACGCCGGCCAGGACACCGTCGTAGGCATCGACCTGCACAACGAGCCCCACGATCCCGCCTGCTGGGGCTGCGGCGACACGGCGACGGACTGGCGGCTGGCCGCCCAGCGCGCCGGGAACGCGGTGCTCTCCGTCAACCCCGACCTGCTGATCTTCGTCGAGGGCGTGCAGACCTTCAACGGCGTCTCCGGGTGGTGGGGCGGCAACCTGATGGGCGTCGCGCAGTACCCGGTGCAGCTCGACGTGGCCAACCGGGTGGTGTACTCCGCCCACGACTACGCGACCAGCGTGGCCCAGCAGAGCTGGTTCAGCGACCCGTCCTTCCCCGACAACATGCCGGGGATCTGGGACAAGTACTGGGGCTACATCTTCAAGCAGAACATCGCTCCCGTGTGGGTGGGCGAGTTCGGTACGACGCTCGCGTCGACGGTGGACCAGAAGTGGCTGGCCGCGCTGGTGAGTTACCTCCGGCCGACGTCGACGTACGGCTCCGACTCCTTCCACTGGACCTTCTGGTCCTGGAACCCCAACTCCGGTGACACGGGCGGGATCCTGAAGGACGACTGGCAGACCGTGGACACGGTGAAGGACGGGTACCTGGCGAGTATCAAGGCGCCGGGGTTTCCGGCGGGCGGGAGCGACCCCACGGACCCCGGTGATCCCGGAGGGGGCACGGCCGCCTGCACCGCCGCCTACACCGTCAGCAGCGACTGGGGCAGCGGCTTCAACGCCGAGGTGAAGGTGAGCAACTCGGGTACGACCGCGATCAACTCCTGGAAGGTGACCTGGACCTGGCCCGGCTCCCAGCAGGTCACCAGCATGTGGAACGCGTCGTACACCCAGAGCGGATCGACCGTGACGGCGGCGAACGCCTCGCACAACGGGGCGGTCCCGGTGGGCGGTTCGGCGAGCTTCGGGTTCGGGGGAGCGCCCGGGGGTGGTGGGGTGCCGAGTGTGAGTTGTACGGCGGCATGAGCCGAGTGGGGCGTCCGGCGGTCGCCGGGCGCCCCGTCCGCCGTATACGGGCGGCTCACTGGCCAGCAGGCAGTTTCGCCGTGATGGAGCGGGCCACCTGGACCACCTTGTCGTCCGACACGGTGGCCGGTGTTGCCGAGGTGTCCGCCGTGGTGGCGAAGGTCAGGACCCAGGTCCGGGTTCCCGAGTTCCACACGACGAAGGTGATGTGCTGTCGCGCCTGTATCTGGTAGCTGGTCTCCCGGAAGGCCTGGCGGCCCAGGTCGCTCACCGGGTCGACCCGCACGTCGCGCATCCCGGCCGAGGCAGGGTCCGCGCTGAGGGCGTGGGCGGCGGACAGTTCGGCCTTGTAGGCGCGGGAGGCCGGGGTGAGGGCCAGCGTCGACTGTCCGTCGGCGGCGGCGTAACTGCAGCCGTCCGGGGCGTCACCCTTGTTCGGGCTGAGCCGGGTCTGGAGCCGAGGGTCGGCGATGAGCTGCTGGGCGGCGCCCGTGGTCAGGGCGGTGGTGCACAGGCGGGACGGTGGCAGCGTCTTCATCGAACCGGCAGGGCTCGCGCCGGCGGTAGGGGCGGTGGTTCCGTCGGCAGCCGAGGGCGTGGAGTGGGTGGTGGCGCTGCAGGCGGTCAGCAGACCGAATGCGAGCACCGTGGCCGAACCGGCGGCGGCACGGAGGAGACGGCGCACCATCATGGGATCAGGTCCTGTTGGTCGGGATCAATTCGGGAAGCGTTCGAGTCGGGAAGTGTTCGAGCCGAAAGAGGCGCCCCGCCGACCGGAGGGGGGGCTCAGCGGCGGGGCGCCTCGGAGGACCGGTCACGACCGAACGCGGTCACGACCGGGCCGGGTCACGAGTAGACGTTGTACGTCCCGTAGTCGTTGACGCGCAGGTTGGTCGTCCAGCTGCCGAAACGCTCGTTGGGGGACCAGTTGTACCGCCAGGCCTTGCCGTTCGGGTTGCTCGGGCTCGGCAGGCAGGACTGCCCGGTGGAGTGGTAGATGCCGACGTAGGTGCCCTTCGTCCAGCGACGCTCCACGACCTGGATCGGCTGGGCGTACTGCCCCGGCTTCAGGTTGGTCGTGAAGGTGTACGAGGTGGTGGTGGAGCCGCCGCGGTCGTACGAGGGGGTGAGCTCGTCGAACAGCTTGCCGACGTAGGGGATCGGGACCTTGATGCTGAGGCCGAGCGAGACCTTCCAGCTCGTCGTCTTCGACTGCTGCCAGGCGTAGGAGCAGCTGGGAACGTTCGTGGGGCACCTGAACGTGGGGCCCCGCCAGGTCCAGTCCTGCCAGGTGTTGGACGCCGACTGCGTGGTCACTGACCGCGTCTTGTCGGGAGTCGACGAGTTGCCGGCGATGTCGGTCTGGGAACCGTCCGAGTTCTGCAAGCACACATTGTTGGCCGCCGAGGCGACGCCGGGGGAGGCCATCACCACCAGCGGGGCCAGTCCCAGCGTCAGCAGCCCCACCCACTTGCTCCGTGTCAGGCTCTTCTTCCGTGCGGCCACGGAACCCCCACCGCGACGCGCGCCACCGTTGATCGTCACCCTTGTCTCCTTTGTGCCTTCGGCGTCATTCGGCCAAGTCGCCGGCAGCGTGCACCCGGCGTCTGACACCGAGATTCGCTGCCGAGGAGTTGATCGGACACCCGTTTTGTGGGGGCAATCAATTGCCTGAGTCGCATCTGCGGCATCGTCGGCCCGTCGGCAACGTCCTCGACAGCGGCCTGGGCCTGTCGGACCGGCTGCGCTACCGGCCGCGCCCTCGCCCCTCTCGCCCAGCGCGGCAGCACGGCATCGCCGACCCGGGCAGGCTTGCCCTCGGCTGAAGCGCGCGTGCTTGACGACATGAGAAAAGGGCGCCCGGCGTTCGCCGGGCGCCCTCATCGTCGTCTAATTTGCTGCCAGAAAGCTCAGCTTATTGTGAATCCCCGCGTGAGCGAATGTAGCGCGATCCGAAGTAGAGCACTCCGAGAGCTCCTGCACATGCACCGGCGCCACACAACGCCGTCGCCCAAAGGGCCATGTCCTGTGTGATCCAGAGCAGGCTCACTACGACCAGCGCCACGGAGAGCAGGAGCCGCTCTCCATAACTCAGGTCGCGGCGGCCGGTCAGTCCCCGATGGCGGAGCACTTGTACGTCACGCCCTTCATTTTGATATCCCGGTACCCTACCTTCGCGTTGGCGGGGGTGAAATCAGTTCCGCCGCCACCGCCGCCGTCCTTTTTGTGGCAATCGTAACCGAGCGCCTCGAGCTTCTTGAGATCACTCTTCGCCTGGTAGCTCTTGTACGACTTGATCATGGCCGCTCGCTTCTCCGCAGGCGTGGCTTCCTTGGCCTTCGCGTACAGGTAGCACCCGACGCTGGCGCCGATTCCCACCCATGACGCACCCTTGGCCAGTGCCTTGACGAGGCCTGCCGAGCCACTGCCGATCCCTATGACTGCGCAGATTTCATCGGCTCCGGCACTGAGCGGCAATTCCGTTGCCGCCGGTTCGGCTGTGGCAGCCCTCTCGCTTTCCGCTGAAGCTGCATACGCCGTGTTCGCGCCAATTCCGCACAATGCGCCGGTCATGGCGAAGGCGATGGCAGCGGAAATACCCTTGCTTCGCATGTTCACGAAGTCATTCCCCCGTACGTTATGAAATTGCTTGGTCAAAGCTGCTTGGTCAATGCGTAAAGGACGCTACCAGAGGATGCGTGTGCGCAAAAGTAAACTTTGCTCAAGGGGGATTTCCTCAACCTTTACCCGGAGAGGGGTTTCCTTTTCCTTGCGGGGAACGAGAAGGGGCGCCCGGCGATCACCGGGCGCGCTCACGGGCGTACGGGGTCGATCAGGTCCTGCTCCAGGCGGGCGGCGCGTTCGTCGAAGTCCTCGCGCGCGGCCTGGATGGCGGTGATGTTCGCCTGGGACCAGTCGGTGATGTGCTGCAACAGGGCGCCCACCTCCCGGCCCAGCCCGGTCAGGCGGTACTCCACGCGCGGCGGCACGGTCGGGTACACGCTGCGGGTCAGCAGGCCCTCGCGCGCCAGGGCGCGCAGGGTCTGGGTCAGCACCTTCGGCGTCACGCCGTCCAGCCGCCGGCGCAGTTCGCCGAACCGCATGGGGCGGCCGTCCTCCAGCGCCACCAGCACCAGCATGGTCCACTTGCTCGCGATCAGCTCCAGCACGGCGCGGGTGGGGCAGTCGCGCAGGAAGACATCCACGCCGCCGTGTTTCCTCAGGTCGAAGCCGGTATCCATGAGGAACCTCGATATCAGACAAGTGCCGTCTTCCGCACGGACATTGAGCGGGCCGACGATGGGACGCACCGAGACCGTCCGACGAGGAGCCCCGATGTCCGCCCGTATGCACGCCATCGTCCAGTCCGCGTTCGGCGGCCCGGAGGTACTCACCTACACCGAGGCCGATGTGCCCGAACCCGGCTCCGGGGAGGTGCTGTTGCGGGTCGGCGGTGCCGGGATCAACCCGGGTGACGCGGTTCTCCGGGCCGGTCGGGTGCCGGACCTGGTCGCCCTGCCCTGGACGCCGGGCAACGACGTGGCCGGCGTCGTCGAGCGGGTCGGCGAAGGCGTGACGCGGTTCGCGCCGGGCGACGAGGTGTACGGCATGCTGCCGGTCTCCCCGCGCGGCGCGTACGCCGAGTACACCGCCGCACCGGCCGCCGCGTTGGCGCCGAAGCCCAAGAACCTCGACCTGGCGCACGCCGGGGCCGTGCCCCTGGTCGGGATCACCGCCTGGCAGGCGGTGGCCGTACTGGCCCGGGTCCGGCCCGGCGACCGGGTGCTGATCCACGCGGCGGCGGGCGGCGTCGGCCATGTCGCGGTCCAGCTCGCCAAGGAACTCGGCGCCCACGTCATCGGCACCGCGCGCCCGGCCAAGCACGACCATCTGCGTGATCTCGGCGCCGACGAACTGATCGACTACACGACCACCGACTTCCGTACCGCCGTGGCCCCGGTGGACGCCGTCCTGGACCTGGTCGGCGGTGCCTACGGGCCGTGCTCCCTCGACGTGCTCCGGCCGGGCGGCCTGCTCGTCGGCGCGTCGATCGACCCGGGCACCGACGAGGGCGAGGCCGCCGCCCGCGGTCTGCGCTACGTCTGGGTCACGGCCGAGCCCTCCGGACAGGCCCTGGAGCCGATCACCGACCGCATCGAGGCGGGCCGGCTCCGGGTCACCGTCGAACGCACCTACCCGCTGGCCGAGGCCGCCGCGGCCCACCGCGCGATCGAGGAGAAGCGGACGACCGGGAAGCTCGTTCTGGTGCCGTGACCGGAGCGGGGTGCCGGTGTTCACCAAGTGCCCCCGGATCAAAGGAGTTTCAAAGCTTCACCCGAATCGGTTCTCATGTTCGTGCTTCTTCGGTAAGGATTCGGCCAGGATCGCGCACATTCGATCCTCTCCAACCCCCCACCCTCTGAAGGAACTTCATGAGAAAGAGCGCAGCCGTACTGTGCGGCGTGACCGTCGTCCTGGCCGGGACGGTCACGGCTCTCCCGGCCGACGCGAGCACGTCCGCGAGCACTGCCCAGGCGGCGAAGGTCACCTGGAAGAAGTGCGGCACGGACGACTACCCGACGCTCCAGTGCGCGTCGGTGAAGGTGCCGCTCGACTACGCCAAGCCGCAGGGGCGGAAGATCACCCTCGCGCTGTCCCGGGTCCCGCACACCGCGACGAAGTTCCAGGGCCCGCTGCTGGTCAACCCCGGTGGCCCCGGCGGCAGTGGTCTGACGCTCGCCGGATTCGTCGCCTCCTCGCTGCCCAAGGCGGTCGCGGCGCAGTACGACGTCATCGGCTTCGACCCGCGCGGAGTGGGCCAGAGCAAGCCCGCCCTCGACTGCAAGCCGGGCCAGTTCAACCCGGTGCGCCCCGCCAGCGTTCCCAGCACCCCGGCGATCGAGAAGGCCAACCTCAAGCGCGCCAAGTCCTTCGCCGCGGCCTGCGGCAGCAAGTACGCGGACGTCCTGCCGTACATCAACACGGTCAGCGCCGTGAAGGACATGGACTCGATCCGCAAGGCCCTCGGCGCCAAGAAGATCAACTACTTCGGCTACTCGTACGGCACCTACCTGGGCGCGGTCTACGCCAAGCTCTTCCCGACCCATGTGCGCCGTCTGGTCCTGGACTCGATCGTCGACCCGACCGGCGTCTGGTACGACGACAACCTCGGCCAGGACTACGCCTTCGACGACCGTCACAAGGCGCTCATGGCGTGGATCGCCAAGTACGACTCGACGTACAAGCTCGGCACCGACCCGGCCGCGATCGAGGCCAAGTGGTACGCGATGCAGGCCGAGCTCGCCAAGAAGCCGGCGGGCGGCAAGGTGGGCGCCGCCGAGCTGGAGGACACCTTCATCCCGGGCGGCTACTACAACGGCTACTGGCCCTATCTGGCCGAGGCGTTCGCGGCGTACGTCAACGACAAGAACGCCGACCCGCTGGTCGAGGCGTACGAGAACTTCGCCGCCGTCGACTCCTCCGGGGACAACGGCTACAGCATCTACGCGTCCGTACAGTGCCGTGACGCCTCCTGGCCGCGCGATTGGAGCCAGTGGCAGAAGGACAACTGGGCCGTGCACGAGAAGGCCCCGTTCATGGCCTGGAGCAACGCCTGGTACAACGCGCCGTGCGCGTTCTGGCCGACGAAGTCGCTGAAGCCGGTGAACGTCGCCAACACCAAGCTGCCTCCGGCGCTGCTCTTCCAGGCGACGAACGACGCGGCCACCCCCTATCAGGGCGGCGTCACCGTCCACCGCCTGCTCAAGCGCTCCAGCCTCGTGGTCGAGCAGGGCGGCGGGAACCACGGCATCACGCTGAGCGGGAACACCTGCCTGGACAAGTACCTGGCGAAGTACCTGACCGACGGCACGGTGCCGCGCGGCAGCGGCGTGGCCGACGCCGTCTGCAAGAAGACCGCCGATCCGGTGCCGACCGCCACGGCGAAGTCCGCCATGGCGGCAACGGCTGAGTCGGCCACCGCGCCGGCCGGCGACACCCTGCACGGGCTGCTCGGCTTCCGCGGCTGACGCACCCGGGCGGGACATGAGAAGGGCGCCCGGTGGCTCACCGGGCGCCCTTCACCGTCGTGTCGAAGAAGTGATCAGAGCTTCTCGATCACGTAGTCGATGCACTTCGTCAGCGCCTCGACGTCCGCCGGGTCGATCGCCGGGAACATGGCGACGCGGAGCTGGTTGCGGCCGAGCTTGCGGTAGGGCTCGGTGTCGACGATGCCGTTGGCGCGCAGCACCTTGGCGATCGCGGCGGCGTCGATCTCGTCGGCGAAGTCGATCGTGCCGATGACCTGGGAGCGCTTGGTGGCGTCCGCGACGAACGGAGTGGCGTACTTGCTCTCCTCCGCCCAGGTGTACAGGCGCGTCGAGGAGTCCTTGGTACGGCCCGCGGACCAGGCGAGACCGCCCTGGCCGTTGATCCACTCCAGCTGCTCGTTGAGGAGGAACAGGGTGGCCAGCGCCGGGGTGTTGTACGTCTGGTTCTTGCGGGAGTTGTCGATCGCCGTGGGCAGCGAGAAGAACTCCGGGACGTGGCGGCCGGACGCGTGGATCCGCTCGGCGCGCTCGAGCGCGGCCGGGGAGAACACGCCGATCCACAGGCCGCCGTCGGAGGCGAAGGACTTCTGCGGGGCGAAGTAGTAGACGTCGGTCTCGGCGATGTCGACCGGGAGACCGCCGGCGCCACTCGTCGCGTCCACGAGGACCAGCGCGCCCTCGTCGGCACCCTGCACCCGCTTGATCGGGGCGGCGACACCGGTGGACGTCTCGTTGTGGGTGTAGGCGTACACGTCGACGCCCGCCTCGGCCTGCGGCTCCGGGTGCGTGCCGGGGTCGGACGAGATGACGGTGGGCTCGGCGAGCCACGGGGCCAGCTTGGCGGCCTTCGCGAACTTCGAGGAGAACTCGCCGAAGGTGAGGTGCTGCGACTTGTTCTCGATCAGGCCGTGCGTCGCGACGTCCCAGAACGCGGTCGAGCCGCCGTTGCCGAGGACGACCTCGTAGCCCTCGGGGAGGGAGAACAGCTCACTGATGCCCTCGCGCACCTTGCCGACCAGGTTCTTGACCGGGGCCTGGCGGTGGGAGGTGCCCAGGAGGGACGTACCGGTGGCGGCCAGCGCGTCCAGCGCCTCCGTCCGCACCTTGGAGGGGCCAGCGCCGAAACGACCGTCGGCGGGCTTGATGTCAGCGGGGATCTCGATATCAGCCACGGAGGGAGCGTAGTCGTTCCGGGAAACCTGGGCGAAACGTAGTCCGTCGGATGAGACGGGCGGGGCGGGCCGGGCCGAGGTTCCGGCCCGGCCGTCGACTCGTCGAGATCTACGAGGTCAGCCGCACCGGCAGCTCGAACAGGTCGTTCTGCGTCACCACCGGCTTGTTGCGCAGTTCGCCCGCCGGGACCGCCAGGTCGAGGTCCGGGAAGCGCTCGTACAGGGCCGGGAGCGCCACGCCCGCCTCCAGTCGGGACAGGGCCGCGCCGGGGCAGACGTGCGGGCCGTGGCCGAAGGAGATGTGCCGGTTCTCGGACGTGCGGGTGATGTCGAAGTCGCCCGCCGTCGGGCCGTGCGCCTGCTCGTCGCGGCCGAGCGCGGCGTACGACACGATCAGCGCGTCGCCCGCGGGGAGCACCTTGTCGCCGACCTGGACGTCCTCCGTCGCGAAGCGGATCAGGACGTGCGAGGTGGGGGTGGAGTGGCGGAGGGTCTCCTCGACCACCGCCGACCAGTCCGCCTCGCCGGCCAGGACCAGGGCGCGCTGGTCGGGGTGGGCGGAGAGGTTGACCACCGCGTTGACGATGAGCGAGATCGTGGTCTCGTGGCCCGCCGCGACCATCAGCTGCAACGTGGAGACGATCTCCTCGTCGGTGAGGTGGTCGCCGTCCTCGGAGGCCACGATCAGGGCGGAGGTGAGGTCGTCGCCGGGTTCCGCGCGCTTGGCGGCGACCGTCTCCGCCATGATCCCCGCGAGTTCCGTGAGGGTGGCGATGACCTCCGCGGGCGGGGTCTGCGTCGAGAAGAACTTCTCGAAGAGCTCCTTGAGGCGGGGGAGCTTCGCCTCGTCGATGCCCATGAGGTCCGCGATGACGTACATGGGGAGGGGGTAGGCGAAGGCCGCCTTGAGGTCTACGACGTCGCCCTCGAGGTTGTCCAGGAGGCCTTCCGTCAGTTTGGTGATCCGGTCCCGCATCTGCTCCACCCGGCGCGGAGTCAGCGCCTGGGCGACCAGCGTGCGCATCCGGCGGTGGTCGGCGCCGTCCACGGTGAGCATCGAGCGGCCGGGGTTGGCGAGCCCGATCAGCGGCCAGTCCGGGGGGATCTCGCCGCGCCGCCAGGCACCCCAGACGTCGATGTCCTTCACCAGCCGGGGGTCCGTCAGCAACTGTTTCGCCTCGGCGTGGTGCGTGACCGCCCATACGGGAACGCCACCGGGGAGTTCCACGGCGGCCAGCGGGCCGGCGGCGCGGAGTCTGGCGCTCTCGCCGTCCAGGTCGGTGACGAAGGGGTCGAGCGCGATACGGGTCTCTTCTATGCCGGTGGTCATAGCGAGGCGCCTCCAAGGGCAGGGGTCGGGGAGAACCGCACGGGCAGTTCGGTCAGTCCTCGCAGCCAGGGCGAGGGCCGACGCGTCAGGGACTCGGCCGGGACGGCCAGGTCGATGTCCGGGAGGCGGTCCAGTACGACCTCGATCCCCGTCCGCGCGATGACCTCGGCGACCTCCTGCGCGGGGAACGGGCAGCGGTGCTCGCCGTGGCCGAAGGAGAAGTGCGCGCTGTTGCCGCCGGTGAGCGCGGAGCCGTCGGTGCGGACCTGGGGGTCGGAGTTGGCGCCCTGCAGGCCGAGCAGCAGCAGGTCGCCGGCCCGGATGCGGCGGCCGCCGAGCTGGGTGTCGCGGGAGGCCCAGCGACCGGCCACGTTCTGCGTGGGGGTGTCCTCCCACAGAACCTCGTTCATGGCGTCGGCGACGCTGTTGCGGCCGCCGAACAGGGAGGCCGCGAACCGGTCGTCGGTGAGCATCAGGCGCAGCGAGTTGCCGATCCAGTCGGCGGTGGGCTGGTGGCCCGCCGCCATCATCACCATCAGGTCCTGGGCGATCTCCTCGTCGCTGAAGCCGCTCTCGTCCGCGAGCATCCGCGACACGACGTCGTCGGCGGGCTCCGCCTTCCGGTCGGCCAGCAGCCGGAACATGGACGTGGCCAGATGCGTCTGGCCCGCGATCGCCCGCTCCCGTCCGTCGATCATGTCGTTGAGCGCGGTCACCAGGCCCGGGCCCTGCTCGTCGGAGAAGCCGTACAGACGGGCCAGGACGCGCACGGGCAGCAGCATGGCGTAGTCGGCGAAGATGTCGGTCTCGCCCTTGGCGCAGATCGCGTCGATCAGCTCGTCGGCGAACTTCTCGGCGTACCCGCGTAGTTCGGAGGGGTCGACGGCCTCCAGCGCGTTGCTGATCATCGCGGCGCGCTCGCGGTGGCGTTCGCCGACCGTGTAGAGGATCGACGGCTGCTTGCGGCCGATCATCGGCAGCAGCGGCCAGTCGTCGGGGATGCGGTCCCACTGGCTCCACAGGTCGGAGTCCCGGCTGAACAGCACCGGATCGCCGGTGACCTGGTGCAGTTCGCGGTAGCCGAGCACCAGCCAGGCCGGTATGTCGCCGTCGAGCACGACCGGGGTCACGGCACCGTGATCGCGCCGCATCTCCCGGTACAGCTGCGCCGGTTCGGTCTGGAACCTGGGTCCGCTGAGCGGGACGGGGGCGGTCACAGGGTCAACTCCTCTGGGACGGGCGAGACTTGGGCGGAGCCGGCGTACTGCTTCTTGACGTGTTCGACCAGCGTGATCAGGACCTGCTTGCCGGACGCGCGGGAGCGGGCGTCGCAGTCGAGCAGCGGGACGTGCGGGTCGAGGTCGAGCGCCTCGCGGATCTGCCGCGGGGCGTAGGTCGGGCCGCCGAAGTCGTTGCAGGCCACGATGAACGGGGTGCCGTGGTGTTCGAGGCGGTCGATGGCGTACCAGGAGTCGTCGATCCGGCGGGTGTCGACGAGGACGACCGCGCCCAGCGTCCCGGAGAAG
Organism: Streptomyces fulvoviolaceus; assembly: GCF_000718165.1. Lineage (GTDB taxonomy): Bacteria > Actinomycetota > Actinomycetes > Streptomycetales > Streptomycetaceae > Streptomyces > Streptomyces fulvoviolaceus. The sequence continues at coordinate 143,402 of NZ_JOEY01000002.1, read as the reverse complement.
AGGCGGTCCCACAGGAACCAGAAGCGTTCCTGACCCGGCGCGCCGAACAGGTACAGCACGTTGCGGGCGTCGAGCGTGATGCGGCCGAAGTCGAAGGCCACCGTGGTCGCCTTCTTGTCGCGCACCTCGCTGATGTCGTCGACGGCCTCGCCGGCCCGGGTCATCGTCTCCTCGGTGTTGAGGGGACGGATCTCGCTCACCGAGCGGACCAGGGTGGTCTTGCCGACGCCGAAGCCGCCGACGATGACGATCTTGAGACCGTTGTCGGCCGATGCGCCGAGGGGCGTACGCGTCTCAGAGGTTGCGGAGTCCAACGAGCACCTGTTCCAGGACGTCGGGATCGGGAACGCCAGAAGCGGCTGTTCTCCGGGGGTGCCGGGCGCTGACGCGGCCCGCCGCGAGGAGGTCGGAGAGCAGGATCTTGGTGATGCCCACCGGCAGCTTCAGCTCGGCGGCCAACTCCACGACCGCCGTGGGCAGTTGTGTCAGCCGGAGGATCGTCGCGTGCTCCGACTGCAGCCCGGGCCCCGGATCGCACTCGGCGACCACGAGGGTCACCAGGTCGAAGGGGCTGTCCGGTGCGGCGTGGGCGCGGCCTCCGGTGAGGGTGTAGAGGCGGTCGGGCGAGTCGTCCCTGCCGGGGCGGCTCATGACGTACGGGGTTCCGCGCGCAGGTGCTCGCCGAGCTGCTCCACGAGCTCGCTCATGTTGTGCCCGACCAGCCCGGCGTCCGTGTCCTCGGCGGTCACCACGGCCAGGTGCGCGCCCTCGCCCGCTTCGACGATGAACAGCACCCCTCCGTAGAACTCGGCCATCGCGGAGCGCACGCCCCCGCTGCCGTCCCCGAACTCCACCGAGGCGCCGTGCGACAGCGACTGGATTCCGGCGGCGATAGCGGCGAGCTGGTCGGCCTGGTCGACGGTGAGCTCCGGCGTCCGGCACAGCTTCAGGCCGTCCCGGGACAGCACGAGCGCGTGCCGCGCGCCCGGGGTGCGTTCCAGGAGGCCCTCGATGAGCCAGGTGAGCTTTTCGTCGGCGGTGGTCGTGCCGGTCATGACGTGGGGTCGCCTTCCTGGTGCGAGTGGGCGTGCGGGGCGGGGACGGTGGGTTCGGGAGTCGCCCGGTCGTCCGGGGCCGAGCCGCGTACGGCCTGGCGGAAGCTGTTGAAGCGGGTGGCGCGGACCAGGGCGTCGTCCTCCGCGGGGGCGGGGCGCGGCTCGGGGGCGGCCGAGTCGGCGGCACGCGCGCGCGTGCGTTCGCGCTCGGCCTCGGCGAGGGCGCGGCCCCGGCGGCGCTTGGGCAGGCCGTCGGGGAGGGTGTCGGCGCTGCGGTCAGCGGCCTCGTGCGAGGGGACCGGATCCGGGTCCTCGTCGGTGGCGGCCTGGTGGGTGTCGTACGACACCTGCGGCTGCTCGGCGGCCGGTGCCGGGGGCTCCGGGAGTGTGAGCGCGTCCTGGGGGCGCTCGGCGTACGGGTGCGGCACGAGGATGTCCTGCGGGACGAGCACCAGGACGCCGGTGCCGCCGCGCGCGGACGGCCGGTAGGACACCTTGAGGCCGTACTTGCGGGCCAGCCGGCCGACGACCGCGAGGCCGAGCCGGGTGCCGGTGAGGCCGCCGAGCTCGTCGGTGTCGCCGGACACGGCGCGTTCGGCGCGGCGCAGCTGGACCTCGCCCATGACCAGGCCGCTGTCCTCGACGGACACGATGATGCCGGCGGGCACCTCCTCGACGTACACGTGCACCTCGGCGGTCGGCGGCGAGAAGGTGGCCGCGTTGTCGAGGAGTTCGGCGAGCGCGTGCATCACGCCCTCGGCGGCGTGTCCGGCGACGGCGGCCTCGCTGGCGGAGTGCACGCGCACGCGTTGGTAGCCGCTGATACGGCCCATCGCGCCGCGCAGGATCGACTCCATGGCGATGGGGCGGGCCCAGCGGCGGCCGGAGCGGGCGCCCGTGAGGACGGCGACGGAGTCGGCGAGCCGGCCCGCCTGCGCGGTGCGGTGGTCGAGGTGGAGGAGGTCGGCGAGGACGTCCTCGTCGGCGTGCCGTTCCTCCATGGCGCGCAGGTCGGCGAGCATGCCGGTGGCCAGGGCCTGCATACGGCCCGCCGCGTTGGCGGTCGCCGAGACGGCGGCGGCGCGGTCCTGGTCGGCCCGGCGGGCCCGCTCGGTCAGGCGGGCGTTCTCGGCGGTGAGGCGGGCGCGTTCCTCGGCGTTCTCCTCCGTGAGGCGGGTGCGCTCCTCGGTGAAGGAGGCGGTGAGCCCGGCGCGTTCCCTGGTGAGTTCCGCGGTCAGCCGGGCCTGCTCGTGGGTCAGTTCCTCGGTCAGGCGCACGCGCTCCTGGTCGAACTCCGCGCTCTGCCGGGCCTGGTCCTGCGACAACCGGCCGGCGTCGAGGGTGACGGCCTCCAGCCGACGGCGGGTGATCCGGGCGGTCTGGACGGCGTGCGCGGCCACGGCGACGGCCGCGGTGAGCAGCAGGGCGCCGACCGCGGCGCCGCACGCGAGCGGGACGCGTACCGGGCCGGGTGCCAGGGCGACCGCGCCGCCGACCGCGCAGGCGGCCAGGACGGCGGTGAGCAGCGGGGCGGGAGCGAGGGTGCGGAAGGTGGGTCGTTCGCCGGGAAGTCGTTCGCCGGGAAGGCTGGGGGCGGTCATGAATCGGGTCCTCGGTAGGGGTCCTCGGTCGTCCTTGATCGAAGGTCCGCTGTCGTCCTTGGCCGTTTTCCTGGGCGAGAAGCGACACCTGGTGCTCAGAGCCTGTGTCACATCCCCAGCCGGGCGCCCGCCGCCTGGCACGCACGCTCGCCGCGTTGCCGAAACGCCCACGTGGCTCCGCCACGAGGGCGCTCCGGCGCCTTGCGATCGCACGCACCAGACGACGTGCGCTGATCCGACTGGGGATGTGACACAGGCTCTCAACTGGCGGTCACTATAGGGGAGTTAGTGATCGGATTGGGAAGGTTCCGTACGCGTTCACAGGTTCCGGGAGGGAACTCGGCGGATGGCGTGCAGAGGGTGATGTGGAGAGGCCCTGGACAGGGAGACCGTGACTGTCAGTGGTCGGATGCATCCTGGACGCATGACGGATCTCGAGTCGGCACTGCGTGCGGTCGTCCGGGGTGAGGTCGGCTTCGACGTCACCTCCCGGGCGCTGGTCACCATGGACGCGTCCAACTACCGGCGGGTCCCGCTGGGCGTCGTGGCGCCGCGAGACGCCGACGACGTGGCGGCGGTCCTTGCCGTGTGCCGGGAGCGCGGGGTGCCCGTCGTGCCACGCGGCGGGGGTACCTCGATCGCCGGGCAGGCCACCGGCACGGGCGTGGTGCTGGACTTCACGCGTCACATGAACCGCCTGCTGTCCATCGACCCCGAGACCCGTACGGCCGTGGTCCAGCCCGGCCTCGTCCTCGACCGCCTCCAGGACGCGGCCGCCCCGCACGGGCTGCGCTTCGGGCCCGACCCCTCCACCCACAGCCGCTGCACGCTCGGTGGGATGATCGGCAACAACTCGTGCGGCTCGCACTCGGTGGCGTGGGGGACGACCGCGGACAGCGTGCGGGAGCTGGACGTCATGACCGCGCGCGGGGAGCGGCTGCGGCTCGGACAGGAGTGGGCCGGGGCGCCGGAGGGGCTGCGGGCGCTGGTGGAGGGGGACTTGGCCCGGCTCCGCACCGGCTTCCCCGAGCTGCCCCGCCGTATCTCCGGATACGCCCTGGACGCGCTGCTGCCCGAGAAGGGTGCCGACGTCGCCCGGTCCTTCTGCGGTTCGGAGGGCACGCTGGGTGTGCTGACGGAGGCTGTCGTAGGGCTCGTCGAGGCGCCACGCGCGCGTGCGCTCGCCGTGCTGGGGTACGCGTCCGAGGGCCCGGCCGCCGAGGCCGCGGCCGGGTTGTTGCCGTTCAGCCCCCTGACGGTGGAGGGCATGGCGGCCGACCTGGTGACCTCGGCGGTCGAGCTGCCCCGGGGCGGCGCCTGGCTGTTCGTGGAGACCGGCGGGGACACGGAGGCGGAGGCACGCGCGCGTGCGGAGGCGATCGTGCGGGCCGCCGACGTCGTCGACGCGCTGGTCGTGACCGACCCGGCCCGGCAGCGGGCCCTGTGGCGGATCCGGGAGGACGCGAGCGGTACGGCGACCCGGATGCCGGACGGCTCGGAGGCCTGGCCCGGCTGGGAGGACTGCGCGGTGCCGCCGGCCCGACTGGGCGCGTATCTGCGGGACTTCAGGGGGCTGCTCGGCGAACACGGGCTGCGCGGCACGCCGTACGGACACTTCGGCGACGGTTGCATCCACGTCCGCATCGACTTCGACCTGATGACGGAGCCGGGGGTCGCCCGCTTCCGGCGCTTCTCGGAGGAGCTCGCCGAACTCGTCGTGGCCCACGGCGGCTCGCTGTCCGGGGAGCACGGCGACGGGCAGGCGCGGGCCGAACTGCTGCCGAAGATGTACGGCGAGGAGATGGTGGGCCTGTTCGAGCGGGCCAAGGGCGTCTGGGACCCGGACGACCTGCTCAACCCGGGGATGCTGGTGCGCCCGGCGCCCCTGGACTCCAACCTCCGCTTCTCCGTCCTGCCCCGGAAACCGGTGGACGTGGTCTTCGGCTACCCGTCCGACGGCGGCGACTTCTCGGCGGCCGTCCGCCGCTGCGTCGGCGTCGCGAAGTGCCGTACGACGTCCGTGTCGGAGTCTGCCGTCATGTGCCCGTCCTTCCGGGCGACCGGCGAGGAGGAGCACTCCACGCGCGGGCGTGCCCGGCTGCTGCACGAGATGCTCGCGGGCGAGGTCGTCACCGACGGCTGGCGGTCGACGGAGGTCCGGGACGCGCTCGACCTGTGCCTGTCCTGCAAGGGGTGCCGCTCCGACTGCCCGGTCGAGGTCGACATGGCCACCTACAAGGCGGAGTTCCTGCACCACCACTACGCCGGGCGGCGCCGCCCGGCCGCCCACTACACGATGGGGTGGCTGCCGGTGTGGCTGCGTGCGGTGGCGCTCACCCGCACGGCACCGCTGGTCAACGCCCTGGCCGCCGTACGACCGTTGGCGTGGGTCGCGAAACGGCTCGGCGGGATCGCGGCCGAGCGGGAGATCCCGCGGGTGGCGACGGAGACGTTCAGCCGGTGGTGGCGGCGCAGGTTCCGGGCGCAGGTGCGGCGGATGGCGGTCGAGTGGAAGGCGGGTGTCCGGCCCGAGGGCCCGCGCAACGCCGTCCTGCTGTGGCCGGACACCTTCACCGAGCACCTGTCGCCGTCCGTGGGCCGGGCCGCCGTACGCGTCCTGGAGGCGGCCGGGGTGGGAGTGCTGCTGCCGCCGACGGTGGTCCCGGAGGTGAGTCGGACGGCGGAGGGTGACCTGGCGGGCATCGGCGTGCACGCGTGGTCGCCGCGCCGGGCCCGCGTGTGCTGCGGGCTGACGTACATCTCCACGGGCCAGTTGGACCGCGCCCGCGCGGTGCTCCGCCGCACACTCGACCTGCTGGAGCCGCATCTGCTGCCCGAACTGACCGCCGAGGAACGGACACCGGTCGTCGTCCTGGAACCGAGCTGCGCGGCCGCCCTCCGCTCCGACCTGCCCGAACTCCTCCCCGACGACCCCCGCGCCGCCCGCCTCGCGGCGAGCGTCCTCACCTTCGCGGAGGCCCTGGAGAGCCTGGCCCCCGACTGGACCCCGCCCCGCGTGGACCGCCCGGCGGTCGGCCAGACCCACTGCCACCAGCACGCGGTCCTCGGCGACGCCCCCGACCGCCGTCTCCGCGAGGCCGCGGGCCTCACCGGCGACCTGACCGGCGGTTGCTGCGGCCTCGCCGGCAACTTCGGCTTCGAAAAAGGCCACTTCGGGGTCTCGCAGACCTGCGCGGAGGAACAACTGCTGCCGGCGGTGCGGAAAGCCGCCGATGGGTCGGTGGTCCTGGCGGACGGCTTCTCCTGCCGGACGCAGCTGGAACAGCTGGCCGGGGTGCGGGGGCGGCATCTGGCGGAGGTGCTGGCGGAGGGTCTGCGTGGCGATGAGGTGGGCGAACCGTGAAGGGATCTGACCGACGTTGCCTACTGATCAGTCATGTTTTAGGCATGTGATCAAGGAGTTCACAGAGAACGCATAAGCGAAAGGACGGACTCCGTCCCATGAAACCCCCCACCAAGAATCTCCTGCGCGGCGCGCTCGCGGCCACGGCCGCCGGACTCGTCGCCCTGCTGCCCCTGTCCGGCACCGCGAGCGCTTCCCCGCAGTCCCCGCTGTCCGGCCATGCCCACCGCACCGTCACCACGGACGCCGGCGAGACGTTCGAGCTGCGACTGGGTGCCACGCCCACCGTCCTGCCCGCGGACGGCGGCACGGCGTACGTCGGCGGCACCGGCTACAACCGGGCGCAGGGCATCTTCCTGGCCTTCTGCGTGATCCCCGACAGCGTCAAGGTCGGCGACCCCTCGACGTACACCGAGAAGCCCGGCCCCTGTCTCGGCGGCCGGGAGTCGACGGACGGCTCGGGGCGCCGCATCACCGACACCGGCACGGGCACGCCCGGGGTCACCATCCCCTACGAGGAGGGCGGTTCGTTCCGTACGACGCTCAACCTCCGGCCCGAGATAGCGGACGGGGTCGTCTGCGACGTGACCGTGAAGTGCGCGATCGTCACCCGGGCCGACTTCACGGCCACGGACAACCGGCTGTACGACCAGTACATCCCGGTCCGTTTCGCGTCCGACAGCACGGGCTGAGCGTCGGGGGCTGAGCATCGAGGGCGGGGCGGCGTTGCGCGCCGGGCGAAACCGGCCGCACACCGCCCCGCCCGTCCCCAGGCTCGGGACCATGACCGATGCCACCCTGAACCGCGTCGCCGTCCTCTCCGACATCCACGGCGTGCTTCCCGCCCTGGAAGCGGTGCTCGCCGAGCCGGAGGTGGCCGCCGCCGACCGCATCGTGCTGACCGGGGACATCACCGCAGGACCCCAACCGGCCGAGGTGCTCGACCTGTTGCGGAAGCAGGGGGAGCGCGTGCTGTGGGTCGGCGGCAACGCCGACCGGGAACTGGTCGAGTACCGCAGGGGCGAACGGGACGAGATCCCCGACCCGATCGGCCCCTACGCCGCCGGCCGACTCACCGACGAACAGGTCGAGTTCCTCGCCGGCCTCCCCGCCACGCTCACCCTCTCGATCCGCGGCCTCGGCGACGTCCTCTTCTGCCACGCCACACCCCGCGACGACGAGGAGGTCGTCCTGGTCGACTCCCGCCTCGACCGCTGGGCGGAGGTCTTCGCGGAGATCCCCGACACGGTCCGCACGGTGGTCTGCGGCCACACCCACATGCCGTACGTCCGCCTCGCGCACGGCCGCCTGGTCGTGAACCCCGGCAGCGTCGGGATGCCGTACGGCCGCACGGGCGCCCATTGGTGCCTGCTGGGCCCGGGCACCGACCTGCGGGTGACGGCGTACGACATCCCGGCGGCTGTGGAACGGCTGGTCGCGGAGTGCGCGTACCCGGGCATCGCGGAGTGGGCCGGCTACTTTCTCCACGCCCGTGCCACGGACACGGAGGTGCTGGAGCTGTTCGGACCACGGGACGGCCGTGGCTGACCTCCTAGGCTGACGAGATCAGCCACCCGAAGGAGCCCCCGCATGCCCCTCCGCCTCCAGCCCATCTCCCGCGCCGAGCACCTCGCCTTCGTCGCGGCCCGGCCCTCCGCCAGTCACATGCAGGTCCCGTCCTGGGGTGAGGTGAAGCCGGACTGGCGGGCGGAGAGTCTGGGGTGGTTCGACGAGGAGAACAGGCTCGTGGGGGCGGGGCTGGTGCTGTTCCGGCCGCTGCCGAGGGTGAAGAAGTACCTCGCCTACCTGCCCGAGGGCCCGCTGATCGACTGGTACGCGGCCGATCTCGGCGAGCGCTGGCTGGAGCCGATGCTCGCTCACCTCAAGAAGCAGGGTGCGTTCTCCGTGAAGATGGGCCCGCCCGTCGTCGTGCGCCGTTGGGACGCGGACGCGGTGAAGGCGGCGATCGCCGACCCGGCGGCCCTGCGGCTGCGGGACGCGGAGGCGACGTCGTGCGAACCGCGGGCCCTCGACGTCGCCGACCGGCTGCGGAGGGCGGGCTGGCAGCGGACCGAACCCGGCGGCGAGGACGGGTTCGCGGCCGGGCAGCCCCGGTACGTCTTCCAAGTGCCGTTCGCCGGGCGGTCGTTGGAGGACATCCACCGCGGCCTCAACCAGCAGTGGCGGCGCAACATCAAGAAGGCGGAGAAGGCCGGGGTGGAGGTCGTACGGGGTGGGCTCGACGACCTGCCCGCCTTCTACGAGCTCTACGCCGAGACCGCCGAGCGCGACCGCTTCCTGCCCCGGCCCCTGTCCTACTTCCAGCGCATGTGGAGCGCGCTCACCGCCGAACACCCCGACCGGATGCGCCTCTACCTCGCCCACCACGAGGGCGACGTCCTCGCCGCGGCCACCATGCTGACCGTCGGCGACCACGTCTGGTACTCCTACGGCGCCTCCACCGGCCGCAAGCGCGAGGTCCAGCCCAACAACGCCATGCAGTGGCGCATGATGGCCGACGCCCACGAACTCGGCGCCGCGGTCTACGACTTCCGCGGCATCACCGACACCCTGGAGGAGTCCAACCACCTCCTCGGCCTGCTGCGGTTCAAGGTCGGCGCGGGCGGCGAGGCCGTGGAGTACCTGGGGGAGTGGGACTTCCCGCTCAACCGGCTGCTGCACAAGGCGCTGGATCTGTACATGTCCCGCCGCTGAACCGGGTCGGCGCCGAGGCACCCGTCCGTGGATTCCGAGTCGCCGGGACAGCTGCATGCGGGACAGCTGTATATCGGGTTCACACACCTGTCGAAGTCCATTACTCTGGACCGAGTAGTGCATCACGATGGACGAACGCCCCTGAAGCCCGAGCCGATCCCTGGAAGCCCCGTGACGACGACCCCCAGCGCCGCTGCCCCGACCTCGTCGACCCCGGTCGCCCCCCGTACCCCGGTGGGCGCACCGCGCCGCCGGGGTTCCCTGGGCCCCGTCGGCCTGGTCCTCGCCGGTGGTGTCTCCGTGCAGTTCGGCGGCGCGCTGGCGGTGACGCTGATGCCGAGGGCGGGCGCGCTCGGCGTGGTCACCCTGCGCCTGCTGGCGGCCGCGCTCGTGCTGCTGCTGATCTGCCGCCCCCGGCTGCGCGGCCACTCGCGCACCGACTGGGGCACGGTCGTCGTCTTCGGCCTCGTCATGGCCGCGATGAACGGCCTCTTCTACCAGGCCCTGGACCGCATCCCCCTCGGCCCCGCCGTCACCCTGGAGGTGCTCGGCCCGCTGGCCCTCTCGGTTCTGGCGTCCCGCCGGGCGGTCAACGCGGTGTGGGCCGGACTCGCCCTCGCCGGCGTCTTCCTCCTCGGCGGCGGAGGCTTCGACAGCCTCGACCCCATAGGTGTGGCCTTCGCTGTGGGGGCGGGCGCCATGTGGGCGGCGTACATCGTCTTCAGCGCACGTACGGGCCGACGCTTCCCGCAGGCCGACGGACTGGCGCTGGCGATGGGGGTGGCGGCGCTGGTGTTCCTGCCGCTGGGCATCGCGGAGTCGGGCACGAAGCTCTTGAACCCCGCCACGATCGCCCTGGGTTCGGCGGTCGCCGTCCTCTCCTCCGTCCTGCCCTACACCCTCGAGCTCCTCGCCCTGCGCCGCCTGCCCGCCTCCACCTTCGCCATCCTCATGAGCCTCGAACCGGCCGTCGCCGCCGCGGCGGGCTTCCTGATCCTGCACCAGGCCCTGTCCGTGCTGCAGGCCCTCGCGATCGCCCTGGTCATCGCGGCGAGCATGGGGGCGGTGCGGACGCAGGTGGGGCGGGGGAAGGCGGCGGTGCCGGAGGCGGCTTCCTGAGGGGTGCCGGGGCACGGTGAGGTGAGTCGGCGTCCCGGGCCCGTGGAAAACCCCCTCAGCCGGTTGTCTTCTCCCAGACGGAGACGTGCGAACGGCTCTCGCCCGTGAACGGCCCCCGCGTCCATCCCTCCCACCGCTCCCGCAGTCGCATCCCCGCCAGCCGGGCCATCAGGTCCAGCTCTGCCGGCCACACGTACCGGAACGGGATGGACCGGAACGAGCCGCGTCCGTCCTCGACCCTGACGTGGTGCGAGCTCATCGACTGGGTGGCGAGGTCGTACGTGTCGAAGCCGATCCGTGTCTCGCCCACATGGAACGGCACGGCGTTCTGCCCGGGTGGAAGCCGGCGCAGGTCGGGGACCATGACCTCGACGACGAAGCGGCCGCCGGGCTCGAGATGGGCCGCGGCGTTGGCGAAGCAGTCCACCTGGGCGTCCTGCGTCGTCAGATTCATGATCGTGTTGAAGACCAGGTAGGCGACGGAGAAGGTGCCGTCCACCGTGGTCGTCGCGAAGTCCCCGATCGTCACGCCGATCGCGTCGCCGCCGGGCTTGGCGCGCAGCCGCTCCACCATCGCCCGGGACAGGTCGATGCCGTGCACCTCGACCCCGCGCCGCGACAGCGGGAGCGCGAGACGCCCGGTGCCGATGCCCAGCTCCAGGGCTCGGCCGGTACCGGCCAGCTCCGCCAGTCCGGCCAAGAGGTCGACGGCCGGATCGACCGCGTCCGACTCGAACATCTCCGCCGACGACTCGTCGTACGTCGCCGCGACGGACTCTCCGAAGTAACCGTCTTCGTCAGGCATCGGGCGACCGTACTGCGGGGGAGGCGGGCGGGGCACGCGAATTTTCCCGGACCCGATTAATGCAAGCACGCTTGCTTGTTTCTTGGCCCGCTGCCATGCTCGCCCCATGGCCGACCCGACGCCCGTGTTCGACGACCTGCGTGCCGAAAGCGACGAACTCGACCTCCTCGTGGCCGAGTTGGCGCCGGAGCAGTGGAAGCTGCCCACCCCCGCACCCCGCTGGACCCTCGCCCACCAGATCGCCCACCTCGCCTGGACCGACCACTCCTCCCTCCTGGCCGTGACCGACCAGGACGCCTTCGCCCGCGAGGTCGAGAACGCGCTGACCGCACCCGGCGACTTCGTGGACAACGGCGCGGAAGAGGGCGCCGCCAAGGCGCCCGCGCAGCTGCTCGCGGACTGGCGGGCCGGCCGTGAGGCCCTCGCGGACGCCCTGCGTACCGCGCCCGACGGCGCCCGTTTCCCCTGGTACGGCCCGCCCATGTCGGCTGCCTCCATGGCCACCGCCCGCCTCATGGAGACCTGGGCTCACGGCCTGGACGTGGCGGACGCGCTGGGCCTGGTACGTGAACCGACCGACCGGCTCCGGCACATCGTCCGCCTCGGCGTCCGCACCCGCGACTTCGCCTTCGGCGTGCACGGACTGACCTCGCCGTTCGAGGAGTTCCGCGTCGAACTCGCCGCCCCATCGGGTGAGTTGTGGGTCTACGGCCCCGAGGACGCCGACGACCGCGTCACCGGCCCCGCGCTCGACCTCTGCCTCCTGGTCACCCAGCGCGCCCACCGCGCCGACCTTGCCCTGACCGCCGTAGGGGAGTACGCCGACCGCTGGCTGGACATCGCCCAGGCCTTCGCGGGCCCGCCGGGCGACGGACGCCCGCCGAAGGGGGACGCCCGGTGAGGGCTCTGCGTATCGGCAACGCCTCCGGGTTCTACGGCGACCGCTTCGACGCCCTGCGCGAGATGCTCACCGGCGGCGAACTGGACGTCCTCACCGGGGACTACCTCGCCGAACTGACCATGCTCATCCTGGGCCGCGACCGGCTGAAGGACCCCGGTGCCGGGTACGCCCGCACCTTCCTGCGGCAGTTGGAGGAGTGCCTGGGGATCGCGCAGGAGCGCGGGGTCAGGATCGTCACCAACGCGGGCGGCCTCAACCCGGCCGGACTCGCCTCCCGGATACGGGAGTTGGCCGACCGTCTCGGCCTCACCGTCCGCGTCGCCCACGTCGAGGGCGACGACCTCGCCCTTGAGTACCCCGGCAGCCTCGCCGCCCACGCCTACCTCGGCGGCTTCGGTATCGCGGCCTGTCTGCGCGAGGGTGCCGACATCGTGGTCACCGGCCGGGTGACGGACGCGGCCCTGGTCACCGGGCCCGCCGCCGCCCACTTCGGCTGCGGGCCCGGGGAGTACGACCGGCTCGCGGGGGCCGTCGTCGCCGGGCACGTCCTGGAGTGCGGGACGCAGGCGACCGGCGGCAACTACGCGTTCTTCCAGGAAGGGGATGTCCGCCGACCGGGCTTCCCGCTCGCCGAACTCCACGAGGACGGCACCGCCGTCATCACCAAACACCCCGGCACCGGCGGCTTCGTCGACGTCGGCACGGTCACCGCCCAGCTCCTCTACGAGACGACCGGCGCCCGGTACGCCGGACCCGACGTCACCGCACGCCTCGACACGATCCGGCTCACCCAGGACGGCCCCGACCGGGTCCGCGTCGAGGGCGTACACGGCGAGCCCCCGCCCCCGACCCTCAAGGTCGGCCTCAACCGCCTCGGCGGCTTCCGCAACGAGGTCGCCTTCGTCCTGACCGGCCTCGACATCGAGGCCAAGGCCGCGCTGGTGCGGGAGCAGATGGAGGCGGCCCTCGGCAAGGTCACCGGCGTGCGCTGGGACCTCGCCCGCACCGACCGCCCCGACGCCGACACCGAGGAGACCGCGAGCGCCCTGCTGCGGCTCGTCGTACGGGACCCGGACGAGGCGGTGGTCGGGCGGGCGCTCAGCGGGGCCGCCGTGGAGCTGGCACTGGCCGGCTACCCCGGCTTCCATGTGCTCGCGCCACCTGGAAAGGGCTCGCCGTATGGGGTCTTCGAGGATGTGTACGTCCCCCATGGTGCCGTCGACCATGTGGCGGTCCTCCACGACGGGCGACGGATCCCTGTGCCGCCCGCCCACGAGACCGTCGTACTCGACGAGGTGCCGGAGCCGCCCCTGCCCGAGCCCCTGCCTTCCGCACCCACCCGGCGCGCCCCCCTCGGCCTCGTCGTCGGCGCCCGCAGCGGCGACAAGGGCGGGAACGCCAACGTGGGGGTCTGGGCCCGGACGGAGGAGGCGTGGCGGTGGCTCGCGCACACCCTGACCGTCGACCGGCTGCGTGAACTCCTGCCGGAGACGGCCGACCTGCCCGTCACCCGGCACACCCTGCCCCGACTCCGCGCCCTCAACTTCGTCGTCGAGGGAATCCTCGGCGAGGGCGTCGCCGCCCAGCACCGTTTCGACCCGCAGGCCAAGGCGCTCGGCGAATGGCTGCGCTCCCGCCACCTGGACATCCCGGAGGCCCTGCTGTGACCGTCCTGTCCTCGACGCTGGACACCAACAGTCCCGACTACCGCGCCCACCGCGAGGCCATGCTCGCCAAGCTGGACGAGCTGACCGCCGAACACGCCAAGGCCCTCGCGGGCGGCGGCGAGAAGTACGTCCAACGGCACCGGAAACGCGGCAAGTTGCTCGCCCGTGAGCGCATCGAGCTGCTCCTCGACCCCGACACCCCCTTCCTGGAACTGTCCCTGCTGGCCGCCTGGGGCAGCGACTACGCCGTCGGGGCCTCCCTGGTCACCGGCATCGGTGTCGTCGAGGGCGTGGAGTGCCTGATCACCGCGAACGACCCCACCGTGCGGGGCGGCGCCAGCAACCCGTGGTCGCTGAAGAAGGCCCTGCGCGCGAACGACATCGCGCTCGCCAACCGGCTCCCGTGCATCAGCCTGGTGGAGTCGGGAGGCGCCGATCTGCCGTCCCAGAAGGAGATCTTCATCCCCGGGGGCGCCATCTTCCGCGACCTCACCCGGCTTTCCGCCGCCGGCATCCCCACCATCGCCGTCGTCTTCGGGAACTCGACCGCCGGGGGTGCCTACATCCCCGGCATGTCCGACCACGTGATCATGGTCAAGGAGCGCGCGAAGGTGTTCCTCGGCGGCCCGCCCCTGGTGAAGATGGCCACCGGTGAGGAGAGCGACGACGAGTCGCTCGGCGGCGCCGAGATGCACGCGCGCGTGTCGGGTCTCGCCGACTACTTCGCCGTGGACGAGCAGGACGCCGTGCGGCAGGCACGGCGGGTCGTGGCCCGCCTCAACCACCGCAAGGCGTACGGCGATCCGGGCCCGGCCGAGCCGCCCAAGTACTCCACCGATGAGCTCCTGGGCGTTGTCCCGGGCGACCTGAGGACGCCCTTCGACCCCCGAGAGGTCATCGCCCGCATCGTCGACGCCTCCGACTTCGACGAGTTCAAGCCGCTGTACGGGACGAGCCTGACGACGGGCTGGGCGACGCTCCACGGCTATCCGGTGGGTGTGCTGGCGAACGCCCAAGGGGTCCTGTTCAGCGAGGAGTCCCAGAAGGCGGCCCAGTTCATCCAGCTCGCCAACCAGCGCGACATCCCGCTCCTGTTCCTGCACAACACCACCGGCTACATGGTCGGCAAGGAGTACGAGCAGGGCGGCATCATCAAACACGGCGCGATGATGATCAACGCGGTGAGCAACAGCCGGGTGCCCCATCTCTCCGTGCTCATGGGGGCGTCGTACGGGGCGGGCCACTACGGCATGTGCGGCCGGGCCTACGACCCCCGCTTCCTCTTCGCCTGGCCCAGCGCCAAGTCGGCCGTCATGGGCCCGCAGCAGCTCGCCGGCGTGCTCTCCATCGTCGCCCGCCAGTCGGCGGCCGCGAAGGGGCAGCCGTACGACGAGGAGGCGGACGCGGCGCTGCGCGCCATGGTGGAGCAGCAGATCGAGTCCGAGTCGCTGCCGATGTTCCTGTCCGGGCGGCTGTACGACGACGGCGTCATCGACCCGCGCGACACCCGCACGGTGCTGGGTCTGTGCCTGTCGGCCATCCACACGGCGCCGTACGAGGGTGCGCGCGGCGGCTTCGGCGTCTTCCGGATGTGAGGAATCACTTGATAGGGACTGTGCTTGTCGCCAACCGGGGCGAGATCGCCTGCCGGATCTTCCGCACGTGCCGTGAGTTGGGAATCCGGACGGTCGCCGTGCACTCGGACGCCGACGCGAACGCCCTCCACGCGCGCGTGGCCGACGCGACGGTACGGCTGCCGGGGGCAGCGCCCGCCGAGACGTATCTGCGTGCCGACCTGATCGTGAAGGCGGCCGTCGCGTCCGGCGCCGACGCCGTGCACCCCGGCTACGGCTTCCTCTCCGAGAACGCCGACTTCGCACGCGCCGTCCTGGACGCGGGCCTGGTCTGGATCGGGCCGCCCCCGGAGGCGATCGAGGCGATGGCGTCCAAGACGCGCGCGAAGGAGCTCATGGGGCTCGCGCCGTTGCGTGAGGTCGGGGCGGCCGACCTGCCGGTGCTGGTGAAGGCGGCCGCGGGCGGCGGAGGGCGCGGGATGCGCGTCGTGCGTCGTCTGGAGGATTTGAGTGCCGCGCTGGAGGGCGCACGCGCCGAGGCCGCGAGCGCCTTCGGCGACGGTGAGGTGTTCGTCGAGCCCTACGTCGAGGACGGTCGCCACGTCGAGGTGCAGATCCTCGCCGACGCCCACGGCACGGTCTGGGCGCTCGGCACCCGCGACTGCTCCCTCCAGCGCCGCCACCAGAAGGTGATCGAGGAGGCCCCGGCACCCGGCCTCTCCGAGGGGCTCGCGGAAGAGGTGTGCGCGCTGGCCGTGCGCGCCGCACGCGCCGTCGACTACGTGGGCGCCGGCACCGTCGAGTTCCTGGTGGCCGACGGCAAGGCCCACTTCCTGGAGATGAACACCCGCCTCCAGGTGGAACACCCGGTCACGGAGGCCGTGTACGACCTCGACCTGGTGGCGGAACAGATCCGGATCGCCGAGGGCCACACCCTCCCGAACGACCCCCCGCGCGCGCGTGGCCACGCCGTCGAGGCCCGCCTCTACGCCGAGGACCCCGCCCACGACTGGACCCCGCAGACCGGCACCCTCCACCGCCTCACCGTCCCGGACGTCCGCCTGGACACGGGTTACGGGGACGGCGACCCCATAGGCGTCCACTACGACCCGATGCTCGCCAAGGCCATCGCCCACGCCCCCACGCGCGCGGAGGCCATCCGCAAGCTGGCCTCCGCCCTGGAACGGGCACAGATCCACGGCCCGACCACCAACAGGGACCTGCTGGTGAACTCCCTGCGCCACAAGGAGTTCACCACCGCCCGCATGGACACGGGCTTCTACGACCGCCACCTGCCCGAACTCACCCGCTGTGGGATGGGTGACCCGCACGCCCCCCTGGCCGCCGCCCTCGCCGACGCCCATAACCGCTCCCGCTTCGGCGGCTGGCGCAACGTCCCGTCCCAACCACAGACGAAGCGCTATGCGATGGCGGGCGAGGAGCACGAGGTCCGGTACCGGCACACCCGCCAGGGCCTCACGGCGGACGGGGTGCGCGTCGTACACGCGGACGCGGGGCTCGTCGTACTCGAAGTGGAGGGCGTGCAGCGGAAGTTCGAGGTGTCGCGATACGGCGACGAGCTGTACGTGAACACCACCGCGCTCAAGGCCCTACCCCGCTTCCCCGACCCGACGGCTCAGCATGCCCCGGGCTCGCTGCTGGCCCCCATGCCGGGGACGGTGGTGCGGGTTGCGGAGGGCTTGGCCGAGGGAGCCGCCGTAGAGGCCGGACAGCCCCTCCTGTGGCTGGAGGCGATGAAGATGGAACACAAGATCACGGCACCGCTCACGGGAACCCTGAGGGCCCTTCGCGTAGTACCTGGCAAGCAGGTAACGGTGGACGAACTGCTGGCGGTGGTCGAGCCCACCTAGGGGCGCGGGGCTGCATCAATTCGCGGCTATCGCCGCGCGGGCGCGACCGGCCACGACGAGGGAGTCACATGACCACGACCGAAACCGAAGACCACAAGGCCCTCCGCTCAGCCGTAGCCGCCCTGGGCAAACGCCACGGCCGCACCTACGACCGAGAAACACTCTGGTCGGAGGCAGCCAAACTCGGCTACCTAGGCGTCAACCTCCCGGAGGAATACGGCGGCGGAGGCGGCGGAATAGCGGAACTCTCCATAGTCCTCGAAGAGTTGGGTGCCGCAGGCTGCCCCCTCCTGATGATGGTCGTGTCTCCCGCCATCTGTGGCACAGTCATCGCCCGCTTCGGCACAGACGCCCAGAAACAGGAGTGGCTCCCCGCCTTGGCGGACGGCACCCGCACGATGGCCTTCGGCATCACCGAACCGGACGCCGGCTCCAACAGCCACCGCATCACCACCACGGCCCGCCGCGACGGATCGGACTGGCTGCTCACAGGCCGCAAGGTCTTCATCTCGGGCGTGGACATAGCCGACGCCACCCTCATAGTCGGCCGAACAGAAGACTCCCGCACCGGTCGTCTCAAGCCCTGCCTGTTCATCGTCCCGAGGGACGCCGAAGGCTTCCGACGCCACCAGATCGACATGGAACTCCAAGCCGTGGAGAAACAGTTCGAGCTGACCCTGGACGACATCAGACTCCCCGCCGAAGCCCTGGTGGGAGACGAGGACGCAGGCCTCCTGCAACTCTTCGCCGGCCTCAACCCCGAACGCATCATGACGGCCGCCTTCGCGATCGGTATGGGCCGCTACGCCCTCGCGCAAGCGATCACTTACGCCCGCGACCGCACCGTGTGGAACACCCCCATCGGCGCCCACCAGGCCATCGCGCACCCCTTGGCCCAGGCGCACATCGACCTCGAACTGGCCCGCCTGATGATGCAGAAGGCGGCCTACCTGTACGACGAGGGAGACGACGTAGGCGCAGGTGAAGCCGCCAACATGGCGAAGTACGCGGCGGGGGAGGCCTGCGTGCGGGCGGTCGACCAGGCCGTGCACACCCTCGGCGGAAACGGCCTCACCCGGGAATTCGGTCTCGCCTCGTTGATAACAGCCGCCCGCGTGGCTCGTATTGCTCCGGTGAGCCGGGAGATGATTCTCAACTACGTCTCCCACCAGACCCTGGGTCTGCCCAAGTCGTACTGAACGGCACTGTGCTGAATGGGTTGTGCCATTCGCACGAGGAGGAACCATGTTCCGCAGCGAGTACGCAGACGTCCCGCCCGTCGAACTCCCCATCCACGAAGCGGTGCTGGGCCGGGCCGCCGAGTTCGGTGACGCGCCCGCGCTCATCGACGGCACGGACGGCACCACCCTCACCTACGACCAACTCGACCGGTTCCACCGGCGCATCGCCGCCGCACTCGCCGAGGCGGGCGTGCACAAGGGCGACGTCCTCGCCCTGCACAGCCCGAACACCGTCGCCTTCCCGACCGCGTTCTACGCCGCCACGCGCGCGGGTGCCTCCGTCACCACCGTGCACCCGCTGGCCACGCCGGAGGAGTTCGCCAAGCAGCTCACCGACTCGGCCGCCCGCTGGATCATCACCGTCTCGCCCCTGCTGGAGACGGCACGCCGGGCCGCCGAACTCGCGGGCGGCGTCGAGGAGATCTTCGTCTGCGACAGCGCCCCCGGACACCGCTCGCTCATCGACATGCTGGCCTCGACGGCCCCCGAACCGCAGGTCGACATCGACCCGGCGGAGGACGTGGCCGCGCTGCCGTACTCGTCCGGCACGACGGGCATCCCCAAGGGCGTCATGCTCACGCACCGCCAGATCGCCACCAACCTGGCGCAGCTCCAGCCCGCCATCGACGCCGGCCCCGGCGACCGCATCCTCGCCGTGCTGCCCTTCTTCCACATCTACGGCCTGACGGCCCTCATGAACGCCCCCCTGCGCCGGGGCGCCACGGTCGTCGTCCTGCCCCGCTTCGACCTGGAGACCTTCCTGGCGGCCATCCAGAACCACCGCATCACCGGCCTGTACGTCGCCCCGCCGATCGTCCTCGCCCTCGCCAAGCACCCGCTGGTCGAGCAGTACGACCTGTCGTCCCTGAAGTACATCGTCAGCGCCGCCGCCCCCCTGGACGCCAAGCTCTCGGCCGCCTGCTCCCAGCGCCTGAACCTGCCGCCCGTGGGCCAGGCCTACGGCATGACGGAACTCTCGCCCGGCACCCACGTCGTCCCCCTGAACGCCATGCACGAGGCGCCCCCCGGAACCGTCGGCAAGCTCATCGCCGGCACCGAGATGCGCATCGTCTCCCTCGACGACCCCGACAAGGACCTCCTCATCGGCGAGCCCGGCGAGATCCTCATCCGCGGCCCCCAGATCATGAAGGGCTACCTCGGCCACCCCGACGCCACCGCCGCGATGATCGACGAGGAGGGCTGGCTGCACACGGGGGACGTGGGCCATGTCGACGCCGACGGCTGGCTGTTCGTCGTCGACCGCGTCAAGGAGCTCATCAAGTACAAGGGCTTCCAGGTGGCCCCCGCCGAGCTGGAGGCGCTGCTCCTCACCCACCCGGGCATCGCGGACGCGGCCGTCATCGGCGTCTACAACGACGACAACAACGAGGTCCCGCACGCGTACGTGGTCCGCCAGTCGACCGCGACCGACCTCTCCGAAGGAGAGGTCATGATGTACGTCGCCGAACGCGTCGCCCCCTACAAGCGCGTCCGCCAGGTCACCTTCATCGACGGGGTCCCCAGGGCCGCCTCCGGCAAGATCCTGCGCCGACAGCTCCGGGAGCGCACGTGACACTGATCGGCCGTACGCGCGCGCGTGGCGTCGAGCAGCTCAGCCTCGACTCACCGGGCAACCGCAACGCCCTCTCGGCGGCGCTGGTGAGCGAACTCGCGGATGCTCTCCTGGATTGCGGCAAGGACGGCGACGTACGCGCGATCGTCCTCACCCACACCGGCAACACCTTCAGCGCGGGCGCCGACCTGCGCGACCCACCGCCCCCGGACGCGCTGGTGCGGCTGCTCCGCCAGATCGTGGAGCTGCCCAAACCGGTCGTCGCCCGCGTCACCGGCCACGTACGCGCGGGCGGCCTGGGCCTGCTGGCGGCCTGCGACATCGCGGCGGCCTCGACGGAGTCCACCCTCGCCTTCACTGAGGTACGGATCGGGGTGGCCCCGGCGGTCATCTCACTGCCGTTGCTGCCCCGCACGGATCCGCGTGCTCTCGCCCGCTACTACCTCACCGGTGAGCGCTTCTCCGCGGGCGAGGCGGCCCGCATCGGCCTCCTCACGGCGTCCGGCGACGACGTGGACGCCGTACTGGAACCCATCCTGGACGGCCTGCGCCGAGCGGCCCCCCAGGCCCTGGCCGAGACGAAACAGCTGCTCACGGCTAGGGTGCTGGAGACCTTCGACCGGGACGCGGCCGACCTGACCGCGCTCTCGGCCCGGCTGTTCTCCTCCGCGCAGGCCCGCGAGGGGATGACGGCCTTCCTAGAACGACGGGATCCCGCATGGGCGCTGTGAGCACGGTCGGCGACCGTGTGGAACGTACTCCCAAACAGGACCGCAGCCGGGCCACCCGGCAGCGCCTCCTGGAGGCCGCCGTGTCCTGCCTCGCCGAACACGGCTGGGCCGGCTCCACGGTCTCCGTCGTCGCCGAACGCGCCGGCGTCTCCCGAGGCGCCGCGCAGCACCACTTCCCGACCCGCGAGGACCTCTTCACGGCGGCGGTCGAGTACGTGGCGGAGGAGCGGTCCACGGCCCTGCGCGCCCTGTTCCCGCAGGGCGCCGCAGGCGACCGCCGCGCAGTGGTCTCGGCCCTCGTCGACCTCTACACAGGCCCTCTGTTCCGCGCCGCCCTCCATCTCTGGGTCGCCGCCTCCAACGAGGAGCAACTCCGCCCGCAGGTGACCGAACTGGAAGCCCGCGTCGGCCGCGAGACCCACCGGATCGCGGTGGAACTGCTGGACGCGGACGAGTCGCGTCCGGGCGTACGGGAGACGGTCCAGGGCCTGCTGGACATGGCCCGGGGGCTGGGGCTGGCGAACCTACTCACGGACGACGGCGCCCGCCGCGAACGCGTGGTGTCCCAGTGGGCGGTTCTGCTGGACGACGCGCTGAGCTGACCACCCCTATGGCGTGGACACGCACGTGTGGCGGCTCCCCATAGGGCACCGCCACTCGGCGTCACTCAGCACGCGATGTCGTCGAACCCCTCGATCTCGCGCGGGTTCCGCGTGCCGGGCCCGACATAGCGCGCGGACGGCCGTACGAGGCGGCCCGTGCGCTTCTGTTCCAGGATGTGGGCCGACCAGCCGGCCGTGCGGGCGCAGGTGAACATCGAGGTGAACATGTGGGCCGGGACCTCGGCGAAGTCGAGGACGATGGCGGCCCAGAACTCGACGTTCGTGGCGAGGACGCGGTCGGGGCGGCGGGCGTGGAGCTCCGCCAGGGCCGCTTTCTCCAGGGCTTCGGCGATCTCGTAGCGGGGGGCGCCGAGTTCGCGGGCGGTGCGACGGAGGACCCGCGCGCGCGGGTCCTCGGCGCGGTAGACGCGGTGGCCGAAGCCCATCAGGCGCTCACCCTTGTCCAGGGCCTGCTTGACGTACGCCTCCGCGTCGCCCGTCCGCTCGATCTCCTCGATCATGCCGAGGACCCGGGAGGGGGCGCCGCCGTGCAGCGGGCCGGACATGGCTCCTACGGCGCCCGAGAGCGCGGCGGCCACATCGGCTCCCGTGGACGCGATGACGCGGGCCGTGAAGGTGGAGGCGTTCATGCCGTGTTCGGCGGCCGAGGTCCAGTAGGCGTCCACCGCCGCCACATGCTTGGGGTCGGGCTCGCCGCGCCAGCGGATCATGAACCGCTCGACGACGGACTGGGCCTTGTCGATCTCGCGCTGCGGGACCATGGGCTGGCCCTGGCCGCGGGCCGACTGGGCGACGTAGGAGAGCGCCATGACGGCGGCGCGGGCGAGGTCGTCGCGGGCCGTTTCGGCATCGATGTCGAGGAGGGGCTTGAGGCCCCACACGGGCGCGAGCATGGCGAGTGCGGACTGGACGTCGACGCGGATGTCGCCGGAGTGGACCGGGAGCGGGAAGGGCTCGGCGGGCGGCAGACCGGGGTTGAAGGCGCCGTCGACGAGCAGGCCCCAGACGTTGCCGAACGAGACGTGGCCGACCAGGTCCTCGATGTCGACGCCCCGATATCGCAGGGCGCCGCCCTCCTTGTCCGGTTCGGCGATCTCCGTCTCGAACGCGACGACTCCTTCGAGTCCGGGTACGAAGTCGGACATCAGGCGGCTCCTCGTGATGTGTGCGACAGGTCATTTCGGGGGTGACTGGGGGCGACCCTCGGAGGGGGACGGCTCCGTGCCGGTCGGTTGGCCCAGTGATGCCCCGTGCGGTGAGTGGTCACCCCACCGCAGCGGCACCTGCACCATATCCCCGAGTGCCACCTTTGGGGAGTGCTTGGTGGCACTGAGTGCCACCCCCAGGCGCTCCGGCCTCCGCTTCCGAACAGTTTCCGATACGGCAAGATGACCGACGTGACCGACGCAGACGCCGTCTCCCCCGACCCCGCCTCCATGCGCAAGCAGTACCGGGCCGAGGGCCTCGCCGAGAGCGACCTGACCGCCACCCCTGTGGAGCAGTTCGCGCGCTGGTTCAAGCAGGCCGCGACGGAGGCCCATCTCTTCGAGCCGAACGCCATGGTCGTCTCGACCGCGGACGCCGAGGGCCGACCCGGTTCCCGCACCGTACTGCTGAAGCAGTTCGACGAGCAGGGCTTTGTCTTCTTCACCAACTACGACTCCCGCAAGGCCCTCGACCTCGCGGAGAACCCGTACGTCTCCCTCCTCTTCCCCTGGCATCCGATGGCCCGCCAGGTCATCGTCACGGGCGTCGCCCGCCGCACCGGCCGCGACGAGACGGCCGCCTACTTCCGCACCCGCCCGCACGGCTCCCAGCTCGGTGCGTGGGCCAGCGCCCAGTCCTCGGTGATCGCCACGCGGGCCGATCTGGAGGGCTCGTACGCCGAACTGGCGGCCCGCTATCCGGAGGGCGAGCAGGTCCCGGTACCGCCGAACTGGGGCGGCTTCCGGGTGGCACCGCAGGCGGTGGAGTTCTGGCAGGGGCGGGAGAACCGGCTGCACGACCGGCTGCGGTATGTGGCGGAGGCGGACGGGAGTTGGCGGGTGGAGCGGCTCAGCCCCTGACCTCGGCACCGGTCCAGCGAACGCAGACGACCCGCGAGCTCGGGTTCCTCCGCCTGACGGCGGGGGAGCCGGCCGGACGTTACCGGCGAGCTCGCGGGTCGGGTGACTGCGTTGGATTGGCCGGCTGCGTGTATCTCGCACACGCTGGTCCGGCACCGCACTCGGTGGGTGACGGGCCGCTAGCCCGCAGCCACCTCCGACGTCCGGTGTTCATACATGCTCCGAACCACCTCCTTTCCTCGTGGAACACACCCTAGGAACCGGCCAGCCGTCGCTCAACCGGTTTTTCAGGATGTTGACGAACCCGGTTCTGACCGGAAGGAGTATGCGTATCCGTCGCCCCGCTGCAGGAGTCGCATATTCCGATGACGGACATTGAATCGGCCTGCCGGTGTGGTGAGGCTGTGCTGCCCGTTGGCCCGGACTGAGATGCGTCCAGTCCATGTGCCCGCCCACCTGCCGGTCGGCATGTTGGCTCGTACGAGATCCCCGGTGACGTACCCGAAGTGCTGTTTGGTACGAGCCCGGCGCAGCCGGGGGAAGCCGAACCGGTCCGGAGTAGTGCGGGCATACGAACCGCGTCCCGTGGCCTTGGCGACGAGCACCTGTCCGGGAAACCGCACGACTGCGTCGCCGTTCTCGTGATCCAGGCATCCGACGGACAGTGCGTCCAAGGTGTGGGTCTTCTCCAGCCCCATGGCGCTGCGGTTCCACTTGGTACGCCCGCCCGACCACGCGTGTACGGGTCTGCCGAGCTCGCCCAGTGCCTCGGTGAGCTGCCACCGGGTCGCGTTCATCGCGGCGGCGTCATGGAGTGGCGCTTTGACCTGCTGAAGGATCTTCGCGAGGCGTTCGGGCCAGTGGGCGAGGAAGACCTCGACGGGCTTGCTGCCCTTGGCCTCGTTGCACGGGACACAGGCGAGGACGAGGTTGGAGATACGGCTTGATCCTCCTCGGCTGCGGGGCCTGAGGTGTTCGATGTTCAGGGGGACACCGGAGGCGTCACAGTAGGCGCAGGCGCTGTTCCATTTGGCGTGGAGGTAGGCGCGGGCATCGGTTCCGGCGAGTGGCCCTTGCTGGTACTCGGCTCCGGTGAGGGGCTTGCCTGCGCTCATGGCGTGGGTGTCGAAGGCAACCCGTTCGACGTGGATCTCGGTGACGGGTGCATAGCGGCAGAGGCGTGCCGCCTGGGAGAACGTGGTGTCGACGCGATGGCGCAGGGAGGGCGGTAGCCATCCTGCGCGGCGAGGCCGGTTGTTTGAACGGGGCGCGCGATAGCGGCGGTTGGCTGATCGCCGTCGATGTCGGTAACCGGCACGCTGCTGCATGCACAGGTGGATCTGGTCGCCGCGATGCTGGAGTTCGACCGCGACGAGCCCACGTCTGACGGTGACGACGGCGCCTTCCCCGTCGGCTTCCTTCTTCTCGTCGGTGAGGGCGAGGCCCGTGCCTTTGGAGCCGGGGTCGATGCGTAACTGCACGCCGTCGACCTCTGACTCGGCAAGGGTGCGGTCCTTCAACCGGATGGTGAAAGGCACCTGTCGGGCGACAACGGCCCTGCCCTTGCTCAGGAGTTCGCGGGCGCGAGCGGGATGGCAGGGCATGAGGGGTTGCCCGTCCTTGGAGAGGACGAAGACTCTGCCTGCGCCGATTCCACCGGCGTACGACGGACTGCGCGGGGGAGCGTCACCGCTCCCGTTCTCTGTCGCCTCCGCTGCCGTGGCAGCGTTCTTGGCGTGACGCCGACGGGTTCTGGTGCCGTGCCCGTCGGTCTCCCCTCGCCCATGTTCCCTGCCGGTGCCCCGCGCGGTGGCGGAGTGTCCGTGAGCCGTTTCGTCCCTGCTCCCAGGGGTGTCTGCTCCCACGGATTCCAGAGCAGGCTGCTGAGGAAGCACAGCCTGGTGGGTCTGCTCGCCTACAGGAAACGTAGTCATCGGTGCACCTCCTTGATCCTTCGGACCGTGATGACTTGGGCTGGTCACTCGGCCTGACACCTCTTGAGGGGCAGGCTCCGGCTCGCGGCTGGTGGAGCGAGTGACCTCCTCTCGTGCGTATGCAGGGGACGGTAGTGATCACTGTGGTGTGCGGCGGCCGAATCGATAGATGACGCTCATTCGTGCGAAGAACCCTCAAATCCTCGAACGCGTAGCCGATCTTGCTGTTAAAGGCATCCGTCAGCAGAGCCATCAGCCAGGAAAAGCGCAGCCAGCCGCGGCAGCCTTCCCTGCATCTCGCCCGCATCGTCGAAGTCGAAGTCCTCGCCCATGTCGGTCTCGGGCCCGGGATCCGGGTGGTCGGCCTCGTACTGCTTCCATGCCTCGTAGAAGGCGTCCGGGTCGCCGGTGTGGTGCTCGTATGCCTCGGCGGCGCAGTAGTTGACCTCCTCGTAGAAGAGCGCACGGTCCTCGAAGGCGGAGGCGGCGGCGATGACCTCGGGGTGGTCGCCGAGCCTGTCGGGTGCGGCCGCCGCCCGCTCGTACCACGTACGCCCTTGAGTAATCAGACCCGCACGGAAGTCCATGAAGCTGTCGTCGGAGCAGCCGCCGCCGATGAGGTAGGCGGCCGCCCAGACGTCCCAGCGGTAGAGCGCGTCGTGGAGGGCGTCGAAGCGTGCCTCGTACTCGAGGATGTCCGGCGGGGAGCGGTACACCAGCAGGGCGACCATGGCCTGGTGGAAGCGGTGGTCGGCTGTCGTGTTCGAGCGGGCTGTCTCGATGAGGTTCCAGAACTCGTCGGTGTCCATGGCCCTGGACTGTGCCAGCGGGGTCTGACAACGGCTTGGGAAGGTCGCACCATGGACGTGCACTCACTGATCATTTAGCGTTCCGCGCATGACGGAGATGAAGGCGGGGTGGCGGATCGAGCCCGTCGTGGGTGACGCCATGCTCGAGCAGTGGCGGCACGTGCACAACGTGATCGTGCCGCCTGCCGCCATGGGGCTCGATGACGTACGGGAGCGCGGTCGGCGGTATCGGCTCGAGAACGCCTATCTCGGGGACGTGCTCGTCGGGTGCTCGACCGTGCGGCCGCCGGAGGGCGAGGAGGCCGTGGCGACCGTCATCGCGCGTGTGCTGCCCGAGTTCCGGCGGCGGGGGTTTGGGGCGGCGCTGTATGAGAAGGCGCTCGGCCACGCGCGTGTGCTCGGGGCTCGGGTGATCGAGACGTGTGTGCTCGCCGTCAATGAGGACGGGGTGCGGTTTGCCGAGGCGCGGGGATTTGTTGAGGTCGAACGGTATGTGCTCGACGGCGAGACCGACCTCTGGGTCGACCTCAGGCTGGCCTGAGCGCAGGTGAAACCGCTGACGTCGCGCTTCCGCCGTACAACGATTCCCTCAATCTTGCGGGAACCCGGTGTGTGCTGCGTCACGTTCCAGTTAGATGATTGCAAGAGAGACGCAGCCTGCAGGGGGTCCAGGTGAGTGCTTCCCGGCGTAGTGGGACCACCGACGAGCTGGGGCCGGACGAGCCCGGTCGGGACGGTCCGGAGGGCCCCGGCGGCTCCGATCTGCTCGCCGCGCTCCTCGACGGGATGGACGCGGCCCTGTGCGCCTTCGATGCCGACGGCGTCGTCACGCACTGGAACCGTGAGGCCGAGCGGATTCTGGGCTGGACCGCGGCCGAGGCCGTGGGGCGGCAGGGGTTCGCCGGGTGGGCCGTACGGCGTGCGGACGCCGAGGAGGTCGAGGGGCGGCTGCTGTCCGCCATGCAGGCCCCCGGGCGGCAGGTGCATGAGTTCGCCTTGTTGACCAAGGACGGGGGGCGGGTTCTCGTACGGACCCAGTCCGCCGCCGTGCGCGGGCCCGACGGGAAGCCGGCCGGGGTGTACTGCGCGTTCAGCGAGGTGCACGCGCAGATCGATCTGGAGCGGTCCATCGCGCTGAGTGAGGCGCTGTTCGAGGATGCCTCCTGGGGTGTCGTGCTTGTCGACGCGGATTTGCGGCCTGCCGTCGTGAACGCTCATGCGGCCCGGTCCCTCGGTATCGGGCGTACGTCCGTGCTGGGGCGGCCGCTCGGGGAACTGCTCGCCCAGGGCGTGGAGGAGCTGGAGAGCGCGCTCACTCATGTGCTGGCCGAGGGTGCGCCGCCCGCGCCCGCCGAGATCTGGGTGGGCGTGCGGACACCGGACGGCGACAAGCGGCGCTGCTGGCGCTGCGGGTTCGTACGGCTGGCCTCGCCGCTCGCGGAGGAGCCCGTTCCGCTGGGCGTCGGCTGGCTCTTCCAGGACGTGACCGAGGCCAAGCAGAGCGAGCAGGAGGCGGCGCTGCTGCGGTTCCGGACCAACCAGCTGCACCGGGCGGCGCGGGCCGCCGCCGAGTGCGAGGACCCGGCCGAGGCGGCGGTCGTCCACCTGGACTTCGCGCTCGCCGGCTTCGCCGACCACGCGCTGATCGACCGGGTGTCGGGCGGCGCGGTGGCCGACGGGGAGGCGGAGGGGCCGGTACGGCTGGTACGTGTCGCCACGACACCCTCCGGGTCGCCGGGGCCGAGCCTGCTCACGGGGGCGGCCGGGCTGCCGGTGCGGTACGGCGAGGGGCATCCGGCGCTGCAGTGCGTGGACCGGACCGGGTCGGTGCGGGCGAGTGTGGGGGCGGTGCCGGCCGAGCAGGCGCGGGAGTGGGCGCGGGCCCGGCAGTGGCCCTTGGACACCGTGCACTCGCTGTGTGCGGTGCTGCGGAGCCGGGGGCGGACGTTGGGGGTCGTGACGTTCCTGCGGGGCGGTGGACGGAGTCAGTTCGAGCGGTCCGACGCGGTGTACGCGGAGGATGTGGCGGTGCGGATCGCCTCGGCACTGGATCTGGGTGGAGTGGTGGGGCGGGGGTAGGCACGAACTGCCCGCAGCCCGCAGCCCGCAGCCCGCAGCCCGCAGCCCGGTGACACGACTGCCTGCCCCCCGATGAGTCCCTACTGCCGGTAAAAGATCCGGTCCCCGTACTCCTCGAACACCCGCCCGTTCCACTCGTGCCCGCCGTCCACGTTCCCCGACCGCAGCAGCGGTGGCTCGATGCCCCGGTCGGCCAGGTTGCCGGCCGCCGTGGCCATCACCGCCTGCAGCAACGCCGCTGTCACGACCGTGGAGGCCGGGGCGAACGGGGCCGGGACCGTGTCGAGGGTGAGTTCCGCGTCGCCGATCGCGATCTTCGAGTCGAGGACGATGTCGCAGTGGTCCTTGAGGTACGTGCCGGAGGAGTGCCGGGACTTCGTCTCCGTGGCGTACGCCACCGACGTCACGCCGATCACCCGTACCCCCAGGGTGCGGGCGTGCAGGGCCATCTCCACGGGGAGCGCGTTGCGGCCCGAGAGGGAGATGATCACGAGGGCGTCGCCCGCGCGGAGCGGCGAGCAGTCCAGGACGGCGCTCGCGAGGCCGTCGACGCGTTCGAGGGCCGAGCCGAGGGTGGCCGGCATGACGTCGACGCCGACGACACCGGGGACGGCCAGCAGGTTCATCAGGGCTAGGCCGCCCGCGCGGTAGACGATGTCCTGCGCGGCGAGGGAGGAGTGGCCGGCGCCGAAGGCGAAGAGGCGGCCCCCGGAGGCGACGGTGTCGGCGAGGAGCGTGCCGGCGGCCGCGACGGACTCGGCCTCCTCGTCCCGGACCCGTTGCAGCAGGCCGATCGCGGCGTCGAAGAACCGGCCGGACAGCTTGCCGTCGCTCATGCGGGGTCCCTTCGGAGCGTCAGTGGTGTCTGATGTCCGCAGCGGATGTTCTCAGCGGATGTCCGCAGCGGTACCTGTGTCGCGGATCACCGTGCGGTCTGGACCACTGGGATGTCAATACGGCCGTGAGGCCGTCGCTCGCGGACATCCGGCGGTATCCGGGGTGCGTCGGGAACCCCCGTGTAACCCCTTGGTTTCAACGGCGCGGCACGCTTGTCAGTGGTATCCGGCAGAATTGATGCCAGGGCCAGCGCACGCGCCGGGAAGCTGTCGTGCTTCCGGCAGATCTCATCAAGGGGCACGTATGTCCGGACTGATCGACACCACGGAGATGTATCTCCGCACCATCCTCGAGCTGGAGGAGGAAGGTGTGGTCCCCATGCGCGCCCGGATCGCCGAGCGGCTCGACCAGAGCGGGCCGACCGTCAGCCAGACCGTGGCGCGGAT
Source organism: Streptomyces fulvoviolaceus (assembly GCF_000718165.1). Classification (GTDB taxonomy): domain Bacteria; phylum Actinomycetota; class Actinomycetes; order Streptomycetales; family Streptomycetaceae; genus Streptomyces; species Streptomyces fulvoviolaceus. The sequence goes on along the minus strand of NZ_JOEY01000002.1, from coordinate 114,391 downwards.
GGAGCGCGACGGACTGGTGTCCGTCGCCAGCGACCGACACCTCGAGCTGACCGACGAGGGCCGTCGGCTGGCCACTCGCGTGATGCGCAAGCACCGCCTCGCGGAGTGCCTGCTCGTCGATGTGATCGGCCTGGAGTGGGAGCAGGTCCACGCCGAGGCGTGTCGCTGGGAGCACGTGATGAGCGAGGCCGTCGAGCGCCGGGTCCTGGAGCTGCTGCGCCACCCCACCGAGTCGCCGTACGGCAACCCGATCCCGGGACTGGAGGAGCTCGGCGAGAAGGACGGCGCGGACCCGTTCCTGGACGAGGGCATGGTGTCGCTGGCCGACCTCGACCCGGGGATCGACGGCAAGACGGTCGTCGTGCGCCGGATCGGCGAACCGATCCAGACGGACGCGCAGCTGATGTACACGCTGCGCCGGGCGGGCGTGCAGCCCGGCTCGGTGGTGAGCGTGACGGAGTCGGCGGGCGGTGTGCTGGTGGGCAGCGGCGGCGAGGCGGCCGAGCTGGAGTCGGACGTCGCGTCCCACGTGTTCGTCGCCAAGCGCTGAGCGACGCGCTGATCGACGCATCGAGCGACGCACCGAGGTCGTCAACTCCCGGTACCTGTGGGGCAGTTGTGATGTCCCCGAGTTCCCTTCGGGGTCCGCTTCGGAGTTCGCTTCGATTCCAAGATTCAGTGTGCGGAATCGCAGCGCTCGGACGCTTCCCGTGCGAGGCTGTCGCGTGAGGCATATGACCTGAGGGGGCGGGCGGATGTGCCGTAGACGTATGGATGGCCCCGGCGCCTTACGGCGCCGGGGCCTGTCCTCCCCTGTGCTGACCCGGAGCCCCGAGCTCCCAGGGTCATCCCCTTCGGACCGTTTTCCCCGAGCGGTCCGCCTCCCGCTGAAGATCTCCCCTCGGCGGCGGCGATCATTCCTTGAGCGAGGTCACTCGAACGAGGGGTGTTGCCGCCAGGAACGCCATTCTCGAATACACATTCGATAGTCTGTGGGTGACGGGGCGCGCGGTGTGTGCGCTGCAGGGGTGTACGACACAGGAACGGCAGACAGGGCAGGCAGGGCCGACAGGGCGCGGAGCTAGGGGGGTGCCAATGGCGCGGCGCATCGACGTGACCGGAGCGGGCGGGGTGCGTCTTACCGCCTGGGAGTTCGGTGACCCTCCCAAGACCGACCCGACGAGGGACGCACCGGAATCGGCCGTACCGCAACACGCACCGGCAGGCGCATCGCAAGCCGCACCGGAGAAACGATCATCCGGGGTGCTGTTACTGCACGGCCTCATGGGCCGCGCCTCGCACTGGGCGTCCACCGCCCGCTGGCTCTCCGAGCGCCACCGCGCCGTCGCGCTCGACCAGCGCGGCCACGGCCGGAGCGACAAGCCCCCACGGGCCTCCTTCACCCGCGAGGCATACGTCGAGGACGTCGAGGCCGCCCTCGAACAGCTCGGTCTCGCCCGGGCCGTCCTCATCGGCCACGCCATGGGTGCCCTGACCGCCTGGCAGCTCGCCGCCAAACGCCCCGACCTGGTCCACGGAGTGATCATCTGCGACATGCGGGCCTCCGCGCTCGGCGCGGCCTCGCAGCGCGAGTGGGCGGAGTGGTTCAAGGCCTGGCCCGTCCCCTTCGCCACGCTCGCCGACGTACGCAAGTGGTTCGGCGAGGACGACCCCTGGGTGGAGCGCCCGAACCCGGCCCGCGGCGAGTTCTATGCCGAGGTGATGGCCGAGTCCCCCGACGGCTGGCGCCCCGTCTTCGACCCGGAGCAGATGCTCCAGTCCCGCGAGACCTGGGTGTACGACGCGCACTGGGAGGAGCTCGCCCAGGTCCAGTGCCCCGCCCTGGTCGTCCGCGGCCTCGACGGCGAGCTGGGCCGCGCCGAGGCCCAGGAGATGGTCCGCGTCCTGCCCCGCGGCGAGTACGCGGAGGTGGCCGACGCCGGCCACCTCGTGCACTACGACCAGCCGGAGGCGTGGCGGGGCGCGATCGAGCCCTTCCTGGACGGGCTGGACGGACCGGACAGGGACTGACCTCCCCGGACCCGGACTTCCAGGGCCCCCGGGGACCCGGCCCTCCGGGACCCGGCCCTCCGGGACCCGCCCCCGGGGGGGACCCGAGCTCCCCGGGCCCGCTTCCCCGGGCCCCCGGACGGCACCTCAGGAGCTGACGTCCGCCGCCCGTCTCCGCGTCGGCTCACGCTCGCCGCACCCCCGGACCCGGACCTCGCCGGACCCGGACCTCGCCGGACCCGGACCTCGCCGGACCCGGACTTCCCGGGCCCGGACCTCGCCGGACCCGCCCCCCGGGACCCGCCCCCCCGGGGTCCAGCCCCCGAACTCGGGCCCCCGGGCGGCTCCTCAGGAGCTGACGTCCGCCGCCCGCCTCCGTACCGGCTCACGCTCGCCGCACTCCCGGACCCGGGCTCGCCGGACCCGGACCTCGCCGGACCCGGACCTCGCCGGACCCGGGCCCCCGGCCCCCCGGGCCCCTCGCGCCTCGCCCCCCGGGGCCCAGCCCCCGAACCCGCCCCCCAGACGGCACCTCAGGAGCTGACATCCGCCGCCCGCCTCCGTACCGGCCCACGCTCACCGCCCGGCCCCGGAAGTACGTAGGACACCGCCAGCGCGCCCACCGCGGTGACCGCCGAGGCCAGGAAGGCCGTGGTGTAGCCGGACTCGGCGGGCAGGCCGCCCGTGCCGGGTGCGGCGGAGGTGGTCACCACCACCGCCGCGAGCTGGGAGCCGACCGCGCCGCCCACCGTCCGCAGGATGGTGTTGATCCCGGTGGCGGCACCGGTCTGGTCGGCCCGCACCGCGCCGATCACCAGCCCGCCGAGCGAGGCGAACGCGAAGCCGTACGCCAGCCCGAGCAGCGCTCCCGTCACGGCGAACACCGCGAGGCTCCCGTGCGCCGCCCCGAGCGCGGCGAGCGTCGCGGCCGCGAGTGCCGCGCCGATCCGGAAGGCCGTACGGCTGTCCCGGCGGGCGGATACCCACGCCGACAGCGGGGCGGCGAGCACCATGCACAGCGCCATCGGCACCAGCAGCAGCCCCGTAACGGTGGGGGAGGCGCCGAAGCCGTACCCGCTGCTCCCCGGGGTCTGTGCGAACTGCGGGATCAGGGTGGCCGCGGAGAACATGGCCACACTGATCACCAGGGTCGCCGCATGCGTGCCGGCCCGGGCCCGCCCCCGCAGCAGCCGCGGGTCGACGAGCGGCGCCGCCGAACGCAGCTCCACCGCCAGGAAGCAGCCGCCGAGCAGCAGGCCGCCCCCGACCAGCCCGAGCGTGGGGGCGGACGCCCAGCCCCAGACTCGCCCCTGGGTGATGCCGAGCAGCACGGCGACGAGGGCGGCCGCCAGCAGCAGGGCGCCGGTGAGGTCGAGACCGGTCCTCGGGCGTGCCGGGGAGGCGGTCTCCGGGCGAACCCCGGTCACGCTCCCCATCCCGAGCGCCCCCACCAGGGCTACCCCCGCGAGCCCCGCGAGCGTCACGAACAGCCACACCGTCCCCGCCGCGTCCACCAGCGGCCCCGCGACGGCGATGCCGAGTGCGCCGCCCACCCCGAACATCGCGCTGAGCGCGGAGATCACCCCGCTCAGCCGCTCGGGAGGGGTCTCCTGCCTGGCCAGCCCGAAGGCCGACGGGAACACCCCGCCCGCGCAGCCCTGCAGGGCCCGTCCGGCGAGGGTCCCGGCGTACCAGGAGGCGTGGTCGGCGTACGCGGCGAGCACGCTGCCGGCGACGAGGCAGGCGAGACAGGCCGCCATCACCCGCCGGTGGCCGAGCAGGTCGCCGAGCCGCCCGGCGACCGGGGTGACCACGGCCGAGGCGAGCATGAACGCGGTGAGCAGCCAGGCCGCGTCCGGCTGCGAGACGTGGAACCGGCGCTGGAAGAGCGGCAGCGCCGGGACGACCACGGTCTGCGCGAGGGCGACGGCGAGGGCGGCCGCCAGGAGTACCGGGAGGACCGGGACAGGGCCCGCGCCGGAACGTCGTAGCCGCTTGGCCAGGAAGGCCGCACAGGCCGCCAGGAGCACCCGCATCAGCGTCCGCCTCCTTGAAGCAGGGGTGAAGTAAGGTGACCCTAACAGGGTTAGTGACCAGTGGTCACTAATTAAGGCGGCTAGGCTCCTGAGCGATGACTGGAAAGACCTCGGGGACCGCGAAGAACCCCGGCCCCGGCCGCCCCGCCCGACTGAGCCGGGACCTCATCGTGGCCCGTGCCCTGGAGGGCGACCTGGCCACCCTCACCATGCGGGAGCTCGCCGGCCGGCTCGGGGTCTCGCACTCCGCGCTCTACCGCTGGGTCGCCGACCGCGACCAACTCCTCGACCTGATCAGCGAGGTGATGGTCGAGCGCATCCTGCCGGCCGACGAACCGACGCCCGCCACCTGGCGCTCCTGGCTGGCCCGCCTCGCCTGGTCGATGCACGACGAGTTCCTGGCCGTACCGGGCTACGCCGCCCACGTGGCCCGCCCCCACCGCCACAACCCGGAGTCCTTCGGACGGCTACGGGAACGCGTGACCGCGGCCTTCGTCCTCGCCGGCGCCGGGGCCGAGGAGGCCGAGCAGAGCTGGTACGTCTTCGGCCTGGGCGTCACCCAGTGGCTGGGCGCGACCCCCGCGGACCTCGGCCTGGGCACGTCGGCGCCCCGCTTCGACCTCTACCTCGACACCCTCCTGCGCGGCCTGCCCGTCCGCACGCCGCCGCAGCACCCGCGCCCCTGACGGGGGTTCACCCCTTGCTGACCGCCAGCAGGATCTCCGGCAGTCGCCGAGCCGTCCGCGGCGCCGCCAACCGCAGCCCCGCCACCGTGATCGCCGCCCCGTAGGCCGCGCCCACCGGCAGCAGCAGCCAGCTCCAATCGTCACCGCCCGCGCTGACGTTCACCCAGATCGTCAGCGCGATGACGGGAGCGCACAGCAGGGCGCCCGCGACCATGCCGCCGAGGATCGAGACGAAGGCGAGCCCGGACTGCCCGGGGGCGACGTTCTTGTAGCCCTCCTGCGGGATGGAGTACGGGAACCGGGCCGACGTCCACGCCCCGGTCGCCAGCATCGCCCCGAGCAGCGCGAAGGACACCCCGAGCACCTCGGGCAGCTTCGGCCAGTCGTCGATCAGCGCCGTCGTCAGGACGGTGACGAGCGTGGCGTACGGCAGCGTGATCACCAGCAGCGCGAGCGCACGCGCGCGTAGCTCGACGTACGCGTCCCGGGTCGAGGAGATCGTCATCGCGACCATCCAGAACGCGGACGTGTCCTGCCCGAACTGGTTGTACATCTGCACGCCGAGCATCCCCGCGGCGAAGCACGCGAAGTAGATGGACCCGGTGCCCTGCAGCGCGTTGAACACCGGCACGATCAGGCCGATGGCCAGCGAGGTCACCCACGCCGCCTTGGTCTTGGGGTCGCGCCACACATAGCGCAGGCTGCGTTCCATGACGGTGCCGGTGCGCCCGGCGGGCAGCAGCCGGGCGAGCCCGGTCGAGGTCCGGCGGCGGGCGGCGGGCTCGGAGGCCGCCTGGAGGGTCGAGCCGTCGGGCGCGGTCATCAGCCGGGTCAGATGCCGCGACCATACGGCGATCAGGACCACCAAAGCCGCCACGGACAAGGCGAGTTGGAGGACGGCGATCCCGTACGACCCCTCGCTCGCCGAGTCCGCCGCCGCGATCGCCGAACCGGGCGGCACCCACTTCAGCACCTCGGCCGGCCCGTCGAGCTGCGCGAGCCCGCCGGAACCCAGCCGCTGCGCACCGAAGTTCACGACCTGCGCCCCGATCGCGACGACCAGCCCGCTCAGCACCGCCAGGTCCCGGCCCTTGCGGCTGGTCAGCAGCCGGATGTTGGCGGTGGCGACGGTCCGCGCGAGGGCCATGCAGACCAGCAGCGCGAGGACGATCCCGACGACGCCGAAGCCGTACGCCGTTCCGCCGTGCGCGACCGAGATCACCGACCCGGTCAGCATGCACAGCGTGAACACCGGCCCGATCCCGACCAGCGAGGACACCAGCAGCGCCCGTACCAGCGGCCGGGGCCGCAGCGGCAGCATCACCAGGCGGGTCGGGTCGAGGGTCTCGTCGCCGCCGGGGAAGAACAGCGGCATCACCGCCCAGCCGACCGCCAGCACGGCCACCAGCAGGACGACCACGGACGCGGCGTGCGCATGGCCCCGCAGCGCGATCAGCCCGATCAGCTGCAGCACGGAGACGAGCAGGACGGCGACGGCCGAGGCGATGTACGCGACCGCCCGCCCGGTGGACTGCCGCAGCCCGTTGCGCAACAGCGACAGCTTCAGCCGCACGATGACGGAGGTGACACCCGTGACGCCGGCGCTCACCGCGTCGCTCCGCCGCCGAGCCAGTCGAGGTCGGAGCCGGCGTCCCGGCCGTACGCGCCGACCAGTTCGAGGAACGCCTGCTGCAGCGAGGGCGCGGCGCCGCGCACCTCTGCGAGGGGCCCGTGGGCGCGGATGCGGCCCGCGGCCATGACGGCCACCCAGTCGCACAGGGACTCGACGAGCTCCATGACGTGCGAGGAGAAGACGACGGTCGCGCCGGAGGCGGTGTACCGCTCCAACACCCCGCGGATGGTCTGCGCGGACACCGGATCGACGCCCTCGAACGGCTCGTCCAGGAACAGGACTTCGGGATTGTGGAGGAGGGCGGCCGCCAGCCCGATCTTCTTCCGCATCCCGGTCGAGTAGTCGACGACCAGCTTGTGCTGGGCACCCGCCAGGTCGAGCACGTCGAGCAGCTGGGCGGCCCGCTTGTCGACCTCGGCCCCGGGCAGCCCCCGCAACCGCCCGCTGTAGCCGAGCAGTTCACGCCCCGACAACCGCTCGAACAGCCGCAGCCCCTCCGGCAGCACCCCGATCCGCGCCTTCACCGCCACGGGGTCCCGCCACACGTCGTGCCCGACGACCTCCACGGACCCCTGATCGGGCCGCAGCAGCCCGGTGACCATGGAGAGGGTGGTGGTCTTCCCGGCCCCATTGGGCCCGACGAGCCCGATGAACTTCCCGGCGGGCAGCTCGAGATCAATCCCGGCAACGGCGACTTGCTGCCCGAACCGCTTCCAGAGCCCTTGTACGCGTACGGCCGACGTCATGCATGAACCCTACGGTCAGGTGACGTACCCAAGGGGCGCGGGACTATATCCGATATGCGGCTCCGCCGCGTGGGCGCGACCAGCCACGACGAACCCGCAGCCGCCGAACTACCGATCCCGCCCACACGCATAGGCGAGCGGCGAGATCAACTCCTCCGCATCCGGCAGCCACCGGTTCGCGGGCGTGGGCCGACAAGCCCACTGCACAGCCCCAGAAGACCCGAACCGCGTGGGCGGCGCAGCCACATACGCCCCCTCGCCCAGCGCGACCAGGTCGAGAGACGCCGGCGCCCACCCCAGCTTGCGCACCAGCTCCGGAAGCTTCACCGACGCCCCCGGCAACACGAAGAACTGCATCCGGCGATCCGGCGTCAACGTCACGGGACCGAGCGTCAACTCCATGCGCTCCATCCGGGCCAGCGCGAGGAACCCGGCGGTCTCCGGAACGCACACCGCGTCGAACGTACGCCCCGTCGGCAGCAGGATCGAGGCCGTGGGCTGCTTCTGCCACATCCGGCGCGCGACGGTCGCACTGCCCGTGGCCTGCGTCGCCCAGTCCTCGCGCGCCGGATGCGCGCCGGGTGCGGCGCACGCCGCGTCGCCGCACGAGCAGCGCTGCACCCCGTCGACGGCTTCCAGCCAGGTGCCGGGGAAGACGTCCCAGTGGCGCTCCTCGGCGTAGCGTACGGCTGTCTCCAGCAGCGATTCCCCGCGCTGCTTCGGAATCTGAGCGGCTTCGGTGCCCGCGATCGTCTCTTCCACGCCCAACACAACTCCCGCGCCCACCTCGGGTTACGGGGGTAGCGCGCGCGGGGGAGGAGCATCGATTCCGCATCTGGGGCGCATGGATGCATGTGTGGGGGCGCGCAGGAGGATCGACGCCGGGACCTGGGTAACCACTCGAGGGGTCGGGCTTCCACCCTTACCCCGGCAATCCTCGCATGCTTCGCATTTTCGGTACGTCCGCGGGGCATTGATCTTCACGGCCGGAACTTTTCGGTGGAAGACACGTCAACTCGGTGCGTGGGCAGGCACCGCAGCCACAGGGGGTACGCCATGGCCGCAAGGCCTCTCGTCGCGCGGCAGCCGAACGAACGGCTGCAGGCGCTCATCCAGGAAGCGGGTTGCTCCAACGCGGGGCTCGCCCGCCGGGTCAACATGTGCGGCGCCGAGCACGGCCTCGACCTGCGCTACGACAAGACGTCCGTGGCCCGCTGGCTGCGCGGACAACAGCCGCGCGGACGCGCCCCGGCGATCATCGCGGAGGCGCTCGGCCGCAAACTCGGCCGTACGGTCACGATCGACGAGATCGGCATGGCCAACGGCAAGAACCTCGCGTCCGGCGTCGGTCTCCAGTTCTCGCCGACGGTGCTGGGGGCCATCGAGCAGGTCTGCGAGCTGTGGCGCAGTGACGTGGGCCGCAGGGACTTCCTGTCCGGCTCCTCCGTCGCCGCGTCCGCGCTCGTGGAACCCAGCCGCGACTGGCTGATCTCCTCGCCCGACTCGCAGGTGGCGCGTTCGGCGGGGCCGCGGGTGGGGCAGTCCGACGTGGCGGCCGTGCGCGCGATGACACAGGCGCTCGTAGACCTTGATCACCAGTACGGCAGCGGGCATGTGCGTCCGGTCGTCGTGCACTACCTCAACAGCGTCGTCTCCGGGCTGCTGGCCGGGTCGTACCGGGAGGCCGTGGGGCGTGAACTCTTCGCCGCGGTCGCGCGGTTGACGGAACTCGCCGGGTACATGGCCATCGACACCGGGCAACCAGGTCTGGCCCAGCGGTACTACATCCAGGCGCTGCGCCTCGCGCAGGCGGCGGGCGACCGCGGCTACGGCGGCTATGTGCTCGCCGCGTCCATGAGCCACCTCGCCGCGCAGCTCGGGAATCCGCGCGAGATCGCGCAGTTGGCGCGCGCGGCGCAGGAGGGGGCGCGGGGGCGGGTGACACCGCGCGCGGAGGCGATGTTCTACGCGGCGGAGGCCCGCGGGCACGCGCTCATGGGCGATGCGCGGGCGGCCCAGTCGGCGTCCGGGCGGGCGGTGAACGCGCTGGAGGCGGCGGACCCGGCCGCCGGGGACGACCCGGCGTGGATCGCGCACTTCGACGAGGCCTATCTCGCCGACGAGTTGGCGCACTGCCACCGGGACCTCGGGCAGGCCGAGGCGGCGGCGCGGTGCGCGCGGGAGTCGCTGGACGGGCTCCCCGAGACGAAGGCGCGCCGGCGGGCGATCGGCTACGTCCTGCTCGCGACCGCTCAGGTGCAGCAGCGGGAGGTGGAGCAGGCCTGCAACACCGGCCTGAAGGCGGTGGAGTTGCTGGAGTCCGTCCGCTCCAACCGGGGTGCCGAGTACCTCGAGGACTTCCAGCAGCGACTGGAGCCGTTCCGGGACGAGCCCGTGGTAAGGGAGTTCGGGGCGCGGCTGGATCTGCAGGCGGCGGCGTGAAAGGAGGCGTACAGAGCGCTTGAGAGCCCGGTTCTGTTACCGCGGTCACAGGGACGTAGGTCACGTTCTGTGCTGCGTGGCACCGGGCTCCGGGGACCCGGTAGCGTGAGCCGACGATTCCGAAGGTCCCCCATTAGTAGGAGTCCCGGTGACGCAGAGTGGACAGGGCGAGGAGCCCACGCGCGAAGCGCGCGAAGGCATCGTGCTGCCCTCCGACGGTGGGGAACCCCTGCTGCCGGGAATGACGGGCGGATACGGCGGTCCGCAAGGCGGATACGCCGACCAACAGGGCGCGTACGGCGGTCAGCAGGGCGCGTACGGCGGTCAGCAGGCGGGCCGGCCCGCTACGGCCCCAGGTGCGCCTGGGGGTACCTCCCAGGCTTTCGGCTCTGGGGGAGGTCAGCCGCCGTCCGGTCCGGGCGCGGCGCCCGCCGGCGGTCAGGCCTGGGGCACCCCGTGGGGCCCCGAGCAGCACCAGGCCCCGGCCCCGCCGCCGGGACAGGACTGGTCGACACCGCCCGCCCAGACCTGGGGCACACCGCCCCAGCCGCCCCAGGACATACAGACGCCGCCCTACGGCGCCGACGGCTACGGCACTCCCGGGCCGGCCGCCCCGCCGCAGCCCACGGGCTACGACACCGACCAGCCCACCTCCTACTACCTGCCGCCCGTGGGCCGACCCGCCCCGACGGCTCCCCCCGCACCGGCCGACCCGTACGGCTCCGCTGCCCCGGGTACGCCCCAGCCGCTGACGGGCGAGTACGGCTACCCGACCGCCGGCGCCTCGCAGCCGCCTGCCGGTCCTGGCGCTCCGCCTGCCGTGTCGCAGGGTGGTGCGCCGCCTGCGGCCGGATACGGATATCCCGCTGCCGGTGCCTCGCAGCCGCTTGTCGGCCACGGTGCGCCGCCTGCGGGTGGGTATGGCTACCCGGCCGGCGGCGCCTCGCAGCCGCCCGCCGGTCCTGGCGCTCCGCCCGCCGTGTCGCAGGGTGGTGCGCCGCCTGCGGCCGGATACGGATACCCGGCCGCCGGTGCCCCGCAGCCGCCTGTCGGCCACGGTGCGCCGCCCGCCGTGTCGCAGGGTGGTGCGCCGCCTGCGGCCGGATACGGATACCCGGCCGCCGGTGCCCCGCAGCCGCCTGCCGGCCATGGTGCGCCGCCTGCGGGTGGGTATGGCTATCCGGCTGCCGGTGCCCCGCAGTCACCCGTCGGTGGATACGGCGACCCCTCCGCCGGGACCTCCCAGCCCTCCGAGGGATACGGCGCCCCGGGTGCCGCTCTTCCCGCCGTAGGACACGGAGCGCCCCTGCCGCCCGCCGGACCCGGCGCTCCGAACGCCCCCCAGCCGCCCGCGGGGCACAGCAGCTCCGGCGCGCTGCTCCCGCACGCCGGGCACGGTGCCTCCGCCGCGCCCATGCCGCCCGCCGAGGAGGGCGCCACCCAGTACATCCCGCCGGTCGGCCCCGGGGCGCTGCCGCCCGAGGTGCCCGCCGAGGCGACGCAGTTCCTCGGGCAGGTGCCGCAGGCCGGGCCGATGCCGCCCACCACCGGCCCCGACGCCGAGGCCACGCAGTTCATCGCGCCCGTGCCGGGGCAGGCTCCGCCGTACGGCGGGGACCGGCAGCCGCCCGCCGAGTTCGACAACCTCTTCCGCAGCGGGCCGGGCGGCGCCGAGGGCGCGGCCGACTCCACGCAGCAGATGCCGCGCTTCGCGCAGCCCCAGACCGCCTACGCCGCCCCGCAGCCCGGGTACATCCCGCAGGGCCCGGGCGGCGGCGGGTACGACGACGGTGGGTACGACGGCGGAAGGGGCGGCCGGGGCGGTCGTAGCGGATCGAAGGTGCCCGTCATCGCCGCCGTCGGCATCGGTATCGCCGTCCTCGGCATCGGCGCGGGCGCACTGCTCGCCGGCGGCGGGGACGACAAGGGCGACGCCAAGAACCAGACCGTGTCCGCCACGGCGCCCGCGACCGATGCTTCCGCGTCGCCGTCCGCCGACCCGGCCGAGGCGCAGGCCGTCGAGCTCGACAAGCTGCTCGCCGACAGCGGCACCAGCCGGTCCACGGTGATCAGCGCGGTGGCCGACGTGAAGTCCTGCGACAACCTCGCCCAGGCCGCCAAGAATCTGCGCGGCGCGGCCCAGCAGCGCACCGACCTGGTGACGCGGCTGGAGGGCCTCACGGTCGACCAGCTGCCGAACCACGCCGCGCTGACCACGGCCCTCACCAAGGCCTGGCAGGCGTCCGCGTCCGCCGACAACCACTACGCGGCGTGGGCCGACCAGGCGGCCGGGAAGAAGGGCTGCAAGAAGGGCCAGGCCCGCGTCACCGGCCAGACCGCGGCCGGCAACCGGGCGAGCGGCACCGCCAGCACGCAGAAGGCCAAGGCCGCCCCGCTGTGGAACACGATCGCCAAGAAGTACGGCCTGACCGAGCGCCAGTCGACCCAGCTGTGAGAAAGGGGGGGCCGACTCGATCGGCCCCCGCCTCAGTTCACCTCGGCCGTCTGCAGTGTCTTCGTCACGTCCGTGAAGCCCTTGCGCGCCGCCACGAGCCGGCCCTGCCGTACGACCTGAAGGGTCACGTCGGCGTTCACCAGGCGCGGGAAGCCGACGCTGGCGAGGTCGGCCTGGAAGTCCCAGCGGAGCGTCGGCGTCAGACCGCCCGTCTTGATCTCGAGCCCGTCGTTCAGGGCGCGCCGCACGGTGTTCGAGGCCACCTCGCCGTCGCCGAGCGACTCCACGACCGCCTTGAACACGGTGTACGCGATCCACGTGGTCTGCACCCCGGCGTCCGCCGCATCGATGCGGTTGTCGCCGAAGGCCTTCTCGCTGATGACCCTCTTCATCGGGTCCCAGCGCTTGTCGGTCTCCACCGGGTACCAGCCGGTGATGTACGACCCCTCGTACGGCCCGGACCGCCCGCCGGACGCGTCGATCACCGTCTGGTCGACGCTGCCCATCGCCATGGCGGTGCGCACCGCCGGGAACTCCTCGCGGACGCGCCGGAAGGAGTCCATGAAGGTGTCGGTGCGGTCGCCGAGGGCGGGTATCACGCACCCCTTCTTCGCCGGGTCGGCGGTCGCGTCCCCCAGAGCCTGGGCCGACTGCACCGAGTACTCGGTGGCGTCTTCCGCGGCCCGCAGGTCGCTCGCGGACTGGTGCCCGCCCGAGGTCAGGCCGGAGTCGAGCAGGACGGGCAGTTCGTCGCCCGCGATGGTGTCGGGCCGGATGAGCGTGGTGGGGCCGCAGCTCGCGGCGAGTTCCTTGCCGAGGCCGGCCAGCAGCGTGGGCTGGCCGCCGTTGACGGGGTAGGAGAGCGGACTGGTGAACTCGGCGTTGGTGACGCCGTAGCCGCCTATGTACGGGATACCGGCGCTCTCCAGCGGCGGGAAGAAGGAGTTGCTGTACTGGCTGTAGGAGCCGATGACCGCGACCACGTCCTCCTTGACCGCGCGCCGGGCGCACTTCGCCGCGGCGATGCTCTCGTTGCGGTCGTTGCAGGTCAGGACGGTGAGCTTGCGGCCGTTGATGCCGCCGTTGGCGTTGATCCAGCGGGCGTAGGCCTGCGCGAAGGCGGGCATGCCGGGCTTGTTGGTCGCGTTGGTGTCCGAAGGGGCCCAGGTCATGACCTTGATCGGGTCATCCCCGGAGCCCCCCGTGGCACCGGGGATGACCCCGCACGCGACGGCGAGCGACGCACACGCCACCACGGCCCCCGCCGAGCGGGCGGCGGCCCTGGCGGGCCGGTGGAGCCTGGGGAGGAAGGTGCTGCGGGTGCTTCGCCTGCCAGTCATGGGCACACACGTTTCCTCCGCGTCGCCAACCCTGGAGTGACTCTCGGTCAACCACAGGTGACGTGAAGGTGAATAGGAGGGGGTGGTGCGGCCCGTGAGACGAAGAACGTACGATCGATGACCGTGCAAGGTTCGGAGAACTCTTCCCGTCGCGGCCGTCGCTCATCCACCATGGGCGGCATGCCATCAAACGACATGCCGTGGTGGCGCTGGCGCAGCAATGTGCGCTCTGCGCTGCACATGCTCTCCGACCCCGCCTTCCAGCAGAACGTCTGGCTCGCCGGTGTCGAGGGGTACGGGGACGTCACCGACGCCGTGTACCGCCTCGTCGAGGACACCTGGCTGGACAACTGGTCCGCCGAGAAGTACGTCGGCACGATCTTCCGGGACTCCCAGGAGGCGGCCCTCGTCGACACCGCCGTACTGCGCGTGCTGCGGATCATGCACCAGGTCGGTCCGGACGCTCAGGTCTCCGCCTACCTCGACAACCACGCGTGGCCGGAGGCGGTGCGGGCGGCACGGGACGCGCACGTGCGGATGGCGACGGCCGACGGCGAGGAGCCCGACACGCCGCCGCGCACGCTCGAGGTGCTGCAGATCATGACGCGGTCTGCCTAGCGAGACGGCGGTTCGGCACCTTTACCGGGTATGGGACCCTGTGCTGCATGAACGCGCAGTCCACAGCCCCGGCCGATCAGTACGTCCTCACGCTCTCCTGCCCCGACAAGCAGGGCATCGTGCACGCCGTGTCGAGCTATCTCTTCATGACCGGTTGCAACATCGAGGACAGCCAGCAGTTCGGCGACCACGACACGGGTCTGTTCTTCATGCGCGTCCACTTCTCGGCGGAGGCGCCGGTGACCGTGGACAAGCTGCGGGCCAGCTTCGCGGCGATCGGTGACGCCTTCCACATGGACTGGCAGATCAACCGGGCCGAGGACAGGATGCGGATCGTCCTGATGGTCAGCAAGTTCGGGCACTGCCTGAACGATCTCCTCTTCCGCGCCCGGATCGGCGCACTGCCCGTGGAGATCGCGGCCGTGGTGTCCAACCACACGGACTTCGCCGAGCTCGTGGGGTCGTACGACATCCCCTTCCACCACATCCCGGTGACGAAGGACAACAAGGCGGAGGCGGAGGCGCGCGTCCTGGAGCTGGTGCGCTCGGAGAACGTCGAGCTCGTCGTGCTCGCCCGCTACATGCAGGTGTTGTCGGACGACCTGTGCAAGGCGCTCAGCGGGCGGATCATCAACATCCACCACTCGTTCCTGCCGAGCTTCAAGGGTGCGAAGCCGTATCACCAGGCTCACGCCCGGGGTGTGAAGCTGATCGGGGCCACGGCGCATTACGTGACCGCTGACCTCGACGAAGGGCCGATCATCGAGCAGGAGGTCGAGCGGGTGGCGCATGACGTCACGCCGGACCAACTGGTCGCGATCGGGCGGGACGTGGAGTGCCAGGCGCTGGCGCGGGCCGTGAAGTGGCACGCCGAGCGCCGGATTCTGCTGAACGGTCGGCGGACGGTCGTGTTCGCCTAGGAGCTCGGGGGTTCTGGGTCGCGGGCGGCTGCGGGTGGTTCGTGGTTGCTCGCGCAGTTCCCCGCGCCCCTAAAAGAGCTCGCTGGGCCTACGTTTCAGGGGCGCGGGGAACTGCGCGACCAGCCCCCACTCACCCGCAGCCGCCCGCGAACCCGCATCTCACCCTTACATCCGGCTCAAGCTCGCCGCCGCGAACAGTACGTCCCTGATCGCCTCGCGGTCACCGACCTGACCCGCTGCCGCTTCCGCAGGAGACACGTGGCCGGCCGCCAGGCGACAGAACTCCACGCCGTCCAGCGCGACATGGGCCACCTCCTGCTCGGCGGAGCCCACCGCGCCGGGGGAGTCGAGGGGGATCAGCCACTCGCCCCCGCCCAGGCCCTCGATCTCCAGCCGCAGGCTGCGCCCCGGCTCGCCGGCCGGGACGAGGTGGCGTCCACGCGCGGGCGAGGCCAACCCCTCCTGTCGCCGCCCAGCCAGCACAGCGGGGAGCATGCGGGCCGCGAGGTCGATCATGCGGTTCAGGTGGCGGGGCGCGGGCGGTACGTACGGGTAGTCGACCGCCTCGGCGATGTCCTCCGCGTGCACCCAGCACTCGAACGCGCGGTCCAGCATCGCGTCGTGCAGCGGGAGTTCGAAGTCGCCGTACGGGACGGACAGCTTGCCGGCGCCGCCGCCGGTGAAGGACACCGTGCGGACGAGGTCGTGGCTCTGCTCCCGCCAGGGGGCCCGCACGGAGCGGGTGGGCGGGTAGTGCGAGGCGCGCCAGTACGCCTCGGTGCGGGCGGCGGGCGTGGGCGCCTCGGCGGACACCTCGCCCAGCGGGTCGTCGAGGCCCAGGGCGACCGCGACGAGGCCGTCGACCGTCAGCAGGTGGGCGATGACCCCGGCGACCGTCGTACGGCGGCTCGTCGCCTCGTCGGCCTGGAACCAGCGCAGCCGCACCGGGGCGTGCCACTCGGCGTCGCCGAAGTCCTGCAGCAGGGCGTCGAGGCGGGCCGTCTCCGCGTCGTACGGGGCGGCCCACTCGGGCATCGGGATGCGCGGCGGGCGCCGGTCGAGGCAGCCCTCCAGGACGCGGGTGCGCAGGCCGGGATCGAGGTCGAGGCTCTCCGGGCGCTGCAGCAGGCCGACCGCCTCACGCAGCCGCAGGGCCTCGTCGGCGCAGGAGCCGCAGTCGCCGAGGTGGTCCTCCACGGCCACCGTCTCCTCCGCGGAGCAGGCGGCCAGCGCCCATGCCCCCAGGAGCGCCTTCAGGACGTTGTGCTCCAGGACCAGCGGGGCCGGCGGGGGAGGCTCGCCCAGGCCCTCCAGAGTGGGCAGCGGCCGTCCGTTGTCCTCGACGGAGGCGCGGGGCAGGGGTATGCGGGGCGGCTGGTCCGCACCTTGATCGTGCGGGCCGCCGTTGCCGTTCGTGGGACCGCCCGGGCCGTCCGAGCCACCGGATCCGTGCGCGCCCGCGCCCGGGGCGCCGCCGTACGGCGACTGCTGCCCGTCCCGGCCGCGCTCGCCCTCCCGGTCGGCGTCGCCGGAGCCGCCGTGCCCGCCGTCCTCGTGTTCGTCGTACGCCTCGAAGCGGTTCGGGTCGTTCACACCGCACCCCCGTATCCGGGCGGGGCGCCGGGTGCCGCGGCCTGGTGGGCGGTGGACAGGAGTTGCAGGCCCAGGCGGAGCCGGCGGCGGGCCTCGTCCTCGGTGACGCCGAGGTCGGCGGCGGTCTGGCGGTAGTCGCGGCGCTGGAAGTAGGCCAGCTCCAGGGCGGCGCGCAGCGGTACGGGCATGGACTGGACGATGTAGTCGGCGCGGGCGGCGACCGAGGCGGTGCGCACCTTGCGCTCCAGGTCCTCGGTGGAGCCCTGGCCGCCCTGGGTGAGCGCGGCGGTCTCGGTGGCGCGCAGCCGCTGCACGGCGAGGCGGTGCGTCAGGGTCGCGACCCAGGAGCGCAGCGGGCCCTGCTTGGGGTCGTAGGCGTCCGGGTGCTCCCAGACATGGGCGAAGACCTCGCGGGTGATGCCGTCGGCGGCGCGCTCGTCTCCGAGCACGCGGTGGGCCAGGCCGTGCACGAGTGAAGCGAAGCGGTCGTAGAGCTCGCCGAGGGCGGCCGCCTCACCGCGTGCGAGCCGCTGCTGCATCTTGCGGTCCCAGCGGGGCGGTGCGTCCTTCTTCGCCATGCGGCCCCCTCACCCCTGTCTGTGCCTTTCGCGCTTTCGCGGGCCCTCCGCGGCCTGGTCAAGCCTGCGCCCACCTTCTCCTCGAATGTAGTCGGCACCTCCGACAGCGCACGCCCCTTTGTGTCAATGTGCGCCCCCGAAAGGGCCGCAGGTGGTAGTGGACCTTCCCCTACCCGCTCATTTGCTGATCAGGCCTGATCGAACAGGATCGAAGACGACTAAAACAAGCCTCTTTCGATCGATTGCCGTTTCTTGGGCCGTGTTTCAGGGAACGGCCGCTGGGCAGCCGCGCTGCAAGGAAGCGAAAGGACGGCTTCCGTTTGCTTTCCGGCGAGCGAAGGGCATGGTGGTGGCGTTCAATGTGACCGGCGGCGAGCAGGGCGATTGGGCTGTGCTCCATGTGTCGGGCGAGCTGGACCTGGTGACCTCGCCGGTGTTGCGCCAGCGGGTGCACGACGTGGTGGCCGAAGGCGGCCACAGCCTCGTCCTCGACCTCTCCGAGGTCTTCTTCTGCGACTCCAGCGGCGTCGGTGTCCTCATCGCCTCCCGCCGGCTGATGCGCTCCTGCCATGGCCATCTGCGTCTGATACTTCCGGCGCAGGGTGCGGTCGACGGCTCCCACGTCAACCGGGTGCTGGGGGCGTTGGGGGTGCGGCGGCTGTTCGACGTCCATCCCGACCTGGACTCGGCAACGGAGGACGAGGCGGGGCCGCTGTCGGCGTGACCTGTCGAGCGAGGCATCGCGGCGTTTCATCCGCTCGAACCCGGTCCGGGATGTTCGTGACGCCCGTCCCCCTGCTCCAGCAGCCGGATGCGCTCCTCCTCGAAGTCCGGGTCGTCCTGATAGCCGCTGTGCGCCCGGACCGGGGTGGGCAGGGGATGCTCCCGGCTGCGGCCGAGGCTGAGCGGATCTCTGACCTCGCGGTCCACTTCGGTGCCGACGCCCTGGTCGACGCGCACAGGGCCCCCGATGGGATCGGTGGCTCGCCACAGATTCCGCCAGCCCGCCACGTCGGCGTGGAAGGCCCTCAGCTGGCCAGGTCCGAAGTACGCCGGAAACAGACGTCCGTACAGCCGCTCCAACGGTGAGCCGTAGGTGAGCAGGTGAACGCGCTGGCGCGCCGCGCGGTCGAGCTGCCAGATCGCGGCGACCGCGAGCATGCTGCCCTGCGAGTGCGCCGACACCAGGATCCGTCTGCCGGGCTCCGCCAGCCAGGACGCCATTCGCCAGGCGAGATCGGGGACGGTCCGCTCTGAGGAGCAGAGCCGAGAGAAGGGGTGGGCGGCCCGGGGCAGGAATGTGCCCAACTCCCAGACGATTCCGATCAGTCCGCGCGAAGGCGTGTCACGAGAGGCCTTGCGGCTGGAATTGAGGAAGAACAGAGCGGAGGCGGCGATCAGCCAGGACCCGAAGTTCTGCACGGTATCGACAAGTTGCCATGCCGGGGCCGCCGCCGACGCTGTGGCCTGGCCGGGGGAGCCGCCCGTGGTGGCAGCGCCGATCAGCGTGCCCAGGTTCAGCAGAAGGACGGCCATGGCTGCGCTGCCCATCAGTACCGGGAGGAGGTCGGTGACCTGGGCGCGCGCACGGGCTGCCACGATGCGCTCCACACGCCGGAGGTCCGGGTGTTCGTCCGGGTATTCGGACGTTACGACGGTGCGTAACTTCCTTCTCCGCCGCTGGAGTTGGAGGCCGACGAATTGCGCCTGATACGCCACCAGTAGCAGTAGTACGGGGATGGCGGACATCTGCCAGGTGACCAGCGGGGGTGGGCCAGTGATCGGGCTGTCCACCCCGCCGACCTCTCGGTACCGTCCAAGCCAGTCCGCGAGTCCCTGGACGGCACCCGCGATCGCCATGCTGTACAGAGCGCACGCCAACATCACGGCGGCCGCGGGCGCGAGACCGCGCAACAGGATACGGGTCCCTGGCATGCTGCGATGCAGCTGTCGGCCGACCAGGGCCAGTGCCACCACGATCAAGCCCTGAACCACCGGTCCCAGGGAGTAGACGGTCTCACTGAGCGGCAGGCGTCCCGTTGACCGCCAGCCGGGCCGGGGCCACGCCGTGTAGTAGAGGCCCAGCACGACCAGCGCGACCGAGATGGCGGGCAGGGCCCGCACGACGTCCCGGTCGAGGTCCCTACGGAGCCGTCTCTCGCTGCGGCCCCTGCGGCAGACCGCCGCCACCGTGATCAGGAAGCCTGTGGCGGTCAGGACGCTGAGGATCAAGCCCACCGTGCACAGGGCGGCCGATCCGCCGGGCTCTCTGTCGAACCGCGCCGGTGCGGCGACCAGCAGCGCGGCGACGACGAGCAGCCCGGCCGCCGTGTGCATCGCATGCAACCGGGCCAGCAGGCGCCGCCCGTACCAGAACCCGGGCCGGGTGAGGGCCGACTGGGTCGGCTCGTACGCCTCGTCGTCCGGTTCCGACGTATGGGTCCGGGGAAGCGGCATCGCGGACTCGAACGGGTTCGCGCTGTTCCGGGAGATCCGCCACAGGACGGCGATGAGCAGGCACGGTGGCAACGCACCGATGGCGAGCCGAAGACCGGGCCTGCTTCCCCCACTGCTGGAGTCCACCGCCATGAAACCCAGCCAGAACCGCTGCCCGTCGGCGCAGGCGGGGCTGCCCGCGCACTGCCAGGCGACCAAATCCATGGAGAGCATGCAGGCTCCCACCACCATTGCCACTGTCAGGCTGAGCGCCGTGAGCCGGACCAGCAGCCCGTGCAGGCGGACCAGGCGCTGGTGGCCGCGGGCAGGCGGGCGCATCCAGTGGGCGAGGTTCACGACCATGAAGGGCAGCAGGAGGAACCACAGCAAGCGGCCCGGGTTGCCCGGCGAGAGGCGCGGCCAGCGGTACGCCTCGCACACCGGGCGGTCCCGGTAGTCCTCCGGCCGCTGCTCCGCGTCCACGTCGGCGGCCCTGCGGTGCAGGCCCGCGATGTCGTCGCCGCCGACCTGGACGACGTGCGGGTCGTTCAGCATTCGCGCGGGGCTGGCGTCGTCGATGCCGTGCACGAGTAGTTCCAGGACGAGGCGGTCGTGGACGCCGGGCTCGGTCGCGGTGGTGCTCAGGTCGGCGCGCGTCCGACTGGTCGTCTCGTGGGCGCGAGTGAGCGCGGTACGTACTGCCTTGGCCTGCGGATGCCGCATCCCCAGCGTGGTCGACGACCGCTGGGCCGCCACCGCGAGCACGTCGGTGAGCCGCTCCATGCTCGTCAAGTCGCCGTCCAGCACGGCGGTTTCGTGCTTGGCCGAGGCCATGGCGACCAGGGCCTCCAGAGCCCGGGGATGAGCGCTTCCGTAGCGGTCGATCTGCTGCAAGCCCAGCTCTTCGAGGTCGCGTGCGAGACGCCGGACGCGGTCGTCGTCCCCGGCCCGGCGCGCCGCCAGGAAGAGGACGGACGTCGTGCGCAGGAGCAGGTCGAGGCGCGGTCCGGATTCCGGTACCGAGCGGCTCAGGTCCCGCCCTTTCCGGGCGTGGGACTCCGCAACGGGCCACTTGCCCTGTTCGGCGGCGCACAGGGCGAGGCGCGCGTACGTGTGCGCCCTCTCGATAGCGGTGCCTGCCGAGTCCAGCGCCGATTCGAGCGCGGTCAGCGCCATGTCGAGGTGGGCGCCTCCAGCGTCGATGAGGGCGGCGGCGAGCCGGTTGTGCACCACGCACCGATAGGGCAGGGGGACGCGCTCCGACTCGATCCAGGCTTCGGCCACCTCCAGTGTCGTGTCGACATCCTCGGCCAGCTCGCGCGCCAGTGCGACGAGATACGCGAAGTCCTTTGCGTCCTCAGGGGTGTTGAGGAGTTCAGGGTCGTCGGGCAAGCCGGTGAGGAGGGCGCGCAGCGCGTCCAGCGAGCCGGGCTCACCGCGCACGGCCCGCTCGGCGGAGTCGATCCGCTGCTCCCACGCTGGCCCGGTGTGCTCAGTCACCCGAAGGCCCGCCCAACATCTCGTCCAGTGTGCGCATGGCCCGCTCTCGGCGCTTCGCGGCCTCGCGCGGCGTGATGAGATCGTCCTCCAGCAACTGCTTGATCCGCTTCAAGTAGCCCTTGACATCGGCGCCTTCGGGGGCCCGGCGGGGCTCGTCCGGGGGGCGCGGCGGCACCATCGGTTTCCCCGCCACCACGTCGCTCAGATGGCCGACGTCGAAATACGGGAAACGCTCAACGGCGTCCAGCACGGATGCCGCGTACACCACGTTCGTATCATGGCTGCCGTCCGCCCGACTGAGCTCCTGCTCCATGAGGATGCCCACGACGGGCCGCTCACTGGGGTCGGCCCCGTAGCGGCCCTCGTGCACCGGGCTGCCCGAGTAGCCCGCGAACTCGTGCAGCAACTGGGTGACGGTCAGTTGTAGCCCCGTGAACGTGCCGTGCCGGTCGCTGGGATGAGTGATCGGCGCGTGCGTGACCTCCCCGCTCAGCGAGGACTTGGTGTCCGGCGGCCGGTAGGTGCCGTGCCAGGCGACAGCAGGCCGGGGACGGTTGGTGTGCGGCGCGGCCGGCAGGTCGTACGTGTGGGCGTCGAGGACCGCGATCAGCGCGAGATCCGCCTCCTCGACCTTGTCGCACAGCCGACCTGGTAGCCGCCGGCCGTCCGGCAGGTAAAGATCCAGGCGTACGTCATCGGACGCCATGTCCCCCAGCACGTGCAGGGCGGTGAGGACGAAGCTCCGCGTCACCAGGAGCCCGGCGCCCAGAGGCGGTCCGCCCTGGCAGATCCGCACCCAGAACTCGTCGTACGCGCCCCTGCTCATGGCGCACCGTCGGTCCGTTCTACTGTGAGCGTCACCTCGAGGGATGCCTCCGCTGACGCCTTCGACAGGATGACCCCGGCCTCGGCCGAGAGTGTCAGGCCGAAGGTGACCGCCACACTGCTGACCGCCCAGCCGTGCCGCTCGGGCACCTGGGCCAGGGACTCCTGGGCGAGGACCGTCGCCTGCCGGATGGCTTCCTGCACTTCTTCGGAACGCTCGGCCAGCGGGGCCGAACGCCGCGTTCTGCTGCTGATCTGGTGCGTACCGCGCGCATCGGTCTCCACAGTCTCGATGCGCACGAGCGCGGGAGCGTCCTGATCGGGCATGCCCGCCCCCCTGAGTCGTCCCCGTTGCATGGCAGCGTAGACCCGAAGGGCCGCCTGAAGGAGGGGGCTGTCACTAGACCACACCGTTGTCCCAAAATTCCCCCGGTCTTGGCACAAGCGCCGCTTTCCCGCGCCCGGAGAGGCCCCCGCGTCGTACGCTCCGTGCCAGACGCACCCCGAGATGACGTGAGGCGGCCCGAAAGAGATGGTCAGCAGCGAGTACGAGCGCAGGATCGCCGCCCGGTTCGCCACCTTCGACCAGGACGGCAACGGCTACATCGACCGCGAGGACTTCAACGTGGCGGCCAAAGCCCTGCTCGCGGAGTTCGGCACGCCGGCCCGGTCCGACAAGGGACAGGCGCTATACCTGGGCGCGGAGGCGTTCTGGCAGGGCATGGCCGGGATAGCGGACCGGGACGGCGACCAGCGGATCACCCGGGACGAGTTCGTGAACGGCGCGGTCAAGCGTCTGCGGGACACCCCCGACCGGTTCGCCGAGATCGCCCGCCCCTTCCTGCACGCGGCCCTTGACGTCGCCGACCAGGACGGCGACGGAGCGGCCACCGTCGCCGACACCGCGCGTGTCCTCAGGATTCTGGGCGTGGGCGAGGACATCGCGCAGGCCGCTGCCGCCGCACTCGACGCCGACGGCGACGGCAAGGTGGGAGAAGCCGAGATCGTGCCGGCCTTCGCCCGCTACTTCACCGTCCCCGATTGACTTGCTCCTCGGGGTGAACCCCGAGGATTCTGGCCTTCCCGTTCGTTGCTGTGCCGCTACGTGGCACAGGGTTCGAGCGGGAATCCGTGGCTTCCTGTTTCTCTGCGCTGGGCCGGAACAAGTTCCGGTCTTACCTGCACTCCACAGGCTGTAACCGCCAGTCCGGCGGCCGTTTTCACGTTGATCGCGGCATTGGTGTCCCGGTCGTGGACCGTCTGGCAGGCGGGGCAGGTCCAGGTGCGGATGTGGAGAGGTTTAGGGCCGTCCCGGTGGCCGCAGGCGGAGCAGGTCTGGGAGGTCGGCTCGAATCGGCCGATCTTCACGAGAGTGCGGCCGTAACGTGCCGCCTTGTACTCCAGCATGTTCACGAAGGAGGACCATCCGGCGTCGTGCACGGATTTGGCCAGCCGGGTGCGCGCGAGCCCGTTGACCGCCAGGTTCTCCACGCCGATCGCTTGGTTCTCGCGGATCAGCTTGGTGGAGAGCTGGTGGTGGAACTCGCGGCGGGCATCGGCCACGCTCACGTGGGCGCGGGCGACTTTCAGGCGGGCCTTCTCCCGGTTCTTCGATCCCTTCTGTTTGCGGGACAGCTCCCGCTGGGCCTTCTTCAGTTTTTTCTCCGCGCGGCGTAGGAACCGCGGGGAGCCGATCTTCGTGCCGTCGGACAGGACCGCGAAGTGGGTCAGGCCCAGGTCGATACCAACCCTCTGCTCGGTGTCGGGCACTGTGGTGAGGTCGGTGGCGGGGTCGGTGGCGATGACGAAGGAGGCGAAGTACCGGCCGGCCGCATCCTTGATCACCGTGACCGAGGAGGGCGCAGCGGGCAGCGAGCGGGACCATTTCACCCTCACCTCGCCGATCTTCGGCAGGGCGAGCCGGCCCTTCGGGGTGATCTTCCAGCGGGCGTTGGCGGTGAACCGGACCGACTGCCGGTTGTCCTTGCGGGACTTGAAGCGGGGCGGGCCCAGTTTCGGCCCCTTGCGGGTGCCCTTGAGTGCGGCGAAAAAGTTCTTGTAGGCAGCCTCGGCGTCGCGCAGGGACTGCTGGAGGACTACGGCGGAGACTTCGCCCAGCCAGGACCGGTCCTTGCTCCGCTTGGCCTCGGTGATCAGCTTCTTCGACAGCTCCCCGGCCTCCGGAAACGGCTTGCCCTTCGCCCTTGCGTCCTCACGGGCGCGCACCGCGTCGTTGAACACGACGCGGGCACACCCGAACGCCTGGGCTAACGCGGTGCGCTGCACAGGGTTCGGGTACAGGCGGAAGCTGTACCGGAGCTGCATGACGGCCACGATACATACTTGGGTTATGGCTGAGATTCAGAAGATCAGAACTGGTCGGCACTGTACTTTCGTGATGCATGTTCATTTGGTCTTCGTGACCAAGTTCTGGCACGAGGTGTTCAGCGATGTTCATCTGGTGCGGATGGAGGAGATTATGCGGGCGGTGTGCGCGGACTTCGAGTGCGAGCTGGTCGAGTTCAACGGCGCGGACAACCACGTGCATCTGCTCGTGAACTTCCCGCCCAAGGTCGCCGTCACCAAGCTGGTCAACTCCCTCAAGGGCGTCTCCTCCCGCCGTTTGCGCCAGGAGTTCCCCGATCTGGTACGCCACTACTGGCGGGCCAACAAGCTGTGGTCGGGGTCCTACTTCGCCGGGACTGTGGGCGGCGCCCCGCTCTCCGCGGTCAGGCAGTACATCGAGCAACAGAACCGGCCGACATGAGCACCACCCCGGCTACACCGGGACCCGACCACGCACCGCGCTCCGCGCCGTGCATGGTGACCACGCAGTGTCCGGCTCCGCCGGACAGGAAACCGCGACGCTCCGCGCCGCCACCATCAGATTCGCCTCACCATCGGCCTGAAGGCCGATGCACTGCGATTGAATCCCGGTAGCGTTCGCGCAACTTGTACTTGAGGACCTTCCGCAGCGTCTCGTTCCGCGGAAGGGCGTCCACCACCTCCAGCTGCTCCGGCAGCTTGTGCGTCGACAGCCCTTCCGCGCGCAGATACGAGGTCATCGCGTCCAAGGTCAACTTCTCGGCCCCCGGCGGCTGTTCCACCACCGCGCACACCCGCTCCCCGCGCTCGGCGTCCGGCAGTCCGATCACGGCCACGTCCCCGATCGCCGGATGCGCGGCCAGCAGGTCCTCGATCTCCTTCGCCGAGATGTTCTCGCCCTTGCGGATGATCACGTCCTTGAGCCGCCCGGTGAGCACCAGATGCCCGCTCCCGGTCAGCTGCCCCAGGTCACCGGTCCGCAGGAACCCGTCCCCGTCGAAGGCCTCGGCGGTCTGCGCCGCGTCCAGATACCCCTGGCACACGGCCTCCCCGCGCAACCGCACCTCCCCGTCGACGATCCGTATCTCCATCCCCTCCGGCGGCCGTCCTTCGGTCGTCGCCAGGTTCTCCGTGGTGTCGTCCGGCGAACCCATGGTGATCATCGGCACCTCGGTCATGCCGTACCCGTGAGTGAGCTGCACCCCCATCTCCCGTACGACGGAGTGGTAGATCTCCGGCGGCTTGGGCGCCCCGCCGCCCGCGAGCAGCCGCAGGGAAGGGATCACGGGGGAGTCCGGCTGCTTGCGCTGTTCCGTCAGGAACATCGAATAGAAGGCCGTCGACCCGCCCGCCACCGTCACCCCGTGCTTGCGGTACCCCTCCAGCGCGTCCGGCAGCGCGAACTGCTCGAACATCACCGCGGGGAAGCCGTACAGCAGCAGCATCACCGTGTAGTCGGGCCCGGCGATGTGGGCGTACGGGAACGCCATCGAGCCCACGTCGTCGGCGGACAGACGCAGCGCGTGCGCGAGGCACGAGCCCCCCGCGATCAGCGAACGGTCCGTGTGCAGCACGCCCTTGGGGTCGGAGGTGGTGCCCGAGGTCCAGTAGATCCAGCGCACCGAGGTGCCCTCGGCGGGCGGGGCGGGAAGCACGGCCGGATCGCCCTCGGGCAGCGCGTCGTACGCCTCGAAGACCCCCTTCGCGCCGAGTCGTCGCGCCATCTCCGTGTGGTCGAAGCCGCGCCATTCGCCGGGTATCGCGAAGAACTCCGCCTTCGACTCCCGGAGCGCGAAGCCGACCTCGCGGTCCCGGTAGAAGGGAATGATCGGCGTCTGTACGGCGCCCAGGCGGGCCAGGGCGAAGGACAGCAGGGCCGTCTCGATCCGGGTGGGCAGCTGCCAGGCCACGACCGTGCCGGGGCGTACGCCCATGCTGTGCAGGCCGGCCGCCACGCGCTCGGCACGCGCGCGTAGTTCTCCGAAGGTCAGGGTGCGGTCGTCCTGGAGGAGGACCGGGCGGTCGGGGGTGAGGTCGGCACGGCGGGCGACCAGTTCCCAGAGGGTGCGGGAGGAACTCAGGGCGTGCGCGGTGTCGTTCATGACGGCCCCCTGCCACTTAGCTGACGGTCAGTCAGATCGTGGCAGAGCGTAGGGCGGGATGCCTTGTCGGTCCAGGGGTGTGGGGCTAGCCTCGCCACAGAACGGCATCTGACGGATCATCAGATACGGAAGATACGGGTGTGGGCCATGGATCTCGCGTACACGCCGGAAGAGGAGGAGTTCCGCGCGCGGCTGCGGGAGTGGCTGGCCAAGGTGCTCCCCACGCTGCCACCGAAACCGTCCCCGGACGACTGGCCCGCCCGCAGGTCCTACGACCTCGGCTGGCAGCGCATGCTCCACGACGCCGGGTACGCCGGCCTGCACTGGCCCGTCGACGCGGGCGGCCAAGGGGCCACGCCCACCCAGCACTTGATCTACCTGGAGGAGACCGAGAACGCGGGCGCTCCCTATGTGGGGGCGGGGTTCGTCGGCCTGCTGCACGCCGGGCCGACGATCGCGGCCGAGGGGAGCGCCGAGCAGCGGGCCCGCTGGCTGCCGCCGATCCTGCGCGGCGAGGAGGTCTGGTGCCAGGGCTTCAGCGAACCGGACGCCGGAAGCGACCTCGCGGCACTGCGCACGCGCGCGCGTAGGGACGGCGACGCGTACGTGGTGAGTGGGTCCAAGATCTGGACCTCCCATGCCGAAGTCGCCGACTGGTGCGAGCTGTTGGTGCGGACGGATCCCTCTGCTCAGAAGCACCGGGGCATCACCTGGCTCGCCCTGCCCATGGACGCGCCAGGCGTCACCGTACGGCCGCTCAGGACCCTCGCCGGGTCCGCCGAGTTCGCCGAGGTGTTCCTCGACGATGTGCGGGTGCCCGTGGCCAACCGGGTGGGCGACGAGAACGACGGCTGGCGCGTGACCATGGTGACGCTGTCCTTCGAGCGCGGCACGGCCTTCGTGGGCGAGGTGGTGGCGTGCCGGCGCGTGCTCGGTGAACTCGCCCGTACGGCACGGAGGAACGGCCGCTGGGACGACCCGGCGCTCCGGCGACGACTGGGCCGGCTGAACGCCGAGTTCCGTGCGCTGTGGCGGTTGACGCAGTGGAACGTCAGCGAGGCGGAGACGGGCGGCGGCGTACCCGGCGTAGGGGGTTCGGTTTTCAAACTGAGCTACTCGCATGCGCGGCAGGAGCTCTACGACGCCGCGGCCGACGTCCTCGGCCCGGAGTCCCTCGACCTGGACCGTCCGTGGGTGCTCGACCGGCTGTCCTCGCTGTCGTACACCATCGCCGCCGGCACTTCGCAGATCCAGCGGAACATCGTGGCCGAGCGGATCCTCGGCCTTCCGAAGGGGCGGTGACCTCCCGATGCGCTTCCAACTGACGGCGGACCAGCGGGCGTTGCGGGACGTCTTACGAGGGCTTCTGACGCGTCGCTTCGGCGGTGCGGCGCTGCGGGCGGCGGTCGACGCGCCCGGACTGGACCGGGCGCTGTGGCGGGAGCTCGGCGATGTCGGGTTCTTCGCGTTGCGGCTGCCGGAGGCGGACGGCGGGGTCGGACTCGGGCTGCCCGAAGCGGTGTTGGCCTTCGAGGAGGCCGGACGGGCCCTGCTGCCGGGACCCTTGGTGGCCACGCATCTCGCGGCGGGAGTGGTCCCGGGAGCGGCCGGCGGGGAGGCGGTCGTGACGGCCGTGGACGGGCGGCTCGTGGAGTGGCTGGCGGAGGCGGACGTCGTCCACGGAGAGGCGGGGGCCGCCGCCGGGGCCGTACCGCTGCGGTCGGTGGATCCGCTGACGCCGCTGCACCGGGTGGCGGCGCCGGCCCCCGCGGACCCCGTCGCCTCTCTCCTCACCGCCGCCGAACAGCTCGGCACGGCCACGCGCGCGTGCGAGCTGGCCGTGCAACACGCCCGGACGCGTGAGCAGTTCGGGCAGCCGATCGGGGCCTTCCAGGCGGTCAAGCACCTGTGCGCGCAGATGCTGGTGCGGGCCGAGGTGGCCCGGGCCGCGGTCTACGCGGCCGCCGTCACCGCCGACCCGGTGGACATCGCCGCGGCCCGGCTGCTGGCCGACGAGGCCGCCGAGCGCGGCGCCCGCGACTGCCTCCAGGTGCACGGCGGCATGGGGTTCACCTGGGAGTCCGAGGTGCATCTGCATCTGAAGCGGGCGTGGGTGCGGGCGCAGCGTGGCGGTGGCAGCACGGAGAGTGAGGAGCTGCTCGCGGCCGATCTGGTGGCCTGAGGGCGCTGGGCTGGGACGTCGCGGAATCCGTCTTCACGGATGTCGCGGATTGTGGCATACCGGAATTACGGAGCGTTGATATCGGGTTGTGTCCTATGCGTGACCCGTCACGTCCTGGAGTCGGGGGCCCACTCCGGTACCTTCTGTGGGATGCGAGTGGTTCCGAGCACGAGCCATGCCGGTGTTGCCTTCGGGGCGGCTCCGGATCCGGCGGTGCGCGCCGCAGCTCGCGAGGCGGAAAGGCCTGATGCCCCCGCCTGTTCGACTTCCCACAGCGAGCGTCGCACAGTATGCCGCACGGGTACTCCTTCGCGCTGGAATATGCCCGAAGCGCTTGTTGGCGTGACTGTACGTCAACCATGCTGTCTCGTAAGGGATTCACGTTCTGTGACTCCGGCTTTGGCCATTGTTCTGGCCATGCAAAAAATGGCTACGATCGTGGCCCTCGTGAGGCGCGAGGCCACGTGCCCGCCGGTTCGGATGGTGTGAGCGGTGCAGGTGCTTCAAGTGCAGCTGGAGATCCGGCCCGACCCCGCAGAGGTGGGGCGAGCCCGGAGGTGGGCCCGCTCGCGGCTCGCCGGTTCCGGGATAGGGGCCGACGAGCCGCTCGCCGAGATCCTGATCCTGCTCGTGTCCGAACTGGTCACCAACGCCGTGGTGCACACCGG
This sequence comes from Streptomyces fulvoviolaceus, assembly GCF_000718165.1. Taxonomy (GTDB): domain Bacteria; phylum Actinomycetota; class Actinomycetes; order Streptomycetales; family Streptomycetaceae; genus Streptomyces; species Streptomyces fulvoviolaceus. The sequence goes on along the minus strand of NZ_JOEY01000002.1, from coordinate 85,296 downwards.
CTGTCCGGCCGTCCTGCGGCTGTCCCTGCCGGACGCGGAGGAGGAGTCCGCCACCGTCCGCCTCGAGGTCGCCGACCGCAGCGGCCGGGCCCCGGTGCCGCGGTGCGCGGACGGCGACGAGACTGGCGGCCGGGGCCTCGCCCTCGTCGACGGCCTCGCGGACCGCTGGGGCTGGAGCCCCGAGGGGGCGGGCAAGAGCATCTGGTGCGAACTGGACCGCTGTGCGCAGTCCCGGGAGGGCGCGGAGACCTACAGGGTCGGCGCCGTGGCGTACGAGGGGCTGGCGTTCGAGGCGGTGTGACCGGCGCGCGGGATCGGAAGGTCCGTCAGCCCTGGTGCATGGGTGCAGAAACCGCTGTCATCCCTGTTCGTGATGATGTGGTGCGCCGGGGGATGCCTCTGTGCGCGCCCGTAGCAAATGGCACATAAGTAATAAATCCCCGAACGGGTGTTGACGTCTCTTGTCCGTTTGATCACGCTTGTGGTCAGCGATTCGCCGTGAGGGGACGACGAGGGCTCCGGTGACGGGAGCCCTTGACGAGTGTGGGTCGTGATTCGGCGGTCGGCTCTCAGGGCTGAGAGGGGTCGGGGCGGGTGCGCCGGAGTCGGTTGGCGGCGCGCGGTGCCGTGCTCGGGGCGGGCAGGGCGCGCCGCCGGCCGACCTAGAGAACGGCCACCGGCGCCACGGGCGTTCCGGTTCCGCCCACGAACGGCTCGGGCATCGCCGACAGCAGGAATGCGTAGCGGCCGGTTTCTCCACAGGCTGTGGACAACTTTTCGAGATTCCAGTTCTGGCCTTGCAGCATCCCCATCTCCACGAGGTCGAGCGCATGCACGGGCAGCCACAGGTCCTCGATCTCGGGCGGAAAGATCTCGAACGTGAGGGTGTCGTTCGCCACGGCCGCGACATCGCGCGCGTGGAACCACTCCGGCGTGCGGATCGACAGCCCCGGCGACGGATAGCCGTACGCCTCCTTGTTCCCGGCGAGATAGACCTGGATCTGCCCCGTCCTGACGAGCACGATGTCGCCGGCGCGCACGCGCGTGCCCGCGAGTTCCTCGGCGGCCTCCAGGTCCTCCGGGGTGACGGCGTGGCCGCCGTCGAGCCGGTCCACGGCACGCGCGCGTGCCACGTCGAGCAGCACCCCGCGCGAGACGATGTGCCGCGCCTTGTCGATGCCGCTGAACTCGGCGCCGGCGTGCGGGGTGATGGAGTCCGCCGGGCGGCCGTTGTACAGCTTGCCCGAGTGCGAGACATGGGTGAGTGCGTCCCAGTGGGTGGCGGCCTGCAGCCCCATGGTCACGGCGTCGTCGCTGCACGCGACTGTTCCCGGGCCGAAGATCTCCTGGTTGATCTGGACCATGGTGTGCAGCGGGTTGACCCGCCCCGGCATCAGGCCGGTCTGGACGCCGTCCTGCCGCAGCGGGAGGGCGAGGGGGACGCGACGGCCGGTGCGGATCTCCTTCGCGGCCTCCCGTACCACCTCGTCGGTGATCAGGTTCAGGGTGCCGATCTCGTCGTCGGCGCCCCAACGACCCCAGTTGTTCACGCGCTTGGCGATGTCGTGGAACTCGGCCGGTAGCGACATCCGTCCTCCCCGGGGCTTGTGCCCGTCCATCTGACGGGTCATAAAATCTAACGGTCCGTCAGAAACCGCGGGAAGGGGCCGGCATGGGGAACTTCTTGGCAGGCAAGGTCGTCGCCGTGACCGGTGCCGGGCGGGGGATCGGGCGGGCGGTCGCGTTGGGCGCGGCGGCCGAGGGGGCGCGGGTCGTCGTCAACGACTACGGCGTCTCGATGGACGGTGCCTCCCCCGCGAGCGAGGTCGCCTCCTCCGTGGTGAAGGAGATCGAGGCGGCCGGTGGCGAGGCGGTCGCCGTCGCCGACGACATCTCCACCATGGCGGGCGGACAGCGGGTCGTGGACGCGGCGGTGTCGTCGTACGGCCGTGTCGACGGGGTCGTGTGCGTGGCCGGGATCCTGCGTGAGCGGATGCTGTTCAACATGTCCGAGGAGGAGTGGGACGCGGTGGTCGCCACCCACCTCAAGGGCACGTTCACCGTTTTCCGGGCGGCGTCCGCGGTGATGCGGAAGCAACGGGCGGGGACCTTGATCGGGTTCACCAGCGGGAATCATCAGGGGTCGGTTTCGCAGGCCAACTACAGCGCGGCCAAGGGCGGGATCATCTCGCTGGTGCGGAGTGCTGCGCTGGGGCTGAACAAGTACGGGGTGACCGCTAATGCGGTGGCGCCGGTTGCTCGTACGCGCATGTCGGCGAATGTTCCTGTGTCGCTGGCGGAGATCGGTGAACCGGAGGACGTGGCCGCGCTCGTCGTTTACCTGCTGTCCGAGCGGGCTCAGGGGATTACCGGGCAGGTTTACACGATTGCCGGGCCGAAGATCGCGGTGTGGGCTCAGCCTCGGGAGTTGCGGGCCGTGTATGCCTCCGGCGGTTGGACGCCGGAAACGATTGCGGAGTTTCTGCCGGGGTCTGTGGGGGTGGATCCGATGCCGATGCTTTCGCAGGTGGGGGAGATGGAGCGGGCCGCGCGGGATGGGGATCGGCCTAACGCGTAATAGCTCGGGGGGTGCGGTTGTTCGGCGGCTGCGGGTGCGTTGTGGCTGGTCGCGCCCACGCGGCGGAGCCGCATATCGACACAGCCCCGCGCCCCTGGGGGGTTGGACTCGTCCGGTGTTGGGAGGAGAGGTCCGTGGAGTTTGGGTTCAGCGTCGAGGACGAGGCGTTTCGGGCGGAAGTGAAGGCGTGGCTTGATGCGCATGTCGACGTCGACCAGGACCGGCGTACCTGGGAACGCACCCTCGGGAAAGGCGGCTGGATCGGGCTTGGATGGTCGGAGGAGGGATACGGGAATCGGACCGCCTCCCTTACCCAGCAGGTTGCCTGGGCCGAGGAATACGCCCGGTCGTCCGCGCCTCCGCGGTCCGGGCACATCGGGGAGAACCTGCTTGCCCCTACCCTCATCGCCCACGGGACTCCCGAGCAGAAGGACCGTTTTCTGCCGCCCATTGCCGCCGGGGAGGAACTTTGGTGTCAGGGATACAGCGAGCCCGGTGCCGGGTCGGATCTGGCAGGGATTCGTACGGTGGCCGTGTGCGAAGGGGCTTACTACCGGATCACGGGGCAGAAGATCTGGACCTCGCTGGCCCATGAGGCGGACTGGTGCTTTGTGCTGGCCAGGACGGAAGAAGGGTCCAGACGCCATCACGGGCTGAGTTTTCTGCTCGTTCCCATGGATCAGCCGGGGCGTATCGAGGTGCGGCCCATACGGCAGATGACGGGGACGAGCGAGTTCAACGAGGTGTTCTTCGACGGGGCACGCGCGCGTGTGGAGCACGTCGTCGGGAGCGAGGGCGGCGGGTGGAAGGTCGCGATGAGTCTGCTCGGGTTCGAGCGGGGCGTCTCGACGCTCGCCCAGCAGATCGGGTTCGCGGAGGAGCTCGGGAGGGTCGTGCGGGCGGCCGTGGAGAGCGGGGCGGTGCGCGATCCCGTCGTACGGGACCGGCTTGTGCGGCAGTGGGCCGAGCTGAGGGTCATGCGATGGAACGCCCTGCGGACGCTGGGGGGTTCGGCCGGTCCCGGGGCGTCCAGTGTGGCCAAGCTGCTGTGGGGCGGCTGGCATCAGCGGCTCGGGGAGCTGGCGATGGAGGTGCGGGGCGCGGCGGCGGCCGTAGGGCCGGCGGACTGGGCGGCCTCGGCGCCGTATGAACTCGACGTACTGCAACACCTGTTCCTGTTCTCCCGGGCCGACACGATCTACGGCGGCTCGGACCAGATCCAGCGCACGATCATCGCCGAGCGTGTGCTCGGCCTGCCGAGGGAGCCCAAGGGGGTCGTCTGATGCGCGGCGTGCTGTTCGACGGGACGCAGGTCCAGGTCGTCGATGATCTGGAGGTGCGGGATCCGGGGCCCGGTGAGGTCCAGGTCGCGATCTCGGCGGCCGGGTTGTGCCACAGCGACCTGTCCGTGGTGGACGGGACCATCCCCTTTCCGGTTCCCGTGGTGTTGGGGCATGAGGGGGCCGGGGTGGTGGAGGCCGTCGGCGCGGGTGTCACCCATGTCGCGCCCGGTGACCATGTGGCCCTGTCCACGCTCGCCAACTGCGGTACGTGCGCGGAGTGCGACCGGGGGCGGCCGACGATGTGCCGGAAGGCGATCGGGCGGCCGGGCCGGCCCTTCGTGCGCGGAGGGCGGCCCGTGTTCCAGTTCGCCTCCAACTCCGCCTTCGCGGAGCGGACGGTGGTGAAGGCCGTTCAGGCGGTGCGGATCCCGAAGGACATTCCCATGCCCTCCGCCGCGCTCATCGGGTGCGGGGTGCTGACCGGGGTGGGGGCCGTGCTCAACAGGGCCCGGGTGGACCGTGGGGACAGTGTGCTGGTGATCGGCACCGGCGGGATCGGGCTCAACGTCATCCAGGGCGCCCGGATCGCGGGGGCGCTGCGGATCGTGGCGGTCGATGCCAATCCGGCGAAGGAGGCGATGGCCCGACAGTTCGGTGCGACCGACTTCCTGACCTCCGCGGAAGGGGTGCGGGACCTGCTGCCCACGGGGGTGGACCACGCCTTCGAGTGCGTCGGGCGGGTCGAACTGATCCGGGCCGCCGTCGATTTGCTGGACCGGCACGGCCAGGCGGTCCTCCTCGGGGTGCCGTCGGCGACCGCCGAGGCGTCCTTCCTCGTCTCCTCGATGTTCCTGGACAAGGCGATCCTCGGCTGCCGGTACGGGTCCTCGCGGCCGCAGCGGGACATCCCGCTGTACGCGGAGCTCTACCGGCAAGGGCGGTTGTTCCTCGACGAGTTGGTGACCGAGACGTACCCGGTGGAGGACTTCGAGAAGGCGGTGGGGGATGCGGAGGCGGGACGGGTGGCGCGGGGCGTGCTGACGTTCTGAGCGGCGGCCCGGCGGTTATCCACAGGCTGGGAAATCCGTTGTCGGGTTGTCAGTGCCACCCCCTAACGTCGAGCGCATGACCTACCGCGACGTCGCCTCCAAGCAGGTCCTCGTCTGGGCCTGCACCTCCGTCGGCGCCCGCATGCCCGTGGCCATGGCCCCGCTGGCCCTGGTCTTCCTGGTGCGCGAGCGACCGGGTGGATACGCGTTGGGGGCGGCGATCGCGGCGGCCTATGTGATCGGCGAGATCGTCGGGGCTCCCGTCCTCGGGATGCGGCTGCGTCCCGAGCATGCCCGCCCCCAGCTGGCCGGAGGGCTCACGGTAGGAGCCGCCGGGTTCGCGGGCCTCGGGGCGTTTCCCGACGCGCACGCGGTGGTGCTCGCCGCGCTCGCGTTCCTGGCCGGGGCCGCTCCGGCCGCGGCCACCGGAGGTCTGCGCTCGCTGCTCACCGAGCTCGTGCCCGAGCGGGCCGTGGCGCAGGCGCTGTCCACCGAGTCCATGCTGAACTCGGGCATATGGGCCGTCTCGCCGGTCGCCGTCGCCGGCCTGGCGCTCGGCGTCGCACCGTATGTCCCGCTGCTGCTGGCGGCCGCCCTGATGGCGTCGTCGGTCGGGGGCCTGTGGCTGCTGCCGGCCGGCTGGGCGACGGACGACGCGTTGGGCGGGGAGCGGGCGGGCGGGTCGGTCTTCCGGCTCCTGACCGACGCCTGGCCGGTGTACGTCACGGGCGCGGCCAGTCTCGGCCTGCTGGGCCTCGCCGAACTCGTCCTGCCCGCCCTCCTCGAACAGCGCGGCATCGCCGTCGGCTGGTCCGGGCCGCTGCTGGCAGGGCTGGCGGTGGGCGCGGGGCTCGGCGCGTTCCTCTACGGCCTGCGCAGCTGGCCGGGACGGCTGCGCACCCGCAGTGTCGTGCTGATGTGTGTCCTGTCGGTCTTCGTGACGCTCGCCGCGCTGATACCGAACACGGCCGGTATCGCGGCCGCGCTGGCCGTGGGCGGCCTGGTCCAGTCGGGCGCGCTCATCACCCGCAACCTGTCCCTGCGCGAGGTCCTCCCGCCGAGTGCCCTCGCCGCGGGCTACTCCGTCATGTACGCGGCCGCCGGTGTGGGCTACGCGGTCACGGGCTCCCTCGCCGGCGGTCTGCTCAAGGTGACGGCGCCGTCCAACGCCATCCTGGCCGGAGTCGGCCTCACCCTGGTGCTGACGGCGGTCGGCTGGTGGGGCGAGGTCCGGCGCGCGGGGCGTTCAGCGCGGGGCGCCGACCTCGTCGTAGCCCCCGGTTCCGCCGTTCCCGGACCGGAAGGTGCGGCGATACGCGGTGGGCGTGACCCCGAGTGCCGTCTGTAGGTGCTGGCGCATCGACTGGGCCGTGCCGAAGCCGGCGTCCCGGGCGACCTGGTCGACGGACAGGTCGGTGGACTCCAGCAGGTGCCGGGCCCGTTCCACCCGCTGCTGGGTGAGCCACTGGCCGGGGCTGACACCGACCTCCTCGCGGAAGCGGCGCGTGAACGTCCGTACGGACATGGCCTCCTGCTCGGCCATGTCGCGCAGCTGGATCGGCTCGTGCAGACGGCCCAGCGCCCAGGCGCGGGCCGAGGTCGTGGTCGCCTGCTGCGGGTCGGGCACCGGCCGGTGGATGTACTGCGCCTGACCGCCGTCGCGATGGGGCGGTACGACGGTGCGGCGGGCCACCTCGTTGGCGACCGCCGTGCCGTGGTCGCGGCGCACGATGTGCAGGCACAGGTCGATCCCGGCCGCGACGCCCGCGGAGGTCAGCACGTCCCCGTCGTCGATGAACAGGACGTCCGGGTCGACCCTGATCTTCGGGAAGAGCTGCTGGAGGCGCTCGGCGTCGGCCCAGTGCGTGGTGGCGGGGCGGCCGTCGAGGAAGCCGGCGGCGGCCAGGACGGACACGCCGTTGCAGATCGAGGCGAGGCGGGTGCCGGGGCGGATGTGGGCTAGCGCGGCGGCCAGTTCGGCGGTGAGCACGCCCTTTTCGTGGACCGGTCCGGACTCGTAGAACGCCGGGACGACCACAGTGTCGGCGGTGGCCAGCGTCTCCGGGCCGTGCTCGACCTGGATGGCGAAGTCCGCGTCGGTCTCGACCGGACCCGGCGGCCGGATCGAGCAGGTCACGACCTCGTACAGGTGTCGCTTCTCGGTGTCCTTGGGGCGGCCGAAGATGCGGTGCGGGATGCCCAGTTCGAAGGGGAGCAGCCCGTCCAGGGCGAGGACGACTACGCGGTGCGGACGGAAGGTTCGCTCGGTGGCCATGGCCCGATCCTAGCTAATGCTGTCCTCCGGGCCAGTGGTTCTCGGTGATCGTAGGCCCGAAGCTCGTTGACGTGACGCAGACAACCGACGCCACCGCCACCGACCAGGCGCCCCGCCCCGAGCGCCGTACTCGCATCCACCGTGCCTGGTTCGTCGCCGCCGTCACCTTCGTGACGATCATCGGCGCGGCCGCCTTCCGTTCGCTGCCCGGGCTGCTCATCGACCCCCTGCACACGGAGTTCGGCTGGTCGCGCGGCACGATCGGGGCGGCCGTCTCGGTCAACCTCGCGCTGTACGGGCTCACCGCGCCCTTTGCCGCGGCGCTGATGGACCGCTTCGGCATCCGGCGGGTGGTCGCGATCGCGCTCACCGTGATCGCGATCGGCTCGGGCCTGACGGTGTGGATGACGGCGGCCTGGCAACTGCTGCTGTGCTGGGGTCTGCTGGTCGGACTGGGCTCCGGCTCGATGGCGCTGGCCTTCGCGGCGACGGTCACCAACCGCTGGTTCACCGAGCGGCGCGGTCTGGTCACCGGCATCCTGACCGCCGCCTCCGCCTCCGGCCAGCTGATCTTCCTGCCCGTGCTGTCCTGGATGGTCGAGACCCACGACTGGCGTCCGGCGGCCGTGACGGTGGCGCTGGCGGCCCTCGCGGTCGTCCCCTTCGTCTGGCTGCTGCTGCGAGACCACCCGGCCGACGTGGGCCTGAAGCCGTACGGCGCGAAGGAGTTCGTGCCCAAGCCCGAGCCCGTGCCGGGCGCCGCCCGTCGCGCCGTGACGGTCCTCTTCAAGGCCGCCCGCACCGGCCCCTTCTGGCTGCTCGCCGGGACCTTCGCGATCTGCGGCGCCTCCACCAACGGCCTGATCCAGACCCACTTCGTGCCCGCCGCCCACGACGCGCACATGCCCGTCACGGCGGCGGCCTCGCTGCTCGCCGTCATCGGTGTCTTCGACGTGGTCGGCACGATCGCCTCCGGCTGGTTCACCGACCGCTTCGATCCGCGCCGGCTGCTCGCGGCGTACTACGCGCTGCGCGGCATCTCGCTCCTCTTCCTGCCCGTGCTGCTGGCCCCGAGCGTCCACCCGCCGATGCTCTTCTTCATCGTCTTCTACGGCCTCGACTGGGTCGCCACGGTCCCGCCCACCGTCGCCCTGTGCCGGGAGCAGTACGGCGAGGACAGCGCGATCGTCTTCGGCTGGGTGCTGGCCTCCCACCAGGTCGGCGCGGCGCTCGTGGCCTTCCTCGGGGGTGTGGTGCGGGACGTGTTCGGGACGTACGACATGGTCTGGTACGCGGCGGGCGCGCTGTGCGCGGTGGCGGCGCTGATGGCGCTGGTGATCCGACGGCGGCCCGATCCGGGACCCGCGCTCGCCTAGACGAACCGCCCCTTGTGGAACAGCAGCGGCTGCTCGTCCTCCTCGGTCGCCCCCAGCGCGTCCACCCGCCCCACCACGATCAGATGGTCCCCGCCCGTGTGCACCGCGTGGATCGTGCAGTCGATCCACGCGAGCGTGCCCGCGAGGCGGGGGGAGCCGGACACGGGCGCCGCGTCGTACGGCACGTTCGCGAACTTGTCCGCGCCGCTGACCGCGAAGCCACGGCACAGCTCCCCCTGGTGGGCCGCCAGGACGTTGACGCAGAAGACGCCGGCGTGGGCGATGCGGGGCCAGGTCGTCGACGTACGGCCGACCATGAAGGAGACGAGGGGCGGGTCGAGGGACAGGGAGGAGAAGGACTGGCAGGCGAAGCCGGCGGGGCCGTCCTCGCCGTCGGCGGCGGGTGCGGTGACCACGGCCACGCCCGTCGCGAAGTTCCCCAGCACCCTCCGGAACTCGGCCTGCCCGACCGGCGCGCGCTCGTCCTCGCCGACGCAGCGCAGCTCGGGGCGCGGCAACGGCTCCACGGGCGCCGCGCCGACCGACCGGAGGTAGCGGACGGCGGCCTCGGCCATGCCTGCTTGTCCCATCACGTCAACCATTGAAGCTGACGGTTCGTCAGATTGGAAGGTCAGCGGCCCCTGTACTTCGGGTTCCGCCGCTCCACAAAGCTGGTCACGCCCTCCTGGGCGTCCTGCGTCGTCATGTTGATCTCCTGCGCGGCGGCCTCCGCGGCGAAGGCGGTCGTGCGATCGGCGTCCAAGGAGGCGTTGACGAGCTGTTTGGTGAGGGCGAGGGTGCGGGTGGGGCCGGTGGCGAGGCGTGCGGCCCACTCCCGGGCCGTCTTGTCCAATTCCCCATCGGGTACGACCCGGTTGACCAGGCCCAGTCGCTCGGCGTCCGCGGCGGTGAGCGCGTCACCGAAGAACATCAGCTCCTTCGCCCGCTGCGGCCCGATCAGACGGGGCAGCAGATAGGCGCCGCCGCCGTCCGGCACGAGTCCGCGCCGTACGAACACCTCGATGAACCGGGCGGATTCGGCCGCCAGGACGAGGTCGCAGGCCAGGGCCAGGTGCGCGCCGAGACCGGCCGCCGTGCCGTTGACCGCGGCGATCACCGGCTTCTCGCAGTCGAGGACGGCGGCGATCAGGCGCTGGGCGCCGAGCCGGATCGTGCGGGCGACGTCACCGGCGACAGGATCCCTGACCGCGGGGGCCTTTCGAAGGTCCGCGCCCGCGCAGAAACCACGGCCCGTCCCCGTGATCACCACGGCCCGTACGTCCGGGTCGCCGGAGGCGTCGCCGAGCAGCTGGATGATGTGTTCCCGCTGGTCAGGGTTGATGGCGTTGAGGGCCTCGGGCCGGTTGAGGGTGATGCGGCAGACGTGATTGTCAGTGGCGTGCCGTATCAATGACGCAAGGGAATTTCCGGGCTCTTGGGGGGAATCGGGCATGTTCATCTCAGCGACACACCACCAACGCGTCCAGCGCCACCGCGCCCTGCCCCCGAGGCAGCACCATCAGCGGGTTGATGTCGAGCTCCGCGAGGTCGTCCCCGAGCTCCAGCGCCATGCGCTGCACCCGCAGGACGACTTCGACGAGCGCGTCCAGGTCCGCCGGGGGGCGCCCCCGGACCCCGTCGAGGAGGGCCCGCCCGCGCAGTTCGGCGCACATGTCCCGCGCCTGCTCTTCCCCGAAGGGCGGCACGCGTACGGCGGTGTCCCGCAGCACCTCGACGAGGACACCGCCGAGCCCGACCGTCACGGTCGGCCCGAACAGCTCGTCGTGCGCGGCGCCGACGACCATCTCGACGCCCCGCTCGACCATCTGGCACACCAGCACGCCGTCCAGCGAGACGTCCTCGTAGCGGGCGATGTCGGTCAACTCCCGGTAGGCGTCCCGGACCTGGCTGGCCGAGGTCAGCCCGATCTTCACCAGGCCGAGCTCGGTCTTGTGCGCGATCTGCGCGCCGGACGCCTTCATCACCACCGGGTAGCCCACCAGGCCCGCAGCGCGTACGGCCGCCGCCGCGCTGGTCACCAACTGCTCGCGCGGCACCCGGATTCCGTACGCCCGCAGCAGCTGTTTCGCCGCGTGCTCGCTCAGCTGCTGGCCCGGGCGCATCAGTGCCTGCACCTTGCGGAAGGAGGGCGAGGGGGTGCGCGGGGCCTCGTCGAAGGGGGAGCGGTAGCTGCTCACGAAGCGGTGGTGGTCGAGGTAGGCGCGGACCGCGGTGATGCAGTTCCCGACCGTACGGAAGGTGGCCACGCGGGAGGAGCCGAGCAGCACCTCGCGGTAGGCCGGCTCGGTGCCGACCGGCGAGCCCCACACCACGCACACCAGCTTGTCCGTCCGCTCCGCCGCGTCCACCAGGTCCTGCACGAGCCGGTCGCTGAGTGGCGGGAAGGGCCCGGTGACCGGGCAGATCAGCACGCCCACCCCGGGGTCGTCGAGGATCGCGTCGATGATCTTCCGCCCGCGCCAGTCGCCGACCGGGTGGCCGCCGTTGTCGACGGGGTTGGCCACGCTCAGGTACTCCGGTATCCACTGGTGCAGCTCGGCCTGCTTGGCGTCCGACAGCACCGGCAGCGGCAGCCCCGCCTCCGTCGCCAGGTCGGCGAAGTGAGCGCCCGTGCCGCCGGATATGGAGTAGACGACGACGCCCTCGGCGAGGGGTGGCCTGGCCCGGGCCAACAGGGCTGCAGTGTCCTGGAGTTCGTCGAGACCGTCGACGCGGATCACGCCGTACTGCCGCATCGCCGCGTCCACCACCGCGTCCGCGCCGGTCAGCTTGCCGGTGTGCGAGGCGGCGGTGCGGGCGCCGGTCTCGGTGCGGCCCACCTTGACGGCGACGACCGGCACCCCGCGGCGGGCGGCCCGGTCGGCGGCGAGCAGGAAGGAGCGGCCGTTCTTCAGCCCCTCGACATAGCAGGCGATGGCGCCGACCTCGGGCTGCTCGGCGAAGTAGGAGAGGAAGTCCGCGGTCTCCAGGTCGGCCTCGTTGCCGGTGGGCGCCCAGTGGGAGAGGCGGATGCCGAGTTCCTGGAGGGCGAAGACGGGCCGCCCCTGGTGACCGGACTGGGTGATGAGGGCGATCGCGGGACCGTCGAGGTCGTCCCGGAACCGTTCGAAGGCGTTGAGGTTGGTGTTGGGGCCCAGCAGCCGCATCCCGGACTCCCGGACGGCGGCGGTGAGCCGGGCCTGGGCGATCACGCCCTCGTCGCCGGTCTCCGCGAACCCGGAGGCGAAGACGACCGCGAACTTCACCTTGGCCTCGGCCAGTTCCTCGATCACCGGAAGGGGATCGGCGACCAGCAGTACGGCGAGATCGACCTGCTCGGGCAGGTCGGCGACGGAGGGGGAGCAGGGGATGCCGAAGACGGACGGTCGGCTCGGGTGCACCGGGAACAGGCGCGCCCCGACCCGCTCGGCCCAGGCGATCAACTGCCTTGTGACACCGGTGTTCGGCCGGCCCTCGGCGTCCGAGGCGCCGATCACGGCGACCGACTCGGGCCGGAAGAAGCGGTCCAGATCGGGGACGCCTGCATACAACGCCCGGCCGCTGACGTCGAGATCGTCGACCTCCGCGGGCCGGCCGTGGACGGCGGGCCCGGGTTGCTCACCGCAAGCGATGACCCGGGCCCGGCGGGAGTCGGTGGTGAGGGTGCCGTGGGTTGATCCAAGCATCGGTCCGCCCGCTCCTGTGTGACAGCACAAATAACTGACGCCCTGTCAGATTACAGAACTGACTGGATGTCAGGAACGGGTGGTGAGGCCTTAATTCGACCGACTCGCCGGACGTGTGTAGGGGACCTGTGATTGCCCTGCGGTCCGGCGCGCGACGCCTCTATCGTGGAAGCCGGCTACACCGGTACAGGGCTGGGCGGGGGATATGCGGCAATTGATGGAAGTGCAGCTACCGGACGGACAGGCGATCTGGGCACAGATCGAATCTCCCGGCGGGCCGCAGGACTCCGGCCTCTTCGACGGCGGGGCCCGGGCGCTGCGCGGGTTCGAGACGACCTTGCGATCGGTGGCCGCCAACGTCCGCGACGCCGTGGCGCAGGCGGCGCCCGACGAGGTGAGCGTGGAGTTCGGAGTCGAACTGTCCCTGGGGAAAGAGGGACTGGTCGCCGCGCTGGCCGGGACGAGCGGCACCGCGGCCGTCAAGGTGACCCTTTCGTGGAGCAACGGGTCGGCGGAGGGCGGGGCGCAGCAGTGACGAGGCGCTCTCGACTCGAACCGGGGACCGGTCCATGCCGTCGGCACAGCTGATCAGATCCGCACAGGACTGCCTCGTCCAGGTCCGGGGCAGGACAGCGGGAAGCGGATTCCTGGCCGCGCCCGGGTACGTCGTCACCTGCGCCCACGTCGCAGGGGTCACGGGCAGCCCCGTAGAGCTGTTCTGGCACGGGAGGCAACTCCGAGGCACCGTACTGGCCGCCTCGCCCGCTCCCACCGCCGAGGGCTTGTGGCCGTATCCCGATCTGGCGATCGTGGAACTCCAGGATCCGCCCGGGGACCACCCCTGTGCCTGGCTGCACGACCGGATTCCCCTGGGCGGGCAGCAGCTGACCTCCGCCGGGCACTCCGACAAGTACCGCTATGAACCGGAGGTCGTCACCTCCACCTTCACCTGTCAGGGCGACCAGTTCTTCGACGGCGGACTGATGCTCCGGCTGAAGCAGGACGAGGTCACCCCGGGCATGTCGGGCGGCCCGGTGCTGGACCCGAGCGCCGGCGGGGTCTGCGCGGTGGTGAAGGCCACGCGGATGGACAGCACGGACATGGGCGGTCTGGCCACGCCCGTGGGGGCGTTGCGCTGCCTCGACCCGACCGCGTACCGGGCACTGGTGCGGGCCCATGACACCTTTCACGCGGTGGATCCGCGATGGCCCGACGTCCCGGCGCACCAGGACGCGCCCCGCGAGCGCGCGACGCTCCCGCCGCGCACGCAACGCACCCTGTTCGGCCTGCTGGCCGCCGCTCCCGCGCCTGCGCCGGAGAGCCTTCTGCCGGCCTTCCGCGAGGCTGCCGGGCCCTACGCGAGCCCGCCTCGGCTTCCCCTGCACGAACACCGCGATGTCATCAGCGAGTTGCAGGCACTCATGGTGGCAGAGCGCCGCACCCTCCTGTACGCCGCCGCTGTCGCCCGCGAGTTGTCCGGCCCCCCGGCCGAGCGGCTCCGCTACTGGATCGAGATGTGGGGCGCCTCACTGGGACTGGACCGCCACGACCTGGCCCAGCAGCTCAAGGCCCCGCACACCCTCCCCCACTCTCGACTTCGCTCGAGCGGGGGGACCCCCATCGGCGTCCCGCGGTCCGTGATGATCCGCCTCAGACCGTCCACGGTCGACCCGAGCCGCTACCACGTGGCGATGTGGCGCTACGAGGGCCCGGACGCCATCTCGCCCGCGGACGACGAGTCGGAGGCGCTTCCCCTGGAGGAGGCGCTGGCACAGGCGCGGAGCCTGCTTCCGAAGCAACTGACCATGCTGGGCGGCTCCGGCGGCGACCCCGTGATGGTGGAGCTGATCGTTCCCCAGGAGCTCATGGAGCAGGACTTCGACGAGTGGAAGCCCTGGGCCGGCAAGGCCTGGTCCAGCCTGGGCCGCAAACATCCGGTGGTGTTGCGCGACCTGGAGCGGTTCGACGACGACGAACTCCACCAGTACTGGCGGAGCCGTTGGCAGCGGTTCACGGCCCAGGTCACATCGGGCGGACCGGCGATGGCGCTCGCCTGCGACGACGAGGCGGACCAGGAGATGCTCGAAGGGTGGATCGAGTCCGAGCCGTCGCTGGCCGCGCTGGTGCTCGCCGGCTCCCTGCGCAACCCCTCGTCCGGGGCCGTGCTGGAGGTCGCGCTCGCGTCGGGGGTCCCGGTGATCCTGTGGCGTCGGTCCGAAGCGCACCACTGCTCCGCTTCCGCGTATTCCGGATGCCCGCACCGGATCCCGCGCGGTTGCTCCGACAGCGAGGACGCCGGGTCCTGCCCCGCCGAGGCGTTCTTCTCCGGCCTGCGCACCGATGTGGCGGTCGCCGCGCCTTCGCAGTGGCCTGAACGCGTGCGGCAGCTCCGGGGAAAGGCCGCGGCCGCACCGGCGGGCGGACACCACGCCAAGGACCTTGTACTGCTGTGGGACGACCCCGAGCGGCGGCTCCCGGATGCCCCGTTGCGTTACGTGTAGGAAGAGGAACGCCCGATGAGTGACTGGCTGATCTACCGCGGTACCGGCGACCCCCACGACGGCATCGCGGATCTGCCCGAGCCGCCGCCCTGGCGGGTCTTCTACACGGACGAGCCGACCCCTTTCGACCGGGACCACGACTACGGCCTCTCCGCCCGCTGGCCCCTGCGGGCCGCCGCCTACCAGGCCGACCGGCACGCGGTGGAGATGGTCAACACCGCCCTGTACCTGCGGCGTCCGCTGCTCGTCACCGGCGATCCCGGAGTGGGGAAGTCCAGCCTGGCCTACGCGGTGGCCCACGAACTGCGGCTCGGCTCGGTCCTGCGGTGGCCGATCACCAGCCGCAGCACCCTCAAGGACGGCCTCTACCGCTACGACGCCATCGGCCGCCTCGAGGAAGTCGACAGCGCGTCCCCGGCCACCCCCGTCGACGTCGGCCGGTACTTCAGGCTGGGGCCGCTCGGCACCGCCATGGCGCCCTACTCCCTGCCCCGCGTCCTGCTCGTGGACGAGATCGACAAGAGCGACATCGATCTCCCCAACGACCTGCTGGACGTGTTCGAGGAGGGCATCTTCGAGATCCCCGAGCTGTCGCGGGTCGCCGACACACTCGCCGACGCGGAGGTGCGCCCCGCGGACGACGGCGACCGGGTGGCGGTCACCGCCGGTCGAGTGCGCTGCAGGGCCTTCCCGTTCGTGGTGCTCACCAGCAACGGTGAGCGTGACTTCCCGCCCGCCTTCCTGCGCCGCTGTGTGCGCCTGCACCTTCCGGCGCCCAGCCCCGACCGGCTGCGGGCCATCGTCCATGCCCACCTGGGCGAGACGGCTCCACACGCGGAGAAGCTCATCGACCTCTTCCTGGAGCGGCGCAGCAAGGGGGAGTTGGCCACCGACCAGCTTCTGCAGGCCGTCTATCTGGCCCGGCACGCGGCCGGCGAGGCACCCGCCGACCGTGGCCACATCGCCGAGCTCGTCCTGCAATATCTCAACCAGGACCGCCGATGAGCGTGGAGCCGTTCCGGTCCGTCCTCTCAGGGCTCGGGCTGGACCCCACGCCGAGGGAGATCGCCGAGATCCTCTGGCTCGCGACCCGACTTCCCGCCGCCCCCACCCCGGCTGCCGAAGACGTACGGGAGGCCGAGTCCCCGCAGGTACCGGCCGAGAGGACAGGTGACACCATCCCGGTGCTCCCGGGCGAGCAGGCGCCACCGCCGGATGCTCCGCCGACGGTCCCCGTCTACGCCCCGGCGGCGACCCGGAGTTCGGGCTCCTCCCCGCTGTCCGCCAGCCCCGTACGGCTGGCCGCCGATCCGCTCCTGCCCCGCCAACTGGAGCTGCTGCGCGCCCTACGGCCGCTCAAGCGCCGGGTTCCTTCGCGGCAGGCCGGCGAGTTCGACGAGGAAGCCACCCTCGAATCCATGGCCCAGCGGTCCGTCCCGCACCGCAAGGGTGCCCTGCTGCCCGTCCTGCGACCGGCGGCCGAACGCTGGCTCGACGCCGTCCTGGTGGTCGACGGTCACCCGACCGGCCTGCTGCTCTGGACGCCCCTGGTCCGTGAAGTGCACCGTCTGCTCATCCAGTTGGGGGCCTTCCGCGACGTACGGCTGCGCTATCTGCACAGTCGGGCTGACGGGTCGGCGGGGTTGAGCGCGCATCCTGCCCCGAGCCCGGACCGGATACGGAGCGCGTCCGAGATCCACGACCCGTCAGGCCGTCGGCTGGTGCTCGTCCTCACCGACGGGGTGGCGCCCGGCTGGCAGGACCCCTCCGTCCGGGAGGCGATGCGGCAGTGGGCGGCGGCCGGTCCTCTCGTCGTGCTCCAGGCGCTGCCGGAACGCCTTTGGCGCCGTACCGCGCTTCCGGCCGTCCCAGCCCGACTGCGTCGTGCGCCTCTCTCGGCCGCCAACACGGATCTGGTGTACAGCGGACGCCGGCGCGGCAAGCGTGAACTGCCCGAGGGCAGCATCCCCGTCCCCGTGCTGGAGCTGAGCCCGGAGTGGCTCAGGCCCTGGGCCGAGTTGCTGGGCGGAGTAGGAACACCGGTCGCCGATGCCGCCGTCACGCTCCTCGCCGCCGACCCCGGGCCGCCGCGGGCCGTCGCCGACGACAGGTCGCCGACCCGGCGCCTCCAGGACTTCCACGCCACCGCCACACCGGAGGCGTTCAGGCTGCTGGCCTGTCTGTCCGCCGTGCCGCTGACCGTGGCCATCATGCGGGTCGTGCAGGCGGCCATGCTGCCGGGGACTCCGCCCACCGTGCTGGCCGAGGTCATGTTCAGCGGCCTCATCACCCCGGTGATGGGTGACGGCTCCACCGCGCCGGCGGACGTCCCGCACGACTTCCTGCCCGGGGTGCGGGCGGTTCTGCTGGAGTCGCTGCGGGCGCACGAGGTGGACCAGATCCTCCGCGAGGTGTCCGGCTTCGTGGAACGTGGGGGTGGTGTGGGCGGGCGGGTTTCGGGGCTGCTTCCCGACTCCGGTGGCGGCGAGGGGCTGGCTGCCGACGGGATTCCTTGGGCGCGGCTGCGGGAGGAGGCGCTTGTGCGGGCGGGGCTGGCGGCGCCCATCGGGCGGGTTACGTCGTCGGCCGCCGCCGACGTTCACGGTGCGCCTGATCCGTACCGGCTGACGGGGCTCATCACCATCGCGGACTTCTCCGACGTGCACCTCGGCGTCGATGCCGACGGCAACCGGGCCGTGGTGAAGACACGGCCGAACGGCACAGACCTGGAACCCGAGGTGGTCCAGGAGCTGCTGCGGGTGGAGGCGGAGGCGCTGCGCCGTATGGCCGGCCAGTACGCGCCGCCGCTTCTCGCCGTCGACGGGGAGGTCTCACCGACCTGGCTGGCGATGGGCTACGTCACCTCGATCTCGAGCCGTGCGGCGCACAACCTGGTCGACGTTCCCTGGTCGAGCAACGGGCCCGCCGACGATTTCCACTCCCTGTCCCAGCTGGCCCGCAGACTTGCCGAAGCTCTCGACCGGGCGCATACGGCTGGTGTCGTCCACGGCAACCTCTCGCCTCACGCTGTGCTCGTCGTGCCCGACACGGTGGTGCTCATCAGCTGGGTCTACGCCCAGTTCGACGGGCGGCCCCATGCCTATCCGCAGTACCGGGAACGCGCGACCGGGTATTTTCCGCCCGAGGGGTATGCGCAGGACGAGGCGTTGGATCCCTCGTTCGACATGTACGGGCTGGGGGCGATTCTTCTGCGTGAGGCCACGCGTGGCGGTGTCTTCGCGCCCCATCAACGCGACCTGTCGGGATTGCTGGACGAGTTGGGCGGCCTCCGTACGCTGATCGCGCGGTGCCTTGACGTGGACCCGGGCCGTCGTCCTACGGCCCGTCAGTTTCTGGACGAACTGGGGGGTCTGGCTGCGCCGCGCGAGACAGCCGAGCGGCGTGGTCTCTCGGATCGGCTGGACTCCATGCCGGGGCTCGAAGGGGTCAAGCGGTTCCTGGAGCACTTGCGGACCGATACCGAGGTGGCCGAGGAACTCAGGGCCCTGGTGTTCACCGGCAACCCCGGCACCGGGAAGACCACCGCGGCACGGATGGTCGGCGAGACCTGCCGTGACCTGGGCCTGCTCAGCCGCGGGCACCTCGTCGAAGCGCGGATGAGCGATGTCGTGGGCGAATACGCCGGCCAGACCGCCGCGTTGACCAACCGCCTGGTCGACAGTGCCCTGGACGGGGTTCTGTTCATCGACGACGCATACGAACTCGCCGACCAGCTTGGGGGGGGTGGCGGCGAGGCGATCCACACGCTGCTCGAACGAATGGAGGACGACCGGGGGCGGCTGGTCGTGATCATCGCCGGATCTCCGAAGAAGAGGCGGGAGTTCCTGGAGGCCAACTCCGGGCTCGTGAGCAGGTTCCCGGTGCAGGACTTCATCGACTTCCCCGATCTCGACCCGGACACCCTGATGACGATCCTGGAAGGGTGTATCGAGGATTATCGGCTGCGGCTTGCCGAGGAGGCCGTGGACCGGCTGCGGCAGATCGTCGCGGAAATGCACCGGACGAGGAACGAGGACTTCGCCAACGCCCATGACATGCGCGCCCTCGCCGATGCCGTTGTCAGCCGGTGGGCGAGCCGGGTGGGAGGGGACGTCGGTGCGCTGGTAACCGTCGACGACATCCCGGAGTACTACCGTGCTTATCTGCCCCGCCCCACGCCCGCCCCGTCCGTGCTGCTCGCCGAAGTCGACGACTACACAGGGCTGGGCCGGTTCCGGGCGGTCCTGGAGGATCTGGAAGGACGTCTGCGCGAGGACCGGGCCCTGAACGAGGGTCCCCCACCGCATCTGCTGTTCACGGGGCTGCCCGGAACGGGCAAGAGCCCGCTGGCCCGATTCGTCGGGAGGCTGCTCAACAATCGCGGAATTCTCCGTAGGGGGCACTGCGTGGAGGTGACCCCTGCCAACCTGGTGGCTCCCCACGCCGGCCAGACCGCGCCGCTGGTGAGGCAGGCCGTGCAGGCCGCTCTGGACGGCGTGTTGTACATCGACGAGGCCCACAGCCTGGGTGAGCCCATGGGAGGCGACGGCGGCTTCGGGGCCGAGGCGATCGACACCCTGATGCGCGAGATGGAGAACCAGCGGGACCGCCTGTGCGTGATCGTCGCCGGTGATCCGCAGCAGATGGACGCCTTCGTGGCCGCCAACCCCGGGCTGTCCTCCCGCTTCGGCACCCACGTCCGCTTCCCGCCCTACGACACCGCGGACCTGGTGGAGATCCTCCGACGTACGGCCGCCAAGCGGAACTACACCCTCGCTCCCGGTGTCCCGGCCCGCGCCGCCGCCTGGCTGGACGCCGCCCGCCTCGTCGACCCGTCCGGCTCCGGCGATGCCCGCGTCGTCCGCCGTCTCCTCGACCAGATGGAGATGCACATGGTCAGGCGCCACCACCGCGTCCTGCCTGCCGCTCCCGCTCCCGTCGAATTCCGTCCTGAAGACGTTCCGGGGCCGCCCGCGACACTGCCCCCGGGCTGGACGACCTCTGGCTGAGGCCCAGGTCCCACCGGAACCCGGGCCTCAGGCCACGTCACAGCACCGCCAACACCTCCGAGGCCACCCGCTCCCCCGACCGCACAGCCCCGTCCATGAACCCCATCCAGTGGACGGAAGTCTCAGTCCCCGCCCAGTGAATACCGCCAACAGGCGTGCGCAGAGCAGGCCCGTACTGCGTCAGCACACCGGGCGCCGCGATGGAGACCGGCCCACCCCGCGTGTACGCCTCGTTGTTCCACCGCTGCAGGACGAACGAGGTCGGCGAGCCGGCCTTCGCGCCGAAGTACGTCACGTAGTCCTTCAGTACGGCCGCCTTGACCTCCGCCTCGCTCGCCGCGTCGTAGGCCCGGGCCTCGTCGGCCTCGATGAAGCCCATCAGCGCGCCGTAGGAGGCGTCGGGCGGGGAGTTGTCGAAGGTGGAGCTGACCACGCCGGTGTCGCTGACGACCTGGCCGTTGAGGCCGTCGGCACGCCAGAAGGGGGTGTCGTAGATCGCGATCGCCTTGCCGACCGAGGCCATCGGGAGGCGTTGGGTGAGCTGGTCGCGGGAGGCGGGGAGGAGCGGCGAGTACGTGATGCGGGCCGCGATCGGCGGAGGTACGGCGACGACGACCTTCTTCGCGGTGACGGTGATGCCGTCCGCCGTCACGACGTACTTGCTGCCGGACTTGGCGATCGTGCGCACGGGCGCGTTGAGCACCACCCGGTCGCCCAGCGTCGCCGCCAGCTTGATCGGCACCAGCTGGGAGCCGCCCACGAAACGGAGTTCCTGCGCGCCGTTCGCGGTCTCGGTGAGGCGTTCCAGGGTGCCGACGTTGGACTCGTTGCCGGCGGCGGCGATGTAGAAGAGCACGAACAGGAAGGAGAGTTCGCGGGGCTCGGCCGAGAAGATCGACGTACAGGCCACGTCGAAGAGGAACTTGGCCGACGGGATGACGGCGTTGGCGCGCAGCCAGGTCTCGAAGGTCTGCCGGTCCCACTCGTCGGCCTTCGCCGCGGTCCAGGGCGCGGCGACCGGCACCTGCTTCGCCAGGTCGTCGAGCGTGGCCTGCACGATCGCCGCGTTGGCGAGGCCGGCCGCGTCGATGGGCGGGACCGAACCGAGGAGGCCGTCGGTGGCGTACGGGGTCTTCGTGCCGTCCTTGTAGAGGAGGTTGTTGCCGGTGTTGTAGGTGGCGAAGGTCGCGACGCCGAGGGAGTCGGCGAGGGCCTTGATGCGGTCCTGGGTGGGGCCGATGAACTCGCCGCCGCCCTCGGTGACACCGCCGTTCGCGAGGGAGAGGTTGACCACCCGGCCGCCGACGCGGTCGCGGGCCTCCAGGACGGCCACCGTCTTGCCGCCTGCCACCAGGTCGCGGGCCGCGGTGAGGCCGGCGAGGCCACCGCCGACGATCGCCACGTCCACCTCGCGGGTGGCCGCGGCGGCGGGAGAGGCCGCGGTGCCGGTGAGGGTGACCGCGCCGGCCGCCGCGGCGGCACCGCCGATCAGGGAGCGCCGGGAGAGCCGAGAGGGCTGGGGGAGCTGTCTTTCGCGTGCCACGTGCATCCTCCGTCGTAGAGCGAGAGGTTCGGTGGAGCCAGAAAGGTGACCAGAAAGGTGAGCCGAAAAGATGAGCAGGATTCACATTCTGGCCCCGTACGACGGCGCACGACAACGCTCCTGTCACATCTGACACATGCGTAACAGGAGGCGTACATAAGAGAGTTGAGGTTTTCTACGCCAGCGGGAGCCGGGACAGCCGGTCCGCGCCGACCCCGACCACGGCCTTCGCGATCTTCTCCGCGTCGATCGCCACCTCGCGGAAGGTGCCGACACCTGAACGGATCTCACTCACCACATGCAGAAGCGGAATCGTCGGGTGCCGGTATGCCACCGTCCCCCGCTCGTCGGTGGTCAGGTATTCCATGAGGGCCTGCCATGCGCCGCTGCGGAACCAGACTCCCTGCCGTTGGCGGATAGCCTCTGAGTGACCCCAGAATTCGATCTCGGTCCATGCCGCCCCATGGCGGAGACGGTGCAGCATCCCGTTCAGGGCCTGCCGTAGGTCCAGTTCGGTCATCGAGAAGTGCCGGGGTCCGTGGTACTGAGCGATGACTTCCCGTGCTGTCTTCCACTGTGTCTCGCTGACTTCCGGCGGCACGAGCGTGCCGGTTTCGTGGTGCCAGGCAGTGACCGTGCAGGGGGCCCCGGGCCGCTTGACGAAGCGGCCCTTCTCGGGGAGAACGGCGATGCGGAACATGTCGAAGATTCCGGCCTTGTCGGCCGCATCCAGGTTCGCCAGCCGCTCTTGGGAGGAGTGGGCGAGTGAGACGATGGCGTTCGCCCTGGCCCGTGTCTGCTCGTACTCGGACAACCAGTGCTGTACCTCTCCGAGCTGCTTCTTCCAGCTCTCGAGTTCCTCCAGCAGCTTCCTGACCGCGGCCGCGGCCACGGCCGGTTCCATGCCCGCCTTGATGTACTCGGGTACGGAGTCCTCGATCAGCTTCTCTTGCTTCTCGATCCTTGCGGCCAGGCGCTCCTGGCGCTCCAGGTACTTGTCCCGGTCGCCGGGGAGGGAGACGATCTCACGGTCCGCGAGAGCCCTCAGGCGGCCCTCGTCTGCGAGGAGTTCGGTCACCTTGGACCAGACAGCGTTCTCGATCTCGGTCGCATCCAGGTTCGTGCAACCGCAGCCCGACTTGCCGGAGTTGTTGCCCTGGCAGCGATAGGCACGCTGGCCCGTCCGCCCTCCTCCGATGTAGACCTGTCCGCAGTCGCTGGCGATGTGGCCGCTGAGGGGGTAGATCGCTGCGGGTTTACGGGGCTTGTTGATGGACCGCTTCTTGAGTACCGCCTTCAGCTCCTCGGCCCGGTCGGACGTGAGGATCTGCGATACGGCGATACGTACGGGCTCGCCGTGAACTGGCGTGCCGTCCTCGTGGAGCCTGGTGGCCTTCTTGCGGCGGCCGCGGTTGGCCTTGCGGTATGTGGTGTAGCCATCGAAGGTCTCCGAGTGCATGCGCTGGTAGAGGTTGGTGGCCGTCCACGGCTTGCCGCTGCGGGTGTACATCTCCAGCCGGTTCAGCTCTTCTGCAACGTCCTCGTAGCTCTTCTTGTCGTCGACGAGCAGAGCCACGGCCTTGAGGATGACGCGGGCCTCGCCCTCGCAGACGACGAGGAAGGAACCCTTCCGGCCCTTGCCTTCGATCCGGTAGCCGTACGGCGCTGGGCCACCGGGCCATCCGCCGTACTCGATCTTCTTGTTCCGGCCGTCCAGTGTCCGCCGGCGGATGCGGTTCCACTCCGTCTCGGAGAAGAACACGTACTGCTGGAACATGGTCCAGCCCAGCTCGGTGCTGGTGTCGATGCGCTCCTCGACGGAGATGAAGTGGATGCCGATGTCCTGCATGCGCCAGGCCCAGTTGAAGGCAGCGCGGGCCGTACGGCCTACGCGGTCCACGTTCGGGACCACGATGCGGTTTGCTCTGCCTTCCAGGGCCCGCTCCTCCAGGCGGAGCATGGCTGGGCGGCGATCCAGACTGCCGCTGACACCCTCGTCGGAGAAGACCTCCAGGATGGTGCGCTTGGTGTCTTCGGCCTCCCAGGTGCGCAGTTCATCGTCCTGGACGTCGAGCCCGTAGCCCTTGAGCTGTTCCTCTGTAGAGGCCCGTTTGTAGGCCAGGGCGATGATCTCCGTCCCCGTCGTGGCGGGGTTGGGGTCGCGCATAAGCTCGGTCATGTCAGTCCCTTCGTGACTGGCCAGACCCCGGGGTATGTGGCGTACCGCCGGGGTCACCCATGTGGCGCAGAGCTTATGGGACGTCACTGACAGCGAGTGGACCGAACGGGATCTCGGTCACGGCCCAGAGAGGCGGCGTCGGCAGAGGGAGGTCCAGAGACCGTCGTCAGGAGGGGAGCCGCGTGACCTGTCGGCCGGTGTCCCTGGCGATGGCCTTGGCGATCTTCGCCGCGTCGATCGACAGTTCGCGGAAGGTGCCGCTGATGGGAGTGACGTAGCCGCTGAAAAAGAGGCCTGGGGCGTTGTCAGGGCAGTAACCGCCGTTGACGACCGGCCTGCCGTGGGCGCCCAGGACGTCCAGGTGGCCGACGAGGCTCTCCAGAGAGCGGACGTAACCGGTGGCCGCGATCACGGCGTCCGGGCCGACGCGGTTGCCGTCGGCGAGGACCACCTTGTCGTCCTCGAAGCCCTCGACGGCGGCCACGACTTCGACCCGTCCGCCACGGACGGCGTCGATGAGGCCGACGTCCTGGACGGGGATCGCGCCCTCCTTGACCCGGCTGTAGAGGCCGGTGTCGGGGCGGGGCAGGCCGTGCTCCGACAGGTCGGGCACGCTGAGCTTCGCCATGGGCCGGGCGAGCCGGTCGACGACCCCGACCGGCAGCCGTCGTACGAGCACGCCCGTGTACTGCGCGGCCCAGCCGGCGGTGGAGCGGCGCACGATGTGCGGGGCGGTGCGGACGGAGAGGCGTACGCGCGAGGCGCCGCCCTCCACCAGGTCGACGGCGATCTCGGCGCCGGTGTTGCCGACGCCGACGACGAGGACGTCGCGGCCGGCGTAGGGCTCGGGGTTGCGGTAGTCGCCGGCGTGCACGAGCTCGCCCTTGAAGCCCTCGCGCCCCGGCCAGTCGGGGACGTACGGCGTGTGGTTGTAGCCGGTGGCGACGACGACCGCGGCGCCGGTCAGCTCGCGGCCGCCGGTGGCGTGCAGCAGCCAGCCGGTGCCGTCGGGGGAGCGGTCGACGCGGGAGACCTCGACGCCGGTGACGATCTCCAGCTCGTGGAACTCGGCGTACTTCTCCAGGTAGCGCACCACGTCGTCGCGGGACACCCAGCGCCCGAAGCGGCGCGGCATCGGCAGTCCGGGCAGGGCCGACAGGCGCCGGGTGGTGTGCAGGTGCAGCCGGTCGTAGTGGCGCCGCCAGGACGCGCCGACGCGGTCGGACTTCTCCAGGACGACCGCGCGGATGCCCTGGGCGCGCAGCGCGTACGCGACGGCGAGGCCGCCCGGGCCGCCGCCGATGACGTACACGGGACGGTCGGGGCTGTCTGCGGGAGTGTCCGAGGTTGCGGAGTCGGCGGGTGCGGAGTCGTCCATGTGCGCGAGCGTAATCACGGCCTGCGTTGATGGGTCTCGGTCAAGACCGGAATTGGTTTCGGATCGATCACGCCTGTAGGAGGAGTGGGTGGGATTCGTGTCGTAGAGGTGTCGCAGACGCACCACGGCGCCGAGCCCGCAAAAGGCGGAGGGGCTCGGCGCCGTGGCTGGGCGGTGTCCGGAAACCATGACGGGAAACCGGGTACCGCGTTCTTGGGTGCGGGCTACTCCCGCGGGGCTACTTCTTGAGGCCCGACCTGTGGCCCGTCACCTTGGCGATCCAGGTGATGAAGTCGCCCGGGTCGGTGTTCGCGCCGTGGCCCTGGTCCCAGTAGTAGAGGTGGTTGACGTCGTCGCCCAGGCCGTTCGCGGCGGCGGCGAGGTTGGCGGCGACCGTCAGCGAGGTGTCGGAGTCCTCGGTGCCGAGGCGGATCCACCAGTGCTTGGAGCGGCCCGGGTTCTTCCGCTCCAGGTGGTACATCGGGTTCATCAGGTCGAGCTTCGCGGGGATGTCGCTCGCGACCCGCTTGCTGCTGAGGCCCGTGGTGTCGTTCTTCGCGCCGTACGCCGTGAAGTGGCGGGCCAGGGTCGTGCCCGCGCCGAACAGGTTGTTCTCGCCGGCCGACAGGTCGAAGGCGTCGAAGGCGGGGGTGTCCTTCTTGCGGGCGCCCACGTGGGTGAGGAAGTCGGCCCAGGTGAAGGAGGCCTTGCCGCCGGACCAGGTGATGAAGGTGTTGGCGGCGAGGTACGTCGTGCGGTCGGAGTCCGACAGGTCGGCGAGGTACTTGGTCGCGGACGGCTCCAGGTACTGCTTGACCAGGTACTCGTCGTAGTTGCGGGCGGTCAGCGTGCCGAAGCCGTTCAGGCCGCGCAGCTTCAGGGCGGCCTGGTACTCGGCGAACTGCGCCTGCAGCGCCTTGGAGACCGTCTGGTCGACCTGCTTGCCGGTGCTGAGGTCGTTGGTGCCCCAGTTCCACTCGTAGGCGCCGTCGGCGTGCTCCAGGTCGGTGATCGGGCACCAGGCGCCGGTCGCGAAGATCGCGTCGGAGGCGTCGGCCGCGCCGAGCTCCTTGAGGAACTCGTCGTAGATCTTGCTGTCGCCGGAGGCGCCCAGCAGGGCGGACAGGGCGCCGCCCGCGCTGGTGCCCGCGGAGACGATCCGCTCGACGTTGCCGGGGATGCGGCCCTTGTTGGACCTGATGTACCGCACCGCCGCCTTGAGGTCGACGATCGCGGCCGGGGCGGTGCCGTAGTACTCGCCGTCGGAGTTCTTGAGCGTACGGCCGCGGGCGCCGGGCTCGATGACGACGTACCCGGCGGCCAGCGCCAGGAGCTGGTTGCTGGAGGTGGCGCCGCCGGTGGCGTTGGTGTTGCCGTTCGCGTTGGAGGTGGAGGCCGAGGCGCTGGGTGCGGCCGAGCCGGTGGGCGCACCGCTGGGCGCGCCGCCGCCACCGCCCATGGCCGAACCGCCGCCGCCGACCTCGGTGGCGTCCGCCACGGAGGAGGGCATGTACCCGCCGACGGAGTTGGCGAGCAGGATCGGCGCGTTCGTCGGGTCGACCGTCTTGCCGTCGATCTCGACCGGGGCGCTGACGATGAGCGACTGGTAGGTGGCGTCCACGGGGTTGGCGACGTAGGTGATCGCCTTCCAGAAGTGGTACGTCACCGAGTGCTCGACGTCGTCCGTGTCGGTGATCGTCTTCGTCAGCTTCGTGTAGCCGTCGGGGTCGAAGGCCAGAGTGTCCGAGGCGGACGAGTCGCTGCTCGTGTCGGAGGCCTGCGCGCTGAGCGCGATGCCGCCGACGGCGGCGACGCCTGCCGTCGCACCGATCCCCATGACGACGGTCCTGCGCTTGACTGCCCTGTGCTTCACCACGGTGCCTCTCGGTCGCTCGATCTCCCTTGCGCAAGCGAACGTAGTCAGCCGCCAACAAAATTGCCAACAATTCTGGTCGATTCATTGTGGACACATAGCTTCATGGCGGGCGCACAGGTTTCTCCCACGGAAATCACGCGGGGTTCCCGGCGAGGGCTTACCTGACGTACCGTCAGATCCATGGACTCCATCTGGCTCAGCGGCGCCGAATGGCTGGCCGTGCTGCGCATGGGCCTCGGCCTGTGGTGGCTGGAGAGCTGGCGGCACAAGGACAAGAAGACGTGGTTCGAGGGCGGCGGGATCGGCTGGGCCGCGGGCGTGGCGGCGAAGCATCGCTGGAACGCCGTACGAGCTGGAACTCAGTTGGTACGATCACTGCAACGCAGGGGACGACAACCAAGTCCTCAGCAATCAGGGCGAGTCTCGTACTTGCCCCGGCGGTCGGGAGGATCGTCGCCGGACGGGCATGACCCGTCAAACCCGCCAGGGCGACCTAGGAGGGAATCTTCCGGATTCATCCGGGAGAGAGCTTCAACTCGTGCTGATGATCCACGACATGGCCGAGCAGGGGCAGAACTCGATGATGGCCCTGCTCGGGATGTCGTGCCAGACGAGACGTGGTCGCAGGACAGCGCGCTGGGGTTCTTTCGATGAGTGCGCGCTACGACCTTCCCGAGGCGGACGCCTTCACCCGCACCTACTGGGACGCGGCGGCCCAGGGCCGGCTCCTGCTCCGGCGCTGCGGGGCATGCGCACGGGTCCACCACTACCCGCGCGAGTTCTGCCCGCACTGCTGGAGCGAGGACGGCGCCTGGGAACCGGCGAGCGGCCGGGCCGCGCTCTACACCTGGTCCGTCGTCCACCGCAACGACCTGCCGCCCTTCTCCGGGCGCACCCCGTACGTCGCCGCCGTCGTCGATCTCGCCGAGGGCCCGCGGATGATGACGGAGATCGTGGACTGCCCGCACGAGGAGCTGCGGGCCGGGATGGAACTGGAGATCGCCTTCCGGAACGGGACGCCGATATTCCGGCCGCGCGGAAACGGGACAACGGCTTGAATGGCCCGATGGCCCACGTCGACGATCAGCAGAGCACCCACTCCCTTCCCGACCTGCACGGTTCCGGCATACGCCTGACCTCCTGGAACGCGGACTCCGACGCCGACGTCGCGGACTACCTGCGCGCGTCGACCGACCCGGAGTTCCGGCGCTGGAACACCCCGCTCGTCCTGGTCACCGACCTCGACGGCGCCCGCGACGTGCTGCGCCGCAGGGCCGAGCGGACGGCGGACGGCACGAGTGCGCCGTACCGCGTCACGGACGAGTCGAGCGGTACGACCCTCGGCCACATCGGCATCAACGAGATCAGCCATGTCTTCCGCACCGCCCGCGTCGGCTACTGGGTCCTCCCCGAGGCCCGCGGCCACGGCGTCGCCACCCGCGCCCTGCGCCTCGCCGCGCACTGGGCCCTCACCGACCGGGGCCTGCACCGCCTCGAACTGGGCCATGCCCTCGGCCACGAGGCCTCCTGTCGCATCGCCGAGCGGTGCGGCTTCCGCCTCGAGGGGACGCTGAGGGGCGCGATGTTCGAGGCGGGCCGGCACGACGCGTTCCGGGACGAGCACCTGCACGGGCGACTGGCGACGGATCCTGAGTGCCCGTAATTCAGCGGCGTCGAACGTCGACCCGCGGGATCATGAGCCATGCGCCCCGACGACTGGCACACCACCGACGATCTCGACGCCTTCCTCGCCCGCGCCGAGGACTTCCTGCACTCGCGCCCCGCGCCGCACACCGTCGTGCTGACCGTGACCGAGGCACTGCGCACCCGTGGACCGCAGGCGTACGGCAGCGACGAGGCACCCTTCTTCGGCCTGCTGGAACAGGACGGAAAGGTGCGTGCGGCCTACTTCCGGACCCCGCCCTACCGGCTGAGCCTCACGCCCCTCACCGCCGAGGAGGCCGATGCCCTCGCCGTACACCTGGCCGGGCTCGGCCGCCCGGTTCCCGGGGCCGCGGGGGACAGCGAGTCCGTCACCGCCTTCGCCGAGGCCTGGCAGCGGCACACCGGCGCCACGGCCGCGCTCCATCAGCGCCAGCGGCTGTACCGACTCGGCGAGCTGACCGTGCCGGAGCCGGTGCCTCAGGGGCGGGCGCGGGTCGCGGGGGAGCGGGACCGGGAGCTGCTGGCGCGCTGGTTCCGCGAGTTCACCGAGGACATCGGTGAGTCCGACGGTGTCGCGCGCGCCGACTCCTGGGCCGACGCGCGGATCGCGTACGGCGGGATCCTGCTCTGGGAGACCCCCGACGGCACCCCCGTCTCCATGGCCGGACTGACCCCGCTGGTCGCGGGCCAGATCCGGGTGGCGCCCGTCTACACCCCGGCCCGTCTGCGCGGCCGGGGCTACGCCGGCGCCGCCACCGCGGAGGCCAGCCGGACCGCACGGCAGCGGGGCGCCGAGGAGGTGCTCCTCTTCACCGACCTGGCCAACCCGACCAGCAACGGCCTGTACCAGCGGATCGGGTACCGGCCGGCGACGGACTTCGCGGTGTACGGGTTTCAGGGCCAGAGCAGCTCTTGAGCCCACCCCCCCTCGGTGCGGCGGTAGTTCAGCCGCACATGCCGCCGCCGCTCGTCCCCCTGGAAGAACTCCACCTCGTCCGGCCGGAGCCGGTACAGCGTCCAGGACGGGACCGGCGCGCCGGGCTCACGCTGAGCCTGCTCCCAGGCCGCCTCGGAGGCCTGCGCCAACTCCCCGAGTGAGCCCAGGACTTGGCTCTGCCGGCCGGTGAGCGCGGCGGCCAGCGCTCCCGTGGAGCGGGCGTGCAGGTCCGCCTGCCCCTCCTCCGAGGGCGCCGCGGTGACCGGCCCCCGGACCCGCACC
Organism: Streptomyces fulvoviolaceus; assembly: GCF_000718165.1. Classification (GTDB taxonomy): domain Bacteria; phylum Actinomycetota; class Actinomycetes; order Streptomycetales; family Streptomycetaceae; genus Streptomyces; species Streptomyces fulvoviolaceus. The sequence continues at coordinate 55,679 of NZ_JOEY01000002.1, read as the reverse complement.
TGGCGGCCCAGCACCGGCCAGTAGAAGCCGAGCGCGGCATACGGCCGGGCGGCCAGGTGCCCGCCCTTGCGGCTGTGGGAGTGGCTCGCGAAGGCCCAGCCGTCCGCGTCGGCACCGTGCAGCATCACGGTCCGTACGTCCGGCATGCCCGCCTCGTCCGCCGTCGCGAGGGACATGGTGTGCGGCTCGGTCTGCCCGGCGGCCACCGCCTCCGCGAACCAGGTGGTGAAGAGGTCCAGCGGGGTCGCGGGCGCGGTGTCCGTGTCGAAGGCCGGCAGCGCGGTGACCTCCGGGTCCCACACCCGCAGGGACCTGAGCAGCTCGTGAAGATCCGTTCCCATGCCCCGATTGTTACAGCGAACCGAGATCGGCCGTCACCCACCGCTCGGGCCGCATCCGGATGATCACCTGCTCCCCGTGGTTCTTCAGTGCCCAGTCGACGTAGCTGTCCAGCTTCTCGGCGGGGACGTAGCGCGCGGCGATCTCGCGGAGCTGCTCCACGGTGAAGGGGGTCGTGTCGACGACCGGCCCCTCGACCGACACGTACCGAAGGGTCGGCTCGACCCGGTCGACCAGCAGGGAGAACCGGCCGGCCGCGCTGATCAGCCGGTGCTTGCGGGAGTCGAGCCCGGTGAGGATCCACAGGTCGTCGCCGGGTGCGTACTGGTACCAGATCGGCACGGTCAGCGGGGCGCGTCCTCCTCCCGCCTCGACGGCCAGCGCGGCGACATGCGGCTCGGCCAGGAACTCTTCGCGCTCTTCGCGGGTCAGGGCCATGACGAACTCCTCCGGCGGCTCGGGTGTCGCTCCTGCGGAACTTCTGACCAAGCAGAACCGTTCGACGGGCCGGGGCATTCCGTCGGATGGAGGGGTGATGGCAAAACGCATATCCAGTACGGCAGTTGGCGCCGCCGTCGTACTCCTCGCGCCCCTCACCGCCTGCACCGCCGGCGACATGGGCTCCCCCTCCCCCTCCCTCTCCGTCCCCGAGGTCTACTACCTGCGCCCCCACGGCGACAAGGTCGGCCTCAAGGACAAGATGCCCTTCGCCCTCGTGGCCAAGGACGACGGCGACGAACTCGGAGTCCGCAAGCTCACCGTGGACGTGCCGCGCGAGGCGCAGGACACCGTCCGGCTGAAGAAGTACGGGGCCTGCACAGGCGATTCCGCGCACCTCACCTGCGAGGTCGACGGCGACTACAGCAACTGGTCGGACAGCCCCCGGGCCAAGACGGTCGCCGCCAAGGGCGCCAAAGCCGGTGACACGGCCCTCGTCCGCTACACGTACACCACGAAGGACGGCAAGAAGCTCACCGCGCGGACGAAGTTCGTCGTGGGCGAGCCGGTCGTCGAGGCGGTGGCACCCGAGTCCATGAAGAACATCCGCCCCGGCTCCGAGCTGGTCTCCCCGGTCGTCGTGCGGAACACGGGTGAGGTGCCGGTCAAGGGGCTGGGGCTGGAACTCGGCGCCAACAACATGGACTTCGCCGAGTGGTACGACAACTGCCGTTACCCGCCGCAGAATCGCAACCACATCGCGGTGTGCGAGTTCCCGAAGCTGCGGATCGACCCGGGGGAGACCGTCGTCCTCCGGCCCGCCCTGAACCTGCGCGTCCGCAAGACGGTGATGTACCCCTCCTACGGCCGGGACGTCTGGGCGCTGGACGCGGGCCCGGGGCACTACGCCACCGTCCCGAAGGGCGGTGACCTCGGTGACGGCCCGACCCTGGAGGCCGAGGCCACCAAGGACCCCGCGTACACGAAGGGCGCCTTCGTCGGGGGCGGCGGCAGCACCTACCTCGTCGTCGACACCCACGCCGACTACGAGGTCTCCGACGTCGACCTGCACGGCGACCCCGGCACCGAGCGCACCTTCCAGATCAAGGTCCGCAACAACGGCCCCGCCGACGGCACCCCGGCCGAGCTGGTGTTCGACCCGCCCCTCGGCCTGACCATCGTGAAGCAGCCCATGTCGGAGTACGACGACGGCGTCTACGAGCCGTACTGCGACAACAACGGCTACACCTACACCTGCGACGTACGTGGCCTGGACCCGGGCGACACCCAGTCCTTCGAGTTCACCGCCCACCTCGGCGACCCGGGGGAGGGCACCCTGGACCTCCAGGAAAAGGACAGGACCAGTCCGTGGGACATCGGCCGCCAGGACCCGGACGCGTCCAACGACGAGGCCGTCATCAAGGTCAGCCCCTAGCGGGGCTCAGGCGACCGAGGCGATCGCCCGCCCCGCCCGGTCGCCGGTTCACCCCCGCCCCAGGATCACCGTCCCCGACGAGCAGAACCAGCCCCCCGTGCCGGAGGCCACCGCGAGTCCCGGCGCCGATCCGTCCCGCCGCCGCACCTGCCGCGCCCCCGCCTCCCCGCGCAGCTGCCGCACCGCCTCCACCAGCAGGAACAGCCCCCGCATCCCCGGGTGTTGGGCCGACAGCCCGCCCCCGTCCGTGTTCACGGGCAGATCTCCGCCCTCGACCTTCAGCCGCCCCTTCTCCACGAAGGCCCCGCCCTCGCCCTTCCCGCAGAAGCCCAGGTCCTCCAGCGTCACCAGCGTCATGTAGGTGAACGCGTCGTAGATCTCGGCGAGTTCGATCTCCTCGGGCCGCACCCCCGCCCGCTCGAACGCCAGCCGCCCGCTCACCGCCGCCGGAGACACCGTGAAGTCGGCCCACTCGGACATGCTCACGTGCGAGACGTGCTCCCCGGTACCGAGGATCCACACCGGCGGCGTACGGCAGTCCCGTACGTACTCCTCGGCCGCGAGCAGCACCGCCGCCCCGCCGTCGGAGCGCAGGCAGCAGTGCAGCTTGGTGAAGGGGTCGGCGATCATCGGGCCGGAGAGGACCTCGTCGACCGTGATCGGGTCCCGGAACATCGCCTCGGGATTCAGCGAGGCGTTCGCCCGTGCCTGGACCGCCACTTCCGCCAACTGCTCGATGGTCGTGCCGTGTTCGATCATGTGGCGGCGGGCCGCCATGGCGTACTTGGCGATGAGCGTGTGGCCGTAGGGGACCTCGAACTGGAGCGGTCCGCGCGCGCCGAAGGAGAGGTCGCCGGTCCGCCGGCCCGCCTTGATGTCCGCGCGGGCCGTGGAGCCGTACACCAGCAGGACCGCGTTCGCGTGCCCGGCGGCGATCGCGTCGGCCGCGTGGGCCGCCATGACCTCCCAGGTGGAGCCGCCCACGGAGGTCGAGTCGACCCAGGTGGGGCGCAGGCCCAGGTACTCGGCGACCTCGGCGGGGGCGAGGGTGCCCGTGCCGGCCGAGGCGAGGCCGTCGACCAGTGAGCGGTCCAGGCCGGCGTCGGCGAGGGCGCGGCGGGCGGCCTGGGCGTGCAGCGCGTAGGGGGTCGTGTCGTCCACGCGGCCGCAGTCGGACAGGGCTGCGCCCACCACGGCGACCCTGCGGCCGACCGGAGTCAGGCTGACCGGAGTCATGAGAAAGCGGCCTCCCTCTGTGTCTACCTCTGTGCTTATCGTGCGGGGACTCCTAATATGACGGACCGTCAGATTGGGAGGGAAGGGCCATGGACGTCGACTTCACCCCCGAGCAGGGCGAGATCCGCCGCACCCTCCGTGAGTTGCTGCGCAGGCGGTGCGGGCCGGGGGAGGTGCGGGCCGCGGTCGACAGCCCCGCCGGACACGACCCCGCCCTGTGGACTGCCCTCGCCGAACACCTCGGCCTGCCCGGCCTCGCCCTCCCCGAGGCATACGGCGGAGTCGGCTGCTCGCCCACCGAACTCGCCCTGGCCTGCGAGGAGACGGGCCGCGTCCTCGCCCCCTCGCCTCTCCTCGCCACGGCCGTCCTCACGGCCCCGCTCCTGCTCGCCCTCGGGACGGAGGCCCAGCGGGCCGATCTGCTGCCCCGCATCGCCTCCGGCGCCTTGACCGCCGGCCTCGCCGTACCGCCGGGCACGGCTCTCGGGCTGACCGGCGACAACACGGGTGACTGGGCCGGGGGAGGGCGTGCGGGTGGCGTTCAGGCGCGGCCTGCCGCCCCGGCGGCACGACTGCCCGCAGCTGCGCCGGAGCGGAGCTGGCGGCTTTACGGCCAGGTCGACCAGGTCCTCGACGGCCACATCGCCGGCCTCCTTCTCGTCGCCGCTCACATCGGCGGGTTCGCCCGCTCGCGCACCCTGCTCTTCCTCGTCGCCGGGGACGCCCCCGGGCTCGTCCGGACACGGCAGACCGCCCTCGACGCCACCCGCCCCCAGGCCCGCATCCAACTCCGGGACGTCGAGGCCGAGTTGCTCGGCGATGGAAAGACCGACGTCCTCCTCGCACTCGCCCGCACCGGTGACACCGCCGCCGCTGTCCTCGCCTGCGAAGCCGTCGGAGCCGCCGACCAGGCCCTGGCACGGACCGTCGAACACGTCCGGCAGCGCGAGCAGTTCGGGCGGGCGATCGGGTCCTTCCAGTCGGTGAAGCACCGGCTGGCCGATGTGTACGTCCAGGTGCAGGCGGCGCGCTCGGCGGCGTACTACGCGGCCTGGGCGGCGGCCGCGCACGAGGAGCGCGTCGGCGGCCTCGCCCTCGCGCAAGCCCTGGAAGCCCTGCGCACTGCCGCCGCCGAGGGCATCCAGCTCCACGGCGGAATCGGCTTCACCTGGGAGCACGAGGTCCACCTCTACTTCAAGCGCGCCGCCGGCGACGAACTGCTCTTCGGCCCGGTCCACCGGCTGCGGGCGCACGCCGCCGACGCGGCGCACCTGTTCGAGGATGCGGAGGTATCGGTGTGATCGGTGAGCGAGTGGTCCAGAAGGTGTCGTCGACGAAGGGCTTCGCCAAGGTCGCCCCCCACGTCATCCCCGCGCTCGACCGTGCCGTGCACCGGCTGACGCGCGGAAGGGTCCTGCTCAGCGCCCAGATGCTGCCGGGGCTGATCCTCACCGCGACCGGCGCGAGGAGCGGCCTGCCGCGCCGTACCCCGCTCGCCTGCATGCCGGAGGAACACGGCCGCACCTGGATCCTCGTCGGGTCCAACTTCGGCCGCCCCGGCCACCCCGCCTGGACCGCCAACCTCCTCGCCCACGCCGACGCCTCGGTCAGCTGGAAGGGCGAGGACATCCCCGTCACGGCCCGGCTGCTCACGGGGGAGGAACGGGCGGCCGTATGGAAGACGGCGCTGGCCTTCTGGCCGCCGTACGCCACGTATCAGGCGCGGGTGGAGCGGGAGATACGGCTCTTCCGGATCGTACGAAGGCCGTAGTCACGAAGGCCATAGTCACGAAGGTCATGGCCGCGAAGGTCATGGCCGCGAGGGCCACAGCGCCGCAGGCGGTAGTCCACCGGAGTGGACTACCGCCTGCCAGACAGGACTTGGGGCCGATAAAAGAAGAGAAGTGGCCTACTTGGTCGGCTTCCTGCCGGTCACGCCCAGGTGGACCAACAGCGCCAGGTTCGGCTTGAGTTCAGCCTGCTTGACGCCCCACGTCTGGAAGCCCTTCTGGTGCGAGGCGACGGCCGCGAGCATCGCGACCAGCGAACCGGCGACCGCCGCCGGGTTCACGTCCTTGTCGACCTTGCCCTTGGACTGCAGTTCGGCGACCGCGTCCGAGAGGGAGTTGTTGACGGAGTTCAGGATCTTCATGCGGAGTTTGTAGAACCGCTTGTCGCCCTCGGCGGCACCGAGGTCGACGACCCTGAGGATCGCGTCGTTCTTGCGCCAGAACTCCAGGAATCCGTCCACGAGTTCCTGCGCGGTCTGCCAACCTGCCTTGCCGACCCATGACCGGCCGTCGAGCAGCTCGGTCAACCCGGCGCCCTCGGTGGCCATTTGCTCGGCGATCTCCAGGACGGCGCCCTCGACGTCCGGGAAGTACTGGTAGAAGGTCGCGGGCGAAGTGCCCGCCTTCCGGGCGACATCGATGACTTTGACGTCCCGATAAGGGGAGGAGCTGAGCATCTCGCTGAGGCAGTCGAGCAGCTTCTGCCGGGTCGCCTGCCCACGCCGGCCGGCCACGCGGCCGTCGACGGTACGCACTTGTCCTGTCATGCCGTCAGCTTACCGAGGGGTGATCGGAGCGCGATTCGGCCGACTGCAAATGGGGTGCACGGGCCCTGAGAGGCTGGTGCGCTGGTCTGCGCGGTGTGCGAGACGCCGTTACTTTGGCGGCATGGCCGAAAACAGGGCATCCACGTACGCAGAGGGCGTTCCGTGCTGGGTGGACGCGCAGCTTCCTGACGTGGAGGCGGGCAAGCGGTTCTACGGTGAGCTCTTCGGGTGGACCTTCGAGGAGGCGCACGGTGGCTCCGTATGGGCGGTGAAGCGCGACGAGCCCGTCGCCGCGCTCGCCCGTAAGGCGGACGGCCGTATGCCCACCGTATGGACGGTGTACTTCGCGACCCCCGACATCGAGGGGCTGGCCGACCGCGTCTGGGCCGCCGGCGGGCAGGTCGTCACCGCGCCCATGCCGGTGGGCGCCCTCGGCACCGCCGCGCTGGTCACCGACCCCGACGGCGCCGTCTTCGGCCTCTGGGAGCCCGGCACCCACGCGGGCTTCGGCATGCGGCACGAGCCGGGCAGCTTCGCCTGGGCCGAGCTGTACGCCCGGGACACCGAGACCGTCAACGCCTTCTACGGCGGGCTCTTCCACGACGCCCTCTTCGGACCGGACGCCCACCCCGACTTCGGCCGCGCACCGGTCTCCGACGTCTTTCCGGCCGAGATGCCGCCCCACTTCCTCGTCCACTTCGGGGTCGAGGACTGCGAGGCCGTACTCGGAGCGGTGAACCGTCTCGGTGGGCGGGTGCAGGCGCCACCCTTCGAGACGTCTTACGGGAAGGTGGCCGTCGTCACCGACAATCAGGGGGCGTCGTTCGCGGTGCTGGAGCGGCCGGAAGGGCGATAGGTCCTTTTTGGTGTGAGACACCCCATTTCTCACCGGGTTCGCAACCTGTGGCTCGGCCAGGAAGAATCGGGGTGCGTGCCGCCATGGCGGTGCGGTGGTGAGACGCTGCACGGGGTCACGTACATATGTGGATGGCGGGGCCCGTACGGGGAGGTGGCAGGCAGAGTGGTGGATCAGCTGACGCAGCACGATCCGCGCAGGATCGGGCCGTTCGAGGTGCTGGGACGGCTCGGTGCCGGCGGCATGGGGCTGGTCTATCTCGCGCGCTCGGCGTCCGGCCGACGCGTGGCGATCAAGACGGTCCGTACGGAACTCGCCGAGGACCAGCTGTTCCGTGTCCGCTTCTCGCGCGAGGTCGAGGCGGCCCGCGCGGTGTCCGGCTTCTACACGGCGGCCGTGGTCGACGCCGACGCACGCGCCGCGGTGCCGTGGCTGGCCACCGCGTACGTCCCCGCGCCCTCCCTCGAAGAGATAGTGAACGAGTGCGGGCCGATGCCGGCCCAGGCGGTGCGCTGGCTGGCGGCGGGTGTGGCCGAGGCGCTGCAGTCCATCCACGGGGCGGGGCTGGTCCACCGGGACCTCAAGCCCTCCAACGTGCTGGTGGTCGAGGACGGCCCCCGGGTCATCGACTTCGGTATCGCGTCCGGCGTATCGAACACGCGTTTGACCATGACGAACGTGGCGGTGGGCACGCCCGCCTACATGTCCCCGGAGCAGGCCAAGGACTCCCGCAGCGTCACGGGCGCGAGTGACGTCTTCTCGCTCGGCTCGATGCTCGTCTTCGCCGCCACCGGACACCCGCCCTTCCACGGCGCCAACCCGGTCGAGACGGTCTTCATGCTGCTCCGCGAGGGCCCGGACCTCGAAGGCCTCCCGGACGAACTGCGCCCGCTGATCGAGTCCTGCATGCAGATGGAGGCCACGGCCCGCCCCAACCCGGCCGACCTCCAGGCCCAGCTGGCGCCCCACCTCTTCGGCTCCGGCTCCGACGACAGCGGTACGGCGTCCGCGTGGCTGCCCGAGCGCGCGGTGGGCCTGATCGAGACCCGGCGCGGCGGCCGCCCGCCGGGGAAACCGGCGCCCACCGCCGGCCGCAGCGGCGGACGGGGCGCCCCGGTGCCGCCCCCGCCCTCCCGCGACCCGGTGATTCCCGCGTCCGTCCCCGTCGGCGGCCCCGACACGGGCCCCGTACGCCTCGCCGGCGCCCAGGTGCCCATCGGCCCCGGCCCACGCGTCGCCGACGCCCGCGCCGCCGCCGTCAAGGCGCCCCCACCGGAGGCCGGCCTGGTCGCCTCCTGGTCCCGGCCGCGCCCCGGTGTCAACGGCACAGACCCTGCCGTAGGCCCTGCCGTACAGACGAATCAGGTCGCGCCCCCGGAGCCGGCGGGCGGCTGGCGCCCCTGGCGGTTCCGCATGTCGAACGACGTCTGGGGCACCCCCTCGGTCGCCGGCGACCTCGTCTACGTCACCTCCTTCGAGGTCCACGCCCTCGACGTGGCCACCGGCCGGCGTCGCTTCAAGACGCGGGACGTGGCCTGGTCGATGGCGGTCGCGGACGGCCGTATCCACGCCTCCGACGGCCCCACCCTGTTCGCCCTCGACGCCCGTGAGGGCGGTGACCTGTGGCGGCTGTCCACGGACGCCTGGGTGTACTCCCTCAAGGCCGACCGGGGGATCGTCATCACCGGGACGCGCGGCGGCGGCGTCCAGGCCTGGGAGGCCGCGAGCGGCCAGAAGCTGTGGGAGCTCGCCGGCTGCCAGACCGACTTCGAGTCCCCGGAGGCGGGCCCGGCGCTGCACGAGGGCACGGTGTACCTCTGGCACGACGCCCGGCTGCGGGCCCTGGACGCCCGTACGGGTGACGAGCGCTGGTCGTACCCGATCGGCGACGCCGCGTCCTGCGGCGGGGTGCCCGTGCGGGTGGCCCCGGCCCAGGACGGCTACGTGTACGTGTCGGCCGGGACGCGGGTCCTGGCCATGGACGTCGCGAGCGGCCACGTGCGCTGGCACTTCGAGGCACCGGCGGTCTTCCTGAGCCCACCGACCTTCGTGCCGGGGGCTGCCGTGACCGGCGGTGGCGTGTACTTGGCCGACTACCTCGGCACGGTGTACGCCCTCGACGCCGCGGATGGTCGCGATCGCTGGCGCATCGCGACGGAGGCGCGCTCGTCCGTGGACCCGGTGCTGGCGGCCGCGGGGCATGTGCACGTGGGCAGCGGTAAGGGGCTGTACACCTTGGACGCCGTCACCGGCACGCCGAAGTGGCGCTTCCAGGCCGGCGGCGACATCGTGGGCGCGCCCGCGGTGGCCGAGGGCCGCATTCACTTCGGCTCCACCGATCATCTGCTGTACACCCTGAAGGCCGACGACGGCCGTCTGCGGTGGAAGCTGGCCACCGGTGGTGAGATCACCGGGTCGCCGGTCGTGCGGGACGGTGTTGTGTACGCGTGCAGCAAGGATCGGTGCGTGTACGCGCTGGACGCGGAGAAGGGGACGGGGACGGCTCGGACGAGTTGAGCCTCGTTGCCGGGTGCGGCGCCGTGGGGGCTGGTCGCGCAGTTCCCCGCGCCCCTGTGGGGGTGACGGCCGTCGTTCGTGTGCACGGAAGGGGTGCTGGACGGCGGCCGTCTCAGGGCTGACGCTACGCCGGGTGGGTGGTGCCCGCCACAGGACCGTCTCGCAGCTCCGTCAGGAAGCTGACCAGCGCCTCGTTCACCTCGTTCGGGCGTTCCTGCTGGGTCCAGTGGCCGCAGCCCTTCAGCTGGATCGGGTCTCGGACCAGGTTGGGCATCAACTCGGGGAGCTTGGCGATCAGTTCGGGGGTGCCCGGGAAGGCCGGGACCAGGTCGCGGTCGCCGTACACGTACAGGGCGGGCGGGCTGACGACCGCACCGTGCCAGGGGGCGGTCAGCTCCCAGTTGCGGTCGAGGTTGCGGTACCAGTTGAGGGCGCCGGTGAAGCCCTGGGCGTAGCTCCCGGCCAGCTCGTCGAGGTCCTCCTCGGTGAGCCAGTCGGCGAGCGCCTCGGGCTCGGGCATGTCCGCGAGCCAGCCCTTCTCCAGGTCCGTCACCAGCGCCTGCTCGTAACGCCCGGCGCCCGCGCCGTCGCCCGAGGCGCCGTACAGCAGCCGGCGCAGCGCGGCGCGGGGGTCCTTGCCGAACTCGGCGTCGGCGACCCCGGGCCGGTTGAAGTGGTTCCAGTAGAAGTGCCCGTCGAACCGCTCCTGCATGACCTCCAGCGGCGGCCGCTCCCCACGGAACGGCGGCGGCACGCTCAGCCCCGCCACCCCGCGCACCACGTCCGGCCGCAGCAGCGCGGTGTGCCACGCCACCGGCGCCCCCCAGTCGTGCCCGACGACGAACGCCTGCTCCTCGCCCAGCGCGTGGATCAGCCCGACCACGTCTCCGACGAGATGAAGGATGGAGTACGACTCCACGTCCTCCGGATGATCGCTGGCCCCGTATCCGCGCTGGTCCGGCGCGACCACCCGGAACCCGGCCGCCGCCAACGGGCCGAACTGGTGCCGCCAGGAGTGCCAGGACTCCGGGAAGCCGTGCAGCAGCACGACGAGCGGCCCCTCGCCCTCCTCCGCTATGTGCAGCCGGATGCCGTTCACGTCGACCATGCGATGCTCAACCATGAGGTGAGCATACGCCTGTACAAGGCACGTAAATTGCTAACGCAACCTGAATTCGGGCTGCCGGGCACGGAACAGTTCGGCCTGCCGGTCGAGCGGCAGATTCCCCAGGGCGACGAGATGCGGCGCCTGCGCGAACCCCTGTTTCAGGGCGGCCTCCTTGGCGGCCCAGAGTGCGCGCACGGTCCCCTGCACCCCCTCCGTCGGATACCCGGCGATGACCGTCGCGGCGGCGGTCGCGGCCGCCAACGCCCCGCCCGGCTCGGTGAGTTCGGTGACGAGCCCGACGGCGTGGGCGCGCTCCGCGGAGATCCGCTCGGCGGTTCCCGTCAACGCCATCCGCGCGGCCTCCCCGTGCGGCATCAGCTGTGCCATGAGCACCGACTCGTACGCGCTGACCATCCCGTACGTGGTGTGCGGGTCGAAGAAGGTGGCGGCCGGGTCGGCGACGAGGAAGTCGCTCTCGCCGAGGAGGTAGAAGGCCCCGCCGCAGGCCATGCCGTTCACGGCGGCGATGACGGGCTTCCAGAGGTCGTTGGACTTGGGTCCGATGTGGAGGAGCGGATCGTCCGCCATGTAGGGGGAGTCGGGCTGCGGGACCACGGCGTCCCGGTCGAGCCCGGTGCAGAAGGCCCGCTCGCCGGCGCCGGTCAGCACGACGGCCCGTACGGAGTCGTCGAAGCGCAACTCCCGCCATGCGTCGATGAGTTCGTCCCGCATCGCGAGATCGACGGCGTTGAGCCTCCGCGGCCGGTCGAGGGTGATGACCGCGACGCCGGTGTCCTTGTCGGCCGTGACCCGCAGGCCGGTCACGACAGCATCCACTGCACGAGCCCGTCGGAGAACACCGCGTGCACCCGGGCGCCGATCCGGACCCGGTGCGGATCGAGGGAGTTGAGCGCGGCCCCGGCCTCGCTGACCAGATTGCCGACCAGGCGGATCCGGGGTGCCTCCTCCAACTCGACGACCACGACGTTGTACGGCGCCTGCGCGGCGTAGTCCGGGAGGAGCGGCGGGTGGGGGACGGCGTAGGACCAGACCCGTCCACGGCCGTCCGTGAGGTGCCACTCGGTGTCGAAGGACCGGCAGTGCGGACAGCAGGGCCGGGGCGGGAAGCGGAGTTCGCCGCAGTCGGCGCAGGCCTGGACGCGGAGTTCGCCCTGGGCGGCGTACTGCCAGAAGGGGGCGCCGTCGGGGTCGGTGACAGGGGTGAGCATGTCGGCTAGCTCCTGAGGAGGAGGGCGGAGGTGGGGACGCCTTCGCCGGCGGTGACGAGGCAGGTGGCGGCGCCGGGCACCTGTGCCGTGCTGGTCCCGCGCAGCTGCTTCACGCCTTCGTTGATGAGGTTGAAGCCGTGGACGTACGCCTCGCTGAGCCCCCCGCCGCCGGTGTTGAGGGGCAGCCGTCCGCCGATCTCGAGGGCGCCTTGTTCGGTGAAGGCGCCGCCCTCCCCGCGTCCGCAGAAGCCGTAGCCCTCCAAGGAGAGGGGGACGAGGGGGGTGAACGCGTCGTAGATCTGGGCGACGTCGACGTCCTGGGGCGTGAAGTCGGCGTGTTTCCACAGGTGTCGGGCGGCGGTCCAGGCGGGTCCGGTGAGGGGGTCGTCGTTCCAGTAGTTGACCATGCCGTGGTGCTGGGCGGGCAGGCCCTGGGCGGCGGAGTGGAGGTAGGCGGGGGTGTGCCGGCAGTCCCGGGCCCGCTCCCTGCTGACGACGACGCAGGCCAACGCCCCGTCCGTCTCCAGGCAGTTGTCGAAGAGGCAGAGGGGTTCGCTGATCCAGCGGGAGGTCATGTACATCTCGCGGGTGAGGGGGCGGTCGTACATGATCGCGGCGGGGTTCTGGTTGGCCCGGTTGCGGCAGGCGAGGGCGACGTTGAAGAGGTGGTCGCGGGTGGCGCCGTACTCGTACATGTAGCGGCGGGCGAGCACGGCTATCTCATCCGCCGGCCGGAGGAGGCCGAAGGGCCGGGTCCACTGGGCGGGGGTGGGGAGTTGGACGGCGGTGTTGGTCCAGGGGCGGGGCCCGGAGCCCCGCTTCCGTGACCGCCAGGCGACGCCGACGGTGGCCTGGCCCGTGGCGATCGCGGCGGCGAGGTGGGCGACGGTGGCGCACGAACCCCCGCCGCCGTAACCGACCTTGCTGAAGAAGGTGAGGTCCCCGAACCCGACGGCCTTCGCGAGCTCGACCTCATCCGTCTCCTCCATGGTGTAGGAGGCGAGGGCGTCGACCTCCCCGGGGGCGATGCCGGCGTCGTCGAGGGCGGCGAGAACGGCCTTGCAGGCGAGGGTTCTCTCGTCCTCGGGAAGGTGCTTGGCGAAGGGTGTCTGGCCGATCCCGACGATCGCGGTGGCGTCCTTGAGCCCGCCGACTCCGGTCATGCTGCACGCACCTCCGCACGGTGATGGGGCTGCTGACAGGGCGTCAGGGTACAGCTAATCTGACGGATAGTCAGCTCCAGGATGCTCCGGGGCGAGGAGGCGTTTGCCGTGCGCACAGACGTGGAGTCGAGCGGGTGGGGCGAGTGGGGCACCATCCCCGGGCTGGTCCGCCGGGCGGCCGAACGGTACGCGGACACCGAGGCGGTGGTGGAGGGCCGCACTCGGATCTCGTACGGCGAACTCGGCGCCCGCGTCGAACGCGCGGCGGCGGCCTGCGTCGCGAACGGCGTGCGGCCGGGCGACCGGGTCGGCATCTGGGCCCCGAACTCCCTTGACTGGATGGTCTCGTCGCTGGGTGCGGTGTCGGTGGGCGCGGTTCTCGTCCCGCTGAACACGCGGTTCAAGGGGGCGGAGGCGGCGTATGTGCTGCGCAGGAGCGGGGCGCGGCTGCTGTTCGTGACGGGGACGTTCCTGGGGACGTCGTATGTGGCGTCGTTGCGGAGGGCGGCGGGGGAGGGGCCGGGCGGCGGACCGCTGCCGGGGCTGCCGGAGCTGAGGGAAGTGGTGGTGCTGTCGGACGACGCCCCCGCCGACTTCCGTACCTGGAAGGACTTCCTGGCGAGCGGGGACGGGGTGGGGGAGGGCGAGGTGCGGGCGAGGGCGTCCGCCGTGGCCCCCGACTGGCCCTCGGACATCGTCTTCACGTCGGGTACGACGGGCCGCCCGAAGGGAGCGGTGATCACGCACGAGCAGACGCTGCGGGCGTACGAGGTGTGGTGCGACCTGGCGGGCCTGCGGCAGGGCGACCGCTACCTGATCGTGAACCCCTTCTTCCACACCTTCGGCTACAAGGCGGGGGTGGTGGCCTGTCTGATGCGGGGCGCGACGATGATCCCGCAGCCGGTGTTCAACATCGACACGGTGCTGGCGAACATCGCGGCGGAGAGGGTGTCGGTGCTGCCGGGGCCGCCGACGCTGCACCAGTCGCTCCTGGACCACCCTGCCCGTGACGCGCACGACCTCTCCGCCCTCCGGCTGGTGGTGACGGGCGCGGCGGTGGTGCCGTTGCGGCTGGTGGAGCGGCTACGGGGCGAACTGGGCGTGGGCACGGTCCTGACGGCCTACGGCCTCTCGGAGGCGAGCGGCATCGTGACGATGTGCCGCCGGGGGGACGAGCCGTCGGTGATCGCGTCGACGTCGGGGCGTGCGATACCCGGGACGGAGGTGCGGGTGGACGCGCCGGTGGGGCAGCCCGGCGAGGTCCTGGTCCGCGGCTTCAACGTCATGCGGGGCTACTACGAGGACGAGGCGGCGACGGCGGAAGTGCTGGGGAGCGATGGCTGGTTGCGGACGGGAGACGTGGGAGTCCTCGACGCATCCGGCAACCTGCGCATCACGGACCGCCTCAAGGACATGTTCATCGTCGGCGGCTTCAACGCCTACCCGGCGGAGATCGAGCAACTGCTCGGCCTGCACCCCGATGTCACGGACGTCGCGGTGATCGGCGTACCGGATCCGCGGCTGGGTGAGGTCGGGAAGGCGTACGTCGTGCGGCGGGCGGGGGCGGTGGTGACGGGGGACGACCTCATCGCGTGGGCGCGCCGCGAGATGGCGAACTACAAGGTGCCGAGGACGGTGGAGTTCGTGGGGGAGCTGCCTCGGAACGCTAGCGGGAAGGTGGTCAAGGGGGAGTTGCGGGGAGCAGCGCGCGGAGGCGTCTGAGAGTTCTGGGAGATCCCACTCCCTGCATTTTCAAGCTATACCCCACCGGGGGGCTTGCGGCAAGACCCCGTTTGTCCCGCAGAATCAGCGGCCGAAGGGCAGGACCTGCGGAAACGGGAGTCGCGAAATGCGTGTGTTGCTGACGACATGGGGATCGCGCGGAGATGTCGAACCGCTGGCGGGACTGGCGGTGGCGTTACGCGAACTGGGCGCGCAGGCACGGGTGTGCGCGCCGCCGGACGAGGAGTTCGCGGAGTTGCTGGCGCGGGTCGGCGTGGAGCTGGTGCCGCTCGGCCCGTCGGTGCGCTCGCTGGTCGCCGGCCCGAAGCCACCGACGCGCGAGGACGCGTTCCGGCTCGCTCCCGAGCTGGTCGCGGCACGGTTCAAGACGTTCACCGCGGCGGCCGAGGGCTGCGACGCGCTGCTGGCGACCGGCCTGATGCCGGCCGGCGCCCGGGACGTGGCCGAGAAACTGGGCATCCGTTACGTGCTCGCGTGCTTCCACACCCTGGGGCTGCCGTCGCGGCACTTCCCTCCGGGGCAGCGGCCGGGCACGCCGTCACCGGAGGGCGAGACCGACAACCGGGTGCTGTGGGAGCAGGACGCCCAGCGGGTGAACGCGTTGTACGGCGAGGCGCTCAACAGCAATCGGGCGGCGATCGGCCTGCCGCCGGTGGACAACGTCCGCGACCACGTCCTCACCGGCCGGCCGTGGCTGGCGGCGGACCCGACGCTGTGGCCGGCCCAGGGCAGGACGGACCTCGACGTCGTGCAGACCGGCGCGTGGATCCTGCCCGACGACCGTCCGCTCCCGGAGGAGCTGGAGGCGTTCCTGGACGCGGGCGCACCCCCGGTGTACGTGGGCTTCGGCAGCATGGCCGCGTACGCCCCGCAGGACATCGCCCGAGCGGCCACGGAAGCGAGCCGCGCGCTCGGCCGCCGCGTACTCCTCGCCCGCGGCTGGGCCGGCCTGGCCCCGGTCGACGACGCCGACGACTGCTTCGTCGTGGGCGAGGTCAACCAGCAGGCACTGTTCCCCCGGGTGGCCGCCGTCGTGCACCACGGCGGCGCGGGTACGACGACTGCGGCGGCCCTGGCCGGCGCGCCCCAGGTGGTGGTCCCCCGGATCGCCGACCAGCCGTACTGGGCGAGGCGGGTGGCCGAGCTGGGGATCGGCGCGGCGCACGAGGGCCCGACGCCGACCGCGGACTCCCTGTCCGCCGCGCTCACCACGGCCCTGACACCCGAGACCCGCGTACGGGCGAAGACGCTGGCCGGCACGATGCGCACCGACGGGGCGACGGTGGCGGCGAGGATGCTGCTGGACGCGTGAGCCGTTCTTGTTTCTGCTGATCGGGGTCGGGGGGCGTGGTGTGAGCGCAGGCTTGCGGAGTCCCCGTTGGACCGCTCGCTTCTTGGCCAGTGTCGTGCTTCCGCGAGCCGAGTAAAGGGCGCTCCACTGCGTTCCGCGTCGGCTACGCCGAGCGGCCTGCGGCCAACCCTTGACTCGGCTCGCTCCAGCACGAGGGAGAAGCGAGCGAGCGGCCCGGAAAGACGGGTGGCTGGGCAGGTTTGCGGTCACCGTCGGCTGCGTTGCCGCCCGGGGTTCGCGGTGCGCGCTCGCGCCTCGCCGGCACGCCGGGTGGGCTTGGCGGCGAACAGCTGGGGGGCGCGTAGGCGGGGTGGCGGCACGCCGGGTGGGCTTGGCGGCGAGCGAACGGTGAGCGGTGGGTGGGTGGCAGGAGACCGCCCACCGCCTATTGCGGAGCGCGCCTCGCCCAACCGGTCGACCGACGCTCCAAGGATTCTCACCTGGTAATTGGAGCGTTTGGGCAGCATTTGGGCTGGGCCCAGCCGCATCCCCTGGCCCTTGTGACTGGCTCTTGGCTCTACTGCTCCCCTTCCGGCTTTTCGGCCGGAATCCAGGGCCGCAAGCCGCTTCGCCGCCCCGGCACGCGTGACTTCGCCTGTGCGTCCCACACACCGGCGGCTCGCCGCCACGCTTGCCCGCCCGCCCGGCGTGCCGCCACCTCGCCGGTATGCACCTCGCACCCCACCGGCGGTTCGCCGCTGAGCCTGCCCGGCGTGCTGGTGAGGTGGGGGTGCGTTTGGGTGTGGCTCTTCTGCAGTGAGCTGGTGATGCCGTGCGCCGTTGCTGTTCGTGGTCGGAGGGGCGGATCGTCGTGTCCTGGGACGTGGTCTTGGTGGCGGCGATGGTGTCGCGGCCGGATGGCCGATCGTCAGCGGCATCGTCGAAGGGGCGGCACGTCATCTGGTGGCCGACCGACTCGACATCACCGGCAGCCGGTGGACCGTCCCTGGAGCCGAAGTCGTCCTGACCCTGCGGGCCCTCATCGGCAGGGCATATGCCGATCTTTAGTCGGGTTTGACGGGTCCTACCCAATTGGCCAGGATGTCGCCACGACATGCCACACAATCGTCGCAACGGGGGCCCCATGAGCAACGCGCCGACACCGCCTCCCGCGCCGCCCGGACAGCCGCCTTCGCAGCCTCCCGTTCCCGGCGGCGGCAACTGGTACACCCGGCAGAGCAACACGGTCAAAGCCGCGATTGTCGGAGCAGCTGGAGTTGTTGTAGCCGCGGGCATTGCACTCATCCCTCTCGTGCTCAACGACAATTCGCCCAAGGAAGGCGACACGACCATCACCGACAGTGAATGCATTGTTGTTGGCGGAGCGAACAACTACACCTGCACTGAGAAGTAGGCGGGGTACTGATGAGGCGTACCACGGCACAGTGCACCGCGCTGGCGCTGTCTGCTGTTCTGGTCACGGCGGCTTGCCAAGGCGAGGAGCCATCGACATCCAACAAGGTGCAAGACAGCAGATGTGTCATCTTCGAGAGCCATAACGTCAATTGCGGAGAAAGCGAGAAGCCGAGCGCCGAAGACAAGATGGCCAAGAACGAGGACGTCTTCAGCGTGGACATGGAGTACAGCTATCGGGTTCAGGACAAGGAAGAGTTCAGTTGGGCGCTGGATCGCAAGCTCACAGCGGACGAGGTCACGACCCTTCAAGAGCTCGGCAAGGGCCTTTACACCCCCGACGGTAAGCGGACGGACAAGCAGTTCCGCGAGTTCCTGCACGGCATCGGCGCCCGCCCTGCCCTGCAGGGGGAAACGAACTTCGCGATGCAACTCACTGGAACGACGGGCGACAAGGTCACCGTCACGGACTTCGAGGCCGAGGTCTCCAGCTGCCGGGCATCGAAGGCGGTCACCTTCATCACTTTGGCCATGGCCGGCGGCATCAGTGTGGGGGATATCAGCTTCAACCTTGACGAACACCCGCCCAAGGCGTGGATCCAAAGCGAGGATCCTTCCGCGCCGCCGAAACTGTATGCCTCTGTGCGCAACGAGAGCCTGTCCTTCTCTGACGCTGCTTCTCCCCTCAAAGTCAAGGCGAGCACGGCACGAAAGGGTCGGCTATGCGAGTGGAAGATCACCGCGAAGTTCGTGACGGCGGGTAAGAACGGCACGCAGGAGATCAACAACAAGGGAAAGCCGTTCGTCATCGAGGAATTCGGCAACGTCACCGATGTCTGGTACTACGACTTGGACTACAGGCTCAAGCCGGATGGCAAGGTGTTCGCCCGCCAGTCCGGCGAAGGGTGGGAGGACTGAATCCCGTAGCCCAATGAGCAGTGTGCGTCGCCCCACGCCTCGGTGCGGGTGACCCGGGCTATCGATCATCGTTTTCCGTGTGGTCCCCATCCTGGACAGCACACTGATCCTGCCCGGCGTGCTGGCGAGGCGCGAGCGCGCCCGTCAGCGCCGGTCCGCGAGGCAATCCACCTCAAGGTAAACCTGCCTGGGCCCCGCGTCTTTCCGGGCCGCTCGCTCGCTCCTCCCTCGCGGAAGCGCGACACTGGCCAAGAAGCGAGTGGCCCAACGGTCACGTGAAATCGCCGAGGACGTGCAGCCCCCTCCGACGGGGAGGGACGGAACAGAAGTACGCGGCTTCTTCAGTGCCGTTGCCCGACGCCGACAGTCGGCGCCCCAGCTCCGGTGGCCGTGAGTCCGGCGCGGATCTGCCGGATCATCTCATCGGGGCGATGGAAGACATCCTCGGCCGTGACGCGCAGCAGATGGCGTACTTCCGGGCACTGCAGGACCCGGTTGAAGCGGGCGACGTCTCGGCGGTGGGCCTCGCGGGTGCCGTGGTAGGCGTAGCCCTCGATCTCGACGGCCAGGCCCTCGGCCCGGAAGAGAAAGTCGAGGAAGACCTGGCGCCCGTCCCGGGTGATGAGCTCGACCTGGCTTTCGGGCCGGAGCCCGGCGTCGAGCATGCGCAGGCGGGCGATGGTCTCGGCCGGCGATCCGGAGTGCGGGTCACACAGCGGGAGCCAAGGGCGCGCTCTTGCCGACCCATGTAGAGGGAGCGCGAGCGCCGCGGTGATCCTGCCGACGTCGACAAGCGGAGCCCGTCGGGCCCTGCCCACCCGGCGGTAGGTGAGCGCCGACTCCAGGGAGACGAGGGCGTCGTCCCTCGGCCCTGTGCGCAGCAGATCGGCGACGGTCCGCGCGGCTCCCGTGAACCGCAGGCCTTTCCGACTCGCCACGTCCTCCGGGGCCAGCGGGAGGCGGTGTACGCGTACGTCCTTGGCCGTGCCGCGGAAGCTGAGCGAGGAGTCGGTGAACTCCAGCGGCGCTCCGTCAGCCCGGCCGAGCATCTCGATCCGCCAGAGAGCGGCGGCGGAACGGTGGCTCACGACGAGCCGAGGGTTGAGCAGCTGAACCGCCCTGAGCCGAGTGAGGAGGCCCGGCCCCTGTCCCGGTGCGGCCCAGGCACCCTTCTGGAGTGGGCTCCAGCCCTCCGCCCTGAGGGCCCGGGTGAGACTCCGCCCGGGCCAACCGGATTCGAGGGCGCGGGAAGTGAGCAGCACGCCCCCTTCGGCCAGTTCCCACAATGCCTTCCGCTCTTCCACACCGCCAAGATCGCAGAATTCCCGGCGCTCCTGGCGGCCTGTGGACAACCCCGTCCCGGGGCCCCCTCAGCGCTTCAGAGAAGCGAGGAAGGTGGTCCAGGCGGGGGAGTGGAAGAGGAGTACGGGGCCGTTCTGGGCCTTCTTCGAGTCGCGGACGGGCGTGATGCCGGGGTGGCCGGCGGCCACCTCGACGCATTCGCCGCCGGTGCCGTTGCTGTAGCTGCTCTTGCGCCACCTTGCGGTGCCGAAGTCAATCTCGTGGCTTGCCATTTCGATAGTCCTCTGCCGCAGTCTCGATCATCGACAGGGACGCCTCAGGCGACAGTGCGGCGGCCCTGAGCAGATCGTACGACTCCCGGTACTGCTTCACGAGCGCCGGATAGTCGATGAGTTGGCCGCTGTGCAGGCTCTCGGTGTACACGACGGGAGGGGCGTCCGCGAAGGTCATGATCCTGGTCATGCCCATCATGAACGGGTGCGTGGTGGATGTTTCCGGGACGATCTGCAGAATGGAGTGCGTGGTCCGGACCAGCCCCGCGATGTGCTCCAGCAGTTCCGCCATCTCCTCGGGGGGAAGAGCGGCGCGGCGGATCAGGGACTCGTGGATGATCGCCCAGAACTTGGGCGGGTTTTTCGAGGTGAAGAGCTTGGCGCGTCCGATCCGGGCGGCCACCAGCTTCTCGACCTCCTCGTCCGAGGCCCGGGGCATGGCCGCTCGCACGATCACCCGAGCGTAGGGCGCCGTCTGCAGCAGGCCGGGCAGGATCATCGGGGCCCAGTCCTCGATGGTCTCCGCGTGCTGCTCCATCTCCGCCACATCGGCGAAGTACTCCGCGTGCCCCGACTGCCGTGCCTTGCGGGCGTCTTCACAACGCCGCTTGAAAAACCCGTCGGTGCGCAGTACTTGGTCCACATGCCGGGCCAGATCCAGCGGCATCCGCCGCTCACCGCGCTCGATCTGGCTCAGGAACGGGACGCCGTGAAAGCTGCCCTCCGCCAGTTGCTCCAGCGTCAGCCCCGCCAGCTCCCTCTGGTAGCGCAACTCGGCGCCGTAGAAGGAGGGGACGTTCGCGGACGCGTCGGGATCCTTACGTGGGGGCACAACTCATCACCGCCGTTTGCCAGTTGCGCTTGCGTAGTCGAAAGCCCTTTTACGGTACGCGGCTTCACGCCACTGTGTGACTGATTCATCACAGAACGCACAGGAAGGCCCCCGGAACCGTGCCTCCACATCCCCCCACCCAGCCCCACGGTGTCTACGACACAACCCTCTGCGTCGAGGAACTCCGCGACGCCCTCGCCGCACACGGCATCACGCTGCCGTCCCTCCGCGTGGACCTGCCGGGCTTCGCCGGTACGTACCGGCCTCCGGCGGGACTGGTCGCACTCGGCAACTGCAACACCGCGACGGCGCGCAGACTGCTGGCCGTCCTGCGGGGGCGCGGGGTTCTGGACCTCGACCTTCTCGCCGCCCCCGAAGCGGTCCCGGGCCTGCGTCGCGCCGTACGCCGGCATCTGGGCGAGCCCTGTGCCGACGTCCAGCTGTGCGTCACCGAGCTCGTCGCCAACGTGATCCGGCACGTGGGGGAGGGGGTGCCGGTGCGGGTGCGGGTGGCCCGCGTGGACGGCGGCCGGATCCGCGTCGAGGTCACCGACCCCGATGCCCGGGCTCTCCCCGTCCTCCTGCACGCCACGGGCGACGACGAGGCCGGTCGCGGACTCGCCCTGCTCGACGCGGTCGCCGTGCGATGGGGCGTGGAGCAGGGGGTGGCGGGCAAAACGGTGTGGTGCGAGCTGGCGGAGGCGGAGTGAGGGGTGGGCACGCCGTGCTCTACACGTCCGACGAAGACGACATGACGAAGTTGTGCGGAGAGGCAGTCCGGGTCGTCGCACTCTGACTCCGGACATACCTCGGCCGCGGTGGCTCCCCCTCCGCGCCACCGCGGCCGATCCCCGTGCGAGAAGGGTCAGGCGTCCTCGTCCGTGACGTGGATGTTGTCCGTGCCGACATCCGTGCCGGTGGCCTTGGCGGTCGCCGTGGTCGGCTCGTCCGTGACGTGGATGTTGTCCGTGGAGGCGTCGGCCTCGGTGGTCGGCTCGTCCGTGACGTGGATGTTGTCGGTGCTGGTCTCGTCGCTCATCTCGCGCTCTCCCCTGAAGTGTTGTGCGATGGATGACCAAGATCTGCCCGGCAACTCCCCCGAGGACTGCCGGACAGATCTTGAGGCCGGTTCACTTTAAGGGCCGGCCAGGTGCCGTTCCGTCTGCCCCCCGACGCGACGGCCCGACACGAAACGAGAGTGCCGGGCCGCGATAAACGAACGATGAACGCCGCCCCCCGGCGGGCCCGACGAGCGGGTTCAGGCGACCGCCGCCGGGTTGAGCAGGCCCCTGACCTCGTCCGCTTCCGGCGCTTTGAGGCCCTCGAAGATGTCGAGGGCCTCCCGCCAGCACACCTGGGCCCGGCCGAGCTGGCCGATCGAGTTGAGGGCGCGTCCGAGCACCGTCAGGACGTTGCCGTGCCGCCAGTCCCCGCCGATGCCCCGCAGCAGCGTCAGCGCCATCTCGGCGTTGGCCGCCGCCTGCGCCGGACGCCCGGCCGTGAGGTCGAGCTCGGCGAGGCGGAAGACGGTCATCCCCTCCCAGAGGCGCTGCCGGCTGTCCTGGAACACCCGGAGTGCCTGCTGGAGGCATTCGGTCGCCTCGGCCAGCTTCCCGCTCCGGGTGAGGGCGAGGCCGAGCGCGTAGCGGCCGTTGGCCCCCTTCAGCGCGTGCCCCATGTCGTCG
The DNA here is from genome assembly GCF_000718165.1 of Streptomyces fulvoviolaceus. Classification (GTDB taxonomy): domain Bacteria; phylum Actinomycetota; class Actinomycetes; order Streptomycetales; family Streptomycetaceae; genus Streptomyces; species Streptomyces fulvoviolaceus. Next base: position 33,345 of record NZ_JOEY01000002.1, on the reverse strand, counting down.
TACATCGCCGTGCCCTGCTGGGCCATGGCCACCGCGCTGCGGGTGCGGTCGGTGGCGAGGTGGGTGCGCGACAGGTTGCACAGGGCGCTCGCCTCTCCCGGGCGGTCCCCCACGGCACGGAAGTTCTCGATGGCACGGATGAAGTGCTGTTCGCTGTCCTCGTACCGGCCCTGGTACATCGCGACCGCGCCACCGACGTTCGACGACCAGCAGCTGGCCAGCGGATCGTCGGAGGCGGTGGTCAGTTCGCGGGCCTGGCCGGCTTCCTCGTCGGCGAGGTCGAAGCGGCCCGTGACGCTGTGGGCGTACGCCAGGGTGATCAGGGCCCGGGCCTCCGCGCGCGGGTCCTTCTCCTCGTGTGCGACCTCCTGCAGGCGGGCGGCGACCGCCTCGTACTCCTTGGAGTTCGTGCCCGACTCGGCCAGGTCGACCGCCGCCCACAGCACGTCGACGGCGCGCCGGAGTGTGTCGGGCTGAGCGGACTGCCGCACGCAGGCCAGCAGGGAGACCGCCTCGGCGTACAGCCAGTCCTGCGCCGCGTGCCGGTCCGAGAACCTCAGCCCCGGATATCCCGGCGTGGCCAGAGGATCCACCAGCCGGTCCCCGGGCCGCTCGATCAGATAGACCCCCGCGACCGTGGCCAGGTAGAAGTCCAGCAACCGGGAGAGCGCCGCCCCCCGATCGCTCGGCGGCCACTCGTCCCGCTCCGCGCAGGACCGCGCGTACAGCCGCACCAGATCGTGGTACCGGTACCGGCCGGGCGCCGCCGACTCCAGCAACGACGTGTCCACCAGGGACTCCAGCAGGTCCTCGGTGTCCTCGACGGGCAGGTCCAGTACGGCCGCCGCAGCCGCCAGCGAGATGTCCGGGCCGTCCGCCAGGCCCAGCAGCCGGAACGCGCGGGCCTGGGCCGGCTCCAGGGCGCCGTATCCCAGCTCGAAGGTGGCCTTGACGGCGAGGTCACCGGCCTGCAGCTCGTCCAGGCGACGCCGTTCATCGGCCAGCTTGGCCGCGAGCACCGACACCGTCCACGTACGGCGGGCCGCGAGCCGGGACGCGGCGATGCGGATCGCCAGCGGCAGGAAGCCGCAGGCCGCGACGACGTCCAGCGCGGCCTTCCGCTCCGAGCCGACCCGCTCCTCACCCACGATCTTCGTGAAGAGCTGGAGTGCCTCCTCGGGGGACATCACGTCCAGGTCGACCAGATGGGCCCCGGCGAGATCCACCATGCGGACGCGTGACGTCACCAGCGCCGCGCAGCCCTCGGTCCCCGGCAGCAGCGGACGTACCTGGGCCGCGTCCCGCGCGTTGTCCAGCAACACCAACACCCGACGGCCGTCCAGCACCGACCGGTACAGCGCCGCCCGCTCCTCCAGCGAGTCGGGGATCGCCGAGTCCGCCGTGCCGAGGGCGCGCAGGAACGCCCCCAGCACCGTCTCCGGTTCCGCCGCCCTCGACCCCGCACCCTGGAGGTCGACGTACAACTGCCCGTCGGGGAAGGCCGATCGGGCCTGGTGGGCCACATGGACCGCGAGGGTCGTCTTCCCCACGCCGCCGATCCCCGCCAGCGCCGAGACCGCCATCACGCGGCCCTCCGCCGAGGCCAGGACCTCGCCGAGCTCCGAGACGAAGGCCGCGCGGCCGGTGAAGTCCGGGACCGTGGCCGGGAGTTGTGCCGGGCGGACCGGGGCCGCGGCAGGCTCGGCGCGCGGGGCCGACGGTTCCGCCAGGCCCGGGTCCGCCTGCAGGATGCGCTGCTGGAGCTCCCGCAGGCCCGGCCGCGGGTCCACGCCCAGTTCGTCCGCCAGCAGGCGCCGCGTGTCCGTGTACACCGCCAGCGCCTCCGCCTGCCGGCCGCTGCGGTACAGCGCCAGCATCAGCAGCTCGCGCAACCGCTCCCGCAGGGGGTGCGCCGCCGTCAGCGCCGTCAGCTCCGACACGGCCTCCGCGTGGCAGCCCTGCTCCAGGTCCATGTCCAGGCGGGTCTCCAGGAGTTGGAGCCGCCACTCCTCGAGGCGGACCCGCTGGGCCTCCGCGTACGGGCCCGGCACCCCCGCCAGCACCTCGCCGTCCCACAGGGCCAGGGCGCGCCCGAGGACGTCACGCGCGTGGCACAGATCCCCGGCGTTCTTCGCCTTCTCCGCCTCCGTCGCCAGGTCCTGGGCCGTCGCCAGGTCCAGGGCGCCCTCGCGCAGGCCGCGGATGGCGTAGCCGCCGGACTCGCTGACCAGGACGCCGGGGTCCAGGACCTTCCGGAGCCGGGAGGCGTATGTGCGCACCGCGGCCAGGGCCTGGTCCGGGGGCTCCTCGCCCCACAGGGCGGAGATCAGCTCGGCGGCGGTCGCGGTGCGGCCCTCGCGCAGCAGCAGGGCGGCGAGCAGGGCGCGTTGCTGGGGAGAACCGGTGTTCAGTGACTCCTCGTCGCGCCAGGCGCGCACCGGTCCGAGCACGCTGAAGCGCAGGGCCGCCGCCGGCTCCGCCGTATCGGTCGACGAGCCGGGACGCCTCTGCTCCGGCACGCGCGGCACCTCTGGCACTCGCGGTACACCGTCCATCGCCGTCCCCCTAGGGCCTGTTTACAACACCGCCAGTTTGCCTTGTTCATGGCAGATGCGTCAGCTGTGGAGAGCGTGATCACAGGTAGACGCGCGGGATATCACAAGGCCCTCACGCAAGCCCCACACCTGGCCTCGCACACAACCGCACAGGAACGACCAGGGCCGGCCTCCGCCCGCATAGCTGACGGGTCGTCAGATCGGCGCTACCGTGGGCGCCATGGAGACCAACTTGGAGACCAACGCGGCATTTCCGAAGATCATCTCCGTCGACGACCACACCGTTGAGCCCGCCGACGTCTGGCAGAACCGCCTCCCGAAGAAGTACCTCGACACCGGCCCCCGCATAGTCCGCGCGCCACTGAAGGAGATGACCTTCCTCGGCGGCCGTTTCCGGCCCGTCATGGGCACCCCCGGCAGCGACGACGGCCCCCTCGGCGACTGGTGGGTGTACGAGGGCCTGAAGCGGCCCCTCACCCGCCTCGACACCGCTGTCGGCTACAGCAGGGACGAGATCAAGCTGGAGGTCATCACCTACGAGCAGATGCGCCCGGGGTCGTACGACGTCCCGCAGCGCCTCGCCGACATGGACGTCAACCACGTCCAGTCCGCCGTCTGTTTCCCGACCTTCCCCCGCTTCTGCGGCCAGACCTTCACCGAGGCCAAGGACCACGAGCTCGGGCTCCTCTGCATCCAGGCCTACAACGACTGGACGGTGGAGGAGTGGTGCGGCCCGGCGGCCCAGGGACGCCTCATCCCCCTCACCCTCATCCCCCTCTGGGACGCCGAGTTGGCGGCGGCGGAGGTGCGGCGCAACGCCGCCCGCGGCGTCCGTGCCGTCGCCTTCTCCGAGATACCCCCGCACCTCGGCCTGCCCTCCGTCCACACCGACGAGTGGGACCCCTTCCTCGCCGCGTGCGACGAGACCGGCACGGTCATCGCGATGCACATCGGCTCGTCGAGCCGCATGCCGTCCACCTCCGCCGACGCCCCGCCCGCCGTCGGCTCCACCATCACCTTCGCCAACTGCTGTTTCTCGATGGTGGACTGGCTGATGAGCGGCAAGTTCGAGCGCTTCCCGAACCTCAGGATCATGTACGCCGAGGGGCAGATCGGCTGGATCCCCTACATCCTCGAACGCGCCGACGTGGTGTGGGAGGAGAACCGCGGCTGGGGCGGCGTCGCCGACAAGGTCCACCGCCCGCCGTCCGAACTCTTCACCGAGCATGTCTACGGCTGCTTCTTCGACGACGCCTTCGGCCTCCGCAACCTCGACGACATCGGGATCGGGAACGTCCTCTACGAGACCGACTACCCCCACTCCGACTCCACCTGGCCGAAGTCCAGGGAGGTCGGTGAGGCGCAGATGGGGCACCTGGACGCGGACGTGGTCGAGCGGATCGTACGAGGCAATGCCATCGAGCTGCTGGGCCTCACCTCCGAGGGACTGTGGACCGGCGCATGAAGTACGGCATCCAGCTCCCCGTCCAGTCCCAGTCCACGATCTACGCCGAACCCTGGGAGGCCGGCGCCGGTCCCGACGACCTCGTCGAGATCGCCCGCGCCGCCGAACGCGCGGGCTTCGACTACGTCGCCACCTGCGACCACGTCGCCATCCCACGCCGCCTCGCGCCCGCGATGAGCACGGTCTGGTACGACCCCGTCGCCACCCTCGCCTTCCTGGCGGGCGTGACCGAGCGGGTGCGGCTGCTCAGTCATGTGGCCGTCGTGGGGCTACGGCATCCCCTCCTCTCCGCCAAGCAGTACGCCACCCTCGATCACCTCAGCGGGGGGCGGCTGGTCCTCGGCGTCGGCGCGGGGCACGTACAGGAGGAGTTCGAGGCGCTCGGGGTCGACTTCCGGCAGCGCGGGGCCGTACTCGACGAGTCCATCGACGCCCTCAAAGCGGCCCTCGGCCCCGAGGAGTTCCCCGAACACCACGGCAAGCTCTACGACTTCGAGGGCCTCGGCCAGCGGCCCCGCCCCGCACAGACCCAGGTCCCGCTCTGGGTCGGCGGCTCGTCGCCCCCTGCCGTACGCCGGGCCGCGCTCAAGGGCGACGGCTGGCTGCCGCAGGGCGATCCGCGGGACCGGCTGCCCGCGCAGATCGAGCGGATCCGGGACATCAGAGAAAAGGCCTCCATTCAGGGGCCGTTCGCCATCGGCGCCATCGCCGAGCCGCTCTACGTCGGCACGCCCGACTGGGACGTCGGCCGCCGTACGCTCACCGGCCCGCCCGACGCGCTCGCCGAGTCCCTGCGCGCCTACCGCGCGATGGGCGTCCACCAGATCCAGGTGCGCTTCCGCAGTCGCAGCCGTGCCGAACTCACCGACCAGATGGCCGCGTTCGGTGACCGGATAGGCCCCCACCTCTAAGGAGACCGCCGCATGGGCAAGCTGGACGGACGCGTCGTCCTCGTCACCGGCGCGGCGCGCGGGCAGGGGGAGCAGGAGGCCCGGCTGTTCCGGGAGGAGGGCGCCGAGGTCGTCGTGGCGGATGTGCTCGACGATCAGGGGCGGGGGCTGGCTCAGGAGATCGGTGCGCTGTACGTCCATCTCGACGTGAGCCGGGAGGACGACTGGCGGGCCGCTGTGCAGTCGGTGATCGACGCCCACGGCCGTGTCGACGGGCTCGTCAACAACGCCGGGATCCTGCGCTTCAACGCCCTTCTCGACACGCCCCTCGACGAGTTCATGAAGATCGTCAACGTCAATCAGGTCGGCTGCTTCCTCGGTATCAAGGCCGTGGCGCCCCGGATGTCCGATGGCGGGACGATCGTGAACACCGCCTCCTACACCGGGGTGACGGGGATGGCGGGCGTGGGTGCCTACGCCGCCACCAAGCACGCGATCCTCGGGCTCACCCGGGTCGCCGCGCTGGAGCTGGCGCCGCGCGGTATCCGGGTCAACGCGATGTGCCCGGGGGCCATCGACACCGCGATGTCCAACCCGGCCGTCCTGGACCCGGCGATGGACAGCGAGGAGGCCTCCCGGGGGCTCGACCGGTTCTATCGCAAGGTCGTGCCGCTCGGGCGGATCGGGCGGCCGGAGGAGGTGGCGGCGCTCGCGCTGTTCCTGACCTGCGACGACTCCTCCTACATCACCGGGCAGCCGTTCGTGATCGACGGAGGGTGGCTGGCCGGGGTTTCGATCGGGTGACCTCAGCTGACTGGTTGTCAGCTATTGACGGTGCAGGCGCCCGGTGCCACAGTCGGCGGCAGATCGCCAATCTGACGGATCGTCAGAAACAACAGGGGACGGTGAACCTCCTTGGAATTCGGGCTCTTTGTACAGGGATACGTGGGCAAGCGCGCCGAGACCGACCCGCTCGCCGAACACAAGGCGCTGATGGAGGAGACCGAGTACGTCATCCAGGCGGACAGGTCCGGCTTCAAGTACGCCTGGGCGTCCGAGCACCACTTCCTGGAGGAGTACTCGCACCTCTCCGCCAACGATGTGTTCCTGGGGTACTTGGCGCACGCCACCGAGCGGATTCATCTGGGGTCGGGGATCTTCAACCCCCTTGCCCAGGTCAACCACCCGGTGAAGGTCGCCGAGAAGGTCGCCATGCTCGACCATCTCACCGAGAACCGCTTCGAGTTCGGCAGCGGGCGGGGTGCCGGGTCGCACGAGATCCTCGGGTTCCTTCCCGGCATCACCGACATGAACTTCACCAAGGAGATCTGGGAAGAGACCATCGCCGAGTTCCCCAAGATGTGGCTCCAGGACGAGTACGTCGGCTTCCAGGGCAAGCACTGGCAGCTGCCGCCGCGGAAGGTCCTCCCCAAGCCGTACGGGAAGTCGCACCCCGCGATGTGGTACGCCGCCGGGTCGCCGCCGTCGTACGCCATGGCCGCGAAGAAGGGGCTGGGGGTTCTCGGCTTCAGCGTGCAGAAGGTCTCCGACATGGAGTGGGTGCTGGAGCAGTACAAGACGGCTGTTGTGGACGCCGAGCCGATCGGGGACTTCGTCAACGACAACGTGATGGTGACGACGACGGCCGTCTGTGCGCCGACTCACGCCGAGGCGATCTCCATTGCCGTGAACGGGGGGCTGCACTATCTGCCCTCGCTGGTGTTCCGGTACCACGACACGTTTCCTCGTCCCGAGGGGTTTCCGGTGTGGCCGGAGACGCTTCCCGAGTACAACGCCGAGTTCGTCGAACTCCTCATCGAGGAGGAGTTGTTGATCTGTGGGGATCCGGACGAGGTGTTCCAGCAGTGCAAGCGGTGGGAGCAGGCGGGGGCGGATCAGCTCAGCTTCGGGTTGCCCGTCGGCGTGCCCAAGGAGGAGACCCTCCAGACCATTCGCCTCATTGGCGAGCACGTGATTCCGAAGATCGATACGGATCCGGTTCATCGGACTACGCGGTTCCGGAGGGCTGGCTGAGGGCGGACGGCGGCTGCGGGTTCGTTGTGGCCGGTCGCGCAGTTCCCCGCACCCCTAGGTATCTACACCGACCCGGAGTTCAAGGAGGCAGGGTCCATGTTTGATCACGTCATCAAAGGCGCAACCGTCGTCGACGGGACCGGCGCCCCCGCGTACACGGCCGATGTGGGGATACGAGACGGCCGTACCGCTGCGATCAAGCAAAGCATCACCGACGAATCGCGCACCACCGAGGACGCCACCGGCCTCGTCCTCGCCCCGGGGTTCGTCGATCCGCACACCCACTACGACGCGCAGCTGTTCTGGGACCCGTACGCGACCCCCTCCCTCAACCACGGTGTCACCACGGTCGCGGCCGGGAACTGTGGGTTCACCCTCGCGCCGCTCAACCCGCGGCGGCCGGCCGATGCCGACTACACGCGCCGGATGATGTCCAAGGTCGAGGGCATGTCGCTGGTCGCGCTGGAGGAGGGGGCGCCCTGGAGCTGGCACTCCTTCGGGGAGTATCTGAACGCCCTGGAAGGGCGGATCGCCGTCAATGCGGGCTTCATGGTGGGGCATTGCGCGCTGCGGCGGTACGTGATGGGGCCGGAGGCGGTCGGTGGGCAGCCGAGTGACGAGCAACTCCAGGAAATGCTGCGGCTGTTCCACGACGCCATGGACGCCGGTGCCTGGGGTTTCTCCACCACTCAGTCCACCACCCACTCCGACGGGGACGGGGAACCGGTCGCCTCCCGGCATGCCCTGCCCGCCGAGCTGCTGGCCCTCTCGCGAGCCGTCGGTGAGCACGAGGGGACGCAGATCGAGGCGATCGTCGCCGGGTGTCTCGACCAGTTCAGCGACGCCGAGATCGAGCTGTTCGTGGAGATGAGCGCGGCGGCGGGGCGGCCCCTGAACTGGAACGTCCTGACGGTCGACGCGTCCGTCCCCGAGCGGGTGCCGAGGCAGCTGTTCGCCAGCGAGCAGGCCCGGAAGGCCGGCGGCCGGATCGTCGCGCTCACCATGCCGATCCTGACCCCGATGAACATGTCCCTGGGCACCTTCTGCGCCCTGAACCTGATCCCGGGGTGGGGGCCGATCCTCGGGCTGCCGGTCCCGGAGCGGATCGAGCGACTGCGCGACCCGTCCGTCCAGGCCGAGATGGTGCGGCGCTCCCAGTCCAAGGAGGTGGGCGTCTTCCGGCGGCTGACGAACTTCGGGCGGTACGTCATCGGGGACACGTACAGCGAGGCGAACCGTGGGCTGAGCGGGCGGGTCGTGGCGGACATCGCGGCCGAGCGCGGGCAGGAGCCGTTCGCGTGCCTGGTCGAGATCTGCGCGGCCGACGAACTCCGTACGGTGCTGTGGCCCATGCCCACCGACAACGACCCGGCGTCCTGGGCGCTGCGCGCCGAGACCTGGCAGCACGAGGACGTGCTCCTCGGCGGGTCGGACGCGGGGGCGCATCTGGACCGGATGTGCGGGGCGCCGTACACGACCCGGTTCATCGGTGACTGTCTGCGCGGGCGGAAGCTGGCGAGTCTGGAGCAGGCGGTGAAGATGCTGACCGACGACCCGGCGCAGCTGTTCGGGCTGCGCGAGCGGGGTCGGGTGCAGGAGGGCTTCCATGCGGATCTGGTGCTCTTCGACCCGGAGCGGATCGCCGCGGGCACGGCCACCCTGGTGCACGACCTGCCGGGTGACAGTCCACGGCTGGACTCCAAGGCGATCGGGATCCGGGCCGTGTGGGTCAACGGGGTCGAGGCGATCCGGGACGACGTGGTGAGCGGGGCCGTACCGGGCAGGGTGCTGCGGTCGGGGACGGACACCCGGACGGTGGCCACCAAGTGACGGATGGACAGCGGCTGTTCGTGGGTGGCTCGTGGGTGGAGCCGGACGGCGGGCACTACGAGGTTTCCGACCCGGCCACCGAGGAAGTCGTCGGGTGGGCGCCGGAGGCCTCGCGGGATCAGGCGCACGCGGCCTGTGCCGCGGCCCGCGAGGCCTTCGGTCCGTGGTCGCGTACGGCGCCGGAGGAACGGGCGGCCGTGCTGGGCCGGGCCGCGGACATCATCCGCTCCCGCCTTGTGCCGTACGCCGAGCTCGCCCAGGCCGAGACCGGCGCCACGACCGGCACCGCGCGCGGGATGCAGGTCGGTGTGGCCGCCGCCCGGTTCCGGCGGTACGCGCGGGTGGAGCCCGCCGAGTGGGCGATCCCGCCGCAGGTCAACGAGGCCGGGCCGATGGGGAGGGCCGCGGTGATGGGCGCGCTGGCCGTGCGGCAGCCCGTCGGGGTCGTCACCTGCATCACCTCGTACAACAACCCGTGGGCCAACCCGGCCGGGAAGATCGCCCCCGCTCTCGCCATGGGCAACACGGTGGTCGTGAAGCCCGCCCCGCAGGACCCCCTCTCCGTCTACCGGATGGCGGAGGCGCTGGAGGCGGCCGGGGTGCCGCGCGGGGTGGTGAACGTCGTCTCCGGGCGGTCGGTGGAGGTCGGCGAGGCCGTCGTGGACTCGCCCGACGTCGACATGGTCAGCTTCACCGGTTCCACGGCCGTCGGGCAGCGCATCGCCGAGGTGTGCGGGCGGGGCATGAAGCGGCAGCTGATGGAGCTGGGCGGGAAGGGGGCGGCGGTCGTCCTCGACGACGCGGACCTGGCGTCCGCGGTGGCCGGGATCGGGACCACCTTCTCCTTCTACAGCGGGCAGATCTGCACGGCGCCCACGCGGGTGCTGGTGCAGCGGGGCCTGTACGAGCGGCTGGTGGAGCAACTGGCCGGGTATGCCGGGCGGTTGAAGGTGGGGGATCCGCGGGAGCCGGACACGGTGGTCGGGCCGGTGATCTCCGCGGCGCACCGGGAGCGGGTGGAGTCGTACGTCGAACTGGGCCGCAAGGAAGGCGCGGTGGTGGTCGCGGGTGCCGAACGGCCCATGCCCGACCGGGGTTTCTACATCGGGCCGACCCTCCTCGCGGGGTGCAGCCCCGACATGCGGGTGGTCCGCGAGGAGATCTTCGGGCCGGTCGTGACCGTGACGCCCTTCGACGACGAGGAGGAGGGCATCGCCCTCGCCAACGACAGCGACTACGGCCTGATCGACTACGTCTGGTCGGTGGACGTGGCCCGCGCCTTCCGGGTGGCGCGGCGCCTGCGGGCCGGAGGAGTCGGTGTGAACACCGTCGGCCGCAACATGGAGGCGCCGTTCGGGGGCTTCCGGAAGAGCGGCGTCGGCCGGGACTGCGGGTCGTACGCGCTGCACGCCTACAGCGAGGTGCAGTCGATCGTCTGGCCGGGGTGAGGGCCTTCGGGTCACCTGTTCGGCCAACCGGCCCTGGAACCCTCGGACTGCCCCGTAGAGTCCCGGTGCGGAGGGCGGCGACATCGATGTCGTTGCCCTGACTGACAGTCAAAAACCTTACCGGAGAACGAACTTGAAGATCGCCAAGCGTCTCGCCCTGACCACCGCGGCCCTTGCCGCCGCGACCGCCGGCACCTTCCTGAGCACGACGGCCGGTCACGCCGCCGCCTCGGACCCGGCACCCGCCGCCGTGAAGGTCCCCGCCGCACTCGAGGTGCCCGACGGCAACAAACTGACCGGAGTCCTCGCCGCCCGGGGTGTGCAGACCTACACCTGCACCGACGGTGCCTGGAAGCTCCTGGAGCCGGCCGCCACCCTGTCGGACAAGAGAGGCCGCACCGTCGCCCTCCACTCCCGTGGCCCCGTCTGGGTGTCCACGGTGGACGGCAGCGCGGTGAACGCCTCGGCCATCGCCAGCTCCCCCAAGACCGGCACCATCCCCGAGCTCCTGCTCCAGTCCACCGCCACCCGGGGCACCGGCGTCTTCGCGGACGTCTCCTACATACAGCGTCTGAACACGACCGGCGGCGTCGCCCCCGCGACCGCCTGCACCGGCACGGACCAGGTCAGCGTCCCGTACACCGCGACCTACACCTTCTACAAGTCGGCGAAGTGACGCTCGCCGCCCACTGAACGGCACGGCGGTGGCCCCGAGTCGGCGGGAGCCGCCGCCGCGCCGCCCGTCAGGCCGAACAGAAGGGGCGGACGGTCGACGCTCAGCCGTCCAGGTCCACCCGCACCGTCAGCTGCCCGACCCCTATCGTCCGCACCGCGGCACTGTTCATCAGGGGCAGACCGCGCAGTCGTACGGCGGTGTCGTCCTCCGGCATGAGATGGGCCGTACCGGTGTGCCAGCGCCCACGGATGCGCACCCGGACCCTGGAGTCGGCCTTGATGTTGCGGACGTACTGGGACCGCTCGCCGAACTCGGAGACCAGCCAGAAGGAGTCACCGACTCGCTTTCCGCCCACGGGAGTTCGCCTCGGCACCTTCGACGTGCGGCCGGTGGTCTCCAGGAGGGTCTGGAGGGGCAGGCGGCGCATGACGGGGTTGAGGCGGCGCTGAATGGCCGCGACGGCCCGGTATTTGCGCTCGGCGTTACTGGACATGGCGTGTGAGACTCCTGTCTCTTGTCGTCCGGTTCCTGTCCCGGCGCCGGTGACTGCGGACTTCAATGGTCGCAGTGCCGGTGCCGGACGGACGAAGGGGCGGCGGGGCGATGCGCGTGGTGACCTGGAACCTGTGGTGGCGATTCGGCTCCTGGGCGGAACGGCAGAAGGCGATCCTGGCCGTACTGCGGGAGCTGCGCCCGGATGTGGTCGGGCTGCAGGAGGTGTGGTCGACCGACGCCGAGAACCTCGCCGAGTGGCTCGCGGGCGAACTCGGCCTGCAGTGGACCTGGGCGGCGTCTGAGGCGTCCGACCGCTGGCAACGCCGTATCGGCGACCCGGGTGTGGAGGTGGGCAACGCGGTACTGAGCCGCTGGCCGGTCGTCGCGCAGGACGTCCTGCGCCTCCCGGCCCCCGAGGAACTGGACGACGGCCGCCTCGCGCTCTACGCCCGTCTGGCCACGCCGTCGTACGAGGTCCCCTTCTTCACCACCCACCTCACCTCGGCCACCGACGCCTCGGCCCTCCGCCGCCAACAGGTCACCGCGCTGGCGGAGTTCGTGGCCGAGCACCGGGACGGGACCGAGTTCCCCCCGATAGTGACAGGGGACTTCAACGCCTGGCCGGACTCCGACGAGATCCGGCTCTTCGGCGGCTACAAGACGGCCCCCGCCGCACCCGGCCAGGTCTTCCTCGACGCCTGGGAGTACGCCGACCCGACGGCCCCCTCCGCCACCTGGGACCCGGCGAACCCGTACGTCCACGTGAGCCCTCCCGTCCGGATCGACTACATCCACATCGGCCCGCCCGGCCCCGGCGGCCTCGGCCATGTCCGCGCCGTACGCCGTGCGGGCGACGGTCCGGTGGACGGCGTATGGCCGTCGGACCATGCGGCGGTCGTCGCCGACCTCGCCGACGCCTTGACAGCCCGCCCGGCCGTCGGGGAACCCTGGTGAGGTGACCGAACCAGCAAGGCGGACGCTGCTGTTGGCCGCCGTCGGGCTCGGACTCGCCGGGTGCACGCCGGACGGGGAGAGGGAGCCGGAGGCCACGGACACGAGCGCCGAGATCCCATCACCGACACCGACGTGTGAACCGTCTCGACCGTCCCAGTTGTCTCCGACACCCCCGCTGCCCTCCGCCTCCCCGTGGCCCCTGGCCCGCACCGAGGTCGAGCCGCAGGCCAAACAGTCAGCCGTACGACTCCTGGAGGCGCTGGGTACCTGGCCGCGCGGCCGACGGGGTCCGGATCCCGCGCTGGAACGGTCCGTCGAGGTGCGGGGCGTGCCGACGGACGGCGCCGCGCGCCTCGTCCGGCAGGCCCGGCCCCTGCTCGACGCCGGGCCCGAGGCGACGGCCCGGGTGATCGCCGCGCAGTACGGGGGGCTGGTCGGCGCACGCGCCAGCGTCCTCGTGCCGCTGCGGCAGTGGGCGAGGGCGGCGGACGGGGCGGTGGATACGGGTGGCGCCACGGTCGACGTACGCATGACCCGTTCGCCGGCGGAGGGCTGGCAGGTCACGGACCTCCACCCGTCCCGCCCGGCCCGGGCGCTGGCCCGCCCGGGCGACCTGATCGAGCGGGTGGTGGGGGAGGGGAACCGCATCCACCTCCCGCCCGCCGCCGAAGCCGACATCCGCGCCGGCCACCTGCACCCCAAGCCCCTGCGCGCCCTGCTCACCCTCGCGGAGCGGTACGAGATCGACGTGAGCGTCGTCCACACCGGCCACCCGCGCAACGTCTTCGGCACGAACCGGCTCAGCGACCACACGAGGATGCGGGCCTTCGACGTATGGGCGGTGAACGGCCGAGCCGTGATCGACCCGGCCACCCCCGACACCCTGATCGACGGCTTCATGCGGGCGGCGGCGCGGGCCGGCGCGTACAACGTGGGCGGCCCGAGGCTGCTGTCCGGCGGGGGCTTCTTCTCGGACCGGGTGCACCGGGACCACCTGCACATCGCGTTCGACAGCGACAGGTGAGAGGTCCCTACGCGACCGCGTACATGTCGCCGATGATCTCCCGTGCTTCTCGGCTGCCGGCGGCGAGGAAGTAGGGCACATACCGTTCCCCGATCCGCACCGGCAACGGCCGTGCCGCCATCGCCCTCGCGCCCCAGAACACGAGCTCCAGCACGATCCCTTGCCGGACCTCCGGCGAGAACTCCATGTCGAAGACGAAGTTCCCGAGCGAGTGCGCGACGAGCGAGCCCCGATAGTGCTCGATGCCCTGCACCCAGTGCGGATGCGACGCGATCACCGCGTCCGCCCCGGCGTCGACGAGCCGCCGGGCGACGGTGCGTTGAGCGGGTACGGGCTCGTGCGTGTACTGCTGCCCCCAGTGCGGGCATACGACCACGACGTCGACGCGGGAGCGGAGCGCACGGACGGAAGCTTCGACGGCGGCGAGGTCGGAGGGGACGAGGGGCCCGGTCCGGGGCGGCATCCGCACCTGGACGACCCCAGGTGTCGTTGGTCGGGCTGCGGGCGTCTCCCCGATGGCGTTGAAGGCGAGGATCCCGAAACGGATGCCGTGGACTCGGACGATCGCCGGGCGCCGCGCCTCGGCCAGATCCGCACCGGCGCCGGTGGTGACGAACCCCGCGTCCTGGGCGATGCGCACAGTGTTTTGGAGCGCCTCGACCCCGAAGTCACCGAGGTGGTTGTTGGCCAGCGTGAGCACGTCGAACCCGGCCTTCTTCAGCCCCGCCAGCACGGCCGGGTCAGCGCCGAAGGAGTCCCCGCCCTGGGTGGGCGGCCCGGCCCGGGAGAGGGTGCACTCAAGATTCCCGACGGTGAGATCGGCGGCGCCGAGTCGGTGAGCGGTCCGGCTGAAGGGGAGCGCGGGGTCACCGGCCCGGACGATCTCGTCCCCGACCCGCCGACCGAGCATGATGTCGCCGGCCCAGTGGGTGGTGACGACCGGTCCGGGTTCGGTGTCTGCGGCGACGGTGACGGGATACCGCCGGGGGTCGGCCACAGGGTCCCGTCCGTCGACGGGGAGCGCGGCGACGCCGGGGGTGAGGGCATCGGCCCGTACGACGGCGACGGCGTCGGGGTCGCGCCGTACCGCTTCCACGGCGTCTCTGTCGCCTTGCACGACTCGGGCGGCTCCACCGGTACCGCCGAGCCGCTCCCAGGTCAGGGGCCTGCCCGCCCTTACGTCCGCGAGGAGTTGGGGGTCGGCGGAGAGGCCGGGGGCTCGGGTGGGGTGGACGACGAGGGCGAGGGGGAGACGAGCGGGCGTACGGCTGGGGCTTTGGCTTCGGCTGCGGCTCGGTGTGGGAGCGGCTTTACGCCCCTCCCCGCCACATCCGGCCAGCACAGCACCCGCCGAGACCCCGGCGCCAAGCGCCAGCGCCTCCCGCCGGGACCGGCTCACTGTCCTGCGGACGACTTCAGCGCGTTGAGAAGGGCGCCGAAGGCGACGGGGTCGGTGGTGAGGACGGCTTGGGTGGGATCGGCGCTCTCGGTGAGGTGGACCGCCTTGGCGGTGGCGGATATGTGGACGCAGGATTCGCCCTGCCCGCAGTAGGACGACTTCTGCCAGCCGTGCGGGTACATGTCGGCTCCTTCACAGGTTCTGGGCGATGTGATGGATCAGATCCCGGGACTTCTCGGGACTGAGGGCGGTGGCTTCGACGAACGCCCGGTCCGGGCACGAGTACATGCTGGCCAGCGCCCTGACGCGCTCAGGGCTCACCCCGAACCGACCCGACTCCACGTTGCTGAGCTGCCCTTGACTCGTACCGAGCGCGCAGGCGGCCTCGATCGCCGTCATTCCCGCGCGCTCGCGCATCTTGCGCAGCTCCACGGCGAGCCGGAGACGGCGGGCCGTCAGAGGGGGTCTGGCAGGCACGTGAACTCCTCTGAGACACCAGGTACCCGGCCAACTCCCCTCAGCGACCGGGGACTTCCGGTGGCCACCGTATCCCCGTCCTGGAACTACCGGTGATCTTGGCCAGTGCCCCCGCCTACAGGCGGGGGGTGTAGGCCATCTCAAGACTGCTCTGACCCGCACTGGGGGCACGGGTGCGCAGTGTTGATCTCGGCCAGGTCAGACGGGGCGCCGCTGGTTCTCGATGTACTGGCGTACGACGGTCAGCGGTGCCCCGCCGCAGCTCCCGGCGAAATACGAGCGAGACCAGAACCGGCCGTGCATGATCGCCCGGTTCACCTCGCCGGTGTACTCGAAGCGGAGCCTGCGGGAGCTGACTCCTTTGAGGCTGTTGACCAGCTTGGAGAGGGCGACCTTCGGCGGGTAGTGCACCAGAAGGTGTACGTGGTCGCGCTCGCCGTTGAACTCCTTCAGTTCTGCCTCGAAGTCCGTGCACACGTCTCGCATGATCTCTTCGCAGCGTTCCAGCATCTCGGGCGTGAAGACGCCGCGCCGGTATTTGGTGACGAACACCAAGTGAACGTGCAGGTGGTAGACGACGTGTGCTGAGCGTCTGATATCGGGTGCTGCTTCCCATCGCGGTGACATGCACCAATGCTAGTATGGTCGGTGAACCGGCCAACGAGCGGAGCGGGGAGGGAAGTTGAAGCGTCAGCGTGGTCACAAGGCCCGGCTTTACCTCACCCCCGACCAGCTCGCCCAGGTCGATGATCAGGGCCACGGAGCCCGTGCGATGTGGAATCTCCTGCACGAGCTGTGGGAGATGACACCGAAGTGCCAGCGGTCCCTCGCCCGCATGGACGAGGCGGTCCGGCAGGCCCGCAAAGACATCCCCTGGCTGGGGGCCGTGCCCGCGCAGGCTGCTCAGCAGGTACTCAAGACGTATCACCGGGCCTGGGTGAACTGCTGGGAAGGCCGCGCCGAAGCGCCGACCTTCAAGAAGCGCACCGCCCGCCGGGCCGTGGATATCCCCCAGGGCCGTGACCTGCGGATCACGCGTCTGTCCCGCCACTGGGGCCAGTGCTGGGTGCCCATGGTCGGCCTGGTCCGCTTCCGCTGGACCAAGGATCTCCCGTACGGCAAGCGCGCCGGCGAGAACAACCGGGTCACCGGGGCGCGGCTGGTGAAGGAAGCAGGCGGCTGGCACATCGTCTTCCGCGTCCAGGCCGAGACGGACGAGCCGAAGCCCCACGAGGGACCGATCGTCGGCATCGACCGGGGCATAGCCAAGCCTCTCGCCCTCTCGGACGGATCCTTCCGCGAACACGAGTCGTGGCTCACCCCTGGTGAGGCCAAGCGGCTCAAGCGGCTGGAACAGCAGCGGGAACGCCAGCGCGCCCACCGCAAGCCCGGCGAACGCACCAGCAACCGCCTGCGCCGCACGTACGAACAGATCGCCCAGCTCCGCGCAAGAGCCACGCGCCGAGCGGTCGACTGGCAGCACAAGACCACCACCGAGCTTGCCGACACCTTCGGTGTGATCGGGGTGGAAGACCTAGCCATCCGCAACATGGTCAAGTCCGCCAAGGGGACCGTGGAAGCCCCCGGTACAAACGTCCGGCAGAAAGCCGGACTGAACCGGTCGATCAGCGGCGAGGCATGGGGACGAACCGTCACCTTCCTCGAATACAAGCTGGCCGACCGGGGCGGCATCCTGGTCAAGGTTCCCGCCCCGAACACCTCCCGGCGCTGCTCTGCCTGCGGGTTCATCACCTCAGGCAGCCGTGAGAGCCAGTCCCGCTTCGTCTGCAAGGCAGACGGCTGCGGACACGAGGAGAACGCGGACACCAACGCCGCCCGCAACATCGAACACGCCGCAGGACATGCGGTGTCAGGACGCGGAGACCTCGGGGTTACCCAGTCTTAGAAGCGTCAACCACCCACCCGGCCGCACTGCGACACGGATGGGATTCCGCCCCGTTCACGGGGCGGAGGATGTCAAACCCTGCACCTTCCGCACGATCCACGTGCACCGACGAAAGCCTTTGCGCGGGCTGTCGTCCGGATGATGGGGTGGCACGGTGACCAATCACGATGAGGCGGGGGCTGTCCGACCGTTGACACTGGCTTGGGTGAGCCGGCATCTGGAGGCGGGCGAACGGATCGTCAGAACCGAGGCGCTGCACGGCGGCGTCACTGCCGAAATGCGACGGCTGACGATCGGCACGCGGGACGGAGGCATCCGCGACCTGGTGCTGCGGACCTTCGTCGACCCGTTCTTCGTGGAGCACGCCGAGGACCTGCTGGACCGGGAGACAAACGCCCTGACCCTGCTCGTGGGGACCGGCGTGACGGCTCCTGGACTGGTCGCGGTCGATCCGACCGCCGCGCATTGCGAGTATCCATCGCTCCTCATGACACATCTGGCGGGCCGGACGGTCCTCGACGATGAGGGAGTGGCGGCGCGCATCCCTCTGCTGGCCCGTCAACTCGTGGCGATCCACGCGTTGCGACCCGCCGAGGGGCCCCGGAAGTATGTGACGTTGACGACCGCCGACACCGTCGTGACTCCGAAGGGCGCCGACGCGGCGGCATGGGCCGCGGCGATCGACATGATCCGCAAGCCCGCGCCGCCCTATGAAGGGCGGTTCCTGCACCGGGACTTCCACCCCGGCAACGTGCTGTTCGACGTGCCGCACCCACGGTCGGCAGGTGCCCGGATCACCGGCGTCGTCGACTGGGCAGCGACCTCCTGGGGCCCGGCGGATCTCGATGTGGCGCACTGCTCCACCAATCTCGCGCTGCTGCACGGCCCGGCGTGGGGTCTGCGGTTCGCTGAGGCGTATGAGGAGGCCGGCGGGGTGCTGGCCGCGGCCGCGAGCGAGCGGCTGTACTGGCAGGTGCGGGACGGGCTGGCGTTCTCAGAAGAAGTGCGGTTGGTCGCGCGGCCATGGCGGGAGGCAGGGAGGACAGAGCTGACCACGCGAGCCGTGGAGGAGCGGCTGGATGCCTATGTCACCGCCCTGATGGACACACTGGGCTGAGCCGAGGCGGTCCGGGGCGCGGGCACGGCGACGAGCGCCGGGCCCCCTCAACACGTCCCCCTTCCGACGGCATCGACTGACTGGACCTACGCCCCCAGAAACACTGGATTCGTGAACGCCGCCAACGCCCCCGGCAACGGCCCCATCGCCGTCTCGTGCCGCAACTCCGCCCGTACGTACGCCGCGTAGGACGCGGTCGTCTGCCACTCGACGACGCCCGACCCCGCCACCGGCAGCACCCCGCTCGTGAACAGCACCCCCTGGTCCGTCACGAACCGCACCACGCACCGAGGCGCCCCCGCCACCTCCAGCCGCACCGTCACCGGCACGGACCGGTCCACCTCCAACCGCTCCCCGATTCCCGCGTGTTCACCCCGCCCGCCCGACGCCCCGAACGCCAGCGACACACTCCCGGACTCGGCCACATACGACCGCCCCGCCCGGATCCCCGCCTGAATCGCCTCCCGGGTCAGGTCATCCGCCAGCACCACCGTCTGCGGCAGGCCCACCACGTCCGGAGCCCGGTGTGCGTCGCTGTTCCCCATCGCCGGGAGCCAGCCCCGCCCGCCACGGTCCCGCACCGACGCCACCAGCATCCCGTCCCAGTCCGCCAGCGCCACCTCGTCGTCCGGCGTGTAGGGGCCGTTCCAGACCTCCACCGCGTCCGCCTCGGCGAAGCCGAACTTCCAGTTGCATCCGATGCAGGTGGCGTGCGGGTGGGCGGGGACGACCAGGCCTCCCGACCTGCGGATCTGGCGGGCGAAACGGCTGAAGCGGTTGTCGCGGGCCCGGTAGCGCCAGTCGACGAACGTGCCGGGCTCCGTGCCCAGGGCCACCACGTGGCCGTTCCTCGTCGTGACCTCCTCGCCGAGCATCACCAGCAGGTCGTCACCGGCGACGTCGGCCCAATGCCCGTGCGCCGCATGCGTGTTGTGCTCCGAGGTGTTGATGAAGTCCAGGCCCGCCGCCCGCGCCAGCGCCCCGATCTCCGCGGGGGTGCGGCGGCCGTCGGAGTACCAGGAGTGCAGGTGGCAGTCGCCCCGGTACCAGGCCCGGCCCCGGCCGGCAGCACGCGAAGGCGGGTGCACCGGCTCCACCACCGCACCCTGCGCGCCGTACGTCAGCGTGATCGTGATCTCGTACGTCAGCCCTTGCGGCGCCACCGTGTAGGGACCCAGCGCCACATGCCACGTGCCCGCCCGCACCCGCCCGGCGATGTACCCCGGCGTCGCGTCGTCGCCCCGGAGGAAGAACTCCGTGCGCGCCCCGCCCGACCAGCCCCGGAAGCCGCGGCCGCCCAGCTCCGTCCCCCGCTCGTCGAAGATGCCGATGTCGAGCGCGTTGCCCGCCGTGCCGGAGGGGACGGTCGGGCGGTCGTAGGTGTACGCGACCTTGATCTCCCGTACGCCGGACGGGACTTCGACGGGGACGTACACGAAGTCGGGGGAGCCGGTGGGCAGCGTTCCCCGGATCGTCCTCGTCTCCTGGTCGCCGTCGGCCACCCCGGCCGCTGAAGCGAAGCTCACGCTTCCCAACGTAAGCGCGACGGCGGCTCCCGGGAAGGGCGTCGACCTGAGATGCCGACCAGTCGGTATGGACATGTCGGCCTCCGCCCGGTACAGATGAACCATGCGTATCTCCGTGACGATCTTCCTCACCGACGAGACGATCACCCCGACCCGGCTCGCCCGTGAGCTGGAGCAGCGGGGGTTCGCCGGTCTCTATCTGCCCGAGCACACGCACATCCCGGTGGAGCGGGCCACGCCCTACCCCGCCGGTGGCGAGCTGCCGCCCGAGTACGGCCGTACGCTCGACCCCTTCGTGGCGCTCGGCCAGGCCGCCGCCGTCACCGAGCGGCTCGGCCTCGGCACCGGCATCACACTCGTCGCCCAGCACGACCCGATCGACCTCGCCAAGCAGGTCGCGACGCTGGACCACCTGAGCGGCGGGCGCTTCACCCTCGGGCTGGGATTCGGGTGGAACGTCGAGGAGGCCGAGGACCACGGCGTCGAGTGGCGCACCCGGCGCGAGCTGGTCCGGGACCGGATGGCCCTCATGCGGGCGCTGTGGTCGGAGGGACCGACCGCGTACGCGGGGGAGTTCGGGAGCGTCAAGGCGAGCCACGCGTACCCCAAACCCGCGCAGAAGCCGCGCGGCCCCGTGGTCGGCCCGCGCACGCTCGTCGGCGGGACGGCCGGGCCGAAGCTGTTCGCGAACATCTGCGAGTACGCCGACGGGTGGCTGCCGATCGGCGGGCGCGGCCTGTCCGAGTCGCTGCCGGTGCTGCGCGCCGCCTGGGCCGACGCGGGCCGCGACCCGGCCGCCCTCCAGGTCGTCCCGTACGCCGTCTTCCCCACCCCCGGCAAGCTCGCGCACTACGCGGAACTGGGCATCGAGGAGGTCGTCGTGCAGCTGCCGCCGGTGGGGGAGGCGGAGGTGTTCAAGCTGCTGGACGACTATGCCCCTTATGTCTCCTGGGCTCGTGACACCGTGTAACGACCGGCCGTCGGGGACGAATCGGGCGGTGCCTGTCTGCCCTGATCACCTCGCTCGTATGCTCGAGGGATGACGACTTCCGCGACCTCCGGAACCGGCCCCACCGACCGCCCCGGCGGCACCGGTCCAACCGAGAACTCCATGCGTCGCGCCCTCAAACGCGCCCGGGACGGCGTCGCCCTCGATGTCTCCGAGGCCGCGGTGCTGCTGCAGGCACGCGGTGAGGCCCTCGAGGACCTCACCGCGTCCGCCGCCCGGGTGCGGGACGCGGGCCTGGAGGCGGCGGGACGCCCCGGCGTCATCACGTACTCGAAGAGCGTCTTCATCCCCCTCACCCGGCTGTGCCGGGACAAGTGCCACTACTGCACGTTCGTCACCGTGCCCGGCAAGCTCCGCCGGGCCGGCCACGGCATGTTCATGTCCCCGGACGAGGTGCTCGACGTGGCCCGCAAGGGCGCCGCCCTCGGCTGCAAGGAAGCCCTGATCACCCTCGGCGACAAGCCGGAGGACAGGTGGCCGGGGGCGCGGGAATGGCTCGACGCGCACGGCTACGACGACACGATCGCGTACGTCCGGGCCATCTCCATCCGCATCCTGGAGGAGACGGGGCTGCTGCCCCACCTCAACCCGGGCGTGATGACGTGGACGGACTTCCAGCGGCTCAAGCCGGTGGCCCCGTCCATGGGCATGATGCTGGAGACGACCGCGACCCGCCTCTGGTCCGAGCCCGGCGGCCCGCACTACGGCTCCCCGGACAAGGAACCCGCCGTACGCCTGCGGGTTCTGGAGGACGCCGGTCGTTCGTCGGTCCCCTTCACGTCAGGGATTCTCATCGGGATCGGCGAGACGTACGAGGAGCGCGCGGAGTCGCTGTTCGCCCTCCGGAAGGTCTCCCGGTCCTACCACGGCATCCAGGAACTGATCATCCAGAACTTCCGCGCCAAGCCGGACACGGCGATGCGCGGCATGCCGGACGCGGAACTCGACGAGCTGGTGGCGACCGTGGCGGTGGCCCGGCACATCATGGGCCCGTCGGCCTGTCTCCAGGCCCCTCCCAACCTCGTCGACTCCGAGTACGAGCGGCTCATCGGCGCCGGCATCGACGACTGGGGCGGGGTCTCGCCGCTGACGATCGACCACGTCAACCCGGAACGCCCCTGGCCGCAGATCGAGGAACTGGCCGAGCGCTCGGCAGCCGTCGGCTTCGAACTGCGCGAACGCCTCTGCGTGTACCCCGAGTTCGTCCAGCGCGGCGAGCCCTGGCTGGACCCGCGGCTGCGTCCGCACGTACGGGCGCTCGCGGACCCGGAGACGGGTCTCGCGCGGCCGGACGCCGTGGTGGAAGGTCACCCGTGGCAGGAGCCGGAGGAGGTCTTCGAGGCGTCCGGCCGCACCGACCTGCACCGCACCATCGACACCGACGGCCGTACGTCCGACCGCCGCGACGACTTCGACGAGGTGTACGGCGACTGGGGCGCCCTGCGCGAGGCGGCCGCCCCCGGCATGGCACCGGAGCGCATCGACACGGACGTACGCCAGGCGCTGGCGACGGCGGCCGACGACCCGACGAAGCTCACCGACGGCGAAGCCCTCGCCCTGCTGCACGCAGACGGCCCCGCGCTGGACGCGCTGACGCGCATCGCGGACGACGTCCGCAAGTCGGTCGTCGGCGACGACGTCACCTACATCGTCACCCGGAACATCAACTTCACCAACGTCTGCTACACCGGCTGCCGCTTCTGCGCCTTCGCGCAGAGGAGGACGGACGCCGACGCCTACACGCTCTCCCTGGATCAGGTCGCCGACCGTGCCCAACAGGCCTGGGACGTGGGCGCGGTGGAGGTCTGCATGCAGGGCGGGATCCATCCCGACCTGCCGGGGACGGCGTACTTCGACATCGCGAAGGCGGTGAAGGAGCGGGTCCCCGGGATGCATGTGCACGCCTTCTCGCCGATGGAGGTCGTGAACGGCGCGACCAGGACGGGTCTTTCGATCCGCGAGTGGCTGACGGCCGCGAAGGAGGCCGGGCTGGACTCCATCCCCGGCACGGCGGCCGAGATCCTGGACGACGAGGTCCGCTGGGTCCTCACCAAGGGCAAGCTGCCGACGGCGACGTGGATCGAGGTGATCACGACGGCGCACGAGGTCGGCATCCCGTCGACGTCCACGATGATGTACGGCCATGTCGACCAGCCGCGCCACTGGCTGGGCCACCTGCGGACCCTGGCCCGTATCCAGCAACAGACGGGCGGCATCACGGAGTTCGTCACGCTCCCGTTCATCCACACGAACGCGCCGGTGTACCTGGCGGGCATCGCGCGCCCCGGCCCGTCGATGCGGGACAACAGGGCGGTGACGGCGATGGCGCGTCTGCTCCTCCACCCGCACATCCCGAACATCCAGACCAGCTGGGTGAAGCTCGGCACCGAGGGCGCGGCGGAGATGCTCCGCTCGGGTGCGAACGACCTCGGCGGCACGCTCATGGAGGAGACGATCTCCCGGATGGCGGGCTCGTCGTACGGCTCGTACAAGTCGGTGAAGGACCTGATCGCGGTGGCGGAGGCGGCGGGGAGGCCGTCGAAGCCGCGCACGACGCTGTACGGCGAGGTCCCGGAGGAGCGGCAGCGCGCGGCGGCCGTCTCGGACGGGCATCTGCCGGAGCTGCTGCCGGTGCTGGACTGAGAGACGCTGGACCGAGAGACGGGGGCCGTCACAGTACGATGATCGGACCCCCTCTGGAGGGGTCCCTGTACCTGAGGAGATGCGTGCCCGTGCCTGCCCGACGGCTGCTTCCCTCGTGGGTCTGGGTGTCCGGCCTGACGGCGGGCGCGATCGTGGTCGTCGCCTTCCTGACCGTGAAGGCGGACCGGGGCGCGCATCCCGAAGCCCCGGTCGCTCAGCCGAGCGCGTCCGCGAGCGTGTCTCCCTCGCCCCGGGCGTCCGAGTCGGCGGCCGCGGTCCCGGACGGCTCCGGCACCGGCCGCCGTATCGTCTACTCGCTCGGCCAGAAGCGGGTGTGGCTCGTGGACGCGAGCGACGCCTCCCGCAGCACCTTCGCGGTGTGGCCGGGGACCGTGAGCCCGGACCCCGGCACCTACACGGTCTCCGTGCGCAACGACGCCACCACCGGCTCCGACGGCGTGCAGATCGAGCACGTCGTGTACTTCGCCGCTAAGTCCGGCCTCTCGATCGCCTTCTCCAACGCGGTGGACGGCTCCTCGCCGCCCGCCGTCGCGGCCGGCGCCCAGACGAGCGGCATCCGGATGCGGAAGGCGGACGGGGAGGCGCTGTGGACGTTCGGGACGGTGGAGACGTCGGTGGTGGTGGTCAAGTAGCCGAGCGGTCAGTGGTGTTGGGCAGGTTGACCACCAGCAGCACGACCCCGCTCAGCAGGAACACCCGCAGCGCCGCGTCGAGCCCGTTCCAGGTGTCCGACTGCCACATCGAGAACCACTCCCCGCCGATCGCGATGAACCCGGCACCGAAGAGCAGCATCAGCATGAGCAGGCCGTAGGTGGAGAAGCGGCGCGCGCGGAGATCGTCACGCCGGAACCAGAGCCAGGTGCCGTATATGAGCACGAGCGCGGCAAGGGTCTCCCAGACGATGATCGCGACGTACGCCGCGTCCTGAAGTCCCTTGCTGGTGATGGCTCTCCACATCAGATCGTCGTCCTTGAACGTCGTATCCATCGCGAGAACGTGCTGCACGAACTGCTGGTTCGTCCCGAAGTCGGTGATGTTCCCGAAGGCGACGAGCGCGATGTAGAGCGCGACGCTCGCGGTGAGGAGGGTGGCCGTGAGGTGGAGGGCGCTTCGTGGGGGTGTAGTTGGCATGAAGGTCATCTTCCCCGCACGGCCCGGTGTGTTCCATAGGCATTGAGCCAGAATGGGGAGCGCACGGACCGGGACTAGGGGACGGACGGTACGGATGGCACAGGCGCGACCGTCGCTGCAGGAGCTGGTCGAGCAGCGCAGAAGGGCCGGATTCGTGGGCCGGCGCGTCGAACAGGCCGCGTTCCTGGGGAACTTCGACATCCCGCCGGGGGATGCGCGCCACCGCTTCCGCTTCCATGTGCACGGCAACGCGGGCGTCGGAAAGTCCTTCCTGGTACGGGAGTTGGAGCACCTCGCACGTTCCGTTCCATCCGAGCCCACTTTGTGGAATCTGGGAGTTGAGCACTCCGGTTCCGGCACTCGATTGCGACGCTGCTCTCCGACATACCCCCTTCCACGCCACCGTCGTCAAGAACCGCGGATGCCTCGCCGGAAGAAATCCGGCGAGGCATCCGTGACAAGCGGATCCCGTCTCAGCGCACGTAGGGGAGCTTGACTCCTGCCTCGCTCAAAGCCGATTCATACACCGACAGCATCGCCGAGACCGTTGACTGGATCTCCCTGAAGGCGAATCCCGCCTCTTCCAGGTCTCCCGAATCCAGGTTTCCGGCCAGTTCCTCGATGGTCTCCTGAAGGACCTTCAGGGAGTCTCCCTGAACGGCCAGCGCCGGATACCGGCGGTTCGGCAGTTGGACCACCGCGTAGTTGCCCGAAACCGCCAGTAGCGCGGCTGAGGTTTCCTGTTCGCTCATCCCTAACCCTGTGGATAGAAGGTGACGTGGGGACTGCTGGTGTCGAGTGGCCCGGTCAGACGCCTCGAGGGGCTACTCGGTGTCCTTGGGGTGGCGGGTGGACGCGTACACGAGATGGACGGTGCGGCGCGCTTCGTCGACGAGGTAACGCGCGCGACCGCCTGCCGTCACCTCGTACTCCCACTGGGGATACTCCTGCCCGCCGAGATTGCCCGTGGCCAGACGACCCCGTAACCGGTGCTGACGGTCGGGATCCGCTCGGGACAGAGGGTCGTTGCGCAGTGCCTCGAAGCAGCGCCGGGTGTTCCCCGGGGCCTCCGCGCCCAGCTCGCCCCATCCCTTCGCCGCCTCGTTGGTCGCGAACCGCAGGCGCCATTCCCCACCCACCGGCGGAGGGGCGACGTCGTCGCCGCGCTTCGGGCTCATGGAGCGGTCACCTCGCCGTGGTCCTCGTCCGGCAGTCGGCGGGTGAGTTGTGCGGTGAGCTCGGGGTCGGCGAGGACACGTGCCGTCGCGCGCCATTCGACGACGACTCGGTGGAGATTGGCGTGGACGTCCAGCTGGGCCGCGTCGTAGGTGGCGTCGATGAGCTCGGCCACGAACTGCTTTAGCTCGTCCCCCGACAGGTGACGGCCCCATGGGAAGACCGAGGGCAGCGCGCGCAGTATGGCCCGCTCGCCTGCATCGCTACGGACCAGGGCGGCGAGAAGGCGGGCCGTGATGTCCGCCGTCTCTTCGCGCTGCTGGTCGTGGCGGGCTGTCGTCAGGTAGAGATCCTCGCCGTCCCGACGCGTGATGTGCACACGCTGAGTCCGGTCGAGCGTCTCGGCGACACGCTTCGAATTCTTCGAGAGCTCGGAGAAGGCGACCGTGGGAGTGGACATGATCCGACGGTACTTCGGAACGTATTCCGAAGTCAATCGGTGAGGGCTGTCCGGGAGCCCATGCCTCTGCCAGACTTCAGGCGAGCGAGCTACGGGGGTGGTGCGGATGGGGTCGACACGGCCTTCGATGCAGGAGCTGATCGGACGTCGCAAGCGTGCTGGGTTTGTCGGCCGTCGCAGCGAACTCGACCTTTTTCGCGCCAACTTCGACGCCTCGCCTGAGGATGAGCGGCACAGCTTTGTCTTCCACATCCACGGCGCGGCGGGAGTCGGTAAGTCCTCCTTGATCCGCGAGCTTCAGGCCGTGGCCGCGCAGCGCAAGGCGCTCACTGCCTGCACGGACGAGACCGTGAACAGCGTGCCCGAGGCGATGGCGGCGATCAGCGCGCAGTGCGCCAGGCAGGGCGCGGAGTTGAAGGCCCTGGACAAGCTCCTTGCCACCTACCGCCAGCGCCGCCACGAGGCGGAGACGGCTTCGGCGGCACTGGAGGTCGGGCCGGACCCCGGCCTGCCCGCATCGCCCTCGCCGGGCAGCATGGCCGTGTCGCAGGCCGGGCTGATCGGCCTGGGCATGGTTCCAGTCGTGGGGGCCTTCGCCGGGGCCATCGACCCGGCTCAAGTGGCCCACGGTACAGACCGGTTGAGGGCGGCGCTCAGTGCGCGCTTCCGGAATCACGACGACGGGCAGCTGGTTCTGGAGCCGCTGAAGGTCCTGACACCGGTCTTCGTTGCGGAGCTGGACCGGGTGGCCGCCGACGTGCCCTGGGTCGTGCTCTTTTTCGACACGTACGAGCGCACGGCGCCCTTCCTCGATCCCTGGCTGCTCGACCTGATCACCACGGACCGGTACGGTGCGCTGCCCGCAAACGTGGTCGTCACCCTGGCTGGCCAGCACGGCCCCGACCCCGCACGATGGGCGGACTACGCCGGGTTCGTTGCCGAGTTTCCCCTGGAGCCGTTCACGGAGTCCGAGGTGCGCCAACTGCTCGCGGCGAAAAGGGTGGTGGACGAGGACGTCGTACGGGAAGTGTTGCGGCTGTCCGGGGGCCTTCCGGTGCTCGTGTCGACCCTCGCCGAGAACTCGGGCGCGATCGACGATCCAACCGCCACCGCCGTGGAGCGCTTCCTCAAGTCGGAGCGCGATCCGGTGCGGCGGGAGGTCGCAATCGCGTGCGCTCTGCCGAGGTGGCTGGACAAGGACGGGTTCCGAGCGGCCGTGGATGGAGAGACCGGAGGGTCGTACGAGTGGTTGCGAGGGCTGCCGTTCGTGAGCGAGCGGGCGGGTCGCGTCCACTACCACGACGTCGTTCGCACGGCCATGCTCAGGCTTGAGCGGACGCGGTCGCCGCGGCAGTGGACGGAGCGGCATGCGAGGCTCGCGGAGGTGTATGGGGGGTGGCGTGCCGAGGCGGAAGAAGGGCTGGAACCGGACAAGTTGTGGTTCGACGAGTCATGGCGCGAGCTGAGGCTCGAGGAGTCGTACCACTTGCTGAGCGCCCGGCCTCAGACCGTGCTGGGGCAGGTGCTCAGGGACGTAGTCGACGCCTGCCGCGCGGGCGAGGTTGCGGCACGCGGCTGCGCGCAGGTGCTCTTGGACGCGGGAGAGCAGGCGGACGCGGCAGGATTGCATGGATGGGGCCACGACCTTCTCGTAGCCCTCTCGGCCGAGTCGGAGGGATCTCTGCTCGTTCTGGGGCTGCTGCTTGACCGGGCAGGCCTCGATGCGTTCGGGCGGGCCGAGGCGCACTGTGTGCGGGGGCAGGAGCTGCGGTCGAAGGGGGAGCATGACCGGGCCCTCGTCGAGTACGACCGGGCGCTCGTGTTGAATCCGGAGTCGGCGGAGGCATATCACGGCCGTGGCGTCACCCGCAGAAGAGCGGGTGACGCTGTGGCGGCTTTGGTCGACTTCGACCGTGCGGACGAGCTGCACCCCGACAACGTGCGGATCATCTTCGACCGGGGAGAGGTCCTCCGGACATTGGGCCGGCATGAGGAGGCCGCCGAGGCCTTCGATCGTGTGCTGGCACTGGATCCCACACATGAAGTGGCATGGGCGAGCCGGGCGTACAGCAAGCATTCCCTCGGCGACGACGACGGTGCGCTCGCCGACTTCGACCGAGCGCTGGAGATCGACGACGAGTACCTGTGGGCTCTCGTCCACAGAGCTGAGGTCTACCGGCGGCTGGGGCGGCTCGCGAAGTCCTTCGCGGACCTTGACCGGGCGGTGGAGATAGCACCGGAAGACGCGTGGGTCGCCTCCGAGCGCGGAGACGCCTACCGGCTGGTGAGCAGGTACGAGGAGGCAGTCGAGGAACTCGGGAGGGCCTGTGAGCTCGACCCGGAGTACGACTCAGCACACGCCGGCCGCGGGTACGCCCTCGTCCGCCTGAACCGCCCCGAGGAGGCGCGCGCGGCCTTCGACCGCGCGATCGAGCTCGACCCAACGTATGTGTGGGCCTTGGTGCAGCGTGCTCGCCTGCGACGTGACCTGGGCGATGCGCAAGGCATGTGGGCGGATCTGGACAGGGCCGTCTCGGCCGCTGTGCCGGGGGGCTGGGCTCTCGGCCAACGAGGCATCGTCTACGCGGACGCCTGCCGATACGAGGAGGCTCTTGCCGACTACGACCTCGCTCTGGAACGCAGTCCAGATCTCGCCTGGGTCCGTGCTCTGAGAACCGAGGCGTTGACCTCGCTGGGCAGGGGCGACGAGGCGATGGCCGAGCTCGACCGTGCTCTGGAGCTCGGTCCGGACGATGCGGACACGCTGGAGGTCAGAGGCCGGGCTCGGCTGAGGCGAAGTCAATACCTCGAAGCTTTGCGGGACCTGGACAGGGCACTTTCCTTGCGGCCGAACAATGCGAGTCTGTACGTGGCTCGCGCGAGTACGTGCATCTCCATCGGGCGGCTCGACCAGGCGTTCGCCGACCTCCGACAGTGCCTTGAGCGCGGCGATGCGGTCGAGTGGGCGCGTGGCAGAGCTGTCGACGTCCTGCTGTGGAAAGGGCGATACGGCGAGGCTGTGCGCCTGCTCGACAGCATGCGTGCGATCGCCGAACCGAAAGGCGACAGCGCCACGATGTTCGCGTGCTGGTTCGCTGACGTCATAACCGGCCGGTGGGGACATGCTCGGCAGGCCGCTGACTGGTTGCAGACGAACCGTCCCGAGCGGGGAGTGCCCATGCTGGCTCTGGTGGTCGGGACGAAGGAGGGTTTGAGTGCCGCCAAGCCGCTGTGGCGCGAGGTGCGGCGCCTCGCGCTGGCCGAGGTCGCGCCGGACATCATCAACGTGCTGATCGGCTACGCCCAGGGAGACTGGGCCAGGGCCGATACTTTGTTCTCCGAAGTGCTCACCCAGGACCACGACTGGGAGGACCTGGCCGACCTGGCCCATTTCCTCACCCTTTTGGCACGCTGCCGCGACGCTGACCCGGCACTCTTCGGCCCTCGCCTGGCCCGGGTCGTCGCGGCGCGAGACGCCGTCCAGGCTCGCTACGCGGAGTAGGCCCCGACGAACGCGGCCCATGAGCGGTTCGTGAATGCGAGCTGTACGCCCTCGCTGTCCTTGGAGTCGCGGATGTGGACGGTGGCGTCGGCGGGGGCTGCTATCGCGACCTCGACGCAGTCGGGGCCGTCGTTGCTGCTGTAGCTGCTCTTGAACCACTTCAGCGCGGGGGTCATGTCTCTTCTCCCAGGACTTTCTCGATGAAGGCCAGCGACTCCCGTGGTGAGAGGGCCTGCGCCCGGATCATTCCATAGCGCATTTCCAGGATCTGGACCTCCCGGGGATCGCTGATCAGGCGGCTGTGGAGCTGGGCTTCCGAGTGCCCGAGCGTCTTGCCGTCCCGGAGCTTCAGCAGTCGGATCGAGCCACTCATGCCCGCGTGGTCCTCACGGTCCGTGGGCATCACCTGGATCGCGACGTGCCTCAACTTACTGATCTCCAGTAGGTGTTCGAGTTGTTGTCGCAGCACCATTCTGCCGCCGATCGGCCTTCGCAGCGTGACCTCTTCCTGGACGAAGGTGAGGAGGGGAGCGGGCACGCGCTCGAAGACGGCCTGTCGTGCCATACGTGCTGCGACGTGCCGGTCGATCTCATCCGCGGTGTACGAGGGCGCTCGCATCGCGAACAAGGCCTGTGTGTACTCCGGCGTCTGTAGAAGGCCGTGGACGGTGTGGCTGTCATAGGCCCCGAGCTCGACCGACTCCTCCTCCAACTTCGCCAGATCCCGCACCTTCTTCGGGTACCGCGCCTCCTCCACGTCCTTCTTCATCGCGGAAATCTTCCCGCCCGCCCCGAGCACCTGATCGGTCTTGTCGAGGAAGTCGGGCTGCGGAACCCTCCGCCCGCGCTCGACCGCCGAGACCATGTCCTCGCCGTACCCGATGGCCGCCCCGAGTTCCGTCTGCTTCATCCCGGCGGCCTCCCGCCAGACCTTGATCTGGCGGCCGACCATCTTGAGTACGGCCGCGGCCTCTTCGTCCTCCACGGCGCCCACCTTCCGCATACGAGGTACCAGCCGGACGACTCCGGACCGCATCCGGACTGTCGCGCTGCGTACCGACGTCAGTGCTGTTCAGGGTAGGGGCAGAAGTGACCACGCTGAGTGACGTGAACCAGGAAATCACCCAAGCCGCCACCGCAGTACGGCACTTCACGGCGCTGTTGTCCGCAACGCGCAGGGGCGCCCGCCTTGCTTGGCTGCTCACGGAACGTCAACTCGCCGACTGGGGCGAGCCGTCCGGCGCCTGAGGTGACCGGATCCCGTGCATGCCGAACCCGGCACAGAAGTACGCGGAATCGGGGCGGCCCGTTGCAAGACCGTATGGGTCGAACTGGCGCCGGATCGCCCGGACCAGTGACCCGGCCGCGCCCGACGCCAAAGACAAAGAACCGGGGAAAGAACCAAACCCGCCCCACCCAGCCCGTCACTC
Source organism: Streptomyces fulvoviolaceus (assembly GCF_000718165.1). GTDB lineage: Bacteria > Actinomycetota > Actinomycetes > Streptomycetales > Streptomycetaceae > Streptomyces > Streptomyces fulvoviolaceus. Next base: position 2,177 of record NZ_JOEY01000002.1, on the reverse strand, counting down.
ACCGCACCCCTGATCACGCGAGTCACTCGGTCGGGTGATCGCGATCAATCGCGCTGGCGCGGCGGCGAGTTGATCGGGCAATGTCGATCCCAACAGCCAACCGCACACATGAAACGGCCCCCGCCGGGAGTGCAATCCCGAACGAGGGCCTGATCACCCAGGAAGAAGAGAGCTTCCCGATGACTGAGCAGCACTTTAGCGCGCGCACGCGCTCCCGTTCCGGCCGTTCCTCCCTTGGAGTTGCCCACGTGGACCAACGCCACAACGAAGAGTTCACCGTGGTCGGAAACCATCTGGCCCAGCATCCCGATCTGTCCCTCACGGCCATCGGCCTGGCGACCCACATCCAGTCGCTCCCGACCGGAACCCTCGTCGGCATCAAGGTCCTCGCGGCCAAGTTCCCCGAGGGCGAGACTCGGATCGCCGCCGCCCTGCGGGAGTTGGAGCAGCACGGCTATCTGTCCCGCACCAAGGAGCGCCTGCCGTCGGGACGGATCGTGACGCGCACGACCTCGTACAACAAGCCCCAGGCGCGGCGGGGCCACGCGGCTCCCGCGCCCCGCCGCGAACCGGCCCCGGACCCCAAGGAGCCGGAACATCCGGCCCCGACCACGACCGCACCGCTCCCCACCCCGGATGCCTCCGGCCTGCCCGCCCACCGCACCGCCCGCAACGTCCTGGTGGGCCTCCGCACCCTCGACCCCCGTCTCCACCTCGCCGAGCGCGACGTACGCCGCCTCGCGCCTGCCGTGGCCGCCTGGCTGGAACGGGGCGTCGCCCCCGACGCCGTACAGCGAACGCTCGCGGCGGATCTGCCGTCGGAAGGCGTACGTCACCCGGCGGGCTTCCTGGCCCATCGCCTCACCGCCCTCCTCCCGCCGCCCTTCGAGCCCTTCGGCACCGGCCCGGAGGCCGCCCGCCCCGACCCCCTCCAGAACTGCGACGACTGCGACCGAGCCTTCCGCTCCCCGCGGTCAGGCCGCTGCCGAGGCTGTCGTACGGCCCGGTCGGCGGCGTAGAAGGCCCACCTGGGAAGTGATCCCCATGCCCGAACTCACCCCGGAAGCGTTGCGGGCGGCGGTCACACGTATCGCGCCGAGCCGGATCCCGGCCCTCACACAGCACCTCTTCGAGGCCACGACGAACGCGCAGCAGACGCAGAGCCTGGCTCCGCTGCGGGCCTTCGTGCACTCCTGGGCCGTCTTCGTGGCGATTGAACGGCACCCGGAGCGCGCCGCCCGACTGCGTGAGCTGGAGCGGATCGTCGATGCGGGGGAGCAGGACCCGGTCGAGGCCATCTCCGAGATCCGCGCGATCCGGGAGGCGGCCGAGGCGGAGGCGGGCCTGTGACGGACTGGGCATGGGACTACAACCCGAGTGCCGAGTACGTCACGGGCGGACTGCCGCCCGGGGCGATGGCAGAGGTGGAGCGGATCGCCACAGAGCCGGCCGCCCTGGGTCATGACTGTCGTAGCCGTCGTGGCGTCGAGTGGGCCGCCGGTTCGAACCCGGCAGGGGTTCCAACGACGTGATCATGTCACCGGTCTGTGACAGCGTTGTCCTTGGACGAAGACGCCGGGAACCTTTCGGTTCGCAGCCCCCTCATAATGATCAAGAAAGCACAGGGAAGCCGAACCCGCTTCGGCCTCAACTTACCGATTATCAAGGGGATTTCCGTGTCCGGTAGCCGTCGTAAGGCCCTCCTCGTCTCCGCAGCCCTCGTGGGCGGCCGGCTCCGGCGCCGACACCGGCAACGGCAAGAAGGAGCCGGTCGAGCAGAGCTGCGGCGCCAACGACATCTCCTGGAGCACCAGGTCCGAGACCCAGGCCGGCGGTTACATACTGATCGTCGCGAAGGCGAAGTCGGGGATCACCTGTTACCTGCCCGCCGCGCTTCCGACCGTGGCGTTCGGATCCGACGGCACCCAGGCGGGTCCCGCGGAGCAGGCCGTCGGCGAGCAGATCAAGCTGAGTGGGAGCACCGCCGCCTACGCCGGGGTGAACCCGAAGAGCACCAACGGAGACGGCGGCAAGGAACTGGACAGCATCATCGTCGGCGTCGGTGACGACGACCCCAACCCGGTTTCCCTGCCGGTCGGCACCATCACTGTCGAGGACCCGATCGTCACCAACTGGCACACCGACGCGGCGGACGCCGTTCCCTTCAGCTGAACGGA
>NZ_JOEY01000001.1 GCF_000718165.1 Streptomyces fulvoviolaceus | reverse complement strand
GGGGGGTGTCCGTCCTCGGTCGGGCGGTGCTGTGTGCTGGGGTTGTGCTCGGTGATGGACGCCCGCCGCTGCGGGCGGACACCCCCCGGCACGTCCCCTGCTCGCCGTACGCGGCTGACGACGCCCACGCCCACGCCGGGTTCTCGCCGTCGGCGGCTGACGCCCATGCCCGTGCAGGGTTGCTCACCATCGGCGGCCGCGGCAACGCCCTCAGGGGCGCGGGGAACTGCGCGCCCCGCCCCCACCGGCCCGCAGACGCCGTACGACCTCACCCGGCACCCCGCGGCGCGACCCGTCCCCACCGGCCCGCAGACGCCGTACGACCTCACCCGGCACCCCGCGGCGCGACCCGCCCCCACCGGCCCGCAGACGCCCTACGACCTCACCCGGCACCCCGCGGCGCGACCCGCGCTCACGAACGGCCCAACCGCAGATCACCCCCGCCCGGCAACATCCCTAGCCTGGAGTGATGGGTGAGGACACGCGGCTCGCGGCCGTCGTCGCGCTGGCGCAGGGCATGGCGGCAGCCCACGGCTCGCGCGAGGCGTGGCGTGCCGCGGCGGCCGGGGCGTGCCGCGCCCTGGGTGGAAACTTCGCCGCGCTGTCCGTATGGGAGCGGGAGCTCGGCAGGCTCAGGGTCCTCGTGAACGTGGGGGAGCGCGCCCCGGACGAGGAGGAGTTCCCCGACGCCGAGGCCTACCCCGTGCACCAGTTCCCGGAGATCACCGAGTTCCTGCACGAGCGGTGGGCCGGGGGCGGTGGGCCCAACGCCTGGGTGGAGACCGCGGAGGGGCCGGCCGCCGGGGGGCGTCCCGGATACATCCATCAGCGCGTCGCCGCCCTCCGGAGGCGAGGGCGTGGGTGCTGCGTCGTCGCTCCGATCGTGCTGAACGGGCGGGCATGGGGTGAGCTGTACGTCGCCCGCCCCGCCGGGGCGCCCGTCTTCGACCGCGCCGACGCCGACTTCGCCACCGTCCTGGCCGCCGTCGTCGCCGCCGGTATCGCCCAGGCCGAGCGGCTGGAGGAGGCGAGACGGCTGGCGTTCACCGACGCCCTCACCGGACTCGCCAACCGCCGCGCCGTCGACGTACGCCTCGACGAAGCCGTCGACCGGCACAAGAGGGACGGCGTGGTCGTCAGTCTTGTCGTCTGCGATCTCAATGGGCTCAAGCGGGTCAACGACACCTGCGGGCATGCCGTCGGCGACCGGCTTCTCGAGCGGTTCGGGTCGGTCCTCTCGCTGTGCGGGGCCATGCTGCCCGGCGCGCTCGCGGCGCGTCTCGGCGGTGACGAGTTCTGTCTGCTCGCGGTCGGGCCGTCCGCCGACGAGGTGGTGAGGGCGGCCGACGAACTGTGCCGCCGGGCAGCTGAATTGGAGCTCGGTGAAGGGGTGGCCTGCGGGGTCGCTTCCACCACGGATCCCATCGGGCCCGTCCACTCCGCCCGGCGGCTGTTCCGGCTCGCCGACGCGGCCCAGTACCGGGCCAAGGCCGAGCGGGCCGCCAAGCCGGTCGTCGCCGGGCGCGAGGGGCCTGATGATCCCGTTGTACGGCTTGCCGACGCGCCCTCCAAGGAGACCACCGCCGAGCGTCGCCGCTTCCGCGGGCGGCCCTGAGGTGTGACGCATCGGTAAGGGGCAAACACCGTCCCCGATGGTGACATCCTCGAATTCACTGCGTACGCTCCTGAATATGGATATGCACACTGTGGTGGTGGGGACGTCCGGGGTCACCGCGTCCGACGTCCTCGCCGTGGCGCGCGACGGCGCCCGGGTCGAGCTCTCCGCGGAGGCGGTGGCGGCCCTCGCCGCCGCCCGCGGGATCGTGGACACGCTGGCGGCCAAGCCCGAGCCCGTCTACGGCGTCAGCACCGGCTTCGGTGCCCTGGCGACCCGGCACATCAGCCAGGAGCTGCGTGCCCAGCTGCAGCGCAACATCGTCCGCTCGCACGCCGCCGGCATGGGGCCGCGGGTCGAGCGGGAAGTCGTACGGGCGCTGATGTTCCTGCGGCTCAAGACCGTCTGTTCGGGGCATACGGGAGTTCGGCCCGAGGTCGCCCAGACCATGGCCGACGTGCTCAATGCCGGGATCACGCCCGTGGTGCACGAGTACGGCTCCCTCGGCTGCTCCGGTGACCTGGCTCCCCTGTCCCACTGCGCCCTGACTCTCATGGGAGAAGGGGACGCCGAGGGGCCCGACGGGGTCGTCCGGCCCGCCGGTGAGCTGCTCGCCGAGCACGGGATCGCGCCCGTCGAGCTGCGCGAGAAGGAAGGGCTCGCCCTTCTCAACGGCACCGACGGCATGCTCGGCATGCTGGTCATGGCCCTCGCCGACCTGGACATGCTCTACAAGTCCGCCGACATCACGGCCGCCCTCTCGCTCGAAGGGCTTCTCGGTACCGACAAAGTGCTCGCGCCTGAACTGCACGCCATCCGCCCGCATCCGGGGCAGGGGGCCTCGGCCGCCAACATGCTGGCCGTGCTGAAGGGTTCGGAGCTCACCGGGCATCACCAGGACGACGCGCCGCGCGTCCAGGACGCCTACTCCGTGCGCTGTGCCCCGCAGGTCGCCGGTGCCGGGCGGGACACCATGGCCCATGCGCGGCTGGTCGCCGAGCGGGAGCTGGCTTCGGCGGTGGACAACCCGGTGGTGCTGGCTGACGGGCGTGTGGAGTCCAACGGGAACTTCCATGGCGCGCCCGTGGCTTATGTCCTCGACTTCCTCGCCATCGCCGTCGCTGACCTCGCGTCCATCGCCGAGCGGCGGACCGACCGGCTGCTCGACAAGAACCGCAGCCATGGGCTGCCGCCGTTCCTCGCCGATGACGCGGGTGTCGACTCGGGGCTCATGATCGCCCAGTACACGCAGGCCGCGCTGGTCAGCGAGCTGAAACGGCTCGCCGTACCGGCTTCGGCGGACTCCATTCCGTCCTCCGCCATGCAGGAGGACCACGTGTCCATGGGGTGGTCGGCCGCACGCAAGCTGCGCACCGCCGTCGACAACCTGACCCGTGTCATCGCCATTGAGCTGTACGCCGCCACGCGCGCCGTCGAGCTGCGTGAGGGGCTGACGCCCGCGGCGGCCTCGCAGGCCGCCATCACCGCCGTACGGAAGGCGGGGGTTCAGGGGCCGGGGCCGGACCGGTTCCTGGCGCCGGACCTCGCGGCTGCGGACGGGTTCGTGCGGGGCGGGCACCTGGTGGCGGCGGTGGAGACGGTCACCGGGCCGCTGCGGTAGGACGTGCGGGGCCCTGTCGTACGACGGACAGGGCCCCGGAGCGGACTACTTGAGCTTGGTCACCTGGGCCTCGATCACGGCCGTCGGCACGTCGGCCGCCTTGCCGCCTCCGAGCGCGGCGAAGTTCACCGTGTAGAACGTGGCGACGGTGTTGCCGACGCGCACCACCTCGGTGTTGAAGGTGGCCGTGCCCTCGCCGTCCATGTCGGATTCCACGGAGAACGCGACGGACTCGTCACCCTTCCCCGAGGCCTTCACCGGGGCGACCTCGGCGATCTTCAGGTCCTCGCCCTGGAGCGTGGCGCCGAACCCGCCCGAGCAGGCCGTGATGCCGTCGGAGACCGCCTTGAACGCCTTCTCGGCGCCGTCGCCGTCGTACGAGGACAGACCCACGAACGTCACGTCGACGTTGAAGGCGTTCTCGAGGTCGGCCTCGCTGATGTCGTCGGGGGACTTGCTGGCGGCGGCCGAGGTGTTGTCCGCGGTGATGGTGTTGCTGACGTTCGCGTCGGTGTCGCCCGGCGCGAGACCGGCCATGGCGTAGCCGAGCGGTGCGCACTCCGCCTCGGCGCCCTTGACCTCGCTCTTGGACTTCGGCAGCGTGTCGTCGCCGGAGGCGGCCTTGTACCCCTTGAGGTCGGCCGTCGCCAGCAGCAGCTTCTCCAGCTCGGCCGCGCCGAGCGCCTTCGCGGCCCTGGTCGGCGAGGAGGACGCCTCGGACCCCTTCGAGTCGTCCGAATCTCCGCCACACCCCGTGACAAGGGCGAGCGACAGCGCACTCACGGCAACCGTGGCGGCTATCCGCGCGCCCGATGATCTCTTCATGGGCGGACTATGAAGGCCGCACAAAGAAATCGTCAAGTCGGTTTAAAACCCGAGGCGTTCCCGCCGTACGGAATAGACGACGAAACCGGCGCCCAGGGTGAGGAACAGGCTGCCACCGACGACGTACGGCGTGGTGTCGAAGCTGCCGGTGTCGGCGAGTTCGGTGCCGTCCGCCGTCCCGTCGGCGGTGGTGGACGCGGCCCGCGCCTGTGTCGTGACCTGCGCCGACGGGGTTGCCGAAGGCTGTGTTCTCGCCGGTTCGTCCTGGGTCGCGCCCGCGGAGGGGACGAACCACAGGGCGCCCAGGAGGGTCGCCGCGGCGGTGGCGGTCAGCAACGGACGGCGAACTGATGACACGGAATATCGATCCCCTTGTGGCGCTGGCGAATTGGCCGTGTGTGCCGATGCTAATGAACGTCGCGGGTCGCGGGAAAGTCGTGGGCGGTACGGGCCGTACGCTCCGAGCATGAGCACTGCAGAAGCATCACGGTTTGTACGACTTCGAGTAGAACTGGTCGTCGAGATCGACGACCTGGACGCCGTCACCAAGGCCGCGCTGGCCCGGATCGGCGACGATCCCGAGATGCCGGCCGACGAAAGGGCCCACGCCGAGGGCGCTGTGACGGAAGACACCGCGGAGGCTCTCGCGTATCTCGTGGACCCGTTCGACCTGGTCAGCGAGATGCCGGGGGTCGAACTCGCCCAGGCTTCCTGGAGCAGCGAGCAGATCGACTACGACCCCGATTCGCCTGACTGGGACCTCGACGAGGATGATGAGGACGCGGACGAGGGCGAAGAGGCCGTCAACTGAGCAGGCTTGGGGAAAACGTGACCCCGGGCGGCAACCGCGGCCCGGGGTTTCGTCGTCTCAGGGGGCGCACGGACCGACACCCGCACCACCCGCCACGGCGGACGTGGTGTGCCCCACACCTTCCAAGAATGTGGAACGGGACGAACCGGTCGTAGCGTTTAAGTTTCATTGACGGGGACTCTCGGGGTTTCTGGGGAATCGGCAACGATGGAGAAGCGTGTGATGACGGTCGGTAAGCGGCGCAGGGGCCTGACGGTCGCCTCCGCACTGCTCGGCGGTGTGCTGGTGCTGTCGGCGTGTTCCAGCGGCGACAACGATGCCTCCGGCAGCGACAGCGGCAACGACAGCTCCCAGTCGAAGGTCGACGAGGCCGCGGCCAAGAAGACCTCCGAGGCCACGATCAAGATCACGCCAAAGGACGGTTCGGACAACGCCTCCATCAACAACTCCGCCGCCGTCACCGTGAGCAAGGGCACGCTCACGGACGTGTCGATGACCACCGAGGCCGGCGCCGAGGTCAGCGGCGAGATATCCGCCGACAAGACCAGCTGGAAGCCCAGCGGCCAGCTCGAGCGCTCCACCACCTACAAGGTGACGGCCGAGGCGAAGGACTCCGACGGCCGCGTCGCCCACGAGAACGCCTCGTTCACCACGGTCTCGCCGACCAACAGCTTCCTCGGCTACTTCACGCCGGACGACGGCTCCACCGTCGGCGTGGGCATGCCGGTGTCGATCAACTTCGACAAGGCGATCACCAACAAGGCGGCCGTCCAGAAGGGTGTCACCGTCTCCTCCAGCAGCGGGCAGGAGGTCGTCTGCCACTGGTTCAACGCCAACCGCATGGACTGCCGCCCGGACGAGTACTGGCAGGAGAACTCCACCGTCACGCTGAAGCTCGCGCTCGACGGTGTCGAGGGCGCGGACGGTGTCTACGGCGTCCAGCAGAAGACGGTCACCTTCAAGATCGGCCGCAACCAGGTCACCTACGTCGACGCGCAGACCAAGCAGATGAAGGTCACGCAGGACGGCAAGACCGTCAAGACCATCCCGATCTCCGCCGGTTCGCCCGAGAACAAGACGTACGAGGGCCAGATGGTGATCTCCGAGAAGTTCAAGGAGACCCGGATGAACGGCGCGACGGTCGGCTTCACCGACGACGACGGCAAGGGCGAGTACGACATCAAGGACGTACCGCACGCCATGCGTCTGACCAACTCCGGCACCTTCGTGCACGGCAACTACTGGGGCGCGAAGTCCGTCTTCGGCAGCGTGAACACCAGCCACGGCTGCGTGGGTCTGTCGGACACCAAGGGCGCCAACGACACGGGCACGCCGGGCTACTGGTTCTACACCAACTCGATCATCGGTGACGTCGTGGTCGTCCAGAACACCGGCGACAAGACGGTCGACCCGTCCAACGGTCTCAACGGCTGGAACATGAGCTGGGCGGACTGGAAGGCGGGTTCGGCGGTCTGACCGACCACCGCGCTACGGACGTCTGCTGACGTCAGTCGACTGAGGGCGGCCACCCGATCGGGTGGCCGCCCTCAACTTTCGCTTCGCGTAAGGGAGTTGCCGGTAATATCCGGCATGTGACGCGCCTCGGGTGCGCCTCCCTTGTTCCGGGCCCCCTCTCCTCGGGGCCCGGCCCGAAGCGGGGCGGTTCCGGGTACGAAAAAAGGCCGCCTCCCTATGGAAAGGGAGGCGCACCTATGGGACGTCACGCCAGACCGAAACCGACTCTCGTGTGTCGGCTCACTCGCCGCTTGCCGGAGTGCTGCGCCAAGCACGTGAGGAGGTGGTGGCTCTGGTTGCTCGCCAGGTAGCGGGAGATCCCTCTCAGTACTAGGGACCTCCCACCGAAGCTCCTGCCGAGCTGGAGCCCCTGTCGCGGATACCGGCCGTGGCGGGGGCTTCGTACTACTAGGAAAGTACACCGCCGCCACTCGCCGCAACCCCGACTCGGCCAGTCGGCGATCAGTTCGACTTGAGCGCCGCGACGAAGGGGGCCCAGGCGCGGTCGGTGAGGAGGAGCGCGGGGCCGTCGGGGGCCTTGGAGTCGCGTACGGGGACGAGGCCGGGGAAGTCGCTGGCGATCTCCACGCAGTCGCCGCCGCTGCCGTTGCTGTAGCTGCTCTTGAGCCAGAGAGCGTCACTCAAGTCGATCCGGTTGCTTGCCATTTCGGTATTCCTCTGCGGCTGCCTTGATCATGGCCAGGGACGTGTCTGGTGACAGTGCTACGGCCCTGAGCAGATCGTACGACCTGCGGTACTCCTCCACGAGGGCCGGATCGTCGATGGTGTCCCCGCTGTGCAACGACTCCGTGTAGAACAGCGGCGGGGCGTCCGGGAAGGTCATGACCTTGGCGGTGCCGAGCATGAATGGATGCGGACCGCTCTTCCGCAGAACGATCTGCGTAGCGATGCGACGCCGTTCCGCGAGTTCCACGATTCGGTCGAGCTGTTCGGCCATCTCGCGCGGGGGCAAGACTGCGTCGGTCATCAGCGACTCGTGCAGGATCGCCCAGTACGACGGGGTGTGATGGTCCTCTTCGAAGAGGCAGGCCCGCGCCATGCGGGCGGCGACCTTTTCCTCCACCTCCTCGTCAAGAGCCAGCGGATGCGTCGCTCTTACCACGGCCCGCGCGTACGCCGGGGTTTGGAGCAGCCCCGGAAGGATGGTGGGGCTCCACTCTTCGATGGTCTTGGCGTGCTTCTCCGCCTCCAGGACCTTCTCGAAGTACGCGGCGTGCGGCCCCCTCCGCGCCTTCCGTACGTCCTCACAGTGCCGCTCGAAGAACCCGTCGGTCCCCAGCACTTGATCCACATGCCGGGCCAGTTCCACCGGCATCCGCCGCTCACCGCGCTCGATGTCGCTGAGATACGTCTTGCCGAAGAAGCTGCCCTTGATCAACGCCTCCCACGACAGCCCCGCCGCCTCCCGCTTCCACCTCAACTCCTTGCCGTAGAAGGTCGGGACGCTCATCGAGCCGTCGATGTCCTTGCGCTGTGCCATCGTTCACCTTCCGCAGTCCCGGTCGCGAACGCGAACCCCCTTTTACGGTAGCCAGCCGCACGTCAGTCTGTGAGCAATTCGTCACAGAGCGCACAGGAGTTGGCGGCCCATGCAAACCCCCTACGACACCACCCTCTGCCTGGAGGAACTCCGCGACGCCCTCGCCCTGCACGGCATCACGCTGCCCTCCCTCCGCACACCACCCACGGGCCAGATCGCACTCGGCAACTGCAACCCGGCCACGGCCCGCGAACTCGCCGCGGCCCTCCGCAAGGCGGCAGAGGGATGACCTTCGAACTCGACCTGCTCGCCACGCCGAAGTCGGTACCCGAGCTGCGGCACCATCTTCGTCACCACAGCTTCGAAGTGCGCCTATGTGCAAGCGAGTTACTGACGAACGTGATTGACCACCTCGGCGAGGGCACGCCGGTGACCGTCCGGGTTCTGCGCACGGTTCACGGGTCCACGCGGGTCGAGGTCACCGACCCCGACCCGCGTGCCCTGCCCCTCCTGCTGCGGGCCACCGCCACGGACGAGAACGGCCGTGGCCTCGCTCTCCTCGACGCGCTGGCCCGGCGGTGGGGCGTAGAACCGGGTGCCGATCGCAAGACGGTGTGGTGCGAGCTGGAGGAACCGGCCCGGTGCTCTGTCACGCCGTCTCGCGGTTCGAGATAGACGCGCGGTGTTGTCGCCCGAAGCCATGCCGGATCCCGGTGCCGTACGCGCGACCTGCGCTTCGGTAGCTGTGAGCAAGGTCATGGGGTCGGAATGGAACCGTCCATTAAGTCCCCTCCTGTTCACAGGATGTTCATGGCAGTTACTGTCTCGCTTCACTGATCGACTTCTGGGTTGAGCTGGCTCCAGCGTGCTGGGGAGCACGGCCGGTTCGGCCTGGTCGCCGAGTGTTTTTGTTCATTGGGCTGCGGTCCGCGCACGAGAGGTGCGGGGGCTGCGTGGGGCGGGAGTTCGAGTGGCTGCTCGGCGTGCGCGTTGGTTGTCCGTCACAGTGGCGGGCGCGGTGTTGGCCGGCCTGTTGTCGACCGGGGCGGTGGTGACATCACCCTCGGCGGCCGCAGCCTCGGGCGAGACGACACCGCTGGTGCCGTCGCAGTCACTGGGAACCGTCCCGGCCCAGCAGGCGGAGGAAGCGGGCAAGGCGCTGCCGGAGCCGAGCTGGCCGGATGCCGCCGAGGCGACGGTGGATCTGTCGCAGTCAGCACCGGGGGAGCCGGGCACGGTAACGCCGGAGCCGTCCGCCACGGCCAGTGGGGACGCCACCGAAGTCGCCGACGTGGTCGAGGTGGCGCCCATACCCGACGCAGAAGGCGCTACGCCCCAGCTGTCACGGACACAGTCGGCCGCCGAGGGCACCGCCACGCCCACACCAGCTCCCAGCACCTCGGACGGCACCGAGGCGACGGCGTCCGCGAGCCCGGAGCCGAGCAGCACCGCATCGCCCCAGCCGTCGTAGCCCGAGTCGAGCGAACCGCCCGCACCGAGTGAACCGACCAGCACGGCAGAGCCGGCCGAAGAGCTGGTGTCGCCGGAGCAGGTCGATGTGAGGGTCCTGGACCGCCAGGACGTAGCCCCGGCCGGTGGTGTGGGGCTGGGCCTGCAGGTCACCCGCACCGACGGCGTGGCCTCACCCGGCCAAGTGCAGGTCGACATCGACTACTCGGGCTTCAAGTACGCCTACGGCGGTGACTTTGCCTCCCGGCTGCGGCTTGTGAAGCTGCCCGCGTGCGCCCTGCAGACCCCTGAAGCCGAGGGTTGCACGGAGCGCGAGGTGGTGCCCGCCGAGAACGACACCGCGTCCGGCACGCTGACCGCCACGGTGGTGGCCGAACCTGACAGCGATGGCCTGTCCGTACAGCTGGACAGCGACTCCAGCTCGGTCTACGCGTTGAGCAGCGGTTCCTCCTCGGACAATGGGGATTACCGAGCCTCCACTCTGTCCCCGACCGGTTCCTGGGACGTGGCGACCGGCTCCGGCGCCTTCACCTACAACCTTCCCGTCAGCCTGCCGGCCCCGGCGATGGGTTCGGCGCCGTCACTGGGCATGACCTACAACTCGCAGTCCGTCGACGGCCGCACCTCGGCGACGAACAACCAGGCCTCCTGGGTCGGCATGGGCTGGGACCTGAACGTCGGCTACATCGAGCGCCGTTACCGCAACTGCACCCAGGACGGCCTGGACACGATCGGCGACATGTGCTGGGACTCGCCCAACACCGCCGACGAGCCGGACGGCGCGGTCTACGTCATCAACCTCAACGGCGTGACCTCGACGCTGGTCCAGGACAACACCGGCACCGGCTCCTACCACCTGCATGACAACCCGGGCTGGCGGGTGCAGCACCTGTCCGGCGGGTACGGCGCGGACGACGAGTACTGGGTGATCTCCACCCAGGACGGGAAGCGCTACTACTTCGGCTGGGGTCGCTCTGAGCGCACCGTCGGCGCCACCGCATCGGTGTTCACCGTCCCGGTGGTCGGCAACAACACGGGTGAGCCGTGCCACGCCCAGTTCCCCGAACCGTGCACGCAGGCCTGGCGGTGGAACCTGGACCGCACGGTGGACGCCAACGAGGTCGAGGCCACTTACTTCTACGACAAGGAGACCAACTACTACCGGTCGGTCGCCAACACCGACAAGGCCCGCTCCTACACCTCCGGCGGCTACCTGCGGGACATCCAGTACGGCTGGCCGACCCAGATCGCGAACTCCAAGCCGACCGGCAGGGTGCAGCTGTCCCATGTGGGCCGGTGCGTGGAACGCATGGCGGACACGGACCCGCTGCGCAGCGAACCGGACGCCTGCCCGTCGATGGCCTCCAGCCCCTCGTCCTACCCGGACGTGCCCATCGACCTGCTGTGCGACGGCAGTTCGGCGGACTACTACTGCGCGGGTAAGACGTACTACCCGACGTTCTTCAGCAAGGACATGCTGTGGGACATCAAGACGTCCGTGCTGAACACCACCGCGGACGGCTGGGACCTGGTGCAGCAGTACCAGACCAAGCACGGCCTGCCCAACCCGGACGGCGCGATCGGCAAGACGCTGTGGCTGGACTACGTCCAGCGCAAGACCTACGGCACGGGCACCGACATCGTTCTGCCGGTCATCAACTTCAACGGCGTCGACCTGGACAACAAGGTCGGCTCGACCGAGCTCAACTTCCGCCGCCTCAGCACCATTCACGGTGACCTGGGCGCCACCACCACGGTTACCTACGGATCTCCCAACGCGTGCAGCGAGGACAGTCTGCCCAGCCAGTCCTCGAACACCAAGGACTGCTACTGGCAGAAGTGGACGCCCGAGGGTGAGACAGAGTCGAAGACCGGCTGGTTCAAGAAATTCCTGGTCACGAAGGTGACCGTCGACCCGACGGTCACCAGCAGCCAGGACGGCGCCCCGGAGATGACCACCAGCTACGACTACCAGGGCGGGGCCGGCTGGCGCTTCACCAATGACCCGCTCACCCCGGACGAGGACGAGTCCTGGTCGGACTGGCGCGGCTACCAGCGCGTCGAGGTCACCTCCGGCAGCGGCACCGTCAAGCACTCCACGTTCCACTGGCTCTACCGCGGCCTGGACGGCGACCGCACCTCCAAGACCGATTCATCGGCCACGCGGACCGTGTTGGTCACCGACGGCGAGGGCACCTCCTACACCGACTCTCCGTGGCTGCAGGGCCGCACCATCGAAACCTCGACGCGGGACGACGCCGGCAGCTCGCACGAGCGGGTCTTCCACTCGTACTGGAGTCACAACACCGCCCAGTACGAGGGACTGCGCGACGCCCGCTTCGTCCGTGAAGACGAGACCACCACCCAGACCAAGATTTCTACCGGCTGGCGCACCCACGTCGTCCAGAACGAGTACGACGCCACGACGGCCACCTCCGCCACCTACGGTCTGCCGCTGCGCACCGACGACCAGGGTGAAGCGGCGGTCTCCGACAACCGGTGCACCACGTACGGCCGCGCCTACAACACCGACCTGTACGAGGACGGCAAGATCCAGCGCTGGACGGTGCTCACCGACGAGACCCGTCACTACGCGAAGGGCTGTACCGACCGGGCCGCGGACAATCAGGACAGCTACGCCGTCACCCTGTACGACTACGCAACCGACCTGACCGGCAACAAGCCGACCGACGGCAACCCGACCGAATCCCGCGTATATACCAGTGCGGACAAATACCAGAAAGCGAGGTCTGGTTACGACGACGCGGGCCGCGTGACCTGGAGCGAGGACGCCAATCTCCGCCGCACCACCACCACTTACTCTCCGGCCAACACCTGGCCGCTGGACGGCATCACCACCACGACCGCAGCCCCCGGCCCCTTCAAAGACCCGCTGACGTCCACCGTCTGGATCTCCCGATTCTGGGGTGCGCCGTACCAAAGCAAGGACATCAACGGAGCCGTCACCAAGGTCACCCTGGACGCCGCAGGCCGCCTGACCGAGGCGTGGTTGCCAACTGAAACCGGCAGCTCGCCATCCCTCAAGTTCGACTACAGCATCCCCACCTCCACCAGCAGCGGGATCCCGGACTCCGTCAGCGGCTACCCCCGTGTGGGCTCCCATACCCTGCAGTCCGGCGCGACCTATCTGTCCTCGTACTCCTACACCGACGGACTCGGCCGCACTCGGGAGACGCAGGCATCCATCCCGGACGGCGTCGATGCCTCTACGGGAGCGCAGGTACCCAACCGGCGAGTGGCGGTCACCCGCTATGACACCGCAGGCAATGTCACGGGCACGTCGGCCGTCTTCCGTAATCAGGGGACCGCGGGCTCGGGAAGCCCGGTCAGTCCCAAGGTAGAGGACCTGCCGTCCTACACCGACCTGACTCTGGACTGGGCCGGTCGCCCCACCGTGTCACAGATCCTTGTCGGTGACGGATCCACGACCACGACCTCGCTGTATGGGCGGGTGGTCACGTCGTACGCAGGCGACTACACCACCGTCATACCCCAGGTGGGCGGCGCTACCGACACCTACACCGACGTGTATGGGCAGACCGCGAAGGTTGTCGGGCACAACGGCAGCTCCACCTTCACCACCCAGTACGGGTACACCGCCACAGGCGCCCTCTCAAAGATCACCGATCCGCGCGGCAACGACACGATCTACACCTACGACTGGGCCGGTCAGCGCACCAAGTCGGACGACCCGGACGCAGGCGTCTCCACCACGGAGTACGACTCCAACGGCCGGATCACCAACATCACCAGCAACGGTGGAAAGACGGTCCTGTCCTACGACTACGACAACCTGGGCCGCCAGACGTCCGTGTCCAGCGGCAGCGACGAACTGGCCTCCTGGACCTGGGACGGCACGAGCGTTCCCGGCGGCAAGGGACAGATCACCTCGACGACCAGCAAGGACGCGGACGGCAACACATACACAGTCAAGACCAACGAGTTCGACAGCCGCGGCCGTCCTCTGAGCACCACCGTCAGCATCCCGGCCAACGTCAACGGTCTGGCAGGCGACTACACCACCGAGTACACCTACGACGCCGCGGACCATGTCACCTCGGTCAGCTATCCCGCGGCCGGCGGGCTCGACGCGGAAACGGTCACCGCTACCTACGACGGTTACGGCCAGCCCGGCCGCCTGGCCTCCAACCGGGACACCTACGTCAAGTCGTCGGAGTACGACGCCTATGGGCGCCTGACTGCCCGGACCTACGGCCTGACCACCGTGCTGGGCGCAGTCGCACACCGCACCTACACCTACAACGACAGCAACGGCACACGCTGGTTGCAGGGCATCGCCACCACCGTCACGCCTCCGGGGGCGTCCCTTAGCGAAGTCCAGAAGGACACCTACAGCTACGACTTCGACGGCAAGATCACGGAACTGAGAGAACAGGCCACCGGCCAGACCGCGCAGTCGCAGTGCTTCCGCTACGACGACCAAGCCCGACTGACCAACGCCTACACCCGGTCAAGCGCGGGTGCGTGTGCTCTGGGCAGCACCTCCGACTTCACCGGAACGGCCCCGTACCAGAGCGCCTACGGCTACGACCGGCTGGGCAATCTCCAGTCCGTCACCGACACCGACTCGACCGGCAAGGCCACCGCCCGCGACTACCTCTATCCCGGCTACGACGACGCCGGCACCTGGACCACCGCCAACGCCGACTGGCCGCACGGCGTCCGCAAGATCAACACCATCACCGCCGGCACCACGACCGGCTCGGAAACCCTCACCTATGACGCCGCCGGCCAGATGGACACGCGCGTCGAATCCGGCACCACCACTACCAGTACCGACTACGACTGGAACAAGCTCGGCAGGCTCGCCACCGTCAAGACCACCAAGTCCAGCGGCAGCGAACTGACCCGGTACACGTACGATGCCGACGGCAACCTCCTGGTCCGTACCACGCCGCAAGAGACGGTCGCCTCCATCGGCGGGATGGAACTGCGCACCACCAACGGCACCACGGTCACAGCGACGCGCTACTACACAAGCGGCTCCGCAACGGTGGCCATGCGCACGACGGAGGGCAACAGCGCCGCCAACGGCAAGGTCACCTATCTGATGGGTGACACTCAGGCCTCCACACAACTCGCCGTCGACGCTGCCACCGGCACCTCAACCCGCCGCCGCTACACCCCCTTCGGCGACGAACGCAGCGGAAGCCTGCCTACCGGCACCGACAGCGGATTCCTCGGCAAGACCGAGGACACCAGCACCGGACTCTCTCTCCTCGGCGCCCGCGCCTACGACCCCCACCTCGCCCGCTTCCTCAGCCCCGACCCGATCAGCACGCCGTACGACCCGCAGAACCTCTCCGCCTACAGCTACAGCGGCAACGACCCCATCAACTACTCCGACCCGTCTGGACTGATCAGGGAGAATCCCGACGGAACAGAATGCACCGACGGCTGGGACGAATGCGGCCCAGGGGACGTCACCAGCCAGGGCGGAGAGGAAGACACTCCCGACATCCCAACAACCAGCACAGACCCGGGAACCGACTGCTCACAGTACGGATACATGGTCCGTGACGCCTGCCTTGCCCAGCCGTACACCGAAGACCACGACAACACCGGGTTCTGGGCGGGAGTCGTAGGCACGGCGATGACCGTTGTCGCGTTCTCTGCATGTGAGACTGCCGCCGCAGGGGCAGCAGGACCAACCGGTGGTGCGAGCCTCCTGGCCACAGGCGCGTGCTGGGGAGCAGCCGGCGCCGCCGGCGCTGCCACATCGGACGCCTTGGACGGGGACGAAGAGTCCACGACCGAAGCTCTCACCAACCAGGGTGAAGGCGCCGCTCTGGGTGTTCTCACCGGGGCCGTCAGCCGGGCAGCGAAGGCGCTCCGGGCGCAGGCGGCTGGCCAGTGCCTGAACAGCTTCCCGCCCCAAGAAGACGTTCGCATGGCAGACGGATCCACAAAGAGCATCAAGGACGTCAAGACCGGAGACGAAGTCCTCGCCACCGACCCTGAAACCGGCCAGACGGAAGCGCGCACAGTTCTTGCCACCATCATCACCAAGGACGACAAGGACTTCGCCGACCTCACGGTGAAGACCCGCAACGGCGAGTTCCAGATCATTGCGACCGCTCACCACCCGTTCTGGTCCCCCAGCAAGCACACCTGGATCAACGCAGGCGACCTCGACCGTGGCATGACGCTACGCACGGACTCCGGTCCCGAGGTCACAGTGACGTCGAACCGCGCTTTCCATGAGAAGCATGAGACCCGCAACCTCACCGTCGACGGTTTGCACACGTACTATGTGCTGGCGGGCGAGACGCCGGTCCTCGTTCACAATTCCGGCGGTTGCCCTGATTTGGATGCTCTTTCGCAGAGCGGGATGCGTCCGGCTAAGGGGAATACGACTCATGCCGGACGCGAATATCAGAAGCATATGAACCGTGGGGATCTTCCTGTGGTTCCAGGGAAGCAGTTGAAGTCTGCCGGTCAGGACCTGTTGGATGACATTCTGACCAACCCGAAAACTGCTACATCTCCTGTAAATTCTGGCAACTTCGCTGGCGGGACGCGGTATATCATGCCGGACCCGACTGGTGGACGTGGGATCGGGGCAACCTTCGATGCCAATGGCCAGTTCCAGTACTTTGGGCGGTATTGAAAATGCTGGTAATCAACCCGTGGGATGCTCTGGCCCATAGCGGTGCTGGGATCACTGAATTCCGGGAGGCTGTCGCGGGCCAGATCGTGAAAACGGTTCGCTACGTGGCGCCGCGGGGGGAGGGCTGGCCCGAAGGGCATAGGGAAGATCGAGCTCACGAAGTCGACATGGCTGTTGAGCTGGGCATGGAGAGTGGGGCCGTGCTGGTTCTGTCCTGGGCAATGGACGGCGTCAACGAAGGCATGGCGATTGAATTCAGGAGTCCTGGAGAATCGGGCACCAGTCTCCCCGGTGATCCCATCGACGTGAGTGAGCACGTCGATTGGGAGAGGTTCTTGGGTGTGTCGATCGTGAGTATCGGAATCGCCTGGCATATCCCTAATGAGGGATGTCCAGAGATGCCTTGGGCTTACAATTTCGGGTTCTCTGATGGGTCGAGTCTAGTCATTGCACTAGGTGAGGCTGAGGGTGCGGGATTCATGTATATGCCCGATGCTCTGCTCGTGATCTTCGATAAGAGCCTTGCGGCTGCGTATAAGATCCCGGCGAGCGCTACTTCTTCGTGTGGGTAGAATACGTCGGGGTGCATGGTTCTATGCGCCCGATTTCTCGTTTCGGCTCTTCTAATTCCTGAGTGATGTAATTCCTAGGGAAAGAATGAAGAGAAAGGGGCCTCGCCGGAGTGATCTCCGGTGTGGCCCCTGCCGCCGTTTGACAGCAACGGTGACGGCGACGTCAGCAGACGATGGCTGTGGTGGGTGGGCCGTCGAGGGCGTCGGTCGGGCCGATGGTGGTGCCGAGAGTGTCAATGGCCTGGCGCTCGAGGCGGAGTCGGACATGGGCGTGGAGGCCGGCGGTGACGCCGATGTGGGCGTGGCTGAGGAGTTCCTCGGTGACGACGAGGTCGACGCCCTGTTCCAGGAGCAGGGTCGCGGTCGAGTGGCGGAGATCGTGGAAGCGGATTGTTCGGAGGCCTGTGTGGCGGAGGGGGAGGCGGCTCAGGTTGGTGGGGTCGAGCGGTCTGCCAGTGGAGTGGTGAAGACGAGACCGTTGTCCGTCCAGCCCGTTCCGGCTGCCTGGCGCTCTTCCTTCCGTTGTTCCTGGTGGGTCTTGAGGGAATTGAGGCATTCGGTAGGGAGGGCGATGCGGAGTTCGGAGGCGAGAGTCTTGGTGTACAGGATGGTCAGCCCCTGACTGCGTGTGCGCTGGAGGGAACGGCGGATGGTGGCGGTGCCTCCGTCGAGGTCGAGATCTTCTCAGTGGAGGCCGAGGAGTTCGCTCTTGCGGAGTCCAGTGCGCAGGGCGAGTTCGTACAAGGCAACAGCCGGTCGTCGCCGGCCGTCTGGAGGAACGGCCGGGCCTCGACTGCTGTGAGGGGCTGGAAGCGGCCGGGGCGGGGCGCGGCGGTCTTGACATTGCCGGCGACGTTGCGCGGAAGCTCCTCCTCTCGGAGGACCGCGTGGAGGTACGCCACGGTCAGTGGGGAGTTGGGGCGTAGCCGTCGCGGGGTCGTCATCGCCGTCTGCCGGGTGGCGATGGAGGGCGGTGTTGTCCCTCTCTCAGGAGAGCGGACGCCCGCTCCATACTGATCTCGACTGGCCCCGCTCTTCGGCTTCCGGCCGCTCGGCGTGACCGACGGCTGTATCACGTCCCGGCGGGCCGTCGCCCTTGGGCGGGAAGGCGGAGCAGCCGTGGGGCTGGTGGACCTGGAATGCTCGGGATTAAGGGGCGCCTTCATGGACGGGGAACGCTGGGTGGCCGTGCTCGATGTGAACGAGAGGGACAAATCCGGCAGTTGGTCCTGGCGGGCCCTTGCGCCGTGTGGCTGACAGGCGCGTCCGGGCTTCTGCCTGGCTCACAGACAGCCTTCTCATCGTTCTCTTATGTCTGCCTTATCCAGCCATCACGCGCCGTACCTACCTTGCGGCCATGTTCTTCACCTACCTGAGGCGCGAACTGCGCCGCCGCAGAAAGGCGGCCCTCGTCGTCGCCTCCGGGCTCGCGCTCGGCATCGCGCTGGTCATCGTGGTCTCCTCCGTGTCGTCCGGCATGGGGAAGGCGCAGGACAAGGTCCTCCAGTCGCTGTACGGCCTCGGCACGGACATGACGGTCACCAAGGCCGCCCAGCCGCAGGCGAACAGCTCCGAGCGTCCGCGCTTCGAGTTCGACGCGCAGGACAACGACTCCGGCGAGGAGCAGAGCAGCGACCGCGTCATGGTGCAGGGCTTCCAGACCCTGTCCACCGCCACCGTCTCCAAGGTCGGCAAGCAGACCGGCGTCTCCGACGCGGTCGGCGGCCTCAGCCTCCAGGTCATCAAGGTCAGCGGCGAGTTCACCCGCGGCCAGTTCCAGCAGGGCGACAACGGTCAGGAAGGCGGCAACCAGCAGGGTGGCGGTCAGAACGGCGGCGGCACCGGCCAGCCGCAGGGCGAAGTGCAGGGCGGCGGAGCCAACTTCGACGTCAACAACTACTCGGTCTTCGGCACCGACGTCACCAAGTCGGCCCTCGGCCCGCTGACCTCCTCCAAGCTCACCAGCGGCCGTACCTTCAAGACGACCGAGACCAACGCCAAGGTCGCTGTCGTCGACTCGGCGTACGCCAAGGAGAAGAAGCTCAAGGTCGGTTCCACCGTCACCATCAAGAGCGTCAAGTTCAAGGTGATCGGCGTCGCGACCGCGGACAGCGGTGACTCGGCGGCCAATCTCTACATCCCGCTCAAGCAGGCGCAGACCCTCAGCGAATCGAAGAACAAGGTCACCACGATCTACGTTCAGGCGACCGACTCGCAGAAGATCGACGCCGTCAAGTCGACCATCCAGAAGAACATCTCGGGTACGACCGTCACGACCTCCGCCGACCTCGCGGACACCGTCTCCGGCTCCCTCTCCACGGCCTCCTCGCTCGCCACGAACGTCGGCAAGTGGCTGTCGATCGCGGTGCTGGTCGCCGCCTTCCTGGTGGCGGGTCTGCTGACCTCCTCCGCGGTCTCGCGCCGCGTCCGTGAGTTCGGCACGCTGAAGGCGCTGGGCTGGAAGTCGGGGCGGGTGACCCGGCAGGTCGTCGGTGAGGCGATGGTGAACGGCCTGCTGGGCGGTGCGCTGGGTATCGCGCTGGGCCTCGCGGGTGCGTATCTGGTGACGGCCATCAGCCCCACGCTGCAGGCGCAGTTGGGCAGTAGTGGTGGCGGTGGCGGGGGCCAGGGTGGTCCCGGCGGGGGCGGCGGCTTCGGCGGCGGCGGTCCTGGTCAGCAGGCCGCGGCCAAGACCCTGGACGTGGCCCTCACGGCCCCGGTCAGCCTTACGACGGTCGCGATCGCGGTGGCCCTGGCGGTGGCGGGCGGCCTGATCGCGGGAGCGTTCGGCGGCTGGCGCGCGTCCCGGCTGCGGCCGGCGGACGCGTTGCGCCGAGTCGAGTAGCGGGCGTCGGCTGTGGCCGGGCGGGGGTGGGTCGCGCAACTCGGCGCTGCCGAGGTGCCGCCTTCTGTCAGTCGTGCCGCCCCAGCGGCACGACCGCCCGCAGCTACGCAGGTTCCAGCGACGTGGCTGCGCGGGGCTACGGCGCCATACGACCCACGCAGGCTGAACCCACCCAGGGGCGCGGGGCTGCATCGATATGCGGCTCCGCCGCGCGGGCGCGACCAGCCCCCACCGACCCCGCAGCCAAAGACGATCCGCACCACCCCGAACCAACCCAGGAGCTACCCAGATGTACGAACTCAAGAGCGTCACCAAGCGCTACACCCGAGGCAAGGACACCGTCCACGCCCTCGCCGGTGTGGACCTCACCATCGCCGACGGCGACCGCCTCGTCATCCAGGGCCCCACCGGCGGCGGCAAGTCCACCCTCCTCCAGATGCTCGGCGCCCTGGACAAGCCCACCGAGGGCGAAGTCGTCCTCGACGGCGTCGACCTGGCCAAGCTCTCCGAGGCCAAGCTGACAAAGGTGCGCAGCGAGAACATCGGCTTCGTCTTCCAGAGCTTCAACCTGATCCCGACGCTCACCGCACAGGAGAACGTCGAGACCGCCCTCGTACCCCTCGGGGTGAAGACGAAGGACCGGCGCGAACGGGCCGCCGCGGCGCTGGAGTCGGTCGGGCTCGGCGAGCGGCTCGGGCACCTGCCCGGCGAGATGTCCGGAGGCCAGCAGCAGCGCGTCGCCATCGCCCGCGCACTCGTCAAGAACCCCAAGGTGCTGCTCGCCGACGAACCCACCGGAAACCTCGACGAGTCGATGCGCGACGAGATCATGGACGTACTCGAACGCATGTGGAAGGAGCTGGGGTTGACCTTCATCATGGTCACCCACGACTCCGCCATCGCGAAGAAGGCGCCGCGGCTCGCGACCATCCGCAAGGGCAAGATCACGGTCAAGGAGAACGCCGCCTCCTGAACGCCGACTCCTGAACTCCGCTTCCTGAACGCCTACTTGTGAATCCGGCAATCGTGTAACAGACCTGCCTGTCAGGCACCTGTCTATTGAGCCCGCTGATCACCCCCCGGCATACTGCGGATACCGGGGGGTGCACGCATGTGCGTGCGAGTCTGCCCCCGGCCGGGTGAACGGGGACCATTTACCCGGTTCTTCTGCAAGGGGGAATCTTGCGCAGACAAGTAAAAAGGGCATGCGCTGGCACGATCGCCGCGGCGGCCGCAGTAGCTCTGGCGGCGGGCATGACCAGCCCGGCGTCGGCGGATGCGGAGCAGACGGCGAGCGCCTCGACCAAGGCGGCGCAGCTCACGGCCAAGCACCGCATCACCCTGATCACGGGTGACCGCGTAGTGGTGGACGCCAAGGGGCGTGTCGTGGGCCTCGAGCCCGCGAAGGGACGCGAGCACATACCCGTCCAGCTCCGCCAGGCCGACGGGCACACCTATGTGCTGCCGGCCGACGTCACCCGCCTGGTCAACAGCGGCAAGCTGGACCAGCGGCTGTTCGACGTCACCGAGCTCAACAAGACCGCCAGCCGCAAGTCCCAGAAGCAGGGACTGAAGGTGATCGTCGGTTACAAGGGCACCGCCGCGGCCACCAAGGCCGACGTCCGTGACGCGGGCGAGCTCCGCCGGAGCCTGAAGTCGCTGAACGCGGACGCGGTGCAGACGCCGAAGGAGGACGCCCCCGAGCTGTGGGACGCGGTCACCAACGGCGACAAGACCGCCTCCGGCATCGCCCACGTCTGGCTCGACGGCGTCCGCAAGGCCAGCCTCGACAAGTCCGTGCCGCAGATCGGCGCCCCCACCGCGTGGGCCGCCGGCTACGACGGCAAGGGCGTCAAGATCGCCGTCCTGGACACCGGTGTCGACGCGACCCACCCGGACCTCAAGGACCAGGTGATCGCCGAGAAGAACTTCTCCACCTCCGCGGACGCGACCGACAAGTTCGGCCACGGCACGCACGTCGCCTCCATCGCGGCCGGTACCGGCGCGAAGTCCGGCGGCAAGTACAAGGGCGTCGCGCCCGGCGCCAAGCTGCTCAACGGCAAGGTGCTGAGCGACGACGGCTACGGCGACGACTCCGGCATCCTCGCGGGCATGGAGTGGGCGGCCGAGCAGGGCGCCGACGTCGTCAACCTGAGCCTGGGCGGCGGCGACACTCCGGAGATCGACCCGCTGGAAGCCGAGGTCAACAAGCTCTCGGCGGAGAAGGGCATCCTCTTCGCCATCGCCGCCGGCAACGAGGGCGACTTCGGCGACCAGACCATCGGCTCCCCGGGCAGCGCGGCCTCCGCCCTGACCGTCGGCGCGGTCGACGACAACGACAAGCTGGCGTCCTTCTCCAGCACCGGCCCCGGCCTCGACGGGCAGATCAAGCCCGACGTGACCGCTCCCGGCGTCGACATCACCGCGGCGGCGGCCCCGGGCAGCATCATCGAGCAGGAGGTCGGCCAGAACCCGGACGGCTACCTGACCATCTCCGGTACGTCGATGGCGACCCCGCATGTCGCGGGCGCGGCGGCGATCCTCAAGCAGGAGCACCCGGACTGGACGTACGCCGAGCTGAAGGGCGCCCTCACGGGCTCCACGAAGGGCGGCAAGTACACGCCGTTCCAGCAGGGTTCGGGCCGTATCCAGGTCGACAAGGCCATCAAGCAGACCGTGATCGCCGACCCGGTGTCGGTGAGCTTCGGTGCGCAGCAGTGGCCGCACACCGACGACACCCCGGAGACCAAGCAGGTCACCTACCGCAACCTCGGTGACAAGGACGTCACGCTCAAGCTGTCGTCCACGGCCACCAACCCGAAGGGGCAGGCCGCTCCGGCCGGCTTCTTCACGCTGGGCGCCACCTCGGTGACGGTCCCGGCGGGCGGCAAGGCCTCCGTCGACCTGACGGTCAACAGCAAGCTGGGCGGCACGCTCGACGGCGCGTACTCCGCGTACGTGACGGCGACGGGCGACGGCCAGACCGTGCGTACGGCCGCTGCCGTGCAGCGCGAGGTCGAGTCCTACGACGTCACGCTGAAGGTCCTCGGCCGTGACGGCAACGCGACCGCGAACTACATGACCGACCTGTCCGGCATCTCCGGTCTGGGCAACGGCAAGTGGTACATGCCGTACGAGGCGGACGGCACCGTCACGGTCCGCGTGCCCAAGGGCGGTTACATCCTCAACACCACGACCTTCGTGGACCCGGAGGACGTCACCAAGGGCACCGACTGGCTGGTCCGTCCGAAGCTGAACGTCAACAAGAACGTGACGATCACGCTGGACGCACGCAAGGCCAAGCCGGTCGACATCACCGTGCCGGACGCCGGCGCCAAGTCGGAGTTCGCCTCGCCGGGCTTCCAGGTCAACACGTCCGAGGGCGGCTTCGGCTACGGCTGGTGGCTGGACTCGTACGCGGGCTTCAACACCGCGCATGTCGGTCCGAAGATCACCGACGGCTCCTTCAGCCAGCAGTTCGACGCCCACTGGAGCAAGGGCGCCAAGGAGCAGTACGACACCGTCGCCGGCGGTGTGGTCGAGCAGTTCGCCACCGGTTACACCAAGCACTACAAGGCGAGCGAGCTGGCCACGGTCAAGGTCGGCATGGGTGCGGCGGCGAGCGGCAAGTCCGGCTCGGTCAACGCCGTCGGCTGGCTGCCCGGTAGCTTCAGCGCCACCTCGATCGGCTTCAGCCAGACCCTGCCCGGCATCCGCACCCTGCACCTGTCGACCCTCGGCGGTGTGAAGTGGGGCGTGGACTTCGAGCAGTCCGGTGGCGTCGACGAGGACGGCTTCCCGGTCTCCGAGGCGTACTACACGCTCGGTGCCGCGCAGTCCTTCAAGGGCGGCAAGAGCTACTCGAAGACGTTCAACACGGCCGTCTTCGGGCCGCACTTGAACGCGGAGTTCGGTCTCTACCGCGACGGCAACAACATCTACGGCTACATCCCGCTGTTCGCCGACGGCAAGACCCACGCCGGTTCCTCGGCCTTCACCTCGGTGAAGACCACCCTCTACCGCAACGGCACTCAGGTCGGCACCAACGACGACCCGCTGTTCGGCGAGAAGGCGTTCAAGGTCCCGGCCGGCCAGGCCGAGTACAAGCTGACCACCTCGGTCAAGCGCAGCGTCAAGGTCGCGGCGGCCTCCACCCGCATCGACGCGAGCTGGACGTTCAAGTCCAAGAAGCCGGCCGACCTGGCCAAGCTGCCCGCGTCCACGGCCCGTTTCGCGGCGAGCACCGGTCTGGACAGCAAGGTCACGGCCGGTAAGACGGTCAAGATCCCGGTGACCGTCGAGGGTGCCGCCAAGGGCTCGAACCTCAAGTCCCTGACGGTGTACGTCTCGTACGACTACGGCCAGACCTGGAAGAAGGTCAAGGTCGTGAACGGCAAGATCTCCGTGAAGAACCCGGCGAAGGGGAAGGCCATCTCCTTCCACGCCAAGATCGCCGACAAGAAGGGCAACAAGTCGACGATCTCGATCTACAACGCCTACTACGGCAAGTAGTTCGTAGCTGATGCGCAACTGAGGGGCCTGCCGGAAGGTGACTTCCGGCAGGCCCCTTCGCTTAGGCCGTTATCACGCGACCTGGTCCCACTTCTGCTCCGGGTTGGTGCTCACGTCTCTGCACGTCCACTGGACGGCGGCGACACCGTTCGCCACATTGGCGCTGGGGATGGCGAGGCAGAGGTCGCTCTCCTTGTTCCAGAGGCGATGGCTGCTGTCGTAGATCCACTGCTGTTCGGTGCTGCCGTTGCAGGGCCACTGGATCGCCTCCGCGCCCAGGGTGTGGCTTCCGCCGCCGATCGCCAGACACTTTCCGGTGGCGTAGTTCTTGAGGGTGTACGTCGACGTCGCTCCCGAAACCAGGGTCCAGGTCCACAGCTGATCGGTGTCCCACGAGCCGTCGGCTGCCTTGTCGCAGGTGAACTGGATGGCGGCCGTCCCGTTCGCCGCCGAGCTGCCGCCGGGAATCGCCAGACACTTCTGGCTGTTGTCGTTCCGGATGCCGGTGGTGCCCTCGACCCCGACCGCGTTGGCGGAAGTGGCGGAAAGCGGGATGGCGATCGCCGCGACTGCTCCGACGATCGCCGCCATGCTGCGCTTGCGCATTGTTTCCCCTCCTGTGAGTGATGGCTCACGCGAAGCCGGGGTCCGACGCCGGTGCGGCCCATATGCCCCCCCGTCGTACCCGGCATTGCGATCACCTGTCCGATCACCATGCGGTGTGACCGCCGGGGCTGTCGTTAACAGTGGGTCCACAGGTGTGTTGGCCCTGCGTCTACTCCCGTGACCGTCTTGGAGGGGAGCCGGGATCCGGGCGAATCCGCCTTTCGGCGCCGCTTCGCCGGAAGTGCAGCTTCCGGCGGGCCGTCCGTGTTTCCGTGGGCGCATGACCACAGAGACCGTCGAGTACATCCGGTACCACATCCCGGAAGAACAGTCGGCGGAGTTCCTGTCCGCCTACACCCGGGCCGCGGCCCAGCTGGCGGCGGCCCCGCAGTGCGTCGGCTACGAACTGGCGCGCTGCGAGGAGGACTTCGAGCACTTCGTCCTGCGCATCGTCTGGACGTCGACCGAGGCCCACGTCGAGGGCTTCCGCAAGTCGGAGCTGTTCCCCGACTTCCTCGCCGAGATCCGCGCGTACATCCCGAGCATCCAGGAGATGCGGCACTACAAGCCGACCACGGTTCGGGGCACGGGTTCAGCCGTCCCCACGCTCTACGCGTGGGCGGGCGGCGGCGAGGCCTTCGACCGGCTCACCTCGGTCTTCTACGAGAAGGTGGTCAAGGACGACCTCCTGGCCCCGGTGTTCGACGGGTTGGCCCCCGAGCATGCGCAGCACGTCGCCCTCTGGCTGGCCGAGGCCTTCGGCGGCCCGCCCGCCTACTCCGAGACCCAGGGCGGCCACGGCCACATGGTGGCCAAGCACATGGGCCGGGGCATCACGGAGACCCAGCGCCGCCGCTGGGTCAACCTGATCCAGGACGCGGCCGACGAGGCGGGCCTCCCGACGGACGCCGAGTTCCGCTCCGCGTTCGTGGCGTATGTGGAGTGGGGCACGCGGCTCGCCGTGTACTTCTCCGGCCCCGACGCCAAGCCGCCGGCGGAGCAGCCGGTGCCGAAGTGGACCTGGGGGGCCGCGCCGCCGTACGTGCCCTCAGACTGACGTACCCGCTCGTGTCGCGTCCGTGCCCCAGCTGGCGAGCAGCCGTAGGGCCTCCGCGGAGGGGGAGCCCGGCTCGGCGTGGTAGGTGATCAGGGTCTGGTCGGTGTCGTCGGCCAGGGGGAAGGACTCGAAGGAGAGGGTCAGTTCACCGACGAGCGGGTGGCGCAGGTGCTTGACGCCGTAGCTCTTCTCCTTGACGTCGTGGGTGGCCCACAGGCGCCTGAACTCCTCGCTCTTCACGGAGAGTTCGCCGACCAGGGCGGACAGGCGCGGGTCGTCGGGGTGGCAGCCCGCGTCCATGCGGAGGTAGCTGACCATGTCGGTCGCCTTCTGGTCCCACTCCACGAACAGGTCGCGGTACTCGGGCCTCAGGAACACCATCCGCGCCCAGTTCCGCTCCTGGGGCGGCAGTTCGGACCAGTCGCCGAAGACCGCCGCGGCCATCCGGTTCCAGGCGAGGACGTCCGAGCGCCGGCCGGTGATGTACGCCGGGAAGCCGTCCATCGTGTCCAGCAGCTGCCGCAGCGCACCCCGCACCTGCTGCGTACGCCCCGCCGGCTTCTTCTTGTGCTGCTTCGGCTTCGCGAGGTGGGTCAGGTGCGCGTGCTCGGCGTCGGACAGCCGCAGCGCGCGGGCGATCGCGTCGAGGACCTCCGCCGAGACATTGCGCCCGTTGCCCTGCTCCAGCCGCGTGTAGTACGCCACCGACACCCCGGCCAGCTGCGCCAGCTCCTCGCGGCGCAGCCCCGGCACCCGCCGGTGCCGGCCGAAGTCCGGCAGCCCCACGTCCTCCGGCTTCAGCCGGGCCCGCCGGGTGCGCAGGAACTCGCTGAGCTCGGCCCGCCGGTCCAGCGGACCTCCGCGGGTGGGCTCCTGCGCGGGTTCGGGGTGTTCGTCCATGCCTCAAGTATTCACGGTCGTACGCTCACGAGCCTGACCCCGCCAGTAGTAGGACCAGCGGACGTACGCAGAGCCGTGACCTGGGTGAACGCTGTGCCCTCTGGCAGGCTGGCTCTCGTGCCCGGCCGGAAGGCAGCCGGGCGCGACCCCTCTGCTAGGAGAACCCCGGCATGACCACTGTCGCCGCATACGCCGCCCCCGCCGCCAAGGCTCCGCTGGAGCGCACCACCATCGAGCGCCGTGCGGTCCGTGAATTCGACGTCCTGATCGACATCAGGTTCGCCGGCATCTGTCACTCCGACATCCACCAGGTCCACGAGGGCTGGGGCGAGGCGATCTTCCCGATGGTGCCCGGTCACGAGATCGCGGGCATCGTCTCCGAGGTGGGCCCCGGTGTCACGAAGTTCCAGGTCGGCGACCGGGTGGGCGTCGGCTGCATGGTCGACTCCTGCCGCGAGTGCGACAACTGCAAGGCGGGCCTGGAGCAGTACTGCACGGGGGGCAACGTCGGCACGTACAACGCCGTCGGCAAGGACGGCGAGCCCACCTACGGCGGCTATGCCGAGAAGATCGTCGTCGACGAGAACTTCGTCGTCACCATTCCGGAGGGCCTGGCCCTCGACGAGGCCGCCCCGCTCCTGTGCGCCGGCATCACCACGTACTCCCCGCTCAAGCACTGGAACGCCGGCCCCGGCAAGAAGGTCGCCATCCTCGGCATGGGCGGCCTCGGCCACATGGGCGTCAAGATCGCGCACGCGCTGGGCGCCGAGGTGACCGTCCTCTCGCAGTCCCTGCGCAAGCAGGACGACGGCCTGAAGCTGGGCGCGGACCACTACTACGCGACCAGCGACGAGGCGACCTTCAAGGAGCTCGCGGGCACCTTCGACCTCATCCTGTCCACGGTCTCGGCCCCGCTGAACCTGGACGCCTACCTGTCCCTGCTCAAGACGGACGGCGCCTTCGTGAACGTCGGCGCCCCCGAGGAGCCCGTCGCCCTCAACCTCTTCTCGGTGATCGGCGGCCGCAAGACCCTCGCCGGCTCCGGCATCGGCGGCATCCAGGAGACCCAGGAGATGCTGGACTTCTGCGCCGAGCACGGCTTCGGCGCGGAGATCGAGCTGATCCGCGCCGACGAGATCAACGAGGCGTACGAGCGGGTGCTGGCGAGCGATGTCCGGTACCGGTTCGTGATCGACACGGCCACCATCTGATCCTCGCTTCGTGTGGGGCCCCGGCGGTTCTTCTGCCGGGGCCCTCAGCGTGTCGCCGTACGCCGCCCCAGCAGCCACAGCAGATACGGCCCCCCGACGAGGGACGTCAGCGCCCCGACCGGGATCTCCAGCGGCGGCAGCAGCGTGCGGGCCGCGAGGTCGGCGGCGACCAGGACGAACGCGCCCGTCAACGCCGAGCACAGCAGGGGAAGTTGGGGCGTGCGGGTCAGCCGCCGGGCCAGCTGGGGCGAGGTCAGGGCGACGAACCCGATAGGGCCCGCCGCGCCGGTCGCTGTCGCTGCGAGAACGACCCCGAGCACGGTGAGCCCGAGCCGCACCCGGTCCACCCGCACTCCGAGCGCGGCCGCCGTGTCCGGGTCAAGGCCGAGCGGCCGCAGCGCCCGGCCCGCCCACACCAGCGCGGGCAGACACAGCAGCAGTACGACGGCCAGGGGCCCCGCCTGCTCCCAGCCCCGCCCGTTGAGACTGCCGGTCAGCCACAGCTTGATCTGCTCGGCGGCCTCCAGCTCGCTGTCGGTGAGATACAGCTGGACGATCGCGGACAGCGCGACGCCGATCCCGACCCCGGTGAGCACGAAACGGTTCGGCTGCATGCCGTGGCGCCAGGCCAGTACGTAGACGAGGGCGGCGGCCGCGAGCCCGCCCGCGACGGAGATGACGGGCATCGCGCTGGGGGAGGCGACCATGCCGGTCGAGAGCGCGAGGACGGTCGCGGCGGCGGCGCCGTGGCCCACGCCGATGACGTCGGGGCTGGCGAGGGGGTTGCGGGTGACGGACTGCACCAGCGCACCGGACAGCCCGAGCGCGGCGCCGACGAGCGCGCCGACCACGATCCGGGGTACGCGCAACTCGCCGACGATCAGGTCGTACGGCCCGGATCCGGTGCGCAGGGTGTGCCAGACCTCGGCGGGGGAGACGTAGGTCTGGCCGAGGCAGGCGGAGGCGAGCATGACGGCGGCGAGAAGGACGAGAAGGGCGGCGGATACGGCGGCCGAGCGGCGGTGGAGGAGGAGGGAGACGCGGGGGTGGGGACGGAGGAGGGTGTGCCCCGCCGTCAGCCCGCGGGCAGCTGGCGCCGTCCCCCTCAAGCCGCGGGCAATCGTGCCGCCTGGGGCGGCTCCCGACCCACAGAAGGCGGCACCCCGCCGGCGCCGGGCTGCGCCACCCACCCCCGGCCAGCCCCAACGCCGGTCACCCTTCACGAAGCCGTACCTCTCCGCCGTACCAGCACAACCAGCACCGGCACCCCCACCAACGCCGTCATAACCCCCGCCGGCACCTCGGCCGGAGCCCGCACCACCCGCCCCGCAACATCCGCGCCCACCAACAACGCGGCCCCGAGCAGCGCGGACAAGGGCAGCACCGCACGATGTCCCCCCGAGACCAGCCGCCGAGCCAGATGCGGCACCGCCAGCCCCACGAACGCGATCGGCCCCGCCGCAGCCACCGCCGCAGCGGTCAGCAGCGTCGCCCCCAGCGCAGCAACCCCCCGCACCAGCTGAACCCGATGCCCCAGCGCCCGAGCCGTCTCGTCGCCGAGGGCCAGCGCGTCCAGCCCCCGCGCACACGCCAGCACCAGCACCGCCCCCGCGAGGAGAAACGGCAGCATGTCCACGACCGTCCCCGCGTCCCGCCCGCTCAGCGCGCCCACCTGCCAGAACCGGAACTGGTCCAGCGTGGCCGAGCTGGAGGTGAGGACGACCGTCGTGCCCCCGGCCGTCATGGCCGACAGGGCCGTTCCCGCCAGCGCCAGCTTGACCGGCGAGGCCCCGCCGCGTCCGCGCACGGCGATGCCGTACACCAGGCACGCGGCGACGACGGCACCGGCGAAGGCGTACCAGACATAGCCGCCGAAGCCGTTCGCGAGCCCGAAGGAGAGGGCGAGAACCACACCCGCCGCCGCGCCCTGGCTCAGCCCGAGGATGCCCGGGTCGGCGAGCGGATTGCGGGTGACGGCCTGGAGCGCCGCCCCGGCGAGCCCGAGCGCGGCGCCCGCCGTCAGCCCGACCTCGGTCCGCGGCACCCGCAGCGACCGTACGACAAGGGCGTCCGGCGAACCCCCGCCGTGCAGCAGGGCGTCGAGGACGGCCGACAGCGGTACGGCACGGGTGCCGACGGCGAGGCTGAGCAGGCCGGCGGCGGCCACCGCGAGGACGGCCGCCGGCCAGGCGAGGTTCTTCGGGCTCACTTGCCGATGTGCTCGGCGAGCTGGGAGATCACCAGACGCGCGGCGCTGGGGCCGGCGTTGAGGTACCAGGGGTCGTCGTCGACCTTCACGGCCTGCCCGGCCTCGACCGCCTTCATCGACTTCCACAGGGGCCCGGCCAGCACGCTCGCCGCGTCGGTCTCGGAGGCGTCGCCCTGGACGGAGTAGAAGATCCAGTCACCGTCGGCGGTGTCGACGCTCTCGGCGCCGATGTCCTCCGAGATGGCGTTGAACTGCTGGGACTTGGGGCGCGACAGCCCCATGTCGACGGCGATGGAACCGGTGAAGGAGGAGACGCCGAACATGCGGGTGCGGTCGGGGGTGAAGCGGACCATGGAGACGGTGGGGTCGCCGTCGAGCGCGGAGCCCTTCGCCTTGGCGTCGGCAACGATGTCATCCAGCAGATCCTGGGCCGCCTCGCCCTTGCCGACCGCCTCGCCGACGAGCAGCAGGTCGCGCTTCCAGTTGATGCCGTTGCCCGCCGTGATCACGGTGGGCGCGATCTTCGACAGCTTGGGGTAGAGGTCGCCGAGCGAGTCGTTGGCCAGGATCAGGTCCGGCTTGGCGGCGGCGAGGGACTCCAGGTTGGGGGCCTGGCGGGTGCCCGCGTCGGTCATGTCGGCGAGCGCGGACTTGTCCTTCGGGAAGGCGTCCGCGAGGTAGTCGGGCACCAGGCCGGCGTTGTCGGCGCGGGTGGTGGCCGTGGGTACGACGCCCAGGGAGAGGAGGTCGTCGAGCTGGCCGGTGCTGAGGACGGCGATCTTCTTCGGCTCGGCCTTGAGGGTCGTCTTGCCCTTGAAGTGCGTGACGGTGCGCGGGAAGGTGCCGTCGGTGTCCGTGTCGGCGCCCATGCCGTCGGCGAGGGTGCTCGGCGCGGCGGACGGCCCCTCCGAGGCGCCCATCACGGGGTTGCGGGCTTCTTTGGCGGTGCCGCTGTCACCGCTGTCCGAGGACGAGGACGAGCAGCCGGCGAGCAGCCCTCCGACCACGGTCGCGGCCAGGACGGCCTTCACTGCTGCTGTACGCACGACTGGCACTCCGACGTTCTCAAGGTTTGCTGCGGCAAGTCCCCAGAGGCTTTCTAAGGCAAGCCTTACCTTAAACGGTCGAGGAGTATGGTCTGAACGAGGAGGCCTATACGATGACCGTTCACCTGAACCACACCATCGTCGCCGCGCACGACAAGAACGCCTCGGCCCGCTTCCTGGCCGACATCCTGGGACTGAAGGTGAGTCCGGAGTGGGGCCCCTTCGCCCCGATCGAGATCCCGAACGGCGTGACCCTCGACTACATCGACACCGCCGACGCCATCACGCCGCAGCACTACGCCTTCCTCGTCTCCGAGGACGACTTCGACACGATCTTCGCGCGCGTGCGGGAGGCCGGGCTGACGTACTGGGCGGACCCGTTCCACCGTCGTTCCGGCGAGATCAATCGCAACGACGGGGGCCGGGGTGCGTACTTCGACGATCCGAACGGGCACAACCTGGAGATCCTGACGCGGCCGTACGGCAGCGGGGGCTGACGCTAGGCCGTTCCTTCGGCGGCCTGCGTGGCCCGGTACCGGGACGGTGAGATGCCGTAGCGGCTGGTGAACGCCTGCCGCAGGGTCTCGGCCGTGCCCAGGCCGCAGCGGGTGGCCACGCTCGCCATGGGGAGGGTGGTGGAGGCCAGGAGGTGGGCGGCGGCCTCGGTGCGCGACTGGCGTACGAAACGGCCCGGGGTCTGGCCGAGTTCCTCCTGGAACAGCCGGGTGAGGTGGCGTGGGGTGACGCCGGCGCGGGCCGCGAGCGCGGTGGCGTTCAGGTCGTGGTCCGGGTGGCCGGTGATGTACTCGACCAGTCGGCGGACCAGGTCGTTCCTGGGTGGCGGGGCCGCGGTGTGCAGGCTCATCTGCGCCTGGTTTCCCGGCCGTTGGAGGTAGGTGACGAGGTCCCGCGCCACACCGCGGGCCACCTCGGCGCCGTGGTCCTCCTCGATGAGGGCGAGGGTGAGGTCCAGGGCGCTGGTGATGCCCGCAGCCGTATAGACATTGCCGTCGCGGATATAGATGGGGTCGGGATCGACGACGACCTTCGGGTGACGGGCGGCGAGTTGGGCGGCGAACCGCCAGTGCGTGGTGGCCCGGCGGCCGTCCAGCAGTCCGGCGGCGGCCAGGATGCCGGCCCCGGTGCACACGGAGACCACCCGGCTGCTCTCCCGGGCCAGGCGCCGGACATGGCCGAGCAGCCGGGGATCGGACGCGGCCCGCTCGTGGCCAGCGCCCGCGCCACCGGAGACGATCAACGTGTCGAGCGGGCCGATGAGTTGTTCCAGGGACTGCTGCCCCTGCAGCGTCAGCCCCGAGCCGCAGGTGAAGGAGGCGCCGCCGGGGCAGGCCACGGTGACGCGGTAGGGGCGGGAGGGGGAGCCGAGCGCGTTCGCCGTGGCGTCTGTGAGTGCCGTGACGTGTGCGTTCGCCATGGCCAACGGCGTGGTCACGCAGGCGATGTCCAGCAGTTCGGCGGTGTCATAGCCGACGATCACCATCAGCCGTTCGTCCACGGCTCAACCCTATGCGGAAAGGACCGGGGTCCCAAGGTTCCGGACAACTCCTGCTCCGCGTCGCGCTCTTGGTGACCGCGTGGTCCAACAGTGGAGTCGTCCGGCATCAACAACCCTCGGGAGAAGCCATGTTGGCCGAGTCCTTGCACACCCGGTCCATGCGGACCATGCACCGTTGGCCCACCCTGCTGGCCGTCGGCGTCGCGGTCGCGACCTTCGCGGACGGCCTCCCCGCCCTGGAGCTCCTGGCCGGGCTCCTGGTCCTCATGCCGCTCTGCTACCTGGCCTTCGGCGCCGTACGCGGAGAGCTCCGCACCCCGGGCGCACTCACCCTCCAGGCCGCCGGCCTGCTCGCCTTCGGCGCCGTCGCCCTGGTGGCCGTCGCGGTGGACGACACCGTCGCGCGGTACGTCCTGGCGGCGGGCTGGCTGGGGCACGCCGTCTGGGACGTGGTCCATCACCGGTCCGGGAAGGTCGTACCGCGGGCGTGGGCGGAGTGGTGCTTCGTCGTCGATCTGCTGGGTGCGGCGGCGCTGCTCGTACCGGCGTAGCCGCACGGCAGGGTCACCTCTGGCAGTGGTGGGCGCTGTTCTGGCGGGTGACCTCGAGGTACGAGAGTTTCGTCCAGCTCGGCTTGATGCCGACGGGGGCTTTCCCGCCCCACACCGGGGATTCGGTCGAGGGCAGCAGTACGACCCGGATGGTGAACTCCAGATGGTCGTGGGCGCTCTTCGGATCGCCGAGCGTCACGCTGGTGTTCCAACTGCGGCGCTGGTTCGCGGGGACCTGGAACTTCGGGAAGTCGGGAGCCTCTTGCAGCCACGTCTCGCCGTGGTTGTCCTCGACGAAAACGGCGATCTGCTTGTTCTCGGGGAGAGGGCCGGTCAACTGCCCCTGGACGAACTCGCACTGCCCGATGCCGGCGTCACGACTGCCGACGGAGATGCTCGAGGTCAACTTCTGCGTACCGTCGCGCAGTTGTCCGCCGTCGGCCAGGGTGCTGCTCCCTGCCTTGCCGTCTGACCCGTCTGACCCGTCCGCTCCGTCGCCTCTGCCGCCGAGGAGTGTGACTCCCAGGGAGACGACGGTGGCCAGCGACGCCGCCACGGCGAGAGAGGTGGCGAGCCTGCGACGCCATCGAATACCCGATTCGGGCCGGGGGTCGGGGCCGGCGTCCTGCTGGAGCCGGGTGTCCGGCTCGTCCTGGTGCGTCGGCGCGGAGGCCGGAGGGCTGTCTGAGGTGGCGGAGGGAACGGCGGGCATGGCGGAACTCCGGGAGCTGTGACAGGTGACCGAGTACGGCGGCGCGAGGAGAAGAGCCGTCAACGGCAATCCGCGCCGGGGCACCCAAGTTTCACAGCCTCGTGCCCCGCATCGGCCGGCACGACCTCGGCTTCATCCCAACCGGTGAAACGGTTGCGCAACGGCGTACCGGCGGCGAACCGCGCGACGTGCGGCGCGCCGGTGGGTGAGCCGGTGGGTGAGCCGTGCACCGCTGGTCGGCAGGGAAAGGGTTGGGCGGGAGGGCGTTCGCGCTGCTAGCTTGCAGGAGATCGTGACATCGCTGGAGGAGGTGAGACCCATGAACGCTGGATCCAAGTGGGTGCTCCCCTCTTCTTCACGGTCGGGCCATTGACATAGGTGTCGCCGGGAGCGCCTCGACAACAAGGCACTCCCGAAAGGCAACTACCTGTGCATTCTGTGCATTTCACTGCGGAGACATCGTCGGACGGTGTCATCGAACGCGACTTCACGGTGGGTGAGGTCACCGGCGTGCTCTGGTCGCCCGCATCCGCATCCGCATCCGGCTCCGCATCCGGCTCCGGTCGCGCGCCTCTGGTGTTGATGGGCCATGGCGGCGGCACACACAAGAAGGCCCCGGGAATGGTGGGCCGTGCCCACCTCCTCGTCACCGGCTGCGGTTTCCACGTCGCCGCCATCGACGCGCCCGGCCACGACGGCCGACCCCGCACGGTGTACGACGAGCAGGAGATCGCCGCGATGCGGCAGGCGATGGCAACGGGCGAGCCGGTCGGTCCGATCGTCGTCCGCTACAACGCCCACCTCGCGGAGCGCGCCGTACCGGAGTGGCGGGCGACCCTGGACGCCCTCCAGGAACTGCCGGAGATCGGCACCGAAGGGCCGGTCGGCTACTACGGCCTGAACATGGGCACCGCGATCGGGGTTCCGCTGACGGCGGTCGAACCCAGGATCACCGCCGCGGCCTTCGGTCTCCACTGGCCCGACGCCCTCGCCGAGACGGCGAAGCAGATCACCATCCCGATCGAGTTCACGCTCCAGTGGGACGACGAGCACATCCCGCGCGAGTCCGGTCTGGCGCTGTTCGACGCCTTCGCCTCAAAGGAGAAGACGCTGCACGCCAACGCGGGCAGGCACAAGGAACTACCCAGGTTCGAGGCCGACAGCGCGGTCCGCTTCTTCGCCCGACATCTCGGCGGGGCCGTCACGTCACCGGCGTGATCTGACCTGATCTGACCTGACCGACGTCCTGCGCCCAGCGCCGGACGTCGGTCAGCAGCTCCGGGGGATCCGGCGGCCTGACCGGCGTGGGGGTGGGCCACCGCAGGGCCGGTCGGGCGGGCACGGAATCGTCGGGAACCCTCGTGCGTTGAGGAGGGTGGGTGTGGGATGCCGGTGGTGTGCGAGCCGAGTAGCCCGAGTGACCGAGCTGACAGATATGGGAGGGCCGCGATGGCTGCGCAGACGCAGAGGGCCGTGCTGGCGGGCGGATGCTTCTGGGGGATGGAGGAGCTGATCCGCCGACTTCCGGGCGTGACGGCGACCCGGGTGGGATACACCGGGGGTGACGTGCCGAACGCGACGTACCGCAACCACGGCACGCACGCGGAGGCCATCGAGATCCTTTTCGATCCGGCCAAGACCGACTTCCGCGCGCTCCTGGAGTTCTTCTTCCAGATCCACGACCCGAGCACCAAGGACCGCCAGGGCAACGACATCGGCCTCAGCTACCGCTCGGCGATCTACTACGTGGATGACGAGCAGAAGCGGATCGCCGAGGACACGATCGCGGATGTGGACGCTTCTGGCCTGTGGCCGGGCAAGGTCGTCACCGAGGTGGAGCCGGTGGGCCCCTTCTGGGAGGCCGAGCCCGAGCATCAGGATTACCTGCAGCGCTACCCGGACGGCTACACCTGCCACTTCCCGCGCCCGGGATGGCGGCTGCCGGCCCGCGCGGAGGGCTGACGGCCGGCCGCTTGTGCGGCACCCCAGGAGAGATCCGTCACCGTGCGTCGCGTAGCTGAAGCAGGTACGTCGCAGTCAGCGCGACGGCGCGGTCCCCGTCCTGCGACAGCTCCACGAGGGCACATGAAGCCGTGCTCCCGGGGATGTCCGCCAGCGCCTGGGTGAGGCGTACGCGTGCAGGGGCTTCTGTGGGTGCGGTGGGTGCGGTGGGTGCGGTGGGTGCGGTGGGTTCAGTGGTTTCAGTGGTCTCGTGGGCCAGGCGGTCGACGAGCCCGCCGGC
This sequence comes from Streptomyces fulvoviolaceus, assembly GCF_000718165.1. Taxonomy (GTDB): domain Bacteria; phylum Actinomycetota; class Actinomycetes; order Streptomycetales; family Streptomycetaceae; genus Streptomyces; species Streptomyces fulvoviolaceus. The sequence continues at coordinate 354,270 of NZ_JOEY01000001.1, read as the reverse complement.
GATCTGATCCGCCGTCGCGGTGTCGCTCGCCAGCATGCTCAGTGCATCGGCCGCATCGGTGTCGTTCCTTCCCTCTACGATCATGTCGATGAGCGCCGGGATCGCATCGGCGACTCCACGCGTCCCGAGGGCCAGCGCCGCATGGCCGCGGATCACGGCATCGGGGTCCGCGAGGGCGTCCCGCAGCAGGGCGGTGGTCTCGTCACCGGGCATCTCGGCGAGGGACCGAACGGCACGTTCGCGCACCGCGGCCACCGGTGAGGCGAGGCCCTTCGCCAGCAGTGCCGTGCCGCCGTCGCCCGATCGCGCCAGCGCCCATCGAAGGGCTCCGGCGACGTTCGGGTCCGTCTCCCTGAGCACCGCCTCGACCAGGGCCTCCACCGGCAATTCGCCGGCTGAAGAGAGGGCCGCACGCTGGCGCGCGGCAGCGCTCTTCGACCCCAGCGCCTGGAGGACTGCGACGACTTGGAGGACGTCCTCCCAGCCGGCGGGTTCCGCGGCATCGATCCGGCGGAGCCGCGTGAGCAACTCGGTCTCGGCCGCGATGCGTTCGCGTGTCTGGCGGATGAGGTCGTCGACGAGCGCCGAGGGCGTGAAGCCGGGATCGTCGAGCGCGCGTCCGATCTCACGCAGCGACAGTCCCAGCGACCGCAGGCTCTCGATGTGGAAGATCCGCCGGATGTCCTCGCCGGAGTACTCCCGATAGCCGGAGCCCGTACGACCCGAAGGCCGCAGCAGCCCGAGCGACTCGTAATGCCTGAGCATGCGGGCGCTGACCCCGGACCGCCGCGCCACCTCACCGATCAACACGTCCTATCGTCCCTCCTGGCCGGACCCACCGAGGGCCACCACGCGCTTCGCCTCCTCGATCGCGAACTCGAATCCGGCATCAGGGTCGCGCAGCAGCCGTTCCGTGGCGAGCGCGTGCGTGCGCACACGCCGGTCGGTGGCCGTCGTCGCAGCACGCAGAGCCGACAGAACGACCTCACCCAACGCGACCAGCGCCCGGCTGAGACTCAACTGCGTCTCCCGCTCACCTCGCCCGAGCTGCGTCGCCAGCACCGCGGCCAACCCGGACTCCTCGCCCTCCGGCACGAGCACGACCGCGGCCCGCCAGGCGCTCCGCGCCACCTCGTCGTCGGCGTCGGCCAGGAGCGCCCGCGTGATCGCCGGCCACGCCCGCCGGTCCCCGATCTTGGACAGCGTGTGCAACGCCTGGCTCCGCGCCTGCGCACGCTCCGAGCGGACTTCGCGGAGCAGCGCGGGGAGCGTCATGGACACCGGGTGGCGGGTGAGCGCCCAGGTCAGCATGTCCCGGACGAAGAACTCGGGCTCGACCGCGCATCGCTCGACGAGCTTGCCGACGAAGCGCGGATCCGGCGCCGTGCCGACCGCCAGAGCCGCCCGCAGCCGCACGGACGAACGGCCGTCCTCCAGGCTGCCCTGGAGCACCCGTATCGCATCTGCGTCCTGTCCCGTCATGGTCACCGAGACCACCTCCTCGGCAAGCAGTGAAAGCCTTGTCACCGTGTCAAGGTCAACGGCTCACCGGACGGATTCGCACCTGCGCGGGTCTTCAGGGCTCAGCGGAGGGAACGTACGAGCCGAACACCTGCGGTCAGCCATCCGCCTTGGCCACACCGATCGGGCACGAGACCCCCGTCCCGGCGAGCCTGTGCTGCCATGTGACCCATGCGTTCGAGCTGGTGGTCGGGCGGAGCGGCCTCTCAGCCATGTAGATGGACAAATCACCAGCCGGCGGAGACGGCGACGGAGCCGCACCCACCCGCACATGCCTAGGACGGGACGGGGTCGCCGGTGTCCAGGCCGTCGGTCCCCGGACCCTGGGACGGTTCGCGGAGCTGCTCACGCACGTAGCCCCAGACCACCGCGATCAGCGCGGCGACCGGTACCGCGAGCAGACTCCCCACGATGCCGGCCAGACTGCCGCCCAATGTCACCGCCAGCAGGATCACGGCCGCGTGGAGGCCGAGCCCACGGCTTTGGATCATGGGCTGGAACACGTTGCCCTCGAGCTGCTGCACCACCACGATGATGGCCAGCACGATCAGCGCGTCCGTCAGGCCGTTGGAGACCAGCGCGATAAGAACCGCGACGAGACCGGCGAACAGAGCACCGATGATCGGCACGAACGCGGTGACGAAGGTCAGTACGGCCAGGGGAAGCACCAGGGGTACGTCCAAGATCCACAAACCCAGGCCGATCAGGACGGCGTCGAGCAGGCCGACAGCCGCCTGGGAGCGCACGAACGAGCCCAGGGTGTTCCAGCCGCGCGCGGCCACGGTCGGGACGTCGGTGGCGAGTCGACCGGGCAGCTGACGGGCGAGCCACGGCAGGAACCGTGGGCCGTCCTTGAGGAAGAAGAACATCAGGAAGAGGGCCAGGACGGCGGAGACCAGACCGTTCAGCACGGTGCTCACTCCCGTGACGACAGCGCCCGCCAGGTTGCCCAGACCGTCTTGTGCGCGGGAGACCGCGGTGTCGAAGGCCTTGTTGATCTGCGCGTCATCGATGTTCAACGGCGGCCCGGCGGCCCACTCGCGCAACTCCTGAACGCCCTTGAACACACCGTCGCTCAGTTCCCCGGACTGCGATGCCACCGGTACCGCGATCAGTGCCACGACGCCCATGGCGACCAGGAGGAACAGCACTGTCACGACTGACGCGGCGAGGGCGGGTTTCCACCCGTGACGCCGCAGGAAACGAGTCGGTGGCCAGGTCAGCGTGGTCAACAGCAGGCCGATCACGAGCGGCCAGACGACCGACCACATCCGGCCCAGGATCCACAGGGCCACCGCGAGCATCAGGAATATGAGCAGCAACTCCCCGGAGACCCGCGCCGATGTGCGGAGCGCGGCCCGGGCTCTCGTGGAACTCAACGTGGCAGTCACGGATGCACCTTATGGGGACTCAACGCACATGGGTATCACTGCTGACATCTTGTATGCCTGGTCATACGAGGTGCGCCGGGCTGAAGCAGAAGCCCCTGGACCGGCCGCTCACTCGTCCACAGCTTCCGGAACTGCAATCAGGCCCGCCGGCAACACGCCCCCAGTTCGTCCCGAACACTCAGCTTGCCCCCCGTCCCGGCGGGGCTCTGCTGTCAGGTGACCCGTTGTTTCAGACGGCGACGCCAGGTATGAGCGCCACCGGTCCTGAGAGGAAGCTGCCTGCTGCTGCGAGTGTGACGAGGGCGGCCTTGCCGTCTGAGAACAGTCCGGAGCAGAACTCACGCACACGCCGCCGGACGATCAGCAACTTGAGTTTCTGCCAGCGGTGCTGATGGATGTGGCAGCCCATGAGGATGCCGGTCGCGTTGTTGCGGCAGCCATCGACTCGTCCCCTGACTGGAGCCCCGCAGGTCACTGGAGCTTGGAAGAAGGACCAGAGGAGGACCGCCGCGGACAGGGCGATGATCACCGCTGGGCCTGCTGATTCATTGATCCACGCTGCGATGAGGAGTGCGCCGGCCAGGACGCCCCACCACTGTCCTAAGCCGCCGAGTCGGCTGCTCTTTGCCCCCTGGCAGCCGACAGCACACCCGCTCCAGTGGGCGCGAGGTTGCAGACCTACTGTTCTGCGATCTCCGGCGCGGGCGCGACCCCCGTGGGGCAAGACGCCCCCCAGTTGGTTTCGAACGGGGTACTCAGCTTGACCCCCGTCCCGCCGATCCCGCAGTACCCGGCCGGGTTCTTGTCCAAGTACTGCTGGTGATAGCCCTCAGCCGCATAGAAGGTCCGCCCCTCCACCGGCAGGATCTCCGTCGTGATCGTGCCGTAGCCCGAGCCCGTCAGGACCTTCTGGTAGGCCTCTCGGGAGGCCTCGGCCACCGCCGCCTGCTCGGGAGAGTGGGTGTAGATCGCGGAGCGGTACTGGGTGCCCACGTCGTTGCCCTGGCGGAAGCCCTGGGTGGGGTCGTGGGACTCCCAGAAGGTCTTCAGGAGGCGTTCGTACGAGATCAAGGCGGGGTCGTAGACGACGCGGACCGCCTCCGTGTGACCCGTCAGGCCCGAGCAGACCTCCTCGTACATCGGGTTCTCGGTGTGGCCGCCCTGGTATCCGACCAGGGTGGTCCAGACGCCCACCGGGAGCTGCCAGAACTTGCGCTCGGCGCCCCAGAAGCAGCCGAGGCCGAAGTCGGCGATCCCGTAGCCCTCGGGGTAGGGGCCGAGCAGCGGGGTGCCGAGGACGGTGTGGCGGTCGGGGACCGTGAACGCCGGCTCCGGGCGGCCCTTCAGCGCCTGCTCGGGGGTGGGCAGGACGGGCGTACGGCCGAACAGCATGACGCGGGCTCCTTCGTTCGGGCGAGCGTGGGGGCGGCAGCGAGAACAACGTTTCCGCGCCGCCCCGGATTCCGCCAGACCCCCGGTCAGCCCGCCGCGTTCGCCAGGCTCAGATCCCGCATCCGGCAGTACTCGCCCGCAGGATCACCCCGGTACTTCCAGGGCAGCGAGTCCACGTACCCGTCCACCAGCCGGAACTGCTCCACGGCCGCCTCGTCGCGGTCCTGCAGGCACAGGTAGTACGCCAGCAGGTGGCGCACCTCCGCCACGTGCGGGTGGGACGGATCGGCGGCGGCCACGTCCGCGAGCGCCGCGTCGACCAGGGCCCGCATCTCGGGCGTACGGTCGCCGTCCGCCGAGTCGGACTCGTCGTGCTCGAAGTGCGCGATCAGCGGGAACACCGTCATCAGGCTGCCCAGGGGCGCCTTCGCGGCGGCGTCGGCCGCGAAGTCGCGGGCCAGCTTCTCGGAGCCGCGCCACTTGGCGCACCAGTACTGCAGCGCCGTGTAGTGGGCCGAGAAGTGGTGCGGGGCGCGGTCGGTGATCTCCTTCCAGATGCGATCCATCTCGGCGTGCGGATAGCCGAGGCCCAGCGCGGTCGAGATCTGGGCGCTGTACGGCGTCGGGTCGCCCTCGACACCGAGCGCGACCGCGCGGGCGTGGTGCTCCTGGGACTGGGCCATCACTCGGTGGAAGCCCTCGAACTGCTCGGCGGTGGTGTGCTTCGCCCGCTGCGCACCGCGGATGTTCCCCGCCAGCGCCACCGTGCTGCGGGCCCGCACCAGGGCGGCCCCCGGGTCGTCGGGGCGGGCGGCCTCCCAGGCCAGCAGCCAGGTGTCGTCCTCGGCGGCGACGGACGCGAGCCATGAGCTGTGGACGGAGCGGTACTCCCAGTCCCGCTCGGCGGCCGTCGCGTCCAGCAGGGCCGCGGCGGGCTGCCAGTCGCCGGCCCTGGCCGCGTCGAGCGCCGCGGTGAGCGCGGCCGGGACCGGCCCCGCGGAGTCCTTGTTCTGCCGGTCGGGCGGCAGCATCCCGAGGGCGGCGGCCGCGGCGGGCAGTTCGTACGGCCCGTCGGCGTCGTCGTCCGTCCCGCGCCATCCCTCGATCGCGCCCTGGACGATGGCCTTGAGGAAGTACAGGCCCAGGGCGAGCAGGGGAAGTCCGATGAGGGCCAGGACGACCCAGAGGATGATCACAGTGCACCTCGGTGCTGGGAGTCGTTGGCGAGCAGCGCCCGCAGCGGGGCGGTGTCGGGGGCGTCGGCGACCGCCGGGGCGACCACCTCGGCGAGGTCGGTCTCGGTGCCGTCGGGGGCCGGCGGCAGGTGCGGGATCGCCGACCGCTCCCAGGAGAACTCCCAGCGCAGCAGCGAGCGGGCGTTGAGCTCGGCCAGGGCCATGCTGATCAGCGACCTGTGCAGGGTCGGGCGTACGAACTCGCGGAAGGCGCGGCCGTTCGCGGCGGCCGCCTCGTCGGACAGCGGCAGCCGCTTCGCGAGCTGCCACAACTGGCCGTCCTCGATCAACTTCAGCAGCGCGGGCAGCGTCGGCTGGTCCTTGGTGTACATGACGTAGGCCCGGTGCAGGGATGTGCTGCCGGAGCCGAACGACTCGGCCATCGTCCGATCGAGCAGCTCCTGCCAGTCGCGGGTGCGGCTGAAGCGCCGTACGTCGTCCGTCAGGGCCACGTCTTCCAGGGCGACCAGGGTGTTCTGCGCGTCGGACAGGAGGTCGAGGGCCGCGCCCCGGGCCTCGTCCGCGCGTCCGTCGTCGGGGAGTTCCTCGATACGGCGGACCCGGTCGGCGATCGGCGGATGCGAGTCGTACGGCGACGAAGGCTCCGTCGGCAGCTCCGTGCGCATCCCGGCGAGTTCGAGTTGCCGGGCGCTCAGCATCCGGCCGAAGCCGCCGAACACCTCGCCGCGCGGCGGCAGCAGCTCCGAGCCCGATCCCAGGGTCGCGTAGCAGTTCATGTAGAACCCGAACGAGGCGTCCAGCACCGGGATCTCGCGCAGGGCGGCCGCGGTGGCGTCGCGTCCGGCGATGCGGGCGGCAGCGGCGTCGGCGGCGTACTCCTGGCGGCGGGAGACGGAGAGCGTGGCGCGGAAGTACAGCTTGGCGTAGGTGATGTAGATCTTCGCCATCATCCGGTACGTCACGCCCGCGTGGCCGGGGTCGACCTCCTTGGCCTGCTTGCCCTTCGCCTCGGCCTTGGCGTTCTTCTTCTCCTGCCGGGCCTGCTCGCGCGCCGCGCTCTTGTCGGCCCGCTGCTCGAAGTGCGTGATGGTGCGCAGGACCTGGGCGCGGCCGCGCACGGTGAGGGCGGCCAGGCGGGTGTCGGAGTTCGAGTAATGGCCCAGTTCATGGGCCAGGACCGCCCGCAACTGGGCCTCGGACAGGCCCTGCAGCAGCGGTACGCCGAGGTACAGGCGGCGCGGGCCGGGCAGCAGGCCGAGCAGCCGGGCGTCCTCGGCCACGGCGGCGTTGACGTCGGCCGTCAGCAGGATGCGGGACGGGGCGCGGGTGCCGACCTGCTCGGCCAACTCCCTTACGGTGCGCCAGAGTTCGGGCTCGTCGGCCTCTGTGGCGGGCAGGCCCGCCGTTTCCTCCTCGCGCGGGGTGCGCAGCATGAACAGGCCGCGGACCACCGGGATCGCCAGGAGTACGGAGACGAGGTACAGCTTCGCCGCGAGACTGGCCGGTGCGTACCGGTACAGCAGCCAGTCGATGCCGACGAGCACCGCCAGCAGGACCACGCCGAGCAGATAGAAGCCGGCGAGCAGCACGAGAGCGCGTACAGCGCGCAGAGTCGCGCCCATTGGGCAGAGTCCCCCCACAGGACAGATCACAGGACGGATCACAGGATCACGGAACGGCCCCGGTGGTCATGGCGGGTGTACGAGACGTGCTCATGACCAACACGGGTGTGAGGGCGGAGCATGGCCGACCGGTCCGTCGTGAAGCAAGGCCTGCCCTGGTGGGGGCCTGTGACCTCAGTGAAGGAGCGTGGCCGGGCTGCCGCCGTTCGCCTCGTACCCCGCCACCGCCAGGGCCCGGTAGACCGCGAACTCGGCGGCCGGGTCGGCGGACAGCGTCCAGGGCAGGGCGCCCACATGGCCGTCGATGTGTATGAGCTGGCCCATCGCCTCGGCCCAGCGCTCGGCACGCACCAGGAAGAAGACCAGCAGGTGGCGGACGTGGGCCAGCATCGGGTCGTCGGCGCGGGCCGAGTGGACGGCGTGGAGCGCGCCGTGGATCGCCTTCGTCACGACCTCGCTCTGGTAGAAGCCGCTGACCAGGTTCACCTCGGGCAGGTGCTCGAAGACCGCGAAGAGCGGCATGGCGGCGAGCAGGGAGCCGTGCGGGGCCCGGGCGGCCGCGGCCTCCGCGAACTGGTACGCCTGCGCACGCGAGCCGTGCCACTTCTCGCACCAGTAGTGGAGGGCGGCCAGATGCGCCCCCATGTGGGCCGGGGCGCGGTCCAGGATCTTCAGCCACAGCTGCTCGAACTCCGGCTGGGTGTAGGCCAGTCCGCGCGCCACTGAGAGCTCGACGAGGTACGGGATCGGGTCACCGGGGGCCAGCAGCGCCGCGTCGCCGCACGCCGACCTCGCCTCCTCCATGATGATCCGGAACTCGTCCGTGCCGGGCGTCGACGTCCGCCACGCCTGCTGCACCAGGAACTCCGCGTGTACGGCCGCACCGCCCGCGTCCTTGGGCGCCTCGGCCCGCCACACCCTGAGCCACTGCCCGCCCGGCGTCTCGCTGACCCCGCCGGGCCGCTGCCGCAGCTCCAGCGAGGCGGCACCGGCGAAGGCCTGCACACGCTGCCAGCGCAGCTCGCCCTCCGCACCGGTGCCGGCCAGCAGCTGCGCGGCCGCCTTGTAGTCCTGGGTGCGCTGCACCAGGTCCAGGACGTCCAGCAGGTCCTGGTCGGGGCCGGGCATGCGGATGTCCAGCTCCTCCTGCCGCGCGAACCCGTAGTTCGCGGGGTCCGCGCCGTCCGGGTGGCCCGGCGCGACCTGTTCGATCATCCCGCGCCTGCGCCGCAGGAACGGGACCAGCACGAAGCCCAGCATGACCAGCGCCATCAGGACCCAGAGAATTTCCATGCCTCAAGGGTTCCAGACGCCTCGGACAATTGGCCAACCCGGCCGCGCCGGCCTGTGGAAAACTTCCGCAGCCCCTCCGCGGCCTGCGGAAAACCTCGCGGTACGGCATCCGCCCCGCGAGCGGACTACGCTCGGTGCCCATGAGCGACAGGCACATCAGTCAGCACTTCGAGACCCTCGCGATCCACGCGGGCAACACCGCCGATCCCCTGACCGGCGCGGTCGTCCCGCCGATCTACCAGGTCTCGACCTACAAGCAGGACGGCGTCGGCGGCCTGCGCGGCGGCTACGAGTACAGCCGTAGCGCCAACCCGACCAGGACCGCCCTGGAGGAGAACCTCGCCGCCCTCGAGGGCGGCCGCCGGGGTCTCGCGTTCGCGTCCGGACTGGCGGCCGAGGACTGCCTGTTGCGTACGCTGCTCAGCCCCGGCGACCACGTGGTCATCCCCAACGACGCGTACGGCGGCACGTTCCGTCTGTTCGCGAAGGTCGTCGCCCGCTGGGGCGTCGAGTGGTCGGTCGCCGACACCAGCGACCCCACCGCAGTCCGGGCCGCGATCACCCCGAAGACCAAGGCCGTCTGGGTGGAGACCCCCTCCAACCCTCTGCTCGGCATCACCGACATCGCCGCCGTCGCCCAGATCTCCCGGGACGCGGGCGCGAAGCTCGTCGTCGACAACACCTTCGCCACGCCGTACCTGCAGCAGCCGCTGTCGCTCGGCGCGGACGTCGTGGTGCACTCCCTGACCAAGTACATGGGCGGCCACTCCGACGTCGTCGGCGGCGCGCTGGTCACGGGTGACCCGGAGCTGGGCGAGGAGCTGGCGTACCACCAGAACGCGATGGGCGCGGTCGCCGGGCCCTTCGACTCCTGGCTGGTGCTGCGCGGCGCCAAGACGCTGTCGGTGCGCATGGACCGGCACAGCGAGAACGCCACCAAGGTCGCCGACATGCTCACCCGGCACGCGCGCGTGACGAACGTGCTCTACCCGGGCCTGCCCGAGCACCCCGGTCACGAGGTCGCCGCCAAGCAGATGAGGACGTTCGGCGGCATGGTCTCCTTCCAGGTGGAGGGCGGCGAGGAGGCGGCCGTCGAGGTCTGCAACCGCGCCAAGGTGTTCACGCTCGGCGAGTCCCTCGGCGGTGTCGAGTCGCTGATCGAGCACCCCGGCCGCATGACGCACGCGTCCGTGGCCGGCTCGGCCCTGGAGGTGCCCGCCGATCTCGTACGCCTCTCCGTGGGCATCGAGAACGTCGACGACCTGCTGGAGGACCTGCAGCAGGCGCTCGCCAAGTAGGGGCCCTCACCAGCCCGTCAGTGGTGGAGTCGTCTCCGAGGGCGGCTCCACCCACGGGTGGGCCGTCAGCGCCCAGACGACGAACGCCACGCTCGTGGCGAACAGCAGCAGCCACATCAGCCGGCGGGCGGCCCTCCTGCGCCGCAGCATGCGGCCGCCGCGCCGCACGACGTCCCCGTACAGCTCCGGCGGCACGGACGGCGACACCTGCTCCATGATCCGCCGTACGGCGGCCTCCCGTTCGGTCCGGTTCACGCGCGCCTCCCGCGGTCCGGCCGCCTCATGGCACGCACGGCGCTCATGGCACGCACCGCATTCATGGCATTCATGGCGCCGCCACTTTCGCCCCCACCACCGCCGGTGCCGGCCCCCGCGGCGGATGCAGCAGGTTCGCCGTCGCCCGGTCGCAGATCGTGTGGACCCGTTCCACGGGCAGGCCGAGCAGGGCGGCCGCCTGTTCCTCGGCGACCCCTTCGTAGAGCCTGAGCACGAGGATCAGCCGCTCCTGCGGGGCGAGCCCGCCCAGCGGGCTGCCGGGGTGCGGACGTCCGGGGACGAGACCGCCGTACTGGCGCCACGCCCCGTTCGCGAAGCGGGTGGCCAGATGCTGGCGGGCACGGTCGTACGGGTCCTCGCCGCGCAGCCGGTCCCAGCACGCGTACGTGTGGGCGAGGGCCAGCGTCAGCAGGCGCCGCGCGCGCGGGTTGTCGTCCGGCGCCTCCGCCGTCAGCAGCGTGGCGGCATGCAGCAGCCGCCCGGCCGCGCCCGCGACGAACGCCTCGAACTCCCGGGCCCGACGGGCGTCCTGGGCCGCCTGCCGTTGCCGCACCGCGCCTCCCGCCTGAGGAACGGGCCCGCCCCGTACCGCATACGCGATCGGGTGCTACGAGGACCCGGTGCCCCGGTCTCATATGAGGCCCGGTGCGGCCTTTCGGTCAAGAGCCGCGCAGCGCCGGGTACCGGCGGGGCCAACCGGCCACGCGCGCGTACGGATTGCTCAGGAAGCCGACGACGGCTCCGCGCCCGGTAGGCCCTGGGCCGCCATCCGGGAGGAGAGCGCGCTGTTGAAGCGCGTGAGGAGCGTGCAGAACGCCTCGCGCTCCTCCGGCGCCCAGTCGTGTGTCAGCTCGGCCATCAACTGACGCCTGGAGGACCGCACTTCCTCCAGGCGGGACAGCCCGCGCGGGGACAGCTGGAGCACCACGGCCCGCCCGTCCTCGGGGTGCGAGGTGCGCTTGACGAGCCCGGTGTCGACGAGCGGAGCCACCTGCCGGGTGACCGTCGAGGAGTCGATGCCCATGCTCGCGGCGAGCGCCTTGACGCCCATCGGGCCTTCCTTGTCGAGCCGGTTGAGCAGCAGGTACGCGGCGCGGTCCATGGAGTTGCGCACCTGCCCCACCCCGCCGAGCCGGGTCTGTTCGGCACGGCGGGCGAAGACCGCCACTTCGTGCTGCAGCGTGTCGAGAAGACCGGTGTCACCGAAGGTCGTCATGTCCATCGACATTTCTGGTGTTGTGGGCATGGCCGGAGGCTCACTTCATGAAGGGGGTAGCTGGATTGGGGGACAGGGTACGCGGCCGGGGGGCGGGTCGTACCGGCGCTGCGCAAACCAGTCTCGGACGTTGGTCACAGCAGGAGCCCGTGCGTGTGAACTGCGAGACTTGAGTCATGAACTACCGCAAGGCCCACCCCGTGCCGCCGGTGACGCTCGACGACGTGCGCGGCGCGCAGAAGATGCTGACGGGCGTGGCGCGGACGACCGCGATGGAGGGCAGCCGGTACCTGACCCAGCTGGTGGGCGCGCCGGTGCACTTCAAGTGCGAGAACCTGCAGCGGACGGGATCGTTCAAGCTGCGCGGCGCGTACGTCCGTATCGCCGGACTGCTGCCCGAGGAGCGGGCCGCGGGCGTCGTGGCCGCGAGCGCCGGCAACCACGCGCAGGGCGTCGCCCTGGCCTCCTCGCTGCTCGGCGTGCGCTCCACGGTGTTCATGCCGAAGGGCGCCCCGCTGCCGAAGATCAGCGCCACCAAGGAGTACGGCGCCGAGGTGCGCCTGCACGGCCAGGTGGTCGACGAGACGCTGGCCGCCGCGCAGGAGTACGCGGACCGGACGGGGGCGGTCTTCATCCACCCCTTCGACCACCCCGACATCATCGCCGGTCAGGGCACGGTCGGCCTGGAGATCCTGGAGCAGTGCCCCGAGGTGCGCACGATCGTCCTCGGGATCGGCGGCGGCGGTCTCGCGGCCGGGGTCGCGATCGCGGTGAAGGCGCTCAGGCCGGACGTGCGGATCGTGGGTGTGCAGGCGGCGGGCGCGGCCGCGTACCCGCCCTCGCTGGCGGCCGGCCACCCGGTGTCGATCGAGAACCCGACGACGATGGCCGACGGCATGAAGGTCGGGCGGCCCGGAGACGTGCCGTTCGAAATCGTTGGCGAGCTGGTCGACGAGGTGCGTACGGTGTCGGAGGACGAGCTGTCCGCCGCGCTGCTGCTGTGCCTGGAGCGGGCCAAACTGGTCGTCGAACCGGCCGGGGCGAGCCCGGTCGCGGCACTGCTGAGCGACCCGGGCGCCTTCGAAGGGCCGGTCGTGGCGGTGCTGTCCGGGGGCAACGTCGATCCGGTGCTGATGGAGCGTGTCCTGCGGCACGGCATGGCGGCGCAGGGCCGCTACCTCGCCGTACGCCTCAGGCTGACGGACCGGCCGGGCGCCCTCGCGACGCTTCTGGGGGTGTTGTCAGTGGTGGACGCTAACGTCCTCGATGTGAGCCACGTACGGACCGACCCACGGCTCGGGCTCACGGAGGCGGAGGTCGAGCTGCACCTGGAGACAAAGGGGCCGGAGCACTGCGCCGAGGTCGGCCGGGCCCTGCGCGAGTCGGGTTACACGGTCATCGCCTGAGGCGCCGGCGCCGGCAGAACCCCAGCTCAGGGGCCTCTTTGTCACTCGATCGGGTAAGTGCATTGAGAGACGCGATACATCGCGTTATGGTGTGTCTCGTGCCAACCGAAACCCCGCCACCCATCAGGCGGAACGAAACGTACAAAAATAGGCTTTCCGAAGAATCCCCGAAGACGTGGAGACTGATATGCCAGGCGCCATCTATGCCGAAGGCCTGGTCAAGACCTTCGGCGACGTAAGGGCTCTGGACGGCGTCGACCTCGATGTCCCGGAGGGCACCGTCCTGGGCCTCCTCGGGCCGAACGGCGCGGGCAAGACGACGGCGGTCCGCTGTCTGACCACCCTGCTGCGGCCGGACCGCGGCCGGGCGGTCGTCGCGGGCCTCGACGTGCTCAAGGAGCCCGACGCCGTGCGCCGTTCCATCGGCCTGTCCGGCCAGTTCGCGGCGGTCGACGAATACCTCACCGGTCGCGAGAACCTGCAGATGGTCGGTCAGCTGTACCAGATGAGGGCGAAGGCCGCGAAGGCCCGCGCGGCGGAACTGCTGGAGCAGTTCGACCTCGCCGACGCCGCCGACCGCCCCACCAAGACCTACTCCGGCGGTATGCGCCGCCGCCTCGACCTCGCGGCGGCCTTGGTGGTCTCACCGCCCGTGATGTTCATGGACGAGCCGACGACCGGCCTCGACCCGCGCAACCGTCAGCTCCTGTGGGAGGTCATCAAACAGCTGGTCTCCGGCGGTACGACCCTGTTGCTGACCACGCAGTACCTGGAGGAGGCCGACCACCTCGCCCACGACATCGCCGTGGTCGATCACGGTCATGTCATCGCCACGGGCACCTCCGACCAGCTCAAGGCCCGCACCGGCGGTGAGCGCGTCGAGGTCGTCGTGCACGAGCGGGAGCACATGACGACCGCCGCGGAGGTCCTGGCCGGCTTCGGCAAGGGCGAGACCACGGTCGAGGACCACATGCGCAAGCTCACCGTGCCCGTGACCGGCGGCGCCAAGCTCCTCGCCGAGGTCATCCGCGAGCTCGACACCCGGGGCATCGAGATCGACGACATCGGTCTGCGTCGCCCGACCCTCGACGACGTCTTCCTGTCCCTGACGGGACACGTGGCCGAGGTCAAGGACGAGCAGAACGACAAGGAGGCCGTCAAGTGAGTGCTCTGACCGATGCCGTGCGCGTGGCGCCGGCCGCGAACCCGGTCGGCCAGTCGATCCGGGACTCGATGGTCGTCGCGAAGCGCAACCTGATCCGCATGTCCCGGATCCCCGAGATGATCATCTACGGGCTCATCCAGCCGATCATGTTCGTGGTGCTCTTCACCTACGTCTTCGGCGGATCCATGCAGATCGGCGGCAGCACCAGCGCCACCGACTACAAGAACTTCCTGATGGCGGGCATCTTCGCGCAGACCGTCACCTTCGCCACCGCCAGCTCCGGCGCGGGCATAGCCGACGACATGCACAAGGGCCTCATCGACCGCTTCCGCTCCCTGCCCATGGCGCGCGGCGCGGTGCTGACCGGGCGTACGTTCGCCGACCTGATACAGACGGCTCTGACCCTGGTCGTCCTGGCCGTGGTCGCCGTGCTGGTCGGCTGGCGCGTCGGGTCGAACGGCGACACCAACGTCGGGAAGGTCCTCGCCGCCTTCGGCCTGCTGCTTCTGCTCGGCTACGCGTTCACCTGGATCGGCGCCCTGATCGGCATGTCCGTCCGCACCCCCGAGGCGGCCACGTCCAGCGGGCTGATCTGGCTGTTCCCGGTCACGTTCATCTCGAACGCGTTCGTGGACACCAGCCACATGACGCCGTGGCTGCGCCACGTCGCCGACTGGAACCCGTTCAGCGCCACGGTCCAGGCCAGCCGGGAGCTCTTCGGCAATCCCGGGGTGTCGGCCTCCGAGGCCTGGCCCATGCAGCACTCGGTGTGGGCCTCGCTGATCTACTCGGTCCTGATCATCGTCATATTCAGGACCCTGTCGGTCCGGAAGTACCGCTCCGCCACCGCATGACGAAGGCGGCATGACGAAACCCCCGGCGTCGGGAGACGCCGGGGGTCCGCCAAGGGCAAAAGGGCGGTCGGGATCAGGCGCTGTAGGGCACGGCCTTGAGGATCGTCACAGAGGCCTTCCTGCCGTTCGGCAGCTCGTACTGCGCGTCCTCGCCGACCTTGTGGCCGATCACGCCGGAACCCAGCGGGGACTGCGGGGAGTACGTCTCGATGTCGGTGCTCGCGTACTCGCGCGAGGCGAGCAGGAAGGTCGTCGTGTCGTCCTCGTCGCCGTCGAAGGCGATCGTCACGACCATGCCGGGTGCGACCGTGCCGTCCGCCGACGCCGGGGCCTCGCCGACCTTCGCGTTCTCCAGGAGCTGGGTCAGCTGGCGCACGCGGAGCTCCTGCTTGCCCTGCTCCTCCTTGGCCGCGTGGTACCCGCCGTTCTCGCGCAGGTCCCCCTCCTCGCGCGCAGCCGCGATCTTGGCGGCGATCTCCGTGCGCGCAGGACCAGACAGGTGCTCCAACTCGGCCTTGAGCTGGCTGTACGCCTCCTGGGTCAGCCAGGTGACGTTCTCGCTGGTCTGGGTCACAGGTGCTCCTCGTAGGTACTGGGAATACAAAGCATCGCCCTACCCAGAAGAATGTTCCTTCACGGATGGGCGAAACCACGAGCCTAACAATTCAGCGGCTCAAGGGGGAGGACATAAGCCATCAGAAACACGTCAACGCAGGTCAGCCCGTATGTATTGAAGGTGAGGTCAGTCTGCGTGACAGCCGAGGAGTTCCGCCGTCGTGCCCGGTGAGGTCGTGCGGAGCGTGACGACCTTGTCGATGCGCGTGGCGTCCCCGTCGAAGTGGAAGTCGGCCCGGCCCACCTCGGCGCCGTTCGCCGCCTGGGAACGCACGGTGCAGTAGCCACTGGCACCGGCGTCCTTGCGGACCTCCAGATGCACCTGGACCGAGTTCTTGCCGGGCTCGAACGCGATCACCTCGCCGCTGATCTTGTTCTGGGCGACGTAGTGCCAGGCGTAGTAGCCGAAGAGGGCGATGAGCAGGGCTCCGAGAACGGTCCCGATGATCTTGAGTTTGTGGTCGGCGCGCTCGTCCGAGGAGCGGCCGTAGCGGCCCTCGGGCAGTCGCGTGCTCGCCGTACTCATGATCGTCCTCCGGGCCCCGGAATTATTCGTCCCCCGATTCGGTCACTATAGAAGCCTGCCACCCGCTGCCCGACCGCCGCCCCTCAACGACGTCCCCGCGGGACGGCACCTTTTGATTTGCACCCGTTCACACCGGGCGCCGACCTACGAGGATTGAGTCTTGACTGACCAGCTACGACTGATGGCCGTCCACGCGCACCCCGACGACGAGTCGAGCAAGGGCGCGGCCACCATGGCGAAGTACGTGTTCGAGGGGGTGGACGTGCTGGTCGTGACCTGCACCGGTGGGGAGCGCGGCTCCATCCTCAATCCGAAGCTGCAGGGCGACAAGTACATCGAGGAGCACATCCACGAGGTACGCAAGAAGGAGATGGACGAGGCCCGCGAGATCCTCGGGGTGAAGCAGGAGTGGCTCGGCTTCGTCGACTCCGGCCTCCCCGAGGGCGACCCGCTGCCCCCGCTGCCGGAGGGCTGCTTCGGCCTGGAGGACGTCGACAAGGCGGCCGGCGAGCTGGTGAAGCAGATCCGCTCCTTCCGTCCCCAGGTGGTCACCACCTACGACGAGAACGGCGGCTACCCGCACCCCGACCACATCATGACCCACAAGATCTCGATGGTGGCGTTCGAGGGTGCCGCGGACACCGAGAAGTTCCCGGAGTCGGAGTTCGGCCCGGCGTACCAGCCGCAGAAGCTCTACTACAACCAGGGCTTCAACCGTCCCCGCACCGAGGCGCTGCACAACGCGCTGCTGGAGCGCGGCATGGAGTCGCCGTACGGGGACTGGCTCAAGCGCTGGGACGAGTCCCCGCACAAGGACCGCACGCTGACCACGCACATCCCGTGCGCCGAGTTCTACGAGATCCGCGACAAGGCCCTGATCGCGCACGCCACGCAGATCGACCCCGACGGGGGCTGGTTCCGGGTGCCGATGGAGCTCCAGAAGGAGGTCTGGCCGACCGAGGAGTACGAGCTCGCGAGGTCCCTCGTCGATACCTCCCTCCCCGAGGACGACCTCTTTGCGGGCATCCGCGACAATGCCTGACATGAGTGCGAGCGCAAGCCTGGCAATGACACACCTCGTCACCTTCGCCAAGGAGGTCGACGAGGACAAGGTCACCCCCGGCGTCCTCGGTTTCATCGTCTTCGCGGCGATGGCCCTGGCCGTGTGGGTCCTGATGAAGTCGATGAGCAAGCACATGGGCAAGGTCGACTTCAAGGAGTCGCCGGACCTGAAGGCCTCCGGCGAGGAGACCGCCACGGACTCGTCCGGCAAGGCCTCGCCCGCGAAGAGCTGATCCGTGGCCCGACCGCACCCGGCGTCATCATCGGGAGTGGTCGGCCAGTGACAGCAGCAGGTGCGCCGACTCCGGGCGCAGATGGTCGGAGTGGGCGCCCGCCGGGCCGTGTCCGCGCACGAAGACGCCGCTCGCGTCCACGCTGACGAAGCGGTGGTCGAGGGCGGCGAGGGGATACGGCTCGTCGGCGGGCAGCATCCGGATCGCCGACACCGGAGCGGGCGCCGTGCCGATGCCGGCGTGTCCGATGCCCGCGCGTTTCTCCGCCCGCAGATGCCAGAAGCCGGTGGCGCGGTCGTGCTGCGAGTACGTCGCCACGACCGGCCCCCGCAGGGGAGCCTCGGCGAGCGCGGTGAACGTGGTGGTGAAGGCGTCGCGCGGGGCCGCCATCTGCAGCAGGAGCATCGAGTCGACGGTGAAGGGCCGGCCGGGCGGCTCCGGCGTACTCCACCCCAGGGTGAGCGGGGCCTCGCCCGCCGCCCACTGCACCGCCTCGCACAGGAACCGGCAGCCGAAGGAGTGCCCGATCAGGTGCAGGTACTGGCCGTCGCGGCCCGCGAGGACGGGTGGGGCGGCCGGGTCGGCGCGGTGGGCGTCCAGGTAGCCGAGGAGGCGGCCGATGACGCGGTCCGCGTGGCCCTCCGTGCTCATGGCGTGGGCCCGGTCGCGGATACGGCGGTAGCCGCCGAGGGACGGCCATGAGCGCGAGGGCCAGCGGATCACGACGAGCCAGGGGTCCCAGGGTTTCAGCCGCGGGTAGGGGGAGGGGACCGAGGCGTACCGCTCCGCCGCCAGCGTCAGCAGCCGCCGGCCCGCGGTGAGCGCCGAGTCCGGCCCGGTCTGCCAGCCGTGTACGTAGACGAGCAGGTCGGTCGCCCAGGCCGGCGGGGCCAGCTCCTCGGCGAAGTGGTCGTCGAGGCGGTTGTCGGGGACCGGGCGCGGGCCGTGCGCGGTGTCCTGAAGGAGCCGGCCGTCCGGGCCGAGGTCGACGACGTGTACGTCCGGGCTCATGCGGGCGTCTCCTCGGGCCGGGCCCGCTCCAGGCGGGCGTCCATGCCGCAGTGCAGGGCATAGGCGAGGCCCAGCGGGTTGCGCAGCTCGTCGGCGAAGTGCCGGGCGACGGCGTGCGTGACGGTGCCCGCCGTGTCGGTGCCGGGCAGATAGCGGGTCAGGAACTCCAGGGCGTACTCGGCGGCGAACGCCTGCGGCATCTCCATCTGTGGGCCGAGGATGCCCCGCGCCCCGGTCTCGACGAGGGCACGGCCGAGGTAGGCGAGGTCGGCGTTGCCGGGCATACCCGCGTAGCAGGCGTTGAGCAGGACGAACGGCTGGAAGGGCGCGCACTCGGCACGGGGCGGGCGGTGGGCTCGTACGGTGTACGCGTCGATGGGGCGCTGATCGGTCAACTTGACGACGAGATAGGGCGGTTCGGGTTCGGCGGGCTGGAAGTGGCCGTGGCACCAGAAGTACATGAGCTGTTCGTCGAGGGCCGGGTCGCTCAGGGCCGCTTCCAGCTGCGGGCGGGTGGTCCGCTCGATCAGGGTGGTGCCCTGGGCCAGCACTTCTCCGATCCGGGCGGCCCGGGTTCTGCCGCGCGGATCGACACCGGTGTCGTGGTTGAGGCTGACGACCGGTACCGGGGGAGGCGGCCGCTCGCGTCCGTCCGCGATGCCCGCGTAGAAGCCGCCGCCGGTCTGCTCGATCCGGTGACGATGCCCGAGGAAGCGCCGGAACAGCCCCGGGAGCCCCGGCTCGTCCGTCGCGTCGGGCGGCAGGCACAGCATCGGCCACGGGACGAACAGGTCGGAGTCGAAACGGACCCGGAGGGGTTCGTCGCCGCGCAGCGCCTCGATGAGGAACCCGCGGAACAGCTTGACCGATTCGCCCTCGCCGCCGAGCAGGACGTCGAAGAGCAACTGGGCGCCGTATCGGGTGAGTTCGCCGAGCCTGGCCATCAGCTCGGCTTCCGGCTCGGCGGTCAGGTCGACGAGTGTGGCGTACGGGTAGGTGGGGCGCCCCGCGGCGTCGGGCCGCTCCGCCCGTACGAACTCGTCGCTCCACAGGCGGCGCAGCCGCGCCGTCACGGCCTTGACCTCCTTGGGCGTGGCCTCCAGCAGGGTCTTGTGTTCGGTGCCGCTGAGAGCCGGTACGGCGGTGCCGTGCATCCGGGCCAGGATGCGGTCGTCGCCCCAGGCGTCGAAGCCGACGACCAGGTCGGGCGGCGGGACGCGGGCGGGGAGACGGGTGAAGCCGTCGCTCGGGTCCTGGACGATACGTACGGGGAGGTCGCGGGCCACGTCGTCAGGCCCTCCGTACGGGCTCGGGCTGCGGGGCGGCGAGGGGCGGGCTCTCGGACGGGCCGGTGACGTCGATGTCGGTCTCCACCTGCTGGAGGACCGTGCCGGACGCCTCGTGCTCGACGGTGAAGCGGATGCGGTGGCGGCCTGCGGTGCGCGGGGTGAAGCGGAACAGGGCGGTGCGGTCGATGCGCACGGGGAGGGAGTACGACGGTTCGACGTCGGCTTGGGTCAGCGGGGTGGCCCGTACGGTCAGCAGGGGCGTGGTCGCCTCCGGTGCGGACCAGATGTGGTCCGGGCCGGGCTCGATGTGCAGGGTGATGTGGGCCGCCCGGTCGGGGGTGGGGGAGTCGTCGAGGAGGGTGAGACGGACGCGGGCGATGGCGGAGGGCAGGGCGTCGGGCTCGGTGTGGTCCGCGAAGGCGCCGGGTTCGGGGCGGAGACGGAGGATGGCGTGGGGGATGCGGAGCCTTGAGATGTGCCAGTCGATGTCGCGGAGGGCCTGGGGCGGATAGCACTCGGCGAGCGCCCTGATCGCCGTCATGCCTTCGACGGAGCCGGGGCCGCACAGTACCGCCGTCACCCATTGCGGGCCTGCGCTGTCGTCGATGGACTCGAATATCCGCTGCGCTTCGAGGGCAGGCCGCCGAGCGTCGGCGTTCCGTCTGGCCCGGCCCTGGACGGCCTCCTGGAGCAGGGTCCATGCCGCGCCGTGCCGGCACGTGGCTTCCCTGAAGGCTTCGGCAGCCATGCGCAGCAGATCGGAGTACCCGCCCAGCCGTAGTGCGGTGTGGAGCGCCGCCCAACCTGCGCCCACTCGGTCCGGCAGTTGCTTGAAGGCGCCCAGCGCCCCCGCCAGCGCCTTCGTGGCCTCGGGGTCTCCCGCATCCCCCGCATCCGCGTACGCCACCCCCAGCAGCAGCCTGGCCCAGGCCGCTCCGCGTGCGTCGCCGTGGTGCTCGTGGGCGGCAGGCATCGCCTCGAGTTCTCGTACGACATCCGGCCGGGGGCCCCGCAGCAGCAGCGCGACCCGGCACAGCTCGGTGTCGGCCCAGGCCGTCCCCACCGGGTCCCCGACGTCGCGGAACATGTGCCCCGCGGTGTCGAGCCGCTTCCGGGCCTCCTCCAGGTCGCCCCGCAGCATCCGGAGCCGCCCGTAGTGGAAGACGGCCCATGCCTCGCCGCGCAGGTCACCGCGTACCTGGTGGGTTTCGATCGCGAGCCGCAGCAGCCGGCCGACGTCGTGCGGTTCGCCTCGGTCGATACGGATCGCCGCGCGCGTGTGCAGAGCCCAGCCGTCCGGTCGGTCGGCGGGGAGGGTGTCCAGGGTGGCCTCGGCTTCGCTCAGCAGACCCATGTGGTGCCGGGTCACTGCCAGTTCGCGCACGGCGTCGGGGGTGTCGAGACGCTCCAGCGCACGGGCCGCGTCCTCCGGCTGCCCGGCCTGCCGGACGGCTCTGGCGAGTGTCACCCCGAGCGTGCCGTCGGCCGTGCTCCTCAGCCCAGTCTTGAGCATCAGCAGCGGGAACAGGGCGCCTTCGGCCGCCAAGCGGTGGGCGAGCCACTGGGTGAACTCTGCGGAGTTCCCCGATGCGGAGTTCGCGAGGCGCAGCGCCAGATCGACCAGGAGCTCGGCAGCGTCGCCCAGTTCCCCCGGCTCGCCCATCAGAGCCTCGGCGAAGCGGGTGTCCAACTTCTCTGCCCTGACCCTGAGTTCCTCGTTGTCGAGCAATCGTCTGTACATCGCCCGCACCGCAGGGTGCAGCTCGTACCAACCGGGGCGGAGCGGGCGCAGCAGACCGTACCTGTGGAGCCGTTCGAGCGAGGTGCGTATCTGGGCCGGGGTGCTGCTGCCGAAGGGCGGCACTGTGTCGAGCGAGAACTCGACTCCCTGCCACACCGCGAGGGCCTCGAGGAGATCGGCGTTCTGGTGGGTCAGCGGTGCACGACCTGTCGTGACCGTCGGGTTCGCCGAGGTCACCTCATGCCGCACGATGGCCGGGTCATCACCTGTCACGGCGTCGGACGTCCGGGTGGTGACGATCAGGATGTGGCGCGTGGGAGCCAGCAGCCGGGCGTACTGCTGGAGCAGATCATTGTCCCGGGCTCCGACTCGCAGGCCGTCGACCACGATCACCGACCCGCCGCGTTCCCAGGGTGGGCTGCCCTCCCCGGTCAGCGAGGTCAGGTCTCGGGGCCGGCTCAGCAGCGCCGTGCACAGGGATCGCACGGGGAAGTCCCCGGCCCGCCGAAGTACGCGCAGCAGCAGTTGGTCCCTGTCGACAGGACGGTCGCCCCACGCGATCCAGTGGACGGGCATCCCGTGCCGGTCACCGAGATCGTCCGCCAACTCCCGTGCCAGAGCGGACCTCCCGACCTCGTCCGCCAACTCCCGTGCCAGAGAGGACTTCCCGACCCCGTCCGTCAACTCCCATGCCAGAGCGGACTTCCCGTCCCCGTCCGGCCCGTGCAGCACGATGACCCGCGTGGCGGTGCGCTCCGCCCGGAGACGCAGCCGCCGTAACGCAGCCGCAGCCTCAAGCGTCGGATCCGACTCGTCCACGGACAGCCCCTCCCCTCATGCCCCGCTCATGCCCCCGCCGCCACCGCCACCCCCATCACTTCCCGCGCATGCCGGTTCGGCACCATCCCCAACCGCCAAGCCTGCCAGCCCGCCTCCAGGTTCACGCCTCGTTCCAGCAACAGCGCGTACGCCTCGACATAGTCGTCCAGCTTCTCGTCTCGCGCCCCATGCCGGCGGCGGCCCAGCTCCGCCAGCTCCTCCTGCGCCACCGCCGAACCCACCTCCACCCCGCCGGGGGCGGCGTACGGCAGCAGCGTGCAGCGCAGGAAGCGGGCCCAGTCCTCGCCGCGGTGGTCGCCGTAGGCCGTGAACAACGCCACCGCCTCGTCGCACAGGGTCAGGGCCTGCTGGGTGCGGGTGTTGCCCGCGTCCACCACCGCCAGTTCCAGCAGGGTCCACGCCTCGCCGTGGGCTACGCCGATGCGTTGGAAGTCGGCGCGGGCGTCGACCAGGAGCTGGCGGGCGAAGCCCGAGTTGCGCAGGGAGCCCGTCTGGGCGGCCCGCTGGTCGCGGGTCACCCGGGCCGAATGGTGGCGGGCGCAGGCCAGACCGTACACGTCCCGCATCCGCGAGAACATCGTCCGCGAGCGCTCCAACTCCCTTACCGCCAGGTCCAGGTTGCCCGTCTCCTCCAGGGCCTGGCCCAGGTAGTAGACGGTCCAGGCCTCGCCGCGCGCGTCCTCGTTGTCGCGGTGGCGGGAGGCCGCCTGGCGCAGGCCGTCGACCGCCGCGGACGGGTCGCCGACGACCAGCCGGGCCCGGGCCAGCTGGGTCAGCGCCCAGGCCTCGCCGCGGGCGTCGCGGGTACGGCCGTAGAGATCGAGGGCCGTGCGCAGTTCCGTCTCCGCGCGCGGTACGTCGCCCATGCGCAGGGTCAGCTGGCCGAGCTGGAAGTGGGCCCAGGCCTCGCCGTGCACGGACTCGCCGGCGCGGTGCAGGACCAGGGAGCGGGTGAGCAGGTCGAGGGACTCGGCGACCCGGCCGCGGTCGCGTTCGACGGCCGCCAGGGCGTGCATCGTCCAGGCGCGGTCCGTGGCCAGCTGGGGCGGGGCCTGCAGATCCAGTGCCTCCTGGAGCTTGGCCGCCGCCTCGGTGAGGTTGCCCTGGTGGTGGAGCGTGATGCCGAGGGAACAGAGGGCGCGGGCCGCGCCCGCGTCGTGATGGGCCTCCATGTAGAGGTCCACCACCGAGGCCAGCGTCGTGCGCGCCTTGTCCAGCTCGCCCAGTTGGCGCGCCGCGATGCCGGTGCGCCACTGCACCGAGCGCAGCAGCAGGCCCTGGTCGACCGCCTGCGCCAGCTCGCTGATCTCGCCCAGGCGGTAGAGGTCGCCGCGCAGCAGGCAGTAGTCGCACAGCGCGCCGAGCAGGTTCAGTACGGCGGACTGGTTGACGCCCTCCGCGTGCCGGAGCGCCGCCGTGATGAAGCTCGACTCGTCGTCCAGCCAGCGCAGCGCCTCGTCCAGGGAGGTGAAGCCGTGCGGGCTGAAGCGGTCCGAGCGGGTCGACATGTTGCCGTCGACCAGGCGCAGCACGGAGTCCGCGAGATCGGCGTAGTTCACGATCAACCGTTCCTGCGCGGCCGTGCGCTCGCTCGGCTCCTCCTCGTCCAGGAGCCGGGCCTGGGCGAAGGCGCGGACCGCGTCGTGGACGCGGTAGCGGTTGCCGCGGACGTGGTCGATCAGGCCCGTCCGGGACAGGGCCGCCAGATGCCGCTTCGCCTCCGTCTCGTCCGTGGCCAGCAGCGCGGCCGCCGCCGCGGCGCCCAGCGAGGCCCGGCCGGCCAGCGCAAGGCGGCGCAGCAGTCGACGAGCCGTGTCCGACTGGTCGGTGTAACGCAGCCACAGGGCCCGCTCGACGGGCTCCACCGGGCCGTACGCGGCCAGGTCCGTGGCCAGTTGGCGGGGTGAGCGCGGGCCCAGCGACGAGCCCGCGATCCGCAGCGCCAGCGGCAGTCCGCCGCACAACTCCCTGATCCGGTCGGCGGATTCGGCGTCGTAGGGGCCGGACTTGTCCTGCGCCGCCGTCTCCAGCAGCTCCTCGGAGCCCGCCGAGTCCAGGGTCGTGACCGGGAGCCGGTGCACCCATGCGGACAGGTCGGCCGGCAGGTCGAGGTCGCCGCGGGCGGTGACCAGGACCAGGCTGTCGGAGCGCTCGGGGACGAGCGTGCGGACCTGCTCGGGGTCCGAGGCGTCGTCCAGGACGATCGTCACCGGCAGACCGGTCAGATGCTGGTGGTACAGCTCGCTCAGCCGCTTGACCTGCTGGTCCGGGGAGGAACGCTCACGGAACAGCAGCTGCTCGCGCGGCGCGCCGAGCCGGTTCAGCAGGTGCAGCAGGGCGTCGCGGGTGGACAGCGGCGGCTCCTCCGGGCTGTCGCCGCGCAGATCGACGATGCACGCGCCCCGGAACTGGTCCTTCAGGTCGTGCGCGGCCCGCACCGCGAGTGCGCTGCGGCCGCTGCCGGGCGCCCCGTGCAGCACGACCACCGTCGGCCGGGTCTCGGTGCTCGCGCGGGCCGCGTGCACCCACTGCCGGATCCGCGCCATCTCCGTCCGCCGGCCAGCGAACTCGCCCACTGGCTGCGGGAGTTGACCGAACGACTGCTCCAGCACGTTCCGTCCACGGGCCGCCGCGCTCTTGTCCGTGCCGCGCAACTGCGGCCCCGACTTCTTCGGACCGGTGGACGCGCTCAGCACCCGCTGCTGGTCGAGGAACGGCCGGATGCCCCGCACCTCCAGCGCCGTCAGCCACTGCAGCCGCAACTGCTCGGGCCCGCCCGGCTGGCTGATCGCACCCGCCGCGTGATGCGCCGCGGGCAGATGGGAGCCGGCCACCTTCACGACGGTCGCCGCCGCACCGACCACGCCCACCGTCACGCCCGCACCCAGCGCCGTACCCGTACTGGTCCCGAGCGCCAGGTCGGCCACGGCGGCCGCGACCGCGGCGACCCCCGCCACCAGCAGCGGAGTCCCGCCGCCCTCCCGCGCATACCGCTGCCCGAACGTGAGCCGCCCGGCCGCCGCCTCGTCCAGCGCGCGCGTGTACGCCTCGTACTCCTCCGCGGCCGTCTGCGCCATGGCGTCCAGCGCCCCACGCGCCCGCGTCATCAGCACCTGCCCGTCGATACGCCCGCCCGACCGCCGCACTTCCTCCTCCACGGCCCGGGCCAACAACCGTTCGGCATCCGCCCGATGGCTGTCCCGCATGTCACGTCCCCCTCCGGCGGCAACGGCTTTCTTGGTCAAGTGTGCTGCGGACGGCGCATTGGTGCGAGGGGGCGTGCGGTCTTCGATCGCCTTCTCCTCGCCGGAGGACCGGGCAGGGGCCCCGGAAAACTCGACGTCACCGTCCGGGAGACGCCTGACGCCTGACGCGCCGGGTACTGCGGCAGGATGGACCCCATGCCGAACCGACTGGCCCACGAGACGTCCCCCTACCTCCTTCAGCACGCCGACAACCCCGTCGACTGGTGGCCCTGGTCGGCCGAGGCCTTCGATGAGGCGCGCAAGCGTGGCGTGCCCGTGCTGCTCAGCGTCGGATACAGCAGCTGCCACTGGTGCCACGTCATGGCCCACGAGTCCTTCGAGGACCAGGAGACCGCCGACGTCCTCAACGCACACTTCGTCAACATCAAGGTCGACCGCGAGGAACGCCCCGACGTCGACGCCGTCTACATGGAGGCCGTGCAGGCGGCCACCGGTCAGGGCGGCTGGCCCATGACCGTGTTCCTGACGCCCGACGCCGAGCCCTTCTACTTCGGGACCTACTTCCCGCCCGCGCCCCGGCAGGGCATGCCCTCCTTCCGGCAGGTGCTGGAAGGCGTGAACAGCGCCTGGACCGACCGACGGGACGAGGTCGCCGACGTGGCCGGCAAGATCGTGCGGGATCTGGCGGGGCGGGAGATCTCGTACGGCGACAGCCAGGCCCCCGGCGAGGAACAGCAGGCCGCGGCCCTCCTCGGGCTCACCCGGGAGTACGACCCGCAGCGCGGCGGATTCGGCGGGGCGCCCAAGTTCCCGCCGTCCATGGTGATCGAGTTCCTCCTACGGCACCACGCGCGCACCGGGTCCGAAGGCGCCCTGCAGATGGCGCAGGACACCTGCGAGCGGATGGCGCGCGGCGGGATCTACGACCAGCTCGGGGGTGGCTTCTCCCGCTACTCCGTCGACCGCGAGTGGGTCGTGCCGCACTTCGAGAAGATGCTGTACGACAACGCCCTGCTGTGCCGCGTCTACGCCCACCTCTGGCGCTCCACCGGCTCGGAGCTCGCCCGCCGGGTCGCCCTGGAGACCGCCGACTTCATGGTGCGCGAACTCCGTACGAACGAGGGCGGGTTCGCCTCCGCACTCGACGCCGACAGCGACGACGGGACCGGCAAGCACGTCGAGGGTGCCTATTACGTGTGGACGCCCGAGCAGCTCCACGAGGTGCTGCAGGACGACGCCGAACTCGCCGCCCACTACTTCGGTGTGACCGAGGAGGGCACCTTCGAGCAGGGCTCCTCCGTCCTCCAACTCCCGCAGCAGGACGTGGTGTTCGACGCCGAGCGGATCGACTCCGTCAAGCAGAGGCTTCTCGGAGCCCGCGCCGAACGCCCCGCCCCCGGCCGTGACGACAAGGTCGTCGCCGCCTGGAACGGCCTCGCGATCGCCGCGCTCGCCGAGACCGGTGCCTACTTCGACCGCCCCGACCTGGTCGAGGCCGCGGTCGGCGCCGCCGATCTCCTCGTACGGCTGCATATGGACGACCACGCCCGGCTCGCCCGCACCAGCAAGGACGGGCAAGTGGGCGCCAACGCGGGTGTGTTGGAGGACTACGCCGACGTCGCCGAGGGTTTCCTCGCGCTGGCCTCCGTCACGGGGGAGGGGGTGTGGCTCGAATTCGCGGGGTTCCTTCTCGATCATGTCCTCGCCCGCTTCGTCGACCCGGAGTCGGGTGCGCTCTTCGACACCGCCGCCGACGCCGAGGCCCTCATCCGTCGCCCCCAGGACCCGACCGACAACGCCGCGCCCGCCGGCTGGACCGCCGCCGCCGGCGCTCTGCTCAGCTATGCGGCCCACACCGGAGCGGAGCCCCATCGCACGGCCGCCGAGCGGGCGTTGGGTGTCGTGAAGGCACTCGGTCCGCGCGTCCCGCGCTTCATCGGCTGGGGGCTCGCCGTCGCCGAGGCCTTCCTCGACGGGCCCAAGGAGGTCGCGATCGTAGGGCCGTCGCTCGACGACGAAGCGACAAAGGCCTTGCACCGTACGGCACTTCTGGGCACCGCGCCGGGCGCCGTCGTCGCCGTGGGGGCACCCGGCAGCGACGAGTTGCCGCTGCTCGCCGACCGCCCGCTGATCGGCGGGAGCCCCACCGCGTACGTCTGCCGCAGGTTCGTCTGCGACGCGCCGGTGACGGACGTGGCGGGGCTCCGGGCCAGGCTCTCCTCCTCGAGTTCCTGACGGTTCCTGACTGACAGGGCCGGCCAGCCTCAGCCGAGTGGGTCCGGCAGGGGATCCGGCACCCGTTCCGGTGCGACGTGGAGCGGCGATGTCCTCGTCCGTTCCAGTGCCCGCCGGTAGAGCCAGCGGTCGACGAGCAGGAAGCGCGCCGTGAAGACGATGGCCATGCTGAGGGCCGTCGCCGGTACGGCCGTCATGCCGCCGGCCGTGATGAGCAGTGCCGAGAGCGGGATACGGGCCACCAGGTCCGCGTTGCCGACGGCCGTGAAGGTGAGCAGCCGTACCGAGCGTCTGTGGTGGCGCCGTTGGTTGCGGTAGACCAGGGAATCGATCAGGGCGAAGTTCCAGAGCAGCCCCGCCTGGTTGGCGATGATCTCGGCGGGGGCGTAGTGCAGGGCGGGACCCGTCGTGGTCAGCAGCCACAGCAGGACGAGGTTCGGTACGAAGCCGGAGAGTCCGATCAGCCCGAAGGCGATGGCGCGGGCCCGGGCGTCGGCGGTGCGCAGGGTGATCAGATGGCGAAGGAAGCGCATGCCTTCCTTCGCCGTGGACTTGGACTCGCCGGCGTGCCGCTCGCCGAAGGTGTACGGCACTTCCGCGATGCCTCTGGGAAGGCAGCGCACGGCCAGCTCCAGCAGGATCTTGTAGCCGAGCGGCTGCAGTCCCTCGTTCTCCGTCGAGGCCCGGTCGACCGCGGTGCGGCGGATCGCGAAGAAGCCGCTCATCGGGTCGGTGAGCCCGCTCAGGGCGCGCGGGAACAGGCCCTTGGTCACCAGGGTCGAGGTGCTGGAGACCAGCTTGCGATAGCCGCCGGCGAGCCCGCTGCGGTCGCCGCCCGCCGCATACCGGCTGGCCACGACCAGTTCGGCGGCGCTGGTCCGGCCCCGTGCGATCAGTTCGGGGATCAGCTCCGGCGGATGCTGCAGATCGGCGTCGATGACGACGATCCACGGTGCGGAGGAGCGAGCGATGCCCTCGACGACCGCGCCGCCCAGGCCGCCCTCCGGGACGGGTCTGTGGTGCAGGATCACCGGGAGCGGGCAGTACGCGGCCGCCTCCTCGATCACCTCGCAGGTGTGGTCCGTGGAGTCGTCGGCGAAGACCACCTCCGCACGTGTCCCGGAGGGCAGGGCGGCGGCGATCCGGTCGAGGAGTTCGTGGATGTTGTCGGCTTCGTTGAAGGTCGGGACGACGATGGACACATCGGCGGGCGGTGTAGTCACCGTGCCTCCTGGGGCTGCGGAGTCTGCGCGGTGAGAGGAGTCTGCGCGGTGAGATGGGCTCCGACATGGGAGGTCAACTCCCAGTCGCGGCGCCCGGTGTACTCGCGCCACACGGCACGCAGGGCGGCCGCCGCCAGTACCACCGCGTACACGGGGCCGCCGGCTATGAGCTTGACGTACTGCCAGAAGCTCATGCGGAAGCCGTACTCGCGGGCGAAGTCGTGCAGGGCGACCGCTTCGAAGATCACCATGGCTGCCATCGGGGCCATCGGCAGCCAGGCGAACATCGAGAAGGGCAGCGGTACGCCGCCGACCCAGGCGAGCACCAGGCCGAGCGGGATCATGATGCCGGTGGCGGCCTGCACGAACGGGGTGCTGAGGGTGTAGCGCGCGAGCAGGCGCTGGCCCACGCCGGGCAGCCTGCGCCACTCGCCCTTCCTGAGGACCTGCAGGAAGCCCTGGTTCCAGCGCGTGCGCTGCTTGTAGAGGGCCTTGAGCGAGTCGGGTGTCTCCTCGCGGGTGACGAGCGCGGAGTGGTAGGCGACCACGACTTTCGCGCCGCCGCTGGAGAGGCGGACGCCCAGGTCGCAGTCCTCGGCCAGGCAGTTGCCGTCCCAGCCGCCGGTCTGCCGCAGCAGTTCGGCGCGGACGAAGACGGTGTTGCCGCCGAGCGGGATGAAGCCCTTGCGGGCGTGCAGATGCAGTCGGCTGCGGAACCAGAAGAAGTACTCCAGGCAGTTGCGCAGGCTGTACCAGCTGCTCTCGTAGTTGATCAGTTGTACGCCGCCCTGTACGACGTCGGCGTTCTCCCGCCGGAAGGCGAAGTCGACATGGCTGAGCAGCTCGGGATGGACCATGTCCTCCGCGTCGAAGACGCCTATGACGTCCCCGCGGGCGTGCGGCAGCGCGGTGTTGAGGGCGCGTGGCTTGTTCTTCGCCTCGTGGGTGTCGACGACCGCCCGCACCTTGTCGGGGTGCTCCTCGGCGAGTTCGTGGGCGATGGCGGCGGTGCCGGGGTCGTCGTGGCCGACGATCAGCACGATCTCGTACGACGGATGGTCCATGCGCAGCATCTGCTCGACCGCGTGCCGCAGGACGGCCTCCTCGTGCCGGGCCGGCACGAGGAGTGAGAAGGACAGCCCGTGCTGCCCGTCGGGTTCGGCGAACGCTGTCGCCTCCAGTGTCTCCGGAGTGCGCCAGGCATGGAGCATCCACCAGAGCGTGACACCGGCAGCGATCATGAGAATGATGGAATCGATGAATAGGACGACGGAGACCACGAATTCCCCCCTCGGTCTTCTGGTCTTCCTGGATCTTCCTCGAAGTAGGCCCGACCGGCCTTGTGGACCTTGCTTTCGGCCCGTTCCCGATCTTCTTCCGGGCCTTCCCGACCTGCCTCGCACACGGCCGGATCCAGCAGCTTCTTTGCTGTGTCTTCTCGGCCTTCCGGGACTTATCTCGGTCGCCCGGTCGGGACCCCCGCGGGGAAGTTATCAGGTTCCGTATTTCCCCGGCAATGCGGCCTATGGGAGTCGATCTTCAGCACATTCGGAATGACAGGTTCTTCTTATATTTGAGGCCGCTGTCGTGTCATGATGCTCCGGCATGCCGGATTCCGGGGGGTTTCCAGGGGGGAGCCCCTGCGTCTGCATGCCTAGAAGTGGGGGTGGGGATTCCGCATGGGGACTGCCATACCGTCTGCGCAGGTGCGCGACGCTTCCGCCGGAGAAAAGACCGAGGAGATATCGGCCGCTCTTCCGCCGACACCAGAAAATTCACCTGGAGGTCATCTTCCCGTACGCCATGGAATGTTACGGCAGGATTATTTCTGGGTTGCGCCAGTTTTCCTTGTCGCCATGGCGGTACGAGCTTGCGGAATCGGAAATTATCCGTTTCCCAATGACGACGAGGGCACCTATCTCGCGCAGGCCTGGGCTGTTCAACACGGTGAACTCGCGCACTACACCTACTGGTACGACCACCCGCCGTTCGGCTGGATGCAGCTCGCCGGCGTGTCCTGGCTGCCCTCCTGGCTCCTGCCCGATCTGCCCACGCTCACCCAGGGGCGGATCGCGATGCTGCCCGTGGCCGCCGCGGCGTGTGTGCTGACCTATGTCGTCGGCCGCCGTGTCGGACTGGCCCGCCCCGCCGCCGCGGCGGCGATGCTGCTCTACGCCCTGTCGCCGCTCGCGGTGGTCCTGCACCGCCAGATCTACCTGGACAACTTCGCCCTCGTCTGGGCGCTGGCCGCCTTCGCGTTCGCGCTCTCACCGCGCCGCCATCTGTGGCACCACGTCGGGGCGGGCGGCTGCTTCGCCCTGGCGATGCTGTCCAAGGAGACCATCGGCGTCCTGCTGCCCGTCCTGCTGGTGGCGCTCTGGCAGGGCAGCCACCGCAGCACCCGCAAGTTCTCCTTGGCGGGCTTCGGCTCCGGGTTCCTCCTGACCGGCCTCTTCTATCCTCTCTACGCCCTCCTCAAGGGCGAGTTGGTGCCCGGCGCCGGGCATGTCTCGCTGCTGGGCAGCCTCAAGTTCCAG
The DNA here is from genome assembly GCF_000718165.1 of Streptomyces fulvoviolaceus. GTDB lineage: Bacteria > Actinomycetota > Actinomycetes > Streptomycetales > Streptomycetaceae > Streptomyces > Streptomyces fulvoviolaceus. Next base: position 323,122 of record NZ_JOEY01000001.1, on the reverse strand, counting down.
CTCGGCGGGCGCGAGGGCAGCGGCTCGGCCTTCGAAACGGGCACCGACGCACACCAGTTGTTCGCGGACTGGCTGACCCGGGACCCGTATCTGCTGGTGGGCGGCGGCGCGGCGGCGGTGCTCGCGCTCGCGGTGCGCCGACTGTGGCCGGTCGCCCTCGCCGTGCTGATGCTGGTCCTGGTGGCGCTGCGGCCCGGCGGCTATCTGCCACAGATGTACGTGATCCAGGCACTGCCGTTCCTCGCGATCTGCCTCGCCGGGACCGCCCAGGCCGTGGTCGCCCGGCTGCCCGGGAAACCGCACGTCAGGGCGGTCGCGGCCGTGGCCGCCGCACTGACCGCGGTCGCGATCGCCGGACCGCACTGGTACGACCAGGACCGGACGATCGCCGCCACCGACGACAACCGCGTCTACCGCGACGCCGCCCACTGGCTGCGCGACACCTCCGTCGGCGACCGCTCGAAGGTGCGCATCGTCACGGACGGCGTGCTGTGGCTGGACGCCGTCGACGCCGGATACCGGCCGGGCACCGGCGTCATCTGGCACTACAAACTCGACCAGGACCCGGCCGTGACGAAGACGCTGCCGCACGGCTGGCGGGACATCGACTACGTGGTGTCCACGCCCGCCCTGCGGGGTGAGCGCACGAACCTGCCGACGCTGGGCGCGCTGCTCGCACACGGCACACCGGTCGCCACGTTCGGGGAGGGCGACGGCCGGATCGAGATCCTGAAAATCGGGGGGGACGCATGAGGCCGTACGGCTTCCGAAGACCACGCGCACGTACCAGAAGACCCCGACGCACCCGCCTGCTGACCGTACTCACCCTGTTCACGGCCTCACTCGGCCTCGCACCGATCGCCGCGCAGCCCGCCTCCGCCGCCACCAACCTGGTCGACAACCCGGGCCTGGAGATTCTCGACGGACCCTCCCAGTTCCCGCAGTGCTTCGAGAAGTCGGGCTGGGGTGACAACGACTTCACGTTCACCGTCACCGACGACGCCCACAGCGGCAGCCGTGCCGTACGCGTCGAGCTCACCCGGCGCGTGGACGGCGACCGCAAGACGATGATGCTGGAGAGCGACTGCGCGCCGAGCGCCGTGCCGGGCCGTCAGTACGACCTCTCGCTCTGGTACAAGTCGACCTCGCCCGATGTGGCGGTGACCCTCTTCCGGCACGACACCACCGCCGGCTGGGTCTACTGGACCGACCTCACCACCCCGCCGCAGTCCGCCGACTGGGCCCGCACCGAGGTGCGCACGCCCGTGGTCCCCGACGGCACCGACCGGATCACCTGGGGCGCGTCCCTCTACGGGGTAGGCGCGCTCACGACCGACGACTACGCGATGACCGACGCGACCGTGCCCGCCGACCCGGACCCCTGCACGACGGGCGGCACCGGACCGGAGTGCAGGGGCGAGTGGACCGTGCAGAGCACCGAGGCCCCGGTGCGGGCCATCCACTCCGTGCTGCTGCACAACGGCAAGGTGCTGCTGATCGCGGGCTCCGGCAACGACAAGGACGCCTTCGACGCGGGCACCTTCAAGACCTCCCTCTTCGATCCGGTGGCCAACACCTACACCGACATCCCGACCCCCGACGACTTCTTCTGCGCCGGACACGTCCAACTCCCGGACGGACGCGTGCTGGTGATCGGCGGCAACAAGGACTACGCGTTGCCGGACGCCTCCGTCGGCTACAAGGGCCTGAAGACCGGCTACATCTTCGACCCGGACACCAACCGGTACGTCAGGACCAACGACCCGCTCGCGGGCCACTGGTACCCGTCGGCCACCGCGATGGGCAACGGGGACGTCATCGCTCTCGGCGGCCTCGCCGAGGACTCCTCGGGCACGGTCGTCAACGAGCACTTCTCGTACGCGCAGAACAAGTTCCTGCCGCTGGGCGAGGCCAAGCAGGCCTGGGCCTTCTGGGGCCTGTACCCGTCGATGATCCTCCTCCAGGACGGCCGCCTCTTCTACACGGGCAGCCATGTCTTCGGCAACGGCCTGTCCGGCACCGGCGCTTCGGTCTACGACTACGACGCGGGCACCATCACCGATGTGCCGGGCCTCAGGAAGAAGGACGAGCGCGACCAGTCGATGTCCGTCCTGCTGCCGCCCGCCCAGGACCAGAAGGTGATCACCATGGGCGGCGGCAACCACACCGTCTCGCCCGACGCGCACCGGCTCGTCGACCTGATCGACATGAAGGCCGCCGCGCCGGTGTACGGGCCGGCCCCCGATCTGCCGCAGGGCACCTACGAGGACGGCACCGCGCAGACCGGCGACGAGGGCAAGGTGTACCTCTCCGCGGTCATCCTTCCGGACGGCAAGGTGTTGGAGACCGGCGGCGCCCTGCACACCTACCGCGAGGACCCCGTCTACGAGGCCTCGATGTACGACCCGGCGACCAACACCTTCCAGGCCGGCCTCGCGACCGACCCGGTTCCGCGGACGTACCACTCCTCGGCCACGCTGCTGCCGGACGGCAGGGTGATGACCATCGGCGACAACCCGGGCGACGGCTCCTTCGACCAGCGCGTCTCGATCTACAAGCCGCCGTACCTCTTCAAGGGCGCCCGCCCGCAGATCACTTCGGTGGCCGGCACCGACTGGACGTACGGCACGGCGCAGCGCATCACCGTCGACCGGCCGGTGGTGAAGGCCTCTCTGATCCGCCCGGCCGCCGTCACCCACTCCTCCGACCCCAACCAGCGCTACGTCGACCTTCCGATGACCGTCGACGGCAACACCATCGACCTCAACCTCACCAGCAACCCCGACCTCGCCCCGCCCGGCTGGTACATGCTGTCGGTCGTCGACGCGAACGGCGTGCCGTCCGTCTCCCGGTGGGTCCGCATCGGCTCGGAGGGGCAGGTCGCCACCGCGCGCGTCCAGGCCTTCGCGGAGGAGTTGACGACGGAGTCCTCGACGCAGGGCCAGGACGTGCACGAGGGGCACATGCACCCGGGCACGGTCGCCGAGAGCGTCGAGATCCCCGAGGGCTACGACGGCTGCGACCACGCCTACGGCACCATCGACCAGTGCGTTCCGTGGACGTTCCCGAAGATGCCCCGAGCGGAACGGTGCACGTGGCTCAAGGAGAAGGGCTACGGCCGCATGGAGGTGCACGGCCGCGACCGGCACGGCCTGGACCGCGACAAGGACGGATTCGCCTGCGGGAAGGCGGATCTGAGGAAGCGTTAGCCCCGGCCGGGGAACTCACCCAGGGCGCGCTCCACGATGGCCACCAGTTGCTCGTGGTGCGCGCCCTTCCAGTACGCCCGCCCGCACTCCTGGCATTGCGCGAAGACGTCGTACGACCGCTGTGTCCCGCCCTCCAACCGGTCCGCCACCTCCTCCTTGGTGGCCTCCCTGAGCAGGCCGTTGCAGGCGGTGCAGCGGGTCCAAGGGTGCAGCTCGGGCCTGAACCGGTCCAGGACGTCCCGGAGTTGGTCCTCGGGGCGGGTGCTGTAGACGAATGCGCCCGCCCACAGCTCCCTGCGGTGCAGCAGGCCCCGGTCCCGGCTGAGCATGACCCGTTTCTCCGCCGCCGAGCGGGCGGCGAGCGCCGGGTCGCCGATGTCCGTCGACTCGTACGCCGTGTCCACGCCGAGCAGGCGCAGCCGGCGGGCGAGGGTGCCGAGATGGACGTCGAGGAGGAAGCGCAGGGGAGCGTCGGGGACCCGCTGGGGGCGTTCGACCGCCCGTACCTCGACACGGTCGCCGGCGGCGGGGACGTACGACGTCGGCACCTCGCGGCCGTCGACCCACAGGGCCCCGACCTCGGTGAGCGGGACGCCCGCCGACTCGACGACGTGGCCCAGGGACGAGACGCCGTCCGTGACGAGTGTCCGGTGCGGTGCGCGGACGAACAAGGCCAGGTCGGGGGCGAACTCGACGTGGATCTCGGGACCGTTCACCCGGTCAGGATGTCACGCGATCGCCCGCTGCCCTCAGGGTTTTCGGGTCGGCAGGCCGTGTGCCAGCACCGCCACGGTGCGGTCGACGAGGTCGACGAGGTCCTCCTGGAAGTCGCTCTCGGCCCAGTACTGGGAGATCTCCCCGAAGCCGCTGATGAGGGAGATCGTGTAGACCCGGACTTCCAGACTGTCCTTGTCCCAGCCGGTGCGCTCGGCGACGGCCTCGGCGAGCATGCGGCTGGTGACCGAGATGTGCTCCCGCATCCGGGCACGCACCGCGGGCACCTGGACCAGCAGATGCGAGCGGAGCCGGGTGATCTCGGGTTCCTGTTCGAGCCCGAAGCTGATGGCCTTCTTCATCACGTACTGCACCGACTCGACCCACGGCTCGTCGGCCGGCCGGTTGCGCAGCTCCGCCAGGATGATCGGGTCGTACTCGTCCGTGAGGACGATGTCCTCCTTGGTGGGGAAGTAGCGGAAGACCGTGGACGGCGACACCTCGGCGCGCTCGGCGATCTGCTCGATCGTGGTGGCGTCGTAACCCTGTTCCTTGATCAGCGCGTACGTCGCGTCGCGGATCGCCGTCCGGGTCTTGATCTTCTTCCGCTCACGAAGTCCCAGCTGGGGGCCGTCGGGGAGGGAGAGGGAGCGTGCGGGTGTCATGGGGTCATTGTCGGGCATCGGCCTCCTCGGCGGCCATGTCCGGGGCGGTGGAGGTCTTGGTCGGGCGCGGGGTGCCCGGCAGGAACGCGGCCGCGAGCAGCGCCGAGACGAGCGCCGCGATGCCGCAGACCAGCATGACGACGCCCATGCCGTGGACGTAGGCGCTGTTCGCGGAGGCCAGCAGGTCGGCCGAGCCCGCCTTCTCGGCGACGAGGTGCGCCGCGACCACGGACTCCCCGGCGGTGTCGGCGGCCTGCGCCGGCAGTCCGGTGACGTCCAGCCGGTCCCGGAAAGTGCCGGCGAGCAGGCTGCCGAGCAGGGCGATGCCGATCGCACCGCCGACCTGGCGCAGCGTCATCAGCAGCCCGGAGCCGCTGCCGGCGCGGTCGCGGGGCAGGGCGCCGAGAGCGCCTGCCATGGCCGGCATGAGCGAGAAACCGAAGCCGAGACCGGTGAGGGAGAGCCACAGTGCGGTGAAGCCGTAGCCGGAGTCGACCGTCGTACGGCTGGCGAGGAGAGCGGAGAAGGCGAGTACCACCAGACCGGCGCTGACCGTGGCCCGGGCGCTGAAGCGGGTGACGGCCTGCGGGGCGGTGCGGGAGGCGACCAGGATGCCGCCCATCATCGGCAGCAGCCGTACCCCGGTGCCGAAGGCGTCGTTGCCGAGGACGGCCTGGAGGTAGGGCGGCAGCACGAACAGCAGGCCCGAGAGGACGAACATCACCAGGGTCGCGGCGATCGTGTTGAAGAGGAAGCCGCGGTGGGCGAGCAGGGTCATGTCGAGCATGGGGCGCTCCACCCGGCGTTCGCGCAGGACCAGAGCGGTGATGAGTACGACGGCTGCCGCGAGCATGGCCAGTACCAGCGGGTCGCCCCAGCCGCGGGTGGGTGCCTCGATGATCGCGTAGACCAGGGCGCCGAGGCCGATCGCGGTGAACGCGGTGGAGACGGTGTCGACCTTGGGGGAGGCGGGGTCGCTGGTCTCGGGGAGCAGGAAGACGCAGGCGGCGATGCCGAGCGCGGCCATCGGGACGTTGACCAGGAAGACCGAGCCCCACCAGAAGTGGTTCAGCAGCCAGCCGCCGATGATCGGGCCGAGCGGCAGGCCGAGCGCGGAGGCGGCGGAGACGATGCCGGTGGCCTTGGGCTGCTCGTCGCGGGCGAACAGCGTGGGAAGGACGGAGAGCGCGAGCGGGGTGACCAGCGCGGCACCGACCCCCATCAGCGCGCGGGCGGCGATGACCCAGTTCACGTCCCCGGCCAGGGCGCCCACCAGTGAACCGGCGAGGAAGATGCCGAGCCCGACGATCAGCATCAGCCGTCGTCCGAAGCGGTCGCCGAGCAGTCCGGCGGGGAGCATCAGCGCCGCGAAGACGACGATGTACGCGTCCGCCATCCACTGCTGCTGGCCGGTGGTCGCGCCGAGGTCGCCGGCCATCGTCGGCAGCGCCACGTTGAGGATCGTCATGTCGAAGCCGAGGGTCAGCATGCTCGCGACGAGGGCACCGAGGGCCCACCAGCGGCGGGGGTCCGGAGTGATGGTTTCCATGAAATGAGAGTAGCTCTCAAAATCTAGTGACTGTCAATAGGTATCCGCTCTCGGTAGGTTTACGGCATGCAAAAAGGGCCACGGCCCGGAAGCCGTGGCCCTTCGGTGAACGAGTGCTACCCGTGCTGGTAAGCCACCAGCGAGATCCCCACGTAGTGGACGACGAACGCCGCCAGCGTCAAGGAGTGGAACACCTCGTGGAAGCCGAACCAGCGCGGTGACGGGTTCGGCTTCTTGATGCCGTAGATCACGCCGCCCGCGCTGTAGAGGAGGCCGCCGACGATCACCAGGACGAGGACGGCGATGCCGCCGGTGCGCATGAAGTCCGGCAGGAAGAAGACGGCCGCCCAGCCCATCGCGATGTAGCAGGGGGTGTAGAGCCAGCGCGGGGCGCCGACCCAGAAGACGCGGAAGGCGATGCCCGCGGCCGCCGCGGCCCAGATGCCCCACAGCAGCACCTGCCCCTTGCCGCCCGGCAGGAGCAGCATGGTCAGCGGTGTGTAGGTGCCCGCGATGATCAGGAAGATGTTGGCGTGATCCAGTCTGCGCAGGACGCCGTCCATGCGTGGACTCCAGTTGCCCCGGTGGTACAGCGCGCTCACGCCGAACAGCAGGCACGCTGTCAGGGCGAAGATCCCGCAGGCGATTCGGCCCCGGGTCGAGTCGGCGAGGGCGGTGAGCACCAGGCCCGCGATGAGCACCGCCGGGAACATCCCGAGGTGCAGCCATCCGCGGAGCTTGGGCTTGACCGGATGCGGCAGGGAGAGCGCGACGGGGCCGAGGCCGGCGGCCGGCGAGTCCGTGGGCGCGTCGGGGACGGGCGCAGTCATGTCCCGCATCGTACCTACGGAACCGTAGGTTACGAATGAGTGGGGCACGAGGAACAGTCAAGAGTGGCCATCATCTCACGGGAGTTGACGCCCCCGAAGAGCCTCCGGAAGTAAAAGGACGTCCAACTGAACTCAAGGTGCACGCAAAGTCACGACCGGAAACACGCAGATACGTGGCGATCCTCACTCCGCTCACCTGTGATGCCCTCTGGACAGATGGGCGGTACCGTCGGATGATCAAATGAGTGCGGTCGGCACCGGATGAGCGCCAAGGTCACCACTGATGAAGCATCCGGGTCGCAGCCCCCACGGGGCCTCCCAACAAAAAATCCCTCATTTAGGAGCAATCGTGGCGCGCGACATCGCGGCTCCCCCCGTCATCCCCACCCAGCACAAGGAACTGGTCTCGTGGGTGAACGAGATCGCAGAACTGACGCAGCCGGACAGCGTGGTCTGGTGTGACGGATCCGAGGCCGAGTACGAGCGCCTGTGCGAGGAGCTCGTCTCGAAGGGCACCTTCAAGAAGCTCGACCCGATCAAGCGCCCCAACTCCTACTACGCGGCCTCCGACCCGACCGACGTCGCGCGCGTCGAGGACCGCACCTTCATCTGCTCCGAGAAGGAGGAGGACGCGGGCCCGACCAACCACTGGAAGGCCCCCGCCGAGATGCGGGAGATCTTCCAGGGGGAGAAGGGCGTCTTCCGCGGCTCGATGAAGGGCCGGACGATGTACGTCGTCCCGTTCTGCATGGGCCCCCTCGGCTCGGACCTCTCCGCGATCGGCGTCGAGATCACCGACTCCGCGTACGTCGCCGTGTCCATGCGCACCATGACCCGCATGGGGCAGCCGGTTCTGGACGAGCTCGGCACCGACGGCTTCTTCGTGAAGGCCGTCCACACGCTCGGGGCGCCCTTGGCGGACGGTCAGGCCGACGTCCCGTGGCCGTGCAACACCACCAAGTACATCTCGCACTTCCCCGAGGGCCGCGAGATCTGGTCCTACGGCTCCGGCTACGGCGGCAACGCCCTGCTCGGCAAGAAGTGCTACGCCCTGCGCATCGCGTCGGTGATGGCCCGCGACGAGGGCTGGCTGGCCGAGCACATGCTCATCCTCAAGCTCACGCCCCCGCAGGGTGAGTCCAAATACGTCGCCGCCGCCTTCCCGAGCGCCTGCGGCAAGACCAACCTCGCCATGCTGGAGCCCACGGTCTCCGGCTGGACGGTCGAGACGATCGGCGACGACATCGCCTGGATGCGCTTCGGCGAGGACGGCCGCCTCTACGCCATCAACCCCGAGGCCGGTTTCTTCGGCGTCGCGCCCGGCACCGGTGAGCACACCAACGCCAACGCGATGAAGACGCTCTGGGGCAACTCGGTCTTCACGAACGTGGCGTTGACGGACGACAACGACATCTGGTGGGAGGGCATGACGGAGGAGACGCCCGCCCACCTGACGGACTGGAAGGGCAACGACTGGACCCCGGAGTCAGGTGTCCCGGCCGCGCACCCCAACGCCCGTTTCACCACGCCCGCCTCGCAGTGCCCGATCATCGCGCCCGAGTGGGAGAACCCCAAGGGCGTGCCGATCTCGGCGATCCTCTTCGGCGGCCGCCGCGCCACCGCCGTACCGCTGGTGACGGAGTCCTTCGACTGGAACCACGGCGTCTTCCTCGGCGCCAACGTGGCCTCCGAGAAGACCGCCGCCGCCGAGGGCAAGGTCGGCGAGCTGCGCCGCGACCCCTTCGCCATGCTGCCGTTCTGCGGCTACAACATGGGCGACTACATGGGCCACTGGGTCGACGTCGCCAAGGACAAGGACCAGGCGAAGCTCCCGAAGATCTACTACGTCAACTGGTTCCGCAAGAACGACGAGGGCAAGTTCGTCTGGCCCGGCTTCGGCGAGAACAGCCGTGTCCTGAAGTGGATCGTGGAGCGGCTGGACGGCAAGGCGGAGGGTGTGGAGACGCCGATCGGCATCCTGCCGACGCCTGCGGCGCTCGACACCGACGGGCTCGACCTGGCTGACGCCGACCTGCAGTTCCTGCTGACCGTCGACAAGGAGGTCTGGCGCGAGGAGGCCGCGCTGGTTCCTGAGCACCTCAACACCTTCGGCGATCACACGCCGACGGAGCTGTGGGACGAGTACCGGGCGCTGGTGCAGCGGCTGGGCTGAGGTCCCCCTATACGCCGCGGTCGGCTCCGATCGTGCCCTGACCAGCAATATCGTCACGGCCGGCCGCGGTGAGGTACGGCGAAGCCGCGCACAATGGGGTGTGTGGCTCTGGGCCTGTCGTTGCTTCTCCGTCCGCCCCGACGGGGGGTGGCAACGATGGGCCTTCGCCGTTTTCGGGTGCGGGTGCGGGTGCGGGTGCGGGTGCGGGTGCGTTGTGGCTGGTCGCGCCCACGCGGCGGAGCCGCATATCGATACAGCCCCGCGCCCCTATTGACCTGACCGTTCCTGCAAGTAGCGGGTGTGGGTTTCCTGCTTGCGGGCCTCTGTCTCCCTCAGGCCCGCTGCCAGTCGCTGGGCCTCCTGCTTCAGCAAGCCCAGTTGGTGTTCCAGGTGGAGTTCCGGGGATTCCGTGCCCGGGGTCATCCTTGTCCACCAGCGGGTTCGGGCGAAGCTGTCGACCGCCTCGGGGAGGTCTCGGCGCACGATCCGGGAGAGTGTGTGCACGCCCTCCGGGTCGTGTGCGAGCAACTCCGCGCTCCAGCCTCGGTCCAGCAACGCGGTCAGCAGTTCGGTGAGTTCACGCAGCCGGGCGGCCGCGGTGACCGAGAGCTCGACCTCCGTCAGATAGCCGCACAGCTTCCCGAAGTCCTCCCGCACCTCCTCCAGCTGGGCCGACGGGTCCGGGAACTCCGGCAGCGGCGGCCGCTCCGGCGGGGCGATCAGTGCGCCCGCGCCGTAGAGGCCTGCGACGACGACCGGCCAGTACGGGCCGGCCGTTCCCGTGAAGGTGAGCACCACGCCGACGAGGCCGCACACACTCCCGGCGATGTTCTTCCGGGACTCCAGGTACTTACTGATAGCCACGGATCTCCTCGAAGGCGCCGTCCAGCGAGCCCTGTTGGGCGTCGAAGAGGCGGCCGCCGGTCAGGTCGGCGATGTGCTCCAGCTCGGAGCGGTCGGAGTCGCCGAAGAGGATGGGGAAGACGGGGATGTCCTTGAACGAGCTCTTGAGCCCCGTGTAGAAGAGCTCGAAGTGCTCCGCGTCGTAGCCCGTGGTGTTCTCGCCGTCCGTCATCAGCACGATCGATGAGAACGTCCCCTGGTCGACGGCCAGATGCCCGTATGCCTGCTCCACCGCCGTGTAGATCGCGGTGTCGCCCTCGGCGCTGAGCGAGTTGGTGTCCGTTCGGATCGCGTCGAGTCCGGTCTCCGGGTCGGCGGGGTTCACGACGTGCGTCCGTACGCTCTTGACCTCCGACCCGAACGGCATCAGCGTGACCTCCTCGCGGTCGCGGAAGTCGCCCGTCAGGTCGGTGAGGGCCGTCTTGAGCCGTTGCAGCCGGTCGCCGTCCATCGAGCCCGAGGTGTCGAGGACGTACACGGTCCTGGACGGGCGGCGCAGCTCGTTCTCGTAGGAGTCGAGCAGGCCGTCGGCCACGGAACGGGTGCCGGGGAAGGGGAGTTCGCGTCGCCGGGTCGTGTCGAGACCGCTCGCGGGCCGGACGGAGGCGACGACCGGGCGGCGGTGCGTGCGCTCGGTGATCGCGCGCTGGATCTCCGGCGTGCGCAGGGCCTCGGTCAGGCGGCGGACGTCCTCGCGGGTCGCGGTGGACGTGGCCTTGAGCGAGGAGAGCGGATAGTCGGCGGTGACGACGCCGTCCTTGGGGCGGATCACGGTGAGGCCCGGGATGCCCTTGAGGACGGACTCGTAGTTGAGCAGGGCGTCGACGTTGCCGCGCCGCTCGTACGCCGCCGCCAGCCAGCCCGAGGAACCCGAGGTCAGCTTCTGCCCCTTGAAGAACTCCTTCAGCCGGGGCGTCGCCTTCGTGACGTCCGCGTCCGTGAGCGCCGACTGGGCGCCGGAGAGGGCGGAGGCGACCGAAACGAGCGTGGAGAAGCCGGAGTTGGAGCGCGCCGGGTCGGTCATGCCGTACGTCAGCTTCCCGTCCTGGACGGCCTTCTCGACCTGGGACCAGGTGACGTCGTTCGGCTTCCAGCCGAGCTCTGCCACGGTGCCGGCCTTGACCCCGATGGCCACCGGGCTCGACATGACGGGCGTCTCCGACACGACCTTCTCCGCCGCGTCGGGACGCAGCCGCAGATAGTCGTTGGAGGACAGCCAGAGAGCGTCGTACTGGTCGTCGGCCTTCCCCTCCGCCAGCATCTCAACGGCGTCCAGGGTGCCCATGTAGGTGGGCCGGACCTTGATTCCGGTGTCCTTCTCGACCTGGTCGAGGACCGGGGTCATGTCGCTCAGCTCACTGGAGGCGAGGACGCGCAGGGTGCCCGGCTCGGCGGATCCGGGGACGCCGGGCGTCGGGAAGTCCGTCCGGTCCCCCTCTGCCGTGCAGGCGGTGAGCAGGCAGAGAGCCGCCAGGCAGGCGGCGAGGGCGCCTCTCATCCGAGGCCCCCTTCCAGCGCGCCCCGAGACCGGCTGCGCTCCAAGTACGCGGTGGCGTGCTGGAGTTCGGAGGTCAGCGACTCCACGGTCGCCGCCATCGCCTCGGTCGCCTGGACCTTGTAGGTGTCGATCGTGTCGAGGGTGCGGTAGATCTGCTGGAAGGCGGAGCGCAGGGTCTCGGCGCCGACCGCCGGGTCGGCGGCGATGCGCTGGATCTCCCCGCTCTGCGTGGCGAGCATCTCGGCGTTGCCCCGGATGAGGTCCTCGGTCGTCCCGCGCAGCGCGTTGACCTGCTCGATGACCTTCTTCTGGTTGTCGAGCGCGGAGGCCAGCATCACGGAGATCCGCAGGGCCGAGACCGTGGTCGTGGCCGCGCGGTCGACGCCCTTGATCAGCTCGTCGTTGTTGCGCCGTACGACGTCCATGGCGAGGTAGCCCTGCGCGCACACCGCGAGCTGGGTGAGCAGGTCCTGGTGCTTCTGCCGGACGGGGAAGAGGACGTCGGCGCGGAGCGAGTCGGCCTGTTGCGGGTCCGTCGACTCGACGCCGGTGACGTGCTGTTCGACGGCCGCGTCCAGAGCCTCCGTCAGTACGACGTACTCCTGGAGCTTGCCCATGGTCTCCCAGAGGCGGACCCGCTCGGTCTGCAACGCGGCGTTGTCGCGCCGCAGTTCGTCCTGCCCGCCCCGCAGGGAGCCCACGATCTTGTTGAGGGTCCCCTGTGCGGAGGCGTACTTGGCGACATGGTCGCGCAGCTTGTTGCCACCGGGGAGCCGGGAGAGGAGCTTGCGCCCCTTGGAGGCCGGCAGGTCACGCGGATCCAGGTCCTCGACCACCCGCCGGAGTTCGACCAGTGAGCCCGCGACCTGCGACTGAGCGTCCCCGCCCTGCGCCGGCAGACTGCGCACGGTCCGCTCCAGCATCCGGTTGGACTGCGCGGCGGCGCTGCGCATGTCGCCGGCGCCGAGTGAGGTGATCTCCCCGACCTTGCCGGCGAACTCGGGGGAGCGGGCGTCGAGGGCGGCGAGTCCCTCGATGTAGGCGGAGGCCTTCTTGGTCATGTCCGTGCGGACGGAGTCGTCGACGGGGACGAGCCCGCCGGCCTTCTCCTTGGGCACGGGCGTGACGGCCTCGGGTGGAGTGAGCGTGAAGGTGTCGTCGTTGTTCATCAGTGCTTCCCCCGTCATCCGCGGGCCCGGCGTGCCATCTCGTGCAGCACCGCGGAGGTGGGCACGGGCGCCTGCCGGACACCGGTCAGTTCCTGCTTGAGATAGGTGGTGTCCGAGGCGAACTCGGTGGCGGCGCCCTGCGGCCGGAAACCGTGCCGCATGGCGGCCTTCCGCAACTCCGGGTCCGTGGAGAGGAGTTCGGCGAGGACCTTGCCGTCTTCGGTGAGCGGTACGACGGTGTGGTCGCTGTTGACCGTGGTGTCCGGGTAGAGCACGACCAGGTCGTCGGGCTTCTGTCCGTCCGCCAGCAGCGAGGCGACCTGCGACTCGTAGACCAGGACCAGCGGGTTGCCGGCGCCGCTGACGAAGTCCCGGAAGACCGCGTCCGAGCTGGACTGCTGAGCCCCCTGGACCGTGACGAGCTTCTTCAGCAGGGGCTCGGTCCGGTCGAGGTCGGCCTCGCTCGCGACCACCCGGCCACCGTTCGCCACGTAGGAGGCGGCGGCGAGGTAGAGGGCGCCGGAGTTGGAGGACTCCGGGTCGGTGCTGGAGATGAAGAGCGTGCCGCTCAACTCGCCGTACTTCTCCGCCCCCTTGAGCTGCTGCCAGGTGCGATCCTTCTCCGCGGCGTCGAGGTAGGCGGCCATCTTCAGGGTGCCGCGGTGCTCGGTGTCCAGCGTGGCCAGTCCGTTCGCGGCGAGCACCTGGGCGGCACCGCGGTGGGCCACGGCGACGAGCGGCGAGTAGAAGGGCCGGGGAAGGGTCCCGTGCACCTTGTAACGGGCCGCCAGCTCGACGGCCGGCGCCTGGCTGGAGGGGAAGGCGAAGTCGTACCCCTTGAGGTCCAGGCCTTCCATGGCCCAGGACCCCGAGGTCTCGGCCTTCACGGTGTAGCCCTTGGCGGCGAGGGCCTTCACCACGTCGGGATCGGCGAAGAACTCCGCCTTCTCCGATCCGATCACTGCGTGCACGGTCTTCGTTGCCGTGCCCTTGTCGTCCGCTTCCCGGCCCGCTACGACGGCTGCCACCACTCCGCCGATCAGCAGGACCGCGAGGACGATTCCTACGATTCGTCTCACAGGGGCAGAGTGCTCGCGGAACCCAACATTCCCCGATGGGAAGGATGAACAGGGGGTGACATACCGGCCCCGGCCCTGCAACGCCGCCAGGGGCGCGGGGAACGGCGCGACAAGCCACAACGAACCCGCACCCGCAAGACGGACACGAACCCCTACGGCGACTAGGCACCCCACCCCAAGCCAACGCAGTGCCATGGCACCCGGTCCGCGCGTCGCTGCGGGTGCACGCGGACCGGGGCCGTCAGGGGGAGTCGCGGAGGCTCAGTGGGACGCGAGTGCGCGGGGCTCCAGAGCCGCCGCGTGTACGTCCATCTGCTCGGCGGCGAGAATCGCGGCCGCCGTGTCCGCGCGGGACGCCGCGACGAGCAGGGCGCGGCCCGCGAGGGCGTGCGCCCGCTCGTGCAGGGTCACGAGCTTCGGGTCGGAAGCGGCGACGGTCGCGCGGGCCGGCGTGCCGCCTCCCCGCAGCCGGGTCACCTGCTCGGCGAGCCTGCCTGCCGCCGTGTCCAGGTCGTCGGACGGCGAAGCCGCACGCAACTCGTCCGTGACCGCGAGCAGCGCCGCGAGATGCCCCGCGAGCTGGATGTCCAGCTCTTCCTCACGGGAACGGTGGGGGAAGTCGGAGGTGGTGCCGGCCATCGTGCTGTGGACCGACTTGGTGCGGATCGGCTCGTACATGAGATGGCCTCCTGTGTTCTCAGGAAACCATCCTAGCTTAGATTCTGTCTAAAGTTGAGTCGTTCAATGGATGCGACGGATTCGACTACGGCTGGCTGTAGCCGTCCAGGAAGTTCGCGATCCGTCCCACCGCGTCCCGCAGGTCCCCGGCCGTCGGCAGGGTCACGACCCGGAAGTGGTCCGACTCGGGCCAGTTGAAGCCGGTGCCCTGGACGACCATGATCTTCTCCTGCCGCAGCAGGTCCAGGACCATCCGCCGGTCGTCCTTGATCTTGAAGACCTTGGGGTCGAGCCGCGGGAAGAGATACAGCGCGCCCTTGGGCTTGACGCAGCTCACACCGGGGATCTGGGTGAGCAGCTCGTAAGCGACGTCCCGCTGCTCCTTCAGCCGCCCGCCCGGCAGCACCAGGTCGTTGATCGTCTGCCGCCCGCTGAGCGCGGCGACGACTCCGTGCTGACCCGGCATGTTCGCGCACAGGCGCATGTTCGCCAGGATCGTCAGGCCCTCGATGTAGGAGTCGGCGTGCGCGCGCGGCCCGGAGATCGACATCCACCCGACCCGGTAGCCGGCCACCCGGTACGCCTTCGACATGCCGTTGAAGGTGAGCGTCAGCAGGTCGGGGGCGACGGACGCGGTCGGGGTGTGCGTGGCGTCGTCGTAGAGGATCTTGTCGTAGATCTCGTCGGAGCAGACCAGCAGGTTGTGGCGGCGCGCGATGTCCGTCAGGCCCCGGATCATCGCCTCGTCGTACACGGCCCCCGTCGGGTTGTTGGGGTTGATGATGACGATCGCCTTGGTGCGGTCGGTGACCTTCCGCTCGACGTCCGCGAGGTCGGGCATCCAGTCGGCCTGCTCGTCGCACCGGTAGTGCACGGCGGTGCCGCCGGAGAGCGAGACGGCGGCGGTCCACAGCGGGTAGTCGGGCGCCGGTACGAGGACCTCGTCCCCGTCGTCCAGCAGCCCCTGCATCGCCATCACGATCAGCTCGGAGACGCCGTTGCCGATGAAGACGTGCTCGACGTCCGTCTCGATGCCGAGGGTCTGGTTGTGCATGACGACCGCCCGACGCGCGGCCAGTAGCCCCTTCGCGTCGCCGTACCCGTGCGCCGTCGACACGTTCCGGAGGATGTCCTCCAGGATCTCGGGCGGGCACTCGAAGCCGAACGCCGCCGGATTGCCCGTGTTGAGCTTCAGGATGCGGTGGCCGGCCGCTTCCAGGCGCATCGCCTCCTCGAGAACCGGGCCCCGGATCTCGTAACAGACGTTGGCGAGCTTGGTCGACTGGATCACCTGCATGTCTGGGAGCTTACGGCCCGGTAACGCCTCGCGGGCCGTGTTATCCGCCACGTGAGACACGGCGCTTTGGGTGGTTATCGCCGGTAGCTGTCCCGCCGGCCCCTCCCGTCCCTACAATGCGCCCCTATGTCGAGGCCACCTCAGGACGGAAACGGGGCGTACGGCGCGAACGACGCGACCGGCGCCGACGGCATACCCGCGGGCGACGAGCCCCAAGGGGTGCCGAACGTGTACCACCCACGAGCAGGGTCGACACCGGCCTACGAGGAGTACACCGACCCGGCGATCGCGCACGGCTGGCAGAACGCGTACGACGAGACGGCCGAGCTGCCACCGGTGGCCGGCGGCGAGAGCGCCGCTTCCGGCCGGAGCGCCCACCGGAGGCCGGGTGGCCGGCGCAGGCCGAGTGCCTGGCGGTCGCGGAGGATGGCGGTGGTGGCCGGTGCCGCGGGGGCCGCGTCCGCGGCCGCGCTGATCGCCGGATTCGCCTTCTCCGGGTCGTCGTCGGGTGACGCGGAGGGCAAGCGGGAGCGTACGAGCCCGGCGGCCGGGGACTCCGCGTCCACCCGGCCCTCCGACGGAACGTCCACCGCCCGCTCGTCCGACGCCGCCGTGCCGTCCGCGCCGAAGTCCCCGAGCGACTCGGCGAGCCCCTCCGCGTCCGCGGACGGGACCGGAAAGCCCACGACCGGGTCACCCACCGCCGACCCGACCTCCACCACTCCCACGGCCACCGCGAGCACGACGGCTCCCGGCAACTCCGACGGCAAGCCCGGGCGCGGGCAGGGCGGCACAAAAGGGCCCAAGTAACCGTCGTACTCGATAGGTTGACGTCCTGGACCTCGGGGGAGGCAGGACGTCATGGAGTTCTCGCTGCTGAACGACGAGCCGGTCACGGGACCGGAGGCCGACCTGCTCGGCACCGGCCGGGCCGCCCGTGAGCTGGCCAAACTCCTGCACGACTCCCGGAGACAGACCCCCTTCACGCTCGCCGTCGACGCCGGGTGGGGGATGGGCAAGAGCAGCCTGATGCGGCTGGTCGACGCGGAGCTGCGGCAGGGATACCAGGACGTCGAGACCGTCTGGTACAACGCCTGGACCTCCACCGGGGCCGACGCGCTGGAGGGGCTGATCAAGTCCGTCCTGATGCGGTTCGACCGGCGGGTCCTGCAGCGGGCCCTGAACCGGCTGTCCGAGCGGCGCACGCTGATCACGGCGCTGCGCGCGACGCTGACGGTGGCCCTCGCGCCGTTCGGCGTGGCCGGCCTCGTCGACCGCTTCTGGCAGGCCCTCTCCGTCGACGCCACGGCCCGCAACGCCATGCGGGGCGCGCTGCACGCCCTCGCCACCGAGTGGGCGGAGGCGGCGCCGCACGAGCCGCGCCGGCTCCTCGTCGTCTTCGTCGACGACCTCGACCGCTGCTCGGAGGAGACGGTCCTCGCGGTGTGCGAGGCGGTGAAGGTCTACCTGGACGTGCCGGGGCTCGCGTTCGTGATCGGCTGTGACCGGTCGGCGCTCGGGTCGTCCGGGCTGCTCCGGGATCTCGGGCCCGCCGGGTCGGCGTTCATGGAGAAGGTCTTCCAGACGAGTTACCGGCTGCCGGTGCCGGGCGGTGACGGCATCGAGGGGTACGTCCGGAGCTGCGCCGAGCGGTCCGGACTGCGCGAGCTGCTCGACGACGACCTGGTGAAGCTGATCGCGGACCGTTCCGCTCGCAATCCCCGACGCATCAAGCGGCTCATCAACGGGTTCGGGCTGGAGTGCTCCCTCAACCCCGTGTGGGCGCAGTTCAAGCCGGAGTCGGTGATCAGGACGCTGCTGCTGCAGCACCTGTACCCGGACTTCTACCGGCTCCTCGTGATCGGCGACGGCACCTACGAGCATGCCGCCCGCGAGTTCCTCGAGTACCGGGTGGCCCGGCGGGTGCTGAGTCAGTGGGCGCACGTGGACCCGGAGGCGTGGCAGGTCACGGTGGAGTCCGTGACCGGACACGGCCTCGCGGAGCCGCATCCGGAGGACCGGGAGGGCTGGGAGGCCGTCCTCGCCCGGCTGGAGGAGGATCTGCCCACCGAGTTCCCGGTGCTGGCGCGCGACCAGAACTTCGTGCACCTCGTCGACGAGTGGATGCGCCTTCCGGAGACGGACGAGCTGGTGAAGCAGTTGCAGGAGGGCGGGGCGGTGCCGGTCACCGCGATCCGCGCGGACGAGGAGCCGCAGGTCCAGGTGCAGACGGCCCAGGGAGACGAGGAGTACGACGGCATCCGTGTGCTCTGGGTCGACGACGTGCCGGCGGGCAACACCTCCTACGTCCACCGCTTGGAGCAGCAAGGTGCCGACGTCCTGCTCGCCGAGGACGCGTACACCGCCGAACGGATCCTCGGCACCCACGCCATCGATCTGCTGATCTCCGACATCGCCCGGGGCCACGACCGGGACGCCGGGCTGACCGCCCTGGCGCGCTGGCGGGAGCGGAGGGACTTCGAAGGGCCCGCCGTGTTCTTCACCGGCCGTATCACCCCCGCCCGCGAACAGCGGTGCCGCGAGCTGGGCGCGGGCATCGCCGTCGGCCCCACCGGGCTCTTCCGGCACATCGACGGGGCGGTCGCGGACATCCGCCGGGCCCGGTCCTGAAAGAACTCCTTGCTCTCACGCTCCCCTCAGTCAACAATGTGCATGACAAAACAGCGGGTGGCCGGAAGATCTCCGGTCACCTTCGTGCATAGAGGGGACCCCCCACATGAGAAAGCCTCTCGTCGCCGCGTTCATCGCCCTGGCCATCGCCGGGGCCGGTGCGGCACCCGCGGTCGCGGCGCCGGTGAGCGCCGCGCCCGCGGCCAAGGCGGACACCAAGGCGGCCGCGCCCACGCTCAAGGCCGTCACCCTCGCCGGGACCGTCGCGCTCAGCAACTGTTCCGGCTCGGTGATCCGCTTCCCCAACTCCCTGGACACCGACCCGGCGCTGGTGATGTCCAACGGCCACTGCCTGTCGACCGGCTTCCCGGAGCCGGGCGAGGTGCTCGTCAACCAGGCGTCCAGCCGCACCTTCGGCCTGCTCAACTCCGCCGGCACCCGGGTCGCGACCCTGCGCGCCAGCAAGCTGGCCTACGGCACGATGACCGACACGGACGTCTCGATCTACCAGCTCACCACCACGTACGCGACGATCAAGAGCTCGTACGGCATCTCCCCGCTGACGGTGCAGAACACGCACCCGACCGCCGGTACCGCCATCACCGTGGCCTCCGGCTACTGGAAGACGCTCTACAGCTGCAGCATCGACGGGTTCGCGTACCGCCTGAAGGAGGGTGACTGGACCTGGAAGGACTCGGTCCGTTACACCTCCGCCTGCCAGACCATCGGCGGCACCTCCGGCTCGCCGGTCATCGACCAGTCCACCGGCAACGTCGTCGCCGTCAACAACACCGGCAACGAGGACGGCGAGAGCTGCACGGAGAACAACCCGTGCGAGGTCGACGAGAGCGGCAACGTCACCGTCCGCGAGGGCATCAACTACGCCCAGGAGACCTACCAGATCCCGGCCTGCTTCACGACCGGCAACCAGCTCGACCTGAGCGCCAGCGGATGCACCCTGCCGAAGCCGTAAGTCTTCTTCGGCGGTAAAGGGGGCGTTCCGTCACATGGGACTGCGACGGACCGCCCTGCCTGCCAGCGCGCCCGTGCGACGGCCATCCTCGATCACGAACTGGCCGTCGATGAGGACGTGTGGGATGCCGTACGGCAGTCTGCGCGGCTCCTCAAAGGTGGCGCCCGCCGCCACCGTCTCCGGGTCGAACAGGACCAGGTCGGCCCGGTAGCCCTCGCGGACCAGGCCCCGGTCCGGCAGGCGCAGGCGGGACGCCGGGCGGCCGGTCAGGTGGGCGACGCACTCCTCCAGGGGCAGGACACCCAACTCCCGTACGTACCGGCCGAGATACTGCGGGAACGTGCCGTACGCCCGCGGATGCGGCTTGGCGCCCTGCAGGACGCCGTCCGAGCCTCCGGTGTGGACCGCGTGCTGCATGATCGCCTGCACGTTCTCCTCGTGGCCGACGTGCTGGAGGATCGTCGAGCCGAGCCGGTCGTCGAGGAGGAGGCGACGGGCGGTGGTCCAAGGGGCTTCGCCGCGCAGACCGGCCGACTCCGCCACCGTACGGCCCACGAAGTCCGCCAGCGACGGGTCCGCCGTGCCGGAGATCTCGATCGTGTCCCACTCGATGGGTACGCCGTGGCAGCCGTCCGCGCCGATGACCTCCATGTGGTGCCGGATCCGCTCGGCCGTCTCGTCGTCGGCCAGCCGCTTGAGGATCTCCTCCGGGCCGCCCTCGCTCGCCCAACTGGGCAGCATGGCCACGAGAGTTGTGCAGCCCGGGGTGTAGGGGTAGGTGTCGAGGCTGATGTCGGCACCTTGCGCCAGCGCCTCGTCCAGCAGGGCCAGCAGTTCGGGCGCCCGGCCCTCGTTCACGCCGAAGTTCATGGTGGCGTGGGCCAGATGGAGCGGGCAGCCCGCCTCGCGGGTCAGGGCCACCATCTCCTCGTACGCCTGCAACGCGCCCGCCCCGTACGAGCGGTGATGCGGGCAGTAGTAGCCGCCGTACGACGCCACCACCCTGCACAGTTCCGTGAGTTCGGCGTCCTTGGCGTACATGCCCGGCGTGTAGGTGAGGCCCGACGACATGCCGAGCGCGCCCTGCTCCATCCCCTCGGCGACCAACTGCCGCATACGGTCGAGCTCCTGGGGCGTGGCCTCCCGGTCCTCCCAGCCGACGGCCAGCATGCGGACGGTGCCCTGGGGGATGAGGTAGGCCGCGTTGACGGCGATACCCCGGTCGAGGCGGTCGAGGTACTCGCCCACCGACCGCCAGTCGAAGTCGATGTCGTCGCCGTGGCCGTTCCAGCCGGTGATGGCCCGGCGGACCTCCGCGAGCGTGCGGTCGTCGACCGGGGCGTACGACAGCCCGTCCTGGCCCAGGACTTCGAGCGTGACCCCCTGCGCGGCCTTCGCGCTGTGGTCCGGGTCGCGCAGGAGGGCCAGGTCGCTGTGGGCGTGCATGTCGATGAAGCCGGGGGAGAGGACGAGCCCTTCGGCATCCAACTCCCTCCGTGCCTTGGGACGTTGGCAGCCCGCTGCCGCGGCTTCCCGGACGATCGAGACGATCCGGCCGCCGTCCACGACCACATCCGCGCGGTACGACGGACCGCCGGAGCCGTCCACGACGTCCGCGTCCCGGATGACGAGCTCTTCCACGCCGGGCCTCCCTCTTCTAGAAGTACGTACGGATGTAGTCGACGACCGTGCCGTCCGCCTCCGCGACCGGGATCAGCTGCCACTTGTCGAAGGATGTGCACGGGTGGGACAGGCCCAGGCCCACCCAGTCGCCGACCTCCAGCTCGGCCTCGGGGCCCGTCCGCAGCCAGGCGTGCTGGTCGGACAGTCCGGTCACCTCGATGCCGGTGGCGGGGCGCTCGGTGCCGTCCCTGCGGACCACCTGGGCGAAGGGGAGGTCGAGGTCGTAGGCCGCGTCGCGCTTGCCCGCGTTCGTGAAGGCCTGTTCGGGGGAGGGGCGGGAGACGACCTGGGTCCACAGGCGGAAGGCGGGCTCCAGGGCGCCCTCCTCCGGGACCCGGTTGAAGGGGGTGATCTTGCGGTAGTGGCCGTCGTCGTGCGAGACGTAGGCGCCGGAGCGCAGCAACTTCAGTACGGGGAGCGAGAGTTCGGGGATCTCGGCGAAGACGTCGGCGACCGCGTCGAACCAGGCGCTGCCGCCCGCGCTGATGACGATCTGGTCCGTCTCCGTGAACCGCCCGGCCTTGTCGAAGTCGACGGCGAGGGCGACCAGCCGGCGCAGCCAGGCGTGCACCCGCTCCGGGGTGGCCTGGGGGACCTCGCCCTCGTAGCCGGCGACCCCCACGAGCCGGAGCGTCTGAGTGCCGGCCACGGCATCGGCGACCGCCGCGCACTCCGCCTCCGTACGGACGCCGGTGCGGGCGCCCTCGCCGGCGGCGAGCTCGACGACGACGTCCAGGGGGCGGGCGGCGTCGGCGTCGCGCAGAGCCGCGTCCATCAGCTCGACGCCGCGGACGGAGTCGACGTAGCAGATGACGTGGAAGTCCTCGCCCAGCTGGGAGGAGATCCAGCGCAGGGCGGCCGGGTCGACGAGCTCGTTGGCGAGGAAGACCCGCTCGATGCCGAACGCCCGCGCCACCCGCACCTGATGGGGCACGGCGAGCGTGATGCCCCACGCGCCGTGCTCGATCTGCCGCTGGAACAGCTGCGGCGCCATGGACGTCTTGCCGTGCGGGGCGAAGGCGAGGCCGTGGCGGGTCGCGTACGTCTCCATGAGGCGCAGGTTGTGCTCCAGGCGCTCGGCGGAGAGAGCGAGCACGGGCGTCGTGAAGCCGTCGGTGAAGAGGTTGCGGCGCTGGGCGGCCAGCTCGCCGACGGTCAGGCCGTCGGCGTCCGGGGGGAGGCCCTTGAAGCGGTGGTCCACGCGGTCCTCCGCGAGGCGGGCAAGCGCTTCGGTGCCGGTGTCGCGGGCCACGGGGCCTCCCTGGTGAGGTCTGTTGCAGTATCTGCAACGTCCATTGCGTATATCGCTTACTGCTGTCTAACATCCACGCCAATGCCGGGTCAATGGAGCCGCCGCGACCCTCCCCCACCGACCAGGAGCTACGACCATCGTGAATGCCCCCGACGTCGTGGACGTCGTCGCGCTCGGCGAGTCCATGGTCACGTTCCTGCCCTCCCGCCCGGGGCGGCTCGCCGATGTGCCTTCTTTTGACCGGGCGATCGGTGGGGCGGAGTCGAATGTGGCGTGCGGGTTGGCTGCCGCCGGCCATGCGGTGCGGTGGGTCAGCCGGGTCGGCGCCGACGGGTTCGGGGACCACCTGGTCGAGGCGATCGGTGCGTACGGCGTCGATGTCTCGTCCGTGAGCCGTGACCCTTCGCGTCCGACGGGGGTGTACTTCCGTACGGCGGGGGACCGGGCCGGGGATGACCACGAGGTGGCGTACTACCGCGCCGGGTCGGCGGCGTCGGCGATGTCGGTGGCCAATGTGGACCTGCCGGCGGCTCGGGTGCTGCACCTGTCCGGGATCACGGCGGCGCTGTCCGACGAGTGCCTGTCGCTGCTGCGAGAGCTGACGGCTCCTGGCCCCGGACGCCCCCTGATCTCCTTCGACGTCAACCACCGGGCTGGACTGTGGCGGGATGCCGACGGCCCGCGGGTGCTGCTGGAGCTGGCTCGGTGCGCCGACATCGTGTTCGTGGGGGAGGACGAGGCGGAGAAGGCGTGGGGGATTTCGGGCGGGCCGGAGGGGATCCGTGCGGTGCTGCCCGAGCCGGGCGTGTTGGTGGTGAAGCAAGGAGGGGTGGGGGCTACAGCGTTCGTGTCGGCTGCGGGCCGGTGGGGGCTGGTCGCGCCCCGCGGCGGAGCCGCATATCGATACAGCCCCGCGCCCCTGGGGTCGGACACTGGCCCTCGGTCACAAGGCGCGGCCGCCTCACCCACGCAGCCTGCGGGCAGTCGTGCCGCTGGGATGGCTCCCGACCCGAAGCGGGGCGGCACCCCGTCAGCGCCGGGCTGCGCGACCCACCCCCGCTCAGCCCCCACCCAGAGCACTTTCGTCCCCGCCCTCGACGTGGACGTCGTAGCAACAACCGGTGCCGGCGACGCCTTCGCCGCAGGGTTCCTCTCCGCGACCCTTCGCGACCTCCCCCTGCAGGCCCGCCTCCGGCACGGCCACCTCTGGGCCGCCGCCACCCTCACCGCCCCCGGCGACCTCGCACCACCTCCCACCCGCGCACACGCCGACCGCCTGGCCGCCGTGGACGACGAAACGTGGGAGACACTTCGACTCGGCCCCGGCTGGACGCAAGCCGAGCAGGCCCCGGAGGAGGTACGTACGACATGAGCCAGACCGTCGACCGCGCGCTCAGCATCCTGCCGCTGCTCGCCGAGGGCCCCGCCGACCTGGGGCAGGTCGCCGACCGCCTCGGCGTCCACAAGTCCACGGCCCTACGACTCCTCCGTACGCTCCACGAGCACGGCATGGTCTACCGCCAGTCCGACCAGCGCTACCGCCTCGGCGCCCGCCTCATCGCCCTCGCCCAGGAGGCGATGGAGAACCTCGACATCCGCGGGATCGCCCACCCCCATCTCGTACGCCTCAACGAGCAGTGCGGCCACACCGTCCACCTCGCCGTGTACGAGGAGGCCGAGGTCCTCTACATCGACAAGGTCGAGAGCCGGTACCCGGTGCGGATGTACTCGCGGATCGGGAAGCCGGTGGCCATCACGGTCGCGGCCGTGGCGAAACTCCTCCTCGCCGACCTGCCCGAGGCCGAGCGCCGCGCCCTCGCCGACAAGCTCGACTACCCCCTGTACACGGCCCGTTCGACGCCCAACGCCCCCGCGTTCCTGCGGGAGTTGGACAAGGTGCGCGAACAGGGCTGGGCCACCGACCTCGGCGGCCACGAGGAGTCCATCAACTGCGTTGCCGCACCGATCCGCGGCGCCGACGGCAAGGTCGTCGCCGCGATGTCGGTCTCCGCGCCGAACGTCGTCGTCACCGCCGACGAACTCCTCACCCTGTTGCCGCTGGTCCGCCGTACCGCGGACGCGATCAGCGGCGAGTACTCCGGCAGAACCCCCGTCAAGGAAGCCAACACCTCATGACCGAGAAGATCGCGCTCACCCCGAAGACCCACACCACCCCGCCCGCGAAGTTCTCCCACGGCGTGCGGAAGGGCAACATCCTTCAGGTCGCCGGCCAGGTCGGCTTCCTCCCCGCCGTCGAGGGGCAGCCTCCGACGCCCGCCGGCCCCGCCCTGCGCGAGCAGACCCTCCAGACCCTCGCCAACGTCAAGGCGATCCTGGAGGAGGGCGGCGCGAGCTGGGACGACGTGATGATGATCCGCGTCTACCTCACGGACGTCGACCACTTCGCCGAGATGAACGGCATCTACAACACCTACTTCGAGGAGCAGGGCCTCACCGCGCCTCCGGCCGCCCGTACGACGGTCTACGTCGGGCTTCCCGCCGGGCTCCTCATCGAGATCGACGCGCTGGCCGTACTCGGCTGACGCCCTCTCAACTCCCGCACGCCGTACACGGCATGGCACCTCTCGGGGTGCCGTGCCGCGATCCCCCCTGCCCGAAAGCAGCATGCACTTACGCAGAGGACCCCCAAATGTCCTATCCGCTCGCGGCGTCCCCCACCCCCGAAACCCCACCCCACACCGGAGGCCTCCTCCTCCTCATCGACGGCACCGCAGGCCTCCTGACGGTCGCCGCCATCGGTATCGCGCTGCTCCTCTTCCTGATCATCAAGGCCCGCCTCCAGCCCTTCGTCGCCCTCCTCGCCGTCTCCATAGCCGTCGGCCTGCTCGCCGGTCTGTCGGTCACCGAACTCTTCGGCACGGTCCAGCGATCGGACGCGGTGTCGACGATCGAGTCCGGCATGGGCGGCATCCTCGGCCATGTCGCGATCATCATCGGCCTGGGCACGATGCTCGGCGCGATCCTCGAAGTCAGCGGCGGGGCGGAGGTGTTGGCGTCGAGGCTGCTGAATCTCTTCGGCGAGAAGAGGGCACCTCTCGCCATGGGCCTCACCGGCCTGATCTTCGGCATCCCGGTCTTCTTCGACGTGGGCATCTTCGTCCTGGCGCCCATCGTGTACGCGGCGGCGAAGCGCAGCGGCAAGTCGATCCTGCTCTACTGCCTGCCCCTGCTCGCGGGCCTGTCGGTGACGCACGCGTTCCTGCCGCCGCACCCGGGCCCGGTGGCCGCCGCCGGACTCCTGCACGTGGATCTCGGCTGGGTCATCCTCATGGGCGTGGTCTGCGGACTGCCCGCCGTGGCCGTCGCCTGGGTCTACTCCGCGTGGATCGGCAAGAGGATCTTCGTCGCCGTACCGCAGGACATGGTCGAGGCCGCCGCCGAGGCCAAGCAGGCCGTGCTCGACGAACAGCGCGCGTCCGGCGTCGAGCCGCGGGAGACACCGGTGCCGCTGGGCACGGTCCTCGGCATCATCGGCACGCCGCTGGTGCTGATCCTCGCCGCCACCTTCTCCTCGATCGCCCTGGACCCCTCCACGGGCCGCTCGGTGATCGAGTTCTTCGGCAGCCCGTTCGTGGCCCTGACGATCGCGTTGTTGCTGGCGTACTACCTGCTGGGCATACGGCGAGGCTGGTCCCGCAAGTCCCTGGAGACGGTGTCGACGGCCTCCCTGAAGCCGGTCGGCAACATCCTCCTGGTCGTCGGCGCGGGCGGCATCTTCGGCGCGATCCTGAAGGCCAGCGGCGTCGCCCAGGCCCTGTCGGACACCTTCAACGACGTCGGCCTCCCGGTGCTCGTCCTGTCGTACCTGATCTCGGTCGTGCTCCGGGTCGCGCAGGGCTCGGCGACGGTCGCGATCGTGACGACGGCGGGCATCGTGGCGCCGTTGCTCTCCGAGGGCAACCACTCCCAGGCCTTCGTCGCCCTCGTCATCATGGCCATCTCGGCCGGCTCGATCTTCGCCTCGCACGTCAATGACGGCGGCTTCTGGATGGTCGCGAAGTACTTCGGCATCAGCGAGCGGGACACGTTGAAGACGTGGACCGTGCTGGAGACGGTGCTGTCGGTGGCGGGGTTCGCGGTGGCGGCGGTGCTGAGTCTGTTCGTGTAGGCGGTACGGCGGCTGGTCGGGCCGGTGAGGTGGCGGTGCCCCTCTCACCGGCCCGGCGGCTCAGGCGTCGTCATCCGCGAAGAGTTCTGCGGCGGCTGGCGCGGTGACGGCGCGGGTGAGCCAGTGGCGCAGGAGGTCGGGTTCTTTCCCTCTAGTGGTCCTTGGGGAAGGCCGCCCCCGGCACCGCGGCACGGGTTTCTGGAGTGCGGTGGGAGCGTGATCTCGGCCAACTCGGTCTTACGAGGACGCAGTCCCACAACCTGGACGGACTTCCTGTCGTACGCCTCCGACGGCCCCTCGGCCTGAGCGCCCGTCCCGTCCGTCCCCCGAGACTCCTCCGCCCCCGGCGCCCCACGGCACAGCTTCGTCCGCCATACTTCCCGCTGTGGAGCAGCGCATAGGTTCGAGCAGCCAGCCCCTGGAAGGCGCCGGGTTCGACCCGGCTTTCATCCCCGGGCTCACCTCACCCGTGTCCGGCGAGCCGGCGGACGGCAAGGGCGCCAAGGACGTCGAGCCGGACGATGCGGTGGAGGCCGACGAGGCCGCCCCGGTCGAGGCCGAGGCGCCCGAGGAGCCCTCCGCCGAGGCGGCCGTAGAGGGGGAGGCGGAAGAGGACGAAGCCTCCGACGGCCCCGCCTTCGAGGCCTCCGACCGGCGCGCGAAGATCGTCGCCGACCACAAGGGCGTACGGCTCGCCCTGGACGACCAGGCGTGCGAGTTCCGCTGGGACGAGATCGGAGCCGTGGAGACGGAGTCCCCGCGCTTCGGCAAGCGGTTCACCATCACCGTCCACACTCCCGACCGCCGCTGGTACCCGATCGAGATCGAGGCGACGGCCCGGTCGCGGTTCGCCGAGTGGGAGACGCAGTTGGACGCGGTCCTGGACGCGTACTTCGAGGACGGTGAAGAGGACGGCGACGAGGGCGCGGAGGACGCGGAGACCGCCGTCGAGGACGCCGAGACCGAGGTCGCCAAGGACGCCGAGACCGAGGTCGCCAAGGCCGATGCCAAGGACGCCGACACCAAGTCCGACGTCGACTGACACCCGTACCGCACTTGAGTATTCGTACTCACGCCCTAGTCGGCCCACCGTGACACGGTGAGGTATGACCAAGAGCCGGACCACCCGCTGGGCCAAGGGAACGCTCGTCTCTGCCGTGGCCGCCGTCGTCTGCCGCGCAGGCTGGGAACGGCTGCGGGAGTGGTCGAGCGACGTGGCCGCGGCCGATCCGGGGGCGATGGGCGCCGGCTGGCTCGAGGCGATGCTGGCGAGTGTCGCGGGTCTGGTGGCGATGCCGGTCCTGCTGTGGGTGGGCATGCGGCTGCTCGGTGAGCGGGGCAACCATCTGCTCGTGCTGGCGGGTGTGTTGGCCTGGTGGCTCATCGGCGGCCACGTCGTCGAGAACGCCGATGTCGGAGCCACCGCCACCGCGCTGCTGCTGACCCTGTTCGCCCTGCTCGGCGGAGCGCTGTCCATGGCCGAGCTGACGGATACGTGAGAGTGGGGGCCGTCGCCCGGCGACGGCCCCCACCTCAGCAGGGCACTAACCGCAGTACTGCGCTTCCTTCCCGATCGACCGGTACATACAGTCCGCGTTCTCCAGCAGTTGCAGCACCGCGTCCCGGTTGCGCGCGGTCTCCCGTTCGATGACCTCGTCGGGCGGGTAGAAACCGCCACCCGAACTCGACGACGGGTACATCTCGAACGTGTAGCTGAAGATCTTGTGTGAACCCCAGAGGTAGTCGTCGATCGACCCGTCGGTGATGTACAGGTCGCTCGCCTGCTCCGCGGTGTAGCCGTTGCTGGCCGCCATCTTCTGCCCGACGGTCGCGAAGGCGTTCCGGTCGTCCGCCGTCATCCCGGTCGTCGTGTCCGAGGTGGTGTACCCGAAGGGCCACAGCACCAGCTCGCTGTACGTGTGGAAGTCGACCCCTGCCGTGATCTGCTGCTCCCCGCCGACGACCCGGCTGCGCACGAAGTCGGCGACGACCTTGACCTCCGGCGCGGACTCGGCGGCGGTGCCCCGGTACGTCTCGGAGGACGTCGACCCGGACGAGCCGCCGCAGCAGCCCCACCGGTAGGCCCAGTTGCGGTTGAGGTCCGTACCGACGTACGAGGAACCGGAGTTGGGCTGCCGGTTCTTGCGCCAGGAGCGGTACGAGCCGGTGGCGATGTCGTACTCGCCGCCGTCCGGATTGAGGTCCGGGATGATCCAGACCTCGCGGTTGTTCACCATGCTGGTGACCCGGGAGTCGGAGCCGTAGCCCGCGCCGAGTTCGCGGATCAGGTACAGCGCCATCTCGACGGTGAGGTGCTCGCGGGCGTGCTGGTGGTGGGTGAACAGCACCTCCGGCTCGGCCTCGTCCGTCGCCACGTTGTCGCTGATCTTGATGGCGACGATGTCCCGACCGGAGTACGACTTCCCGATCACGCGCTTGCTCATGATGTTCGGGTAGGCCGCGAGCCGGGTGTCGATCTCCGAGGTCATCTCGGCGTAGTTGTGGTAGCGCGAGTCGGCCGAGGGGAAGTCGAAGAGGCGGATCTCGTCCTCGGCCAGGCGGTCCGGAGCGGCGCCCAACGCCTCGACCTGGTAGCCGAGTTGGCGCAGCTTCTTGATCTGGTCCGCGCGGCCGGAGATCACCACCGTCTCCTCGTCGGCCTCGTCGACCGTCACTCCGGTCTTCTGAATGGCCGTACGGGTCAGGGGAGTCGAGTGCTGGTGGATCTCGTACTGACGGACGTCGTCCACCGACGGGGCCGCTTTCCGGGCGCTGTCGGCGTTCGCGGAGAGGGGGGCCGCGAGGGCGAGGGCCGCGAGCGTGGCGACGGCGGCGATGGCGGCGCGTCGTCTTCCGGCGCGGAGGCCTGAGCCGGCGCCGGATCCGGCGCCCGATCCGCGTATGCGAAGTCGCATGAAGTCTCCTAGTTTCTCCAGGTTTCCGGGGTCTCCGGAAGTGGGGGAGTGGAGCGGGGGGTGGTTCAGCGACGTACAGGTGGCACACAGGTGCGGGTGTGGCGCTCATCCTCTGCTCATGGCATGAGCAGGTCAAGAGTGAATAAAGACGGGGTGGCCAGAACCGTTCGTCGAACGGGGGTCGCGCAGTGTACGCGTGCCCGCGGCACATGTGGCGACCCTCGGTGAAGTGCACCCACGGGTGTGAGGCGCACGTGCATATATGTGGAATCCGGGGAAGGGTGGAGGTTCGGACCACACCTCCACAGGACTGGCTGATCATGGGCGGATCAGCGCCACGACGGGACGGGCAACTGCCGGTCGAGACGACCAGCTTCGTCGACCGGCGCAGCGAACTGGCCGAAGGCCGCGAGCTGTTGGCCCGCGCGCGTCTGGTCACCCTGACCGGGCCGGGCGGCGTCGGCAAGACACGCCTGGCTGCCCGGATCGCGGCCCGCGTGGAGCGCGCCTTCCCCGACGGCGTCCGCTTCGTGTACCTGGCCGGGCTGCACGACCCGGCGCTCGTCCCGCTCGCCGTGGCCGACGCGCTCGGCCTGCACGACCACTCCGGCCGGCCACCGCTGGACGCCCTGGCCGAGCAGGTGCGCGACCGGCGTCTGCTCCTCGTCATCGACAACTGCGAACACCTGCTGCCCGCCTGCGCCGACCTCGCCGCCGCCCTTCTGCACGGCACCACCGGCGTCCGGATCCTCGCCACCAGCCGCCACCGCCTCGGCCTCACCGAGGAGAACCTGCTGGAGGTACGGCCCCTGCCCGTCCCCGACCCGGACGGCGACCTCTCCGCCGCCGCCACCCACCCCGCCCTCGCCCTCTTCGCCGACCGGGCCGCCGCCGTGGTCCCCGGCTTCCGGCTCACCGCCGACAACCGGGCCGCCGTCGCCCGGCTGTGCCGGCGCCTGGACGGACTTCCGCTCGCCATCGAACTCGCCGCCGTCCGCATGCGCGTCCTCGGCGTGGAACAGCTTCTGGAACGCCTCGACGACCGCTACCGCCTGCTCACCGGCGGCAGCCCCGCCGCCCTGCCCCGCCACCAGACGCTGCGCGCCGCGGTCGACTGGAGCCACGAACTCTGCACCGAGCAGGAGCAGTTGGTGTGGGCCCGGCTGTCGGTACCGGCCGGAAGCTTCGACCTGGAGACCGCGGAGGCCGTCTGCGCCGACGGCGTCCGGATCCAGTCGTACGACGTCCTCGAGGCCGTCGCCGGCCTGGTCGACAAGTCCGTCCTGTGCCGCGAACCGGGCCCGGACGGCGTCCGCTACCGCCTTCTCGACACCCTCCGCCACTACGGCCTCGACTCGCTCCGCGAGTCGGCGGTCGAGGAACTCGCCACCCGCCGCCGCCACCGCGACTGGATGCAGCAGCGCGCCGCCGCCTGCGAACGGGCCTGGTTCGGGCCGGGCCAACGCGAGATCGTCGCCCGCCTACGGGCGGACCAGGACAACCTGCGGGCGGCCCTGGAGTTCAGCCTTGCCGGGATGCGGGGGGCGGACGCCCTTGCCGGGCCGGGTGGGGCGCTCACCGCAGCGGGTGGGGTGGCTGTCGGGCCGGGTGCGGCGTTTGTCGGGCCGGATGGGCCGGACCCCCTGAGCGGGGCCGGCGAAGTCAGGTGCGGTTCGGCAGCGCCCCAAAGGGGCGCGGGGCTGTATCGATTTGCGGCTGCGCCGCGGGGCGCGACCAGCCACGACGGCGCCGCAGCCGAACGACGGCACCTCGCGGCACCCCCAGCGGAGCGCCTCGCGGAACGCCTCGCGGCCCTCCGCCTAGCCGGCACCCTCTGGTTCTACTGGCACGCCTGCGGTGCACCGCGAGAGGGCCGTTACTGGCTGGACCGGGCCCTGGACGCCAACCCCGAACCCACACGCGAGCGCGCCCGCGGGCTCTGGATCGCCGGGCTCCTCGCCGGCTGCCCGGAGGACCTCACCCGGGGCCGCCGGCGCGCCGAGGAGGCCCGGGAGCTGGCCCGGAGCCTCGGGGACGAGGCCGAGGCCGCCCACGCCGACTACGTCATCGGTGTCGTCCGGCTGTTCGCCGACGAACTGCCCGCCACCCTCGCGCACTTCGAGGCCGGCGTCGCCCGCGGCCGCGTCCCCGGCCAGCACCTCAGCCTCGTCGGCCTCGACCAGGTCGAACTCGCCTGCACACTGGGCTTCCTGGGACAGGCGGACCGGGCCGTGGAGGTCTGCCGGAAGGCGCTGCGGCTCTGCGAGGAGCACGGCGAGGAATGGGTCCGCTCCTACGTCCTGCGGATGCTCGCCCTCGCCCACACCGTGAAGCGGGACTGGCCGCGCGCCGAGACGTACGCCCGCGAGGCCCTGCGCCTCAAGCTCGCCGTCAACGACGTCATCGGCATCGCCCTCACCCTCGACCTGGCGGCCCGCATCGCGACGGAACGCGACGCCCACGAACACGCGGCCGTCCTGCTCGGCGGCGCCGACCGCACCTGGGCCTCCGTCGACCGCGACCGCTTCGGCTCGCAGGCCCTCGCCGCCACCCGCCACGCCAGCGAGCGACGGGCCCGCGAGGCCCTCGGCCGCTCCGCCTTCGCCGCGGCCTACGAACGCGGCGCCGGCCTCGGCCCCGGGCTCGCGGAGCTCGTCGGATACGCACTCCAGGAGCCCGGTCTGCCCGAACGGGCCGACACCGGCAGCCAGTTGAACGACACCCCCCGGATCCGCCTCACCCGCCGCGAGGCCCAGGTCGCCGAACTCGTCGCCGAGGGCCTCGCCAACCAGCAGATCGCCGACCGCCTGGTGATCGCCCGCCGCACCGCCGAAGGCCATGTGGAACGCATCCTCAACAAACTCGGCTTCAACACCCGCAGCCAGATCGCCGCCTGGGTCGCAGCCCAGCGCTGAGCCTCACCCCCATGCCCCCCATGCCCCCCATGCAAGCGGCACACCGACCGAAGGGGACCGATGTGAGTACCCAACCCGCCCCCACACACGGGGCCTTCGACCACCGCATGGCCGTCTACGGCGCCGACGACGGCTTCGTGGCCGCGGCCCTGCCCTTCCTCACCGAAGGCCTGGCCGACCCCGCCGAACCCCCGCCCGCGGCCATCGCCGCCCCCGACAAGCTCGACCTCCTGCACGACGCCCTAGGCGCCGACGCCAAGCACGTCACCCTCATCCCGCACACCGACTGGTACACCGGCTCCGCCGCCAACGCCGTGGCCCGGAGCGCCGGTTACCTCACGGCGAACGCCGGCCCCGGCGGCCGTATCCACCTCCTCATGGAACCCGTCTGGAACGGCCGCGCCGGCCGCTCCCCGCGCGAGACCACCGAGTGGATCCGCTACGAGGCCCTCGCCAACCTCCTCTTCGCCCCGTTCGCGACGACTGCGATGTGCGCCTACGACACCCGCACCGCCGGCACCGCCATCGTCGACGCCGCCCGCCGCGCCCACCCGGGCACGGACGTGTACAAGGACCCCGTACGGCTCGCCGCCGAGCTGGACGCCGTACCGCTGCCGGAGCCCCCGCCCGACGCGGAACCGCTCACGGAGCCGAACGCCGACGCCGTACGACAGCGGGCCCGCGCCCGCGGACTCGCGCCGGCCGACGCGGACCTGTTCGCCACGGCCGTCACCGAGACGATGGCGTTCCTCGGCCCGCTCACCGGCACCGCGCTGCTGTGGGGCGAGGGATCCGGCTGTGTGTGCGAACTGCGCTCCACGCGCCGCGTCGACGACCCGCTCGCC
The DNA here is from genome assembly GCF_000718165.1 of Streptomyces fulvoviolaceus. GTDB lineage: Bacteria > Actinomycetota > Actinomycetes > Streptomycetales > Streptomycetaceae > Streptomyces > Streptomyces fulvoviolaceus. The sequence continues at coordinate 290,015 of NZ_JOEY01000001.1, read as the reverse complement.
GGCTTCGTCCCGCCGCCCACCGCCGTACTGGAAGCGGGCCAGGGCCTGTGGTTCGCCCGGCAGGTGTGCGCGTACGTGGATGTCCGCGACGACCGGGCCGGGGCCACGGTCCGGCTCCAGTACGCGTAGGCACCCGTGAGTATGCGGAGGCGTACAGGTATGGAATCGGGTAGTCCTCCCCGTGTGCCGCGCCCCCGGGCAGGCCACCCTGAAAGCATGCTGCAACACTCCGGGGGACGCCTCCCGGACCCCGACCCTCGATACGGCGCGTACCTCCAGCCACCCTGGGGGGCAGGTCACCTGAGTGTCGAGTACGACCCCCGTCCCTCCGCCGTCCGCGAGGCCCGCGCGGAGGTGCGAAGGCAGTTGGAGGGGTGGGGGCTCGCGGAGGCGGACGACTTGGTGGACACCGCCGAACTCCTCGTCAGCGAGCTGTGCACCAACGCCCTGCTGCACTCCGCGAGCCGCTTCACGCTCACCCTGTCCGCCGCACACGGCGTCCTGCGCTGCGAGGTCGCCGACTCCGGCCGCCGGACCCCGCAGGTGCTGGAAGCGGGCACCTCGGAGAGCGGCCGGGGCATGTTCCTGGTGGAGGCGCTGGCCCTGCGCTGGGGCTGCCACCAGGACGGGCCGGGCAAGACCGTCTGGTTCGAGCTCGGCACGTGCGGGTCGGACGGCTGTGGTCGGCGACAGCCGTAGCGCTCCGCTGGGTTGGGGGTCTCGGCGGCGCGCCCAGCCGCTGGGGCCGCCGCCCGTCCTGCCGGGTGTTTCCTTCACTGCATGCCCTCTTGTGTCCCCGCTCTCTTTACGCTTTCTTGATCCGCATGGCGGACACCACGGACAACACAGCGACAGCGGAAGCCAGCGTCCCTCGCAAGTCCAGTTGGCGGTACATCGGCCCGGGAATCGTCGTCGCCGCCACCGGCGTGGGCGCCGGTGACCTGGTCGCCACCCTCATCGCCGGCAGCAACTTCGGTTACACCCTCCTGTGGGCCGCCGTCATCGGCTGCCTGGTCAAGATCTCCCTCGCCGAGGCCGCCGGCCGCTGGCACCTCTCCACCGGCCGCACCCTCTTCGACGGCTGGGCCAGCCTGGGCCGCTGGACCAGCTGGTTCTTCGTCGCCTACGTCGTCATCTGGGGCTTCGTCTACGGCGCGGCGGCGATGTCGTCGAGCGCGCTCCCGTTGCAGGCGCTGTTCCCGGACGTGATGGACCTCAAGTGGTGGGCCATCGCCTGCGGTCTGGTCGGCCTGGTCTTCGTCTGGTTCAACAAGTACGAGGTCTTCGAGAAGGTCATGACGCTCCTGGTGGGCGTCATGTTCGTGGTGACGGTGTACCTGGCGATCCGGGTCACCCCGCACCTGGGAGAGGCCTTCGCGGGCCTCCTCCCCGTCCTCCCGGACGAGAAGGACTCGATCCTCAACACGCTGGGCCTCATCGGCGGGGTGGGCGGCACCATCACCCTTGCCGCGTACGGCTATTGGGTCAACGCCAAGGGTTGGACCAACACGGGCTGGATGAAGGTGATGCGCCTCGACAACCGCGTCGCCTACATCACCACCGGCATCTTCGTGGTCTCGATGCTCTTCGTCGGAGCGGAGCTCCTGCACTCCGCCAACGTGGAGATCGCGAGCGGCGACAAGGGCCTGATCCAGCTGACCGACATCCTGGAGGACAAGTACGGCTCGGCGACGGCCAAGTTCTTCCTGATCGGCTTCTTCGCCACGTCCTTCACCTCCCTCATCGGCGTCTGGCACGGCGTGAGCCTGATGTTCGCGGACTTCGTGGCGCGCTACCGGAGGGGTGCTGCGGAGGCGAGTGGCGAGGCGGTCGCGTCGGGGTCCCGGGAGAAGTCCTGGCCGTTCCGCGCCTACCTGCTCTGGCTGACGTTCCCCCCGATCGTCCTGCTCTTCCAGGGCCAGCCGTTCCGACTGATCATCCTGTACGGCGTCCTCGGCGCCGCGTTCCTTCCCTTCCTGGCGGGAACGCTGATCTGGCTGCTCAACTCCTCCCGGACGCCGAGGGAATGGCGCAACGGGCTGCTGAGCAACGCGATGCTGGTGATCGCGGGGCTGCTGTTCCTGGTGCTGTGCGTGAAGCAGGTCTGGGATCAGCCGTGGGCGGAGTTCTTCTAGCCGCCGGTGAAGTAGCGGTCCCATGCCGGGTCCGTGACCAGGTCCTGCAACTGGTCGGTGGACAGGGGAGGTTCGTCCCGGGTGGCCGGTGCCTTCCAGGAGTCCGGCGTGTTCGTCTCGCTCACCTCGACGCGCCGGCCGTCAGGTGTGAGTAGATCCGCGGTCCAGATCTTCTCGCCCGCGCCGTCGCCGGGCTCCTGCACGATCCTGAGCACCGAGCTGTCGGGCAGCCTGGTCACCTCGCAACTGTCGTACGGATTCTTCGTCTTGTCGGGGCAGCGGGTCGTCTCGCGGGCGAGGGAGCTGCCCGGCTCGACCTGGACCAGGCTCAGGCGGACGGTGGAGAGGCCCTTGCCGTCGTCGTACACCAGGCTGCCCAGCAAGCCGACGCCCGTGACGGACTCGTTGCTGAACTTGCCCTCGGGCAGCAGGTTCTTGAGGGTCTCCATCGCATCGACGACCGTGAGCGGCTTACGTGTGGGAGAGGCGGTAGGGGCCTCGGTGCGCGCCACGGCAGGCAGGTTCTGCCCACCGGACCCGCCACCGGGCAGCAGCAGCGCCCCACCCAGACCGACGAGCGCGATGCTCGCCGCACCGCCCAACACGGCTACCCGGCGCCGCAGTTGGAGCCGCCGTCCGTGGGCCCGCCCGGCGGCGGCGAGCCTCGTCTGGTCGTCGGGATCGAAGGTGCCGCCGACCTGGCGCAGGGCGGCGCCGAGCCGGTCCTCGAAGGAGTCGTGTTCGACGGGCATGGACATCACCTTCCGGCGTGGTCGAGTAACGGAGTGGGTCAGGGACGGACGTACTCGGCGAGGTCCTCGCCCAGCAGCTCCCGCAACCGGCCGAGCGCACGCGTACACCGCGTCCGTACGGCCGCCGAGCTGGCGTGCATCGCGACGGCGGTCTCCTCGATCGAGCGGTCCTCCCAGTACCGCAGGACGACGACGGCCCGGTCCTTGGCGGGGAGTTGGGCGAGCGCGCCGAGCAGCGTGAGCCGCAGCGACACGTCGTCGGAGGCGGAGCCGGCGTCGGGCCGCTCCGGCAGGGCGTCGGTGGCGCGCTCGGTGCTGCTGCGGCGCCGCTGGTGGGCGAGGAAGGTGCGGGTGAGGACGGTCTGCGCGTACCCGGCGGGGTTGTCCGCCCGGGTCACGCGGTGCCACCGGGTGTAGATCCGCCCGAGGGTCTCCTGTACGAGATCCTCGGCGAGATGCGTGTCCCCGGCCGTCAGCAGACACGCGGACCGGTACAACTGCGCCGCCCGCGCGGCCACGAACTCCGCGTACTGGTCCTCCGGGACCTGTCTCATGTGCTCCCCCTCGCGCCGTCCTCACCCCACTGATGCGGTGGCCCCCGGGAAATGTTTCACGGGGTTCGCGGGGCATTGACACAGGTGGGGGCCGAGGAGAGACTCACCCGGCCACAGCGCCGTGGCGGAAAGCGAGAGTGAACGGTGGCTTCGACCACGCCCCCGCCAGGACGCCCCACCAGGGCGGTCGGCCTGGTCATCGCCCTGTGCTGGCTGACGCTGTTCTTCGACGGCATGGACGCGATGCTCTACGGCGCGACGATGCCGCACCTGCTGGCCGACCCGTCACTCGGCTTCACCCACGCCCTGGCCGGAACGATCGGCAGCTGGACGACCTTCGGCATGCTGATCGGAGCCCTGGCGACGGGCTCGCTGACGGACTGGCTGGGCCGGAAGCCGCTGGTCACGGCGAGTGTGGTGCTGTTCTCGCTGGGCTCGGCGGTGTGCGCACTGGCCCCGGACGCCACGGCCTTCGGAGCGGGCCGCTTCGTGGCGGGCCTGGGTCTGGGCGGTCTGATGCCGCTGGCCCTGGCGATCGTCGCGGAGTTCGCTCCGCCACGCCGGGCGGCCCTGGCCATGGGCCTGATGATGACGTCGTACCACGCGGGCGGCATGGCGGCGACGGGCGTGGGCCTGGCCCTCGGCCCCGGCCAGGGCTGGCGCTGGGCCTTCTGGATCGGCGCGCTGCCGGCGCTGATCGCGGTACCGGCGGTGCTGAGATGGCTGCCGGAGTCTCCGGCCGTCCTGCTGGCGAGGGGCCGCGCGCAGCAGTCGTACGACATCGCGGACCGCTACGGCCTGGAGCGCCCGGGCGGCCCCGGCGAGGCACCTCCGAGGACGGGCGCGAGGGCGGAGTTGCGGGTGATCACGGGCCTCTTCGCGCGCGAGACCCGCCTGGCGACCCCGCTGCTCTGGATCGCGTCCTTCTCCGGCCTGCTGCTGGTCTTCGGCGTCTCGATGTGGCTGCCGGAGCTGATGCGGGCTTCGGGCCATTCACTCTCCTCCTCGGTCACGTTCCTGATGGTGATCAACGCGGGCGGCATCGTCGGCATGCTGATCGCGGGCCGCACGGCGGACCGTTTCGGCCCGGTACGGGTGTCGGCGCTGTGGTTCCTGCTGACGGCGTGCGGCACATACGCGCTGAGGGCACACCTGCCGCTGACCGCCGCCTACGCGGTGGTGTTCGTGACGGGCATCTGGCTCTACAGCGCCCAGGCGATGGTCTACGCCGCCACGGCCCGCGTCTACGCAGCCCGCGAACGCGCCACCGGCCTCGGCTGGGTCACCGGCGTGGGCCGGCTCGGCGGGGTGGTCGGCCCGACCCTGGGCGGCACGGTCCTCGCGTCCGGCGACGCGTCGCTCGGCTTCACGACGTTCGCGGTGACGGCGGTGCTGGGGGCGGCGGCGATCGGGCTGGTGCCGGTGGTGACGGGCGGATGGCGGTGGCGGGTGCGGAGGATGGCGCACGCGCTGGTCACGGCGGCGGGCTGAGGCGGGGCGGGTATCTTTCGATAAGCACCGAGCCGAAGCACGGGGGACCACCGCCGATGACCAACCAGCCGCCGCCCTACGGCAACCAGCCCCCGCCCCTGCCGAGTACGGCACCACCGATCCCGCCGGTCCCGCCGACCCCACCGGGTTTCGGCCCACCGCCGCCGCAGTACGGGTACCCGCAGCCCGCTCCCCAGCAGGCCCCCGGCGGCCCTGAGTTCATGGCGGTCGACCGCCACAACTCCGTCGTCGTCGACGCGGCAGGCGTCGCCTTCGAGGACCACGGCCACTCCGCCGACTTCCCCTGGCACGAGATCCGCAGCGTCCACTACAAGGCCGGCCCCAACGGCAAGACCCTCATGATGGCCGTGATCCACATCGACGGCAGGTTCTACGAGTGCGTCGTCGACGCGAAGGGCCGGGACCTGTTGGGCCAGTGGTTCGCGCAGCTGGCGCCGGTGCTGGGGTATTACCGGCCGATGGGGTAGGCGCCGTCCTCGATCTCCGCTCACGTCCTAGGGGATTCGGCAGGCCGGACTATGCGCGAAGGCTCGCCCCGAGGGGGGCGATACCGGCCCGCTTGGCACGGGCCATGCGGGCCTTGTCGCGGGTGATCTCCCCGTACAGGTCCGGTGGCGTCCGGGTGCCGCGCTCCAGTGTCATGAAGTCCGTCGCGCCGGGCGCGGCGATCACTCCGCCGAACTCGGGGTCGCCGGCGAACCAGGCGCCGTGCTCCATCTCGCCCGTCCAGCGCTTCCTCTGGAGCGGGTTGATCGCCCGCATGGTCCTGGACCAGTCGCCGTCCGCGTCGGTTCTCACGCGCACGGGGAGCGCCGCGTCCTTGACGCCGGGGGCGGGACGGATGGACGCGCGGTACTCCCAGGGGTATTCACGAAGAACCTTCCGGATCCTCCGCAGCCGGAGGACGGGCCCCAACGAGTACAGCGCGAAGGCGAAGACGAACGGGGCCGCGACGACGCACACGAGGCCCGCGACGCGCATCCACATCGGTTGCGTCGTGGGCCGGTCCCCGAGCATCCCCATCACCACCAGGGTCGCCAGCAACAGCATCACGACCGGCGGCAGGACCGCCCCCGCGCGCAGACGTGCGAGCTGCCAGTTCCGCCGCGTCTCGGGGTGATCGAAGGCGCACTTGTCCGTGGGGACCTGCACGGGGGGTGTCATCTGGCCGGCTCCTGCTTCGGGGTTTCGCGAGTGTAGGACACCTTTCGATCAGAGCCGGCCAGCCCTATGACAGCGCGCTACGGCAGCGCGTGCACGTGCGGCCCCACCGCGTTCGACCACGCGTTGCCCGCGGTCGCGTCCCAGTTCGTCGACCACGTCATCGCGCCCCGTAGGTCGGGATACGTCGTCGACGGCTTGAAGGAGCCGCAACTCGTGCCCGCCGTAAGGCAGTCGAGTGCGTTGTTCACGACCGTCGGCGACACGTACCCGCTCCCCGCCCCGCTCGTCGAGGCGGGCAGCCCCAACCCCACCTGGGACGGGGCCAGTCCGCCCTCCAGCTGGATGCAGGCCAGCGCGGTCAGGAAGTCCACCGAGCCCTGCGAGTACACCTTGCCGTCGCAGCCCAGCATCGAACCGCTGTTGTAGTACTGCATGTTGACGACCGTGAGGATGTCCTTCACGTTCAGCGCGGTCTGGAAGTAGGCGTTGGACGTCGACTGCATGTCGATCGTCTGCGGTGCCATCGTCAGGATCAACGACGACCCCGCCTGCGCCGCCAGCGCCCGCAACGCCTGTGTCATGTAGGTCGCGTTGAGCCCGTTCTCCAGGTCGATGTCGACGCCGTCGAAGCCGTACGTCTGCATCAACGCGTACACCGAGTTCGCGAAGTTCGTCGCGGACGTCGGGTCGGTCACGGACACCGTGCCGTTCTGGCCGCCCACCGAGACGATGACCTTCTTCCCGGCCGCCTGCTTGGTCTTGATGTCGGCCTTGAACTGGTCGACCGTGTAGCCGCCCAGGCCGGCGGAGTCGAGGTTGAAGGTCACGGCGCCCGGTGTCGTCGTAGCGTCCGCGAACGCCACCGCGATGATGTCGTACTGGGACTGGACGTCCGAGAGCTTCTGGACGGTCGCCCCGTTGTTGAAGTTCTGCCAGTACCCGGTCACCGCGTGCTTCGGCAGAGCGGTGCCGCCCTCACTCGTGGCGGTCGTCGTGCCCGTCACCGCCGTCGACTTCGCCGACTCGCCCGCCGCGTTCGTCGCCGTGACCTGGAAGGAGTACGACGTCGACGCCGCGAGTCCGGTCACGGTGGCCGAGGTTCCGGTCACCGCCGTCACCTTCGTGCCGTCGCGGTAGACGGTGTAGCCCGTGGCGCCGGACACCGTGCTCCAGGCCAGGGAGACGGATGACGAGGACGTACCCGACACGGAGACGCCGCTCGGTGCGCCCGGCACCGAAGGCTCCGGGTCACCCCCGCCGCCCCCGTCCGGGCCGTACACCGACACATCGTCCGCGTAGTACGCCGCCTGCCCGTACCAGCCGTGCGTGTACACCGTCACCGAGGTCGTCGAGGCGCCGGTCGTGAAGGTCGTCGAGAGCTGTTTCCACGCGGTCGAGTCCGGGGTCCACGTCGACACGTCCGTCGTGCCCGTGCCCGTCGCGCCCAGGTAGGCGTACCCGCCCTGCACCCATGCGCTCAGTGTGTACGTCGAGTTCGGCCGGACCGCGACCGTCTGGGTGCAGCGGGCGTTGTCCTGCCCGGCCGGCGTGGCCTTCAGCGCGGCCGAGCCGCCGTGCACCGGGGAGGAGACCGTCGTACCGCTGCTCGCGGAGCAGGTCCAGTCGGTCAGGCCGGACTCGAAGCCGGCGTTCGTGGAGTTGTTGATGTCCGCGGCGGACGCCTGAGCCGCGCCCGCCAGGGAGAGGGTGAGGGCGGCGGTCACCGCTCCCGACCAGAACCGTATCGATCGCTTGTGAGGGGACATGACAATAAGTTGGTCCAGACCAATCCCGCTGTCAAGAGTGCGGTCAGGGGTGCGTCCCAACTCGCCCTCCTGGCCGCCAAAGCTCTGGCAAGTGCGCCCCATCTGGGCAGGAATCGCCCTCTTTTGAGCCCTCAATAAGGCCAACAAGTCACAGAAACGCTGTTCTCCGGTCACAGGGGCGTGGTTACAGTGCTCGTGTAGTCACGCAGTGAAGTCGACCGGGTGGGCCGGAGTGACGCCGGTAAGCCCACGGGCATGGGATACGGGGAGCTGCGCGTGCCAACTGCCATCGCCGTGACCAGTGCCGACATGGCGCTGCCGCCGCACGACGAGCGGACCGTGCCCGCCGTCGTGCTCGCCGACCTCGACCGGCAGCCGCTCGACCACTCGCTGGCCGCCGTCCAGTCGCTGATCGACCAGCACGGGCATGTGGTCGTCGTGTACTCGCAGGCGGTACCGGCAAGTGTCGAACAACGACTGCGTACCGTCCGTTCCCTGCTCGAGAGTGACCGTATCGCCCTGTTCCGCCCCGATCTGCCACCCCTCGGACTCGCCGCCCTGGCCCGCCAGTTGAGACAGCTCGCGTCCTGCGACCTCAGCCCGGGCGTGCTCGCCTCGGCCGGCCGGCTGCTCACCCACTACATCCACGCCGGCGCGCTCCTCGGCTCCGTCACCAAGCTCGACCGCGTCCCCGTCGACCTCAAGGCGCACGCCAAGTCCTGGGTGCCCGGCAGCCAGTTCGGCGTGGTCGCGCATCCGCAGCCGCAGCTCGTGCGGATCGGGCCCGGTGCCACGCTCGCCGGCCCGGAGTTCGCCACCTCGATGCTCGTCGCCAAGGGGCAGCTCCAGTCCGACTGGGTCTCCCAGACCCTGGCCAAGGCGTGGAGCGTCCAGGGGCTGCGCGAGGTGCCGCTGCCCGCCGAGTCCCCCGAGTGGTGGGGGACCGGCAGACTGATCGAGTTCTGCACCTTCCTGCCCGACCTGTCGGTCCTTTACCAACTGGTCACCTCGGTGCGGCAGAACATCTGTCACTGGTGCGGGATCGACGTCATCGGCGACCGCTGTGTCTTCTGTTCCGCGACAGCACCCGAACCATCCGCGTACGACAACCGACCCGTCTACCAGCGCCAACTGCCCGCCGGGTGAGCCGTACCCGTCTCCCCCTCCCCGATTCCGCTCGACCGAGCCCCCCAACGAGGTTGTACGGTTCATGAACTCCCGTCAGCGCCGCGGCGTGATACTCCTGCTCCTGTCGGTCCTGTGCGCCCTGGCCGCGTTCGCCGGCGTGCTGTCCGTCATCAACGACGTGAAGTCCAAGGTCGGCCCCGAGGTCACCGCGTACCGGGTGAAGTCCGATATCAAGCCCTACGCCGGCCTCAGCGCGGGACAGTTCGAGAAGACGGAGATGCCCGAGCGCTGGCTGTCGGCCAACGCCGTCACCGACCTCAAGGACATCACCGGCAAGATCGCCGTGACCACCCTCAAAGCGGGCTCCCTGCTGCAGAGCGACATGATCGTCGACCAGCCCGCCCTGCAGCCCGGGCAGCAGGAGGTCGCCATCATGATCGACGCGGCGACCGGTGTCGCCGGCAAGATCACGCCGGGATCGACGGTCAACGTCTACGCCACCTTCGAGGGCCAGCGCGAGGGCGACCCCGACCAGGCCAAGGTCATCGTGACCAACGCCCGGGTCATCGACGTCGGCGAGCTGACCCCCCTCAACCCGGACGCCGACGACCGCACCCGGCAGGCCACCGAGGCCGTCCCCATCACCTTCGCGCTGACCACCCTCGACGCCCAGCGCATCACGTACGCCGAGTCGTTCGCCGAGGAGGTCCGGCTCGCGCTCGTCGCGCCCGGCACCGACACCACCGTCCCGGAGCAGGACCGCACCTACGAACTCGCCAAGGACAAGTGAGAGGCCGCCATGCCCACGAGGATCCTCCCGGCAGTCGGCGACCCGGACGCGGTCCGCTCCCTCACGACCCTCCTCAGCCAGCTCCCGGACGCCGAGCCGGTGGCCCCGGTGACCGACTCCACCCAGCTCATCGACACCCTCGCGCGTCTCGCCGCCGAGTCGATCGACGAGCTGCCCGAAGTCGTGGTGGTGCACGAACGCATCGGCCCCGTCCCGGCCCTGGAGCTCATCCGCGAGGTCGCCCTGCGCTTCCCGGCCGCCGGCGTCATTCTCGTCACCTCCGACGCGAGCCCCGGCCTCTTCCAGGCCGCCATGGACTACGGCGCCCGCGGCCTGATCGCCCTCCCGCTGGGCTACGAGGAACTCGCCAGCCGGGTGCACGCGGTCGCCCAGTGGTCGGTGGGCGTACGGCGTCATCTGGGCGCCTCCGGCGACATGTTCACCGGAGTCGGCGGCACCGTCGTCACGGTCAGCGGTGCCAAGGGCGGGGTCGGCGCGACCCTGACCGCCATCCAACTCGCCCTCGCCGCCCAGGCGTCGGGCCGTAGCACCGCCCTGCTCGACATGGACCTCCAGACCGGCGACATCGCCTCCTACCTCGACGTCCAGTTCCGCCGCTCGGTCGTCGACCTGGCCGCCATCACCGACATCACGCCCCGCGTCCTCGCCGACGCCGTCTTCCGCCACGACACGGGCCTGGCGCTGCTGTTGGCTCCCGGGGACGGCGAACGCGGCGAGGAGGTCACCGACCGCGCCGCCCGCCAGATCGTCGGCGCCCTGCGCTCCCGCTACGAGGTCGTCGTCGTCGACTGCGGGGCCCAGCTCAGCGGCGCGGGCGCGGCCGTCGTGGAGATGGCCGACACGGCCCTCCTGGTCACCACCCCCGACGTGGTCGCGGTCCGCGGCGCCAAGCGGGCCGTACGCATGTGGGACCGCCTCCAGGTCCGCAAGGCCGAGGAGACCATGGTCGTCGTCAACCGCCACACCCGCGGTACGGAGATCCAGCCCCCGCTCATCCAGAAGATCACCGGCACCGCCATCGCCCAGATCGCGATCCCCGCCAACTTCAAGGAACTCCAGGCGGCCGTGGACGCGGGGCGCGTGCACGAGCTCGACGGCAAGAGTGTCGTGAAGCAGGCTCTGTGGGCGCTCGCGGGGGAGTTGGGGCTGATCAAGGGGGCTGAGGGCGCCGCCCACCGGAACGGGAGGCCCCGGGGGGCGGTCGGGTTCCGGCGGCGCAAGGAGCTCGGACGGTGAGGGCGCGACGGGACGAGGGCCAGGTCACGATCGAGTTCCTCGGCATGACCCCGCTGATCATCATCACGCTGGTGCTGATGTGGCAGTTCGTCCTGTTGGGATACACGTACACGCTCGCGGGGAATGCTGCGGACGAGGCGGCGCGGGCGGGAACGGCGGTGCCCCAGGGGCAGCGGGCGGGCGCGTGCCAACAGGCGGGCTTGGACAAGCTGCCGGACGCGTGGAGCGGCGAGGTGGAGTGCAGCACGTCCGGCGGCTATGTCAGAGCCACCGTCACGCTCCACGTCCCCGTCCTCTTCCCGGGCGCGATCGGCTTCCCCTTCGACGTGAAGGGCCACGCGGGTGCCGTGGAGGAGGTGAAGGACTGAGATGTCGTACGACGGTATAGGCCGCGACCGGGGGCGAGACCGGGGGCGAGACCGGGGGCGAGATCGTGGGCAGGTCGCCCTCGAATACCTCGGATTCATCCCGATCCTGATCCTCGTCGCGATGGCGGGCGTGCAGATCGGGCTGATCGCGTACACCGGCCAGCAGGCGGGAACCGCGGCCAGGTCGGGGGCGCGGGCCGCCTCGCTCCAGGAGAGCGCCCAGCAGGGGTGCGTGAACGCGATCAGCTCCTCGTTGTCCGTCGACTGTTCCGCCGCCGAGGGCGGGGACGACGTCACGGTCACCGCCACCGTCGACATCCCGTCCATCGTTCCCGGCTGGGACTTCGGCACCGCCCAGAAGACCGCCACCATGCCGCTCGACCACTGAGGAAGCCCCCATGAGCCTGCGGTCACGCATCAACACCCCGGAAGAGAACGGCAGCCGGGGCGAGGACGGCCACCTCGTCTCCTCCTACCGCGCCAAGCTCCTGGAGGAGATCGACCTCGCGGAGATGAGCTCGCTGGCGGCGGCCGAGCGCAGGGCCCGCCTGGAACGGGTGCTCGGGCACATCATCAGCCGCGAGGGCCCGGTCCTGTCGACGGTGGAGCGCTCCCAGCTGATCCGGCGGGTGGTCGACGAAGCGCTGGGCCTGGGCATCCTGGAACCACTCCTGGAGGACGCGTCCATCACCGAGATCATGGTGAACGGCCCGGACCAGATCTTCGTCGAACGAGGCGGCCGCGTCGAACAGCTCCCGCTCCGCTTCCCCTCCCACGACCAGCTGATGCAGACGATCGAGCGGATCGTCTCGACGGTCAACAGGCGGGTGGACGAGTCGAACCCGATGGTCGACGCGCGCCTGCCGTCCGGCGAGCGCGTCAACGTGATCATCCCGCCGCTCTCCCTCACCGGCGCCGTCCTCACGATCCGCCGCTTCCCGCGCTCGTTCACTCTGCAGGAACTGTCCGGCTTCGGCTCGCTGGACGAGCAGATGCTGTACCTGCTGGCGGGGTTGGTGCAGGCGCGCTTCAACATCATCGTGTCGGGAGCCACGGGCACGGGAAAGACGACGCTCCTGAACGCCCTGTCCGGACTCATCCCCGACAGCGACCGCATCATCACCATCGAGGACTCGGCCGAACTCCAGCTCCAGCAGCGGCACGTGGTCCGGCTGGAGGCCCGCCCCCCGAACGTGGAGGGCCAGGGCCGGGTCACCATCCGCGACCTCGTGCGCAACTCGCTGCGCATGCGCCCCGACCGGATCGTGGTCGGTGAGGTCCGAGGCGGCGAGTCCCTGGACATGCTCCAGGCGATGTCGACGGGCCACGACGGCTCGCTCGCCACCGTCCACGCCAACAGCGCGGAGGACGCGCTGATGCGGCTCAAGACCCTGGCCTCCATGTCCGAGGTGGAGATCCCCTTCGAGGCGCTGCACGACCAGATCAACAGCGCGATCGACGTGATCATCCAGCTCACCCGCTTCGCCGACGGCACCCGCCGCATCACCGAGATCGCCCTGCTGGACAGCCACGGCAGCGAGCCGTACCGCCTGGCGACGGTCGCCCGCTTCAACGCCCGGCCGATGGCCCCCGACGGCCGCATCTACGGCCACTTCGAGTACTTCCCCCTCCCACGCCGCACCGTCGACCGCCTCTACATGGCGAGCCAGCCCACCCCCCAGGCCTTCGGCGTGGCCGAGACCGCAGCCCAGCTAGCCATCCGAGAAGCCAGGTAGGACCCACCCATGGACCCCCAGGAATCAGACAAGGCCCGCCCCATGGACCCCCAGGAAACCAGGTAGGACCACCCCCATGGACCTGCAGACCCTAGACACGCTCACCACCGGCATAGCCCTGCTCGCCTGCGTACTCGCCGTCATCGGCGTCCACGTCTACGCCAAGGGCCGGGCACAGCGGGCGGCCCTCGTCGACCGCCTGACCTCCGCCGGCCAGGTCCCGTACGTCGGCCGCCGGCGCCGCTTCCGCAACCTGGACCGCCGCCTCCGCCGTACGCAGCTGGGCCGGAAGCTGGAACTCCGGCTGGCGGCGACCGGCCTGGACATCACACCGGGCGAGTTCTTCGCGGCCATGCTGGCGGCGGTCGCGGGCCTGTGGCTGGTCGGCCAGGCGACCCTGGCCCCCTTCTTCGGCCCGATCGCCGGACTGCTGGGCATCTGGGCTGCGGTCCAGTTCCTCAACTGGCAACGCCAGAAGCGCATCGAGAAGTTCATCAACCAACTCCCCGAACTGGCCCGCATCCTGGCCAACGCGACCCACGCGGGCCTCGCCCTGCGGACGGCGATCGGCATGGCGGCGGAGGAGCTGGAGGCCCCGGCGGGCGAGGAACTGGCCAAGGTGGCCGACCAGTTGGCGGTGGGCATGACGATGGACGACGCACTGGGGGAGATGGCGGAACGGCTGCCGTCACGCGAACTGGTCGTCCTGGTCACGACCTTGGTCCTCTCCAACAAGGCGGGCGGCCAGGTGGTCAGCGCCCTGCGGAACCTGACGGAGACGCTGGAGGAGCGGAAAGAGACGAGGCGCGAGGTCCGCACCCAGCTGTCCCAGGTGAGCATGACGTCGTACGCGGTCCCGGTGCTGGGCGTGGGCTCGCTGTTCCTGATGAACGGCGTCAAGGACGGGGCGCTGGAACGCATGACGGGATCCCCGTTCGGCCAGGGAGCGGTGATCATCGCGTTCGCGCTGTACGCGGTCGGCTTCATCCTCATCCGCCGCATGTCCCGCATCGACGTCTGAGGGGAGGGAGGCAGAGATGGTGGCACTCGGGCTGGCCCTGTTGATGGCTGTGAGCGTCTGGGGCGTCTTCGCCGGCATCCGCATGTACCGCGCGGACGCGAAACTGCCGAGCGACCTGGTGCTGGCCCTGGAGGTCGGCGCCACCCGCACCGGCGCGGTGGACTCCCTGATCGACCGCATGGGCATGCGCTACGCCCCCGCGGTCCTACGGCTGATGGGCCCCAAACAGGTCGCGAAGTACCGCCGCAAGATCGACCTCGCGGGCAATCCCGGCGGCCTGACGATCCACCGCTACGCGGCACGCAGGGCGGTCTACGGCTTCCTCGGCGGCGTCGGCTTCCTGGTCTTCCTGCTCCGGGGCAACGTACTGGTGGCCCTGCTCCTGCTGGCCTTCGGCGCGTTCTGGACGGAGGTCGGCATCTGGTCGGCGATCCGTATCCGCAAGGACGTCATCGAGCGCACCCTGCCGGACTTCCTGGACGTGCTCGCGGTGGTGGTGAGCGCGGGTCTGGGTTTCCGCCAGGCGCTGGACCGGGTGGCGTCGAAGTACGAGGGCCCATGGGCGGACGAACTCCGCATCACGCTCCGCCAGATGGACCTGGGGATGAGCCGCCGGCAGGCCTTCGCGGAGCTGCGGCGTCGCAACGACTCGGAGCAGGTGGCGATGTTCGTGACGGCACTCCAGCAGGGGGAGGAGCTCGGTGCGCCGATCGTCGACACGCTGGTCGCCCTGGCCAAGGACATGCGGCGCACGGACGCGCAGAACGCCCGCCGCAAGGCGGCCCGCGCGGTCCCGAAGGCCACGATGATGATCACGACGTTCATGGTCCCGGCGACGATGATCCTGCTGGGCGCGGGGTTGCTGCTGGGGTCGGGGACGGACTTCGGCTCCATCACGGGGAAGTAGGGGACAGTGGCAGCCGTCGACGGTGCTCAGCCCTCACAGGGGCCAACCGCACCCGCACTCTCCATCCAGGTGAACGCCCTCCAAGCCATGTGCCGCCAAGTCTTCGGCTTCCGCCTGGCCATGATCGCCGTCGCCGCCCCCGCGGCCCTCCTCAACGCCAACCCGGGCCTGGGCACCCGCCTCGTAGGCACGGCCGTAGTGGTCACCTTCATGGTGTCGTACGTCCTCTTCAGGGACTGGGAACGCTTCGGCCCCCTCCTCCTCCGCCACCCCACCCTCCTGGCCCTGGACACCCTCTTCGGCTCGCTCCTCCTGATCTCCGCGGGCCCCGACACCACCCTCGCCTACGTCAGCGTCTGCACCCCCCTCCTCGCAGGCATCGCCTACAGCTGGCGAGGCGCCGCAGTCTTCGCCTCCCTCCAGTCCCTGATCCTGCTCCTGGTCCAGACGGCCCTGCACCACCACTCAAGCCCCGCCGAGACCCTCCTCCTCCCCGGCTTCTGCGTGATCACCGGCGCGGTCGGCTCGACCCTCCGCAACCTGCTGCTCCGCTTCGGTACGGCGACCCAGGCCCTGACGACGATGAAGGCCCGCCTGGCCGTGGCGGAGGCGATCAGCGCGGAACGGGCCCGCCTGGCAAGGGAGATGCACGACTCGGTGGCCAAGACGCTGCACGGCGTGGCCCTGGCGGCGGAAGGCCTGGCGATCTCGGCGAGCGCCACCCACCCGAACCCGACCCTGCTCAGGCAGCAGGCCGAACTGGTGGCCCGCTCGGCCCGCAGAGCGGCGACGGAGTCCCGCGAAATCCTCAGCGACCTACGCCGTGAGTCGGACCAGGCGGACAGCACGGACGTACTACGGGAACTGGCGGCCCGTACAAAGGACTTCAGCACCCGAACCGGCCTGCAGACGGACTACCACCCCGCCGAGGAGATGGCCGCACCCCCCGTCACTCCGCCCGTGGCCCGCCAACTCCTCACGATCGCGGAGGAGGCGATGGAGAACGCCCACCGCCACGCGTCGGCGACCCACATCGACGTACGCGCCGGTGTCGAAGGCGACCAACTCTGCATCAGCGTGTACGACGACGGCCGCGGCCTGCCCCCGGACACCACCCTCGACGAACTCCGCCGAGCGGGCCACTTCGGTCTGGTCGGCATGGTGGAACGCGCCGCGTCGGTGGGCGCCCGCATCCACATAGGCAGAGGCGCGCACGCGAAAGGCACGGAGGTACTCCTGCAACTCCCGTTGGCGGAGCTGACACCGACGCACGGCGCAACCACCTGACCCCCCACGATGAGAGGAGGCCGTGAGATGCCGGACCGACGACAGCCCCCCGAGCCCCCGTTCGCGAACTTCCCGACGGCAACGCAGCCGCCGCCCGCCCCCGTACGGGTCGTAGTGGCGGACGACAACCCGGTGGTCCGGGCCGGCCTCACCGCCCTCCTCTCGGGCCGCGAGGACATCACGGTCGTAGGGGAGGCCGCCGACGGCCGCGAGGCCTACGAGACCGCCCGCCGGCACCGCCCCGACGTCATCCTCCTGGACGTCCGGATGCCCGGAGTGGACGGCATTTCGGCCCTCCCTTACCTGGTACCGATCGCGCCGGTCATGATGCTGACGTACAGCGGAGAACCGGAGATCGTCCAGGAGGCCCTGCGCCTCGGCGCGGACGGCTACCTGGTCCACGGCGAGTTCACGACGGACCAACTGGTGGGCGCGGTGCGGGACATCAGGGTGGGCAGGGCTCACTTCACGCCGACGGCGGCGGGTGCGTTGCTGGCCCGGCTTCGGGAGGGTGTGAGTACGGGTGCGACTGCATACGAAAATGCGGAGCCACCCATTCCGACCTCACCAATTTCTCCACAAAGGCTTTCGCAATTGCAACCAACTGTGCGACAGTCATCGTCTGACAGGTCACGGTTCCAACTGAGCGCGAGGGAGGCGGAGATCATGGATTTCATCGCATCCGGCATGAACAACCAGCAGATCGCCGCCACTTGCTTCATCAGCGAGAAGACGGTCAAGAACCACATCAACCGCATCTTCGCCAAGCTCCACAGCACGAGCCGTTCCCAAGCAGCCGCAAAGTGGCTGGGTACGGCGCCGAGTTCGAGCCGAGGACTGGGGTGAGCTGTGGTGATGCGAGGGGGGAGAGGCCGGGCGGCTGACTGGGTCCACGTCTGGGCCCACGGGCCCTATCCGGAACGGGACCTTCCGGCATACGCTCCGGATGCCGAAGGCGACGTCACCGGAGGGGCCCACCATGAGCAACTGGATCAACACGACCGTCTCGCACCTTCAGGCGCGCGCCGCGCGCAACGACAAGGGGCAGACCGCGGTCGAGTACCTGGGGATCATCGCGGTGGTGGTGGCGATTGTGCTGGCGATTACGGGGACGGACATCGGGCAGACGATCTACGACGCGATCGTGGCCAAGATCGACGAAGTCATCGGCTGACAAAGACTCGTAGGTACAACGACGCAGGGCAGGCTTTCCCCATCTACATCATGGTGGTGGCGGGTCTGCTCTTTCTCGCGTTCGCCTACCTTGCGGTCGGCCAGGCGGCGGCGAACCGGAACGGCGCCCAGACGGCAGCGGATGCGGCGGCACTCGCGGCGGCCATGGACACTCGGGACCAACTCGCGGGCCAGTGGGTCGAGGACGTACTCGACCCGACCCAGTGGCAGGACATCTTCGACGGCAACGCACCGGTCGACAACTCCTGCGGGCGGGCCGTAGAGCTCGCCGCCCAGAACGATGCCGGTGACGTGGACTGCCAGCCGGTAGGGCTCCTGAGCTACGAGGTCACACTCAAGACCAACAAGCCCGTGGGAGACTCCATCGTCCCCGGCACCGACGACCTTCACTCAACGGCGTCCGCCACCGCCGTGATCGAGCCGCTGTGTGAGTTCGAGCTCCCCGGGGAGGGTGCGGGGGACGACGTCCTGCCGGAGCTCACCTGCAAGGACGGGAACTGGCAACTGGACCCGAAGGATCTCACCGATCTTCCGGAACCCAAGGACCTCTTCGACGTCCATCTGGCCGACTGACAAGCGAACGACGAGTGATGAAGGAAGCGGAGTGATGAGCATTCGGTTCACGGCGAAGGCCCGCAGGGGGATGGTCGCGTTGACTCTTGCCGCCGGACTGGCCGTCGGTGTGGCCGGCTGCGGCGGGGGTGGCGACGACGACAAGAAGCCGGAGGCGTCGGCCTCCGCTTCCAAAGACGGCGGGTCCAATCCCAGTACTCAAGAGGGCACGGACGAGCCTCTGGCCGAGCTCAAGGGCGACGGTGGTCTGATCCTCCAGATCACCTCTGCCACACGCGATTCCGGAGGCTTCGTCACCGTGAGCGGAAACCTCAAGAACGACGGTGACGAGGCGGCCCGGATCTCGGTGCGGACAGCAGGTGACGAGACCGAAATCATCAGGCATGGCTCCTCGTTGGGCGGAGCAACCCTCGTGGACTCGGCGACCAAGAAGCGCTACTACGTCCTACGTGACACCGACGGGCGTCCTTTGACGACCACGGGCATGCCGAGGATCGACGCCGGGGCATCCATCCCGGTGTTCATGCAGTTCCCCGCGCCGCCGTCGAGCACGTCCGAAGTCACCTTCCAGCTGCCCACGTTCGCAGCCGCCACCATCCAGATCTCCGGGTGAGGCCGAGGATGACCACCACCCACACCCCACCCCGCCTCGCCCTGGCAGTGACCGTCGTCTCGCTCATGACGGCCATGGCCATCACCCCCGCCCACGCCGACGACAGCCCCAGCGTCCCCCCAGGCACCGAACCCTCCGCCACCGCGCCCGTCGAGGTCGACGCCAACGACCCGGACCTCAAGATCCCGGAAGGCGCCACCCTCGCCGAACCCAAGGTCCTGGACATCAAGCAGGTCGTGGAGGACCAGAGCGGCGACGAACGCCGCGAGGACACGAACGCGGACGTGAAGTTCGCCCTCCAGGCGGAGGTCCTGTTCGGCAAGGACAGCGCGAAGCTCAACGGCGAGGCGAAGGCCCGGATCTCCGGGATCGCGGACGAGATCAAGACCCAGAACGCGACGCGGATCCGGGTCTTCGGCTTCACGGACAACCTGGGCTCCTCGACCCACGGCGACGTCCTGTCCAAGCAGCGGGCGAACGCCGTGGAAGACGTCCTGGCACAGGAGTTGAACGACTCGAACATCACCTTCGAGGTACGCGGCTACGGCGAGGACTACCCGATCGCCTCCAACTCGACGGAGTCGAGCCGCAAGAAGAACCGCAGGGTCGAGGTGTCGTTCCCGCGGGGGGAGAACTGAGGGGGCTTCCCCGCGCTTCCGCCCGCGTAGGTCGGGTCGCTGATCAGACCGTCACGGCACGGACCTTGTCGCCGCACAGCCTGTTCAGGTCGTCCACGTCCGAGGTGACGACGATGCGCGGTCCCGAATATCCCAGTGCCGTCGCCGCCATGACGGAGTCGATTGCGTACTTGTGACCGTGCAGGTTTGCGTTGCGCAGCAGGTCAATGGCACGCCAGGTGATGGTCTCGGTCACCGGCAGGACTTCCAGGCGGGACACGTGCCGGCGAAAGCGGTCCATGCGGACCTTCGCGTGCCAGGCCTCGATGAGGGTCAGATTGCTGACGGCGACCAAGGTGTCCTTGGACTGAGCCATGCGTACGAGTCCCGCGACCCGTTCATCGTTGTCCATGAACTTGCTCAGTCCCTGGCTGTCGAGCAGCAGGACCCCGTGGCTCAACTGGCCTCGAGCCCTTGCCATCCGGTCTCCCCCTTGCCGGCCTGCCGCCCGTCGCGCTCCTCGGCCATGGCCTCGGCCTCGCGGAAGATCTCGGAGGCCCAGCCCTCGACCTCCGGCGAGGGCGCACCGATCTCCGCCTCCTTGGCCTGCAGGAGCTCTTCCAGTAGGTCACGCTGTATCTGCCGCTCCACGGCCGCACTGACATAGGCGGAGAATCCGCGCGAGCCCACCCTGGCCCTGACTGCGGCGATGCGTCCCGCAGGCATGGACACGCTCACCTTCTGGGAGGGTCCGTCGTCTGGGGTGTACTGCGCCGGGGAATCCATGACAGCAGTGTAGCAATTGAAGTAGCAAACTGCTCTGGGGCTGTACCTCGACGGTCGGCCGGCCGGACCACCGAGGTCGCCCCTTTTCAGGCGGCGCTGCTGTGGTGCGGGGTGAAGGCGACGCGGGTCTCGTCCTCGTCGAGGGCAATGTTCAGGGAGGCATCAAGTTCCCTGGCGAGCTTGGCGAGCAGGGGCAGGGTGGGGACGGTGTCGGAGCCCTCGATCCGGGAGATCCTGGCCTGATTGAGTCCGGCACGGGCCGCGAGTTCGGTCTGGGGCAGGCCGAGTTCGGTCCTGCGGTCGTACACGGCTTGGGCGAGGGCCATGGAGAGGCGGATTTCCTGGCGGGCCTCGACCACGTCGGCGGGTTCGATGAACCCGTCGGTGAGCTTCCGCTCACGCATGGTCTTCCAGCGGCTGTGGCTCATTTCTCGACCTCACCTTCCTCACGCCAAGGGCGTATACGTCACGTATACTAATGCCATGTCCGACGTCATGATCCGCGTGCCTGCCGAAGTCCGTGACCAGCTTGCCGCCGTGGCGGAGGCGAGGGGGACCAGCCTCCGGGCCCTGATGGGGGAAATAGCCGCTCAGACTCTGACTCCCGAGCAGATCCAGGAACGGGCTGATCGCACCCGCGCACTGCTCGCCGAGCGGTTCGGGCACTACGTGACGGACGAGGAGTCGGCGGACATGCGCCGCAAGATGCGTGAGGCCACCGCAGCTCACCGGGCCGCGCTCGCGGAAGCGGAGTCGTCCCGTTGAACCTGGCCGAACACTATGTCCTCGATACACCCACGATCCTGGCCATGGGCGGCAATAAGCAGGTCTCCGGCCTGATCCACGCCGCGGCGGCGAGCGATGACGTCCGCTTGTGGGCGCCCGTGCTGTGCCTCCTGGATGCTGAGCGCGAGCGTCCCGGGATCGTCGCGTACGTCGGCGTGCTGCTCGACGTGGTCCGTGTGATCGATGACGACTACGCCATGGCCGTGACCGTTGCCGAGTTGCACTGCGACGATGTCCCCTTCGGCGTCGCGGCGGCGGTACATGCGGCCCGGCCGAACGCGACGCTCCCCGAAGGAGCGCTGGTGGCCACAGTCGCGCCGGAGGCATACGACAGGCTCGGGGTCGGGGTCATGGACTTGAACCGCTGACCGTTCCGACTTCGATCGTTGTTCGATGGCGAAGGGGTAATTGGAGCCTTTGGGCCACGACCGGGACGGCCGGCCTGCGACTTCCTCCCGCCGCCTGGCCGGAAGAGGCCAATCGCTGAGGCTCAGCCCCCTGCCCGTCAGTCGACCGGCCCGTTGCCTGGCCCCGGGGCGTCCGCAGCCGCCTCGGGCAGCGGGTCGGCGACGAAGGTTCCGCGGCCGTGAACGGTCTCGATGAGCCCCCGGCCGCACAGGACTTGGGCAGCTCGCCGGACGGTGAGGTAGGCGACGCCGTATTCCTGCGCGAGATCACGCTCCGCGGGCAGGCGCGCGCCGGGCTGGAGCTCTCCGGCTCGGATCCTCGCCTCGATGTGGCTGGCTACGGCGACGTAGATGAGCTGGGAACCCTGCGGGTTGAAGTCGGGTGCCTCGCTACGGTCGCTCACTTCGGTTGGTGGATGCGTCGCCCTCGGCCGCGTCGGTGGGCTGATCCTCGGCCGCGCGCTCGATGACGAACGACCCCTTGCCTATGACCGTCCGCACGTAGCCCTGCTCGGCAAGCAGGACCAACGTCTTGCGGGCGGTTCCCCGGGCGAGCCCGAATTCCTGCATCAACCGGTCGACGCCGGGCACCGATCGGCCGAGCGGGTACGCGCCGCTCTTGATCCGGGAGATGAGGACCGCAGCAAGTTGCAGGTACAGCGGATCGGCCGCCTCCGGGTCCAGCTCGTCGTTTGGGCCGTAGCCCTCCGGGATGTCAACCATGACTTGACCGTAAGTGGCCAGGGAAAGTGACGCTCATTCGTGTCATGCCATGGCAGGGCATGACCAGGTTGGGTTAGTCTGCCGATACGAGAAGACCCCCGCGACGCGGCGAACGTCCGGGGGCATGGCCACCAGCCTCTGAGGAGCTGATGACAGTGAGCATTATCCACGCATTGCTGCGCTGGATCCTGGGCGTGTGCGCGCCCGGCACCGGCAGGCGGAGGGCGGATGCGCGCCCCACCGTGCCGATTCCCGCCGGGAAGCCGGAGGCGCCCGGTCGCGTTGCGGTACGGCTGCCCGTCCACCGTTCGCCGTACGGGCTACTCGCGCCGCTCGACGGCCGGGCGACGGCCTCCGTGCGGCCGTACGTACTCGCGGCGGAACGGGCTGGCCAGGTACGGGAGCGTGAACAAGCGCGGCAGGCGCGGCGCCGTGTGGCGCTGGTCCTCGCGGCCGACTTCGGTATCGACCTTGACCGTCATGTCATCGGCGCGGAAGGAGTGGCGTGATGGGAGCGCGGAGTGAGCGGCCCGGCCAGCCGTCCGGCACCGAAACGGCCGTATCGCTGGGTACGGGGGATCCGGAGGGCGCCGAGAGGCCCGGGGCGGATGCGTCACCGATCCACGGACGGCGATGCGGGCCGAGGCCGACCTTGGCGCAGGACCCGCTGCCGCCCGACGCACCGCGAGCGGGGACCCGCAAGCCGGTACGGATGTGCGTCCGCTGCCAAGTGACCACCGAGACCCCGGTCGTGGTGGCCGTCGTGCACCAGAACTCGGGACCGGGCTTCGCTGTGTACGCGTGCCAGACGTGCGCCGCGCACTGCCCGCCACAGCCGGATGTCCTCACCGCCCTGCCGCCGGCCCGCCGAGCCAGGAGCAGCAAGCGGTGAACGCGCGACCCGACGGAAGACCGGGTATGGGGGAGCTGTCGCCGGAGTGCACACTGGCCCGCCGGCCGGGGTACGAGGATGTGCACACTGAGTGCCGCCGACCGCGGGACATCCCGCTGCCGCACAGCACGGGCCTGTTGCTGGCACGCGGCTGCGGCTGTGCCTGCCACCGCCCGCCGCCGGACGGGAGTCCGGCATCCGCGTTGGCCGCCTGACGTGTCGGGCTGATCCGGAGCGCGAGCTGCCCTCGCGCTCCGGATGTGCCCCGGTCCGGGGCACATCCGGTCATGCCGACCGCTCCTACCCGCGGCTGACATTTGGAGTCGTAGCACCTGAAACCAATGGAGTATCCGGTGATCTCGGCGGCAGACGACGAGGCACTGCCGCCCGAAGAGCCACAGCCGATCCAGGCCCGCGTCACGGTCTAGGGTACGACGGCCGGCATTCTCCGCGATCTCGCTGCCCTCGATGGGCGAACCCCTGAGGCGTTGGCCATCGAGTGGGCGGCGGAGAAGCTCGTCATCCCCGAGGGAACCGTCGGTGACGTCGTCGACGACTGGGGCCTCTTCGACGGGCCGCCCGACCTCGCGAGCCGCGTGCACGAGTATCTGCAGGGTGGAAGCGCCGCGTGACCGCCCTGTCACCCTCGCGGTGGCCGACACCAGTGTCCTGCTCGCCGCCTTCAACCGTCGCGACGACCGGCACCGGGACGGAATCGAGGCCTTCGGGATGGCAAGGATCCTCGTCCTGTCTCCTCTCGTCCTCGCCGAGCTCGACTACCTCCTTCATCAACAGGCGTCGGAGAAGGAAGCCGTAGCGAACTGGCCACCTGCGCCTGCCGTTTCACCTCCGCCGACACCTGTGAGGCCCGCCGCCGCGCGGCCCTGCGAGTGCTGGCCTGCGTGCTGAAGGCGTGCGACGGCGGCTGGGGTTTTGGAGACGCCCGCGAACCGGGCGGCGGTACGCGGATGTCGGCGGGTCTTGCCGAGGGAGGGCGCGAGGGCGTACTAAGGACAGTTCCTGTAAGCGAAGTCGATTGGCCATAAGGCGTTGAACGAACCGACGTTGAGGGCTAGCCTTTCCTTCGCGTTAGCGAACGCATCCTTGGGTGGGGGAACGGGGGACGTGCGTGACCGTACTCATGGTGGCCGCGGCACTGTACGGAGTCGTACAACTCGCCGCGATCTCATGGCCGACGCGATCCGTACGCCTCTCGACGGTACTGCTGGCCGTCCTCGTGGGCGTCTACGCCTGCGGAACGGCCGTCGCGTTGGTCGAACTCGCCTACACCCGGGCCATCGCCGACGAGACAGGCCGCTCGCTGATCGAGGTCGTGAACACCACGGCCTACACCACGGCTCCGTGGGTGGAAGAACTGCTGAAGGTCTCACCCCTGTTGCTGGCCGGCCTGTACGCCAAAGTCCGCCGGCAATGGGGATTGACGGACTTCACGATCCTCGGTGCGGCACTCGGCGCAGGCTTCGGACTCCTGGAAGCACTCCTGCGCTACTCCCTCGACGCGGACCGCGCCCTGCCCCGCCATGGAGGCTGGCTGATCCCGGACAGCCTGTCACCGCCGTACATCCCGGGCCCCGGCGAGGTGTTCACATCCTGGCTGCCGTCCCCGGCCGCCACCCTGCACCTCGGCCGGACTGGCGAGGTCGCGGTGGTGCCCTTCGAGCACCTCGTGTTGACGACCCTTGCCGGACTGGCAGTTGGAGTCCTGTGGCGAGCCCGAAGCTGGTGGAAACCCTTGGCGGTGATCCCCTTCGCTGCAGCGGTGACCCACCACACCCTCAACAACTACGCGGCCGGCCACTCGCACGGCGAGGCGGGCAAATGGCTGGAAGCCCTGAACGACAAGCTATGGGCCGCCCCTCTCCTGGCACTGCTCCTGGCGATGACGGCCGACCTGACCTGCCTGCACCGCGGCAAGCGAAGACTCCCCGGCGTCCTGTTGGCTGGAGAGCGGACGGACGGTGACACCGCCGCCACACTGATCCGCTACGCGTCCTTGCGCTTTCCCTGGACTCCACTGATAGCCCTGCGCTTCATACGCCTACGCAGGACCCTCTGTTACGCGGCATCTGCGACCCCACCCGAGACCCTCGAACCCTTACGCCGCACCGTGGCCGACATAGTGACCCGGATCAATGCCACCGACAATGCCGAGGCATGGCGGCGTACGGCCGACATACGTGCCTACATCAGAGCAGCCCGAGCAGGCACGGCTCACCGCAGGAGACGCCTCCTCACACTGATCCCCTGCATCCTGATCCTTCCCTCCGTCCTCTTCCTCGGCATCGGTTCGTTCAAGCCGACGTCCGAACTCCAGGAGTACTTCACGACGGGCAACGGCCCGAGAATCCTCCAGGCCTTCGCGGCGGCAGCCCTGGCTTGGACTGCCTGGCTCCTGACGATGCTGCTGCGCACCTGGCGCCAAGCAGCCACTCACCCCCTGGCCGAACAACTCGCCACGCACCGCTTCCGCTTCTCCTCGGCACTGGCCTCCGCGACAACCGGAACATTCCTGCTCTGGCGAAGCGCGGGCCCACCCGGTCCCGACGGCCGAGTCATCCCCGCCACCCACCTCCTCGAAGCCATCGACCACTTCCTCACCTACCTGGGCTTCGCCCTGCTCCTCCTCTCCCTGCTGGCGCTCTTTCCGCCAGGAGCGGGTTTGGCCCTTGCCGGCTCCGGCGCCGTCGGCGGACTCACGGCGGAGGGCATTCTCGTGGCGGCACGCCTCGGCATTGCGGGGATTGCCTTGATGGTCGCGGGTGCCGGCGGAGGTGCGGCCGGTGAGGACGGAGGGTCGGGCGAGGCGAGCCAAGGGAAGTCCCGGGACGGTTCCATAGACGAGTCCGCGAAGGAATTCAGTCCCAAGGAGCGCAGAATCGCCGAGACGCTGCAAACGGAAGGGAGGAGCGTAAGAGCGCTCAAGGAGTCCGAAGTGAACGGTCAGAAAACGCCCGATGCCCTCGTGGATGGTGTACGGACGGAGTTCAAGACCTTGAATCCGGGAGCCCAGCCCAACGTCATCAAGAACACGCTGAACAAGGCCAAGAGGCAGGCGCGTGATGCCATCATCGATGCACGAGGGAGCGGTCTTGGCGAGAGTGGAGCGCGCGAAGGATTGGAGAAGTTCCTGCGAAACAACCCTCCGGGTCGGATGAACTATATTCGGGTAATTGGTGACGGATACAACATTGTGTGGCCTTAGGGGATTCATGTGAGTGAATATCACTACGTCTTCATTCGTCCTGGGTTTCCGCGGGAGCAGCTTGTCGAGGACGTCGGTGCGGCATGCGGGGCCGAGATGCAGCCAGTGGATGACGAGTTCATCGACTACGCGGTAAAACTCGGCCGTGCCGCGGTCGAGCTGGAGTTCACCCACGATTACGAGGAAGACCGCGGTATGCCCTTCGAGCGGTACGACTCCCTGTTCACCGTCCGTGACTTCGACTCGAACCTGGAACGTCAGGAGGCGACGGCGCGCGGCATCTTCGAGCGACTGGCCGCCCTCGGCCGCTACGACCTGCTCCTCGTAAGGGACTTGCAAGAGTTCCTCGCCGCGTCCGAGGCCCGCCGTGAACCCTGAAGAGGCCGACTACCCACAACTGGGCGGCTTCGAGCACGTCCACCTCGAAGACAGCTTCGTCCTCGGCATCGAGGCGACTCCGGCCCGCCTGACGCTCGACGTGGAGCTGGTCCTCACGCCGCAGCACCCGGCATATCGCTCTCCCGCTCCAGGCGAGCAGAACTGCTACGCGCGAGCCACGATCGAATTCCGGAACGTGTGGAATCTCAACTGGACCGGACAGGGAACCCCGCCGGCGACAGACGTCTCCGGTGAGAAGGACTACGGCGGAATCGACGCGCTTTCCCGGAGCGGCGCGGTCTTTCACCTGGAAGGTGACTGGGGAGCGATCGACATGACGTGCGACGCGCCCGAGATCCGGTTCGGCCCGGACGGGTTCACGAGGAACCGGGCCGGCTGAGCAAACCCCAGCCGACCCGGCGCGCAGTAGGTCAGCCCGCCGCCTGGCCCACGACCGATTCATCGAGCCGCTTGACCCTCGGCGTCAGCAGGACGAGGACCGCACCCACCGCACAGAAGCCGCACACGAGCCACAGCGCGTTGGTGAAGCCGGAGTCGAGGTAGAACTGCGTGCCCTGCAGCACCTTGCCGTCCCTGGCCATGACCACGAACACGAGCTGGGTGAAGACCGCTGTCGCGACTCCCTGGAGCAGGAACTGGGTGCCGTTGCCCAGGGCCTGTTCCTCCGGGGACACCGCCCCGATGATCATGATGGGGGTGATGGCCATGACCAGCCCCACACCAGGACCGACCACCAGGCCCCAGACCGCGAACTCGCCCACGGTGTGGTGGAGTTGGGAGCCGATGGCGAATCCCACGGTGGTGAGGATTCCACCGAGTCCCAGCAGGATCCGCGGGTCGATCCGCCGTGCGAGCGCCCCGGCCGCGACGGCGACCGCGATGGTGGTCACGCTCATCGGGGCCAGCACCACGGCGTTCTTCGTGGCCGACCAGCCCAGGCCGCCGGAGACGCCGGGAATGTTCGGCATGAGCGCGAGGAGCTGGGTGAGCAGTCCCACGGCGTTGATGGCGCCCGCGGCGACGGCGGTGGCGAGGAGGACGGTCCAGACCGGGCGCCGCGTCAGGATCGACATCGGGAGCAGGGGGTGGGCGACGCTCCTCTCGACGAACACGAAGACGATCAGCGCCAGCATCCCCGCCCCGACGTAGGCGAGGAACTTTCCGCTGGTCCAGCCCCAGTGGGTGCCCTCTCCGATGCCGTAGACGATCGCGGTCAGTCCGCCGCCCAGCAGGAGACCGCCGACCCAGTCCATACGGGTGCGTGTCTCCCGTACCGGGCTCTCGGGCACGAAGGCGAGCACGAGAGCCAGGCACACCACCGTGGAGATCACCATGAACCACAGCGCGCCCCGGAAGCCGTGGTGGTCGATGACCCAACCCGACAGGAACGGACCACCGAGGCCGACCAGACCGACGCTGCCGCCGAGGAACCCGCTGGCCGGCCCGACCAGGCGGCGTGGAAACACATCGCGGGCCATCGAGAAGGCCAGGGGCGCGGCCGGGGCGTAGATGCCCGCGATGCTCCGGCCCACGAGCAGCGTCTCGTAGTTCGTCGAGAGCGCGGCCACCAGGTCACCGGCCATGCCGAGCGTCGCGATGATCACGATGACGCGCTTCTTGCCGTACAGCGCGGCGGCCTTCATGACGAAGGGGGTGGCGAAGGTGCCGGCCAGTGCGGTGCTCAGGGTGAACCAGGCGATCTGGGTGGTGCGGAAGTGGATCGCGATCTCGGCCTGGGCGTTGCCGGACAGCATGCTGACGATCGGCATCAGGGCGACGGCCCAGAGCAGGGAGAGGAGGGCGAGCGCGTGACGTACGCCGAGGCCGGTCCTCTCTTCGGCTGAGGGTGGTGCGGTGGTATCCGTCTGGGATGTCTCGGACGTCTGTGACATGTGGGGGGCCTTTCGTCGTTCGTCGAGGTGGAGGCCGTGGGGGGAACTTCCTGGACTCGGCGTGCAGGTGACGAGAGTGCTGAAGCTGATGACGAGTTCATGACAAGATCAAAGATCGAAGCGCCTAACGGGGCGGGTGGACTAATCCGTTGGAGAGGTGTGCGCTAGCAGCGAACACCCTGTGTCGTGGCCGCCACAAGGCAGGCCTTGTAACGACTGCGCAAAAGGCGGAGTGCTGGCTTGGGGTGGCGCTTGTACCAACTGGTCCATTCAATGGCGAGATCCAGCCAATCGATCTCATGTCAGTCAAATGACAGGGAGTTGTCAGGTTTACCGGCTTGGATGTCCGCGGCTCTCTTCCCCCCACTGAGGAGTGACATGACCAACGCCCTTGCCGCCGCGCAGGACGAGGCCGTTCCCGACTTCCCGATGCCCCGGGCGGCCGGATGTCCGTTCGCCCCGCCGCCGGAGATGATGAAACTGCACGCCGAGAAGCCGGTCTCCAAGGTCCGGCTGTGGGACGGCAGTGTGCACTGGCTCGTCACCCGCTACGACGATCAGAGGGCCCTGTACGGCGACCAGCGCCTCAGCGTCGACACCGGGCAGCCGGGCTTCCCCTTCTCGAACGAGGCCTTCCGCAACAGCGTCACCCAGGCCCCGCCGTCCTTCCTCAACATGGACGACCCGGACCACGCACGGATCCGCCGGATGGTGACCGGCGCGTTCACCATCAAGCGCATCGAGGCCCTGCGCCCCGCCATCCAGAAGATGACCGACGACCTGATCGACGCGATGCTGGCCGGGCCGAAGCCGGTCGACCTGGTGGAGGCGTTCTCGCTGGCGCTGCCCTCGCTGGTGATCTGCGCGCTGCTCGGAGTGCCGTACGAGGACCACGACTTCTTCCAGGAGAACAGCTCGGTGGGCCTGCGCCGGGACGCGAAACGCGAGGACGTACGGGCCGCCACCATCTCGCAGCTCACGTACCTGCAGGACCAGCTCGACGCGAAGGTCACCAACCCCGGCGAAGA
Source organism: Streptomyces fulvoviolaceus (assembly GCF_000718165.1). GTDB lineage: Bacteria > Actinomycetota > Actinomycetes > Streptomycetales > Streptomycetaceae > Streptomyces > Streptomyces fulvoviolaceus. The sequence goes on along the minus strand of NZ_JOEY01000001.1, from coordinate 260,505 downwards.
CCTGCTCTCCGACATCGCGGCGCGGATGGACGCCGGTGACCTCACCCGCCAGGAAGCCTCCATGCTCGGCGTCCTGCTCCTCGGTGCGGGGCACGAGACCTCCGCCAACATGATCGCCCTGGGGGTCCTCGCGCTCCTGGAGCACCCCGATCAGCTCGCCATCGTGCGCGACACCGACGACCAGAAGGTCCTCGCGGACGCGGCGGACGAGCTGCTGCGCTACCTGACCATCGTGCACATGGGCCAGCGCCGTCTCGCCCTCGAGGACATCGAGGTCGGCGGCCAGGCCATCCGGGCCGGGGAGGGCATCATCATCCCGGGCGCCACCGGCAACTGGGAGGCCGACCACTTCCCCGAGCCCGAACGGCTCGACGTCACCCGCAACGCCCGCCGCCACATGGCCTTCGGCTTCGGCATCCACCAGTGCCTGGGGCAGCCGCTGGCCCGCCTGGAGCTCCAGATCGCCTACCAGACCCTCTTCCGTCGCATCCCGACACTGCGCCTGGCCACTGACATCGAGAAGCTCCCGTTCAAGGACGACGGCCTCGTCTACGGCGTCTACGAAATGCCGGTGACCTGGTAGCGGTCCCATCGCTTGCCCTGCCCGCCTCACGGACGGTCCGCGCCGGAGGTGTCCGCAAGTACACCGTCAACCGGGTGGGCAGGGCCATCGTGGGGTGCCGAGGGCGTTCGTAGCCTCGTCGTATGGCTGACAACGAGAACAGTGAGAGCACCAACACCCCCTATTCCAGCGGGACTTCACGCCGCCGGGCGTTACAGGCGCTCGCCGCTTCGGCAGGCGGCGCCGCACTCGCCGTAGGCATGGGTGCGGGAACCGCGAGGGCGACCGACACTGATGGAGTGCGTACCTACGTCCTCGTCCACGGCACCCACAGCGCGGCCGCGTTCTGGACGGCGATCGGCAGGGAACTGGCGCTGCGCGGGCACAGGGTCGTCGCCGTGGACCAACCCCTGCACGGCACCGGCAAGTTCATACCGAAGGCGTACCAGGCGCAGAACCTGCGCGCCCTCGCGACCGAGCCCTCGCCCGTCGCCGCACTCACCCTCGACGACTTCGAACGACGCGTCACGGCCGCCGTACGCCGAGCCGCGCGACTGGACGGCCCCGTGATCCTCGTCGGACACAGCATGGGCGGGCTCTCGGTGAGCCGGGTCGCCGACGCCGTACCCGAACTCCTCGCCCACATCTGCTACATGGCCGCCTTCTGCCCGAGCCGCAGCATGCCGTCCCTGAACGACTGCGCCTCCTCCCCGGAGGGGCAGCACGCCATCACCCCGCTGGACCAGATCATCGGCGACCCGGCGAAGCTCGGTGTGCTGCGCCTCAACTGGCGTACGGCTGACCGCCGCGACCTCGCCGTCTTCAAGGAGATGATCTGCGAGGACTATCCGGACGCCGAGTTCCTGCGCGTACTGGAAGGCATGCAGACGGACGAGTCGATGACGGCGTACGGTGACCGGGCGGTCGGCCGGGCGGCCACCTGGGGCCGGATCCCGCGCACGTACCTCCGCTTCGGCAAGGACAAGACCTTGGCCACGCAGCTCCAGGACCGCATGATCGCGGAAGCCGACGAGCTCACCCCGCACAACCGCTTCACGGTCCACGACTTCCCGAACGCCGGCCACATGGGCCCTTCGGACCCCGCCCGCGTGACGGACGTACTGCACGGCCTGCCGCTGTGACCGCAGCTCACTCCCTGACGACCTCCACCAGCACCCCGGCCCGCACCCCCCACCTCTCCATCGCCCCGGCCTCCGCCTCCACCACATGCCGGGCCCGCACCCGGGGCAGGCCCAGCCGCCCCGGCTTCATGGTCCGCACGGCGACGACCCTGAACCGGCGGTCGAGATAGGCGACATCGATCGGGATACGCATACGAAAGGTGTGCACGCTGTTGGCGGGGGAGAGCAGAATGGCCCCGTCGACGGAGTCCCGCCCGAGGAGCCCTTTGGTACGGGCGCGGTACGAGGTCGCGATCTCCAACGGAACGGAGACGTCCTCCCGCTCCCCCGGCACGACCAACGTTCCCCAGCCGTCCTGCCGACGCCCCATCGCAGCTCCCCGCCTTCCCTTCCGCCGCCGCGTACTGTGCGAACCGAACGTACAGCTCTGAGAGGTGACTGTTCATGCGGAAGATCGTCCTGATGATGGGTGTCTCCCTCGACGGGTACATCGAGCGGCCCGGCGGGGACATCAGCTGGCACCGGGTCGACGACGAACTGCACCAGCACATGAACGACACGATCAGGGAGTTCGGCGCGCTCCTCCACGGTCGCGTCGTGTACGAGCTCATGGCCGACTACTGGCCCACCGCCGACTCCGACCCCGACGCCGACGCGATCACGGTGGAGTTCGCCGGGATCTGGCGCGACCTCCCGAAGATCGTGTACTCGCGGACCCTGAAGGACGCCGACTGGAACTCCACCGTCGTCCGGGAGGTCGTGCCCGAGGAGGTGCGGGCGCTGAAGGAGCAGCCAGGCGGGGATCTCGCGCTCGGCGGGGCCGGGATCAGTGCCGAGTTTCTCCGGCAAGGGCTGGTCGACGAGTTCCGGATCTACGTCCATCCCGTGCTCGCCGGCCGGGGGAAACCCCTCTTCCCGGAGGCCGATGCCCTGACCTCCCTCCGGCTCCTCGAGTCGCGGACCTTCGGCAACGGGGTCGTACTGCTGCACTACGCGCGGGACGACAGCGCCGATTCGTAATGGTGTTGTCCGTCGGCCGCCCGCTAGGTAGGAAGGGGGCATGACTGGACTCGGTGTCGTCTTCCGACCCCAACTGCCTCCCGAGCGACTGCGCGCGGTCGCCCGGCTCGCGGACGACGTCGGGCTCGAAGAGCTCTGGCTCTGGGAGGACTGCTTCCGGGAGGGCGGGATCTCGGCCGCGGCCGCCGCACTCGCCTGGACGGAGCGGGTGCGCATCGGGGTCGGGCTGCTGCCCGTGCCCCTGCGGAACGTCGCCATCACCGCGATGGAGGCCGCCACGCTGCACCGGATGTTCCCCGGGCGGGCCATTCTCGGGGTCGGGCACGGCGTGCAGGACTGGATGGGGCAGGTCGGGGCGCGGGTCGAGTCGCCCCTCACTCTGCTGCGGGAGCATCTCACCGTGCTGCGGGCCCTGCTGGGCGGGGAGCGGGTCACGGTCGACGGCCGGTACGTCAGGCTGGACGACGTGGCTCTCGACTGGCCGCCGGACGGTGCCGTCGAGGTACTCGCCGGGGCCACCGGGCCCCGCTCGCTACGGCTGTCCGGCGAGGCCGCCGACGGTACCGTCCTCACGGCCTCCACCACGCCCGACGGCGTCCGTCGAGCTCGTCAACTCATCGACGAGGGGCGGGAGTCGGCAGGCCGAACCGAACCGCACGAGGTCGTCGTCTACCTCCTCACCGCCACCGGCCCCGACGCCGCCTCCCGGCTGCGTGCCGAACTCACCGACGAGGGGCTGGAGTCCGTCCCGGACCTCGGTGTCGCCGGGGACGCCGGTGCCGTAGCCAAGGCCGTACAGCGCCTGGCGGAGGCCGGTGCCGACACGGTGATCCTCCAGCCGACGGGCGACGAACCCGACCCGGAGGCCTTCGTACGGTTCGCCGCCGAGGAAGTCCGGCCCCAGGTGCCGTGACGTGGCTCCCCACGAGCTCGTCATCCCCGCCGGTGATCCCCCGTCGCCCCGTCGATCAGTTCCCGCACCACGTCCATGTGCCCCGCGTGTCTCGCGGTCTCCTCGATCAGGTCGACGAGGACCCAGCGCAGGGTGACGGAATGGTCCCGCCACGGCGGCCGGCCGACGGTGTCGAGGGGCAGCTCGGTGATCGTGCGGTCGGCGGCGGCGCGGGCCCGGCCGTAGAACTCGACGATCTGTGTCGTCGTCTCGTCCTCGCCCGCCCGCATGTCCTCGCCTTTGTACGGGTCGAACCACAGCGGCTCCACCGCACCGCCGAAGCTCTCCACGAACCAGCCGTACTCCACCGACGCGAGGTGCTTCACCAGACCGAGCAGGCTCGTGCCCGACGGGGTCATCGGGCGGCGCAGTTGTTCGTCGTCCAGCCCCTCCAGCTTCCACAGCACCGCGTCCCGCACCCGGTTCAGGCTCGCGTGCAGCGTTTCTCTCTCGGCCCCCGCGTACGGCATGCCCGATGCGTCAGGTTTCGTCATGCCCCAAAAATTAGCAGCGGCCACTGACAACACCCTGCGACGATCAGCCCATGGATTCCTACGACGACCTCGTCGCCGAAGGCGCCGCCGTCCCCACCGAGGGATGGGACTTCTCCTGGTTCGAGGGGCGGGCCACCGAGGCGCGGCCCACGTGGGGATTCGCGCGCTCGCTGGCCGGGCGGCTGGCCGGCGCCACCGCCTCGCTCGACCTCCAGACCGGGGGAGGAGAGGTCCTCGACCTCGCCCTCGGCACGGCCCCCGCAGCGCCGGTGCTCACCGCCGCGACCGAGGGCTGGCCGCCGAACGTCGCCAAGGCCACCGCCCTGCTGCGGCCGCGCGGCGTCGTGGTCGTCGCGTCACCCGAGGACGCGCCGTTGCCCTTCGCGGACGGGGCCTTCGACCTGGTCAGCAGCCGGCACCCGGTCAGCCCCCAGTGGGCGGAGATCGCGCGTGTACTGACGCCCGGCGGCACGTACTTCGCCCAACACGTGGGCCCACGCAGCGTCTTCGAGCTCGTCGAGTACTTCCTCGGCCCCCTGCCGGAGGAGCAGAGCAGCGACCGCCACCCGGACCGCGAGCGCGCCGGCGCCGAGGCGGCCCGCCTGGAGATCGTCGACCTGCGCGCCGAGCGGCTCCGTGTCGAGTTCTACGACATCGCAGCCGTCGTTCACTTCCTGCGCAAGGTGGTGTGGATGGTCCCCGACTTCACCGTCGAGGCGTACGAGCCCCAACTCCGCGCCCTGCACGAGCAGATCGCGACGGAGGGCCCCTTCATCGCGCACAGCACCCGCCACCTCGTCGAGGCCCGTAAGCCGAAGGACTGACCCTCACGCGTGCGGCCCCGCCGCAACCTTCCCGATCGTCAACTCCGGCCTCGCCTCCAGCACTTCGCCCACCCGCTCGACCTGCTCGCCCAGCTCCCGCCCCTGGCGGGCCGTGAAGCGCCCGAGCGGTTCCACCGTGACGGCCGTGCGACGTCCCTGGCGGCGTTCGTGCCAGACCCCCGCCACCACGCCGTCGACCAGCAGCACGGGGTAGTTCCCGGCCTGGCCGCCCGCCAGCGCGCGCCGGTACGCGTCCCCCGGGAAGAGCAGCTCGCGGGGCTGTGCGGCGATGCCGTACGCGTCGAAGTAGGGGAGCAGCCGCACGCCCCGCACGGGTTCCTCGGGGAAATCCACGTCCCCGGCCGCCACCCACGCCGGCGCCCCCTCGAAGACGACCTCCTCGATCCCACCCTCGGCGGCCAGCTCACGGAACAGCCCGGTGGCCCAACCGCCGGGCGCCGCGAGCCACTTCGCGAAGTACGCCGGCGTCGAGGGGCCGTAGGCCCGCAGATGCCGCCGTACGAGCTCCCGCACCGCCTCCTTCGCGGGCAGCGGGTCGAAGTGCGGTGGGCGGGTGTACGTCACCTTGCGGCCCCGGTTCGGGCCGAAGCACAGCGCGCCCTGCTGACCGGCCCGGTGCAGGACCTGCCGCCAGCGCGGCCACAGGTCCTGGAAGGCGGGCATCACCAGGTCACCGGCCCAGGGGCCGGTGCGGGCGACGACCTCCTCGCCCAGCTCGTCGATGGTCAGACAGACCCCGTCGAGCGCCTCGCCGATGGCCGTCACGATCTGTCCGGCCTGCTCCTCGGTGACCCGCACGCCGGCCGGGAACGGGCTCGCACCGGACGGAACGGCGGCCAACGCGGCGCACCACAGCGGCAGTTCGTGCGTGGCGAGGAGATGGACGGTCCCGCGCGGGCCGTGCGTCTTCACGAGCGAGGGGACACGGTCGTCCCAGAGGGCGGCGCGTACGTCCGCCCGTGTCGTCCCGGCGGTCCGCACCCCCACCGACACCTCGGCCGCGGACAGCACCTGCGCATGCGCGGCGAGCATCGCACCGACCACATCGGCGACCGGCGTGCCCGCTTCGGCCGGAGTGGCCAGGAACTGCCGTCGCAGCCGCCGTGCGCTCGCCCGGTCCCACGTGATTCTCACGGTCATGCTTCGACGCTAGGCCGCAACGAGGTCGGCGGGTGTCCTCTTTGGCGGCCGGGTTGCCGAGATGCGGATAGCAAATAGGGCGTTTAGTGCATGCTGGGGTGAAGTATCCCGTATATCCATGGTCTTCACGGGGTTTCCACATTGTTATCGCAGGTGGCTCGCATCTACTCCGCACTTCACGTAAGTTCAGACCAAGGTAATTCGCGCGAGCAAAGCTGCGCGGCGGCACCGCGCAGTGGAGGGGGCTGCGCGGTGCCGCGCCTCCGGTCGGCGTCAAAGAAACGTTCCGACCCGCGTTCACCCGGGCGGGGGAAGCCTCCCGTGTCCACGAATCCGCTGTGATTCGGCCACGAAACCGCCATGAACAGGCCCTCTACAGGCCACCGCGCCGTCGCCGTCCAACTCCGGAGAGTAGTTGTGGCACGCCGATGCACGCAGCATCACTTACGAAGGGTTATGGTGGAAACCCCCCCTCGGGCCGGTCCGTCTCCCCCCCACGGACCGGCCCGTTTTTTGTGCGTACAGGGGGCACTCTTCAGGGGCACCCTTCAAAGGGCGACGAGGGCACCTGCGCCACCCCCCACAGAAGGCGCCCCAAACAACCCCGGTACCCTTCAGGCGCGGGGACCGCCACAGTACGGAGGGGCTGACAATCACGTGAACCTGCGCGACAAGCTGCGCGGCCTGCTCGTCAGGCTCTACGCACGCAGGGTGGAAGGCCACCTGGACCACGCCACGGTGCCCAAGCACATCGGCGTCGTCATGGACGGCAACCGGCGCTGGGCGAAGGCCGCCGGCTCCACCACCGCCCAGGGCCACCGGGCCGGTGCCGACAAGATCGAGGAGTTCCTCGGCTGGTGCACCGAGACGGACGTCGAGGTCGTCACCCTCTGGCTGTTCTCCACCGACAACTTCGACCGCCCGCAGGAAGAGCTCGTGCCGCTCTTCGGCATCATCGAGGACGTCGTCCGCACCCTCGCCGCCGACGGCCGCTGGCGCGTGCACCACGTCGGCGCGCTCGACCTGCTGCCGCACGGGATGCAGAGCGCCATCAAGGAGGCCGAGGAGACCACGGCCGGCGTCGACGGGATACTCGTCAACGTCGCCATCGGCTACGGCGGCCGCCAGGAGATCGCCGACGCCGTGCGCTCGATGATCCTCGACGCCGCCGACAAGGGCACCTCGCTGGAGCAGCTCGCCGAGTCCGTGACCGTCGACGCGATCGGCCGCAACCTCTACACCGGCGACCAGCCCGACCCCGATCTGGTGATCCGCACGAGCGGCGAGCAGCGGCTGTCCGGATTCATGCTCTGGCAGACGGCCCACTCCGAGTACTACTTCTGCGAGGTCTTCTGGCCGGCCTTCCGCAAGGTCGACTTCCTGCGCGCCCTGCGCGACTACGCAGCGCGCCACCGCCGCTACGGCGGCTGAGGCCATTACCGCAGTTGAGACGCCGGGTCCCTCCCGAAGGGCCCGGCGTACCCCGTTTGGGGCGGAAGTAACAAGGAGTTCACCAGGGCGCCGCCATATGCGTCGGCATGGCACCGCATGTTCGAGGGCATAAGCCAAGCAGGTCGACGCCCGAACCACGGGTGTCGGATCTCAGCGGGCGGCACGGAGCCGTCCGCCCGGGAGGCCCTTTGCACCAGCTCGACCGTGCGGTCTCAGCACGGAAGAAGCAGTGGAGGGCCGGTTTTCGGCCCGTGCATCGCGGCCGTCGACCGGTCCGGCTCCACTCCGTCGCTCCCCGACCTCTTCCGAGGGGGTACGTCCTTCCGTGGTGACCAGCACAAAGCGCCGCATGCCCGACAGGCGCACCTATGTTCTCGACACCAGCGTCCTGCTGGCCGACCCGAACGCCCTGAACCGCTTCGACGAGCACGAGGTAGTGCTCCCCATCGTCGTGGTCACGGAGTTGGAGGCCAAGCGGCACCATCCCGAACTCGGGTACTTCGCCCGGCAGGCACTGCGCCTGCTGGACGAGTTCCGGGTCCGGCACGGTCGCCTCGACGCCCCCATCCCGATCGGCGAACTCGGCGGGACGGTGCGTGTCGAGCTCAATCACTCGGACCCCAGCGTGCTGCCCAGCGGCTACCGCCTGGGTGACAACGACTCCCGCATCCTCGCGGTCGCCCGCAACCTGCAGGCCGAGGGGTTCGACGTCACGGTCGTGTCGAAGGACCTCCCGCTCAGGATCAAGGCGTCCTCGGTCGGGCTCCTCGCCGAGGAGTACCGTGCCGAGCTCGCGATCACGGGCTCCTCCGGCTGGACCGGAATGTCCGAACTGACCCTGCCGGGCGAACAGGTGGACATCCTCTTCGAGGAGGGGAACATCTACGTCCCCGAGGCCGCCGACATGCCCGTGCACACCGGGCTGACGATCCACTCCGAGCGCGGCAAGGCGCTCGGCCGGGTCTCGCCGGACGGCAACGTCCGTCTGGTGCGCGGCGATCGCGAGGCGTTCGGCATCAAGGGGAGGAGCGCGGAGCAGCGCATCGCGCTGGACATCCTGCTCGACCCGGACGTGGGCATCGTGTCGATGGGCGGCCGGGCCGGCACCGGCAAGTCGGCGCTCGCGCTGTGCGCGGGCCTGGAGGCGGTCCTGGAGCGCCAACAGCACAAGAAGGTCATGGTCTTCCGTCCGCTGTACGCGGTCGGCGGGCAGGAGCTCGGCTATCTGCCGGGCTCCGAGTCCGAGAAGATGAGCCCCTGGGCGCAGGCGGTCTTCGACACGCTGTCCGCGGTCGCCAGCCGCGAGGTCATCGAAGAGGTCACCGCGCGCGGGATGCTCGAGGTCCTTCCGCTCACCCACATCCGCGGCCGTTCACTGCACGACGCGTTCGTGATCGTGGACGAGGCGCAGTCCCTCGAACGGAACGTACTGCTGACCGTTCTGTCCCGAATCGGCGCGAATTCACGGGTTGTTCTGACCCATGACGTGGCCCAGCGGGACAACCTGAGGGTCGGTCGCTACGACGGTGTCGTCGCCGTCGTGGAGAAGCTGAAAGGGCATCCGCTCTTCGCCCACGTCACCCTGACGCGGTCCGAGAGGTCCCAGATCGCTGCACTTGTGACCGAAATGCTGGAGGACGGGCACATCTGACCCAAGTGCTGAACTTGCGGTAGCTACACATCGGTTCATCGGGTGGCGCCGTCCGGAAAGGCAGTGAGCCTAGCCGGGCGGCGCCTTCGCGCGTTGCGGTTTCTCAGAATCCCTGGGGTCAAACGAGATGTGAGCTTTCACACGCAACTCAGAATTGCCTTGCGGCGTCGGGTTACGGCAGAGTCTCACTCCTGTCAGGCCCCGCATACGACACACCTGTACCCCCAGCGGTACGGCACCACAGCAACATCACAGCCAACTCCATAATCGACGTCGTATGCCGCCCGAGCATCACGTGGCGCTCCCCTCGCGGGAGTTGCCCACCGGGCCCGCGCCTCCCGTGACCCCGCAGTTGGGAGGCCAGTGAGCAGGGGCACGATTGCGTCCGCCAGGGTCACCGAAGCGGACGATGCTGGAAGGAAACCGTGTGAGCCCGATTTCGGTCAGGGGATTCGCAGTGGCCTCGGCCACGGCGGTCACCGCTGTCGGAAGCGTCGTCGGAGTTGCCTCGGGCAGCACCGCGCAGCCGAACGACGCCGAGGCGACGGCAGCCGACTCGACGCTCCTCGCGGACATACCCGCGGGTCAGCAGGCCCAGGTGCAGACCGCGTCTCTGACGCAGCAGGCCGACGCCCAGGCCATCGCCGCGGACGCGAGCGCCAAGAAGGACGCTGAGGCATCGGCCCGCAAGGCTGCCGCCCAGACGGCCATCGACAAGAAGGAAGCCGCCGAGAAGGCGGCCAAGGAAGCCAAGGAGCGCGCCGAGGCCGAGGAAGCGGCCAGCAGGAGCTCCTCCTCCAGCTTCCCCGTGCAGAGCTCGTACACCGTCGCGCAGATCCAGTCGATGGCGCAGTCGATGGTGCCGAGTGGTCAGTGGCAGTGCTTCAGCAACATCGTGGACCACGAGTCCAGCTGGAACTACCAGGCCGTCAACGCGTCCTCCGGCGCCTACGGTCTCTTCCAGGCGCTGCCGGGTTCCAAGATGTCGTCGGTCGGCTCCGACTGGCAGACCAACCCGGCCACCCAGATCAAGTGGGGCCTCAACTACATGGACAGCCGCTACGGCAGCCCGTGCGAGGCCTGGTCGTTCTGGCAGGCCAACAACTGGTACTGAGCCGGTGCGGCCGGCCTGAACCTCTCAACCTTGCGCAGCCCCTCCCCGTCATAGGGGGAGGGGCTTTCGCCATGTACGGTCGGACCGACAACTCCGGGGGGAGTGGTGAGGAAAGACGGGGGAAGAGGGCGGATCATGTCGCGAGTGCCGAAGTGGCTCGGTGGGCTGGGCGCCCGACTGACCGAGGTGGGCGAGCGGTTGGACGAGCGTCGCGCCGAGGTGGAGCGCGAGGACGCCGCCGCCGAATCGGCCCCGCAGTCACCCGAGGACGGTCCTCCGCCGCCCCCTGACCACGACGCGCCGCCGGTCGTCATCACCCGTCCCGATCCGGCGCAGGCCGTGCCGTGGGGTGTACGGGTCGCCGCCGAGGCCGGCTGGCGGCTGCTGGTGCTGGCGGGCACGGTCTGGGTGCTGATGCGGGTCATCAGCGCCGTACAGCTGCTGGTGCTGGCGTTCGTGGCGGCGCTGCTCATCACCGCGTTGCTGCAGCCGGCGGTGGCGGGGCTGACGCGGCGCGGCGTCCCGCGGGGCCTCGCCACGGCGTTGACGGCGGTCCTGGGCTTCGTGGTGATGGGCCTGATCGGGTGGTTCGTGACCTGGCAGGTCATGGAGAACATCGACAACCTCTCCGACCAGGTCCAGGACGGCATCGACGAACTGCGCAACTGGCTGCTGAACAGCCCCTTCCATGTCACCGACAAGCAGATCAACGACATCGCGGAGAACCTGCGGGACGCGATCGGCGCGAACACGGACCAGATCACGTCGGCGGGGCTCGAGGGAGTCACGGTCGTCGTCGAGGCGCTGACGGGGATTCTGCTGGCGGCCTTCTCGACGCTGTTCCTGCTGTACGACGGCCGGCGTATCTGGGAGTGGACGCTGAAGCTGGTGCCGACGGCGGCCCGGCCGGGCGTGGCCAGTGCGGGCCCGCGGGCGTGGCGCACGCTGACCGCATACGTCCGCGGCACGCTGATGGTGGCCCTGATCGACGCGATCTTCATCGGCCTGGGCATCTACTTCCTGGACGTCCCGATGGCCGTCCCGCTCGCCGTGTTCATCTTCCTGTTCGCCTTCATCCCCCTGGTCGGCGCGGTCGTGTCGGGCGCGCTGGCGGTGGTCGTGGCGCTGGTGACGCAGGGCGTCTTCACGGCGGTCATGGTGCTGGCGGTGGTCCTGGCGGTCCAGCAGATCGAGGGACACATCCTGCAGCCGTTCATCCTGGGCCGGGCGGTCCGGGTGCACCCGCTGGCCGTTGTGCTGTCCGTCGCCGCGGGCGGGATGGTCGCGGGGATCGGCGGGGCGGTGGTCGCGGTGCCGCTGGTGGCGGTGACCAACACGGTGGTCGGCTCTCTGCGGTCGTACTCCCATGAGGCGGCCCTACGACAGTCACCGCGACCGAGAGGCGCTACGGCCGTGGAGAGGGCGCCGGTGGAACGGTCCCCGGAGCCGTAGCCGAGCCCGGGGGCAACAGCCGCTCTACTCGGTCTCGGTGAGCAGCGCCTCCGCGTCCAGCGTCACACCGACCGCCTGGACCACCGCCGCGATCTTGAACGCCTCCTGGACGACCTCGCGGCCGACGCCCGCCTTGCGGAGCGCCTGTTCGTGGGAGTCGAGGCAGAGCCCGCATGCGTTGATCGCGGAGACGGCGAAGGACCAGAGCTCGAAGTCGACCTTGTCCACGCCCGGGTCGCCGAGGACGTTCATCCGCAGCCCCGCGCGCAGGGTGCCGTACTCGTGGTCCGACAACAGGTGCCGCGTGCGGTGGAAGACGTTGTTCACCGCCATCACCGCGGCCGCGGACTTCGCCGCGGTGTACGCCTGAGGCGACAGGTTCGCCTTCGCCTCCGGGGCCAGTGCGCGAAGGACGACCGGGGAGCGGGAGGCGATCGCGGTCGCCAGGACCGTGCCCCACAGCTGCTGGGCCGTCAGGTCGGAGTCGTCGATGACCGTGCCCAGGTTCAGGCGCAGGTCCTTGGCATAGTCCGGGATCGAGGACTTCAGCGAATCCAGCGACATCCCCCGATCGTGACACAGGGTGTATTGATTCAGGAAATGGCTACACTCGGTTGTGTTGATCGGAGGCGTTTATCAGTGACTGTGAGCAATGGCGGGGCCAGGAGGCGGCAGCCCAGTCTGGCCCAGCTCCGGGCCTTCGCGGCCGTCGCCGAGCACCTGCACTTCCGGGACGCGGCGACCGCCATCGGTATGAGCCAGCCGGCGCTGTCGGGTGCCGTCGCCGCGCTGGAGGAGACGCTCGGCGTCACGCTCCTGGAGCGCACGGCCCGCAAGGTGCTCCTGTCGCCCGCCGGTGAGCGGCTGGCCGTACGCGCGAAGGCGGTGCTGGAGGAGGTCGCGGCGCTCATGGAGGAGGCGGAGGCCGTGCGGGCGCCCTTCACCGGAGTGCTCCGGCTCGGTGTCATCCCCACCGCCGCGCCCTACCTCCTGCCCACCGTCCTCGGCCTCGTCCACGACCGCTACCCCGACCTCGACCTCCAGGTCCACGAGGAGCAGACCACCAGCCTCGTCGAGGGGCTCACCACGGGCCGCCTGGACCTGCTGCTGCTCGCCGTACCTCTCGGCGTCCCCGGCGTCGTGGAACTCCCGCTCTTCGACGAGGACTTCGTGCTCGTCACCCCCCTCGGCCATGCGCTCGGCGGCCGCGAGGGCATCCCGCGCGAGGCGCTCGGGGAGCTCGACCTCCTGCTCCTCGACGAGGGGCACTGCCTGCGCGACCAGGCCCTCGACATCTGCCGGGAGGCGGGGCGGAAGGACGCGCCGGTGACCACGACCGCCGCCGGGCTCTCCACCCTCGTCCAGCTCGTCGCCGGCGGCCTGGGGGTCACGCTGCTGCCGCGCAGCGCCGTCAAGGTCGAGACGGACCGCAGCAGCAAGCTCCGCACCGGCTACTTCGCCGAGCCCGCCCCGGCCCGCCGCATCGGACTCGCGATGCGCACCGGCGCGGCCCGCGGCGCGGAGTACACGGAACTGGCGGGGGCGCTGCGCGAGGCCCTGCGGCCGCTTCCGGTACGGGTGTTGGGCGGCAGCGACTGAAAAACCTGTCGCCGTCAATCGGTCAAATGAGCGCCGAACACAGTGTTTTGAACGGCCGGGAAACTCAACTTCCGTCAACTGGGGACAGGTAGGAAATCCGCCGCCGGAATATGCGCCCGGACTGATACACATTCCCCCCTCAGTGCTACGCGTCACGCGTATGTACGACATGCCGACACGGCTGGGGGTGTGATGTCGGGCTACGCGATCCTGGCACCGGCCCTGGCCGAGTGCGGGCGCGACGAGTTCTCGGGGGAACTGCGGGTCGCCGGGACCCCCGGCGGCATCTTCCACCTCAGGGACGGCCGCGTCGTCGCCGTGGAGTCGCCCGGCGCACCGGGGCCCGAGGCGCTGCTGCTGCGCTCCGGCCGGGTCAGCGGTGAGCAGTGGGCCGAGCTGGTGCGGGAGTCCGGCGGCTCGCGCTGGCCGGCGACCGCGCTCATCGCCCACGGGTACGCGGGGTCCGCCCAGCTCCGGGTCGTCTGCATGATGGCGCTGCACGACGCGGCCTTCGCGATCGCCGCCGGCCGGGTGGACGGCTGTGAACGCGTCGCCCCCGCCGAGCCGTTCGCCCAGGTCGCCCTGGGTGAGACGGTCGCCCGGCTGCTCCAGGACACGGCCCGCAGACTCGCCGCCCTCGCCCTGCTGCCCCACCCCGTGCACCCCGACCGCGAGCGGCCCGTGCCCGTGCCGGTCGCCCGGGACGGCCGACTGACCGTGCTCCAGCACGAGTTGCTGGCCCACGCCGACGGCCGCCGTACGGCCCGCGATCTCGCCTTCCGGATCGGACGCGGTGTCTACACCGTGACGGTCGAGGTCGCCCGGATGCTCGGTGACGGGCTCCTGGTGTGCGCCGAGCCGCCCGCACCGATTCCGGTTCGCGCGCTGCCCGAGGGCCATCGGCTCCAGCAGCGGACACCGCCGCCCCCCGAACCGGCCCCGCCACCGACACGGACCGCGCTGCCCCGCCGTAAACCCGGCAGCTTCTTCCGGCTGCGGAACGGAATCCCGAAATGACTGTGCTGATCGAAATGACTGTGCTGATCGAATGCATGGCGATCAGATACGAAAAGAAAGTGGGGAGTTGATTACATGGATCACAAAGCCCTGGCACTCGAGATGCGCGGTCTGCGCGAACAGGTCACCGGAATCACGGACACGGCGGTAGCCGCCGCCGACGGACTGCTCATCGCCGCCGACACCGCCGACTCCATCGACCCGGAGGGCCTCGCCGCCCTGGCCGCCGCGGGCCTCGGCCTCGCCCGCCGCACCGCCGAGGCGACCGCCCGCGGCACTCTGCGCAGGACGGTCACCTACGGCAGCCACGGCTGTGCCGCGTTCTACGCGGTCGGCGACACCGCCCTCATGGTCGTACTCGGCGACGAGGGCCTGGACGTGGACCACCTGCACCGGGCGACCCAGCCGGCCCTGCGCCGTATCGACTCGATCCTCACTGACAAAGCACCTGAGAAAGCATCAGAAGGAGTCTGAAGGGATGGCGACGAAGCGCATGAACCAAGGTTTCTCCGACCAGGTGATGAGCCTGGTCAAGTCCCTCCGCACCGATGCCCCCGACTGTGTCGCCTCCGGCGTGGTCGACATGTCCACCGGCATGCTGCTGTCGTACGAGACGGTGGACAACCACCCGCCAGAGGTCCTGGACCTGCTGGCGGGTGCGACCCTCGACCTGTTCCAGGGCCGTACGGTCGTGATGATCGAGGACGTCTTCAAGGAACGCCGCGGGGTCACCAGTGACAACCATTTCTTCCAGGAGATCCTGGTCAACAGCGAGAACCTCACGCACCTGTTCGTGCGGCTGAACGAGCAGCAGGACGTGGTGGCGGTCGTCGTCTGCCGCAAGTCGGTCAACGTGGGCATGCTGTTCGCCCAGGTCCGGCGGGTGGTGCGGGAGTACAGCCTCTGATGGGACAGTCGGCTGCGGGCGGCTACTCCGTCCGCAGCCCGTCCGGCCGCATCAGCCTGAGCAGCGGCGGCAGGCTGAGCAGGGTCACGACGAGGACGACCGCGGCGCCGACGCCGGTCATCATCAGCACGCTCGCCCAGTCCACCGTCACCGCGGTGCCCGTCATCCGCAGCAGGACCACGCCCAGGGTCAGCCCCACCACCGAGGCCAGCAGCAGGCCCAGCGCGATCGGGATCGCTGTCTGCCACAGCACCGACAGGCTCAGCGTGCGCCGCCGGGTGCCGAAGGCGACCAGGGACGACAGCAGCTTCTTGCGCTCGCGCAGCTGCTCCAGCTGCGACACCAGCAGGCTCGCGCCGATCAGCATGAGGACGCAGGTGGCGCCGACGAGGAGTCCGGTGCGGATGGACCGGAACTGCTCATTCTCCTCGCTGGACGTCAGGGTGAACACCTCCGCCAGCGGGCCGCCGAGCCGGGCGGCGGTGTTGCGGACGTGGTCGCGGGCCTCCGGCACCGCCGGGTCGACCGTCACGAACACCCGCTGGACCAGGCCGGCCGCAGCGCCCTCGGGCAGCGCGCCCGGCGTGATCAGCAGGCCGCTGCGCGCATAGCCGGTCGGGTCCTCGCGCTGCCCCGCCGTCTTCATGCCGGCGGGCACCTTCCAGGCCACTGCGTCGGTCGTGTCTCCCTCGTATTCCGGGTCGAAGTACACGGTGGTGCCCGCCGCGGCGAGCTTCTTCGTCTCGCTCACCTCCTCGCCGTCGCCGATCCGGAAGATGTCGCCGTCCCGGCAGGACGTCAGACGGGACACCTCGCGCAGCTCCGCGCAGGTGCCGACGGCCACCTCCAGCTCGTTCTGCGGCTCCTTCGCCCGGTCCCCGACCGTGGTCATCGAGACGGCCGACGCACTGCGCACGCCCTTGGTCCGGGCGAGCTGCCGGCCGGCCTCGGTCACCGAGGTACCGGCGGGCACCGAGACCTCCATCTGGGCCCGGTTCAGATCGTTGCCCGTCCGTTTGGTGTAGTCGCTCTCGACCCCGGAGAACAGCATCTGCAGCGCGATCGCCCCGGCCACCGCGACGGCGATGCCGTTGACCATGCGGGCGGCCGTACCGCTGCTCAACTGCAGCCTGCGGACGGCCAGTTGCCAGGAGACCGAGCCGGAGTTCAGCCGGGCCACCACGGCCTCGACGATCCATGGCAGCAGTGCGGTGACGCCGACGAGCAGCAGCACGGTGCCGCCGATCACCAGCCACTGGTTGAAGTCGCCGTTGGTGTTGCCCTGCCCGACCATCGGGTACAGCAGCGCGAGGCCGCCCACCGGCAGCAGCAGCCGCCACCACAGCCGGCGCCGCGGCGGCTTCGCCGTACGGACCACACCGAGCGGCTCGATGACGACGCCGCGCAGTGCGAACAGCGTGACCAGGACGGCCGCGGCCGGCACGGCGACGGCGACGAGCAGCGCGAGCGCGGGCGACGGGTTGAGGTCGCTCGGGAACACGCTGATGTCCCGCACCTCCGCCAGGGCCGCCAGCTGACGCCCCACCAGGAAGAAGGCGGTGCCGAGGACGAGCCCGAGCAACGCCCCGGCAAGGGCCTCGCCGCCCGCGATCCGGCGGGCCATCCGCCCGTCCGCGCCGACCAGCCTGAGCGCCGCGAGCCGGCGGTCCCGGCGTTCGCCGCCGAAGCGCACGGCCGCCGCGATGAACACCGCGACCGGCAGCAGCAGGACGACGAAGACGATCAGGATGAGCAGGAGCAGGATCGGGTCCAGTGTGTCCGGCTGTTTCCACTTGGAGGGCCCGAAGTAGTCGATGCGCTCGACGGTGCCGCCGGACAGCTGGTCCGCGAGCCCCTGACCGCCCGCGTAGTAGGCGAGTTCGGCGGGCCCGACGAGCCCGGACGGCCCGATGGTGCCGGTTACGCGGTAAGGGATGCGTTCGCGCAGCAGCTTGCCGGAGTCGGACGCGAGCAGCTCCTTCAGCGCGGGGGAGACGACCATCTCGCCCTGCGCGGGGAACGTCCCGACGCCCGGCGGCAGCGGCGACCGCGCGCCCTCGGGCTCCAGGAGCCGGCCGCGTACGTCCTTGTCGCGGAACGTCGTGTCGGTGTCCGCGATGACGAGCGTGTCGGCCGCCTTCGGCAGCACCTTCGCGTTGTAGGTGAAGTCGTCCCGGGAGCTGTTGCGCTGACTGCGCTCGGACATCGCGTTGGGTATCGCGGTCGTCAGCAGCAGCAGCGCCACCCCGAGCCCGACCCCGACGGCCGTCAGCAGCGCCCGGGTCCACCCCTCGCGCCCGCCGCCGAAGGCGAACCGGACCCCCATGGCGAGGTCCCGCGACCACTGCCTCGCACTCATACGGCCCGCTCCATGTCCCGGGACTTCCCGTCCCGTACGACGATCTCGCGGTCGGAGTACGCGGCCACCCGTGCCTCGTGCGTGACCAGCACGACGGCGGCGTTGGCGGACCGGGCGGCCTCGGTGAGCAGCTCCATCACGCGCTCGCCGTTGAGGGAGTCGAGCGCGCCGGTCGGCTCGTCGGCGAACAGCACGCGCGGGTTGGTGACCAGGGCGCGGGCGACGGCGACGCGCTGCCCCTGCCCGCCGGACACCTCGCCGGGCCGCTTCTTCCCGAGGTCGTCGACCTCCAGCCGCTCCATCCACGCGAGGGCGGCCCGTTCGGCCTCCTTGCGCTTCGTGCCGTTCAGCCTGAGCGGCAGGGCGACGTTCTCGACACAGGTGAGCTCGGGCACCAACTGCCCGAACTGGAACACGAACCCGAACTCGGACCGCCGTAGCGCACTGCGCTGGGCGTCGCTCATGGTCGCCATCTCCTGGCCGTTGTACGTGATCGACCCCGAGTCGGGCGTCACGATCCCGGCGAGACAGTGCAGCAGCGTCGACTTGCCGGACCCGGAGGGCCCCATCACGGCGACGACCTCGCCGGGGTGGATGGAGAACTCGGCACCGTCGAGCGCGGTGGTCGGTCCGTACGCCTTGCACAGCTTGTCGGCGACGAGCAGAGAACCGGCAGGAGTCACTTGGCCACCGCCTCGGCGAGCTTGTCGAGGCGCGCGGCGGTCAGTTCCAGCCAGCGCAGGTCGGCCTCGAGATGGAAGAGGGCGTGGTCGCAGATGAGCTGATCGGCGAGATCGCCCTTCCGCTTCCGGTCGGTGAGGATGCGCATCATCCGCAGGTGCTCGGCGCGCTGGGTGTCGAGGATGTCGCCCGCGTTCCGGTGCGTGAGCAGCGCGAGGACGACCTTGGTGTACAGGGTCGACTGCAGATACGGCTCGGGCGCCTCCGGGGTCGCGAGCCACCGCTCCACGTCGGTGATCCCGGCGTCGGTGATGGCGTACCGCTTCCGCTCGGGCCCGTCGCCGGCCTCGATGCCGTCGACCTCGACGAGCCCGTGCTTCAGCAGCCGGGACATCGTCGAGTAGACCTGGCCGTAGTGCAGCGGCCGGTCGTGACCGAACTTCTCGTCGAAGGCCCGCTTCAGGTCGTAGCCGTGGCGGGGCCCGGACTCCAGGAGTCCGAGGAGTGTGTGACCGATGGACATGGGGAGGACTGTACACACGGTGTATACCCGCCATGTATACGCCGAGTGTGTAGATCGGGTGCGGGGTGTGAGAGGCCGCAGGTGGGGGCCGATTGTCACGGTTCTGCGACAACTCCCGGACGGGGCCTGGGGGTCGGTTCTGCAACCCCCGGGCCGTCCGGCGTTCGAGGACGAGGCCCTTCAGGCCGACGGGGGTCCGGGGGCGGAGCCTCCAGGGGGACGACCACGGCGAGGAAGGGGCCCGGCATCACCAGGCAACCGCCCCGCCTCCTTCAAGGCCCGCCGCAACAGAAACTCGATCTGCGCGTTCGCCGAGCGCAGCTCGTCCCCGGCCCACCGGGCCAACGCCTCGTACACCGCGGGATCCAGCCGCAGCAGCACCTGCTTGCGCTCCGACCGGCCTTGGGGGGCCGAACCCCCGGAGGGAACCGTCACTGGTAAAGCGTCCCGGTGTTGAGGACCGGCTGGGGCGCCCGGTCGCCGCACAGGACCACCATCAGGTTGGACACCATCGCCGCCTTGCGCTCGTTGTCGAGCTCGACGATGTCCCGCTCGGTGATCCGGGCGAGTGCCGCCTCGACCATGCCCACCGCGCCGTCCACGATCTGTCGCCGGGCCGCGACGACCGCCCCGGCCTGCTGCCGCTGGAGCATCGCGGAGGCGATCTCGGGGGCGTAGGCGAGGTGCGTGAAGCGGGACTCGATGATCTGGACGCCGGCCGCCTCCACGCGCGCGTGCAGCTCGGCGGCGAGCTTCTCGGTGATCTCGTCGGCGTTGCCGCGCAGTGAGAGACCGGCCTCGTCGTGGGCGTCGTAGGGGTACTCGATGGCGATGTGACGCAGGGCCGTCTCGGTCTGGGTGCCGACGAACTTGACGTAGTTGTCCACCTCGAACGTCGCCTGCGCGGTGTCCTTGACCTTCCACACCACGACCGCGGCGAGCTCGATCGGGTTGCCGTAGGCGTCGTTGACCTTGAGGGTGGGGGTCTCGTGGTTGCGGACCCGGGTCGAGATCTTCCGCCGCGAGGTGAACGGGTTCACCCAGCGCAGCCCGTCCTGCCGGATCGTGCCCCGGTAGCGCCCGAAGAGCTGCACGACCCGGGCCTCGCCCGGCGCCACGGTGTTGAGCCCGCGCAGCGAGATGAGAGCGCAGAGGAGGACGAAGACACCGAGGACCGGGAAGCCGGGGCTCACCGAACCGGCCGCGAACAGGAAGACGGCGGCCAGGAGCCCGACCAGCCCGAGGAGGAGCGCAAGCGCACCCCCGATGCTGTGCGCGGCGAACTCCCGCACCTGCGGGGCGGGCATCTCGGGTACGTCGGCGGTGGGTGTGGAGTCGTGAGTGGACATGGATGATCCCCCGTTCCGGACAGCTCTCTTCGGCTATCCCTGATCTATCTAAGTGATATCACTTTACCCCTTGGGGCAACCCTCAACCCCTCTCGGTCGTCGGTTTCGTTGGAACGGGTGCTGATTCTCACGCCCGTACACACCCGCAAAAGAGCGGATCGAACGTCCTTTGTCATATAGAGCGGTGTTAGCTTCTGAGCTGACCTGAGCCACCAACTTGTGTGGCTGCCGAGATGGAAGCGGAGCGAGTCGACCCATGGGACGAGCGGAAGACAGACGAGCGCGGCAGCGTGGTGGCCGCCGCGCGGCGCCCATGCGCTCGTCCGGGACGCCGAGCGCCGGTGTCGGCGGCGATGTGACCGAGATAGGCGGCGGCCGGGCCGCGGCACGCAGGGCGTCACAGGGCCGGGGAAAGAAGAGCAAGAAGAGCGGCATACGCAGGCTCTTCACCTGGAAGAAGCTGCTCGGCACCTTCTTCGGTCTCTGCCTGCTCGGCATCGGCGCCTTCATCGCGCTGTACATGATGATCGACATTCCCAAGGGCAACGCCGACGCGACGCTGCAGAGCAACGTCTACAAGTACAGCAACGGCGACCTCCTGACCCGCGACGGCGAGAAGAACCGCGAGATCGTGCCGCTGGCGGAGGTACCCAAGGACGTCCAGCGGACCTTCGTCGCCGCCGAGAACAAGACCTTCTACAAGGACGCCGGCGTCGACCTCAAGGGCACCGCCCGCGGCCTGTTCAACACGCTCTCCGGCAAGGGTGCCCAGGGTGGTTCGACGATCACCCAGCAGTACGTCAAGAACTACTACCTGACCCAGGACCAGACCGTCACGCGCAAGCTGAAGGAACTGGTCATCTCGCTGAAGCTGGACCGCACCAAGTCCAAGGACTACATCCTCGCCGGCTACATCAACACCAGCTACTACGGCCAGGGCGCCTACGGCATCCAGGCCGCCGCACAGGCCTACTACCGCGTCGACGCGGAGAAACTCACGGTCGCGCAGGGCGCCTACCTCGCCGCGCTGTTGCAGGCGCCGAGCCAGTACGACTGGGCCATCGCCACCGACGACGGCAAGAAGCTGGCCAAGGCGCGCTGGAACTACGTCCTCGACAACATGGTCGAGGAGGGCTGGCTGGACAAGACCAAGCGCGAGGCCATGGAGTTCCCGGTCCCCAAGGAGCCCAAGGCCGCGCCCGGCATGGGCGGCCAGACCGGCTACCTGGTGGACGCGGCCAACAACCAGCTGGCCAAGCAGCTGGTGGCCGACGGCGCCACCGACAACCTCAACGACGCCCTGACCATGGTCAAGGCCGGTGGCTGGACCATCACGCTCAACATCGACAAGAAGAAGCAGGCGGCGCTGGAGAAGGCCGCCAAGTCGCAGCTCACCAGCAAGCTCGACGCGAAGAAACGCTCCGTGGACGGGGACGTCCAGGCCGGTGCGGTGTCCGTGAACCCCAAGACGGGCGCGGTCGTCGCGATGTACGGCGGCAAGGACTACTACAAGCACTACCGCAACAACGCGACCCGCACCGACTACCAGCCCGCCTCCACGTTCAAGCCGGTGATCCTCGCCGCCGCCCTCGACGAGGCCGCCGAGACGCAGAGCGGCAAGCAGATCACGGCGAACACCATCTACGACGGCACCAGCAAGCGCCCGGTCGTGGACGACGGCACCAAGGTCGGGTTCGCCCCCGAGAACGAGGACGACCAGAACTACGGCAACATCACCGTCCAGACGGCGATGAACAAGTCGGTCAACTCCGTCTTCGCGCAGCTGGGCGTCGACGTCGGCATGGACAAGGTGCTGAAGGTCGCGAACCAGCTGGGCATGGACACCGCCGACCTCAGCGCGGTGCCCGCGCAGACCCTCGGCACCATGGGCGCGAGCCCGCTGCAGATGGCCGGCGTCTACGCGACCCTCGACAACCACGGCAAGCAGGTCACCCCGACCATCATCAAGTCGGTCGAGAGCAGCCGGCGCACGGTCAAGCTGCCGGACCCGATCGGCGATCAGGTCATCAGCCGCGAGGCCGCCGACACGGTCACCTCGGTGCTGACGGGCGTGGTCGACGACGGTACGGCCAAGGTGTCGGTGCGGGACAACGCGAACCGGGACGGCCGTAAGGTCGCCGGCAAGACGGGTACGTCCGACGAGAACCGGTCGGCCTGGTTCACCGGCTACACGCCCGACCTGGTCACCTCGGTCGGCCTGTTCGGCGAGTCCGCGAAGAACGGCGCGCAGGTCTCGATGTACGAGGCGGGCGGTGTGCCCCGCGTCAACGGTGGTGGCTTCCCGGCGCAGATCTGGGCGGCGTACACCTTCGGCGTCGCGGGCAAGAACACCAAGTTCGACCTGGACACCGACCAGGGCGCGGCGGTCCAGCCGACCGTGACGCCGACGTTCACGCAGGAGCCGAGCGAGACGCCGTCGGAGACGCCGACGACGGAGGAACCGAGCGAGACGCCGACGTCGGAGAAGCCGACGGACGAGGAGACGACTCCGAGCTCGACGCCGACCACGGAGGAGCCGACGGACGGAGCGACGACTCCGACCTCGACGCCGACGGCGCCGACACCGGAGAATCCGCTCGACCCCAACGAGGATCAGTAGCGACAGTCGCGCACAGCGAAGGGCGCCCGGTGTTCACCGGGCGCCCTTGGCGTATCTCGGACGACTACTCCGCGGCGGGCCGGGCCAGTTCGAACCACACGACCTTGCCGGTGCTGAGCCGGGTGGCCCCCCACCGCCGGGCCAGCCGGTTCACCAGATACAGCCCACGCCCGCCCTCGTCGGTGGCCCGAGCCTGCCGTAGCCGAGGCAACTGCGGCACGTCGTCGCCGACTTCACACCGCAGGACGTCGGTCCGCAGCAGCCGTAGCGTGACCGGCCGGGTCGCATAGCGCACGGCGTTCGTCACGACCTCGCTGACCAACAGCTCGACGGAGTCGGTGAGTTCCTCCATGCCCCAGCGGGCGAGCGCGCGGCGCGCCAGACGACGGGCCCGGCCGGGGGCGGCGTCCTCCGGCTCCAGGAACCAGTACGCCACATCGCTCGGCGCGATCCCGTCGAAGCGGGCGGCGAGCAGCGCGATGTCGTCGTCCCGGTCGCCCGGGCCGAGCATGTCGAGCACCTCGTCGCACAGGGCTTCCAGCGGCGGCGGGTGGTCGGGTCCGGTGAGCTGCGCGGTCGCGGCGAGCTTCTCGCGCAGCTGCTCTATCCCGGTCCACACGTCCCGCAGCCGCGACTCGACGAGCCCGTCGGTGTACAGGAGCAGGGTCGCCCCGGCGGGTGCGTCCAGTTCCACGGCCTCGAAGTCGACGCCGCCGACCCCGATCGGCGCGCCCGGCGGGACCCGCAGGACCTCGGCCCGGCCGCCCAGGTGCAGCAGGACGGGCGGGGGATGGCCGGCGTTGGCGATGGTGATGCGGTGCGAGACCGGGTCGTAGACGGCGTAGAGGCAGGTCGCCATGCGGTCGGTGCCGAGCCGCTGGGCCTGCTCGTCGAGGTGGTGCAGGACCTCCTGCGGGGGCAGGTCGAGCCCGGCGAGGGTCTGCGCGGTGGTCCGCAGCTGGCCCATGATGGCCGCGCTGGTCATGGAGTGCCCCATGACGTCACCCACCACCAGCGCCACCCGGCTGCCGGGCAGCGGGATGGCGTCGTACCAGTCGCCGCCGACGCGCGCGGTCTCGGCGGCGGGCAGGTAGCGGGAGGCCAGCCGCACGCCCGTGGGCCGCGGCAGGGTCTCGGGCAGCATGGTGCGCTGCAGTTCGTCGGCGATGTACGCCTCACGGCCGTACAGCACCGCCTTGTCGATGCCGAGCGCGCTGTGCGTGGCGAGCTGGGCCGCGACGAGCAGGTCGTCGGGCTCGAAGGGGATGCGCTCCGGGCGGCGCAGGAACAGCGCGGCGCCGATGACCCGGCGCCGGCCGCGCAGCGGGGCGAGGATCGCCCGCCGGCCGGACGGTACGACGAACTCGCCGCCCTCACCCAGGAGTTCGGGCAGTGCGGCGTGGGCCGCGGGCGTGTCGGTGAAGACGGGACGCACCCCGCGCAGCACCTCGGCGAGCGCGCTGCCGGGCCGTACCTCGCACAGTTCACCGCCGAGCGTGTCCAGCCCCGACAGCTCGGCGAACTCGGCAGGCTCCGGCTGGAGCGGCGCGAACCCCGTGTCGGAGTCCCGCTCCTCCGGGATCCGGTCGGTGCGCCGCAGCCGCAGCACGAGGGGCCCGGTGGGCCGCTCGTCGCCGACCGGCAGCGGGTCGCGCAGATAGACGAGGATCGCGTCGGAGAAGGTCGGCACGGTCGCCCGGCACAGCCCCATCACGATCTCGTCCAGGTCGATGCCGCGGGCGATCCGCCGGGTCGCGGCCCCCACGAACCGCAGCCGGTCCCCGTCCCGCCGCATCGGGGTGGGCCGCCCGAGCGGCAGCCCCTGTCCGGTACGGCGCTCACCTTCGGGGTCGGCCTGCGGCCGCTCCTGCTCGCCGCCCGGCTGCACGGGGACGACCTCGGGAGCGGGCCGCGGACGATGGGTGTCGGGCTCGGCGGCGGCGGGCTGGGAGTGCTCGGGGCCGGTGCCGACAGCGTCAGGTCCGGTGTTCTTGCCCGTGTTCTTGCCCTTGTCCTTGTTCCTGCCGCCCTTGTTCCTGTCCTTGGCGTCAGGTGCCGTCGTACCCGACCCGGCGGGCGGGGTCTCGCCGGTGCGCGCCTGAGCGGGTAAGGCGCCGGCGCCGGGCGCGTGTGACGGCGTCGAGGTACGCAGGAGCGCCCCGCGGGGGTCCGTGGGGTCGACGCCCGGCTGGGGGCGTTCGAAGGAGGTCGGCTGCTCCGTCACGCGTGTCGAATCCGTCCGTCCGGGGCTGCACGCCGCGCGTGCAGTTGGTCCCGCCGAAATCCCGATACCCGGAATGCATGTCCCCGGAACGGAATTCCCGCGTGGTCAGAGGCTGTTTCTGTGCCACCGGCGTACCGTCTGCGGTCCGTACCGGTGTTGCCCTCGTACCCCTCGCTCACGTCCTGCCGCCCCTCGGTGACGATCGGTCAAGCCCAGCGCCCGTTCCGGTAGTTGTCGCTGCGCACACTTGCGGAGGACGATCCTACGTTTGTAGCCCGGGGGCGCATCAAGGGTCTCATGAGGACATGTGCGCGGGCGTACGGTCCCAGTCTTCCGGCAGGGAGGGTACCGCCCAGGACGGATTCGGGCGCCATTGCTGCCAGCCGTCCGAGAACGGCGGCCCCCAGGCGCGGATCACCTCCACCGCCGACCGGCCCGCCTCCTGCACCTGTTCGGCCGGTCCGGCGGCCATCAGGCCGTCCCGCTGGGCCTGCGCGAACTCGTCCTCGTCCCGCCAGTGCCAACTGCGGTCCGGGTGCACGGAGATGTCCAGGAAGTGGTCCTCGGAGTCGACCCCGCCGGCCCAACGCACCAGCGGTTCCTCGAGGTTCACGTACCAGTTCTTGAACTGCCAGCCCGGTTCCCAGAACAGCCACACCGACCAGGGCTCGCCCGGCCGGGCGAGTTTCAGCACACCGGTGCCGAACCAGCGGTCGAGCTGCACGGTCCGAGGCTTGGTGTAACGGGACTCCAGCGGCTCCACGTGCACCGGCGTGCCGTCGGCGAGCACGGGCTTCACACACTCGGTGCCCGGAGCCAGCCACACGGCGAGAACGTCCTCGTCGTCCCGTACGACGGTGACCGGGCGCGCGATGTGGAAGCGCGCGCCGGCGTTCTCCCGGTAGCGCCACAGGATCTGATCCCCGGGCGCCCAGAAGGCCGTCGACGTACCTGCTTCCACCGCTCTCACCGCTCCACCGTCTGCCATGAACAGATATTAGGTGCCATAGGCATACGACGCTGCGGTGCGCGTCACGGTTCACGCCGGGGACGTGATTGGTTACGGATGCGTCATCCGCAGGACATCCAGGGCCTCGTCGAGCTGTACGAGGGTGAGGTCGCCGCGCTCGATGTACCCGCTCTCCAGGATGACTTGACGAATGGTCTTCCGCTCCGCCAGTGCCTTCTTGGCGACCTTCGCGGCCTCCTCGTACCCGATGTACTTGTTGAGCGGGGTGACCACGGAGGGTGAGGACTCGGCGTACTCGCGGGCCCGCTCACGGTGCGCGACGATCCCGTCGACGGTCCGGTCGGCGAGCAGCCGCGACACGTTGGCGAGCAGCCGGACGGACTCGAGAACGTTCTTGGCGATGACCGGCAGCATCACATTGAGCTCGAAGTTGCCGGCGGCTCCGGCGGTGGCGACGGTGGCGTCGTTGCCGACGACCTGGGCGGCGACCATGAGCACGGCTTCCGGGATGACGGGATTGACCTTGCCGGGCATGATCGACGACCCGGGCTGGAGGTCGGGGAGAGAGATCTCGGCGAGCCCGGTCCGAGGCCCGGAGGCCATCCACCGCAGGTCGTTGGAGATCTTGGTGAGGGAACCGGCGATGGTCCTGAGCTGCCCGCTGGTCTCGACGATCCCGTCCCGCGCGCCCTGCGCCTCGAAGTGGTCGCGGGCCTCGGTGAGGGGGAGGCCCGTGACACGGGCGACCTCCTCGATGACGGCCGCGGAGAAGCCGGGGGGTGTGTTGATCCCGGTACCGACGGCGGTACCCCCGAGGGGCAGCTCGGCGAGCCGGGGGAGGGAGGCGTGCAGCCGCTCGACGCCGTACCGGATCTGCGCGGCGTACCCGCCGAACTCCTGCCCCAGAGTCACGGGCGTGGCATCCATGAGATGGGTCCGCCCGGACTTCACGACGTCGGCGAACTCCTCGGACTTGCGGGTGAGGGCTGCGGCGAGGTGCTCCAGGGCCGGGATGAGATCGCGCGTGACGGCGCCGGTGGCGGCGATGTGGATGGAGGACGGGAAGACGTCGTTGGACGACTGGGAGGCGTTGACGTGGTCGTTGGGGTGCACGCCCTTGCCGAGCCGCTCGGTCGCGAGCGTGGCGATGACCTCGTTGGTGTTCATGTTGGACGAGGTCCCGGACCCGGTCTGGAACACGTCGATCGGGAAGTGCTCGTCCCAGTCCCCCCGGGCGACTTCGGCGGCCGCGTCCTGGATCGCCTCGGCGACGTCCTTGTCGAGCACACCCAGCTCGGCATTCACCTTCGCGGCGGCACCCTTGATCCTGGCCAGGGCCTCGATGTGGGCGCGCTCGATGCGCTGGCCGGAGATGGGGAAGTTCTCGACGGCGCGCTGGGTCTGGGCGCGCCACTTGGCGTCCGCGGGGACCCTGACCTCGCCCATGGAGTCGTGCTCGATGCGGTAGTCGCTCATACCGGCTATAGCGATCGGGGGCGCCACGATGTTCCGCGCCTGGGCCGAACGGCGGCTCGGCTCACCGGGCGGGCAGGGGACGATCGCCGGACAATGGAGGAGCGCAGGGGGGCTCGTCACCCCACAGGAGGCAAGCCATGCTCCGCAGCATCAGAACGTTCGGCGCGCTCGCCGCCGCCGGTATGGCCGCGTCGGCCGCCCTCGCCACTGCCGCTCCCGCGTCGGCCGCCGAGGACGATTTCACTCTCTACGCCAAGGAAGTCCCCGGTGAGGAGGAAGGCGAGGGCGAGCAGCAGGCCCCCGCTGTCGGCGATGCCTTCTCCTTCGCCGACGACCTCTATCGCGACAAGGGCGGCGAAAAGGTCGGCCGGGACGGCGTCGTCTGCACGGTCGTCCGCGCAGGCAACCCCATGGACATCCAGTGCGCCGGCACCTTTGTCCTGTCCGGCGGCCAGATCACCGCCCAGGTGCTCATGACGGTGCCGCTGGAAGAGTCGGCGGAACTGCCCGAGTTCGACGCGTCCGTCACCGGCGGAACCGACGACTACCGCGGCGCGAGCGGGCAGATCCACTTCACGGAGGACGGGGATTACCAGCGGCTGGACTTCGACCTCGGCGATTGAGACGAGGCCGGCGCATTTCAGCCCGTCCGGCGTTTGAGGACGAGGCCGTTCAGGCCGATCGGGGTCTGGGGCGGAGCCCCAGCGGGGTCGAAGGGGCGGAGCCCCTGGAGATGGGACGGGTAGGGGCGGCGGGGGAGGGAGACAGCTCCCACCGCACCACGCCGCTTACGCCAGCCCAGGCCCCCGCACCGGAATCGACGTGAACGTCGGCGCCGGCGCCGGGTCCTGGAAGAAGTCGTTGCCCTTGTCGTCCACGACGATGAACGCCGGGAAGTCCTCGACCTCGATCTTCCAGACGGCCTCCATGCCGAGCTCCTCGTACTCGACGACCTCGACCTTCTTGATGCAGTCCTGGGCGAGCCGGGCGGCCGGGCCGCCGATGGAGCCGAGGTAGAAGCCGCCGTGGGTGTCGCACGCGTTGGTGACCTGGGTGGAGCGGTTGCCCTTGGCGAGCATCACCTTGGAGCCGCCCGCCGCCTGGAACTGCTCGACGTAGGAGTCCATGCGGCCGGCCGTGGTCGGGCCGAAGGAACCGGACGCGTACCCCTCGGGGGTCTTGGCCGGGCCGGCGTAGTACACCGGGTGGTCCTTGAGGTACTGCGGCATCTCCTCGCCCGCGTCAAGACGCTCCTTGATCTTGGCGTGCGCGATGTCGCGGGCCACGACCAGCGGACCGGTGAGCGAAAGGCGGGTCTTCACCGGGTACTTGGTCAGCTCGGCGAGGATGTCGTCCATCGGCTGGTTCAGGTCGATCTTCACGACGTCGCCGTCGGACTCGAGGTGCTCGTCCGTCGTCTCCGGCAGGAACCGCGCCGGGTCCGTCTCCAGCTGCTCCAGGAAGACACCCTCGGCGGTGATCTTCGCGACGGCCTGGCGGTCGGCCGAGCAGGAGACCGCGATCGCGACCGGGCAGGACGCCCCGTGCCGCGGCAACCGCACCACCCGCACGTCGTGGCAGAAGTACTTGCCGCCGAACTGCGCCCCGATGCCGATCTTCTGCGTCAGCTCGAAGACCTTCTGCTCAAGGTCCTTGTCACGGAAGCCGTGGCCCAGCTCCGAGCCCTCGGACGGGACCTCGTCCAGGTAGTGCGCGGAGGCGTACTTGGCGGTCTTCAGCGCGTACTCGGCGCTGGTGCCGCCCACCACGATCGCCAGGTGGTACGGCGGGCACGCGGCCGTGCCCAGCGAACGGATCTTCTCCTCCAGGAACTTCATCATGGAGGCCTCGTTCAGGACGGCCTTCGTCTCCTGGTAGAGGAACGACTTGTTGGCGGAGCCGCCGCCCTTGGCCATGAACAGGAACTTGTAGGCGCCGCCGTCGGTGGCGTACAGCTCGATCTGGGCCGGGAGGTTGGAGCCGGTGTTCTTCTCGTCCCACATCGTCAGCGGGGCCATCTGCGAGTAGCGCAGGTTCAGGTTCAGGTACGCGTCGTAGATGCCGCGGGAGAGGGCCGCCTCGTCGCCGCCGGACGTCAGCACGTTCTGGCCGCGCTTGCCCATGACGATCGCCGTGCCGGTGTCCTGGCACATCGGGAGCACGCCCGCCGCCGCGATGTTCGCGTTCTTCAGCAGGTCGAGGGCGACGAACTTGTCGTTGTTCGACGCCTCGGGGTCGTCGATGATGCGGCGCAGCTGCGCGAGGTGGGCCGGGCGCAGGTAGTGCTGGATGTCGTGGATGGCCTCTTCGGCGAGCTTGCGCAGCGCCTCCGGCTCGACCTTGAGGAACGTCCGCCCGTCGGCCTCGAAAGTGGAGACACCCTCGGAGGTCACCAGCCGGTACGGGGTGGTGTCCTCTCCCATGGGGAGCAGATCGGTGTACGCGAACTCAGGCATCTCAGCCCATTCCTCACTCGACAGACGACGGCCGGCCTCCGTTGGCAGGCCTCACCAGCCTAGAACCTGTCCAAGGCCGGAAGCTTGTGAGGTAAGGCTCAGTTGGTTGTCCACAGGCCTAGTCGCGATCTATCGCGTTTCGGTACGCTGCTGTCGTGGACCTTCAGAAGAGCACACCACAGGTGTCCGAACTGCGCGCTTCGGACGCCGACCGCGACCGCATCGCCGACATCCTGCGCGAGGCCCTGGCCGAGGGCCGCCTCACCGCGGACGAGCATTCCGAGCGCGTGGAGGGGGTGCTGGCCGCCAAGACGGTCGGCGAGCTGGAGGTCTTCATACGGGACCTGCCCGCGGCCCACGAGCGTCGCGCGGCCCCCGCCTACACCCCGGCCGCGAACCGCCCCACCGACGCGCTCCCCGCCGACCCGGACGACACCGTGGTGGCGGTCTTCAGCGCCGCCGTCCGCAAGGGCCGCTGGCGCGCCGGCCGCCGTATCCACGCGTACGCCGTCTTCGGCAGCGTCGAGATCGACCTCAGCGAGGCGATCTTCGAGTACCGGCAGGTCGTGATCAAGGCGATCTCGGTCTTCGGCAACGTCGAGGTCCGCGTCCCGGAGAACGTCTCGCTGCGCGGCACCGGCGGCGGTGTCCTCGGCAACTTCGAGGTGGACACGCTCGATTCGGACGAGCCCGACGCGCCCGTCGTGTACGTCGACGGGTGGGCCGTGCTGGGCAACATCGAGGGAAGGCCCAAGCGGGGCAAGGTCGTTGCGGACATCCTCGATCGCGTTCAGCGCAAGGTCGACAAGGGTTTGCGCAAACACCTGGATCGTTGACGGTCGGGAATCCGGCGGTTCGGAACTGAGTGCATAGGCGCGCGCACAGCGGGTAGGCCTTGTCGCATCGTCGCTCACTCGCGAAGCCGTCGTCAGGAGTAGACCGTGCTGCAACCGCCGCATTCGTCCCTGCAGGTCGCTGCCGTTCCGGCCCAGCGGGTGCCAGTGCGGGACAGGGACCAAGACGCCCCCTGGCACACCGAGGCGGTGTGCCGGCGGGACGAGGCCGGCCTGTTCTTCGCACCCTCCAAAGAACCCACCGCCGCCCGGCTCTCCCGCGAGCAGGCCGCGAAGCGCGTCTGTGCGGGCTGCCCGGTCATGGTCGAGTGCCGCGAGCACGCGCTGCTGCAACCGGAGCCCTACGGCGTCTGGGGCGGCCTCACCGCCGCCGAACGCCGCGTGGTCCTGGCAAGGCGCCGCCGCCGCGACATGGAACTGAAGAAGGCGGCGAGGTCGACGGGCCAGATAGCGGCGGCGGGCTAGCCGCCAACTCCGGCACGTGAAAGGGCGCCCCCACCGCACCGGGGGCGCCCTTCACTTTGGAGCGCAGGGCTCACATTCAAACGCAGGGCTCGGTAACTCACCTAGGGGCGCTGGGAACTGCGCGACCAGCCACGATGAACCCGCAGCCGACAACGCATCCGCACCCCAACGGCGTTACTTCGCGCGGTCGAAGTCAATCGCGCTGTACGCCCGCAGCTTGCTGAGCCGATGCTCGGATTCAATCCTCCGCACCGTCCCGGACTTCGACCGCATGACGATCGAGTCGGTGGTCGCGACCTCCGACCGGTACCGGACACCCTTCAGCAACTCACCGTCGGTGATCCCCGTGGCCACGAAGAACACGTTGTCCCCCGACACCAGGTCGTCGGTGGTCAGCACCCGGTCCAGATCGTGCCCGGCATCGATCGCCCGCGCCCGCTCCTCCGCGTCCTTCGGCCACAGCTTGCCCTGGATCGTGCCGCCCAGGCACTTCACGGCACAGGCCGAGATGATGCCCTCGGGGGTGCCGCCGATGCCGAGCAGCAGGTCGACGCCGGTGCCCTCGCGGAGCGCGTAGATCGAGCCGGCGACATCGCCGTCGGAGATCAGCTTGATGCGCGCACCGGCCTCCCGGATCTCCTTGATGATCCCCTCGTGCCGCGGCCGGTCGAGGATGACGACGGTGACGTCCTCGGGGGAGGACCGCTTGGCCTTGGCGACCCGGCGGATGTTGACGGACACGGGCGCGTTGATGTCGACGAAGTCGGCGGCCTCGGGCCCGGTGACCAGCTTGTCCATGTAGAACACGGCGGACGGGTCGAACATGGAACCCCGGTCCGCGGCGGCCAGCACGGCGATCGCGTTCGGCATGCCCTTGGCGGTCAGAGTGGTCCCGTCGATCGGATCGACGGCGATGTCGCACTCGGGCCCGGTCCCGTCGCCCACGCGCTCCCCGTTGAAGAGCATCGGGGCCTCGTCCTTCTCGCCCTCACCGATGACGACGACGCCGTTCATCGAGACGGTGGAGACGAGGGTCCGCATGGCGCGCACCGCGGCACCGTCGGCGCCGTTCTTCTCGCCGCGCCCGACCCAGCGGCCCGCGGCCATCGCGGCGGCTTCGGTCACCCGGACGAGCTCCAGGGCGAGGTTGCGGTCGGGGGCTTCGGAGGGGACTTCGAGTTCGGACGGCAGATGATGCTCGGTCATCGGAGCGCACCTTTCTGATACGACGACGGCCGGATGAGGGTATGGGCCCGACTCTATCCCCGGGCAGACAAAATGAGCAGGGGGCCCCACGGATGAGCGGACCAGGGCACCTGCGACGATAGGGACGTGGCAGGTTCGAACGGCAAGCAGAAGACGGTCCGGGACATGATTCTCTCCCTGGGCCTGATCGGTATCGCGGCGGCGGTCATCTACGTGTTCATCCCGCACGACGACTCCGCCCCGGAGGTCAAGAAGGTCGACTACCGCGTCGAGCTGCTCACGGCGCGCCGCGCGGCGTCCTACCCGGTGGCCGCGCCCGAGGGCCTGACGGCCGACTGGAAGGCGACCTCCGTCCGCTTCCAGGGCGACGCGTTCGATGCCTGGCATCTGGGCTTCCACGCCCCCGGTGGTGAGTACGTCCAGATCGAGCAGTCGACTCAGAAGGCGTCGACGTTCATCGACGAGGCCAGCCAGGGCGCCGAGGCGACGAAGAAGACCGAGGAGATCGCGGGCCGCACCTGGACGCGGTACAGCGGCGGCCGCTACGACGCCCTCGTGCACGAGGGGGACGGGGCGACCACCGTGGTGGCGGGCACGGGCTCGTTCGCGCAGCTGACGGAGATGGCGAAGGCGCTGAAGACGACCTGAGCACCCCCATGAACCACGAGAGGCCCCCGGCTGCCAGGCAGCCGGGGGCCTCTCGTCATGTCACGCATCTCACACGGTGGATCAGACGGTGGTGACGACCTCGTCGTACGCCAGGCGCGGGGAGCGCGGGAACCAGGCGTCGTCGCCCGGCTTGCCGATGTTGACGACCATCAGCGGGGTGTGGTCGTCGTCCAGGAACTCCTTCTGGACGCCCGCGAAGTCCAGGCCGGTCATCGGGCCGGCGGCCAGACCGGCGGCGCGGACGCCGATGATGAAGTACGCGGCCTGCAGGGAGGCGTTCAGCGCGGCGGCACCCTCACGGGCCGGGCGCTCCGCGAAGAAGACGTCCTTGGCCTGCGGGAAGTGCGGGAAGAGCTGGGGCAGCTCCTCGTGGAACTCGTTGTCCGCGGAGAGGATCGCGACCAGCGGGGCGGTGGCGGTCTTCGGCTGGTTGCCCTCGGCCATGTGCTTGACCAGGCGCTCACGGGCCTCGGCGGAGCGGACCAGCGTGACGCGCAGCGGGCTCTGGTTGAAGGCGGTGGGGCCGTACTTGACCAGGTCGTAGATGGCCTGGAGCTGCTCGTCGGTCACCGGCTCGTCGGTGAAGGTGTTCGCGGTGCGGGCCTCGCGGAACAGCAGGTCCTGGGCGGCGGGGTCAAGGGCGAGAGACATGCGTGAACCTTCTCGGGATGAGCGTCGGCCCGGAAACGGACCGGGGACCGGTTGACGTCCTCGACGGTACGCGAGTGAAGTTCAACCTTCAACAAAAAGCGGGGTACGGTGATCCGCTTCACACCCCGCACCGGCTCTACTCGGCGTCTTCGGAGGCCCCCTCCGACCCCTGCTCCTCCTCCGCCAGCGCCGCGTCCAGCCGCGCCCGCGCCCCGTCCAGCCAGCGCCGGCACACCTTCGCCAGCTCCTCGCCCCGCTCCCAGAGGGCGAGGGACTCCTCCAGCGTCGTACCGCCCGCCTCCAGCCGCCGTACGACCTCGATCAGCTCGTCCCGCGCCTGCTCGTACCCGAGCGCCTCATCCACCTTGCTGGTCATGCGCCCACCCTATGTATCGACTCGTACGGAGAACTCACCCTCGGCGACCCGCGCCCGCAGCGCCTCGTCCGCCGTCACCTCGGCCGGGTCGCGGACCACGTGGCCGTCGGCCTTCTGCAGCACGGCGTACCCGCGCTTCAGGGTCGCGGCGGGGGAGAGGGCCACCACGCGCGCGTGGGTGTGCGTCAGCTCGGAGTCGGCGCGGTCGAGGAGGTGGCCGAGGGTGCGCCGTGAGCGGTCGACCAGGGACGCGACATGATCGGACCGCTCGTCGATCATCCGGTGCGGATCCTCTATCGACGGCCGGGCGAGCGCGTGGGCGAGCCCCCGCTCCTCCCGCTCGACGAACCCCCGCACGGCGCGCCGCGCGCGGTCGCGCAGCTGCCGTACGCGTTCGTACTCCTCGCCGACGTCCGGTACGACCTTCTTCGCGGCGTCGGTCGGGGTGGAGGCGCGCAGGTCGGCGACGTAGTCGAGGAGCGGGGTGTCGGGCTCGTGACCGATGGCGGACACGACGGGCGTACGGCAGGACGCGACCGCCCGCACCAACTGCTCGTCGGAGAACGGGAGGAGGTCCTCCACGCTGCCGCCCCCGCGCGCCACGATGATCACGTCCACGTCGTCCAGCGCGTCGAGCTCCTTGACCGCCTGGACCACCTGCGGCACCGCGTGCACGCCCTGCACGGGGACGTTGCGCACCTCGAAGCGGACGGCGGGCCAGCGGTGGCGGGCGTTCTCGAGGACGTCCCGCTCGGCGGCGGAGGCGCGACCGCAGACGAGACCGATGAGCTGGGGCAGGAAGGGCAGCGGCTTCTTCCGCTCCGGCGCGAACAGGCCCTCGGCGGCGAGGGACTTCTTCAGCTGTTCCAGGCGGGCGAGGAGCTCGCCGACCCCGACCGGCTTTATCTCCGTGGCGCGCAGGGAGAGTTGCCCGCGCGGGGCGTACCACTCGGGCTTCGCCAGCACGACGACCCGGGCGCCCTCGGTCACGACGTCCGCGACCGCGTCGAACACCTGGCGGTAGCAGGTGACGCTCACGGAGATGTCGTACGACGGGTCGCGCAGCGTGAGGAACACGACGCCGGCGCCGGGGCGGCGGGAGAGCTGGGTGATCTGGCCCTCGACCCAGACGGCGCCGAGGCGGTCGATCCAGCCGCCGATGAGCCGCGACACCTCACCGACGGGGATGGGGGTTTCGGGGGACGAGTTCACAGCCATGCCGCGAGGGTAACGGCCGCGTACGACAACGCCGCCCAGCGTGACGACTCACCGGCGCCGACGGCTACCGAGCAGCCTCCGCCCGCCCCCGCTGCCCCACCAACACCAGCACCCCGACCACGAACCACACCGCCCCCACCACCTGCGCCGCCCCCGACGCCTCCACGATCACGGCGACGGTGATGACCGCCCCGACCACCGGCACCAGCACATGCCGCCACCAGATCACCGGCCCGCCCCGCCGCCGTACCGCGAACCAGCCGACCACGCTCGCGTGCAGCAGCGTGAAGGCGGTCAGGGCGCCGATGTCGACCACGGAGACCAGGTGGTCCATGCCATCGTCCCGGCGGGCCGCCCACACCGCCGCCACCAGCGTGATGACGGCCGCGACCAGCAGCGCCACCCGCGGCACCCCGGAGTCCGTCTTCGACAGGACCCGGGGGAGGCGGCGGTCGCGGCCCATCGCGAAGAGCAGCCGCCCCGCCGCCGCCTGTCCGGCCAGCGCCGCGAACGCCGCGCCGATCGCCTTGCTGGCGGCCACCAGGTCGTGCAGCCACGTCCCCACCGACACGTCGACGGCGTCGTAGAAGGCGGAGCCCTGCTTGCCGGGGTCGGCGGCGAACTCCGCCGAGGTCGTCGGCTCCAGCAGCGCCACCAGGTAGGTCTGCGCCACGAACAGCACACCCGCCAGCGCCAGACAGAACAGCACCGCGCGCGCGACCTTCTCCGAGCCGCCGGTGACCTCCTCGGCGAAGGAGGCGATCGCGTCGAAGCCGAGGTAGGACAGGACGGCGATCGACACCGCGCCCATGACCGCCGACAGCGCGAAGGCGCCCTGCGTGCCGTCACCGGACAGGGGCGACAGCCAGCCGCGCTCCGCCCCGTCCCGTGTGAGGACCACGATCGCCGCGACCACGAACACCAGCAGCACCACGATCTCCAGCGCCAGCACCAGGAAGCCCACGCGGGCCGCCGCCCGTACGCCCCACAGGTTCAGCAACGTCGTCACGACCACCGCCAGCGCCGTCCACACCCAGCGCGAGACCTCGGGGACGAGCGCGTTCATCGCGATCCCGGAGAACAGGTACGCGACCGCGGGGATGAGCAGGTAGTCCAGCATCGCCATCCAGCCCGCGATGAACCCGGCCTCCCTGCCGAGCGCCACGCGCGCGTAGGCGAACACCGACCCCGCCTGGGGGACCACCCGCACCATCTGCGCGTAACTGAATGCGGTGAACGCCATCGCGACGGTGGCGACGACATAGACGAGCGCGACCGCTCCGTGGGACTTGGCGTCCAGCGTGCCGTAGACGCCGACGGGGGCCATGGGTGCGATGAACAGCAGGCCGTAGACGACGAGGTCCTTGAAGCCGAGGCTGCGCCGCAGGTCGCCGTGTTCCTCGTGGGTCGTGGGATCCGCCGTGTCGGTCCCGGACATCATGCCTCCGCCTGTGCCTCGCCCGTCGTGTCCCGCCTCACGGCCCCCGGCCCACCCCCAGTCTCCCCAGGATGGTCACGGCGACGCGATCTTTGACCCGCCGAACGCGGCCGTACGATGGGACGCATGACTGCTTCGCCTGGCCGCCGTGTCCTGCTCGCCGCCCCCCGGGGCTACTGCGCGGGTGTGGACCGCGCCGTGATCGCCGTCGAGAAAGCCCTGGAGCAGTACGGCGCTCCGGTGTACGTCCGGCACGAGATCGTCCACAACAAGTACGTGGTGCAGACGCTGGAGAGGAAGGGTGCCGTCTTCGTCGAACGGACGGAGGAGGTCCCCGAGGGGAACATCGTCATGTTCTCCGCGCACGGCGTCGCCCCCGTCGTCCACGAGGAGGCCGCGCGCGGCCGGCTCGCCACCATCGACGCGACCTGCCCGCTCGTCACCAAGGTCCACAAGGAAGCCGTCCGCTTCGCCAAGGAGGACTACGACATCCTCCTGATCGGGCACGAGGGCCACGAGGAGGTCATCGGCACCTCCGGCGAGGCCCCCGACCACATCACCCTCGTCGACGGCCCCGAGGACGTCGCCCAGGTCGAGGTCCGTGACGAGTCCAAGGTCGTCTGGCTGTCGCAGACCACCCTCTCGGTCGACGAGACCATGGAGACCGTGGAGGCGCTGAAGGAGAAGTTCCCGCAGCTCATCTCGCCCCCCAGCGACGACATCTGCTACGCCACGCAGAACCGCCAGATCGCGGTCAAGAAGCTCGCCGAGGACGCTCAGCTGGTGATCGTGGTGGGCTCGAAGAACTCCTCGAACTCGATCCGTATGGTCGAGGTCGCCCTGGACGCGGGCGCCCCCGCCGCGCACCTGGTGGACTTCGCCTCCGAGATCGACGAGGCCTGGTTGGAAGGCGTCACCACGGTCGGTCTGACCTCCGGTGCCTCGGTCCCGGACGTGCTGGTGGAGGAGGTGCTGGAGTGGTTGGGCGCGCGTGGCTACGGGGACGTGGAGACGGTGAAGACGGCCGAGGAGTCCATCACCTTCTCGCTCCCGAAGGAGCTGCGCCGCGATCTGCGCGAAGAGGCGGCGGCGCTGATCGCCGACCGGACGGGCACCTCGGCGGAGTGACTGTCAGTCGTCCGTCGTAACGTGGGGCCATGCAGATCTTCGGCGTGGACATCGGTGGATCCGGTATCAAGGGCGCCCCTGTCGACCTGGACAGGGGCGATCTGGCGGACGAGCGTTTCAAGGTGCTGACCCCGCACCCGGCCACGCCCGACGGCGTGGCCGACGGGGTGAAGCAGGTCGTCGACCACTTCGGCTGGACCGGGCCGGTCGGGCTGACCTTCCCCGGGGTGGTCACCGGCGGGGCCACGATCCGTACGGCGGCCAACGTCGACAAGGGCTGGATCGACATGGACGCGCGCGTGTTGTTCAGCGAGCGGCTGGGCGGGCTCCCGGTGACCTTGGTCAACGACGCGGACGCGGCGGGCGTCGCCGAGATGAGCTTCGGCGCGGGGCAGGGCCGCAAGGGCACGGTCATCCTGCTGACCTTCGGCACGGGCATCGGCAGTGCGGTCTTCGTCGACGGCGTCCTCGTCCCCAACAGCGAGCTCGGCCATCTCGAACTGCACGGTCACGACGCGGAGAAGCGCGCCTCCAGCAAGGCCAAGGAGGACGGCGAGCTGACCTGGGAGCACTGGGCCCGCCGGGTCACGAAGTACCTCGCCCACGTCGAGATGCTCTTCTCGCCGGAGCTGTTCATCGTCGGCGGCGGTGTCAGCCGCAAGTCCGAGAAGTTCCTGCACTTCATCGAGGGCATCAAGGCGGAGATCGTCCCGGCGCAGCTGCAGAACAACGCGGGGATCGTGGGGGCGGCGATGCGGGCGGCGAAGGAGTAGGCCCTCCACGGAGGCCCGATCGGAGTCACCCGGACCGGCGGCGCATCAGCCGGATCTTCCGCACGGTCGCGATGAGTCCGGCGATCAGCGTCCCGCCGTAGAGCCAGCCGGCCTGGGTGGCGAGTGCGGTGAACAGGCCCATCAGCCGGCCCGAGGTCCCGCCGCCGCTCTCGGCGACGGGGAGGAGGCCCACGGCGAAGGCGATCGGCACGACGACGGGGGCGGTCAGCAGATCGCCCCGCCGGATCCAGACGGCCGTCAGCACGCACACCGGCAGGAACAGCACGCCGTACGCCGTCAGCGACGAGCCGAAGAGCAGCGAGTCGAGGCAGCCCAGGGCGAACATGACCGCGCCGCAGAACAGGCCGCCGCCGAGTCCGGTGAGCCGGGGGTTGGGCAGCCGTCGCAGGGTCTGGACCACCGGTGGTGCCGGACGGCGGGCGAGCGGCGGACGGCGCCCACCGCGCGCCTGCGCGGGCAGAGGCGGTCCCGGTGTGCCGCGTCGCGTGCCGTTGTGCGGGGATCGCGTCCTGTGTTGCTCCACTGGACCAACTTAGGTCGGTTTATGTGTGGAATCGCCCCTCAGACACGCCGAAGGGAAGACCTTGGCCAAGCGTTCGACAGGTCGCTGGAGCGGGGTCGGGCACGCCGTAAACTGGTGGATCGGCCAGCCCTCTGGCCGCCTGGCCCTCTCACTACGGGAAGTCGCAACGTGTCGCTCACGATCGGAATCGTCGGTCTGCCGAATGTCGGCAAGTCGACCCTGTTCAACGCCCTGACCAAGAACGACGTGCTCGCGGCCAACTACCCGTTCGCCACGATCGAGCCGAACGTCGGTGTCGTCGGCGTCCCCGACGCCCGGCTCACCAAGCTGGCCGAAATCTTCTCCTCCCAGCGGATCCTCCCGGCGACCGTCGACTTCGTCGACATCGCGGGCATCGTGAAGGGCGCGTCCGAGGGTGAGGGCCTGGGCAACAAGTTCCTCGCGAACATCCGCGAGTCCGACGCGATCTGCCAGGTCATCCGTGCCTTCAAGGACGAGAACGTCGTGCACGTCGACGGCAAGGTCTCGCCCAAGGACGACATCGAGACGATCAACACCGAGCTGATCCTCGCCGACCTCCAGACCATCGAGAAGGTCCTGCCGCGCCTCCAGAAGGAGTCGCGGATCAAGAAGGACGTCGTTGCGAAGGTGGCGGCCGTCGAGGCGGCGAAGGAGATCCTGGAGAAGGGCGACACCCTCTTCTCCGCGGGCATCGTCCAGGGCTCGGGCAACGAGGAGCTCCTCCACGACCTGCACCTTCTGACGACGAAGCCCTTCCTCTACGTCTTCAACGTGGACGAGGACGAGCTGGTGGACGACGGCTTCAAGGACGAGCAGCGCGCCCTGGTCGCCCCCGCCGAGGCGATCTTCCTCAACGCCAAGCTGGAGCAGGACCTCGCCGAGCTCGACGAGGAGGACGCGCTGGAGCTCCTCCAGTCCGTCGGCGCCGACGAGCCGGGCCTCGCCACCCTCGCCCACGTCGGCTTCAGGACCCTCGGCCTGCAGACCTACCTGACGGCCGGCCCCAAGGAATCCCGCGCCTGGACCATCAAGAAGGGCGCGACGGCCCCCGAGGCGGCCGGTGTGATCCACACCGACTTCCAGAAGGGCTTCATCAAGGCGGAGGTCATCTCCTTCGCCGACCTCGTCGAGACCGGCTCGGTCGCCGAGGCCCGCGCGAAGGGCAAGGCGCGCATGGAGGGCAAGGACTACGTCATGCAGGACGGGGATGTCGTGGAGTTCAGGTTCAACGTCTGAGCGACTGAAGTAACGCCACGTCGCCG
Source organism: Streptomyces fulvoviolaceus (assembly GCF_000718165.1). Taxonomy (GTDB): domain Bacteria; phylum Actinomycetota; class Actinomycetes; order Streptomycetales; family Streptomycetaceae; genus Streptomyces; species Streptomyces fulvoviolaceus. Next base: position 219,895 of record NZ_JOEY01000001.1, on the reverse strand, counting down.
ACGGGGCGAACATGCACGTCGGAAGGGGCCGGGCTCGCGAGAGTCGGGCCCCTTCGCCGAGCTCCGTGCCGGACCGTCAGATCCCGGCCACCCGCGCCACGCTGAACGGCGTCTCGGGCACGCCCGGTCCGAACGGGCCGCCCTTGTCGAACTGTGAGCGCACGACCAGCAGGCGCCCGTGGCTGTGGGCGAGGGCGGTCGGGATCTGGAGCGCGGTGTCGGTGACGCTGCGCTCCAGCCGGGCCGCGCAGCCGTCCGCCGAGAGCCGCCAGCGGCTGATCGTATTGGTCGTGTTGTGCGCGGCCCACAACGTGCCGCGGACCAGCTCCAGACCGTCTCCGTGCGCCAAGTCACCTCCGTGCAGCGAGACTTGACATACCGCACCGCTCGCGAGATCCACCCGGACCAGGTCGCCCGTGGCAGTGTCGACGACCAGCAGGAAACGGCTGGTGGCGACGATGCCGTTGAACACACGGGTCACCGGCGGGTCGGACGCGAGGGCGGCCCGCAGGTCGCGGTACACGGTCAGCGTCGCGCTGCCGCCGAGGGCCCGGGCCAGGTCGCCCGGCGTGACGCGGTAGAGGACCCCGCGAGCGCTGTCGGTGACGTAGGCGGTGCCGTCCGGTGCGATCGCCAGGTCGTTGACGAAGCGGGCCGCGTCGCCCGGCACCTCGAAACGGGCGAGCAGCGCGCGCGTGCGCAGGTCGTAGACGTCGACGCCGGCGGACGGGCCGACGACCCAGAGCCGGCCGGCCCGGTCGGCCTTCAGCCCGGCGGTGGTGCCACGGCCGTCCGTGCCCGCCGGGAGGAACACCTCGGCCGCGCCCGCGCCCGGCGTGGCCCGGTAGACGGCGCCGGTCGTGAACGAGCCGACGTAGGCGTCACCGGTGCGCGGGTCGAGCCCTATGCCCTCGGGGTAGGCGCGCTCGCCGGGGAGGGTGAAGGCGGTGCCGACACCGGGCGCGTCGGCGGCCCGTGCCGTCGGGACCGCCGCGGCGACGGCCACGGCGGTGGCGCTGGTCAGGAAGGTGCGGCGGTGGATCGGACGGGACACAGGGGCGCCTCTCGGGTCGGCTGCTCGCTATGGAATGACCATGAACATAGGTTAGAGCTCTAATCATCGTCAATGTATGAATGCTTGTTTGGTAACTAATCAATGGGTGCCCGCTACCATGGCCGAATGACGTCCATGCCCGCTTCCGAGCGCCTCGGATCCCACCTCAAGCGGGCCGAACAGGCTCTCAGCGCGACGAAGACCACGCTCCTCAAACCGGCGGGTGTGACCGTCGCGCAGTACTCGGCGCTGCTCTGCCTCGCCGGGAGCCCCGGCATCTCCGCGGCGGCCCTGGCCCGCATGTGCGGGGTCACGCCTCCGACCATGAACACCGTCCTGAAGAACCTCCAGGACCGCGCCCTGATCGAACGCACCCCGCACGAATGGCACCGGAACGTCCTGGAGACCCGCCTCACCGACGAGGGCCACGCCGTCCTGGCCGACGCCGACGCCAGGATCGTCCGGGCGGAGCAGGCGCTGGCCGCCCAGTTCACGGACGAGGAGCGCGGGGCGCTGGTCGGGCTGCTGGGCCGCTGCGTGGACGTACTGGAGAAGGAACGCTCCAGGCCGTGAGGGTGCCGGTCCCGTTGTGAGCTGGGACGGTGTTCGACTTCGCTTCCGGGGGGCGCGCCGTTCCGACGTCGATCTTCTCGTGGGTGAGGAACGGCTCGCTGTAGTGCTCCTCGTCCGCGCCGCCCGCGTGGTGTGCGGCCGGGTGAGTAAGTAGCCGTGAGCGAAGCGAAGTTGATGTCATGTCATGCCCCGGCGACCGACCGGCACGCCTCCGCATACCCGCGCACCAGCGGCCGCTGTCCGTCTTCTCGCCGCCAGGCCAGCGCGTACCGGCTGGGCCCGATGCCGCGCACCGGCCGGGTGACCACGCCGCCGAGCGTGATCAGCGGGGCGTTGCCCGAGGCGACGAGGCAGATACCGAGGCCGCCGACCAGGGCCTCGTACGTCTCCTCCGTGCTCGCGATCTCCGCGCCGATGCGCGGCGGACGGCCCCCGCGTTCCTCCAGGGCGAGCCAGTAGTCGCGCAGCGGGCCCGAGCCGGGCGGCAGGGCGAGGAACGGCTCGTCGGCCAGGTCGGCGAAGGCGACCTCGGTGCGGGCGGCGAGCGGGTGGGTGTCGGGGAGGGCGACCAGGCGGGGCTCCTCGGCGACGACCGTCCACGCGTAGCGGTCCGCGTCGGGCAGGGGCAGCCAGACGAAGGCGACGTCCGCGGAGCCGTCCGCGAGACCGGCGGACGGGTCCTCCCAGCTGACCTGCCGCAACCGGACGGTGGCAGCGGGGTGTTCGGCCATGAAGCGGGAGCGGATCGCCGGCAGTAGCCCGCCACGCCCCGGGCTGGTGCTCATCCCGACGGCCAGGGTGCTGCGCTGCGCGGCCCGCACCGCCTCCACCGCCGCCGCCCCCTCGGCCCAGGTGTCCAACACCCGCCGGGCGTACGGCAACAGGGCCGCGCCCGCCCCGGTGAGCGCCACGCCGTGCCGGTCGCGCCGGAACAGCTCGACGCCCAACTGCCGCTCCAGCGCCCGTACTTGTTTGCTCAGCGCGGGCTGTGAGACGTACAGCCGCTCGGCCGCGCGCGTGAAGTGCAGCTCCTCCGCCACCGCGAGGAAGTAGCGCAGGTCCCGTACGTGAACGTCGGTCGTCATAACCATCGGTTATCACCAAGGGTCTTGGACGGGCAACAGGCGTCCGCAGCAACCTGGTTCACAAGCCACTCAGGCAAGGAGAGAGACATGAACAAGGTATGGCTGGTGACGGGCGCGAGCAGCGGATTCGGGCGGGCCATCACGGAGGCCGCCGTCGCCGCAGGTGACGTGGTGGTGGGCGCGGCACGCAGGCCCGAGGGGCTGGACGACCTCGTGGCCGCCCGCCCCGACCAGGTCGAGGCGCTGCGGCTGGACGTCGCCGACACGTCGGCCGCCGAGCCGGCCGTGCGGGACGTACTGGCCCGGCACGGCCGGATCGACGTCCTGGTCAACAACGCGGGCCGCGGTCACGTCGGCGCTTTCGAGGAGACCGCCGAGGCCGAACTCCGTGCCCTCTTCGAGGTGCACGTCTTCGGCCCCGCCGCCCTTGTGCGGGCCGTGCTGCCGCACATGCGCGAGCGGCGCTCGGGCGCGATCGTGCAGATGAGCAGCATGGGCGGGCAGATGTCCTTCCCCGGCTTCTCGCTGTACAGCGGGACGAAGTTCGCCCTGGAGGGCATGTCCGAGGCGCTCGCGGGGGAGGTCGCGGAGTTCGGCGTCAAGGTACTGATCGTCGAGCCGGGCGCCTTCCGCACCTCGCTCTACGACGGCACACAGGCCAGCGCGGACACCGGCGCGTACGCCAGCGTGGGCGGCACCCGCGCCGTGGTCGACGCCGGTTTCGACGACGACGCCGGCGATCCGGCCAAGGCGGCCGCCCTCATCCTGGCCGCCCTGGAGGCCGAGCACACGCCGCTCCACTTCCCGCTCGGCGACGACGGCGTCACCGCGGTACTCGGCCACCTCGACCAGGTCCGCGAGGACATCGCCGCCTGGGAGAAGCGCACGCGCGCCACCGGCTTCGACAGCTGACTCGCGACCCTCAAGGGCGGGGCCGCCGGGGTGGCCGTGTTCGCGATCGCCGTTCCGCCCCCACCCGTCCCGCGCTTACCATGCGCCCTGTCGTACGTCAGTTCCCAGCCACCGTCTGAACCAGGAGCACGGCACCCGTGTCCATACCCCCGCCCCCCGGGCCCCAGCAGCCGTACCAGGCCCCGGACCCGTACGGGCCGCCGTCGGGACAGCCGTATGGGCAACAGCCGTATGGACAGCCGCCGTACGGTCCGCCGTACCAGACCTGGGGGCAGGGCTACAGCCCGTACACCCGCCCCTCCCCGGTCAACGGCCTCGCCATCGCCTCCCTCGTGCTCGGCCTCCTGTGCTGCATTCCGGCCGCGGGACTCGTGCTGGGGGTGATCGCGCTGGTCCAGATCAGGAAGAAGGGCCAGTCGGGCAAGGGGATGGCGATCGCGGGGTCGATCCTGTCGTCCGTGGGGCTCGCGCTGTGGATCCTGGCGCTCGCCACGGGCGGCCTGTCCGAGATGTGGGAGGGATTCAAGGAGGGCGCGAAGGAGGGTACGGACTTCTCCGTCGTGAAGGGGCAGTGCTTCAACACGGTGGGCGGCTCGCTCGAGGGCCTGACCTACGACGTCGACGAGGTGCCCTGCGCGGGCGAGCACGACGGCGAGGTGTTCGGCGAGTTCCGGCTGACCGGGTCCGCCTTCCCCGGCGACGGCGGGGTCTCCGTCGCCGCCGACGAGAAGTGCTACCCGCTCCAGGACGCCTACGCCATGGACAGCTGGGCGCTGCCCGAGGACGTGGACGTGTACTACTTCGGCCCCACCCGGACGAGTTGGCGCCTCGGTGACCGCGAGGTCACCTGCATCTTCGGCAACACGGACGAGACGGCCGGCCTGACCGGCTCGCTGCGGGCCGACGAGACCACGCTCGACGCCGACCAGGTCGCCCTCCTGAAGGCCCTCAACACCGTCGACGCGACGCTCTACGAGGAGCCCGAGGACTACCCGGAGGACGACCTGCCGGGCTACCAGGAGTGGTCCGAGGACGTCCACGACGTCCTCGGCGACCAGATCGAGGCGCTGCGCGCGCACTCCTGGCCGAGTGACACCGAGAAGTCCGTCACCGCGCTGATCAAGGACATGGAGGGCGCGCAAAAGGAGTGGGCGAAGGCCGCCGTCGCCGACGACCCGGACGCCTTCTACACGCACTACGACAAGGGCTACGCGTACGTCGACGGCCCCACCACGGTCACCGCACGCGAGGCTCTGGGGCTGGCCTCCGACCCTCCGTCGTACGACGAGGACTACGACAGCGGGGACAGCGGCTCGGACGGCAGCGAGCTGGATGTGTGATCGCGGCCATAGCGGGGAGAAAGTGCCTGCGTAAAGCCCTCCACCAGCACAAGTCATCACATCGAGTGATTCTCTGGCCTTTGCTTGCATGGCGGAACCCACGGTTGCCAGGCTGTAGCTGTCTGTACAACCTGATGGGAGCGGCCAGTGACATTCGGTGAGCAGCCGGCGTATCTGCGTGTCGCGGGTGATCTCCGCAAGAAGATCGTCGACGGTTCGCTGCCACCGCACACCCGCCTCCCGTCCCAGGCCAGAATCCGCGAGGAGTACGGCGTCTCGGACACCGTCGCCCTCGAGGCGCGCAAGGTGCTGATGGCCGAGGGGCTGGTCGAGGGCCGCTCCGGCTCCGGGACCTATGTGCGCGAGCGGCCCGTGCCGCGCCGTATCGCCCGCTCCGGGTTCCGTCCGCCCGCCGGTGCCACGCCCTTCCGTCAGGAGCAGGCCGACGGCGAGACGCGCGGCACCTGGGAGTCCAGCAGCGAGCAGGTCGAGGCGAGCGTCGCCATCGCCGAGCGGCTCGCCGTCCGGCCCGGCGACCGCGTGATGTGCACGAAGTACGTCTTCCGGGACGCCGGCGAGGTGATCATGCTCTCCACCTCCTGGGAGCCCCTCGCGGTGACCGGCCGTACGCCCGTGATGCTGCCCGAGGAGGGCCCGCTCGGCGGCATGGGCGTCGTCGAGCGGATGGCGGCCATCGACGTCGTCGTGGACAACGTCACCGAGGAGGTCGGCGCCCGCCCCGGCCTCGCCGAGGAACTGCACACGCTCGGCGGCGTCCCCGGCCATGTCGTCCTGGTCGTCCACCGCACCTACTACGCCTCCGGTCGTCCGGTGGAGACGGCCGACGTGGTCGTCCCGGCCGACCGCTACCGGGTCGCGTACCACCTTCCGGTGAAGTAGCGCGGCGGTGAAGTAGCGCACACCCTCGGGGAGTTGTTCCCGGCGAGCCCTCAACCACCCCCGTTCCGAACGGCGTTCGAATTCGGCCGTTCTCGCAGGTCGACGCGGGCGCACCGACCACGCCGCTGACCGGACGTATCGCCGCGTGCCCGGGGCGCGTTCAGCGATGCGCGCCCCCTGCGGCGCGGGTCCGTCCTGGCTGGTTGCGTACCTCTTTGTGAAAACCCGTGTTCGCTGCGTAAAGGTTGGGCGTAGGCTCGGGCATATGCGGATTGCGGTTTCCTTAGCGGGTGGGGCTCGGCGCAGGCCGTGGGCGGGAAGGAGCGGTGGGGCGGGATGAACGACGGCACGATCACTCTTCCCTGGCTCGTCATACGGCAGGACGACAACGGCAATCGCTACCGAGTGGGCCGGTATGCGACCCGGGGTGAGGCGCAGAAGATCGCGGACAGCCTCGACAGCCGTGGACACAAGCAGCTCTACTGGGTCGAACGGATCAGCCCGAACGGCTCGAGCTCGGCGGACTGAGTCCGCCTTGCTGCACACCCGTCGTGCTCCCGTAGGCTCCGGCGCATGACGGAACGGATCGTGGTGGTGGGGGCCGCCCTGCTCGACGGCGGCCGCCTGCTCGCCGCGCGCCGCAGCGCACCCCCCGAACTGGCCGGCCGCTGGGAGCTGCCCGGCGGCAAGGTCGAGGAGGGTGAGACGCCCGAGGCGGCCCTCGTGCGCGAGCTGCGCGAGGAACTCGGCGTCGAGACCGAGGCCGTCGAGCGCATCCCGGGGGAGTGGCCCCTGAAGGCGCCGTACGTCCTGCGGGTGTGGACCGCCCGCCTGCTCCCCGGCTCCGCCGATCCCAAGCCTCTTCAGGACCACGACGAGCTGCGCTGGCTGGCCCCCGAGGAGATCTGGGACGTCGACTGGCTGGACCAGGATGTGCCCGCCGTGCGCGAGGTGGTCGCGCGTCTCGATGCCGGCGCGCGCTGATCACGTCGTACGCCGTTCGTGCCACAGTGCGCCGCCCCGGGCGGTACTACGCCCTGGATATCGGGTATGTGCCCATTAACCCCATGAAACCGGACATGGGTGAACTGGCTGGCCCCGGGATGTGATCGGCGTGATCGACACCGAAGGTGACTGCGCCGAGTGGTCATTCCCCGCGGACCCGGGCGCCGTACGCGCCGCCCGCGCGGCCGTCCGCGGCCGACTGTGCGACTGGGACCTCGACAGCCTCGCCGACATCACGGCGCTGCTGGTCAGCGAGCTCGTGACCAACTCCCTGCGGCACGCCACGGGTCCCATCGGCGTACGCCTGGTGCGCCCCGCGGGCCTGGACGACGTCCTGCTCGTCGAGGTCTCCGACCCGCTCCCCGACCCACCCCGCGAGCGCGCCGCCCAGCCCGAGGACGAGAGCGGCCGCGGCCTGCAACTGGTCGCCCACTCCTCGCGCCGCTGGGGCACCCGGCCCGGGGCGGCGGGCAAGACGGTGTGGTTCGAACTGGCGGTGCCGGGATGAACCGGAGCAGCGTGGGGATGATCCGGAGGTGCCTCCCGGCCGCCCGGGCGCTGTACGTCCGCATCCGCACTGTCCAGCGAATGGTTCAGGCCAGTGGCGGTTGTCGGAACGCGGGATTCGACGAGGTGTCCGCTGGTTAGAAGACTGGAAGTGTTGTCGCGGCACGGACCGAAATCCATCGGGATCGTGCTGTGATCGTGAACACCGTGTTGTGCGGCGCCGTAGTGCTGGATACTGCGGGCAGCCGCCCCCGGTGACCGGTGCCGGACGCGGTGAGCTGGAGGGGACGGTTCGCGTGAGCGAGATACCAGCGAAGGCCACGGAGTCGGAGGACCCGTCGGACGGCGCGAGGGCGGAGGCCGCGGATGATGCCGCGGCGGGAATCCGCTCCACCGACGTGCCGCCGGGTGACCCCGTGTGGCAGAGCAGTCCGCCCGGCTCCATCTACGACTACATCAAGGTCGCGTCCTTCTCCATCGGCCCCGACGGGCTGGTCGACCAGTGGAGCCTGCGCGCCGAGCAACTCTTCGGCATCCCCGCCGAGCACGCCGTCGGCATGGACCCCATCGAGGCGTTCATCGACCCGGACCTGCGTGAGCAGGGCCAGCGCAAGATGGCGGAGATCCTGGACGGCCGCGAGTGGACCGGTGTGGTCCCCTTCCGGGTGCCCGAGGCGGCCCGGGCGGAGCGCGGCGACGAGGGCCTCGCCGAGGTCTACGTCATGCCGACGCGGACCGAGGAGGGCGACAAGGCCGCAGTCTGCATCGTCGTGGACGTGCGCACCCTGCGCAGCATCGAGACCGATCTCGCCGCCTCGCAGTCGATTTTCGGCCAATCTCCCTTCGGCTTTATCCTGATCGACCCCGATCTGCGGGTCCGCCGTGTCAACGAGCGGTTCGCCTCGGTTTTCGGCGGTACCCCGGACGACCACCGCGGCATGGGCGTCCACGACTATCTGCCCCGTCCCGAGGCCGAGCGGGTCGTCGCCACGCTCCGGCGGGTCCTGGAGACCGGCAACTCCATCACGGACATGCACGTCACGGGCTTCGTGCCGGGATCCGACGAGCGCCGCCACTGGTCGATCAACCTCTACCGCGTGCACAGCGGCTCCGGCCGCCCCATCGGCATCGCCTGGCTCGGGACCGACGTCACCGCCCGCCGCGCCGCCGCCCGGGAAGCGGCCTCCGCACGGCGCAATCTCGCCCTTCTGAACGAGGCCGGCGCCCGCATCGGCAACTCCCTCGACCTGGAGACCACGGCCCGCGAACTCCTCGACGTGGTCGTCCCCGGCTTCTGCGACCTGGCGACGGTCGACCTCTACCAGGGCCTGCTGGCCGGCGACGAGACCCCGCCGGGCCTGGCCGACGGCAGCGCGGAACTCCGCCGCGTCGCCTTCGCCAGTGCGGTGTCCGACGCGCCCTTCACCGGCTCCGGCGACCCCGTGGCGGTCGGCGCCGTCCACCACTTCCCCTTCAACTCGCCCTGCGCGGACGCCCTGCGCACCGCCCGCCCGCTGTTCATCCCGGCCGAGGAGGGCGGCCTCGTGCAGTCCATGCTCGCCGTGCCGATGGTCGCCCACGACACGGTCGTAGGCCTCGTGCAGTTCGCCCGGACGAAGGGCAGCGAGCCGTTCGGGGACCGGGACCGGGATCTGGCGGTGGAGCTGGCGGCGCGGGCGGCGGTCTGTATCGACAACGCGCGGCTGTACCGGCGCGAGCACGAGCGGGCGTTGATCCTGCAGCGGTCCCTGCTGCCCCCGGGCGACCCGGTCGCCTCCGGTCTCGACATCGCCTGCCGCTACCTGCCCGGCAACTCCTCCTCCGACCGGCCCAGCGAGGTCGGCGGCGACTGGTTCGACGTGATCGAACTGCCCGGACACCGTACGGCGTTGGTGGTCGGGGACGTCATGGGGCGGGGGCTCCGGGCGGCGGTCGCGATGGGTGAACTCAGGTCCGCCGTACGAACACTGGCGCTCCTGGACCTCGAACCGGCCGAAGTGCTGAGCGCGTTGGACGAGATCGCCCGCGGCCTCGGCGCCCCCGGCGGCGTCCAGCAGGCGACCCGCGCGGCCCGCCGCCCCCGCGAGGCGGACCTGTCGGAGGTGTACCTCGCGACCTGCGTGTACGCGGTCTACGACTCGGTGACCCGCAGATGCACCTTCGCCAACGCCGGGCATCTGCCCCCGGTGCTGGTCGAACCCGGCGAGGCGGCGCTGATGCTGGACGTCCCGCCGGGCATGCCGCTCGGCGTGGGCGGGGAGCCCTTCGAGGAGGTGGAGGTCGAACTACCCGAAGGCGCCCTGCTCGCGCTCTACACGGATGGACTGGTCGAAAGCCGCGATCACCCCCTGGACGAGGGCCTCCAGGCCTTCGTGGGGGCACTGACGGACCCCTCCAGCCCCTTGGAGGACGTCTGCGACCACGTCCTGAACACCCTCGACACCCATCATGGCGAGGACGACATCGCGCTGTTGATGGCACGTGTCCAGGGCCTGCCGGCCAACTCCGTCGGCGACTGGACGCTGCCGCGCGAGCCGCGCAGCGTGGGCAAGGCGCGGGAGTACGCCCGCGGCCAGCTCATCAGCTGGGACCTGGAACCCCTGGTCGACACGACGGAACTGCTGGTCAGCGAGCTGGTCACGAACGCCCTGCGGTACGGCGAGGGCGACATCAGACTGCGCCTCCTCCTGGACCGCACGCTGGTCTGCGAGGTCTGGGACTCCGGTCTCGTCCAACCGCGCCGCCGTCGCGCCCGCGACACGGACGAGGGCGGCCGGGGCCTCCAGCTGGTCGGCCTGCTCAGCGCGGCCTGGGGCTCCCGGCGCACACCCCGCGGCAAGACGGTGTGGTTCGAACTCCCGCTCCCCGACGGGGAGAACGGGCTGGCGGATCCGGCGGAGGCGTTGCTGAGCCTGTTCTAGGGGTTTCGTCCTCCCACCCGCACCACCCGCACCACCCGCACCACCCGCGCTGCTCTCGTGGTCGAGTCCGGGCGGGTGGCCCCTGGGGCTCGTCGCCGGCGGCGGCTGCCGGGCCGATGGGTGGCGAGTCGGCAGGGATGCCGCTGCCTCTGCGTCGGGAGGTCAGACGGGAGGGGCCCCGCGTCTGGCCCGGGTGCCTGGCCCGCCGAAGCTCGCGGGCGCCCCGCCGTCCGGCTCGCCGCCCAGCAGGACCCCGCCGAGGACGGCCCCGGCGGCCCCGCTCTCGTGCTCGGCGGCGCCGGCGAGCGGATTGCCGTGCACCCGTACGTCCTGTTCGGCGAGTTCGTGGGCCTGCCGGGCCAGGGCGTCGATGTGCACCAGCTGGGTGAGGGTCGCGGCTTCGGTCCGCTCCTGTGCGGCCGCCGCGAGTTGGATGCGGGCCTCTGCGCCCACCCCGCCCCGGTGCGTGGCGACGAAGCCGTCCGCGGCGGCGGTGGCGCTGCGCGCGGTGAGCCGCGCGACCGCCGGGAGGACCCCGGCCCGACCGGTGGCGACCGGTGCGAGGGCCCCCACGATCCGGCGCAGGACGTCCAGTGGGTCGTACGGCTGCCCGCCGGTCAGTTCCTGCCGTACGACGGCCAGCACGGCGTCGGCGTGGAGGCACCGCGACCGGAGCTCGCCGACGGGGATGCCCAGGAGGGCGTCCGGGAGCTCCGGCCGCGGGGCCGGTTCCAGCGCCTCGGCCGCGTCCGCCGCCCTGCTCCCGCTCGCGATCGCATCCGCCCCGGCCTCCGGCACCGCACCCGCCGGCTGCTCCCACTCCCCGATGTCCGGCAGCACCCCTCGCACCCCCGCCAGCTCCGCCTCCGCGCCCGTCAACGCGGCCGGCACCAGGCTCGCGGCCGTCGCCAGCTCCCCGGTGAGGCGGTCGACGGCGGTCAGGAGGATCGCGGCCTGGTCGACGGCGCCCTCGGCGGCGCGCAGGTGGCGGGCGGCGCGTTCGTGGTCGCCGAGGTCGGTGGCCTGGCGGGCCTGGTTGAGGCGGAGGGTGGTGAACACGAGGCGGTCCTTGGCCTGTTCGACGTATCCCGTGACCGGGGCGGTGGCGGAGGGCGCGTACCGCCGGCCGAGGTCCGCGAGGGGCGCCTCTACGGCCGCGGTACGCCCGGCGAGCTCCCGGAACCGTGTCTCCGCGACCGTCAGCGCCTCGCCGATCGCGCGTTCCAGGGCCCGCAGTTGGTCGAACGCGGCCGCCTCCGCGTCCAGCCGCCGCCCGGCCTCCTCGCACCGCCCGACGATCCCGGCGAGCACATGCCGCCGGGACGCCTCGTCCTCCGGAACCCCGTCGTCGTACTGCTTCCGTATCCGAAAGGCGGCGGACAGCTCGCCCTCCGCGTCCCGCAGGGCCCGCACGAAGGTCTCGACGGCCGCCGCCCCGAACCGGGCCTCGGCGAAGCCGAGTTCCTCGCGGCTGGTACGGACGCAGTCGTCGGCCTCGACGAGCAGGGCGCGGGCGAGGTCGTCGTGCTCGGCGGGTGGGGCGGCGGTAGCCGGTGCGACAGGGCCGACGCCGGGAGTCGTACGGGTCCGAGCCCGCCGGGTGCGCCGCACGTACCCGTACCCCGCGAGCGCCCCCACCGCCCCCACCGCGACGAGCGGCAGCACGAGGTCGGCGGCGGACGTCCCCTCCTCCTCCGGCGCGGCGGCACTCGCGACCGGCCCGGCATGCGTCCCTGCAACCGGGGCGTCGTTTGTGATCGTCCTGCACGGCAACACCAGCCACACGGCCCCGACCACCCCACCCACCACGACATGCGCCACCCGCACGGATATGTGCGAGCGGCCACGCCGCGGCCGGCCCCGGATCAAGGATGACGTCACATTTCGGAGCGTATGAGCAGGAATGCGACGGCGCGACCGGGGTGGGGTGGGCGGGGTAGGCGGACAGGGGAGGGGGACACGTGATGGAACATGAACGTGCAGGGGGTACGGGGACGGGCGCGGAGCCCGCTGCTGCGGGGCAGGGACAGGAGCCCGACGCGCCGCGACCCACCGACCCGGAAGCCGCCGACGGAGACGGGCCCCCACCGGAGCCACCCGTACCCGACGGCGAAAGCGGTACGGGCGGTGCGGGTGGGAAAACGAAAAAATGGCCCCGCAGAGCCCGCCGCACGGCGCTCGCCCTCGTGCTGGTCCTCCTTCTACCGCTCCTCGCCGCCGGCATCGCCCTCCGCGTCAACTACGCCGGCGACCCCGCGGAAGGGACGTACACCCGGAACAAGGACGCGATCTGGCTCGGTCACGCCTGGGTCGACGGCCGGAAGACCGACGCGGACGTCACCGCCCTCGCCCGCCGCCTGCAGGACACCGGCATCCGAGACCTCTACGTCCACGCGGGCCCCCTGGAACACGACGGCACGCTCCCCAAGTCGGCGTACCCCAGGGCCCGTTGGCTCATATCGGCCGTACACCGCGCGGCATCCGGGTCCAGGCCTGGCTCGGCGACAACCTGGCCACCGAGACCCCCGACGGCCTGCACCTCGCCGACGCGGCGGCCCGCACCGCCGTCGTTCAGTCCACCCGCGAGATCCTCGCCACCGGCTTCGACGGCGCCCACTTCGACCTCGAGCCGCTCCACTCCGGCGACAAGAACTACCTCTCCCTCCTCGACGCCCTGCACAAGGTCACCGAGGCCGCCGACGTCCCCCTCTCGGTCGCGGCCCACCAGATCGACCCGCTCCCCGCGCTCCACTCCGTCGCGGGCGCGCTCACGGGCCACCCCAAGTGGTGGTCGCAGGAGTTCTTCGGGCAGGTCGCGCGCCGCGTCGACCAGATCGCCGTGATGTCGTACGACACGGCCATGCCCCTGCAGAGCCTGTACGGCGGCTACGTCGCCCAGCAGACCTCGCTCGCCCTCGAAGTGACCCCGCCCTCGACCGACCTGTTGATGGGCCTGCCCTTCTTCCACGAGACCAAGCTCGGCCACCGCGCGGCCGCCGAGACGGTCCCCGCCGCCGTCCGGGGCGTCCGTCTGGGCCTGTCCCGCACGGACGCGGACCGCGAGAACTTCGGCGTCGCCCTGTACGTCGACTTCGCGGCGACGGAGGCGGACTGGACGGCGTACGAGAAGGACTGGGTGCACCGAGGGCGCTGAAAACCACCTGCGGCAGGCCGACCGGGCTGCGACGATCTGCCGAATGACCGCCACCCGCAGGCTCCTCACCCGCGACGACCTGGCCCCTTTCGCCAAAGCCGCCGTGGGCCCCCGGCGCATCCTCGCCTCCACCACCCGCCTCCGCGGCGGCTCCAAGAAGGGCGCCTACCGCCTCACCTTCGACGACGACACCACGGCCATCGCCTACGTCTGGTCCGCCGACGAGGACTACTGGGACGCGGGGGCGCCCGATCACCGAGACCCCTTCTCCCACGGAACCGGCTTCGATCTGTTCACCGCGGCGCACCACCGCCTGACCGCGGCCGGCGTCCGCACGCCCCGGCTTCTGCACGCCGACCCCACGCATACGCACCTCCCGGCTGAGGCGGTGGTCGTGGAGGACATGACGGGCGGCAGTCTGGAGGAGGCACTGGAACGGGACCCGGTCGCCGGCCGCGCCGTCCTGGAACGCCTGGCCGCCCAGCTCGCGACCCTCCACGCCCACGAAGGCCCGACCTTCGGCAAGGTCGCCCTGATCGACAACGGCGGTGCCTCGTCGGCGAGTTCCTGCGAACAGCGCGTCGCCGACGGCGCCCTGCGTGACCTCGCGGAGGCCGCTGGACGGGACGCGCGGATCGCCGCTGTGGAGGACGAACTGGCGGCCGGGGTGCGGGAGCTGGCCGCCGCGGTCCGGCCCCGCACCCGCCCCTACGCCCTCATCCACGGCGAACTCGGCCCGGACCACGTCCTGTTGGACGCCGACGGCAACCCCGCCCTCATCGACATCGAAGGCCTGCTGTACTTCGACGTGGAGTGGGAGCATGTCTTCCTGAGAATCCGCTTCGGCCCGCGCTACGACGCCCTCCGCGTCCCGGGCCTGGACGAGAACCGCCTCCGCCTCTACCGGCTGGCGATGCACCTCAGCCTCGTCGCGGGCCCCCTCCGCCTCCTCGACGGCGATTTCCCACGGCCGGGTCCGATGCGGGCCATCGCCGAGTCGAATCTCTTGTGTGTGCTGGATCTGGTGGAACGATGACCGGCATGCACAAGGAGCTGGTCATAGCGGGCGTACTGGTGGTGACGACCGGAGTGGTGTTCAGTGCGCTCGCGATCATCACCGGCTGGATCCTCCCGGGACCGGGGCGCGCCAAGATCCTCCGGCCCCGGGTGTGGGGGTACGGCACGCTGGTCTCCACGGCCGGGACCGGGGTGTTCATGTTCCTCGGCCCGTTCGGGGCACCCGACGGTCACTACGCCTCGTTCGCGGTGGCCGGCCTGGCCGTGACCTTCGCGGGCCTGTACGTGCAGTACCTGGCCCAGCGCCCGGGCCGGGACGCGCCGACGGCGTAACCCTCCCCTCGCCCAGACGTCATGCTCGCTTTCCCCTTGCGAGGGCCCCCGTTTGTTGTGGACGCGCTGTGAGCCCCCTAGCGTCCACTACTTCGCCTATCCCTGTGAGGGTCACACACCCATGCGAGCGTTACTCACCAGCAAGGTGGCCCGGCGCGCCCTGCGCCCGATCGCCGAACTCATCGACCAGCGCGTGGAGCGCCAGGTCCGCCGCGTCCTCGGGGAATCCGCCCGCGCCGACGTGTCGCAGCAGGAGCTGAAGAAGCTGCGCAACCGCCAGCGGCCGCTTGAACTGTTCTTCGACGGAACCGGGCGCGGTGCGTCACGGCTGCCGTCGGCTCCTCATCTCACCCGCACGATCACGGAGTTGGCGGAGGCGACCGGCCGGGACAGGGATGCGGCCGAGCGCAATGTGGCCCAGGCGTTCCGGCTGCTCATCGCGATGGAGGCGCTCGGCGTCGGCCGGATCGCGGGCGGCACGATGAACATCGTGGGCAAGCTCTCCGCCGTACCGCTGCTCGACCCGCCGAACGACGAGATCCTCGAGATCGGCACCCTGTACGGGATGTTCGGGGCCGCGCTGATCCGGATGATGGAGCGGGCGGGGCGTGCGCCGAGCCTGACCATCGTCGACCCGCTCGCCGGCACGCAGCTCCAGCCCGGCACCACCATGGGCAACGACGCCTCCGGCACCCCGGTGAACGGCGCGGCCGTACGCACCAATCTGGCGCTCGTGGGAGCGGCCGGTGCCGCCGCCCGGATCCAGCAGGGCTTCTCCGAGGACCCCGAGGTGCGTGCCCTGGTCTCCGACCGCTCCTACGGCGTGATCATCGTCGACGGCGACCACTCCGCCGCCGGTGTCGCCGCCGACCTGGAGTGGGCCGAGCAGATCGTCGCGCCCGGCGGCGTCGTCGTACTCGACGATTTCGGGCACCCCAAGTGGCCTGGCATCAAGGAGGCGTTCGAGAAGCACATGGCCGGGAACACCCGGTTCACCTTCCTCGGCCAGGTGGCGCACTCGGGGTACCTGAGGGCCGCCTCAGCCTGACGACGACCGCCGCATGATCTTGTTCCCCAGCCACACGATCGGGTCGTACTTGCGGTCAACAGCCCTTTCCTTCAAGGGAATCAGCGCATTGTCCGTGATCTTGATGCCCTCGGGGCAGACCTCCGTGCAGCACTTGGTGATGTTGCAGTAGCCGAGCCCGTGCTCGTCCTGGGCGGTCTTCTTGCGGTCGAGTCCGTCCTCGGCGGCCGCGTCCAGGGGGTGCATGTCCAGCTCGGCCACCCGCATCAGGAAGCGCGGCCCGGCGAAGGCCGTCTTGTTCTCCTCGTGGTCGCGGACCACATGGCAGGTGTCCTGGCACAGGAAGCACTCGATGCACTTGCGGAACTCCTGCGAACGGTCCACGTCCTCCTGCATCATCCGGTACTCACCGGGACCCAGATCGGACGGCGGCACGAACGCCGGAACCTCGCGCGCCTTGGTGTAGTTGAAGCCGACGTCCGTCACCAGGTCCCGTACGACCGGGAAGGCCCGCAGCGGTGTGACGGTGATCGTCTCCTCGCGGGTGAACACCGACATCCGGGTCATGCACATCAGCCGGGGCCGCCCGTTGATCTCGGCGGAGCACGAACCGCACTTGCCCGCCTTGCAGTTCCAGCGCACCGCCAGATCGGGTGCCTGGGTGGCCTGGAGGCGGTGGATGATGTCCAGCACCACCTCGCCGTCGTTGACCTCGACCTTGAAGTCCTCCAGGTCACCGCCCTTCACATCGCCCCGCCACACCTTGAAGTGGGCCGTGTAGCCGCTCATTCGTACAGCTCCTCTTCGGCGAGGTACTTGACCAGCTCCTCCTTGTCGAAGAGGGCGAGCAGGTCGGCGCGGACGGGTTCGGTGGTCTCTCGTACGAGGTCGATCTGGCCGTGGACCGGGTCCGTGGCCGCCAACCCGCCCGTCGGGTCGGTGAGCCCGCACAGCAGGTTGATACGGCGCCACTTGCGGTCCATCCCCGGATGGTCCTCGCGGGTGTGGCCGCCGCGCGACTCGGTGCGCTCCAGCGCGGCCCGGGCCACGCACTCGCTGACCAGGAGCATGTTCCTGAGGTCCAGCGCGAGGTGCCAGCCGGGGTTGAACTGCCGGTGCCCCTCGACCCCGGCCCGCCGGGCCCGTACCCGCAGATCGGCCAGCTTCTCCAGCGCCTGCTCCATCTCGGCCTCGCGGCGGATGATGCCGACGAGGTCGTTCATGGCCTGCTGGAGTTCCTGGTGGAGGGTGTACGGGTTCTCGGGCGGGCGTCCGTCTGCCTCCTTTGGCTCTCCCGGCGCCGGTCCCTCGGCGGAGAAGGGGCGTAGCGCCTCCGCCGCGGCCGTGTCGACCTGGACGTCGTCCACGGGCGGGCGGTCCGCCGCGAGGCCCGTCGCGTACTCGGCCGCGTGCCAGCCCGCCCGGCGCCCGAACACCAGCAGGTCGGACAGTGAGTTCCCGCCGAGGCGGTTCGAGCCGTGCATACCGCCCGCGACCTCGCCGGCCGCGAACAGCCCCGGCACCCCGCGGGCCGCCGCAGTGTCGGACTCGACCGCGATGCCGCCCATCACGTAGTGACAGGTCGGCCCGACCTCCATCGGCTCGGCGGTGATGTCGACGTCGGCCAGTTCCTTGAACTGGTGGTACATGGACGGCAGTCGGCGCTTGATGACCTCAGCGGGCATCCGGGTCGACACGTCCAGGAAGACGCCGCCGTGCGGGGAGCCGCGGCCCGCCTTCACCTCGGAGTTGATCGCGCGGGCGACCTCGTCGCGGGGGAGCAGCTCGGGCGGGCGCCGGTTGTTGTCGGGGTCCTCGTACCAGCGGTCGCCCTCCTCCTCGGACTCGGCGTACTTCTCCTTGAAGACGTCGGGGACGTAGTCGAACATGAACCGCTTGCCCTCGGAGTTCCTGAGCACCCCGCCGTCACCGCGCACGGACTCGGTCACCAGGAGGCCCTTGACCGACGGCGGCCAGATCATGCCCGTCGGGTGGAACTGCACGAACTCCATGTTCAGCAGGGGCGCTCCGGCCAGCAGCGCCAGCGCGTGGCCGTCGCCCGTGTACTCCCACGAGTTCGACGTCACCTTGAAGGACTTGCCGATGCCGCCCGTCGCGATCACGACGGCGGGCGCTTCGAGGACGAGGAAACGGCCGGTCTCCCGGTCGTAGGCGAAGACACCGGAGACCCGGCGCCCGTCCTTCAGGACCCGGGTGACCGTGCACTCCTGGTACACCTTCAGCCGGGACTCGTAGTCGCCGGTCTCCTTGAAGTCCTCCTGCTGCAACGACACGATCTTCTGCTGGAGCGTGCGGATGAGTTCGAGACCCGTGCGGTCGCCGACGTGCGCGAGGCGCGGGTACTCGTGGCCGCCGAAGTTGCGCTGCGAGATCCGGCCGTCCTTCGTACGGTCGAAGAGGGCGCCCCAGGTCTCCAGCTCCCAGACCCGGTCCGGGGCCTCCTGCGCGTGCAGTTCGGCCATCCGCCACTGGTTCAGGAACTTGCCGCCGCGCATGGTGTCGCGGAAGTGGACCTGCCAGTTGTCGTGCTCGTTGGCATTGGCCATCGCCGCCGCGATGCCGCCCTCGGCCATCACCGTGTGCGCCTTGCCGAACAGCGACTTGCAGATCACGGCCGTACGGGCACCGCGCTCGCGTGCCTCGATGGCGGCGCGCAGCCCGGCGCCTCCCGCGCCGACCACGACGACGTCCCACTCCTGTCGGTCGACCACGGACATCAGAAGAACCTCGGATCGTCGAAAGCGCCGGAGGCGACCAGGAACACGTAGAAGTCGGCGAGCGCCACGCTCACCAACGACGCCCAGGCCAGCTGCATGTGACGGGCGTTCAGCTTGCCTACGAACTGCCATGCCCTGTAACGCACGGGATGCTTGGAGAAGTGCTTGAGCTTGCCGCCGACGATGTGCCGGCACGAGTGGCAGGAGACGGTGTACGCCCAGATCAGCGCGATGTTGACCAGGAACACGAGGGTGCCGAGGCCCATGTGGCCCCACGCGTAGTGCTCGTCGCGGAAGGCGAGCACGGTGTCGTAGGTCAGGATCCCGGCGACGGCGATCGCGGCGTAGAAGAAGTACCGGTGGATGTTCTGCAGCACCAGCGGGAAGCGGGTCTCGCCCGAGTACTTCTTGTGCGGCTCGGCCACCGCGCAGGCCGGCGGGGACGCCCAGAAGCCCCGGTAGTAGGCCTTGCGGTAGTAGTAGCAGGTCAGGCGGAAGCCGAGCGGGAAGATCAGGATGATGATCGCGGGGGAGATGCCCCACCAGCCGCCGAAGAGGTCCCAGTTGGGGCCGTGGCGCATCGGCTCGCAGCTGTCCGCCAGACAGGGGGAGTAGAAGGGCGAGACGTACGGCGCCGCGTAGTAGTAGGCGTTCGCGAACGCCCGCCAGGTCGAGTACACGATGAACGCGAGCAGACCGGCGGCCGTGGCGGCGGGGGCCAGCCACCAGCGGTCGGTGCGCAGGTGCGGGGCGTCGATCGCGGCGCGCGTACCGGTGCGTACGCCGCCGCGGAGCTTATGGGGGTCTGTGGCTGGAGGTTCCGTACCAGTGGCCAAGGGGGGACTCCGGTCGGGTCAGGGGGCGTGCCGGTCCCGGGCGCCGAGTCCCTCGTCGTCCGAGTCGATCCACAGTGAGTCGTCGTACGGGGTGTCGGGGATGGTGACGAGGTCGGGGCGCCGCTGCGAGGTCGGCGTGGCGGCCGCCTCGCGCAGCAGCGCGACGCTCTCGCGCAGGTGATCGGCGTCTGCGCGGACGCGGCGCATGTCCAGCCCGCCGCTGCCGATCTGCTGCTCCAGACGTCCGACCGACCGGGCCAGATCGTCGAGGCAACGCTGGACTGACGTCAGTTCGTCGTGCACGGACATGACGTACCTCACTTCCATCGGCCGTGCGGCCTTGGGTTGGCAACGTTCATGCGCCTGCGAGTGTTGCGCGTCACACCTGTCGGTGGGAAGGGACGTGCACCGATTGGCCGAGGCGCGTGGGTGCATCCCGCGGTGCGTTGCGCCGCACGGGTGGCGTTCCCGGCTGTTGTCGCCGTGTCGCCGTCCGTTGCCGAACCCTTTCCTCTTCAGTGGCCGCATACATGTGATCAGCTCCATATACCGCCAAAAGTGATCATAACGCCCGCGGCTCCCGGAGGTAAGCAGAGATGTCCAACGACGG
Organism: Streptomyces fulvoviolaceus; assembly: GCF_000718165.1. Lineage (GTDB taxonomy): Bacteria > Actinomycetota > Actinomycetes > Streptomycetales > Streptomycetaceae > Streptomyces > Streptomyces fulvoviolaceus. The sequence continues at coordinate 199,883 of NZ_JOEY01000001.1, read as the reverse complement.
CGTCGGACTGCGCGCGGTCATGCGCTCGGTCGCCTTCCTCACCGCGGGCGCGCTCACGGTGCCCGCGCTCGCCGGCTGCAGCTCCGAGGACCAGGCGGGCAAGCCTCTCGCCGGCCAGGACATCGCACCGGCCGCCCGCCCCCTGGTCGCCGAGGGCGGGACGCTGCGCTGGGCGGTGGATGCCGTACCGGAGACGCTGAACACGTTCCAGTCGGACGCCGACGCTGCCACCACCCGGGTCGCCCAGGCCGTACTGCCGTCGATGTACCGGCTCGACGCGAACGGCCGGCCGCAGGTCAACCCCGACTACCTGGAGAAGGCGAAGGTCGTCGAGACCGAGCCGAAGCAGGTCGTGCTGTACAAGCTGAACCAGCAGGCCGTGTGGAGCGACGGCCGGGAGATCGGCGCCGCCGACTTCGCCGCCCAGTGGCGCGCCCTGTCCGGCAAGGACACCGCGTACTGGACCGCGCGCAACGCCGGGTACGACCGCATCGAGAAGATCGAGCGCGGGGCGAACGACCTGGAGGTCAAGGTCACCTTCGAGCGGCCGTACGCCGACTGGCAGTCGCTGTTCTCGCCGCTGTACCCGAAGGACGTCATGGGCACCCCGGACTCCTTCAACGACGGGGCGCGCAAGAAGCTCAAGGTCACCGCCGGTCCCTTCGCGCTGAAGAAGATCGACCGCAAGGACGACGAGGTCACCCTCACCCGCAACCCGCGCTGGTGGGGTCATCCCGCCAAGCTGTCCGAGATCGTGCTGCGCGCCGTACCGCGCGACGAGCGGGCCGCCGCGCTGGCCACCGGGAAGATCGACCTGGCCGAGATCGACCCCGAGGCCGTCGGGCGCATCACGCTCGCCGCCCGCGCCGCGGCCAAGGACAAGGCCGCCGCGCCGCTCCAGGGCCCGCCCGGACAGCGGGCCCTCGGCCCCGGCGCCGACCTCACCGCCGCCGACTCCCTGCGCTCCTGGGCCGTCGCCAACGGCTCCGACGAGAAAGCCGCCGACGAGGAGATCAGCGCGCGCAAGAAGCAGGGCAAGGCGATCGCCAGGTACGAGCGCCAGCAGCAGGCCCTCGAGGGCTTCGAGGTCCGCCGCTCCCTGGAGCCCGCCTACACCCAGCTCGCCCTCAACGGCGCCGACGGTCCGCTCGCCGACGAGCGGGTCCGCCGGGCCGTGGCCCGCGCCCTCGACCGGACCGCCCTCGCGAAGGTCGTCCTCGCACCGCTCGGGCTGCCCGCCATTCCCGTCGGCAGCCACCTCGCGCTCTCCGGCCAGGCCGCCTACGCCGACAACAGCGGCGCGCTCGGCGGCCAGGACACCGCGGAGGCGCAGGCCCTCCTCGCGGACGCCGGGTGGGTGCTCGGCGGTCCGCTCAAGAAGGAGAAGAAGGGCGAGAAGGCGGCCGGAGCCAAGGGGAAGAAAGCTGAGGCAGGCGAGGAGTCCGACGGCGGGGACGACGGGACGTACATCGTCGGCGAGGACGACAAGGCCGGCGAAAAGGCGGTGCGCGAGGCTGACCGGGAGAAGAAGAAGGACCACCACAAGAAGAGCGGCGACACCCCCAAGCACCTCGCGCAGGACGGCAAGCAGTACGCCAACAAGCTGAAGCAGGGCGGTGCGCCCGGCGCCTACGCACCGAAGGGCACCGCCGCACCGAAGGGCACCGCTGCCCCGGCGGGCGCCGCGGCAGGCGTGCTCGCCAAGAACGGCAAGCCGCTCACGCTCCGCTTCGTGCTGCCGACGGGACCGGGCTCGGAGACCCTGCGCTCGGTGGCCGACCGGATCACGGGCATGCTGCAGAAGGTCGGCATCCGCACCGAGATCTCCAAGGTCGCCGACGAGAGCTACTTCAAGGACCACATCGCGTCCGGCCAGTACGACCTCGCGCTCTACTCCTGGCCCGCCTCCGCCTTCCCCGCGACCGACGCCCGCCCCATCTTCGCCAAGCCGGTCCCGGCCGCCGACGGCTCCCTGAACGTCGAGCAGAACTACACCCGCGTCGGCACGGATCAGGTCGACCAGCTCTTCGACCAGGCCGTAGCCACGCTGAACGACGAGGAGAGCCGCGACCTGATCCGCAAGGCCGACTCCCGCATCTGGGCCGCGGCCGGATCCATCCCGCTCTATCAGCGCCCCCAGCTGACGGCCGCGCGAAAGAGCGTCGTCAACGCCGGCGCCTTCGGCTTCCAGACCCCCGTCTACGAGGACATGGGCTTCCTGAAGAAGGGCGCGAAGCTCTCACCGAGCCCCTCGGCGAAGTAACGATCACTCGTCGCATACGCTGACCGCCGCCCCGCACGACCGCGGGGCGGCGGTCGGCGTACGGGGGACGGGGACGATGGGCGCTTCGGTACGGCGGGTCTGGGCGGCGGGAGCGGTGGCGCTGGCGCTCGCGGCGGGGACGGCGGGCTGCACGGGCGGCGATTCCGACGGCGGCGGCGTCAAAGCCAAGCGGGCCGCGGCCTGCACGGACGGTACGTACACCTGGTCCGGCGTCCGGCACTGGCAGAAGCTGACGGCGCTCGGCAAGCCGGCCACGTTCGCGAACAGGACGGACTCCTACGAGACCGACTTCAAGGCCGTGGACGCCAAGGTCTACCGGCCCACGGTCACCGGCACGCCCACGGGGGTCCGTCCGGCCCGGGTGATCAAGGCCCTGGGCACGCATCTGAAGGTGGAGGAACCGCTCGCGGACCCGACCGAGGTGGAGCGCCCCGAGGAAACGGCCTTCGAGTCGCACACCGGAGATCTCAAGGGCTCGTACTACGCCTGGGAGTACCTCGGCTTCGTCGACGCAGACTTCGCCTACACCTGCCAGGGCGCCGACCTGGTCCGGGGCCATGTGCACACGTGGGAGACGGTCGGCTCGGGCTTCATGCCCTGTACGGACCCGGCCGACGGCACCGCCGGGCGCGCCGCGGCCGGCCGGCTCTGCCCGCCCGGCACCCGTGCGTACGAGGCCGCCTGAGCCCCCTGCGGAGGCCGCTTCTGTCAACCCCACGTAGGATGGGGTGAGGCCGTGGCGTGTCCAGCCCGGCAGGGTCCGCGTAACACAGACATACGCGCAGGCCATCCACTCAAGCCGGGAGTACGCCGCAATATGGCCACGCGCCACGACATCCGCAACGTCGCCATCGTCGCCCACGTCGACCACGGGAAGACGACCCTCGTCGACGCCATGCTGAAGCAGGCCGGTGCCTTCGCCGCGCACGCCGCCGAATCGCTCGACGACCGCATGATGGACTCGAACGACCTGGAGCGTGAGAAGGGCATCACGATCCTGGCCAAGAACACGGCCGTGAAGTACCACCCGAAGGATGGCAGCGATGTCATCACCATCAACATCATCGACACCCCGGGCCACGCCGACTTCGGCGGCGAGGTCGAGCGCGGTCTGTCCATGGTGGACGCGGTGGTGCTGCTGGTCGACGCCTCCGAGGGCCCGCTGCCGCAGACCCGCTTCGTGCTGCGCAAGGCGCTGCAGGCCCGCCTGCCCGTCATCCTGTGCATCAACAAGACGGACCGCCCCGACTCGCGCATCGACGAGGTCGTCAACGAGGCCTACGACCTCTTCCTCGACCTCGACGCCGACGAGGAGCAGATCGAGTTCCCGATCGTCTACGCGTGTGCGCGTGACGGCATCGCCTCGCTGACCAAGCCGGAGGACGGCACCGTTCCGGCCGACAGCGACAGCCTGGAGCCGTTCTTCTCCACGATCCTGTCGAGCGTCCCGGCTCCGGAGTTCGACGAGGCGGCCCCGCTCCAGGCGCACGTCACCAACCTGGACGCCGACAACTTCCTCGGCCGTATCGCGCTGCTCCGCGTCGAGCAGGGCGAGCTGCGCAAGGGCCAGACCGTCACGTGGATCAAGCGCGACGGCACGATGTCCAACGTCCGCATCACCGAGCTGCTGATGACCGAGGCGCTCACCCGCAAGCCCGCCGAGATGGCCGGCCCCGGTGACATCTGCGCCGTCGCCGGTATCCCGGACATCATGATCGGCGAGACCCTCGCCGACCCCGAGAACCCGATCGCGCTGCCGCTGATCACGGTCGACGAGCCGGCGATCTCCATGACGATCGGTACCAACACCTCGCCGATGGTCGGCCGCGGCGGCACCGGCAAGGGCGCGGAGAACAAGGCGGTCGTCAAGGACCGCAAGGTCACCGCCCGCCAGGTCAAGGACCGCCTCGACCGCGAGCTGGTCGGCAACGTCTCGCTCCGCGTGCTCGACACCGAGCGCCCGGACGCCTGGGAGGTCCAGGGCCGTGGTGAGCTCGCGCTCGCCATCCTGGTCGAGCAGATGCGCCGCGAGGGCTTCGAGCTGACCATCGGCAAGCCGCAGGTCGTCACCCAGGAGATCGACGGCAAGGTCTACGAGCCCGTCGAGCGCATGACGATCGACGTGCCCGAGGAGCACATGGGCCCGGTCACGCAGCTCATGGGCGTCCGCAAGGGCCGGATGGACAACATGTCCAACCACGGCTCCGGCTGGGTCCGCATGGAGTTCGTCGTCCCCTCCCGCGGCCTCATCGGCTTCCGTACCGAGTTCCTGACCGGCACGCGCGGCACGGGCATCGCCCACTCCATCCACGAGGGCCACGAGCCGTGGTTCGGCGTCCTGGCGACCCGTAACAACGGCTCGCTCGTCGCCGACCGCTCCGGCGCCGTCACCGCGTTCGCGATGACGAACCTTCAGGAGCGCGGTGTGCTGTTCACCGACCCCGGCACCGAGGTGTACGAGGGCATGATCGTCGGCGAGAACTCGCGCTCCGACGACATGGACGTGAACATCACCAAGGAGAAGAAGCTCACGAACATGCGGTCGTCCTCGGCCGACTCGTTCGAGGCGATCGTCCCGCCGCGCAAGCTGTCGCTCGAGCAGTCGCTGGAGTTCTGCCGCGACGACGAGTGCGTCGAGGTGACCCCGGAAGCCGTTCGCATCCGCAAGGTCGTGCTCGACCAGCGTGACCGGGCCCGTACCGCGAGCCGCGCCAAGCACGGCTGATCACCGGCCGCCTCCCGGCTGATTCCGGCCAACTGAGCCCGGGCGTCCCCATCTTGGGGGTGCCCGGGCTTTTTGCAACTCGTTTTCAGTCGAGTTCCTGTGGGAAGTGTCCGGACTGCGGAGATCGTCGCCCGATACACATGTAACACGTCCGTTTCGTGGCCTTCTCTGGACGAACAGTTTGTCCAGATTTTGGAAGATGTACGCGTCAGCTGTGACCGAATTGAGATTTGAAGACGGTGGTCGGCACTTGGCTCATGCCAGATAGTTAGCCGCGTAGCGCTCGGGTCAATGGGTCTCGCGCCGTGGGGACGGCGCCGACTCAACGAGCACCAGGGGGTGCCTGACCCTCCGTCAGGGGTGTCGGAGGAAAGGCGAGTACCCCCTCCTGTTGGTGAACACGTGGAGTCATGAGGAGGAGTCCCATGCGCGGTGTCACAAGCACCAGGTGGGTCACAGCGTCCCTAGCCGGCAACTGTCAGCCCGCGTACGGCGATTGGTTCTGAGGATGCGGCCGGCCGCCTAGCACGGGCTTTCGCCTACGCGCGTCCGGCTGCGGGTTCTTCCCGCGCTCCTCGGGGCTCCCCCGACGCTTCTTCATGATCCGGTCCGCGATCGCGCACATCCGCGCCGGTCGCCGGCTCGGCACACCCACACCTGTGAAATGGGCGAACTGTGACAAGTCCAATCGACATTGAGGGCGGCGGGACATCGGTTGTCGTCGACGGCGAACAGGAGCCGAAGACGAAACCGGAGGAGGCCAAACAGCTGGAGGGCCGCTCTCCCGGCCAGCTGATGTGGATCCGCTTCAAGCGGGACCGCACCGGCGTGATCTGCGCCTGGGTGGTGCTCTTCTACTTCACCGTCTCGCTGCTGGCGCCGCTGATCGCCAAGCTGTATGGGAAGAATCCGTACACGCTCTACGGCGTGGACCCCCAGCACGCCGACGCGCACCCCGTCCTTGACGACTTCGGGCTTCCGCTCGGCTACTTCGGCGGCGTCTCGGGCGACCACTGGTTCGGTGTCGAGCCGCAGTTCGGCCGGGACGTCTTCACGATGCTGCTCTACGGCATGCGCACCTCGCTGTACATGGCGCTGGGCGTGACCGTGCTGCTGGTGGTCACCGGCGTCATCGTCGGTCTGATCGGCGGCTACTTCGGCGGCCGCACCGACTACTTCCTCGGCCGGGTCACCGACTTCTTCCTGTCCTTCCCGCAGCAGCTCTTCTTCATCGCCTTCATGCCGGTGGTGACCGCGTTCTTCGTGGACCCGCGCGAGGAGACGCCCACCTACTTCCGGGCGCTGGCCATCCTGATCGTGCTGTGGCTGCTGGGCTGGATGCCCATCTCCCGCCTGGTCCGCTCCACCGTGCTGTCCCTGCGCGAGCGGGAGTTCGTGGAGGCCGCCAAGGTCGCGGGGGCCTCGCCCTGGCGGATCGTCCGCAAGGAGCTTCTGCCGAACGTCGTCTCGCCGATCCTGATCCAGTTCACCTACCAGCTTCCCAGCACCATCCTCACCATCGCGTTCCTCTCCTTCGCCGGTGTCGGCTTCGTCGAACCGACGCCGGACTGGGGACGCATGTTCGCCACCGGCGCCGATGTCGCCGAACAGGACCCGGCGTTCATGTTCTTCCCCGGCGTCGCGCTGGTGATCTTCGTCCTGTGCTTCAACCTCCTCGGAGACTCGGTACGGGACGCCCTAGACCCCAAGTCCGGGCGGTAACAGTCGTCCTTGGGCGGGTGGGGGGACTGCCGCCCCTGCGTCGGCCTGCGGCCGAGCCAGGCAGTGCACAGCAGTGCTCAGTGGATAACAAACCGACAGGCAGGTGCATTCACCACTATGAAGTCGCTCAGCTCACGCACTGTGCGCACCGCACTGGTCGCGGTCGCGGCAGGAGCCCTAGTACTCACCGGATGCTCGGAGAACAAGGGCAAAACGTCCGGCACGGATTCCAAGAAGGACCAGGAGGAGGCGTCGGTCCAGTCGAAGGCGGTCGTCTACGAGGACGCCGCCGCCTCGACCGGCCCCGCGAAGGAGGTGGCCGGCGCGAAGAGCGGCGGCACCGTCACCGTCTATCAGGAGGCGGGCCTCTCGCACCTGGACCCGGGCCAGATCTACGTCTCCGACGCCGGCCAGGTCGCCAACCTGCTCTTCAGAGGTCTCACCAACTTCCAGGAGGACGGCAAGGGCAACGTCTCGGTCGTCGGTGACCTCGCCACCGACTCCGGCACCTCCTCCGAGGGCGGCAAGACCTGGAAGTTCACGCTCAAGGACGGCGTCAAGGACCAGAACGGCAACGTCATCACGTCCGCCGACATCCGCCACAGCGTCGAGCGCCTGTACGCGAAGTTCATCTTCGACGGCCCGACCTACCTGCAGACCTGGCTGAGCGGCGCGGACTACCGCAAGGCCCTGCCGGACGGCGGCTACGGCTCCAAGCACCTGCCGGCCTCCGTCCTGGACACCCCGGACGACAAGACGGTCATCTTCCACTTCGACACCGCACGCCCCGACCTGCCGCAGACGCTGGCCATGCCGGGCTACACCATCGTGCCGGAGAAGACCGACACCAAGGAGAAGTACGACAAGGCGCCGGTCTCCACCGGCCCCTACAAGATCTCCGAGTACAAGCTCGGCAAGTCCCTCAAGCTGGTGAAGAACACCAACTGGGACCCGAAGACCGACTCCGTGCGCCACCAGTACGTGGACGGCTACGACTTCTCCTTCGGCATCACCGAGTCGACCCAGACCAAGCGGCTCATCGCCGACCAGGGCGTCTCCAAGAGCGCCATACAGCTCACCGGCAGCGTCGACGCCACCCAGATCCAGGACGTCGTCAGCGACGCGGCCACCAACAAGCGCACGATCAAGGGCTACCAGCCCTACGTCATGGTGCTGGCCTTCAACCTGGACCGGGTGAAGAACAAGGCGGTCCGTGACGCCGTCACCTACGCGGTCAACTCCAAGTCACTCATCGCGGGCGAGGGCGGCGCGTACGGCGGTGACGTGGCCCCGAACCTGTTCGCCCCGACCCTGCCGGGCTACGAGGCGAAGTACGACCCGTACGGCCGTCTGACGAACCCGAGCGGCAACATCGCCGAGGCCAAGAAACTCCTCGCGGACGTCCCGGCCGCCGAGAAGAAGCTCGTCTTCGCCTACGCCAACACCGAGCAGGGCCAGCGCCGCAAGGTGGCCATCGAGGACGCCCTGACCAAGGTCGGCATCGACGTGGTCGCCAAGGAGGTCGACGGCGCCAGCTACTACGAGCAGATCGGCAAGCTCGACAACCCGTACGACATCTACATCTCCGGCTGGGGCCAGGACTGGCCGTCGCCGGGCACGGTCGTCACGCCGGTCTACGACGGTGACCAGGTCGCCGACGGTGCGCCGAACTACTCGCACATCGATGACCCCAAGGTGCAGGAGCTGATCAAGAAGGCCCTCACCCAGGAGCCCACCGAGGCCGCGGCCACGTGGAAGGAAGCGCACCACTACATCCTGGAGAAGATCAACCCCTCCGCTCCGCTCTGGTACACCAAGCAGCTCCAGCTCTACGGCTCGAACATCGGTGGCGCTCGCTACAGCACCGAGTCCAGCTACATCGACGTCAACAACCTGTTCCTGAAGTCGTAGCTCTCCACGGCTGACCGCGGGGGTGCGCACCAGGCGGAGCGCACCCCCCGGTTCCGCGAGACCTCCCGACCACCTCCGCAGAGAGCAGCCAACCCGCCATGGTCCAGTTCATCCTCCGGCGCACAGTCGGCGCCCTCGTCACCCTGTTCCTGATCGGCGCCGCCACGTTCTTCCTGTTCGTCGCCGCACCGTCCGACTACGCCTCGCTGGCCTGCGGCAAGGACTGCTCACCGCAGCGGCTCGAGGAGATCCGGGAGGCCCTCGGCCTCAACCTGCCGATCGCCCAGCAGTTCTGGGACTTCATGTCCGGCATCGTGACGGGCCGCGACTTCCCCGACGGCCACTGCCCGGCCCCGTGCCTGGGCGAGTCGTTCTACTCGGGTGACTTCGTGTGGTCCACCATCAAGGACCGCTTCCCGCTGACCCTTTCGCTGACCGTCGGTGCCGCGGTCGTCTTCCTCGTCATCGGTCTGGGCACGGGCATGCTCTCCGCCTACAAGCGCGGATCCGTGGTCGACAAGACGGCCACGGGCGCCTCCATGGTCCTCAGCTCGTTCCAGATCTACTTCCTGGGCCCGATCGCCCTGCTGATCTTCGTCTACAGCACGGGCTGGATGGAGGACCCCCACTACGTCCCGATCACCGAGGACCCGGTCGGCTGGCTGATCGGCCTGTCCCTCCCCATGATCGTGATGGCCACCATCTTCACCGCCCAGTACACGCGTATGGCCCGCTCCTCGCTGATCGAACAGCTCGCGGAGGAGCACGTCCGGACCGCCAAGGCCAAGGGCATGTCGCAGAAGTACGTCTTCTTCCGCTACGCCTGGCGCGGCTCCCTGATCCCCATCGTGACCGTGTTCGGCATCGACCTCTCCAGCCTGCTCGGCGGCGCGGTGGTCACCGAACTGACCTTCTCGCTCCAGGGAATCGGGCGCCTCGCGGTGGACGGCGCGGTCAACAAGGATCTCCCGCTGACCATGGGCGTCATGCTGGTCGGCGCCTTCGCGATTCTGCTGCTGAACATCCTCACTGACATCACGTACGCCTGGATCGATCCGCGCATCCGGCTTTCGTAGGAAGAGCGACCACCGTGACCACACTGACCAAGACCGAGGACGCGCCGGCCCCGGCGGGGCCGGAGAGCTTTCTGTCGGTCCGCGATCTGAGTGTGCGGTTCTCCACGGAGGACGGCGTCGTCAAGGCAGTCGACGGACTCTCCTTCGACGTCGAGCGCGGCAAGACCCTCGGCATCGTGGGCGAGTCCGGCTCCGGCAAGTCGGTGACCAACCTGACGATCCTCGGTCTGCACAACCCGCGGACCACCACGATCGACGGCGAGATCATCCTCGAGGGCAAGGAACTCGTCACCGCCACCGAGAAGGAGATGGAGAAGCTGCGCGGCAACAAGGCCGCCATGATCTTCCAGGACCCGCTCACCGCACTGTCGCCGTACTACACGGTGGGCCGGCAGATCGCCGAGCCGTTCATGAAGCACACCGGTGCCTCGAAGAAGGCCGGCTGGGAGCGGGCGGTGGAGATGCTGGGCAAGGTCGGCATCCCCAACCCCAAGGAGCGGGCGAAGGACTACCCGCACCAGTTCTCCGGCGGTATGCGGCAGCGCGCGATGATCGCGATGGCGCTGATCTGCGACCCCGACCTGCTGATCGCCGACGAGCCGACCACCGCGCTGGACGTGACGGTCCAGGCCCAGATCCTCGATCTGCTCAAGGACCTCCAGCGGGAGTTCGGCACGGCGATCGTCTTCATCACCCACGACCTCGGTGTCATCGCCGACATGGCCGACGACATCATGGTGATGTACGCGGGCAGCGCGGTCGAGCGCGGCACCACCAACGAGGTGCTCCGTTCCCCGCAACACCCGTACACCTGGGGCCTGTTGAACTCCATGCCGCGCCTGGACTCGGACCTGAGCGCCGCGCTCTCGCCCATCCCCGGCACCCCGCCGTCACTGCTCAACGTCCCGTCCGGCTGCCGCTTCCACCCCCGGTGCACCTTCCAGGACCGGGTCGGCGGCAACCGCTGCGTCACCGAACGCCCCTTGCTGGCCCCGGACCGTTCCTCGGCCTGCCATTTGACGGCGGACCAGAAGCGGACCATCTTCGTCGAAGAGATCAAGCCCAGCCTGGGCTAGGGCCTGTCCGGCGGATCAGGCCGGCTGTAAGAATCGGTACTTTCGAACGACTCCGGCATGATCCGCCGGAGAGGTCCTAGGGAGGACACCGCAATGAAAGAGGACCTCGTCCTCCCCGCCCCGCGCGAGGCCGCCACCGACTCGCCCGGGGAACCGCTCCTCCAAGTGGAGGGGCTGGTCAAGCACTTCCCGGTCAAGGGCGGCTTCCCGATCCGGCGTACGGTCGGCGCGGTGCAGGCCGTCGACGGTATCGACCTGTCCGTGCACGTCGGCGAGAGCTTCGGCCTGGTCGGTGAGTCGGGCTGCGGCAAGTCGACCACGGGCCGGCTGATCACGCGGCTCATGGAGCCGACGGGCGGGAAGATCTCGTACCGGGGCAAGGACATCACGCGCGCCTCGCGCAAGCAGCTCGCGCCGGTCAGGTCCGAGATCCAGATGATCTTCCAGGACCCGTACTCCTCGCTGAACCCCCGCCAGACCGTCGGCAAGATCATCTCGGGCCCGATGGAGATCAACGGGATCGAGCCGGAGGGCGGCCGGGACAAGCGTGTACGCGAGCTCCTGGAGACCGTCGGCCTCAACCCCGAGCACTTCAACCGCTTCCCGCACGAGTTCTCCGGCGGCCAGCGTCAACGCATCGGTGTCGCCCGTGCGTTGGCCCTGAACCCCAAGCTGATCGTGGCGGACGAGCCGGTCTCCGCGCTGGACGTCTCCATCCAGGCACAGGTCGTCAACCTCCTCCAGAAGGTCCAGAAGGAACTGGGCATCGCGTTCCTGTTCATCGCCCACGACCTCGCTGTCGTACGGCACTTCTCGCAGCGCGTGGCGGTCATGTACCTCGGCAAGATCATCGAGGTCGGCGACCGGGACTCCATCTACACCCGCCCCCGCCACCCCTACACCCACGCTCTGCTGTCCGCCGTACCGGAAGTGAACCTGGGCGACGGCGAGACGGGCGGGCGCGAGCGCATCCGCCTCGCCGGCGACGTGCCGTCCCCGATCAACCCGCCCTCCGGCTGCCGCTTCCGCACCCGCTGCTGGAAGGCGCAGGACAAGTGCGCGGCGGAGGAACCCCCGCTGATCCAGATCTCCGGCAACCGCGAGGGTCACCTCACGGCCTGCCACTTCCCGGAGGAGCCGACCATCGAGGCCCGGGACGAGGACATCGTGCTGGACCCGGCGCTGGCGGCATTGGAGGAGGCGGCGGCCGAGGACTGAGAGGGTCCGCCAAAGTCCGGTGCGGTTCGGCAGCACGCAACGGGGCTCGGGGAACTGCGCGAGCAGCCACAACGCACCCGCAGTCGACGCACCGGACTTCCAGCGGAGTGCTCAGGCCGGCGCGGCCACCGTGATGATCTCGGGGCTCGCGGGGGTCAACGGCCCCCGCCCCCAGTCCCCGTACTGCTCGACGACCGTGAGTCCGGCCTCGGCGAGGGCCGCGCCGATGGCGTGGGCGTCGAGGAAGCGCAGGGTGGTGCGGCTCATGCGGGGGGCGTTCCACTGGTCGCTCTCGAAGGTCTCGGTGAACGTCACGCGGTCACGGGCGACGGGGTGCTCGACCTCGTGCCACACGCGGACGACCTCACCCAGCTCGTCGTACACCCGGTGCGCCCGCTCCGGCGTCCACGCCTCCCAGGCGCGGGCGGCCGGGTTCCGCGTCTCGAACAGGAACCGCCCGCCGACCCCGAGGGCACGGCGCACGGCCCGCAGGCACGCCCTCAACTCCTCGTCCCCGAGGAGCACTTGGAAGGTGTGCCCGGTCATCACGACCAGGTCGAACTCCGCCTCCCACACCTGGCTGCGCAGATCTCCGAGCACCCACTCGACCCGGGGCTCGTTCGACCGCGCCAGCACCAGCATCGCGGCGGCCGGATCGAGCCCGGTGAGCCGCCCCCGGTGACCGTACGCCCGCGCCTGCCGCAGCAGCCGCCCTGTACCGCAGCCGGCGTCCAGCACCGACTCGGCGCCCATCACCCGCCCCAGACAGAAGTCGTCCCCCGGCCCCCACGGATTGAGGGCGTCGTACAACGCGGCGAGCGCGGGATCAGCGAACGACCGATCGACCATCGCGGCAGTTTGTCACATGCGGGTGGGGCGGATGACAGGATCGGGCTTCCTGTGTGCCGGGGGAGGAGCGGGAGTTGCTGCATCACGTCGAGCTGTGGGTGCCGGATCTGGGGCGGGCTGCCCGGTCGTGGGGGTGGCTGCTGGAGCGGCTGGGCTACGAGCCGTACCAGAGCTGGGCGGACGGGCGCAGCTGGCGGATGGAGCGGACGTACATCGTGCTCGAACGGTCACCGGCACTGCGGGGCGGAGAGCCGCATGACCGGATGCGGCCGGGGCTGAACCATCTGGCCTTCCATGTGGCAGGCCGACCCGAGCTCGACGCCCTCGTCGCGGAGGCTCCCGCGCACGGCTGGACCGCGCTCTTCGCCGACCGGTATCCGTACGCGGGTGGGCCGGACCACTGTGCCGGCTATCTGGAGGACGAGGACGGGTTCGAGGCGGAGTTGGTGGTGGAGCGGGAGTGATCGCGCGGTTTCAGCGGAGGAGCGGGTCCGATGTGTCATGCGTGGCGCAGTGCACCGGCTTCGCGGTGCGGGGGCGATGGCGTGGGCCTCGCGTACCTGCGCCGGCGGGTCGGTGCCAGGCGCTTCCCAGGATCTCAGGCACGATGCTGGAAAACCGTGAGCGGGTACGGGTGCGTACCCGTACCCTGGGTGAATGAGCGTAAGGAGCCCCATCATGTCTGACGCGAACATCCGTATTCCCGTCGAGGCCCGCGACCGGCTTGCCGAGATAGCGGCTGGTGAGGGGCTGTCGCTGCGCGCCTACCTGGCCCGGCTGGCGGACTCGCTGCTCACGCCTGCCGAGCGTGCCGAGCGCGCCGAGCGCGCAAGTGCCGTGCTGCGGGAATGGAACGGCTACGACCCCACCGAGGGTGAACAGGCCGACCTGGACGCGGAACTCGATCGCCGACTGGCCGAGGCGGCTGCCCGGTGACCGACGCTCTCCATGTGATCCTCGACGACACGGCCATGGTTGCCGCCGGATCGGGCAACATCCTGGCTTCACGCCTGATCCATCGCGCGCACGCCACTCAGGGATGGTTCCTGTACGCACCCACGTGTGCGCTGGTTGAGGCCGACCGAACCCGGCGCGGCACGGCAGAGCACATCGTCGCGCTGCCCAGTGTCGTCGTCCTGGATCTGGACCTGCCTGCCGCCCTTGCTGTGGCCCGTGACGCCGACTGGGCTCCAGCACACATCGAGCACGCGGCCCAGCCGACGCCTGAACGGCCGGACGGGGCTGTTGTCGCCACCGTCGCCCCGCAGCGGTGGAAGGGACGGCCGGTGCGGGTTCTCGACCTCAACCCCTGAGCATCGTGATCTGCTTGTGCCCCGGGTAGAGACCATGGCCCGCGCCTGGGACGGCGCGGGCCCCATTCCCCTGGAAGGTGATCCGGTCGCCGAGCGTCCACAGATCACGCACCGTGCCGTCGGGCAGGACGGTTCCGCGCAGATGAAGGGAGGCCATGCTGCGGCAGTTTAATTGTTCGACATCCGGACGCCGGTCCGCGATCATCCCCCTCGATGACGAGAAAAGACGACACTCCCCCCGCGTGGGACGAGCGCACCCAGCTGACCACCTTCCTCGACTACGCCCGTGACACGGCCCGCGCCAAGTGCGAGGAGGTCTCGGAGGAGAACGCCCGCAGGGCACCCCTGCCGGACTCGCCCCTGATGACCCTGAGCGGACTGGTCAACCACCTCCGCTGGGTCGAGTACTACTGGTTCCAGGTCGTCTTCCTCGGCGAGGAGGACGAGGGCCCCTGGACCGACGAGGACCCCGACCGGGAGATGCGCATCGCGGTCGACATGCCGCTCGCGGACGTCCTCGCGGAGTACGAGGAACAGGCCGCCCGCTACCGCGAGTTGGTCGCCGCGAACGACCTGGACGCCCAGGCGAAGACGCCGATCCGCGACGGCCGCCACACCGACCTCCGCTGGATCCTCCTCCACCTGATCGAGGAGACGGCCCGGCACAACGGGCACCTGGACATCATCCGGGAACTCGTCGACGGCACGACCGGCGTGTAGCTCCGGGCGGATGCGTGAAGAAGGCCCGCGCCTGGGTGGGCGCGGGCCTTCGTTCCCCGGGATCGGACGTTCATGGGCTCGGGTCAATGGGCCGAGAAAGTCCGTTCCGCAAAAGGAGACGGCTTGACGGTAAAGGGGTGTGTCAGGCCGCCGCCTGGGGGTCCTTGGAGAGACGCGGGGCGGGCACGCTGTCCGCCGTCTCGGGGTAGTGGCAGGCGGTCAGGTGACCGGGCTTGTTGCCCTCGACCTCCACCAGCGGGGGAGCCTCCGACGCGCACTTGTCCGTCGCCTTCCAGCAGCGCGTGCGGAAACGGCAGCCGGAGGGCGGGTTGATCGGGGACGGCACGTCGCCCTGGAGCCGGATGCGCTCGCGGGGGATGTCGTCCACGGTGACTTCGGGTACGGCGGACAGGAGGGCCCGCGTATAGGGGTGCCGCGGGTTGTTGTAGAGGTCGTCGCGGTCGGCGATCTCCATGATCTTACCGAGGTACATGACCGCCACGCGCTGTGAGAAGTGCCGCACGATGGCCAGGTCGTGGGCGATGAAGACGAACGCGATGCCCAGCTCCTGCTGGACCTTCTGCAGCAGGTTCACGACCTGCGCCTGGATCGACACGTCGAGGGCCGACACCGGCTCGTCCGCCACGATCAGCTTCGGGTTCAGGGCCAACGCCCGTGCCACACCGATGCGCTGGCGCTGGCCGCCGGAGAACTCGTGCGGGAAGCGGTTGAAGTGCTCGGGGTTGAGGCCGACGATCTCCAGCAGCTCACGCACGCGCGCCTCGCGCCCGCCCGCCGGGTTGATGTCGTTGATCTCCATCGGACCCGAGACGATCTTGCCGACCGTCTGGCGCGGGTTCAGGGACGCGTACGGGTCCTGGAAGATCATCTGGATCTCGGACCTGATCGGCGCCAGCTGCGCCCGGCCCGCGTGCGTGATGTCCTGCCCGCGGTACTCGATCTTGCCGCCGGTCGGCTCCAGGAGCCGGGTGATCAGCCGGCCCGTGGTCGACTTGCCGCAGCCCGACTCGCCGACCAGACCGAGGCTCTCGCCCTCGCCGACCTGGAAGTCGAGCCCGTCCACGGCCTGCACCGCGCCGACCGTACGCCGGATGGGGAAGCCGCCCTTGACCGGGAAGTGCTTGGTCAGACCGCTGACGTTCAGAAGGGGTTTCGCGTTGCTCATGATGGTGAAGTCCCGTCGTCTCTCGTACGTCAGTGCCGGGATGCGGCGAAGTCGGCGAAGAATTCCTGGCGTTGCCCGATCGAGAGGTGGCAGGCGGAACCCCGGCCGGCCACGACCTCCAGCGCCGGACGCTCACTGGAGCACAGCCCGCCCGCGACCTTCTCGGCGAAGGTGCAGCGCGGGTGGAAGCGGCAGCCGGACGGCGGGTTGAGCAGTGAGGGCGGCGAACCCGGGATCGGCGACAGCGGCACGTCCACCGGGCCGTCCAGGCTCGGCATGGAGCTCATCAGGCCCAGGGTGTAGGGGTGCTGCGGGGCGCGCAGCACCTCCTTCTTGGTACCGCGCTCCACGCACCGGCCGCCGTACATCACCAGCACGTCGTCCGCGACGTCGGCGATGACACCGAGGTCGTGGGTGATGAAGACGATCGCCGTGCCGAACTCCCGCTGGAGGTCCTTGAGCAGGTCCATGATCTGCGCCTGGACCGTCACGTCGAGGGCGGTGGTCGGCTCGTCCGCGATCAGGAGCTCGGGGTCGCAGACCAGCGCCATCGCGATCATCGCGCGCTGCCGCATACCGCCGGAGAACTGGTGCGGGTAGTCGTCCACCCGCATGTCCGGCTGGGGGATCCCGACCCGGCGCAGCATCTCGATCGCCCGCGCCCGGGCCTCCTTCTTGGAGGCGCCGGTGTGCTTGCGGTACGTCTCGCCGATCTGCTTGCCGATCGTGTGGAACGGCGACAGGGAGGCCAGCGCGTCCTGGAAGATCATGGCCATCTTGTTACCGCGCAGCCGCTCGAGCTCCCGCTCGGTGGCGGTGAGCAGCTCCTTGCCGTCCAGCAGGATCTCGCCGTCGATCGCGGTGCGGTCGCGGTCGTGCAGACCCAGGATCGTCAGGTTGGTGACCGACTTGCCGGAACCCGACTCGCCCACGATGCCGAGGGTCTTGCCCTTCTCGACGTCGAAGGAGAGACCGTCGACGGCCTTGACGATGCCGTCCTCGGTGGAGAAGTGGACTTTCAGGTCCCTGACGGAGAGGAAGGGCTGCTGATCGGTGCTCGTCACGGGGACGCTCCTGAGGGGGGTGATGCGAGGGGTCGGGGGCGGTGGGCGGAGGTCAGGCGAGCCGGATCCGCGGGTCGATGAGGGCGTAGACGGCGTCGACGATGATGTTGAAGAACACGATCGCGCCGGCCGCCAGCACGGTCACGCCCATCAGCATGGGCAGATCGCTCTGGTTCACGGATGCCACGGCGAGCCGGCCGATGCCCTGCAGGCTGAAGGTCGCCTCGGTGATCATCGCGCCGCCGATGAGCGTGCCCAGGTCGATGCCGAACACCGTGACGATCGGGCCCATGGCACCGCGCCAGGCGAAGCGGAAGAAGACGTTCGCCTGGGACAGGCCCTTGGCGCGCGCCGTGCGGACGTAGTCCTCGCTGAGCTGCTCCACCAGCTGGGAGCGGGTCATACGGGTGTAGTTGGCGGTGAAGATGATCGCCAGGACCAGCCACGGCAGGAGCAGTCCGGAGAACCAGGCGCCGGGGTTCTCGGTGAGCGGGGTGTACGACGGCTGGTCCAGCACACCCATCTTCGAGACCAGGAAGTACATCGCGATGTAGCCGACGAAGTAGATCTGCAGCGAGGAGCCGAACAGCGAGGCCGAGCTGGCGAACTTGTCCAGGAACTTGCCCTGCTTGAGCGCCGCGATCATGCCTGCGCCGACACCGAGCACAAGGAAGACGAGGGCCGCGCCGAAGGCGAGCGAGAGGGTCAGCGGCAGCCGGTCCATGATCGTGCCGAAGACGGGCTCACGGTTGGCGAAGGAGTAGCCGAGGCACGGCGCGTCGCAGTGCCCGTAGCCGGCGTACTCACGGCCCATGAAGGCGCCCTGGAGCCACTCCCAGAACTGGACCGGGATCGGCTTGTCGATGCCCAGGTTGCTCCGGATCTGCGCGAGAGCCTCCGGCGTGCAGTTCTTGCCGCAGGACATCATGGCTGGGTCACGCGGGACGGCGTAGAAGAGCCAGAAGGTGATGGCGCTGATGATCAACAGGATGACCATCGCGCCGATGACTCGGCGGACAAGGAAGCGGAACATGAGGCGTGACTTTCCGGACGGGGCGCCGTCGCCGGGGGGGTAAGAGGGGGGTGGGCGGCCGCAAGGGGCGGCCACTGTGGTGGCCGCCCCGAGGGGGGTGTGCTTACTTCATCGCGTAGAGCTTGGTGAGCGCGATGCAGGTGTTGCCGGCGTCGTAGACGACGTTGCCGACCTTGGATCCGTACATCCAGTTGCGGATCGAGTGGTAGTCGGGCACGACCGCCGCGAGCTCCATGATCTGCTTGTCGATGGCGCCCCAGGCCTTGTTGGCCTTCGCCGAGTCCGCGATCGTGGAGGCCGCGGTGATCGCCTTGTTGACGCTGGCGTCGTCCAGCTGGGCGTAGTTGCTGCGGCCGTCGCCGATGTTCTCGCCGCTCCAGCAGGGGTAGAAGACCGAGTAGCCGTTCGGCCAGTCCGGGCTCCAGCCGGCGGCGAACAGGTCGTAGTCGTTGTCGATCTTGCCGATCTGGGTGTAGAAGGTCGACTTGTCGAGCTGCTTGTTGACGACCGTGAAGCCGGCCGCCTCCAGCGCGTTCTTGATCGCGACGGCCTGCTTCACCGCGTTGTCCGACTGCTGGTAGGCGATGACCAGCTTCTGGCCTTCCTTACCGGCTTCCTTCAGCAGCGCCTTGGCCTTCGCCGGGTCGCCGCCGGGCTTCTTGGTCACGCCGTACAGGTCGAACTTCTCGTAACCGGGGGTCACCGGGCTGAGGATCGTGGTGGCGAGCTCGCTGGTGGAGGCGCCGCCGCGGATCGTCTGCAGCTGCTGGTGCGGCCAGGCCCAGTTGATGGCCTGGCGGACCTTGAGGTCCTTGATACGGGTCATGTTGATCGGCCAGTAGTACGTGACCGTGTCGACCTGGGTGAGGACGCGCTTCTTCAGCGTGGCGTTGGTGAGGACCTGGGCGATGCGCTCCGCGGCGACCTCGTTGAAGATCGACATCGTGTACTTGTCGTTGCCCGAGTCCGCGATGTAGCGGTCGGTGGAGGCCAGCGGCTCGAAGCCGAACTGGAAGACGAACTTGTCCGGGTACGCGTTGCGGATCGAGTCCGTCTTCGGGTCCCAGTGCTCGTTGCGCGCGTACGTCATCGACTTGCCGATGCTGCGGCTCTCGATGCGGTACGGGCCACAGGAGAACGGCTGCTTGTCGTACTTCTCCTTGGTGTCCTTCTTCTTCGCCACCAGGCCGTAACCGGGCATGCCGAGCGTGAAGTTGAAGTCCGCGCGGGCCTCGGTCAGACGGAAGGTGACCGTCTTGCCGTCGATCTCGATGGAATCGAGGCTCTTGCCGTCGTAGGGGCCCTTGTACTTGGCGCCGCCCTCAAGCCAGTCCTGGACGTAGCGGGGACCCTCGGTGATGAAGGAGGCGTAGAGGCGCTCGAAGGTGTGGCGGACGTCGTCCATGGAGACGTCGGAGCCGTCCTCCCACTTCAGACCGTCCTTCAGCGTGAAGGACCAGGTCTTGCCGCCGTCCTTCATCGTGCCGGCGTCGGTCGCGGCGTCGCCGACCAGCGTGGCGCCGCCCTTCTCGTCGACCTTGTAGCCGGTCAGACCGCGCAGGATCGGCCGGGTGATGGCACCGGTGGTCGACACGTAGATCTGCGCCGGGTCCAGGTGGTCCATGTCGAACTGGTCCAGCGAGTAGATCGTCCCGCCCGTGACCGCGCCCTTGACCTCCGGAGCCGGACCCGTCGAGTCGGCCTTCGTGCCGACCGGGATGTCCATGGTCTTGGAGCCGCTGACCTTGGGGACGGTGTTCTCGCCGGAGCTGCCCGAGTCACCGCTGCTGCAGGCGGACAGTACCGAGGTCGAGGCCGCCGCCACACCGGTGGCTATCAGGAAGTTTCTACGGGAAAAGGACATGGTGAGCCTGCCTGTCGAGGGTCATTCGGAACGGTCTTGACCAGCTGGACGTCGTTGATCCGGGCCGGTGTGGGGGCTTGGGGCTATCGCTTGGACTTCGGGTCGAGTGCGTCGCGCACCGAGTCGCCGAGCAGGTTGAAGGCGAGGACGAAGATCACCATCGACAGGCCCGGGAAGAGCATGAAGGTGAGGTCCTCGGTGTAGAACTGCGCGCCGCGCTGGATCATGACGCCCCAGTCCGGGGTCGGGTCGATCATGCCGACGCCGAGGAAGGCGAGACCCGCCTCCGCGGTCACGAAGGCCGGGAGCATCAGCGTGGACTGGATGATGATCGGGGTCGCCAGGTTGGGCAGCAGTTCCTTGAACACGATCCGCATCGGCGAGGCGCCCGTGACCTTGGCGGCCTCGACGAACTCCCGCTCGCGCAGGCCGAGTACCTGGCCACGCAGAAGGCGGGCGATGGAGGCCCAGCCGAAGGCCGCCATGAGGATGATCATGGCGGTGGCTCGCAGCCAGGTCGGCACGTCGTCGTCCGCGGCGACGAAGATGCCGTAGATCACGGGCATGAAGGCGATGAAGAACAGGGTCGACGGGAACGACAGGACGATGTCGATGATCCGTCCGACGAGGTAGTCGGTCCTCCCGCCGAGGTAGCCCGCGGTGACGCCGATGACCACGCCGACGACGGTGGTGAGGATCGTGGCGGCCACGGCGATGCCGAGCGAGGTGCGGATGGCGTAGAGCAGGAACGTGAAGACGTCCCGCCCGAGCTGGGGCTCGATGCCGAACCAGAACTCCGAGCTCATGCCGCCGTTCGGGCCCGCCGGGTAGGAGAACGCGTTGAGCAGTTCGGGCCGCTGGCTGGCGTAGGTCGTGTACGGGTCCTTGCCGTACAGCTTCGCTATCAGCGGCGCGGCGATCGCGATCACGAAGAAGAAGATCACGATGTAGGCCGATATGACGCCCGTGCGGTCACGCCTGAAGCGTTTCCAGGCCAGGCGGCCGGGGGAGCGGCTCTCGTTGCCCTTGGGGGTGGAGGGCGAAGGCGACTTCTCGACGCTTTCGTCGATCACCTCGAGCGGAGTGGCCGCCGATGGAGTTGGGGGGGTCATGGTGCTCCTGGCCCACGGGAAAGTCTGATGACCGCAGGGCGCTCCCCTACGGGCTACGCCGGACTTTTTCAACGCAATTCATTCAAGGTCAATAAATTCTGGGTCGGCTTGGGTTTCTATTTACCTTCTTTGCCTTCCTTTGACCAATCTGTAGCTACGCGTGTAGCGTGCCGTGATCAGGTCGTGTCTTACATCGGGCCAACTGCGCCAATCGGGCAACAAGTTCGATATGCGGACGTCGCCGTGTCGGAATGCGTACACCGGAGGGTCTGATTCCAACGGTTCGGCATCGGATCACGATGATCCATTGCGTCATACATCTAAGATCCACTGCGCAAGATCCGGAAGGTCCGATTCGTCGCTCCTCCCAGGTGCGTGCATCCGGATGGTGCGTTCCCCCAAAGGGTGGGGCCCGTGTGCACTCTGATCTTTTTGGGCCGATATTGGCCGATAACGGATCAGCGCCCCGGCGCTGTGGCACAACGCAATGCGCATGCAAAAAGCGGCTCATTGCACAGCGCTTCTCGAGGAGGCACTCCATGCGTGGAGCCACGCACGCCAAATGGGCCGCATGCGCGGCGGCGGTAGCCCTCGCGGCGACCGCCTGCGGGGGCGGGGACAGCGACAGCGGCGGCGGCAGCGCTGACGGCGGCGCGGTGCTGAGTTCCTCCTGGGGTGACCCGCAGAACCCGCTCGAGCCGGCCAACACCAACGAGGTGCAGGGCGGCAAGGTCCTCGACATGATCTTCCGGTCCCTGAAGAAGTACGACCCGGAGACCGGCGAGGCCGAGGACATGCTCGCCGAGAAGATCGAGACGAGCGACTCGCAGAACTTCACCATCACCGTCAAGAGCGGCTGGACCTTCAGCAACGGCGAGAAGGTCACCGCCAAGTCCTTCGTCGACGCCTGGAACTACGGCGCGAGCCTGAAGAACAACCAGAAGAACGCGTACTTCTTCGGCTACATCGAGGGCTACGACAAGACGCACCCCGACGACGGCAGCAAGCAGACCGCCGAGACGCTCTCCGGCCTGAAGGCCACCGGCGACAACACCTTCACCGTCAAGCTCAGCCAGAAGTTCTCGACCTTCCCCGACACCCTCGGCTACCCGGCCTACGCCCCGCTCCCGCAGGCGTTCTTCGACGACCACGCGGCCTGGGTGGCGAAGCCGGTCGGCAACGGTCCGTACGCCATCGACTCGTACACCAAGGGCTCGCAGATGGCCCTCAAGAAGTGGGACGGCTACCCCGGCGAGGACAAGGCGCAGAACGGCGGTGTGACCCTGAAGGTCTACACCGACAACAACACCGCCTACACCGACCTCATGGCCGGCAACCTCGACCTGGTCGACGACGTCCCGGCCGCCCAGCTCAAGAACGTGAAGAGCGACCTCGGCGACCGCTACATCAACACCCCGGCCGGCATCATCCAGACCCTCGCGTTCCCGTTCTACGACAGTGCCTGGAACAAGGACGGGATGGAGAAGGTCCGCACGGGCCTGTCCCGGGCGATCAACCGCGACCAGATCACCGAGACGATCTTCCAGAAGACCCGCACCCCCGCCACCGACTGGACCTCCCCGGTCCTCGGCGAGGAGGGCGGCTTCAAGGACGGTCTGTGCGGGGACGCCTGCGAGTACGACGCCGACGCGGCCAAGAAGCTGATCGAGGAGGGCGGTGGGCTCCCCGGCGGCGGGATCAAGATCACGTACAACGCGGACACCGGCTCCCACAAGCAGTGGGTCGACGCGGTCTGCAACTCCATCAACAACGCGCTCGACAACGACAAGGCCTGCGTCGGCAACCCGGTCGGCACCTTCGCCGACTTCCGCAACCAGATCACCGACAAGAAGATGAGCGGCCCCTTCCGGGCGGGCTGGCAGATGGACTACCCGCTCATCCAGAACTTCCTCCAGCCGCTCTACTACACCAACGCCTCCTCCAACGACGGCAAGTGGACCAACAAGGACTTCGACAAGCTCGTCGACGAGGCCAACGCCGAGACGGACACGGCGAAGGCGGTGGAGAAGTTCCAGGACGCGGAAGAGGTCCTGCGGGACAACATGGGCGCCATCCCGCTCTGGTACCAGAACGGCAGCGCCGGCTACTCGGAGCGGCTCTCCAACGTGAAGCTCAACCCCTTCAGCGTCCCGGTCTACAACGAGATCAAGGTCAGCTGAGCCGCCATGGGACGCTACGTCGCCCGGCGTCTGCTCCAGATGATCCCGGTGTTCATCGGGGCCACGCTGCTCATCTTCCTCATGGTCAACGTCATGGGCGACCCCATCGCGGGCCTGTGCGGCGACAAGCAGTGCGACGCCGCCACGGCCGCCCAGCTGAAGAAGGAGTTCGGCCTCGACAAGCCGGTCTGGCAGCAATACCTGACCTACATGGGGAACGTCTTCACCGGCGACTTCGGTACGGCGTTCAACGGCCAGAAGGTCACCGAGCTGATGTCGACGGCGTTCCCGGTCACCATCCGGCTGACGGTCGTGGCGATCGTCTTCGAGATCGTCATCGGCATCTCGCTGGGTGTCGTCACGGGCCTGCGCCGCGGCCGGCCCGTCGACACCTCGGTCCTGCTCCTCACCCTCGTCGTGATCTCCATCCCCACCTTCGTCACCGGTCTGCTGCTCCAGCTGCTGCTCGGTGTCGAGTGGGGGTGGATCAAGCCGTCGGTGTCGACGGACGCCACGTTCAGTGAGCTGATCGTGCCCGGCCTGGTCCTCGCCTCGGTCTCCCTCGCGTACGTGACGAGGCTGACCCGCACGTCCATCGCGGAGAACCGGCGCTCGGACTACGTCCGTACGGCGGTGGCGAAGGGGTTGCCTCGCAGGAGAGTCATCACCCGTCACCTCCTGCGCAATTCGTTGATCCCCGTCGTCACCTTCATCGGCACCGACATCGGCGCGCTCATGGGCGGCGCGATCGTCACCGAGCGCATCTTCAACATCCACGGCGTCGGCTACCAGCTCTACCAGGGCATCCTCCGCCAGAACACCCAGACCGTCGTCGGCTTCGTGACGGTCCTGGTCCTCGTGTTCCTGGTCGCCAACCTGCTCGTCGACCTCCTGTACGCCGTCCTCGACCCCAGGATCCGCTATGCCTGAGCAGCCTCACGAGCCCGAGGGGGCGATCGCCGCGACCGGCATGGGCGGGGCGATGGACCTCGCGACGAGCGAGGGGGCGACCCTGGAGAAGACTCCCGGCGGCCCGCAGGGCACAGGCCCCTCGGAGAAGCCCCGCTCCCTCTGGTCCGACGCCTGGCGCGACCTGCGCCGCAACCCGGTCTTCATCATCTCGGCCCTGGTGATCCTCTTCCTCGTCGTCATCTCCCTGTGGCCCTCGCTGATCGCCTCCGGCAACCCCCTCAAGTGCGACCTCGCCAAGGCCCAGGAGGGCTCCCAGCCCGGCCACCCCTTCGGCTACGACGGTCAGGGCTGCGACGTCTACACGCGCACGGTGTACGGCGCCCGTACGTCCGTCACGGTCGGCGTCTGCGCCACGCTCGGGGTGGCTCTCCTCGGCTCGGTCCTCGGCGGGCTCGCGGGGTTCTTCGGCGGGTTCTGGGACTCGGTCCTCTCCCGCATCACCGACGTCTTCTTCGCGATCCCGGTCGTCCTCGGCGGCCTGGTCCTGCTGTCGGTGGTGACCAGCAACACGGTCTGGCCGGTCATCGGCTTCATGGTGCTGCTCGGCTGGCCGCAGATCTCCCGCATCGCGCGCGGCTCGGTCATCACCGCCAAACAGAACGACTACGTGCAGGCGGCCAGGGCGTTGGGCGCCTCCAACTCCCGCCTCCTGCTTCGCCACATCACCCCCAACGCGGTCGCCCCGGTGATCGTCGTGGCGACCATCGCCCTCGGCACGTACATCTCCCTGGAGGCGACCCTGTCGTACCTCGGCGTCGGCCTGAAGCCGCCCACGGTCAGCTGGGGCATCGACATCTCGGCGGCCTCCGCCTACATCCGCAACGCTCCGCACATGCTCCTCTGGCCGGCCGGAGCCCTCGCCCTCACGGTCCTCGCCTTCATCATGCTCGGCGACGCGGTCCGCGACGCCCTCGACCCGAAGCTGCGGTGACGGCGTGATGGCGCTGGACGTGGGTGGCCTGCGGGTGTGGTTCGGGGGCCCGGCGGGGGGCGGTCGGGTGTCGGCCATGGGCGGTGGCGGTCCTGGGACCTGCCGCTCGGCGCCGCGGTGCGTGATGCCTTCGGCCCGAAGGCGAGGTGACGGGGTCATGGTGCGGGAAGTGCGAGGCCCGCGGGTGTGGCTCCGGGATCGGGCACGGGGCGTCCATGGAGTTCCCGGTGTCGTGGCGGCCATGGTGTGGGGCGCGGGCCTGCCCTGGGCCGGACGCCCGCCCGCGTGGTGGCGGACCGGGGGCGTAGGGGCGGTCACGGGGTCCGCGTTCGTCATGTTCGGCGACGCGGTCCGCGACGCCCTCGATCCGAAGTTGAGGTGAGTCGTCGTCGTGCTGCTCGAAGTGCGTGACCTGCATGTGGAGTTCCGGACCCGGGACGGGGTCGCCAAGGCCGTGAACGGGGTCGACTACGGGGTGGACGCGGGGGAGACGCTCGCGGTGCTCGGTGAGTCGGGGTCGGGGAAGTCGGTGACCGCGCAGGCGATCATGGGCATCCTCGACATCCCGCCCGGGAGGATCACCGGCGGCGAGATCCTCTTCCAGGGCAAGGACCTGCTCAAGCTGAAGGAGGAGGAGCGGAGGAAGGTCCGCGGCGCCGAGATGGCGATGATCTTCCAGGACGCGCTGTCGTCGCTGAACCCGGTGCTGAGCGTGGGCGATCAGCTCGGCGAGATGTTCGTGGTCCACCGTGGCATGTCGAAGAAGGACGCGCGGGCCAAGGCCGTCGAGCTGATGGACCGCGTCCGCATCCCCGGCGCCAAGGAGCGGGTCAAGCAGTACCCGCACCAGTTCTCCGGCGGTATGCGCCAGCGCATCATGATCGCGATGGCCCTCGCACTGGAGCCGGCCCTCATCATCGCCGACGAGCCCACGACCGCGTTGGACGTCACCGTCCAGGCCCAGGTCATGGACCTGCTCGCCGAGCTGCAGCGCGAGTACAACATGGGGCTCATCCTCATCACCCACGACCTCGGCGTGGTCGCGGACGTCGCGGACCGGATCGCGGTGATGTACGCGGGACGGATCGTGGAATCCGCACCCGTCCACGACATCTACAAGGCGCCCGCCCACCCCTACACCCGCGGCCTGCTCGACTCCATCCCGCGCCTGGACCAGAAGGGCCAGGAGCTCTACGCCATCAAGGGCCTGCCCCCGAACCTCATGAACATCCCGCCCGGCTGCGCCTTCAACCCCCGGTGCCCCATGGCCCAGGACGTGTGCCGCACGGACGTACCCCCGCTGTACGACGTGTCCGAAGACCGCGACAGCGCCTGCCACTTCTGGAGGGAGTGCCTGAATGGCTGAGCACCAGGAGCCGATTCTGGAGGTGAGCGGGCTGGTCAAGCACTACCCGCTCACCACGGGCATCCTCTTCAAGAAGCAGGTCGGCGCCGTGAAGGCGGTCGACGGCGTCGACTTCACCCTCAACCGAGGCGAAACCCTCGGCATCGTCGGCGAGTCCGGCTGCGGCAAGTCGACGGTCGCCAAGATGCTGGTCAACCTGGAACGCCCGACGGCGGGGGAGATCCGCTTCAAGGGCGAGGACATCAGCAAGCTGTCCGGCAAGGCCCTCAAGTCGGTCCGCCGCAACATCCAGATGGTCTTCCAGGACCCCTACACCTCCCTCAACCCCCGGATGACGGTCGGCGACATCATCGGGGAGCCCTACGACATCCACCCCGAGGTGGCCCCGAAGGGCGACCGGCGCCGCAAGGTGCAGGACCTGCTGGACGTCGTAGGCCTCAACCCGGAGTACATCAACCGCTATCCGCACCAGTTCTCCGGCGGCCAGCGCCAACGCATCGGCATCGCACGGGGGTTGGCGCTGCGCCCGGAGGTCATCGTCGCGGACGAACCGGTCTCGGCCCTCGACGTGTCGGTCCAGGCCCAGGTCATCAACCTGATGGCGGGCCTGCAGGACGAGTTCGAGCTCTCGTACCTCTTCATCGCGCACGACCTGTCGATCGTCCGGCACATCTCGGACCGGGTCGGGGTGATGTACCTCGGGCGGATCGTCGAGATCGGCAAGGACGCCGAGATCTACGACCACCCGACGCACCCCTATACACAGGCCCTGCTGTCCGCCGTACCCGTGCCCGACCCGGAGGCCCGGGAACACCGGGAGCGGATCATCCTCGCGGGGGACGTGCCCTCCCCGACGAACATCCCGTCCGGATGCCGCTTCCGGACCCGCTGCTGGAAGGCCCAGGAGCGCTGCGAACTGGAGGTGCCGGCGCTCGCGGTCCCCGCGGAGTTCCGTCACGTGACCGGCCCGGCGGCGCACGACTCCGCCTGCCACTTCGCAGAGGAGAAGCAGGTGGTCCCATCCGAGGAGCCGCAGGAGCCGCAGGATCCGGAGGGGAAAAGCAACGGACCGGGGTGACATGGCGCACCCCGGTCCGTTTACGGCACCCGCACGGCCGTACGTTGTTTAGATTGACGCGTCCGTATATCGGGATCGGGTCGGCCAAGTTGCCTGCGTGTTAACGCGATTGATGCACATTTGTATGGGTTACGACAGCCCCAGCGACCGCTTCAGGAAGTCCAGCTGGAGCCGCAGCAGGTTCTCCGCGACCGTCTCCTGCGGAGTCATGTGCGTCACCCCGGACAGCGGCAGCACCTCGTGCGGACGGCCCGCGGCCAGCAGGGCCGAGGAGAGCCGCAGGGAGTGGGCGACCACGACGTTGTCGTCCGCCAGGCCATGAATGATCATCATCGGCCGGTGCGGCTCGGCCGCGTCGACCAGACCCTCGTCGTCGATCACCGAGTTGCGGCGGTAGACCTCGGGCTGCTCGTCCGGGTGGCCGATGTAGCGCTCCTGGTAGTGGGTGTCGTACAGGCGCAGGTCGGTGACCGGGGCGCCCACCACCGCCGCGTGGAAGACGTCCGGCCGGCGCAGCGCCGCGAGCGCCGCCAGATAGCCGCCGAAGGACCAGCCGCGGATGGCGACCTTGCCCAGGTCGAGCGGGAAGTCGGCGGCGAGGGCCTGGAGCGCGTCGACCTGGTCCTCCAGGACGACCGCCGCGAGGTCGTCCCGGACCGCCTTCTCCCAGGCGGGGGAGCGCCCCGGGGTGCCCCGTCCGTCGGCGACGACCACCGCGAACCCCTGGTCGGCGAACCACTGCGAGGTCAGGTGGGGGTTGTGCGCGGCGACCACCCGCTGCCCGTGCGGTCCGCCGTACGGGTCGAGGAGGACCGGCAGGGAGGTGTCACCGGCGTAGTCCCGCGGCAAGAGCACGGCGCACGGGATGCGGCGTGCGCCCCCCTCGACGAGCGTCACGCGCGGGGACATACCGGGATCTTCGGCATACGACGTGACAGTCGCCGTCGGCTTCCCGTCCCGCAGCACCTGTGCCCGGGCCCCCGGCACGTCGAGCGTCGCGGACACCAGCACGGTCACGCCCCCGGCGCGCACCGCCGAGTGCACGCCGGGCTCCTGCGAGACGCGCTCCACTCCGAGCTCGTTCACCCGGTAGACGTGCACCTCGCCGGTCTCCGGGGTGGCCGCGTCCTCGCCGGCCGACGCCGAGACCAGCACCTCGTCGGCGGAGACGTCCAGCACGGCACGGACGTGCAACTGCGGGCCGGTCAGCGGGCGTTCGCCGACCGTGAGGACCCGTGCGCCGCCCTCGTCGGCGATGCGGACGAGCTGCCCGGACGGGCTCCAGCAGGGCACCCCCGGGAAAAGATCAAGCCAAATTGGATCTTCGTCCGCGTGCACCATCCGGGTCGCCCCCGACTCCGGGTCCACGGCCAGGAACAACTGGCTGCGCTGGTCCCGCGCCTGCACAAGGATCAGCGGTGCACCCGCCCCTGACCAGTGCACATGGGCGAGATACGGATACCGCGCGCGGTCCCAGGCGACCTCCGTGCGGGTCCCGTCGAGGCCGATCACGAAGAGCCGTACGTCCGCGTTGGCGGTGCCCGCCGCCGGGTACGGGACGTGTTGTGGATCACGCTCCGGGTGGGCCGGATCGGAGATCCACCACCGGCGCACCGGCGTGTCGTCCACGCGCGCGACCAGCAGTCGGTCCGACTCCGGCGACCACCAGAAGCCCCGTGAGCGGCCCATCTCCTCCGCCGCGATGAACTCGGCGAGACCGTAGGTGACATGAGCCTCATGGGGCTCGGCGAGCACCCGGTCGTACTCGCCCTCGGTGCTCACCACCCGCAGGGCGCCCTGGGTGACGTACGCGACGTACCGCCCGTCCGGTGAGGGGCGGGGGTCGATCACCGGTCCGGGGACCGGGAGTTCACGTGCCGTGCCGGCTCGCAGCTCCGCCGCGAAAAGCCGCCCTGACAAGGCGAAAGAGGCCAACTCCACGGCCGTGTCGGTGGCGTAGCCGACGATGCCGGCGCCGCCCTCGCGGCTGCGTTCCCGGCGTGCCCGCTCCTGGGGCGAGAGGTGCTCCTCGGTGCCGCCCAGGAGGGCGCGTGGGTCGGCCGCCACGCGCTCCCCGCCGTCCCCGGTGTCGAGCACCCACAGGGAACCGGCGCGCTCCGTGCCGGAGTTCGAGCGCAGGAACACGACACGCGCACCGTCGGGCGCCACGGTGAAAGCGCGCGGTGCGCCGAGCGTGAAGCGCTGGGTGCGGGCGTGCCGACGGGGGAAGGAGTCAGGCTCGGTCGTCATGCCCCGACCATATTGGCCAGTGCGCCCCCTTGTGCGGCCGTGCGCCGATCGATGCGCAGGCACGGATAGTTATGATCACTAGCGCTTGGTGGGTATGAACCTGCTGGCTGCTGTATGGATATATCCGACCCCGTGGTCCGACCCCCCGCGTTCCTGGGATCTTTGGAGGTGAACCGCCGTGGCACTCTCGATTTCGGCGGTGGTGCTGCTGGCGATCATCGTCTTCCTGCTGGTCAAGAAATCAGGGCTGAAGGGCGGGCACGCTGTCGTGTGCATCCTGCTCGGCTTCTATCTGGCCGCCTCCTCGATCGCCCCGACCATCAGCGAGCTGACGACGAACATCGCGGGCATGATCGGCAGCATCAAGTTCTGACGCTGCCCCGGAGGACCCTGCGCGGGAGCCGCGGCACGGCCTCGTAGGGTGGGGCCATGACGGAACTGCCGCCCCGGCGTCTGCTTCTGGTGCATGCGCACCCGGACGACGAGTCGATCAACAACGGCGCGACCATGGCCCGGTACGCGGCCGA
Source organism: Streptomyces fulvoviolaceus (assembly GCF_000718165.1). Taxonomy (GTDB): domain Bacteria; phylum Actinomycetota; class Actinomycetes; order Streptomycetales; family Streptomycetaceae; genus Streptomyces; species Streptomyces fulvoviolaceus. The sequence goes on along the minus strand of NZ_JOEY01000001.1, from coordinate 169,426 downwards.
GGGCGCCCGGGTGACCCTCGTCACCTGCACCCTCGGCGAGCTCGGCGAGGTCATCCCGCCCGAGTTGAGGCACCTGACCGGCGCCGCGCTGGGCGAGTACCGGCTGGGCGAGCTCACCGCGGCCATGCGTGAACTCGGCGTCGAGGACTTCCGCCTGCTCGGCGGCACCGGCAGATACCGGGACTCCGGGATGATGGGCCTCCCCGACAACGACGACCCCGCCTGCTTCTGGCAGGCGGACGTCGACGAGGCGGCCGCGCAGCTGGTCGAGGTGATCCTCGAGGTACGCCCCCAGGTCCTCGTCACCTACGACGACAACGGCGGATACGGCCACCCCGACCACATCCAGGCCCACCGGGTCGCGATGCGTGCCGTCGAGCTGGCCGCCGCGGCGGGCTGGGAGATCGAGAAGGTCTACTGGAACCGGGTGCCGCGCACGGTCGGCGAAGCCGCCTTCGGCCGGCTGGAGGCGGACCTGCCCGGCCTCCCCTTCACCAAGTCCGGTGTCCTCGACGACGTACCTGGTGTGGTCGACGACGAGCGGATCACCGCCGAGATCGACGGCACGGCGTACGCCGCCGCGAAGGCCGCCGCGATGCGCGCGCACGCCACGCAGATCACGGTCGCCGAGCGGTACTTCGTGCTCTCCAACGAACTCGCGCAACCCCTCTTCACCACCGAGTACTACGAGTTGGTGCGCGGGGAACACACAGGTGTGAGCGATACCGATCTGTTCGCCGGCATCGAGGAGGCGTCATGAGCGACCGGACGTCGATGCTGGCCCAGCCGCTGCAGCGGCCCTCCGCCGGACGGGTCGCCGCCTACCTGGGGCTCTTCGTGCTCGGTGTGGCGGTCGGCGCGGCCGGGGCGCTGGTGCAGGCCGGCTGGTTCCCGGGCGGGCTGCTGCTCGCCCTCGCGGGCCAGGCGGGGCTCTGCCTCGGCGGCGCGCGGGTCACCGGCAGCAGAGCCGGGGCGGTGGCGCCGGCCGGCGGCTGGATGCTCGCCGTCGTCTTCCTCACCGCCAGCCGCCCGGAAGGAGACTTCGTCTTCGCCGCGGGAAGTGGCTCCTATCTCTTCCTGCTCGGCGGCATGGCTCTGGCTGTGATCTGCGCCACCCTTGCGCAAGGGCGGCAACCAGTCGGCGATGCCGTCCGACTTGGCAAGTGACGTACCACTTCGCCGCATCGAGCGCGTGGGAGTCCGGTGTGGGTTTCCGAAGCGGTCGTGGGATACGGGCCAGAAGTGGCCAGTATGGTGGTGCGCGCCGCCGAGCCTCTCCCGGCCTCGAACCACTCGGCCGGGGGGACCCCCACTCGCAGTGAAGGTCGAAACGGGCGGCGGAGCCAACCAGGAGAACCTGCCTTGAGTCGTGAAACTGACAGTCCGTCCTCCGGGCCCAACGGGCGCGGCGGAGCCGCATACCCCTCGGGCACGCCGCCGTACGGGACGCCCATGGCGTCCGACGGCGGTCCGGACGCGGACCGTTCGGCCGCGCAGCCTGAGGAACGCAAGACCGAGACGACGCTGACGACCCGGATCCGGATCAACATCCCCGGCTCGCGGCCCATTCCTCCGGTCGTCGTGCGCCAGCCCGTCGGCGAGTCCGAGGGCCCCGACGACAAGGGCCCGGACACCGAGGTGCCGGCGCCGCGTGCCACTGCGTCCGCGGGCCTCGCCGAGCCCGCCGCGCCCGCCGGGGAGAAGACCAGCGACTGGTTTGCGCCCCGCAAGTCCGGGCCCCCCACTGGCGGTCCGGGCGGCGGCGCGACCAACGGGGCCGGTGTGCCGGGCAGTTCGGGTGCACCGGGCGCCGGTGGCGCGGGTGCGCCTGGCGGTGCGCGTCCCAGCACGGGTGCCGGTACTGGCGCGGGTGCGCCCGGTGGTGCGCGTCCCGGTGCCGGGCGGCCCGGTGGCGTGGTCGGTTCCATGAGCGTGCCGGGCGGCTCCCGGCCCGGCGGTGCGGGCGGTTCCCGCCCCGGCGGCGGCACGAACGGTGCCGGGCTCCCCGGCGCCACCGGCGGGCCCGTGGCTCCCGGCCACGGCGGCGGCACGGGCTCCTTCGACGTCACCGAGGCGCTGGCCGCCGGCCCGCGTCCCGGCACGGGCGGCGCCGAGCCGCGCCGCGACGACCTGCCGTACTTCTCGGAGAACGGGAACGGGAACGGGAACGGGAGCGCGGGCGGGAACGGGAGCGGCGGCCCGAACGCCCAGAACGGTCAGAGCCCCTACGGCGGCCCGAACAGCGAGAGCCCGTACGGCAGCCAGGGCGGCCAGAACAGCTACGGCGGCTTCAACGGGCCGAACGGCCCGGGTGGCCCCGGCGGACCGCAGGGCCCCTCGGGCCCGACCGGCGGCCCGGTCACCGGCGACGGCCCGCGGGTCCCGCCCATCAGCAACGGACCGCAGGTCTCTCCCATCAGCAACGGCCCGCAGGCCTTCGGCGGCGAGCCCTTCAGCGGCCCCGGTGCTCCCGGCCCCGGCCCCCGCACCAACCTCGGCCCCGGCGGCGGCCTGAGCGACGACACCGCGATCCTCACCCCGCAGAAGCCGGCCCCCGAGCCCGGCACGCCCGGTTTCGGCAACCCGGACAACGTCTCCGGGCACACCGTCACCAGCGGCATCCCCGTCGTACCGCCCGGCGCCCAGAACGGACCGTTCGGGCCGGGCGCCCACGCCGACGGACCGCTGCCGCACACGCCCCCGAAGCTGCCCGAGACGGCCTCGCAGGACGCGCCGGCCGCCTCGTCCAAGAAGAAAAAGAAGAAGAAGGGGCGCAGCAAGCTCACGCTGGTCGGCGTCCTCGTGGTCCTCGTCGGCATCGGTGCCTACGGCGCCGGACTGCTGATGAACCGCTCCGACGTGCCCAAGGGCACCTATGTGCTCGGCGTCGACATCGGTGGCGGCACCCGCGACGACGCCGTCAAGAAGCTCGACGACGCCTTCGGCAAGCGCGTCGACGCGGCGCTGAAGCTGTCGGTCGACGGCGACACCGTCTCGCTCACGCCGGACCAGGCGGGGCTCCAGCTCGACGAGCAGGCCACGGTCGCCGCGGCCGCGCAGAGCGACTACAACCCGATCTCCGTGATCGGCTCGCTCTTCGGCAACCACCGGGTCGTCGACCCGGTCATGCCGGTCGACGAGGAGAAGCTCACCGCCGCCCTCCAGGACGCCGCCGGCGGCTCCGGCTCGGCGACCGACGGCACGATCGTGTTCAAGAACGGCAAGGCCGTCGCCGTGTACGGCAAGGCCGGCAAGGGCATCAACGTCGCCCAGTCGACCACGGCGGTCGAGGAGGCGTACCGCAGCCAGGTGGAGACCGGCACCTCCGCCGCGGTGAAGCTCCCGACGACCACCAAGCAGCCGACTGTCTCGAACGCCGAGGTCGACCGGATGATGAAGGAGTTCGCGGAGCCCGCGATGTCCGAGATCGTCACCATCCAGACCGACTCGGCGCACAGCATCCAGTTCGGCGCCCTGTCCCTGCCGAAGATCCTCGGCTTCAAGGCTGTCGACGGCAAGCTCGTGGAGAAGTACGACCTCAAGGCGCTCAAGGCGGCGTACGGCACCACCTTCGACGGCGTGAAGATCGACGGCGCGAGCGGCAAGCGTGACGTCCTGCCGGAGGACGTCGCCTCCGCGCTGGGCAAGGCCCTGCGCGCCAAGACGGCGGCGGAGCGCACCCAGGTCATCGACACCACCCCCAACTAGGGGCGCGCGACCCGACAGAGGGCGCCCGGCACACGCCGGGTGCCCTCTTCGTCGTACGGCGCCCTGGTCGACGTATGACATCTGTCATCCGGCAGTCAGGATCGCCGACACTGCCGGGCGAGGGGTCCTGAGAGCCACTCTGGACCACATGACAACCACAGCGGTCGGGTTCGACCAGGTGAGCAAGAGCTACGGGAGCGTGCGGGCCGTCGACGGGCTGACGCTCGCGCTGCACCCGGGGGAGACGGTGGCCCTGCTGGGCCCGAACGGGGCCGGCAAGTCGACCACCCTCGACCTGCTCCTCGGGCTCAAGCAGCCGGACGCCGGCACGGTCCGTGTCTTCGGCACCGGACCGCGCGAGGCCATCGTCGCCGGACGGGTGGGCGCGATGCTGCAGAGCGGCGGGCTGATGGACGAGGTCACGGCCGAGGAACTGGTGCGGCTCGCGTGCGCGCTGCACCCGAAGCCGTACAAGGTCAGCGACGTCCTCGCCCGGGCCGGGATCGCCCAGATCGCCGACCGCAAGGTCAACAAGCTCTCCGGCGGCCAGGCCCAGCGGGTCCGCTTCGCGCTCGCCACGGCCGGCGACAGCGACCTGATCGTCCTGGACGAGCCGACCACCGGCATGGACGTCTCCGCCCGCCAGGCCTTCTGGTCCACCATGCGCGAGCAGGCCGACCAGGGCCGTACGGTCCTCTTCGCCACCCACTACCTGGAGGAGGCGGACGCCATCGCCGACCGGGTGCTGGTGCTGCACCGGGGCCGGCTGCTGGCGGACGGCACGGCGGCCGAGATCAAGGCGAAGGCGGGGGCGCGGCGGATCTCCTTCGACCTGGACCTCGACCGGGACGGCGGCGCGATCGACGCGGTCCCGCTGCGGAACCTCCCCTTCCTGACCTCGATCGACGTATCCGGCCAGACCGTCCGCATCCAGTCCTCCGACGCCGACGCGACCGTCCACGCCCTGTACGGCCTCGGCGTCTACCCCCGCAACCTCGAAGTCGCCGGGCTCGGCCTGGAGCAGGCGTTCGTGGCCATCACCGAGGCCGAGGAGGCCCGTACGTCATGAACAGTCTGATCAAGCTCGAACTCGCCCGTGCCCTGCGCAACCGCAAGTTCCTGTTCTTCTCGGTGCTGTACCCGTCGCTGCTGTTCCTGATCATCGCGGGCAACGCCGGCGGCACGGACAAGGTCGCCGGCACCGGTCTGACCGTCGCGACCTACATGATGGTCTCGATGGCCTCCTTCGGCGCTCTCACCGCCGTCCTGATGGGCAACAGCGAGCGCATCGCCAAGGAGCGGGAGAGCGGCTGGGTACGGCAGTTGAGGCTGACCACGCTGCCGGGGCGCGGGTACGTCCTCGCGAAGACGGCGAGCGCCGCCGTGGTGAGCCTGCCGTCGATCGTCATCGTCTTCGTCGTCGCCGCGGCCGTGAAGGACGTACGGCTGGACGCCTGGCAGTGGCTCGCCCTCACCGGCGCGATCTGGGCCGGCAGCCTGGTCTTCGCCGCGCTCGGCGTGGCCATCGGCTACCTCGCGAGCGGGGACGCGGTCCGCCCGATCACGATGATCACCTACTTCGGCCTGTCGATGCTCGGCGGCCTGTGGATGCCTACGACGACCTTCCCGACCTGGCTGCAGGACATCGCCAAGTGGCTGCCCACGCACGCGTACGCTGCCCTCGGGCGGGCCATCGAACAGAGCCGGGCCCCGCACGCACAGGACATCGCCATCCTGGTCGTCTCCTTCGCCCTGTTCGCGGGCGGCGCGGCCTGGCTGTACCGGAAGGACACGTTGAAGGCGTGAGCGGCACCGGCGTCGGCATCGGGCAGCGCCCGGAAACCCGCAAGCAGACCATGGTCAAGATGCTGTGGACGGGCATCTGGCTGGTCTACCTGAGCGCGCCCGTCTCGGATCTGCTGCACGGCGGCCACGGCACCGTCGCCGTCGTCCTCGGCTGGCTCGGCCTCGCGGGCTTCGTCGTCTGGTACCTGGCCCTGCTCTTCCGGACCGGCCGCCGCAACGCCCAGAGCTTCGTGCTCGCCTCGCTCGCGGTCCTGTCGGCCGAGTCGACCCTTCTCGTCCTCACACTCGGACGCGAGTGGCTCGTCCTCTTCGTGTACGTGTCGATCTCGTCCGGCGCGGCCCTGCCGCTGCGGCTCGCACGCTGGACCATCCCCGGCGCGTCCGCCCTGATGTCGGCCCTCGCCCTGATCGTCTCCGACGGGACGGACTACATCGGCGCCCTCCTCATCCCGGCGCTGCTCGGCGGCTTCGCGATGACGGGCGTACGCGAACTCATCCGTACGACCGTCGAGTTGCGTGAGGCACGGGCGAGGGTCGCCCAACTGGCCGCCAACGAGGAGCGCCTGCGCCTGGCCCGCGACCTGCACGACCTCCTGGGGCACTCTCTGTCGTTGATCACGCTGAAGAGCGAACTCGCGGGCCGGATGCTCCCGGCGCACCCCGAGAAGGCGGCCCAGCAGGTCACCGACATCGAACAGGTCAGCCGGCAGGCCCTCGTCGACGTCCGTGAGGCCGTCACCGGCTACCGGCGCCGCCGCCTGGCGGCCGAACTCGCGGGCGCCCAGGTCGCCTTGACGGCGGCCGGAGTCACCACCGAGCTCCCCGCCGAACCCGACCTCACCGGCGTCCCCGAGGAGAGCGAGTCGGCCCTCGCCTGGACGCTGCGCGAGGCGGTCACCAACGTCGTACGGCACAGCGGCGCCGGCCGCTGCACGGTGGAGCTGCTCCGCCGTCAGACCCTCGACGGCCCGGTCCTCGAACTCGCCGTCGAGGACAACGGCTCCGGCGGCTCCGGCCGGGGCCCCGGCAACGGCCTGACCGGCCTCACCGAGCGCCTGGACAAGGCGGGCGGCACCCTGGAGGCGGGCGGGACGCGGCACGGCTTCCGCCTGGTCGCCCGAGTGCCCACAGGTCCCGCGGCCGACGTAGGATCCGCCCCATGACGAGCCGCACGATCAAGGTCCTGCTCGCCGAGGACCAGTCGATGGTCCGCGAGGCACTGGCCGCGCTGCTCGGCCTCGAGGACGACATCGAGGTCGTCGCCCAAGTGGCCCGCGGCGACGAGGTGTTGACGGCGGCCCGCGACCACGACGTGGACGTGGCCCTCCTGGACATCGAAATGCCGGGCGCGACCGGCATCGAGGCGGCGGCCCAGGTCCACAAGGAACTCCCGACGATCAAACTGGTCGTCCTCACCACCTTCGGCCGCCCCGGCTACCTCCGCAGCGCCATGGAGGCAGGCGCCGACGCCTTCCTGGTCAAGGACGCCCCGGCAGCCCAACTGGCGGAAGCGGTACGCAAGGTACTGGCGGGGGAGCGGGTGATCGACCCGACGCTGGCGGCGGCTGCCCTGGCGGATGGGGCGAACCCCCTGACGGACCGAGAGCGGGAAGTACTGCGAGCGGCAGCGGACGGCTCAACGAACGCCGAACTGGCAGCGGCCTTGCACCTGTCCCAGGGCACGGTCCGCAACTACCTCTCGACGGCCATCCAAAAACTGGCGGTACGCAACAGGGCAGAGGCAGTCCGCATCGCAAGAGAGAAGGGCTGGCTGTAGCCCACCCAGGGGCGCGGGGCTGTATCGATTCGCGGCTCCGCCGCGTGGGCGCGACCAGCCACAACGAACCCGCAGCCGCGACACAACCGTCAGTTCAACATCGCTCGCGCAGCATGGGCCTGCTGCCGCATCCGAGCGGCCGCAGCCTCATCCAGCGCAGCCACGATCTCCGCGTACGCCTCCAACTCGGCGGCACCTGTCAGGAAATCCCCCCGCTGCACGAGAAGTTGCGCCCGCTCATACCGCAACCGAGCCGGATGAGACGGCAGCAACAGCGACAACTCAACGGCCCACAGCGCAACATCCGACCGCTCAGGCCGAGCCGCAGCCCACGCCCGCACGTTGTTCAGGATCCGCAGCACAACCTCCAACGGCTCCGCAGGCACAAGCATCGACGGCTGCAGCGCGGCCCCGGTCGCCCCCGCCACCAACAACTCCGCATCGGCCCCCGCCAACACCCGCCCCCCGTCGAACGGATCGGCCAGCACCTGCTCCTCCGGCGGCCCGAACCCCACCACGAAGTGCCCCGGCAGAGCCACCCCGTACACCGGCGCCCCGGCCCGCCGAGCCACCTCCATCCACACCACCGACAACAGGATCGGCAGCCCGCGCCGCCGCCGTAGCACCTCATGCAGCAGCGAGGACTCCAGCCGCTGATAGTCGGCAGGGGTGCCACGGAAACCACATCGGTCCCCGAGCAGCTCGCACAGCGACACCGCCCATGACCGCGGCCCGCCGGGCCGGAACGGCAACTGGCCGGCCAGCCGGTCGAGCTCGATCTGGGCAGCATCCAGACCCGCCTCGTCCAGCGTCCCGTCCGCCTCCGCGCCCACCAGCAGGCACAGCGTCGACAGATCGGGCCGTTCGGAGCGGGCCTCTTCGGCGAAACGCCGGCGCAGTTCGGCGGAACGTTCGGGCGGCGGCGGATACGGGGGACGCATAGCTGGCTCGTGCCCTTTCACAGCGATCGCTACCACCGCTCGGCGCCGGAGGCTCCCGGCTCGCGATAGTGGTGATAGGCGTGATGCGCGGAGAACCCCATCCCGGCATACAGGGCCCGCGCCCCCGCGTTCTCCGCTTCGACCTGCAACCACGCGGCCGACGCCCCTTCGTCCAACGCCCGGAGGGCCAACGCGGCCATCACGGTGGTGGCCAGCCCCCGCCGCCGTAGCGCCGGATCCACCTCCACGGCGGCGAAGCCGGCCCACCGCCCGTCGACGACACACCGCCCGATGGCGGCGGGCGCGCCCCCCGTCTCGGAGGGCACCGTGGCGAACCACACCGAGGGCCCTCCCCCACTCTCGGCTTCTCCCCCACTCTCGGCTTCGCTCGAGCGGGGGGACCCCCATGAGCGGGGGGACCCCCATGAGCGGGGGGACCCACATCCCAGCACCTTCAGGGCCACCTCGCTCATCCCCTTGCGCTGATAGCGCGCCAGCCAGGCATCGTCGGCCTCCCGGGACAGCACGACCCCGCCGGCCTCCGTCAGGTCGGCGACCGGCGCCAGCGCCCCGATCCACAGCTCGGCGGTCACCTCCCGCGTCCACGCCCGCCGCTCCAGCTCCGCGCACAGCAGCTCCTGCGTGCCCTCGGCCCCGGTCGCGGTCTGGACGTAGGCGGGCAGACCGCGGTCGCCGTACCACCGTCGTACGACGGTCAGGGCCTCGTCGAGCGGCAGGCCCGGGTCACCGAGCGGCAGCACGGAATTGGCCCGCCGGGTGAACCCGGAGGCGGCCCTCAGTTCCCACTCGCCGAGCCGCTCGCTCTCCGTCGGCCGCCAGGCCCGCGCGGCGACGCGGGCCAGCTCCTCGTAGGAGGCGGCGGGACCCCTGCGACGGGCCGGCGCGGGGGGCACGATCTTGCCCGCGACCAGCGCGGATTCCGGAATGCGGACGCTCTGACCGTCCCGCCGCGTGATCAGCAGCACACCGTCGTCCCATGATGTGAGAACACCCACCGTGTCGGTGAACTTCTCATGCGTGACGCCCGGTTCGCCCAGCCGCCGTACGGAGACCCGTTTACCCACGTCAGCTGCGGTGATACGGACCACGAGGCGTCCTGTCGCAGAGATTTCCACAGGTCAGTTCACCCCTCCTGTTCGGATCATGCCCAAGAACGGAGATACTAGAGGTGGGCATCGACGACGCCGCGCTCCCGCGCGCCAGGCGGCGGAGCCTGTGGAGGCCCGCCAGCGCCCTATCGAGGAGGAACGACAGCGTGACCTACGTCATCGCGCAGCCTTGTGTCGACGTCAAGGACAAGGCGTGCATCGAGGAGTGCCCGGTCGACTGCATCTACGAGGGCTCCCGGTCCTTGTACATCCACCCGGACGAATGCGTCGACTGTGGTGCCTGTGAGCCGGTCTGCCCGGTCGAGGCGATCTTCTACGAAGACGACACTCCGGAGGAGTGGAAGGACTACTACAAGGCGAACGTCGAGTTCTTCGACGAACTCGGCTCTCCCGGCGGCGCCAGCAAGCTGGGCCTGATCGAGCGCGACCACCCCTTCGTCGCCGCGCTGCCGCCGCAGAACCAGTAAGAGCGGCCCGCACCCGCGCCGCCTCGGTCCCGTACGGCTTGATCACGCCTGATCGCCGTACGGGGCCGAGGCGTTTGCCGTAGGGGTGCCATACGAGGGCCGTACGAGTGCCGTACGAGAAAGTGAGCCAGACACCGTGTCCGCAGTCTCCGACCGCCTCCCCACCTTCCCCTGGGACAAGCTGGAGCCGTACAAGAAGACGGCCTCTGCGCACCCCGGCGGCATCGTCGACCTGTCGGTCGGCACCCCCGTCGACCCGGTCCCCGAGCTGATCCAGAAGGCGCTCATCGACGCGGCGGACTCTCCGGGCTATCCGACGGTCTGGGGCACCCCGGCGCTGCGCGACGCGATCACGGGCTGGCTGGAGCGCCGCCTGGGCGCCCGCGAGGTCACCCATCGGCACGTCCTGCCGATCGTCGGCTCCAAGGAACTCGTCGCCTGGCTCCCCACCCAGCTGGGCCTCGGCCCCGGCGACCGGGTCGCGTACCCGCGGCTGGCCTACCCGACGTACGAGGTCGGCGCGCGCCTGGCCCGCGCGGAGTACGAGGTCTACGACGACCCGACGGACCTGGACCCGACCGGCCTGAAGCTCCTCTGGCTGAACTCCCCGTCGAACCCGACGGGCAAGGTGCTGTCCAAGGCCGAGCTGACCCGGATCGTGGCCTGGGCCCGCGAGCACGACGTCCTGCTCTTCTCCGACGAGTGCTACCTCGAGCTGGGCTGGGAGGCCGACCCGGTCTCGGTCCTGCACCCGGAGGTGAACGGCGGTTCCTACGACGGCATCGTGGCCGTCCACTCGCTCTCGAAGCGCTCGAACCTGGCGGGTTACCGCGCCGCCTTCCTGGCCGGCGACCCGGCCGTCCTCGCCCCGCTCCTGCAGATCCGCAAGCACGGCGGCATGATGACCTCGGCGCCCACCCAGGCGGCCGTCGTGGCGGCCCTGGGCGACGACACCCACGTCCGCGAACAGCGCGAGCGGTACCTGGCCCGCCGCACGCTCCTGCGCGAGGCCCTGCTGAACCACGGCTTCCGCATCGAGCACAGCGAGGCCAGCCTCTACCTCTGGGCCACGAAGGACGAGTCCTGCTGGGCCACGGTCGCCCACCTCGCCGACCTGGGCATCCTGGTGGCGCCGGGCGACTTCTACGGCGAGGCGGGGGAGAAGTTCGTACGAGTCGCTCTTACGGCGACCGACGAGCGGGTGCGAGCGGCGGTCGAGCGGCTGGCGTGACCGCTGTGGGCAGTCGTTCCGCAGGGCGGAACGGGTGGGCGCAGCCTGCAGCGCCGGGCACCGTCCGAACACGCCCCGGCCTCTGCCGACGTAGGCACACACGGCAACGGGGTCCAGGGAACAACTCCCTGGACCCCGTCACCGTTCGCTGCGAAAGCCAGGCGCTCAGCCGAGCGGCAGGCTCTTCACCGGGAGGGACTCCGTCGGCAGGCCACCCTTGGTGAGGGAGTCCGTCGGGAGGCCGCCCTTCGTCGCGGTGGACGCGGTGTCACCGAGGATGTCCCCGGCGGAGCCGGCCGCCTCGCCCGCGGTCTTCTGCGCCGCGGGAGCCGCCTTCTTCACGGCCTTGCCGCTGGTCTTGCCCGCGGTGGGCACGGCCTTCTTGACGGCCTTGCCGCCGGTCTCACCCGCGGTGCCGGTCAGGTTCTGCGCCGCACCGTCGACGGTGTTGCCGACGTTCGCCGCGTCCAGGGCGGTCAGCCCGCCCAGGTTCGGGGTGGCGGGCAGTTCGGCGGGGGCCGCACTGGCGGAGCCGGCCGCACCGACCCCGGCTGCCGCTCCCGCAGCGACGAGCAGCGCGGCACGGGCGATCCTGCGGGTCAGGGGGAGGGACATGATGCTCCTTTGACGGGAGAGAACGAGGAAGTGTTCCGACCTCACCCGGCAGTTGATCTCCGGGCTCGGACGCAGTGACTACCGCTCGAAGCCCGCGAAGGTTGCGGCGCGCCAACGTAAAGAGTTGGCAATGCGTCGCATAATCGCCTGCGGATAAAAACGGGCAAAAAGTGCCCGGTCCGAAAGTCCGCTGAATCCTTACAGCCCTTTGTCCTCAAGGGTTTTGACGGATACGAGGGTGACCGGGCGAAAACCTGCGCACACCCACGGCCGCGCCGGGCGGACGTAACCCTTCCGGGTGATCATCCGTACGGTTGCCCGTACTACGGCGCGGTCACGATGCGCACGGCGTCCGCGTCCTTCGCCGCGCCTGAGGTGCCCTTGGTGTCCGCCGCACGCCACCGGCTGTCGGTGTTCCCGGCGGTCCACTGGCGCCCGGCGTACGAGACGCGTTCGATGTGCAGCGCGGAGGCGTTGGCCACGGCCCAGTGGGCGAGCTGCCAGCCGCGCTCCCGGAGGCTGCGCTTCGAGCCCGGGCTCGTGTTCTCGGAGACGGGCAGGGTCACGGTCCGCTCGCCGCTCCTGCTCGCGGAGGGCGTCGGCGTGGGCGTCGCCTTGCCGCCCACCTCGGCGGCGGTGGTCTCCAGCACGTCCCGCCCGAAGTCCCGTACGAGCGCGGAGCGCACCGCGTCCGGACCCGTGGCCTGGGCGGTGGCCTGGCGTCCGTCACAGGTCAGCGTGGCCGCCGCCTCGCCGGTGAGCGCGGCGGCGAGCAGCGTGGCGTCCGGCTCGTGCTTCGCGTACGCCTCCGGGAAGCCGCTGCGCTGCACGCGCTGCGCGGCGACGGTCAGCGGGAGGTCCTGGTAGTCGTCCACCTTGACCAGGTGCTTGTAGAAGATGTCCGCCGCGTACGTCGGGTCCATGATCTCTTTTTTCGTGCCCCAGCCCTGCGAGGGCCGCTGCTGGAACAGGCCGAGCGAATCACGGTCGCCGTGGGTGATGTTGCGCAGCCCCGACTCCTGGAGCGAGGTGGCGAGCGCGATGGTCACGGCCCGCTCGGGCAGACCGCGCCCGGTGCCGACGGCGGCGATCGTCGCCGCGTTCACCGCCTGCTCCGAGGTGAACTCGTACGTCGCTCCCTTGCCGTCCGCCGAGACCACTCTGCACCCCGGGTCGCCCGCGCCTCCGGTGACGTACTGCACCACGAGGTAACCGGCGACGGCACACAGGACCACGACCGCCGCCGCGAAGCGGAAGAAGCGGCCACGACGGCTGCGAGTAGGGGATGACGGCTCTGGCATCCGGCAAAGATACTGGAGAGTACTGTGCCGGATGTGCCGGTTGGGGACAGCGGGCGGGACGGTCGGGGGCGTTCCGGGGGAGTTAGGGTCGAGAGCATGGCCGACACCCCACTTGACCTCACGCTGGACGCCGCTCAGCTCACCGCTCAGCTCGTCGACTTCCCCTCCGAGAGCGGCACCGAGAAGCCCCTCGCGGACGCGATCGAGACCGCCCTGCGTGCTCTGCCGCACCTGACGGTCGACCGGTACGGCAACAACGTCGTCGCCCGCACGGACCTGGGTCGCCCGGAACGCGTCATTCTCGCCGGCCACATCGACACCGTCCCGATCGCGGACAACGTCCCCTCGCGGCTCGACGACGAGGGCTACCTGTGGGGTTGCGGCACCTGCGACATGAAGTCCGGGGTCGCGGTACAGCTGCGCATCGCGGCGACGCTCCCGGAGCCCAACCGCGACCTCACCTTCGTCTTCTACGACAACGAAGAGGTCGCCGCGGAGCTGAACGGCCTCCGTCATGTGGCCGAGGCCCACCCGGAGTGGCTGGAGGGCGACTTCGCGGTGCTGCTCGAGCCGACGGACAACCAGGTGGAGGGCGGCTGCCAGGGCACGCTCCGGGTGTTCCTGAAGTTCAAGGGGGAGCGGGCGCACTCCGCGCGCGCGTGGATGGGCTCCAACGCGATCCACGCCGCCGCCCCGGCCCTCGCGAAGCTCGCCGCGTACGAGCCGCGCAGGCCCGTCGTGGACGGCCTCCAGTTCCACGAGGGCCTCAACGCCGTACGTGTCGAGGGAGGCGTCGCCACCAATGTCATCCCCGATGCCTGCACCCTCGTAGTCAACTTCCGCTACGCACCGGACCGGAGCGAGGAGGAGGCGGAGGCCTTCGTCCGGGACTACTTCGCGGACTGCGGCGTGGACGAGTTCGTCGTCGACGACCACACCGGCGGCGCCCGCCCCGGCCTCACCCATCCCGTCGCCCAGGCCTTCATGGCCGCGGTCGGCGGCGAGGCCTTCCCCAAGTTCGGCTGGACGGACGTCGCCCGCTTCAGCGCGCTGGGCGTGCCCGCCGTGAACTACAGCCCGGGCAACCCGCTGCTGGCGCACAAGGTGGACGAGCGGGTGAAGGCCTCGCTGATCCCGGTGGCGGAGGAGCGGTTGAGGTCCTGGCTGACCGCGTGACGGGACGAGCGTGCGCGGTGGCGCTTCATGGCGGACATGCTCGCGTCCCCCGTCCGTAACCCGCGTAGATCTACGCTGAGGTGGAAAGACCCCGCAAGGAGGGAGCGCACATGGCTACAGGCAACCCCGAGGGCAAGAAGCAGCCACCGGAGGAGCAGCGCCTGGGACCGGTCCTCCGGAGGCGCGGACAGGTGACGGCGAGCACGACGGACCAGCGGCTGCTGGATGCCGGGGGTCCCTCGGACTGGGTCCACACGGATCCCTGGCGCGTGCTCCGCATCCAGTCGGAGTTCATCGAGGGCTTCGGCACACTGGCCGAACTCCCGCCCGCGATCAGTGTGTTCGGCTCGGCGAGGACGCTGCAGGACTCGCCGGAGTACGAGGCGGGCGTGCGGTTGGGCCGAGGCCTGGTGGAGGCCGGCTTCGCCGTCATCACCGGCGGTGGCCCCGGGGCCATGGAGGCGGCCAACAAGGGCGCCTGCGAGGCGAAGGGCATCTCCGTCGGCCTCGGCATCGAGCTCCCCTTCGAGCAGGGGCTCAACCCCTACGTCGACATCGGCCTCAACTTCCGCTACTTCTTCGTCCGCAAGATGATGTTCGTGAAGTACGCGCAGGGCTTCGTGGTCCTGCCGGGCGGCCTCGGCACCCTGGACGAATTGTTCGAGGCGTTGACGCTCGTCCAGACCCAGAAGGTCACCCGCTTCCCGATCGTCCTCTTCGGCAGCGAGTACTGGGGCGGCCTGGTGGACTGGCTCAAGAACACCCTGATCGCCCAGGGCAAGGCGTCGGAGAAGGACCTGCTGCTGTTCCACGTGACGGACGACATCGACGAGGCGGTGGCGCTGGTGTCGAAGGAGGCGGGCCGCTAGCGGAGCTCATCTCTCAACGCCGGACGGGCATTTCAGCCCGTCCGGCGTTTGAGGACGAGGCCGTTCAGGCGGATCTGGGGGCGGCAGCCCCCAGGGACGGGTAGGGGCAGCGGGGACGAGGCTGCATCCATCGGCGGCTCCGCCGTCGGCCCTACGCCAGCCCCCGCCGGGCGACCGCCGGCGGACGATGCCCCGCGATCGACGACACCATGTCCAGCACCTGCCGCGTCTCCGCCACCTCGTGCACCCGGTACACCTGAGCCCCGAGCCACGCCGACACCGCAGTCGTCGCGAGCGTCCCCACCACCCGCTCCTTCACCGGCTTGTCCAACGTCTCCCCGACGAAGTCCTTGTTGGACAGCGACACCAGCACCGGCCACCCGGTGGACACCATCTCGCCCAACCGCCGAGTCGCCTCGAGACTGTGCCGCGTGTTCTTCCCGAAGTCGTGCCCGGGATCGATCATCACGGACTCCCGCGGCACCCCCAACGCCACGGCCCGCTCGGCAAGACCCAGGGTCACCCGCAGAATGTCGGCCATGACGTCGTCGTACGTCACCCGATGCGGCCGGGTACGCGGCTCCGAGCCCCCCGCATGCGTACACACCAGCCCCACCCCGTACCGCGCGGCGACCTCGGCCAGCCCCGGATCCACCCCACCCCACGCGTCGTTGAGCAGATCCGCCCCGACCTCGCACACGGCCTCCCCGACGTCTGCCCGCCAGGTGTCCACGCTGATGACGACATCGGGGAACCGCCGCCGCACCTCCGCCACGAAGCCGACCGTCCGCCGCGCCTCCTCCTCGGCGGACACCTCCTCGCCGGGCCCGGCCTTGACGCCGCCGATGTCGATGATGGCGGCGCCCTCGGCCACGGCCTGCTCCACGCGCGCGAGGGCGGGCTCGTCGCGGAACGTCGCCCCCTGGTCGTAGAAGGAGTCGGGGGTCCGGTTCACGATCGCCATGATCACCGGCTCGTGCGTGTCGAATTCACGCCTGCCCAGCCTGAGCATCCCCTGTGACCTCACTTCGTACGTCCTGATCATCGGCCGCCTGCGACCCTAACTGTCAGACTCGCATGGCACGATCGGACCCTGACACATTCGACGCCGGCGCCCAGCCGTCGGCAGGGACCATGGGGACCTCAGCGATGGTTATGTTCTTGTTCCTGGTCATCGCGCTCGCGGTCGTGGTCGCCGCGGTGACGCTCGCCGTGGTGGGCGGCGGCGAGAGCGACGGCCCGCTGCCGGAGGCCGCCCCCGAGCGGCTGCAGGACCCCCTGCCGCCGGACCGCCCGGTCCACCGCGGTGACATCGACAGCCTGCGCTTCCCGCTCGCCGCCCGCGGCTACCGCATGGCCGACGTGGACGACGCGCTCGGCCGCCTCGGCGCCGAACTCGCCGAGCGCGACGCCCGTATCGCCGACCTGGAGTCCGCGCTGGCCGGTGCGCAGGCAGCGGCCCATGTCTCCATGGAGAAGCCCGCCCAGGGCCCGGGGGAGCAGCAGTGAGCGACGGGGCCGCCCTCGCCGGTCCGGACGGCGCGCTGCGCTGCCCCTGGGCGCTGTCCACCGAGGACTACGTGGCGTACCACGACGAGGAGTGGGGCCGCCCGGTCCACGGCGACGACGCGCTCTTCGAACGCCTCAGCCTGGAGGCCTTCCAGTCCGGCCTGTCCTGGATCACCATCCTGCGCCGCCGCGAGGGCTTCCGTACGGCCTTCGCGGGCTTCAAGATCACGGACGTGGCGGCCTTCACCGACGCCGACCGCGACCGCCTGCTCGCCGACGCGGGCATCATCCGCAACCGCGCCAAGATCGACGCGACGCTCGCCAACGCACGCGTGCTGGCTGAATGGACCCCGGGTGATCTGGACGCCTTGATCTGGTCCCACGCGCCGACCCCGGGACCGGCCCCGAAGACCTTGGCAGACGTCCCGGCGGTCACGGACGACTCGACGGCCCTGTCCAAGGCGTTGAAGAAACGGGGTCTCCGCTTCGTGGGCCCGACGACGGCCTACGCCCTGATGCAGGCGTGCGGCTTGGTGGACGACCACTTGCAGACATGCGTGGCCAGGAGCGCCCCGTAAGGGGCGCGGGGCTGTATCGATTTGCGGCTCCGCCGCGTGGGCGCGACCAGCCACAGCGCACTCGCACCCCCCCCGACGGCGCTCACCGCCCCAAGTACTTCGGCTTCTCCTTGTTCACAAACGCCCGCACAGCAATCGCATGGTCCTCGGACGCCCCCGCCCGCCCCTGCAGCTCGTCCTCCTTCTCCAGCGTCTCCGCCAGAGTGTGGGACAGCCCGTAAGCGACGGACTCCTTGATCGCTCCGTAAGCCACCGTCGGCCCCTCGGCAAGAGTCCGCGCCACCTTCTCGGCCTCCGCGCGCAGCTCACCCGTGGGCACCAGCCGGTTCGCGATCCCCAGCTCATACGCGTCCTGCGCGGAGATGCTCCGAGGGAAGAGCAGCAGGTCGGCAGCCCGCCCCGGCCCGACAACCCTCGGCAGGGTCCAGGAGATCCCCGAGTCGGCCGTCAGCGCGACCCCCGCGAACGACGTGTTGAAAGCCGCCGTATCCGCCACGACCCGGTAGTCCGCGGCGAGCGCGATCCCGAACCCGGCCCCGGCCGCGACCCCGTTCACCCCGGCCACCACGGGCTTCCGCATCTCCGTCAGCGCCTTCACGACGGGGTTGTAGTGCTCCTTGACGGTGCTCATGACGACCTCGGAGCCCTCGGCCAGCAACCCGATGTGCTCCTTGAGGTCCTGCCCCACGCAGAACGCCCGCTCCCCGGCGGCGGTGAGCAGCACGGCCCGTACGGCGTCGTCCGAGGCCGCCGACTCCACGGCCTCCCGCAGAGCGACCTTCGTGGCGATGTTCAGCGCGTTCATCGCCTCGGGGCGGTTCAGCGTGATCGTCGCGAGTCCGTCGCTCACCTCGTAGAGCACGGTGTCGGCCATGGCGTATCCCCTCCGGTGTCGCGGCTCGACGTACTCGTCGGTACGTCTTCGTCTCCGAAGGACAGCATGGCGGAGATCACCGTCCGCGGACCGGACCCGACGTGTGACCTGCGTCAAAGAAAAGGGCACCGGATCCGGTCGGCGGATGTCCCCGCGGCGGCGCAGTATCGCAGTCACATCGCCGAATTGAGTGGTTTTGCTCGCGCGCGTTGCCCAAGCGATGCCGACTGATGTTGGTCATCGGGTCCTGAGATGCGGGATAATGGCTTGGAAGCAATGTGTTCGATGCCGGTGTCGCGTGTCCCACTCCAGGAATACGCGTGCCCTCCAGGGCTGTCGGCTTTGACTATGAGCTGGTTTCAGGAAGGGGAACGAGCATGGCGGCCATGAAGCCGCGGACGGGCGATGGCCCGCTCGAGGTGACAAAGGAGGGGCGGGGCATCGTCATGCGCGTTCCGCTCGAAGGCGGCGGTCGGCTCGTCGTCGAGCTGACCCCTGACGAGGCCGACGCGCTCGGCGACGCCCTCAAGAAGGTCGTCGGCTGACGCGGAAGCGACCATACCCTTTCAGCTTTTCGGCTGCCCCGGCATCGCACATGGTGCCGGGGCAGTTGCTTGTCCGGTGGGTCGGTGACACGGATCAGGCACGGGCGGCGGTACGAGGATCACGTACGGCCTATTCGCAGGTCACCGCTTGACCGCGCACAGCAGCCCGTCACCCACCGGGAGCAGTGACGGCACCAGTTCCTGGGTCTCGCGCACCGCGCGCAGCAGCTCGCGCAGCCGCAGGACCTCCGTGGGCTGCGGCCCCGAGTCCACCGTCCGGCCGTTCGCGAAGACGCCCTCGAAGACGACGAGCCCGCCGGGACGCAGCAGGCGCAACGATTCAGCGAAGTAGTCCATGACCTCCTGCCGGTCGCCGTCGCAGAAGACGAGGTCGTAGCCGGCGTCCGCGAGGCGGGGCAGGACGTCCAGGGCGCGGCCCGGGATGAAACGGGCCCGGTTGCTGGCGAAGCCGGAGGCGCGGAAGGCCTGGCGGGCGAACTGCTGGTGCTCGGGCTCGGGGTCGACGGTGGTCAGGACGCCGTCCGGGCGCATGCCGTGCAGCAGATGGATGCCCGACACGCCGGTCCCGGTGCCGATCTCCGCGACCGCCTTCGCGTCCACGGTGGCGGCGAGCAACCGCAGCGCCGCGCCCGTGCCGGGCGACACCGAGCGCAGGCCCGCCTCACGGGCCCGGTCGCGAGCCCAGCGCAGCACTTCGTCCTCGGCGACGTAGGCGTCGGCGAACGCCCAGCTCGTCTGCCGGTTGCCGGTAATGACCCTCTCCTGTCCCCGTGGTTGCCTGGGCGTGACTGTATCCGTTGGTGCCGGGAACCTGCTGATGGGACCGGGCGTTTAGAGGGGTGGGAGACGGACTGGGGGGACACAGTTGGATCACGATGACGGGCAGGAGCTCGAGCAACTGCTGACGCAGCGGTCCGAGCGGTATCAGCCCAGATCAATTTCTCGTAAAACCGCTTATCCGGAGCTAACGGGCGAGGTGGCTATGGTAGGGGCTCCACTGGACACCACCAGAGCCGACAGGGGAGGTGCGGCCGTACCTGTGGATCGGGGAGGAGTGCTTCGGCGCTTTCTCGGATCGGCGGGCAGGCCGAAATCCGTGAACAACACCGCTGCTGACCACCGCCACGCCGGCGACTACGCCCAGACCGCGACTTTTTCCAGCGACGCGGACGGGCAGGCGTGGACTCCGCCCACCTGGGAGGAGATCGTCAGCACCCACAGCGGCCGGGTCTACCGGCTGGCCTACCGCCTCACCGGCAATCAGCACGACGCCGAGGACCTCACTCAGGAGGTCTTCGTCCGCGTCTTCCGCTCGCTGTCCACGTACACACCGGGGACCTTCGAGGGCTGGCTGCACCGCATCACCACCAACCTCTTCCTGGACATGGTCCGGCGCAAGCAGCGCATCCGCTTCGACGCCCTCGGCGAGGACGCGGCCGAGCGCCTGCCCAGCCGCGAGCCGTCACCGCAGCAGGTCTTCAACGACGCGCACTTCGACGCCGACGTCCAGCAGGCCCTCGACACGCTCGCGCCCGAGTTCCGCGCCGCGGTCGTCCTGTGCGACATCGAAGGACTGTCGTACGAGGAGATCGCCGCGACCCTGGGCGTCAAGCTCGGCACGGTCCGCTCGCGGATCCACCGCGGCCGCTCCCAGCTGCGCAAGGCCCTCGCGCACCGTTCGCCCGAGGCCCGCGCCGAGCGCCGCTCCTTCATGCCGCGTGTGCCCGCTCTGGGGGGAGGGGGCGCGACCGCGTGAGTGGATCTCGGCCCAAACCCGGCGAGGGACACCTCGCGGAGCAGCATCTGGGAGATCGACTCGCCGCCCTGGTGGACGGTGAGCTCGGTCATGAGTCGCGGGACCGCGTCCTCGCGCATCTGGCCACCTGCGCCAAGTGCAAGGCCGAGGCCGACGCACAGCGCCGACTGAAGAACGTCTTCGCGGAGGCCGCACCGCCCCCGCCCTCCGAGAGCTTCCTCGCCCGCCTCCAGGGCCTTCCCGGGGGAGGTGACTCCGACGACGGCGACGGCTCGCCGTTCGGCGGGGGAGGCTTCGCCGGACTCTCCGGACGGCCCGGGGCCGCCGGGGTCTTCGGAACGAAGCGTGGCGAGCGGTTCGAGTTCGGCTATGTACCCGCCGCCGCGCACGCCTCCGTGCTGCCGTCCGCACCGGACCGCGGCTTCCGCATCCACGACGTCAGCCGTCACGAGGCCGAGCGGTCGGCCTCGCGCGGCATGCGCTTCGCGTTCGTCGCCGCCGGGGCGGTGTCGCTGGCCGCGATCGCGCTGGGCGGCGTCACTACGGGTGCGCCAACTGACACCGCGGACTCGCGCGCTTCCGGTACCGGGGCCGGCAGCAATGTGACCCCGGCGCGCAGCCAGGGCACGGGATCCGCGACGGCGCCCGAAGGCCAGCGGCGCCGCGGTGTCGGCCCGCTGCTCGCGCAGGAGCAGGGCCAGCGGATGCTCGGCGACTCCCCGGTCACCCCGACCCAGGTGTCCGCACCGCTGCTGCCCGGAGTGCCGGCCCCTGCCACGGGCCAGGTCCAGGACGCGGTCGTCCACACCCTCACGGCCCCCGTGATGGCCGGTGCCGCCGCGATGTCCCCCTTGATACGTCCGCTCAGCGCGACCCCGCCGCTCACCCTGACCTCCTGGTCCACGAACCCGGAGCTCACCACCCCCGACCTCCTCGCCACACGCGTACCCGACGCGACCTCCGCCCCTTCTGCCACCCCTCGCTGACCGGCCTCTGCGCGGCGGCGCGCGAACCTGGTTGAATCCACAGGGGAGTCGACGACCCGCGGCCACTGCCGATGAGCCGTGCCGCGGTCAGCTGTGGGGAGAGCATGGACGAGGGGAAGCCCACGAAGGCGAAGTGGTGGAGCCGACCTCGGCCGCAGGACCCTTCGGGGCCGGCGGAGGGGGACACACCGTCGCCCGAGGAGACGACCGGGGCGCAGCAGGCGCCGATCCCGACCGCGGACGCGGTGACACAAGCCCGCGCTGCCGACGGCGACTTCGAACTGAGGCCTCCGCAGGACCTGACCGGCACGGACGGCGACTTCGAGCTCAGGGCTCCGCAGACGGCGGCCGACGCGAACGGCGACTTCGAGCTGCAACGGCCCGTGCCGGCGACCGTTCCGCCGACGGAAGACGCCTCGGTGACCGCGCCCGCCGCCGAGCCCGCCGAGAACCTCGCCCCGGAGAGCCCCGCCGAGCCCCCTGCCGCCCATCCCGAGCCCCTGGACGACCCCAACCCCCACAGCACCCCGCCGTACGGCGTGCCGGGCCCCTGGGCCCCCGCTCCGCCCATCCAGCACCCGGCGACCACCCCCGCGCACGGCACGGCGATACCGGCGCCGCCCGAGACGCCCGCGCCGCCCGTGTCGTACGAGGCACCGGTCCCGCCGTCGGCCGCAGGCGTGCCCGCCCCCACCCCCTGGCAGAACTACGACCCCTGGGCCCCCGTCAACGGCCCCCTCCAGCAGAACGGCGCGGCGGTCGCGACCACGGACCAGCGGCGCAAGCGGCTCAGGAGGACCCTGGCCGGTGCGGCCGTACTGCTCGCTGTCGTCGCCGGAGGCGTCGGCGGGGTCGTGGGGGCCTATCTGGAGCGCAACGGCGGGGTAGAGCACGTGGAGCTGCCGCAGGCCGGGGCCGAGCCCGCAGGGCGGGCCCCGGACAGCGTGGCCGGGATCGCCGCGAAGGCCCTGCCCAGCGTGGTGACCCTGCATGTGAGCGGCGCCGAGGAGTCCGGCACCGGAACCGGCTTCGTGCTCGACGACCGCGGCCACATCCTCACCAACAACCACGTCGTGGAGCCCGCCGGTGAGGACGGCGAGATCTCCCTGACCTTCCACAGCGGGGACACGGCGAAAGCCACCGTGGTCGGGCGCGACAGCGGCTACGACCTCGCCGTCGTCAAGGTCAGCGGCGTCAGCGGCCTGCAGCCCCTGACCCTCGGCAACTCCGACAACGTCCAGGTCGGCGACCCCGTCGTCGCCATCGGTGCCCCCTACGACCTGGAGGGCACCGTCACCTCCGGCATCATCAGCGCCAAGGAACGGCCCATCACGGCTGGCGGCGACAGCGCCGACGGGAGCGACGTGTCGTATGTGGACGCCCTGCAGACCGACGCGCCCATCAACCCCGGCAACTCCGGCGGACCGCTCCTCGACGCCAAGGCCCATGTCATCGGCATCAACTCCGCCATCCGCTCCGCCGACAGCGACAGTGTCGACGGCAGTCAGTCCGGCTCCATAGGGCTCGGCTTCGCCATCCCCGTCAACCAGGCGAAGCGCGTCGCGGAGGAACTGATCAACACCGGCAGGGCGACCCACCCGGTCATCGGCGTCACCCTCGACATGGAGTACACGGGCGACGGCGCCCGTGTCGGAACCAAGCGCAGCGACGGCGGCGCCGGGGTCACCGAGGGCGGCCCCGGCGACCAGGCGGGCATCAAGCCGGGCGACGTCATCACCGAGGTCGACGGCCAGCGCGTCCACTCGGGCGACGAGCTCATCGTCAAGACCCGCGCGCACCGCCCCGGCGACCGCCTCGAGCTCACCGTGGAGCGCGCCGGCAAGGAGATGACCATCTCCCTGGTGCTCGGCTCCTCGGACGGCGATTAAGAGCGGTTAAGAGAACCGATTGACAGAAACCTCACAGGCGGGCCCGCAAACCCCGTCCCACGAGGCAAACAACGCGGAAAACAGCCCACCCGCCCGGAGTCGGAGCCCACGGGACAGTACCGGTCGTACGGGATCGGCAGGTACCGTGGACCCGGCCCGGACCACGGAAGACCCACGCAGACCACCGAGGGCCGAGGACCGAGGACATCGCAAGGAGCTTCAGGTGTTCAATGACATAGGACCGCTCGAGCTGGTGACGCTCGTTGTCCTCGCCGTGCTCGTCTTCGGCCCGGACAAGCTCCCGAAGATGATCCAGGACGTCACGCGGACGATCCGCAAGATCCGGGAGTTCTCGGAGAGCGCCAAGCAGGACATCCGCAGCGAACTGGGCCCGGAGTTCAAGGACTTCGAGTTCGAGGACCTGAACCCCAAGGCCTTCATCCGCAAGCAGATGGACAACGACGAGCTGGGTCTCAAGGAGATCCGCAACGGCTTCGACCTGAAGAAGGAGATGGCCGAGGTCACCGACGCCGTCCACGGTCGTGAGTCGGAGTCCTCGTCGTCTTCGTCGCCCTCTTCGTCGGGCGGCCGGATCGACATGACCAAGAAGCCCGAGGACGACGGCAAGGACGACCGCCCGATCTTCGACGCGGACGCCACCTGACCGACGTCACCGCACTCTGGAGCCGCACGTCAGCGACGTGCGGCTCTGTCGTGCGTGATGTGTTTCATACCCCGCAGCCACTTCGTACGGCCTGAACCCGTCCTCCGGGCGACCCACGCGCCGGTCGGTTTCGCTGCTGGTCCCGGTGGGGTGGCTATGCTGCCGAGTTGTTGTCAGGACCGTACGAGTACGCCCGAAGGGGGGCGGGCCGTCCGGTCCGACGAGATCGAGGAGGCGTCCGGGCACATGGAGACGACGAGTCGGGCAGTCGCGCAGGCGCCGGCCGCGGAGGGTGGACAACAGGTCCCCTCCGCCCGGCGCACGGTCGACGGCTACCTGCTGGCGCCCTTCCCGTGGTACGGCCTCGATGAGGCCTTCACGGGGGCGCGCTGGCTGATGCAGGTGGGTACGGCGGCCGACGGGGCCGTCGAACACGGGTCGATCGGGCACGGCGACGAGCCCTCCGTGAAGAACGAGTACGCAGTCGGGGCCGCCGCGGGCGAGCCCAAGGAGAAGTTCGCGGTCGTCGTCACCGTGGCCGCGAATCCGTCCCGGCGCAGCGCCGACGGTACGGGGCTGCTCGAGGCCACGTCGGTCTCCTCGGCGGCGTGGCTGGCCGGTGTGGGGCTGCTGTCCTTCACCTGGCCCGGTCAGATGGACCACACCCTGCGGGACGACTGGCTGGAACAGCAGACCGAGACCGCATGGGCTCTGGCCGACGACCTGGAAGGGGCGGACTGGTCGACGCTGTCCCTGCCCGTCGACGGCGTCCCGACGCCCTTCCACTACCGGGAGTCCGAGTTCGGCTGGGTACTGGCCGGCTCGACCCAGGAGGGGGTGCACGTGGGGGCGTACGGGAGAGGCATGAGCGCGTACGGCCTGGGCTTCGCGATGATCAAGGACATCAGCGTGTACGGATAGCGCGCTGCGGTGGGTGGGGAACTGCGGGCCGTATGTGGCTGGTCGCGCAGTTCCCCACGCCCCTGGGGTTACCTAGAACTTGTTCCTGGGAGTGATCCCGAGCGACAGTCCCGAAAGACCCCGCTGCCGTCCCCCGAGCTTCCCCGCGATCGCGCGCAGGGCCGCGCCCGCCGGGGAGTCCGGGTCGGTCAGGACCACCGGCCTGCCGTCGTCGCCGCCCTCGCGGAGGCGGACGTCGATGGGGATGGAGCCGAGGACGGGGACCGTGGCGCCGGTCGTGCGGGTGAGGCCGTCCGCGACGCTCTGACCGCCGCCGGTGCCGAAGACGTCGACCATCTCGTCGCAGTGGGGGCACGGGAGGCCGGACATGTTCTCGACCACACCGACGATCTTCTGGTGGGTCTGGACGGCGATGGAACCCGCCCGCTCGGCCACCTCCGCCGCCGCCTGCTGAGGCGTCGTCACGACCAGGATCTCGGCGTTCGGGACCAGCTGGGCCACCGAGATGGCGATGTCGCCGGTGCCCGGCGGGAGGTCGAGGAGCAGCACGTCCAGGTCGCCCCAGTACACGTCCGCCAGGAACTGCTGCAGCGCGCGGTGGAGCATCGGACCGCGCCAGACGACCGGGGCGTTGCCCGGGGTGAACATGCCGATCGAGATGACCTTCACGCCGTGCGCCGACGGCGGCATGATCATGTTCTCGACCTGGGTCGGACGGCCTTCGGCGCCCAGCATGCGCGGCACGGAGTGGCCGTAGATGTCGGCGTCGACGACGCCCACCTTCAGGCCGTCCGCGGCCATCGCGGCCGCCAGGTTCACCGTGACCGAGGACTTGCCGACGCCGCCCTTGCCGGAGGCGACCGCGTACACGCGCGTGAGCGAGCCCGGTTTCGCGAAGGGCACCTCGCGCTCGGCCGTCCCGCCGCGCAGCGCGGTCGCCAGTTCCTTGCGCTGCTCGTCGCTCATCACGTCGAGCTCGACATCGACGCGGGTGACGCCCTCGACGCGCGAGACCGCCTCGGTCACCCGCTGCGTGATCGTCTCGCGCATGGGGCAGCCGGAGACCGTCAGGTACACGGCGACCGCGACCGCTCCGTCCGCACCGATCTCCACCGATTTGACCATCCCCAGTTCGGTGATGGGTCGGTTGATCTCGGGGTCGTTCACCGTCGCCAGTGCTTCACGCACAGCGTCTTCGCTAGCCATAAGGACGATGGTACGGCGCCGCACCGGGGGCCCGGGATGCCCGTCACCGGTCGTCTACGTCACGTCGGGCCGACCGTTCTGCCGGGAATACGACATGCCCGTCCTGCCGCCCCTCCAGCTCCTTCACGATGTCCTGCAGTTCGGAGCGGATCCAGTCACGGGTCGCGACCTCGCCGAGGCCGATCCTGAGCGAGGCGATCTCGCGGGTCAGGTACTCGGTGTCCGCGATCGACCGCTCGTTCTGCTTGCGGTCCTGTTCGAGGTTGACCTTGTCGCGGTCGTCCTGCCGGTTCTGTGCGAGCAGGATCAGCGGGGCGGCGTAGGAGGCCTGGAGGGACAGCATCAGCGTCAGGAAGATGAACGGGTAGTTGTCGAAGCGCAGGTCGCTCGGCGCGAAGATGTTCCACAGCACCCACGCGATGATGACGATCGTCATCCAGACGATGAACCGTCCGGTGCCGAGGAACCGCGCGATGCGCTCCGAGAGCCGTCCGAAGGCCTCCGGGTCCCACTCGGGCAGCAGCCTGCGGCGGGGCGGGCGCGGCTGGTCGAGCCGGGCCCGGGGGCGTGTGGCGGCCGTGGCGCCGGCGGGGCTGCGCTCGCGGGTGCTCTCGCGCTCAGGAGCCATGCGGAGCCACCCCCTCGACCTCGTCCCCGTCCAGGTGGAACTCCGTCTCCCGCCAGTCCTCGGGCAGCATGTGGTCCAGGACGTCGTCCACGGTCACCGCGCCGAGGAGCGACCCGGAGTCGTCCACGACGGGCGCCGCGACCATGTCGTACGTCGCGAAGAACCCGGCGACCAGCGGCAGCGCCGCGTCCGGGTCGAGGGGTTGCAGGTCGTCGTCGAGGATCGCGCTGACCAGGGTGTACGGCGGGTCGCGCAGCAGCCGCTGGAAGTGGACCGTGCCGAGGTACTTGCCGGTCGGCGTCTCGTCGGGCGGGCGGCAGACGTAGACCTGGGCGGCGAGGGCGGGGGAGAGGTCGGGGTTGCGCACGCGCGCGAGGGCGTCGGCGACGGTCGCGTCCGGCCGCAGGACGATCGGCTCGGTCGTCATCAGGCCGCCCGCGGTGCGCTCCTCGTACGACATCAGGCGCCGCATGTCGGCCGCGTCGGCGGGCTCCATCAGGCTCAGGAGCCGCTCCTGGTCCTCCTCGGGGAGCTCGGAGAGCAGGTCGGCGGCGTCGTCCGGGTCCATGGCCTCCAGGACGTCGGCGGCACGCTCCTCCTTGAGCTTGCCGAGGATCTCGATCTGGTCGTCCTCGGGGAGCTCTTCCAGTACGTCGGCGAGGCGGTCGTCGTCGAGGGCGGCGGCGACCTCGGCACGCCGCTTGGGGGAGAGGTGGTGCAGGACGTTGGCGAGGTCGGCGGGGCGCAGCTGCTCGAAGGTGGCAAGGAGGCTCTCGGCGCCCTGTCCGTGCTCCTCCAGGGAGAAGCCGGTGACGGCGGACCACTCGACGGTCAGCGTCTCGCCCTTGGCCCGCCGGAAGGCGCCGCCGCTCTTCCCCTTCCGTACGAAGACGCGGTCGATCTCCCAGTCCCGGCGGGCCGGGAGCTGCTGCACCGACAAATCGAGGACGGCGACTTCCTCGCCGGTCTCGACGAGGGTGACGCGCCGGTCGAGCAGCTCACCGAAGACGAGCCGCTCGGTGGGCCGCTGCTCGAAGCGGCGGACGTTGAGCACGCCGGTGGTGATGACCTGGCCGGACTCGATGCCGGTCACCCGGGTCATGGGCAGGAAGATGAGGCGGCGCGTGGAGAGTTCGACGACCAGCCCGAGCACGCGCGGGGGCCGTCGCCCGACGCGCAGCATGACGACCAGATCGCGTACGCGCCCCACCTGGTCGCCGTTCGGATCGAAGACGGCGATGCCGGAGAGGTGCGAGACGAAGATCCGGGGGGCGCCGGCTGCCATGGCTGCGCCTCCTTCTTTCCTACGGGTCTTTCGAGTGTTTCCTGAGAGCTTCTTTTCCGAATTGCCCGCTCGGGTGGGCTTCAGGCTAGCCCGTCCCGATCGGATACGCCCTGGTGAGCGGTCCGGACGGACTGGCTCCGCTCAGCGCGTACGACCCCGGTACCCTGCCGTACACCTCTCACGCCCCGCGACCGAAAGGCAGCCCCACCTGTGACTGCGATTCCCCAGGGCCGTACCCGCAGGGCCGGTCTGGTGAGCGCCATGTGCGCTCTGGTCGTGACGGGAACGGGACTGACGGGATGCAGTGACGACCCCGACGCCGGCACCAACGGGGTCGGCAAACTGCCGGCCGACCAGATCCAGTCCAGGACCCGCAAGGCCGCCGAGTCCGCCGACGCGGTACGTCTCTCCGGGAACGTGGTGACCAACGGGCGCACGTACAGACTCGACATGCGTCTCAAGTCCGACGGCGGCACCGGGTCGGTCACCGCGGAGGGGGCGACCTTCGAACTGCTGCGGATCGACAAGCAGCTGTTCCTCATGGCCGACGCGGACTTCTGGACCGATGCGGACGGCAAGGGCGACGGCTCGGACGCGGCGGCCGGGGACAAGCTGGAGGGCAAGTACGTGAAGGTGCCGCAGGGGGACCCCTCGTACAAGAAGTTCAGCGGTTTCACGGACATGGACGTCCTCCTCGACGGTCTGCTGACTCTCCACGGCACGCTGGGGACGGACGGCCACCACGAGCAGGCGGGCACCCCCACCATCCGCATCACCGGCGACGACGGCGACGGCGGCACGCTGGACGTCTCCCTGAAGGGCAAGGCGTACCCGCTCCGCCTGGTCCGGGCCGGCGGCGCGGGCACCCTGACCTTCTCGTCCTGGGGCCAGGACTTCGCCCTGAACGAACCGAAGCAGAGTGAGACGGTGGACTACGGCAAGGCGCTGCCGGCGTCCTGACGTCCCAGGAGCCAGCCGGTCAGCCCCGCTTGCGCTTCTTGAACAGCAGCCGCGGAAGTCCCGCGGGGATCGGCTGACGGGTCGTCGCCGGCGTCGGCAGCGGCGCCTCGGCCAGGTCGCCGTCGGGCAGGGCTGCGCTCGTCCCAGTCGGCTCCAGCCGCAACACCCGGCACTCCCGCGCCCAACGGCCCGTCATCGCCTCGCCGTCGGGCGCGTTCAGCCGCTTGCCCTTGAGCTCGCCGACCGCCGCCTCCCAGGCCTCGGACTCCGGCGCCAGCTCGACGACCTTCGCGGTCCACGCGACCAGCCGACCGCCCTTGTCCTTGCTGCGGACGGTCACCTCGGCCTCGGCCCCGTCGGTCAGCCCCGGCAGCGGCTGCTCCCCGGGCCCGTCGCCGACCATGCATGCCGCACCCTCGTGCCACACATGCCACAGGGCACGGGCCGGGGCGCCGGGCCCCTGGACCCAGACGAGGCCGGACTTCTTCGTGGCCTCCTCGACGAGGGCCCGGTCGAGCAGCTCACTTGTCATGCGCCCAGCCTATCCACGCACGCTCACAGCCAGCCGTTGCGCTTCAGTGTGCGGTGGATCCCGAGGCAGATCACGCCGGTGATCATCATGATGACCGGGTAGCCGAACTTCCAGTGCGTCTCGGGCATGTAGTCGAAGTTCATGCCGTACACGCCACACACCATCGTCGGTACGGCGATGATCGCGGCCCAGGACGTGATCTTCCGCATGTCCTCGTTCTGGGCGACGGACGCCTGCGCGAGGTTGGCCTGGAGGATCGAGTTGAGCAGCTCGTCGAAGCCGATGACCTGTTCCTGGACCCGAGCGAGGTGGTCGGCGACGTCCCGGAAGTACTTCTGGATGTCGGGGTCGATCAGCCGCATCGGCCGCTCGCTCAGCAGCTGCATGGGACGCAGCAGCGGCGACACGGCCCGCTTGAACTCCAGCACCTCGCGCTTGAGTTGGTAGATCCGCCCGGCGTCCGTACCGCGCGGCGAGCCCTTGCGGCCCGGCGAGAAGACCTCGGTCTCCACCTCGTCGATGTCGTCCTGCACGGCGTCGGCGACCGCGACGTAGCCGTCGACGACGTGGTCGGCGATCGCGTGCAGCACCGCCGAGGGCCCCCTGGCGAGCAGCTCGGGGTCGTCCTGCAGCCGGTGTCGCAGCGCCCGCAGCGAGCCCTGCCCGCCGTGCCGGACGGTGATGAAGAAGTCCCGTCCGGTGAAGCACATGACCTCGCCGGTCTCGACGATCTCGCTGTTGGCGGTGAGCCGGTCGTGCTCGATGTAGTGGATGGTCTTGAAGACGGTGAACAGGGAGTCGTCGTAGCGCTCCAGCTTGGGCCGCTGGTGGGCCTGCACCGCGTCCTCGACAGCCAGCGGGTGCAGCCCGAACTCGCTTGCGATACCGGAGAATTCGGCCTCGGTCGGCTCGTGCAGACCGATCCACACGAATCCCCCGTCGCGCCGCACCTGGCGCATCGCCTCGTGCGGGGTCAGCGCCTTCGGAGTCTCCACGCGGGCACCGTCGCGGTAGACGGCGCAGTCGACGACGGCGGAGGGCGTCGAGGGGTCGCGCGTCGTGTCGTACGCGCCGGTGTCCTTGCGCAGGGAGATGCGCGACGGGCGGACTGCGGCACGCAGGTCACGGATCATCGACATGGCAGGCTCCTTCGTGGCAGGCAACGAAAGGGCGCCGGCGGCGGGTGGAACTACCCGGAATGGGGACGTCCTGACTGCGGGTGTTTGGCACGTCCACAAAGCGGGGAGCACCGCACCGTCGCGGTGGCGAGTTTCGCTACTGATTCAGCTACTGCTTCAGATCAGACAGATCAGGCAAGACGAAACGAAGTGCTCTTCCGCACGAAGACGCGAGATGTGAGAGGCGGCGGTCAGCCGGGAGTCACAGCAGCTGCATCAGCAGCCGGAAGAGCGAGTGGTACTGCACGGTCGACTTCGATCCATGACAGCCCCACCTCCTCCGGCCGGTCCCTCGTAAGGGACGATCCATTCCCGTAAGGGAGTCTCATTCGGCGTCGGGACTCGATTCGCGACGCTTCTGCGTGCTGCCCCGAACGACCGGGCAAGACTATCAGCCGACTGAACTGTCAAGGCGCTGCTTTGCCCGGTACTGACGAGTTCTATGCTCGCGGCATGGCTGATGTTCTTCCTCTGGTCGAGGCCCGGTTGCGCACCGCGCTGGGCGTGCCGGACGCGCGCGCCGCGGTCACCTTCCTCGGTACGGACCGCATCGAAGTGCTGCGTTTTCAGGAGGGGGACATCGTCCGTTACGCCACGCTCGGCATGTCCGCCCAGCCGATGGGCGACCCGACCTCGATGCTCGCCGACCCGGTCAAGGGGCCCCGCGCCGAGCTGGTCCTTTCTGTCAGGAGTGGCCTCGCCGATACCGACAAGGTCCTCCGCCCGCTCGCCGTCCTGGGCGCGTCCCCGCAGGTCGAGGGCGTGATCGTGGCCCCCGGTGCCTCCCTCGACGTCGGTGAACCGCTGTGGCCCGGCGCCCCGTTCACCTCGGTCCTGGTCGCCGAACCGGGCGGCCTGGTCGAGGACCTGGAGCTCGACGAGCCCCTCGACCCGGTCCAGTTCCTGCCGTTGCTCCCCATGACCCCGAACGAGGCCGCCTGGAAGCGCGTGCACGGCGCCCAGGCCCTGCAGGAGCGCTGGCTGACGAACGGGACGGACCTCCGGGATCCCTCCCGGAAATCCGTCCCACTCGAGTGACTGATCTCACCAACCGGTGGCCGGAAAGCGCTAGTTGGCGGAGACGGTGACGCTGTCCTCGGTCGCGTTCCGCGGCTCCGGCTCCTCCGCGATGGGGGTCCCCCCGCTCGAGCGAGTTCGAGAGTGGGGGAGGGTGAGCGACTTCCGTCGTACGACGACCACGACCGCGCCCAGTACGGCGGTGACCGCCGCGACCACGAACGGGATGTGGATGTCGGTCCACTCCTCGATCTTCGGCGCGAAGAAGGGCGCGGCGGCCGCCGCGAACCAGCGCACGAAGTTGTAGCCCGCGCTCGCCACCGGGCGCGGCGCGTCGGACACGCCGAGGGCCAGCTCTGTATAGACGGTGTTGTTCACGCCGATGAAGGCACCGGACAGGATCGTGCAGACGATGGCGGCGGTGTGGTTGCCGTAGCCGAGGACGAGCACGTCCACCGCGAGCAGCACCAGTGAGCCGCCGAGCACCTTCAGCGAGCCGAACCGCTCCTGCATCCGCGGCGCCACGACCACCGAGAAGACGGCGAGCAGGACGCCCCAGGCGAAGAAGACGGCGCCCGACTTGTACGGGGTCATGTTCAGCACGAACGGCGTGAAGGCCAGCACGGTGAAGAACGTGTAGTTGTAGAAGAACGCCGAGACGGCCGCCGAGGCGAGGCCGCCGTGGCCGAGCGCCTTGATGGGGTCGAGCAGCGAGGTCTTGCGGGCCGGCCTCGGCTGTTCCTTCAGGAACGCAGTGATGCACAGGAAGCCGACCGCCATCAGGAACGCGGTGCCGAAGAACGGGTAGCGCCAGCTGGCGTCGCCGAGCAGTGCGCCCAGCAGGGGCCCGCACGCCATGCCCAGGCCGAGGGCGGACTCGTACAGCAGGATCGCCGCGGCGCTGCCGCCGGCCGCCGCGCCGACGATGACCGCGAGGGCCGTCGAGACGAACAGTGCGTTGCCGAGGCCCCAGCCGGCCCGGAAGCCGACCAGCTCCGCGACCGAGTTCGAGGTGCCCGCGAGGCCCGCGAAGACCACGACGAGGGCGAGGCCGAGCAGCAGGGTCTTCTTGCCGCCGATGCGACTGGAGACGAAGCCGGTGACCAGCATCGCGATCGCGGTGATGAGGAAGTACGAGGTGAAGAGCAGGGAGACCTGGCTGGCCGTGGCGTCGAGGCCCTGGGCGATGGACGGCAGGATCGGGTCGACGAGTCCGATGCCCATGAAGGCGACGACGGACGCGCCGGCGGTCGCCCAGACCGCCTTGGGCTGGCGCAGGAGGCTACCGGCTCCCGCATCGAATGGGTCGTCCATGCTTTCCTCCCCTGAGGAGATAGTTGGTATATGCACATAGTAAGTTAGCGTGGCTAATTAATGCAAGCTGCATGCAGTTTTGGGGTTCCGGCCGGACGGGTGATCGTCCTTGACGTGGGGGAGCAGGGGTAGGACCGTGGGGCCCTATGAGGGGCGAACCCAGTTGCCCGAAGTGTGGTGGCCGGGTCAGGGCTCCCGGACTCTTCGCCGACACCTGGCAGTGCGATGTCCACGGCAGCGTGCATCCACTGCAGCCGGTGATCCCGCCCAGCGTCGAGGCCCTCGGCGTCGTGGTGCACCGCACGCAGGTACCGGTGTGGATGCCGTGGCCGCTGCCGGTCGGCTGGCTGTTCACGGGCGTGCTCAGTGCCGGCGACGACCGCAGCGGCGGCCGTGCGACCGCGGTGGCCTGCTCGGGACCGGGCCCGCTGGGCGGCATAGGAGAGCTGATCCTCGTCGCCGAGGAACTCGGCGTCGGCCTCGGCGCGCGGTACGCGGGCGTCGACGGCCCGGACCCGGGGCCGTACCTGAACGTCGAGAAACCGCCCCAGGCCAAGGTCCTCGCCGCGGGTCGGCCCACGCCGTTGTGGCATGTCGCGGGGGCGCCGGACGACCGGGCCGTTTTCGCGGGCGAGGCGCTTGGGTTGTGGCTGTGGGCCGTCGTGTGGCCCGAGCAGTCGGGGCTGCTGATGTACGACGAGCTGGTGCTGACGGATCTGCGGGACGCGGGGGCCGAGGTGGAGCTGGTGCCGTGCGGGGCGTTGTCGCCGCGCTTGCTCAAGCCGTAGCGCCTATTGGCGGTGCGTGTGTCCGTCTGTGGGCGGGTGCGGGCTCGTTGTGGCTGGACGCACCCACGCGGCGGTAGCCGCAAATTCAACACGGTCCTGCGCCCCTGGGTGGGTGTTCGTAGGGGGCGTTCAGCCGTTGCGGGTGTGACAGGGGAGCTGGAAAATCCGGTTATCCTTGAGCGTCCGCTTCTGTCCCGTCGCCCTGTGGAGTCCGCCGTGCGCATCGACCTGCACTGCCACTCCACCGCTTCCGACGGTACGGACACGCCCGCCGAGCTGGTCCGCAACGCGGGCGCCGCCGGGCTGGATGTCGTCGCGCTCACCGATCACGACACCACCCGTGGGTACACCGAGGCGATCGCCGCGCTGCCCGAGGGACTCACGCTGGTCACCGGGGCCGAGCTGTCCTGTCGTATCGACGGCGTGTCCATGCACATGCTGGCCTACCTCTTCGACCCCGAGGAGCCGGCGCTGCTGGCCGAGCGCGAGCTGGTGCGGGACGACCGGGTGCCGCGGGCGCGCGGGATGGTCGCGAAGCTTCAGGAGCTGGGTGTGCCGGTCACCTGGGAGCAGGTGGCGCGGATCGCCGGTGACGGGTCCGTCGGGCGGCCGCATGTCGCCACCGCGCTCGTCGAGCTCGGCGTCGTGCCGACCGTGAGCGACGCCTTCACCCAGGACTGGCTGGCCGACGGTGGCCGGGCCTTCGTGGAGAAGCACGAGACCGACCCCTTCGAGGCGATCCGTCTGGTCAAGGCGGCGGGCGGCGTCACCGTGTTCGCGCATCCGGCCGCGAGCAAGCGGGGGCGGACCGTGCCCGAGTCCGCGATCGCGGAGATGGCGGCGGCCGGCCTCGACGGCATCGAGGTCGACCACATGGACCACGACGCCGACACGCGCGTACGGCTGCGAGGGCTCGCGAAGGAACTGGGTCTGCTGACGACCGGGTCCAGCGACTACCACGGCAGCCGGAAGACGGTCACCCTCGGCGAGTACACGACGGACCCCGAGGTGTACGGGGAGATCACGCGGCGGGCCACCGGGGCGTTCCCGGTGCCGGGGACCGGCGGAGCCTGAGCCGCACCTCGGCACGCCCGCTCACCCCTCTTACTGCAAGGCCTCTTCCGTCATGTTCGACGTCGCCGTCTTCGGCTCGCTCTTCCTCACCCTCTTCGTCATCATGGATCCCCCCGGGATCACCCCGATCTTCCTCGCGCTGACCGCCGGCCGGCCCGCCAAGGTGCAGCGGCGGATGGCCTTCCAGGCCGTCTGTGTGGCGGGCGGTGTCATCACCGTCTTCGGGCTGCTGGGCCACCAGATCCTCGACTACCTGCACGTCTCCGTGCCCGCGCTGATGATCGCGGGCGGACTGCTGCTCCTGCTGATCGCGCTGGACCTGCTCACCGGCAAGACGGACGAGCCGAAGCAGACCAAGGACGTCAACGTCGCGCTCGTACCGCTGGGCATGCCGCTGCTGGCGGGCCCGGGTGCGATCGTGTCGGTCATCCTCGCCGTGCAGAAGGCCGACGGCGTCGCCTCGCAGGTGTCGGTGTGGACGGCGATCCTCGCCATCCATGTCGTGCTGTGGGTCGTGATGCGGTATTCGCTGCTGATCATCCGGGTCATCAAGGACGGCGGCGTGGTCCTGGTGACCCGGCTCGCGGGCATGATGCTCTCCGCGATCGCCGTGCAGCAGATCATCAACGGGGTCACGCAGGTGATCCAGGCGAGCTGACCCCGTGGACAGTGGCCATGCGCAGAGCCCCCGTCCGGCGTCGGTGCCGGGCGGGGGCTCTGAAGCTTCTGCGGTGATCCGCGGCTGTTACGAGGCCGAGGTGTCGGCCGGACGGATCCACAGCCGCTGCCCGATGGCGGCGGCCTGCTGAACGATCCGGTTGACGGAGGCGGCGTCCACGACGGTGCTGTCCACGGGGGTACCGTCGACGTCGTCGAGTCGCATGATTTCGAAGCGCATGGCTTCTCCCTTCGTCTGGTCATCCTCCTGAGGAGAATTTCTGTGTACGTAGGTAGTCAACGGGATGCGTGTTACAAACATTCCCTACGCTAAAGAAATTTTTCGAACGGCTAACTACTGATCGGTAAGCGACTGTTCGGGACCGGTTGTGTTCGCAGCGTGACCGCCGGGACAATGGAGGCAATGAACGACGACCTCGCGGCCCTCAACGCCCGCATCGACCGCACCAACGAGCTGCTCCAGCGCATGCTCGCCGAGGTGGCGAAGACGCCCTCGACCCATGCGATCTTCGTCGACGCGGGATATCTGTACGCGGCCGCCGGGCGCCTCGTCGCCGGCACGGAGGACCGCCGCGCCTTCGATCTGGACACCGAGGGCCTGATCGAGGCGCTCATCGACCGGGCCCGCACGATCTTCGCGGACAGCCGGCTGCTGCGGGTCTACTGGTACGACGGCGCCAGACGCCGCATCCACACGGCGGAGCAGCAGTCGATCGCCGAACTCCCGGACGTGAAGGTCCGGTTGGGCAACCTCAACGCCAACAACCAGCAGAAGGGCGTCGATTCACTGATCCGGAGCGATCTGGAGTCCCTCGCCCGCCATCGCGCCATCAGCGACGCGGCGCTCCTCGGCGGCGACGAGGACCTGGTCTCGGCGGTCGAGGCGGCCCAGGGGTACGGCGCTCGCGTCCACCTGTGGGGCATCGAGGCGCCGGAGGGCCGTAACCAGGCCGAGCCACTGCTCT
The DNA here is from genome assembly GCF_000718165.1 of Streptomyces fulvoviolaceus. Lineage (GTDB taxonomy): Bacteria > Actinomycetota > Actinomycetes > Streptomycetales > Streptomycetaceae > Streptomyces > Streptomyces fulvoviolaceus. The sequence continues at coordinate 133,037 of NZ_JOEY01000001.1, read as the reverse complement.
GGGAGGTCGACAGCCAGCGCACCCTCGACCTGGACTTCTTCAAACCGTACGTGTCCCGGCGCGCGGCCCACGCCTACGAGGCGACGGCGGTCCGTCCGGCGCGGGAGGACGTCCGCTTCGTGGGCGCGCAGATCGCGGCGAAGTGGCTGGCGGCGCGAGGGCGGGAGTCACTGGTGGAGCTGCTGCCGGGCCACCCCTACCTCCCGGGCTCGGTGGACCAGGACCTGCTGGTGGAGGCGGAGGGTCTGCTGCAGTACTCGCTGCGCGGGCAGGCGGATCTGCGGCGGGCACTGCGGGACGGGTTCTGGGGGCACTTGCAGGCGCAGTACTAGGGGCCAGGGCCTGTCCGGCGGATCAGGCCGGCGGCAAGAAGCGGCGCCCGGGGCGACCCGAGCGGGGTCTGGTGCGTGCAGCCGCAAGGCGGAGGAGACGTTGACGTCAGCCGCTGCCGCGGCGGGCGACGCGATGGGGTCCCCACGCCCTTGTGTGCCAGGGCCCGCGACACCGGCATGATCCGCCGGACCGGCCCTATGCGCCGGTGCTGTCCCAGAAGCCGGCGAGGGCGCGGGCCGTGGGGAGGGGCTGGTCGGCGTTGGGGGAGTGTTCGGCTCCGGGGATCACCGTCCGGCGCGCTTTCAGCCGTACGGCCATGTCGTCGAGGAGTGTCACGGGCCAGGTGTCGTCGCGGGTGCCCGACAGGACGTGGAACGGCAGTGGGACGGCGGCGAGTTCGGTGACGCGGTCCGGCTCCGTGCACAACTGACGTGCCGTGGCGAAGAGTTGGGCCGGTTTGTGGCCCAGCCAGCGGGTGCGCAGCTGGTTGATGTCGCCGATGCCGCGGGCGGGGCCGCCGACCTTCTCCGGCGGTCCCATCGCCAGGATGGCCTCCCACACCTCGGCCGCCGTCATCACGCGGAGCGCGTCCGTCAGCAGCTTCACGCGCTGCTGCTGGGAGTCGGAGATCTGCGCCGGGCCGGATGCGACGAGGGTGAGGGAACGGAACGGGGAGTCGTCGAGCAGTGCGGCGGCGCGGCAGATCTGGCCGCCGAGGGAGTGCCCCACCAGGTGTACCGGGCCGGCGTCGAGGGCTGCGGCCTGTGCGAGTACGTCCCGCGCCAACTCGCCCTGCGCATAGGCGGATTCGTCGCCCTCGGGCCCGTCCGACTCGAACTGCCCCCGCCCGTCCACGGCGACGGCACGGTACCCGCGCGCCGCGAGCGGCTCGTGCAGCAGCGTGAAGTCCTCCTTGCTCCCCGTGAACCCGGGCAGCAGCAGCGCCACGCCCTTCGGCTCGACACCGACGGCCGCGGGGGAGTCGACGACGGCGAACTCACCGCGCGCGGTACGGAGGAGGTGGGCGCGGGCGCCGGGGGGTGGCGTGAAGGTGGCTTGGCTGGTCACGGGGGGAGGCTATCGGGTGAGGGTTACCGGGGCACGAACGTCCGGCGGGGCGGGGAAACCGTCCGGGAACGCCGACGGCCCGGCCCCACACGAGGTGGGCCGGGCCGTCGGCGTACGGGAGATCAGCTCTCCGAGGGCTTCGCTGCCGCCGCCTTACGGGTCCGGCGCCGCGGTGCGGCCTCCGGCTCCTGGTCGGCCTGGGCCGGGATGTCGGCGGCCTCGGCCGTCTTCTTCACCGCGGTCTTGCGGGTGCGGCGCGGCTTGGCCTCGGCGGCTTCCGCCGTCTCCGCCACCACGGCGGGCTCGGCGACCTTGCGGGTCCGGCGACGCGGCTTGGCCTCCGTGGCCTCGGCGGTGTCGACGGCAGTTTCGGCCGGAGCGGCGGCCGCGGTCTTGCGGGTGCGGCGCGGCTTGGCCGCCGTACCCTCCGCGGTGTCCACGGCGGCCTCGGCCGCGACGGCAGCCGCGGTCTTCCGGGTACGACGCGGCTTGGCGGCCTCCGGCTCCTGGTCGGCCTGGGCCGGGATGTCGGCGGTCACGGCGGGCTCGGCGACCTTGCGCGTACGGCGACGCGGCTTGGCCTCCACGCCCTCGGCGGTGTCGACGGCGGCCTCGGCCGCAGCGGCGGCCGCGGTCTTGCGGGTGCGACGCGGCTTGGCCTCAGCGGCTTCTGCCGTATCGACGGCAGCCTCCGCGGCGACCGGGGCCTCCGCGGCGACCGTGGCCTTGCGGGTCCGGCGACGCGGCTTGGCCTCCGCAGCCTCGGCGGTGTCGACGGCGGCTTCGGCGGCCGGAGCGGCAGCCGCGGCCTTGCGGGTACGACGGGGCTTGGCGGCCGGAGCCTCGGGCGCCTCCGGAGCGGTCTCGACGACCGTCACCGGCGCGGCCACGGACTCCGTGACCTCTGTGGTCTCCGCGGTCTTGCGGGTACGGCGGCGACGCGGCTTCTCCGGGGTCTCCGCGGCGTCGAGGGACGTACCCTCCGAAGTCGCCACGGCGGCCTCGGCGGCCTCCGTCACCACCGGCTCGGTCGAGACCGGTGCCGTGGCCGGCACCGACTCGGAAGCTGCGGAGCGGGTGCGGCGACGGCGGCGCGGGGTGCGGGTCGCGGTGGCGTCCTCCGCCGCGGTGGTCTCCTCCGGTGCGACCGCCTCGGTGGTGGTCGTCGCGTCCAGCGGGGTTCCGTTGCGGGTACGACGGCGGCGGCGCGGCGTACGGTCCGCGCGCTCGCCGTCGGCGGGACGGGACTCGTCCCTGCCGCCGCGACCGTCCCTGCCACCACGACTGTCGCGGCCACCACGACTGCCCCGGTCGCTGCGGTCGCCGCGACCGCGTGCATTGCGGCCGCCCGGCTCGCCCAGGTCCTCGAGCTCCTCCGCCTCCAGCCCGGCGCGGGTGCGCTCCGAGCGGGGCAGGACACCCTTGGTGCCCGCGGGGATGTTCAACTCCTCGTAGAAGTGCGGGGAGGTGGAGTACGTCTCCGGCGGGTCGTTGAAGTTGAGCTCCAGCGCCTTGTTGATGAGCTGCCAGCGCGGGATGTCGTCCCAGTCGACGAGCGTGATCGCGATGCCCTTGGCACCCGCGCGGCCGGTACGGCCGATGCGGTGCAGGTACGTCTTCTCCTCTTCGGGAGACTGGTAGTTGATGACGTGGGTCACGCCCTCGACGTCGATGCCACGGGCAGCGACGTCGGTGCAGACGAGGACGTCCACCTTGCCGTTGCGGAAGGCGCGCAGCGCCTGCTCGCGGGCGCCCTGGCCGAGGTCGCCGTGGACCGCGCCGGAGGCGAAGCCGCGCTGCTTGAGCTGGTCGGCGAGGTCGGCCGCGGTGCGCTTGGTACGGCAGAAGACCATCGCCAGACCGCGGCCGTCGGCCTGGAGGATGCGCGAGACCATCTCGGGCTTGTCCATGTTGTGCGCGCGGTAGACGAACTGCGCGGTGTTCGCGACCGTGGTGCCCGAGTCGTCCGGCGCCGTGGCGCGGATGTGCGTGGGCTGCGACATGTAGCGGCGCGCGAGGCCGATGACCGCGCCCGGCATGGTCGCCGAGAACAGCATGGTCTGGCGCTTGGCCGGCAGCAGGTTGATGATCTTCTCGACGTCGGGCAGGAAGCCCAGGTCGAGCATCTCGTCGGCCTCGTCGAGGACGAGCGCCCTGATGTGCTTGAGGTCGAGCTTCTTCTGGCCCGCGAGGTCCAGCAGTCGGCCCGGGGTGCCGACGACGACGTCGATGCCCTTCTTGAGGGCCTCGACCTGCGGCTCGTAGGCCCGGCCGCCGTAGATGGCGAGAACGCGTACGTTACGGACCTTGCCCGCGGTGAGCAGGTCGTTGGTGACCTGCTGACACAGCTCACGCGTCGGGACGACGACGAGCGCCTGCGGGGCGTCGGTGAGCGCCTCGGGCTTCGCGCGGCCGGCCTCGACGTCGGCGGGGACGGTGACGCGCTCGAGGATCGGAAGGCCGAAGCCCAGCGTCTTGCCGGTGCCGGTCTTGGCCTGGCCGATGACGTCCGTGCCGGAAAGGGCGACGGGGAGCGTCATCTCCTGGATGGGGAACGGGTTGATGATGCCGACGGCCTCAAGGGCCTCGGCCGTCTCGGTGAGAATGCCGAGATCGCGGAAAGTCGTAGTCAGGGTGCTGCCTCTTCTGTGTACGCGGCGCGAGGCGAGCGCGGGGGTCGTGTCAGGACCGTGCCGGGGACGTCGGCTGCCTTACGGGCTGGCCGTAGGGCACGGGACCGCTGCCGACGCTCTAGCGCTCGAACCGCTGAGGGTCCCCCTCGGGATTCCGTACGCACTGTGCCGTACGGATAAAGGAGGGCTGTCGGGTCGGAGCCGATCGGGCCACCGACCGGGCATCCTCATACGTGCGGCCTGTCGAGGTACTACTAAGTACTCAGCAGGCGCATTACCACCATACCCCGGAAACGCGCACATGCGATGGCCGAATTGGTCACGTAGCCGTCGTCACAGTCATTGACCAGGGACTTCCGGCGTGCGGTGGGCGGGCTATTGTGCGCTTCATGACGACCTCTGACAAGCCTGACAACGCCTCGGAGACGCCCGGCGCAGCCGCGGAGCCCGTCGAAGCCGCCGCACCCGCCCCACAGACCGGAGTCGCCGCCCAGGACTGGGCGAAGGCCTCCGCCGATCCGCAGTACCGGGCCGCGGTCGTGGACCTGCTCGGTGCGCTGGCGTACGGCGAGTTGGCGGCCTTCGAGCGGCTCGCGGAGGACGCCAAGCTGGCGCCGACGCTGGCGGACAAGGCGGAGCTGGCGAAGATGGCGTCGGCCGAGTTCCACCACTACGAGAAGCTGCGCGACCGGCTGACCGAGATCGGCGCCGAGCCGACGCAGGCCATGGAGCCGTTCGTCGCCGCGCTCGACGGCTTCCACAAGCAGACGGCGCCCTCGGACTGGCTGGAGGGGCTCGTCAAGGCGTACGTCGGCGACTCGATCGCCAGTGACTTCTACCGTGAGGTCGCGGCCCGCCTGGACACGGACACCCGCGAGCTCGTGCTGGCCGTCCTCGACGACACCGGGCACGCCGGCTTCGCCGTCGAGAAGGTGCGGGCGGCGATCGACGCGGACCCGCGCGTGGGCGGGCGGCTCGCACTGTGGGCGCGACGGCTGATGGGCGAGGCCCTGTCGCAGTCCCAGCGCGTGGTCGCGGACCGGGACGCGCTGTCGACGATGCTGGTGGGCGGCGTCGCGGACGGGTTCGACCTTGCGGAGGTCGGGCGGATGTTCTCCCGGATCACCGAGGCGCACACGAAGCGGATGGCTGCGCTGGGGTTGGCTGCGTAGCGCTCCGTGGGGGGTGCTTGCGGTTGACTCGCGGCTGCGGGGCTGCGGGGCTGCGGGGCTGCGGGGGCTTGTCGCGCCCACGCGGCGGTAGCCGCAAATTCAACACAGCCCCGCGCCCCTTTGGGCGCTGCCCCCAAGGGCGTTGGACTGTCAGGTTCTACGCCGGTGCCGACCTACGGCGGAGTCTTCCCGCGGGGCGCAGCAGCAGGGACAGCGAGGCCACGGAGACGATCGTCGCCCCGATGAGGTTCAGCAGGATGTTGCCGGAGCCCAGCGCGCTGTGGGTCACGAAGGCGCCGAAGAGGGCTCCGGCGACGCCGGTCGCCAGCACCAGGGAACGGACGGGCAGCCGGTGCGAGAGCCGGTGCACCGCCGCCCCTGCCAGCACAAGACCGAGCAGAGCGGAGCCGAGCGCTTCGATCAACATCATGGGGTCCCTCCCACACGGCCACACTGCGCATCACGGTCGTAGCCCGTCATACCCGTGACCTGCGGAATGCAATCCTCCTCTGTGCGGGCCTTGTGCTCCATATGTGGAGAAAAAAATCTTGCGGACAGCATGCGAGAGGGGCCCGGCGACCAGAAGTCGCCGGGCCCCTCTCGCATGCATCTGCCTACAGCGCGCCGAAGCCGACCTTGCGCGGGGCCGGCTCACCGAGCTCGACGTACGCGAGGCGGTCCGCCGGGACCAGGACCTTGCGGCCGTGCTCGTCCGTGAGGCTCAGCAGTGCCGTCTTTCCGGCGAGCGCCTCGGCCACCACGCGCTCGACCTCCTCGGCACTCTGACCGCTCTCCAGAACGATCTCGCGGGGCGCGTGCTGCACGCCGATCTTGACCTCCACGACTATGTCCCTCCGACGGTCAGTGAAGTGCGCGACCTGCCGCGCCTTACCAGCACACATTAGCCCGGTGAGGGGACGTGCATGCTCCGCCCCTGAACGCCAGGAGCGAACAGGGGACGGGAACAAACGGCCGTCAGTGGTGGTCCGTGCCGTGCAGCGGGAAACCGGCGATGCCCCGCCACGCCAGAGACGTCAGCAGCTGGACCGCCTGGTCGCGCGGGACGCTGCGGTCGCTGTGCAGCCAGGAACGGGCCACCACCTGTGCGAGCCCGCCGAGTCCGGAGGCCAGCAGCATCGACTCCGCCTGCGAGAGGCCGGTGTCCTCGGCGATGACCTCGCAGATCGCCTCGGCGCACTCGTTGGTGACCTTGTCGACGCGCTCGCGGACCGCCGGCTCGTTCGTCAGGTCCGACTCGAAGACCAGACGGAAGGCCCCGCCGTCGTCCTCGACGTACGCGAAGTAGGCGTCCATGGTCGCCCGTACGCGCTGCTTGTTGTCCGACGTTGACGCGAGCGCCGTACGGACGGACTGGATCAGTGACTCGCAGTGCTGGTCCAGCAGGGCGAGGTAGAGGTCGAGCTTGCCGGGGAAGTGCTGGTAGAGCACCGGCTTGCTGACGCCGGCGCGCTCGGCGATGTCGTCCATCGCGGCCGCGTGGTAGCCCTGTGCCACGAAGACTTCCTGCGCGGCGCCCAGCAGCTGGTTCCGTCGGGCACGGCGCGGCAGGCGTGTGCCCCGCGGGCGTGCCGCCTCTGTCTGCTCGATGGCTGTCACGCCGCCTCCCAATGTCGTCCACATGCGGTGTGCGCCGCGCCGCCATCGTACTTTTCAGTAACCGTGGTGTGCGCGGTGCGAGCGCAGAATTTCACGGACCGGACGGTGACGAAAGCCGCGCAAAGGTTTCAAACGGGGTTGTAGCGGGCACCGTCTGCCCCGTTCCTGCTCAGGAGTGCACCGGGGGCGTCACCGATAGTCGTCCTCGTCGATCGAGACGACGCGGGCCTGTTCGATGAGGTCGGCCTCGTTCGCCCGGTCGGGATCGACGCCGGTCAGCGGGTCGTCGCGGTTCGGGGCGATGTCGGCGTGCTGCTCGGCGGCGTCGCCCTCCGGGGCTTCGACGTCGAGTTCGACGGGGCCGTCCTCTTCCTCGAAGGACTCGGGGTCGGTCGGGTCGTAGGCCATGCCGGGCTCCCTTCCTAGAACGTCCCTGGGTGAGTCAGGGGGCCACGTGCGGGTGCCCTGCGTACGAGCCTAGGAGACACCCGATTCCTACGCCATTGATCCGCGCACCTGTTTGTCCTGTATGCATCGCCTGTATGCGTTGATCCGCATGTATTGATTCGTACGCCTGTCTGTGATGGCGAACACATGAATCACTGCGTGATCGTCTCGTAACATTGCCGCATGTCTTCGACCGAGCTGCCGTTCGTGCCGCCCGCCAACGTCCTTCCCAAGGTGGCGCCCGTCAGGGTCGCGGAGGGCGAGTGGCTGAGGTCGGTCGGACTGCCGGGGATCACGCTGACGGTGCGGTCGAGACCGCCCGCGCGCGAGGGACTGCCGCCCGCGTTGTACGTCCACGGCCTCGGAGGTTCCTCGCAGAACTGGTCGGTGCTGATGCACCAGCTGGAGGGCGCCATCGACGGCGAGGCCGTGGATCTGCCGGGCTTCGGCGACTCCCCGCCGCCGGACGACGGCGACTACTCCGTCACGGGGCACGCGCGCGCGGTCATCCGTTTTCTCGACGCGTCCGGCCGCGGGCCCGTGCACCTCTTCGGGAACTCGCTCGGCGGCGCGGTGACCACGCGCGTGGCCGCGGTGCGACCCGATCTCGTCCGCACGCTCACGCTCGTCTCGCCCGCGCTGCCGGAGATCCGCGTCCAGCGCAGCGCCGTCCCCACGGCGCTGCTGGCGGTACCCGGCGTGGCCACGCTCTTCACCCGTTTCACCAAGGAGTGGACGGCCGAGCAGCGGGTCCGCGGGGTCACCGCGCTGTGCTACGGCGACCCCGGGCGGGTGACGCCCGAGGGGTTCCAGCACGCGGTGGAGGAGATGGAACGGCGGCTGCAACTGCCGTACTTCTGGGACGCGATGACGCGCTCCGCGCGCGGCATCGTGAACGCGTACACGCTGGGCGGCCAGCACGCGCTGTGGCGCCAGGCCGAGCGCGTCCTCGCACCGACCCTTCTCGTCTACGGCGGCCGCGACCAGCTCGTCGGCTTCCGCATGGCCCAGAAGGCGGCCCGCACCTTCCGTGACTCCCGCCTGCTCACCCTGCCGGAGGCGGGGCACGTCGCGATGATGGAGTACCCGGAGACGGTCGCGGGCGCGTTCCGCGACTTCCTCGCGGATGCGGAGGTCTCCGGCGGTGGGGCGGGAGTTGTCGGTGTCGGTGGCGGTACATCGGGTTCCACGAACGCAGGGAGCTGAGGCGCGGCGTGGGACGCCACAGTCGACGTGGGCCGGCTCCCAAGAGTGGTGCCGGCAAGGGTGGTTCGAAGGGCGCTTCCAAGGGCGCCGATGAGGATGCGGCCGGCCGGGGGCGGGCACCGGTTCCTCCGCCGGCGGCGCGGCAGGCGGCGCCGGGGAGGGGGATGCCTGGGTACGGGGCGCCGGGGCAGGGCGCGCCGCGTTTTCCCGACGGCACGCCTGCCCGCGGGGTGCCGCGCATGGCGGACGGTACGCCCGCGCACGGCTTTCCCCGGCTGCCGGACGGGACTCCGGCACGCGGTTTTCCCCGGCTGCCGGACGGGACTCCCGCGCACGGCTTTCCCCGGCTGCCCGACGGCACCCCCGCCCGTGGTGTCCCCCAGGCTCGTGGTGGGCATCCCCAGCAGCGTGAACCCGGGGGTGGCTGGGGTGAGTTGAGCGGGCAGGGCGGGACCGGGTACGGCAGGCCGGCCGGGCCCGGGGCCACCCTTCCGGGGCAGCGGCAGGCGCCGCCCGGGGGGCCGCGGCAGGAGTACCTCGACGCCTTCGGGGCGGACGGCCTCGTGGACGACGACGTCTTCGCGCCTCGCACCCCCGCGCCGGGACGCCGTACGGCCGCCTCCGCGCACGCCGCCGAGCCGTACGGCTCCGTCACCGACTGGCCTAGCGAGACCGACACCGAGGACGACGAGGCGCCCCCGGCGGGCGAGCCCGAGCCGGCCAAGGGTGCCAAGGGGCGGACCTTCACCGGGATCGCGGCCGCCGCCGTCACCACCGTGCTGGCCGTCGTCGTGGCCGGTCAGGTCACGGACGGGCACGACGACACCGCCCTGCGCACGCAGACCGCGACCGACCAGGCGCGGGACGTCCGTGACGCCGCCTCGCCGTCCGCCTCGCCGTCGGCGAGTGTGGCGACGCTGACGTACGAGCAGAAGATGGACAAGAAGTACGCGCTCGGCGCCAAGCTCGACGGCTCGGGGAAGTTCGACGCGATCCAGGGGATCGACAAGGCGCCCGGCAAGGGGCAGAAGTACACCTATCGCGTGGACGTGGAGCAGGGGCTCGGGCTCGACGGCGAACTCTTCGCCGAGGCCGTGCAGAAGACGCTCAACGACGACCGCAGCTGGGCCCACGACGGTGCCCGCACCTTCGAGCGCATCTACTCCGGCAAGCCCGACTTCGTGATCACGCTCGCCAGCCCCGGCACCACGGCCGACTGGTGCGCCAAGTCCGGCCTGGACACCACCGTGGACAACGTGTCGTGCGACTCGGCCGCCACCGAGCGAGTGATGATCAATGCGTATCGGTGGGCACAGGGATCCAGTACATACGGTGATCGAATCCATGCGTACCGGCAGATGTTGATCAACCATGAGGTCGGCCATCGGCTCGGATATCACCATGTGACGTGCGACAAGGACGGCGAACTCGCCCCGGTCATGCAGCAGCAGACCAAGTTCCTGAACCACAACGGAATCCACTGCAAGGCCAACCCCTGGCCGTATCCCGGGAGTTGACGGGCGTCACTCATGTCACGTTGACATGGGGGGAAAGTTCGTTCATATTTCTGCGCATGTGGTCTAGTCATGTTGCCGAGCGCGCCGCCATCGAGCTGGCGCTCATCGGCGTGACCGCGCTCTGCGTGGCCGACATCCACTGTCGCTGACGCTCGCCCCTGGCGTTCGCGTCGCGACTTCTCACTCCTCTCCGTGACCCGTGACCTGTGTCGCGGATTTCCGACGACCCGACGCCGGGGCAGACGTCTGTTCACTTTCGTCTCACTCCTCGTCTATCTGTCTCGCGATCCGAGACTTGTCACTTCGAGAGGTCGTCTCCGATGCGTCAACCGTCCGTCATAGCGCGCCGCGTGGCCGCGGCATCCGTAGGCCTGGTCCTGGCAGCGGGCGCCGCCGCCTGCGGCCCTGAGGACAACGATGCCAAGAGCTCCGGTGGCGACTCCACGCCCCACAAGGGCGGCACCCTCACGGTCCTGAACTCCAGTCCGCAGCAGGACTTCGACCCCGCCCGCCTGTACACCTCCGGCGGCGGCAACGTGCCCTCCCTCGTGTTCCGTACGCTCACCACGCGCAACCGCGAGAACGGCGCCGCCGGTGCGAAGGTCGTCCCCGACCTCGCCACCGACACCGGGCGCCCGAGCAAGAACGCGACCGTGTGGACGTACACCCTGAAGAAGGGCCTCAAGTACGAGGACGGCACCGCGATCACCTCGGCCGACATCAAGTACGGCATCGAGCGCTCCTTCGCCCCCGAGCTGTCCGGCGGCGCCCCCTACCTGAGGGACTGGCTGGTCGGGGCGGCCGACTACCAGGGGCCGTACAAGGACAAGAAGGGCCTGTCGGCCATCGAGACGCCGGACAGCCGGACCATCGTCTTCCATCTCAACAAGTCCGAGGGCGAGTTCCCGTACCTGGCCACGCAGACGCAGACCACGCCGGTCCCGAAGGCCAAGGACACGGGCACCAAGTACGAGGAGCACCCGGTCTCGTCCGGCCCGTACAAGGTCGTCACGAACGAGAACGACGGTGAGCGGATCGTCCTGGCACGCAACACCTACTGGTCCGCCTCGACGGACGCCGAGCGCAAGGCCTACCCGGACAAGATCGACGTACGGTCCGGGCTCGACTCGTCCGTGATCAACCAGCGGCTGTCCTCGTCCCAGGGGACGGACGCGGCCGCGGTCACCACGGACACCAACCTCGGGCCGGCCGAGCTCGCCAAGGTGACGGGTGACAAGGAGCTGGCCTCGCGCGTCGGCACGGGCCACTTCGGCTACACGAACTACATCGCGTTCAACCCGACGGTGAAGCCGTTCGACAACGTCAAGGTGCGACAGGCGATCTCGTACGCCATCGACCGGTCGTCCGTGGTCAACGCGGCCGGCGGTTCCGCGCTCGCCGAGGCCGCGACCACCTTCCTGCCCAACCAGAAGTCCTTCGGCTACGAGCCGTACGACCTGTTCCCGGCGGGCAAGACCGGCAACGCGGCCAAGGCCAAGGAGCTGCTGGCGGAGGCCGGTTACAAGAACGGGCTCACCATCACCCTGACCCACTCCAACGCCAAGGACTTCGAGACCAGCCCGGAGATCGCGACCGCGGTCCAGGACGCGCTCAAGAAGGCCGGCATCACGGTCAAGCTGCAGGGTCTCGAGGACAACGACTACTCCGACAAGATCCACAACGTGAAGACCGAGCCCGGCTTCTTCCTCGCCCACTGGGGTGCGGACTGGCCGTCCGGCGGTCCCTTCCTCGCCCCGATCTTCGACGGCCGGCAGATCGTCAAGGATGGATCGAACTTCAACACGGGCCTGCTGAACGACAAGTCGGTCAATGCCGAGATTGACGCGATCAACAAGTTGACCGATCTTGACGCTGCCGCCAAGCGGTGGGGTGCACTGGACAAGAAGATCGGCGAGCAGGCGCTGACCGTGCCGCTGTTCCACCCCGTCTACAAGCGGCTGTACGGCAAGGACATCAGGAACGTCGTGATCAGCGACTGGACCGGTGTGCTGGACATCTCGCAGGTCGCGGTCAAGTAACCCGATGAGCGAGGCACTTGTCGCCACCGAGGCCGCCGGGACGGGCGTGGAGCCCGTCCCGGGGCCCTCGGGGGCTCGTCAGTTCTGGCGGCGGCTGCGGACGCAGCGCGCCGCCCTCGTCGCGGCGGCCGTCGTCGCGCTGCTCGTCCTGGTCGCGCTCGCCGCACCGCTGCTCACAGCGATCGAGGGCCAGGACCCGACCACCTACCACCCGTCGCTCGTCGACTCCGCGCGCGGGGGCGTGCCGATCGGGTCGTTCGGAGGCATCAGCGGGGACCACTGGCTGGGTGTCGAACCGCAGACCGGGCGGGATCTGTTCGCGCGGTTGGTGTACGGCGCCCGGGTCTCTCTGGGCGTCGCGCTCGCGGCGACCACCGTGCAGGTCCTCCTCGGCGTCGTCGTGGGCGTCGCGGCCGCGCTCGGCAACCGATGGGTTGATCAACTGTTGAGCCGGATCACCGACATCATCGTCGCCCTGCCACTGATGATCATGGCGTTGGCGTTGCTGGCCATCGTGCCCGGCAACTTCCCGAGGCCGGTGCTGGTCTCGCTCATCATCGGGTTCGTCGCCTGGGGGACCATCGGCAAGATCGCGCGTGCCGCGACGCTCACCCTCAAGGAACTCGACTACGTCGCCGCCGCCCGGCTCAGCGGCTGGGGAACGTGGCGGATCGCCCGCCGTGATCTGCTGCCCGGCCTCGCCGCACCCGTCATCACCTATGCCGCGCTCATGGTGCCGGCCAACATCAGCATCGAGGCCGCCCTGTCCTTCCTCGGCGTCGGTGTGAAGCCGCCGACGCCGTCCTGGGGACAGATGCTCTCCGCGGCCAACGTCTGGTACCAGGCGGCCCCGCAGTACCTGTTGCTGCCCGCGGGCGCGCTGTTCGTGACCGTGCTCGCGCTCACCGTCCTCGGCGACGGCGTCCGCACCGCCCTCGACCCGCGCGCGGCCTCCCGCCTGCGCGTCGGAACGGGCCGCAAGAGCGAGAACAAGGCCGGCAAGGAGGGCACCGCATGAGCGGCTTCGCCGGTTTCGCGCTGCGCCGGGCCGTGGGCGCCGTGCTCACCCTGCTCGCCCTCTCGGTGATCGTCTACGTCGTCTTCTACGCCACCCCCGGCAACGTCGCCCAGATCACCTGCGGCCCGCGCTGCTCGCCGGAACAGGTGCACCAGGTCGCCCAGCAGCTCAAGCTCGACGACCCGCTGTACCTGCGCTACTGGCACTTCCTCGAGGGCATCGTCGTCGGCCAGGACTACTCGACCGGCACGTCCGTCGCGCACTGCTCGGCGCCCTGCCTCGGGCTGTCGTACCAGAGCGATCAGCAGGTCATGCAGATCATCCTGACCAAGCTGCCCGTCAGCCTGTCGCTGGTGTTCGGCGCGATGGTGCTCTGGCTCCTGCTGGGCGTCGGCACCGGCGTGCTCTCCGCCTGGCGGCGCGGCCGGTTCAGCGAGCGCGCGCTGACCGGTGTCACCCTGGCGGGCATCTCCACGCCCGTCTTCGTCATCGGCCTCGTCCTGATGATCGTGATCTGCGGGCAGTTGGAGCTGCTGCCCTTCCCGGAGTACGTCGCCTTCTCCGACGACCCCGAGCAGTGGGCCTGGGGCCTCCTGCTTCCGTGGGTCACCCTCGCCCTCGGAGAGGCGGCCTACTTCGCCCGGCTGACCCGGGCATCGATGCTCGAGACGCTCGCCGAGGACCACATCCGGACCTTCCGGGCCTACGGCGTCAGTGAGAGGTCGATCATCGGCCGGCACGCCCTGCGTGGCGCGCTGGCACCGATCATCGCGCTGAACGCCAACGACTTCGGCAGCGCGGTGGGCGGCGCGGTCCTCATCGAGTCGCTCTTCGGCCTGCCCGGCATCGGCCAGGAGCTCGTCCACGCCGTCAATGTGGTCGACCTGCCGGTCGTCGTCGGCATGGTCCTGGTCATCGGCTTCTTCGTGGTCCTCGCCAACGCCGTCGCCGACGTGCTGTACGCGGTGGCCGACCGACGGGTGGTACTGACGTGAGTCTCGTCCAAGTCACGGATCTGTCCGTCGAGTTCGGCGACCTGCGGGCCGTCGACGGCCTCTCCTTCCGGCTGCAGCAGGGCGCCGCCCTGGCCCTGGTGGGCGAGTCCGGCTCCGGCAAGTCCACGGTCGCCTCGGCCCTGCTGGGCCTGCACCGCGGCACGGGGGCGCGGGTCGGCGGCTCGATCGAGGTCGCCGGCACCGACGTACAGGAGGCGTCCGACGACGAACTGCGGCGGCTGCGGGGCGCGAAGGCCGCCATGGTCTTCCAGGACCCGCTGTCCTCGCTCGATCCGTACTACGCGATCGGCGACCAGATCGCCGAGGTGTACCGCGTGCACACGCGGGCGTCGCGGCGGGCGGCACGCGCGCGTGCCGTCGACGTACTGGACCGGGTGGGAATTCCGGACGCACAGCGCAGGTCCCGTTCCCGCCCCCACGAGTTCAGCGGCGGCATGCGCCAGCGCGCCCTCATCGCCATGGCGCTGGCCTGCGAGCCCGACCTGCTGATCGCCGACGAGCCGACGACCGCGCTCGACGTCACCGTCCAGGCCCAGATCCTCGACCTGCTGCACACGCTGCGGGAGGAGACCGGCATGGGGCTGCTGCTCGTCACCCATGACGTGGGCGTCGCCGCCGAGAGCGTCGACGAGGTGCTGGTCATGCGGCACGGGCGGGTCGTCGAGCACGGGCGGGTCGGCGCGGTGCTCGGGGCGCCGAAGGAGCCGTACACACGCGATCTGCTGGCCGCGGTCCCGCGCGTGGACGCGTCGCGCGCCCCCTCGGAGGCGTCCGAGGAAGTCGTCCTGGAAGCCGTCGGCCTCAGGCGCGAGTTCGGTCGCGGCAAGCGCGCCTTCGCGGCCGTGGACGACGTGTCGCTGACCGTCCACCGGGGCGAGACCCTCGGCATCGTCGGCGAGAGCGGCAGTGGCAAGACCACCCTGGGGCGGATGCTGGTCGGGCTGCTGGAGCCGACGGTGGGGGAGGTCCGTCACGACGGGCACGCGCGCGTGGGCGTGAATCCCGCCGTCCAGATGGTCTTCCAGGACCCCGTCTCCTCCCTCAACCCCCGCCGCAGCGTGGGCGAGTCGATCGCCGACCCGCTCCGCGCGCGTGGCGAACGGGACGAGGGGCGCATCAGGGGGCGTGTGAGGGAACTGCTGGAGCGCGTGGGGCTCGAAGCGGCGCACTACGACCGCTATCCGCACGAGTTCAGCGGTGGCCAGCGCCAGCGCGTGGGCATCGCCCGCGCGCTCGCGGCCGACCCGCGCGTCATCGTCTGCGACGAGCCCGTCTCCGCGCTCGACGTCACCACCCAGGCCCAGGTGGTCGCCCTGCTCGGCGAGCTGCAGCGCGAACTCGGACTCGCGCTGGTCTTCGTCGCGCACGACCTGGCCGTCGTCCGCCAGGTCAGTGACCGGGTCGCGGTGATGCAACGTGGGCGGATCGTCGAACAGGGCCCCGCCGACGAGGTGTACGACAACCCGCAGGACCCGTACACCAAGCAGCTGCTGGCCGCCGTACCGGCCCTCGACCCGGAGGTCGCGGCCCGGCGCAGAACCGCCAGGCGAGAGCTGACCGCGGCCTGACGTAACGTAACTGCTTGATCTCTTAGCGCGATCGAACGCGACCCGCACGGGAAAGTTACGAGCGTTCACCCCTTTTGGTGGTGCGATGGACAACCGTCCATCGCACCACCGCCTTGTCCGCATACGTTCGTCCCGCTGCGAGCCGCCGGGTCAACGGCGGCTCCCCATACGGGAGATCAGGGGTGCACTCGTGCGGATCGGACTGCTTACGGAGGGTGGCTATCCGTATGTGAGCGGTGACGCCAGGCTCTGGTGCGACCGGCTCGTGCGCGGGCTTGAGCAGCACGAGTTCGACATCTACGCGCTCAGCCGGAGCGAGCGCCAGGAGGATGAGGGCTGGGTCGAACTGCCGCCGCAGGTCAGCAGGGTGCGTACGGCACCGCTGTGGACGGCCGAGGACGACGGGGTCGGGTACGGGCGGCGTGCGCGCCGACGGTTCGCCGAGTGCTACGGCGAGTTGGCCGCGGCGCTGTGTGCCGGGGGTTCCGAGGAGTCGTCTGTCGCTGAGGCGGACCGTTTCGCCAACGCTCTGTACGGACTCGCCGAACTCGCCCGCGACGAGGGCGGGCTGGTGGGCGCGCTCCGCTCCGAGACCGCCGTACGCGCCCTGGAACGCGCCTGTCGTGCGCCGGGCGCCCGGCGGACGGCGCGCGAGGCGCGCGTACCGGATCTGCTCGCCGTGGCCGCGCACCTGGAACAGGCCCTGCGCCCCCTCTCGCTCGACTGGTACGAGGACGACGGCCTCGGCGCGGTCGACCTGTGCCACGCGACGTCCGGCGGCCCGGCGGCGCTGCCCGGACTCCTCGCGCACCACTTCGGTGGCGTACCTCTGCTGGTGACCGAGTACGGAGTGCGGCTGCGGACGCACTACCTGGCCGACACCGAGTCCACACCCGCCGTACGGTCACTGCTCGCCGCCTTCCACGGCCGGCTCGCCGCCGAGATCTACGGCCGGGCCGCGATCATCACGCCCGGCAACACCCACGCCCGCCGCTGGCAGGAGCGCTGCGGCGCCGACCGCGAGAAGCTGCGCACGGTCTACCCGGGCATGGAGACCTCCCGTTTCGCGGAGGTCGGCGAGTCCCCGGAGTGCGCGGACCCGGACACACTGGTCTGGGTCGGCCGGGTGGAACCGACCAAGGACCTGATCTCCCTGCTGCACGCCTTCGCGGAGATCCGCAAGGAGGAGCCGAAGACGCGCCTGGGGATCGTCGGCGCCCCCTCGGGTGCCGAGGGCACGGCCTACCTCGGCCACTGCAAGGCGCTGGCCGCACAACTCTTCCCCGACGAGGCGGAGGGACTGCACGCCGTCGGCGACAACCCGGTCTCCTTCGAGGAGATCGGCGGCCCGGAGGTCCCGAGCCTCGCCGAGGCGTATGCGTCGGGCGCCGTGACCGTCCTGTCCAGCGTCGTCGAGGGCTTCCCGATCAGCCTGGTCGAGGCGATGCTCTGCGGCCGCGCCACGGTGTCCACGGACGTCGGCGCGGTCGTGGAGGTCATCGGCGGCACCGGACTCGTCGTCCCTCCGCGCAATCCGCGGGCGCTCGCCGAGGCGTGCGTCGCGCTGCTGCGCGACCCCGAGCGCCGTGAGCGCCTGGGTGCCGCCGCCCGGGCCCGCGCGCTCGAACTGTTCACCGTGGAACAGAACATCACGGCATTTCACGGCATTTACCTGGAGATCGTCTCGCGCACCCCGGTCCACCGCGTCGTTCTCGACGACACCGGCGAACCCCTGCCGTTCGCCGCCCCCGCCGAGGCCCATGTGCCCGGCCGCTGGACCGAGCACAGCGCCCGCGTCGTGGCCCGCGGCGGCCCCGGCTGGGCCGCGGGGCCTCCGGTCCGCGCCACGACTCCCGTCGCCGCGACCGAGGGGGCTGCCGGATGAGCGACCTGGGCGAACTGGACCTCCCCGGGACCCCGGGCAGTCCCGGAGCGTGGGACCCACAGTCGGAGGAGTGGCTCGTGACGGAGACGGCCCTACGGGACGGGCCCGCCGAGGCACCCGGAGACCGTGCCACGCAGACCACCGGCCGCAAGCCCGCCCCTGTTCCCGGCCGCCGTACGGCCGTGGACCCGGTGAAGGCCCTGATGCACCGTCACCGCGAGCTCTGCGAACGAGCTGTCGACCCCTTGGAGATCGCGGCAGGCCTGGAGGCGCACGGCGTCACCGACCGCACCGCGACCCGCTTCCGCCACCGGGACGTCTTCTCACTGGCCGAGGAGATGTACGCCCGCATCCCGAGAGACGCGGACACACCCCCGCCCCCCACACCACGGGCAACCCCCCGGGCCCGCGCCGACTGGGCCCTGCTCACCCTCCTGCCCGGCGCGGCCTGCGCGGCCACAGCGGTGGCGATCCATCTCACCCAAGGCCAGTCCCGCCTGATCGCGGCCGTCGTCGGCGCCCTGGCCGTCTCCCTGGCTTTGCGCGCAGCCCTGTCACGCGGCCCCCTCGCCATGCCGGACCGCACACACCCCACCGGCACCGCCACCCAGACATGCTGGCTCGTCGCCTACGCGGCCCTGGGTGACGGCCTGCTCCGAGCGGCCGTCACCGGCGGCCCCGACGCCCTGCCCACCGGCGCCGCCGACGCCCCCTGGCCCCTCGCCACGGCCCCGGTCCTCGCCCTCACCCTGGCCTGCGCCCCCGCGGCCTGGAGCGCCCACCTCTTCGCGGTGCGCGTGCGCCCCAAACTGACGGCCAGTCGCGGTCTCGAGGAGTTCGCCGCCTCCGTACGCCCCCTGCTGCTGGGCACGTTCTCCCTCCATCTGTGTGCCCTGACGACCCTGCTGGCCCTGTGCGCCACAGCTCTGAACGAACCCGGCGCCTACGCCCAGGCCACCACCCTCGGCGCCCTCCTCTTCCTGGCCCGCCTCCTCACCACACACGGCTTCACCCACGCCCCACCACTCGTCCTCACCGTCACCGCCACAGCCCAGGCAACCGCCCTGGCCACGGTCTTCGCAGCCCGCCTGCCGGGCTGTGCCTTCCTGTCCACCCCGGTCGAGGCGCTCGTAGCGACCTGGGGCCCGGGCAGCGTCCAGGCACTCGCCTGCGGCATCGGCGCCTTGACCCTGCTGATCCACGCGACCCGCAAACTCACCCGGGCGTCGGCCCACGCCCAGCCGGAGCACCCGTGCTGACGCGCCCGGCACTCCCGCGGACCCGCATCCGCGTACGGCGGGAACGGGACGGGCCCGGGGACGTCCGCCCGCAGCGGCGGGCGTCCGGCACCGAGCACTGCCGGACAGACAGCACCGCCCGACCGAGGACGGACACCCCCCGGCGCGGCCCCGACCCCACCACGCACCCGCAGGCGCTGCACACGCCCCCACCGAACCCGCACAGGCGCCGCAGGCACCCGCATCCGCACACCCTCCTCGAAGGAGAACCACCCATGACCACCTCCCGACCCCAAGCATCGGGAGCCGCCCGATGAGAGTTCTACTGATCGGAGCCAACGGCTACCTGGGCCGCTTCGTAGCCGACCGCCTGCTCGCCGACCCGGCCGTCCAGCTCACCGCCCTCGGCCGTGGCGACGACGCCGACGTCCGCTTCGACCTCGCGTCCGGCAGCCCCGGCGCCCTCACCCGCTTCCTCGACGCGGTCCACCCGGGCGTCGTCATCAACTGCGCCGGCGCCACCCGAGGCGGCGCCCGCGACCTCACCCGCCACAACACCGTCGCCGTCGCCACCGTCTGTGAGGCCCTCCGCCGCAGTGGCTGCGGCGCCCGCCTGGTGCAGATCGGCTGCGGTGCCGAGTACGGCCCCAGCCAGCCCGGTTCCGCCACGGCGGAGGACGCCGTCCCCCGCCCCGGCGGCCCGTACGGCGTCAGCAAACTCGCCGCCACCGAACTCGTCCTCGGCTCCGGCCTGGACGCCGTGGTCCTCCGGGTCTTCTCCCCGGCAGGCCCCGGCACCCCCGCGGGCTCCCCGCTGGGCCGCCTCGCCGAGGCCATGCGCCGCGCCATGCAGTCCGGGGACGGCGAGCTCAAACTCGGCGGCCTCGGCGCCCAACGCGACTTCATCGACGTCCGCGACGTGGCCCGAGCCGTCCACGCCGCCTCGCTCTCCGCTGCCCAGGGCGTCATCAACATCGGCTCGGGCCGCGCCGTCCGACTCCGCGACGCCGCAGCCGTCCTGGCCCGCGTCGCCGGATACGGCGGCGCCCTCCACGAACTCGACGGCCCTCCCGGCCCTCTGAGGACAACCATCGGCCACGCATCCATCGGCCACCCCCGCTCCGAATCGGACCACGCGGCCCCGGTCGCGTACCCGTACCCGGACGGCTGCGGCAGCTGGCAACAGGCGGACGTGCGCACCGCACGCGACCGGCTCGGCTGGCGCCCCCGCATCAACCTCGAAGAGTCCCTGGCAGACATCTGGATGGAGGCGGCATGCCGCATCTGACCAGCACGAAAACAACAACACCCAGCACCGAACTCCGCACCGGCTTCGGCATCCCCGGTTTCGCCCACCCTCTCGTCGCCCCGGCCGAATGGGGCGAACTCACCCGCCCCGACATGCCCCTGCACTGGGCCGTCCTCAACGTCGCCGACGGCCCCGGCGCCCGCCCCGACCCGCACTGCCTGGAGGCGGCCGGCCGCCTGCGCAACGCGGGCGTCCGTGTCCTCGGCCACGTCGACACCACGTACGGTGCCCGCACCTTCGGCGAGATGATCTCCGACGCACACCGCTACATCGACTGGTACCAGGTCGACGGCTTCCTCCTGGACCGCTGCCCGACCGAACGCGCCGCGCTGCCTGAGATCCGCCGCACGGTCACCACGCTCCGCGCGATCCGTGACGACGCCCACGTCGTCCTCGGCCACGGCACCCACCCGTATCCCGGCTACGCCGAGAGCGCCGACCAACTGGTCACCTTCTCCGGCCCGTGGAGCGACTACCGCTGGTCCCAGGTGGCGGAGTGGACCGCCGACTACCCGCCCGAGCGCTTCTGCCACTTCGTCCACGGCATGCCCCGCGGCCACCTCGACGAGGCGCTGCGCATAGCCCGCTGGCAGGGCGCCTCGACCATCTACTTCACCGACCACACGGACCGCGGCGGCCGCACCGACCCCTGGGAGACCATGCCCGGTTACTGGGACGAAATCGT
Source organism: Streptomyces fulvoviolaceus (assembly GCF_000718165.1). Taxonomy (GTDB): domain Bacteria; phylum Actinomycetota; class Actinomycetes; order Streptomycetales; family Streptomycetaceae; genus Streptomyces; species Streptomyces fulvoviolaceus. The sequence goes on along the minus strand of NZ_JOEY01000001.1, from coordinate 112,286 downwards.
CTCGCGGATCGGAACGGGTGTCTCGGAATGAAGAAGGCCGTGGCAGTGTTACGGGGAGAACAACTGTAGTGATTGACCGACCAACGGAGTCCCCGTGTCGTTGCCACCCCTGGTCGAGCCCGCATCCGAGCTCACCGTAGACGAGGTTCGCAGGTACTCCCGCCACCTGATCATCCCCGACGTCGGGATGGACGGGCAGAAGCGGCTGAAGAACGCCAAGGTGCTCTGTGTGGGCGCCGGCGGCCTGGGCTCGCCGGCGCTGATGTACCTGGCCGCGGCCGGCGTGGGCACGCTCGGCATCGTGGAGTTCGACGAGGTCGACGAGTCGAACCTGCAGCGTCAGATCATCCACAGCCAGGCCGACATCGGCCGCTCCAAGGCCGAGTCCGCGCGCGACTCCGTCCTCGGCATCAACCCGTACGTGAACGTGGTCCTTCACCAGGAGCGGCTCGAGGCCGACAACGTGATGGACATCTTCAGCCAGTACGACCTGATCGTCGACGGCACCGACAACTTCGCGACCCGCTACCTGGTCAACGACGCGGCCGTGCTGCTGAACAAGCCGTACGTGTGGGGCTCGATCTACCGCTTCGACGGCCAGGCCTCCGTCTTCTGGTCCGAGCACGGCCCCTGCTACCGCTGCCTCTACCCGGAGCCCCCGCCGCCGGGCATGGTCCCCTCCTGCGCCGAGGGCGGCGTCCTGGGCGTGCTGTGCGCGTCCATCGGCTCCATCCAGGTCAACGAGGCCATCAAGCTCCTCGCGGGCATCGGCGAGCCGCTGGTCGGCCGCCTGATGATCTACGACGCCCTGGAGATGCAGTACCGCCAGGTCAAGGTCCGCAAGGACCCCAACTGCGCGGTCTGCGGCGAGAACCCGACCGTCACCGAGCTCATCGACTACGAGGCCTTCTGCGGCGTCGTGTCCGAGGAGGCCCAGGAGGCGGCCGCCGGCTCGACGATCACTCCCAAGCAGCTCAAGGAGTGGATCGACGACGGCGAGAACATCGAGATCATCGACGTCCGCGAGATCAACGAGTACGAGATCGTCTCGATCCCCGGCGCGAAGCTGATCCCGAAGAACGAGTTCCTCATGGGCACCGCCCTGGAGAGCCTGCCGCAGGACAAGAAGATCGTCCTGCACTGCAAGACGGGTGTCCGCAGTGCGGAAGTCCTCGCGGTCCTGAAGTCCGCGGGCTTCTCCGACGCCGTGCACGTCGGCGGCGGCGTGATCGGCTGGGTCCACCAGATCGAGCCGAGCAAGCCGGTCTACTAGGCACACGCCTTCCCGGAAGGGGCTCGGCACCACGCGTGCCGGGCCCCTTTCCGCTGCCCGGGCCACGAGCTCCTGTCGGCCTAGGCGCAGACCTTGCCGTCCCTCGGCACGGTCCCCCTCAGCAGATACGCGTTCACGGTCGAGGTCACACAGTCGCTCCCGCTCGCGTACGCCCCGTGCCCCTCGCCCTTCCAGGTGAGTTCCACGCCGACGCCCTTGCCCAGCTCGTCCGCCATCTTCCGGGCGCCCTCGTACGGTGTCGCCGGATCGCCGGTGTTGCCGACCACCAGCACCGGTGCCGCGCCGGGCGCGCTCACCTCCGGGGTGTCCGACTGTCCGGCCACCGGCCAGTCGTGGCACCAGCCGACTGTGTCCCAGCCGAGGAAGGGGCCGAACACGGGCGAGATCTTCTCGAACTCCGGCAGCAGCTTCTTCGCGCGGGCGAGGGTCGGCCGCGGCTTGTTGTCCAAGCACGATATGACCCGTCGCGAGTGGGCTGCCGTGCCGTAGTGCCCCGAGGCGTCGCGGTCGTTGTAGCCGTCGGCGAGCGCCAGCAGCTCCGAACCGTCCCCCTGCTCCGCCGTCTTCAGGGCGCTGGTGAGGGTGGGCCAGCTGTCCTCGCCGTACAGCGGCAGGACGATGCCGGTGAACGCGAGCGCCTGGGTCAGCTTCCGCCCGGACGACGTGGGCAGCGGATCGGAGTCCATCCGTTCCAGCAGGTCCGCGATCCTCTGCGAGCCCTGCTCGGGGTCCTGGCCGGTGGCGCTCAGGTAGTTGTCCAGCGCACGTTGGAAACCCCGGGCCTGGTTCTCCGCGTGGCCCACCGCGTCGGCACTCGGGTCGACGACCGCGTCGAGGACCAGCCGCCCCACGTTCTTCGGGAACAAGTGGGCGTAGACGCCGCCGAGTTGGGTGCCGTACGAGATGCCGAAGTAGTGCAGCTCGGTGTCGCCGAGGACCTGGCGCATCAGGTCCATGTCGCGTGCGGTGTCGGTGGTGGAGACGTGCGCCAGCAGCTCGCCGGCGTCCTTCTCGCAGCCCCGCGCGAAGGACGCCGCGTCCTGGAGATACGCCCGCTCCTCGGCGGGGGTGTCCGGGGTGGCGTCCACCGCCTCGGCGGTCTGGAGCGCCTTGTCGCTGCGGCAGCGGACACCCTCGCTGGCGCCGACCCCGCGCGGGTCCCAGCTCACCAGGTCGTACCGCTCCCGCAGGAGGGAGGTGTTGGCCGCGTACGAGGGCATGGTGGCGATGCCCGAGCCGCCGGGGCCGCCGAAGTTGAACAGGAGCGAGCCGATGCGGTTGTCGCCGCGGGCCTTGGAACGGATCAGTGCCAGGCCGATCGTCCTTCCGTCGGGCTTCGACCAGTCCAGCGGCACCTTCAGCGTCGCGCACTGCCAGTCGCTGCCGGGCGGGGAGGCGTCCGGGGCGGCCTTGCAGCGTCCCCAGTCGAGCTTCTGCGAGGTCAGGGAGGAGGGCAGCGCCTTCGCGTCGGTCGTGGTGGAAGAGCCTGCCGAGGGCCGCGCCGTGCCGCTCGCCTCGCCGCCCTTGCCGTCGCCGGACGAGCCGCCGCTGCAGCCAGCCGCCAGCAGCGCGGCGGCGACGGCCAGTGCCGTCCGCCGTACGAAACGCGCCATAGCATTCCCCCCTCGCAAGCCGTCCGCACGGAGCAGCGGATGGCGGTCTGGCCATGGTAGGCCGATCAAGCGACACCCGTCGGGGCCTGTGGATAACCCTGTGACCTGCGAGTTTTCCTGCGGGTTTTCGCTGCCGTGGAGGGCGGGCTACGAGCAGACGGTCCCCGCCGCAGGCACCTTCCCGTCCAGCAGATAGCCGTTCACCGCGTCCTGTACGCACTTGTTCTTGCTGTCGTACGCCCCGTGCCCCTGCCCCTTGTACGTCAGCTCGACGCCGACGCCCTTGCCCAGCGCGTCCACCATCTTCTGCGCGCCCTCGTACGGGGTGGCGGGGTCGCCGGTGTTGCCCACGACGAGGATCGGCGCCGCCCCGGAGGCGCTCACTTCGGGATGGTCGGCGGCGCCCGCCACGGCCCAGTCGGTGCAGCCGACCATGGACCAGGCCAGGAAGTCGCCGAAGAGGGGGGAGGCGGCGCGGAACTCGGGCAGCTTCTGCTCGACGTCGGCGGCGGTGTACCGGGGCTTGTCGTCGGCGCAGTTGATGGAGATGTTCGCCGCGCTGATGTTGCTGTACTCGCCGTTCTCGGCACGTCCGTTCATCGAGTCGGACAGCAGCATCAGGACCCTGCCGTCACCGTCGTAGGCCTGCTCCAGGCCCTCGGTGAGGTACTCCCAGAAGTCCTGCGAGTACAGCGACTGCGCGATGCCGTTGGTCGCGGCGGTCTGGGTCAGCTTGCGCAGGCCGATGCCGGGGATCGGGTTCTTGTCGAGGTCCGCGAGCAGCTTGGCGATGCGGTCCTTGACGTCCTGCGCGCTGTCGCCGACCGGGCAGTCCTCGGTCTTCGAGGTGCAGTCCGCGGCGAAGTTGTCGAGCGCGAGCTGGAAGCCCTTGGCCTGCCCGAGCGAGCCCTGCTCCGAGGTCTGCGTCGGGTCGACGACCGCGTCGAACACCGCGCGTCCCACGTTCTTGGGGAACAAGTGGGCGTACACGCCGCCGAGTTCGGTGCCGTACGAGATACCGAAGTAGTGCAGTTTGTCGTCGCCGAGGACCTGGCGCATCAGGTCCATGTCGCGAGCCGCGTCGGTGGTGCGCACCTGCGGCAGGATCTTCTTGGAGTTCTCCTCGCAGGCCGCGTTGAACTCCTTGGTGTTGTCCAGCAGCTCGGTGCGCTCGGCCGTGTCGTCGGGGGTCGCGTCCTGCTGGAAGTAGGCGTCGAGCTGCGGGTCGTTCAGGCACTCGACGGGGGCGCTGCGGCCGACCCCGCGCGGGTCGAAGCTCACCAGGTCGTAGCGGGTGCGCAGTTTCGCGTAGTCCTCGCCGAAGGCGGGCAGCGTGGTGACGCCCGATCCGCCGGGGCCGCCGAAGTTGAAGACGAGCGAACCGATGCGCGTGCTCTCGTCGCCGCTCGCCTTCGCCCGGATCAGCGCGAGGCCGATCGTGTCGCCCTTGGGCTTGTCCCAGTCGAGGGGGGCCTTCAGGGTGGCGCACTGCCACTCGTCGCCGTTCGGCAGGGGTGACGGGGCGTCACCGCCGCCCTCCGCCTGGGACGGTGCCGGACAGTCCTTCCAGCTCAGCTTCTGGGCCGACACGTCCTCGTCCTGGGCGTCGTCGCCGCAGCCCGCCAGCATGGAGGACAGCAGAAGGGCGGCGGAGGCGGTCAGGGCAGCGGCGCGCAGACGAGGAGCGTTCGGCATGATCCCATCCTGCGGTGGCGCACAGTGGGGCGCTCGGGGCGCGAGCCGTACGAGGTACGCGCGCGTACGGGCGTCGTACTACAGCGCGCCCTTGCGGGACAGGTGGTTGAAGGCCAGCCAGCCCGGCAGCACCGGCAGCCAGAGCGTCAGCAGTCGGAACAGCAGGACGGCCGGCGCGGCGACCTCCTTGGGCAGGCCCACGGCGATCAGACCGACCGTCAAAGTCGCCTCCACCGCGCCCACACCGCCCGGCGTCGGGGCCGCGGACCCCAGGGCGTTGCCGGCGAGGAAGACGACGGCGACGCTGGCGATGCTGAGCGAGGTCGTCTCGTCGCCGAACGCGCGGATCGAGGCGTCCAGGCACATCACGAAGCAGGCGGTCAGCAGCAGCATGCCGCCGATGCCGGTGACGAGCTTCTGCGGCCGCTGCAGCACGTCCAGCATGCGCGGCACGACACCCGCGAACAGCGACCGCACGCGCGTGACGACGAACTTCCTGAGGAACGGCACCGAGGTCACCACGAGCACGAGTACCGCGACCGTCAGCAGACCGGCGATGACCGTCCGGGACGGCGACAGCGACGGCGTCTTCTCGGTGCCGGTCAGATAGCCGAAGGACAGCAGCATCAGGATGTGGCAGCCCAGGCCGAACAGCTGCGACGCGCCGACACTCGCCACGGCGAGCCCGGGCCGCACCCCCGCGCGCTGCAGGAAGCGCGTGTTGAGGGCGACCCCACCCACCGCGGCCGGCGCGACGATCTTCACGAACGACCCGGCGACCTGGGCCGCCACCGTCCGCACGAAGGGCACCCGCTCGGGGACGAAGCCCAGCAGGGCCATCGCCGCCGCCACATAGCTCAGCGCGGAGAAGGCCACGGCGGCGGCGACCCAGCCCCACTCGGCGTTCTCGATGAGCGGGCCGAACTCGATGTGCGTGAGCTGCGTCAGCAGGAAGTACGCGCCGATCGCGCCGGCGATGAAGCTCAACAGCGTGCGCGGCCGCACCCGCTCCAGCCGGGCCGGCTCCACCGGGGCCTGCGGCCGGATCAGCAGCACCTCGTGGCGGATCTGCGTGAGCAGGTCCTCCTCGCGCGCCTCCTCGATGGCCTCGTCGATGGCCCGCTTCTCGGCCCTGGCCTCCGCGCGTACGGCCTTCTTGTCCGGCTTTTCGAGTACGACGGGACCGGCGGCCTCCTCGGCGGCCTCCAGCCGGGCCTGCTTGGCCAGCCGGGACGCCTCCAGGACCGCCTCGCGCTCACGCTGGGCCCGCTCCCGGGCGAGTCTGCGCAGCGTCGCGCGCGTGGAGCGCGTCAGCGCGATGGGCTGGAGCATCGGCAGACAGTCGGCCACGGCGTCGGGGCCGAGGACGCTGACCGCCGAGGCCACCGTGCGCTCGGCGCCCACCCGCAGCCCCAGTGTGGTCACCAGCTGAGCGACGTCCATGCGCAGCAGCAGTGGGCTGGCCGCGATCTCACCGCCGCGCAGATCAGTGAGGATCACCATGCCGGAACGATCCACCAGGATCGCGTCACCGGCGAGCCTGCGGTGCGCGATGCGTCGCGACTGCAGTGACTGCACCTGGCGCCAGGTGTTGCGCAGCAGCTCGTCCGTGATCTCGCCCTCGGCCAGCGAGTCCAGCGTGCGCCCGCCGGTGTGCTCGTAGACGAGCATGACGGCGTCCGGGCCGAGCTCGGAGGTCGCGATCAGCTTGGGCGCGTTGGCGCCGGCCGCGATGGCCGCGTACGCGAGCAGCGCCTCCTGCTCCAGCGCCTGCCGCAGCGACTGGAGACTGCTGCGGGTGGCGAAGCCGCGCAACGTCAGATTGCGCCACGCACGGTAGAAGAAGCCCTGTGCCTGCTGTTCCCGGTCGACCACCGTCACGTCCAGCGGGGGACCGTCCTCCAGCGTGACGAAGTAGCGCCGGCCGCGATCGCCGTTCTCCGAGGTCTCCGACGCCTCCTCGCGGGCCGCGCTCACCGGGTGGAAACCGACGGTCCTGAGGCCCGCCATCAGGTTCCGCCCGGTGGGACGGACGTTGGGTGAGCCGACCGCGTAGAGCGTCCCGTAGGCCACCGTCCAGCCGATCAGGACCGTGAGGATGATCGAGAACGGTGTGGTGTAGCCGGTGACGAGCATCGAGAACGCGTCGAGCATCAGCACGATCCACAGCACCGCGCGCCAACGCGGCCTGCGCGACATGCCGACGGCAGTCATGTACGCGATGACAGGGGCCAGATAGCCGTGCACCGGGTCGGTGAGGGCGTGGATGTCACCGGGGGAGGGCTGGGTGAGCGCCTCCTGGATCGAGTTCGGAGCGGCCTTGGCGACCCACAGGTCGGTGGCGAGCGTCACACCGTGTGCCAACACGGCCGCGAGCACACCGTCGGCGATGCGCAGCCCGTCGCGCTTGATCAGCCGCTCGATCGCGAACGCGACCGGGACCAGGAGAATCGCGATGCTGGAGGCCAGTCCCGCGATCTTGATGAGCAGGTCGGGCGCCTGACCGGTGCCCTTGTTGATGTCCTGTTCGAGGCCCGAGGTGGTGCCGTGCGCGAACGCGGCGATCGCGAGCAGTATGACGACGGCCAGCACACCGACCAGCAGCCGCATCAGGTCGGAGGGCCGGTGCACGCGCGCGGGGAGCAGCGGTTCGTCGCCCTCGACCTCGTCGATGTGCACCTCGTCGGCGTCGGTGTCCTCGATGCCCGTCGTGGGCGTCTGCGCGGTGTCTCCGGCGGTCTTGGCGTCGGTCGTGTCGTCCGCGCCGGCGGTGTCCGGGCGCGACGAAGCGTCAGAGGTGCTCTCCGCGTCCTCCGGGTGCGCACCCTGTTGCTTCATCGTCTCTTCTTGATCTCGTATCACCAGTCACCGCCCGCACGATGGTGGCATGCCCCACTGACACGCGGGGGCGTCAGGGTGCACATGCGGGGGCGCACAGTCTGCCGGAAGCGCCGCCCCTGGGCGAGGGATACGCACGGTCGCGAGCCCGTCACATTGTCGGTGGGGTGGGGCAGGATGGGGCGGATGAGCGAGCAGAGCCTGCCGGAGGACGCCCACCCGGAGTACGCGGACGCGCTGCCGGAGTACGCCGAGCGGGTCCTCGACGTGGCCGAACGCGTTCCGCCGGGGCGTGTCATGACGTACGGCGACGTCGCCGAGTGGCTGGAGGACGGTGGCCCCCGTCAGGTCGGCCGGGTCATGGCCCTGTACGGCGGAGCCGTTTCGTGGTGGCGTGTCGTCCGCGCGGACGGAGTGCTGCTCCCGGGCCACGAACTGGAGGCCCTCGGCCACTACCGCACGGAAGGCACGCCCCTGAAGGAGGCGAGCAGGGCCGCCGAGAACCATCTGCCGCGCCTCGACATGAAACGGGCGCGATGGGACGGCGGCGAACGCGCGGAAGGTCACACCTGACAGCTTCCGCCATCGCACGGGTCCAGGGGCGCCCTGAGGCCCGTACGGGGGAAACGGGGCACGCCCGAGGCATGCCGTACGTTCGTGGAGCGAGAGACGCACGAGTCGCGAGTTCCATGAGGGAAGAAGGGGAAGCCCTGCTTCCGCTCCACCCGTCGGCGTAGCGTCGGCTGCAGGCGTCCCCCTCACCCCGCACACCCACCAGGACCGGCGAACCACGTGAGCTCCTCTTCCTCCACCAGGCGCCTGTCGCACCCTCAGGTACGGCAGGGGAACCGTGGCGCTTACCGACTGGTGCGTACCCCGCCGGCCCGCGTGGATCCCCCTCGTTTGGACGCCGCACAGCGCGCCGTGGTTGAGCACGGGACCGGGCCGCTGCTCGTCCTCGCAGGTCCGGGCACCGGAAAGACCACCACGCTCGTCGAGTCCGTGGCGGCCAGGATCGCCCGGGACGGTGACCCCGCGCGCGTGCTGGTGCTGACGTTCAGCCGCAAGGCGGCCGTGGAACTGCGCGACCGCATGGCGCTGCGCATAGGGGCCGCCCGCGCGCCACAGGCGACCACCTTCCACTCGTTCTGCTACGCCCTGGTCCGCGCCCACCAGGACAGCGACCTGTTCGTGGAGCCGCTGCGGCTGCTGTCCGGCCCGGAGCAGGACGTCGCCGTACGCGAACTGCTCGCGGGCCAGCCCGACCTGGAGCGGCTCGGTCTCGCGCATGTGCGCTGGCCGGACGAACTGCGCGCCTGCCTGACCACCCGCGGTTTCGCCGACGAGGTCCGCGCGGTCCTCGCCCGCAGCCGTGAACTGGGCCTTGCCCCCGGCGCCCTGGACGCCTTCGCCCGCCGGATCGGCCGCCCCGACTGGCGTGCCGCGGCGGCCTTCCTCGCCGAGTACCTCGACGTGCTCGACATGCAGGGCGTGCTCGACTACGCCGAACTGGTCCACCGCGCGGTGCTCCTCGCCCGCCGCCCCGAGGTCGCCCGGCGGCTGGCCGCGCAGTACGACGCCGTGTTCGTCGACGAGTACCAGGACACCGATCCGGCCCAGGTGCGGCTGCTGCACGCCCTCGCCGGCGGAGGCCGCACGCTCGTCGCCTTCGGTGACCCCGACCAGTCGATCTACGCGTTCCGCGGCGCGGACGTGAACGGCATCCTCGACTTCCCGTACGCCTTCCCGCGCGCGGACGGCCGCCCGGCACCCGTCGACGTGCTGCGGACCTCCCGCCGCTCCGGTGCCGCCCTGCTGGCCGCCACGCGGCTGGTCACCCAGCGCATGCCGCTGACCCGCCTGCCGGCGGAGAAGGTGCGCGCCCATCGCGAACTTGCCCCGGTGCGGGACGGGGGGCGCGTCGAGGCGTACACGTACCCGACGCCCGGCACCGAGCTGGACAACATCGCCGACATCCTGCGCCGGGCGCATCTGGAGGACGGTGTTCCATGGGGCGAGATGGCTGTCCTGGTGCGTGCCGGGTCGCGCACGATCCCGACGGTCCGTCGAGCTCTTACGGCGGCGGGGGTGCCCCTCGACATCGACGGCGACGACCTGCCGCTGCGACACGAACCGGCGGTGGCGCCACTGCTGTCGGCGCTGCGGGCGGTGGCCATGGCGGAGGCGGCGGCTCCCGCTGCGGAACCGGGGGCGGACACCGCCTGGCTCGACACCGAAACCGCCCTCACCCTCCTCGCCTCCCCCCTCGCGAGCATGGACGCCGCGGATCTCCGTCGCCTGGGCCGCGCCCTGCGCGACGAGGAACGGGCCGCGGGCAACGCCCTGCCGCCGCCCTCGGACGAGTTGCTCGCGCGGGCGTTGGCCGAGCCCGAGCGCCTGGTCGCGCACGACCCCACGTACGCGCGTGGCGCCCAGCGCCTCGGCGCGCTGCTCAGGAAGGCTCGTGAGCGCCTCGCGGGCGGCGGCAGCGCCGAGGAGGCGCTCTGGGACCTGTGGGAGGGCACGCCGTGGCCCGCGCGCCTGGAGCGGGCCGCCCGGCGCGGCGGCGCGGCGGGGCGCAACGCGGACCGCGACCTCGACGCCGTGTGCGCGCTGTTCGCCACCGCCGCCCGCGCGGAGGAGCGCACCGGCGGCCGCGGCACGCTCAACTTCCTGGAGGAGGTCGACGCCGAGGACATCGCCGCCGACACCCTCACGCGGCGTGCCGTCCGCCCCGACGCCGTCCGCCTGATGACAGTGCACCGTTCCAAGGGTCTGGAGTGGCGCCTGGTCGTCGTCGCGGGCGTTCAGGAGGGCCTGTGGCCGGACCTGCGCCGCCGTGGCTCCCTCCTGGAGGCCGACCGCATCGGCCGCGACGGACTCGCCGAACCGCTCACCCCGGGAGCCCTGCTCGCCGAGGAGCGCCGGCTGTTCTACGTGGCCGCCACGCGTGCGCGTGAACGTCTCGTCGTCACAGCGGTCAAGGCGCCCGCGGACGACGGCGACCAGCCCTCCCGCTTCCTCACCGAACTCGGCGTCGAACCCAGGGACGTCACGGGCCGCCCGCGCCGCCCGCTGTCCGTCGCCGCCCTGGTCGCCGAACTCCGCGCCACGACGGTCGACCCGCGCGTCTCCGACACGCTCAGGGAGGCCGCTGCCCGCCGACTGGCCCGGCTCGCCGCGCTCGCCGACGAGGACGGCCGCCCGCTGGTGCCGTCCGCACACCCCTACCGCTGGTGGGGCATGTTCGAGCCGACCGAGAGCAAGGTGCCGCTGCGAGACCGCGACCAGCCCGTCGTGCTCTCCGGCAGCGCCCTCGACCAGCTCGCCAACACCTGCGCCCTGCAGTGGTTCCTGGGCCGCGAGGTGAAAGCCGACGCACCCGCCACGGTCGCCCAGGGCTTCGGGAACGTCGTCCACGTCCTCGCCGACGAGGTCGCCTCCGGACACACCCCGGCCGACCTCGCCGTCCTCATGGAGCGCCTCGACTCCGTGTGGAACGCGCTCGCCTTCGACGCGCCGTGGAAGTCGGCGCAGGAGAAGGAGAACGCGCGCGCGGCGCTCGAACGCTTCCTGAAGTGGCACGTCATGGACCGCACGGGGCGAACTCCGGTGGCCAGCGAGCACGACTTCGACGTCACCCTCGAAGCGGGCGACGTCGAGGTGCGCATCCGCGGCCAGATGGACCGCGTGGAGGCCGACGTCGAGGGGCGCGCCTACGTCGTCGACTTCAAGACCGGCAAGCAGGCCGTGAGCGCTGCCGAGGTGGAGCACCACCCGCAGCTCGCCGTCTACCAGCTCGCCGTCCGCGAGGGCGCCGTCGACGAGGCCTTCGACGGCGTACGCCCCGAACCGGGCGGCGCCGAACTCGTCCAGCTGCGCCAGGGCGCCCCCAAGCGCGACGGCGGCGAGACGCTGCCCAAGGTGCAGGCCCAGGAAGCCCTTGAAGGGGCGGCAGGGGAGTGGGTCGGCGACCTGCTGGCCACGGCGGCGGGCAAGGTCCTCGACGAACGGTTCACGCCGAGCGCGGGCCAGCACTGCACCCACTGCGCGTTCCGGGCCTCGTGCGGCGCGCAGCCCGAGGGACGTCATGTGGTGGAGTGAGAGCGCACTGGTGTGATCGGTCGCACCACGCGTGCTGACCTGTGCTTCTCCCGGCCCGAGGGGCGATTCGTCCTCCACTGTCAGTGCGCGCCGCTAGCCTCTCCGACATGCCCGCCCGTATCACCGATCCCGATCAGCTCAAGGAGCTACTCGGCATCCCCTTCACCCCGGAGCAGACGGCCTGCATCATCGCGCCGCCCGCCCCGCAGGTGATCGTGGCCGGTGCCGGGTCGGGCAAGACGACGGTGATGGCGGCCCGCGTGGTGTGGCTGGTCGGCACCGGCCAGGTCGCTCCCGAACAGGTGCTCGGCCTCACCTTCACCAACAAGGCCGCCGGTGAACTCGCCGAGCGCGTCCGCAAGGCGCTGATCAAGGCGGGCGTCACCGACCCCGACGTCATCGACCCGGACAACCCGCCGGGCGAGCCGGTGATCTCGACGTACCACGCCTTCGCGGGCCGCCTGCTGACCGACCACGGCCTGCGCATCGGCCTGGAGCCGACCTCCCGCCTGCTCGCCGACGCCACCCGCTACCAGCTCGCCGCGCGCGTGCTGCGCGAAGCCCCCGGCCCGTACCCGGCGCTGACCCGCTCCTTCGCGGACCTCGTCAGCGACCTCCTGACCCTCGACGCCGAGCTCGCCGAACACCTTGTACGGCCGGAGGAGCTGCGCGCGTACGACGCCGAGCTGTTGCGCACCCTGGAGGGCGCCAAGCTCACCAACGACGCCCTGCGCAAGGTCCCCGAGGCGGCGGCCGCCCGCCGCGAACTCGCCGAACTGGTCGTCCGCTACCGCGCCGCCAAGCGCGACCGTGATCTGCTCGACTTCGGCGACCAGATCGCCCTGTCCGCCCAGCTCGCCCGGATCCCCGAAGTGGGCGGCATCCTGCGCGACGAGTTCCGGGTGGTGCTCCTCGACGAGTACCAGGACACCTCCGTGGCCCAGCGGGTCCTTCTGGCGGGCCTGTTCGGCGGCGGCACGGCGCATCCGGTCACCGCGGTCGGTGACCCCTGCCAGGCGATCTACGGCTGGCGCGGCGCCTCCGTGGCCAACCTCGACGACTTCCCCGAGCACTTCGCCCACCCCGACGGCCGCCCCGCCACCCGCCAGGCGCTCAGCGAGAACCGCCGCAGCGGCGGCCGCCTCCTCGACCTCGCCAACGGTCTCGCGGAGCCCCTGCGCGCCATGCACGCGGGCGTGGAGGCCCTCCGCCCGGCTCCCGGCGCCGAACGCGACGGCATGGTCCGCTGCGCGCTTCTGTACACGCACGCCGAGGAGATCGACTGGCTCGCCGACTCGATCGCGCATCTGGTGAACACGGGCAAGGCGCCCGGTGAGATCGCCGTCCTGTGCCGTACGGCCACCGACTTCGCCGAGATCCAGGGCGCGCTCGTCGCACGGGACGTACCGGTGGAGGTGGTGGGCCTCTCCGGCCTGCTGCACCTCCCCGAGGTGGCCGACCTCGTCGCCGTCTGCGAGGTCCTCCAGGACCCCGGCGCCAACGCCTCCCTCGTCCGGCTGCTGACCGGCCCCCGCTGGCGTATCGGCCCGCGCGACCTCGCTCTCCTGGGGCGGCGCGCCCGGCGCCTCGTGACCTACGCGCGCGTGGACGGCGACGACGACCCGGACCGCCGGCTCGCCGAGGCCGTCGAGGGGGTCGACCCGTCCGAGGTGATATCGCTCGCGGACGCCCTCGACACGTTTCTCGAGACCCCGCTGGACGGCGGCGGGGACGACGACGGGCTGCCCTTCTCGCCGGACGCGCGCGTGCGGTTCGCGCGCCTGGCCACCGAACTGCGCGACCTGCGCCGTTCGCTGGCCGACCCGCTGATGGACGTCCTGCACCGCGTCCTGGCCGTCACCGGCCTGGAGGTCGAACTGTCGGCGTCCCCGCACGCCCTGGCCGCCCGCCGCCGCGAAACCCTGTCCAACTTCCTGGACATCGCCGCCTCGTTCGCCGCCGGCGACGGCGAGGCGACCCTGCTCGCCTTCCTCGGCTTCCTGCGCACCGCCGCCCAGTACGAGAAGGGCCTCGACAATGCCCTCCCCGGCGGCGAGAACACCGTCAAGGTGCTCACCGCGCACAAGTCCAAGGGCCTGGAGTGGGACGTCGTGGCCGTCCCCGGACTGGTCACCGGCACCTTCCCCAGTACCCAGGGCCGCGAGAAGTGGACCGCCCAGGGCAAGGTGCTGCCGCACGAACTGCGCGGCGACACCGACACCCTCCCCGACGTCGAATCCTGGGACTCGCGCGGCCTGAGGTCCTTCCAGGAAGCCATGAAGGACCACCAGCACACCGAGGAACTCCGCCTCGGCTACGTCACCTTCACCCGCCCCCGCTCCCTGCTCCTCGGCTCCGGCCACTGGTGGGGCCCCAGCCAGAAGAAGCCCCGCGGACCGTCCGACTTCCTGCAGGCCCTGTACGACCACTCCGCAGCCGGGCACGGCGAGATCGAGGCCTGGGCGGACGAGCCCGCCGAGGGCGAGGAGAACCCGGCCCTGAACCGGGCGACCGCCGACCAGGTGTGGCCCCTGCCCCTGGACGACACGGCCGTGGCCCGCCGCCGAGCGGCCGCCGAGACGGTCCTCGCCCACCTGGAGGACCTCGCCTCCCACACGGACGGCCACCCCGCGGCCACGCACGACCCGGACACCTACGACGACCCGGACTGGCCCGCGCCGCCGGACGACGAAGAGCCCCCCTTCGACTTCGACGAAGAACCCTCTGAGGAGGACGAGGCCTTCCCGGAGGACTCCGACGACTGGGACGCCTGGACAGCGGACCGCCCGACCGTCCCGCACCAGGCGGCCGTCCCGCACCAGGCGACCGCCCCGGACACCGACGGGCACCCCGACACGGCAGAGGGCCCGCGCACCCATCCCACGGAGCCGGAGCCGGCGGGCGCGCACCCCCACGCCCCGGAGCCCGAGCCCTCCCACACCCGCCTCACCCCGGAGGAGGCCCGCGCCATCGCCTCCTGGGACCGCGACCTCGACGCCCTCACCGGGGAGCTCCTGCGCGCCCGGGAGGCCGTCACGGACGTACCCCTGCCCGCGTCGCTCACCGCCACCCAACTGCTGCACCTGGCCGCCGACCCGGACGGATTCGCGCAGGAACTCGCGCGCCCCATGCCGCGCCCCCCACAACCCGCCGCCCGCCGGGGCACCCGCTTCCACGCCTGGGTCGAGGCCCGCTTCGAAGAGCTGACGCTGCCCATGCTGGAACCGGAGGAGCTGCCCGGCAGCGAGGCCGAGATCGCCGACGAACGCGACCTCGAAGCCCTCAAGGACGCCTTCGAGCGCACCGAGTACGCCCACCGCACGCCCCACCGCGTGGAGGCCCCCTTCCAGCTCGCGATCGCCGGCCGAGTGGTCCGGGGCCGTATCGACGCCGTCTACAAGGCGACCGACGGGGGCGCGGCGACCTACGAGATCGTCGACTGGAAGACCAGCCGTACCCGCAGCGCCGACCCGCTCCAGCTCGCCGTCTACCGGCTGGCCTGGGCCGAGCAGCAGGGTGTGCCTGTGGAATCGGTCACTGCCGCGTTCGTGTTCGTCCGCAGTGGCGAAGTCGTACGGCCCGACGCCCTGCCGGACCGGGCGGCGCTGGAGCGGCTGTTGATGGAGGAGCCGACCGGGCAGGCAAACGGTTCCGTGCAAGCAAACTGTGAGGAACCGCCCAACGAGGATGTCGGTGCGGGCCGATAGGCTCTTGACCATGAGCCATACCGTTGACAGTGCCGTCAGCGCCGTCCGTACGTACGTCGAACAGCACCGCGCCGCCTTCCTGGACGATCTCGCCGAGTGGCTGCGCATCCCGTCCGTCTCGGCCCAGCCCGACCACGGCCCCGACGTGAGACGCAGCGCGGACTGGCTCGCCGCCAAGCTCAGGGAGACCGGCTTTCCCACGACCGAGGTCTGGGAGACACCGGGCGCACCCGCCGTCTTCGCCGAGTGGCCCGCCGAGGACCCCGAGGCGCCCACGGTTCTCGTCTACGGCCACCACGACGTGCAGCCCGCCGCCCGCGAGGACGGCTGGGACAGTGAGCCCTTCGAGCCCGTCGTCCGCGACAACCGCCTCTACGCGCGCGGGGCGGCCGACGACAAGGGCCAGGTCTTCTTCCACACACTCGGCGTCCGCGCCCACCTCGCCGCCACCGGCCGGACCGCGCCCGCCGTCAACTTGAAGCTGTTGATCGAGGGCGAGGAGGAGTCCGGCTCTCCGCACTTCCGTGCCCTCGTCGAGGAACACGCGAACAGGCTCGCCGCCGACGCCGTGATCGTCTCCGACACCGGCATGTGGTCCGAGGACATCCCCACCGTGTGCACCGGCATGCGTGGCCTCGCCGAGTGCGAGATCCGGCTGTACGGCCCCGACCAGGACATCCACTCCGGCTCCTTCGGCGGCGCCGTCCCCAACCCGGCCACGGCCGCCGCCCGCCTCGTCGCCGCCCTGCACGACGAGCACGCACGCGTGGCGGTCCCGGGCTTCTACGACGGCATCGTCGAGCTCACCGACCGCGAGCGCGAACTCTTCGCCGAGCTGCCCTTCGACGAGCAGCAGTGGCTGCACACCGCCAAGTCGCACGCCACCCAGGGCGAGGACGGGCACACCACCCTGGAGCGCATCTGGGCCCGCCCCACCGCCGAGGTGAACGGCATCGGCGGCGGTTACCAGGGCCCGGGCAGCAAGACGATCATCCCGTCCTCCGCCATGGTGAAGCTCTCCTTCCGGCTGGTCGCGGGCCAGGAGCCCGGCCACATCGAGAAGGCCGTGCGGGCCTGGGCCGCCGAGCAGGTGCCCGCGGGGATCCGGCAGGAGATCACGTTCGGCGCGGCCACGCGCCCTTGCCTGACACCGCTGGACCACCCGGCCCTGCAGTCCGTCGCCCGCGCCATGGGCCGCGCCTTCGACAAGCCGGTCCGCTTCACACGTGAGGGCGGCTCGGGACCGGCCGCTGACCTCCAGGAAGTCCTCGGCGCACCCGTGCTGTTCCTCGGCATCTCCGTCCCGTCCGACGGCTGGCACGCTCCGAACGAGAAGGTCGAGCTCGATCTGCTCCTCAAGGGCGTCGAGACCACCGCGTACCTGTGGGGCGACCTGGCCGAGCACTGGCGCCATGAGCCCTGATCGACCCGTGTCGTCCGGAGCGCCATCGCGCGCGGGGCACACTGGAAAGGCCGTCCCGCACTGCGAACCTCCACCGGACCCCGTCGTCTCCCGCCGTACGTCCCACCGAACCGCCCGCCGAAACAATCCGCTGCACCGGGGGAGTTGGAAGCACTCGTGACCACCTGGACCGACCACACCGCCGACCGACCGATCTCGCTCACCGCCCCGAGCGGCATCGACCGCGCCGCCCACCACCGGCTCGACGAGGCCTGGCTGGCGGCGGCGTGGAGCCACCCCACGACCCGCTGCTTCGTGGTCTCCGGCGGCCAGGTCCTCATCGACGAGACGGCGGACGGCAGCACCGAACTCGTCATGACCCCCTCCTTCGAGGCCCCGCTGACCGAGGCACACCGCTACTTCCTGGGGACCGACGAGGACGGCGTCAGCTACTTCGCCCTCCAGAAGGACGCGCTGCCCGGCCGTATCGACCAGTCCGCGCGCCCGGCCGGCCTGCGCGAGGCCGGTCTGCTGCTGTCACCCCGAGACGTGGGCCTGATGGTGCACGCCGTAGGCCTGGAGAACTGGCAGCGCACCCACCGCTTCTGCTCCCGCTGCGGCGAGCGCACGGTCATCGCCGCGGCCGGTCACATCCGCCGCTGCTCGGCCTGTGGCGGAGAGCACTACCCGCGTACCGACCCCGCCGTGATCATGGCCGTCACCGACGACGACGACCGCATCCTGCTCGGCCGGCAGGTCCACTGGCCCGAGGGACGCTTCTCGACGCTCGCCGGCTTCGTCGAGCCCGGCGAGTCCATCGAGCAGACGGTGCGCCGCGAGGTCTTCGAGGAGGCCGGTATCACCGTCGGCCAGGTCGAGTACGTCGCCAGCCAGCCCTGGCCGTTCCCGTCCAGCCTCATGCTCGGCTTCATGGCCCGCGCCACCTCCACCGAGGTCAACGTCGACGGCGACGAGATCCACGAGGCCCGCTGGTTCTCCCGCGACGAACTGGGCGCCGCGTTCGAATCCGGTGAGGTGCTCCCGCCCTACGGCATCTCGATCGCGGCCCGCCTGATCGAGCTCTGGTACGGCAAGCCGCTGCCGACGAGGACCTTCGTCTGAGCCGACCCGGGGCGCACATGACCGATCCGTGCCTGCCTTGCGCATAAGGCCGCGTCCGTGACGGGTGTGGACCGCTCGGGACGCGGCCGGCCGCACGGTCCGACTGCCGGCGCTGCTGCGAGGTCCGGCGGGCTGCCCACCGACTGTTGCCCGGCTGCCGCTTCCGGCGCCGGTTGCCGTGGCGCTACTCGATGGTGTGGGGCGACTCATACGAAAGCGGTCCCTGAGTGCATCTCGGGGACCGCCTTCCGTGGACCAGCGGAGCGCTTAGGCGCCGACCTTCTGTTTGACCTGAGCCAGCGAAGGGTTCGTGAGCGTCGAGCCGTCGGGGAACAGCACGGTCGGAACCGTCTGGTTTCCGCCGTTCGCCTTCTCGACGAACGCCGCGGACGCGGGGTCCTGCTCGATGTTGATCTCGGTGTACGCGATGCCCTCGCGGTCCAGCTGCTTCTTCAGCCGCTGGCAGTAACCGCACCACGTGGTGCTGTACATCGTCACGGTGCCCTGCATGTCTCGCGCGCTCCTCGGCAGCTCGGCGGATTGTTCTCGCAGTGAGAGGAACGTACGCGACACGGCCGCCATTCCCGCGGGGGGTATGCGGTCGGACGTGACGCCTGCCGCATTAGTACGACTGCGATGGCCTGCCTGTGGACAACGGCCTCACCCGTCTCCGCCGACCTGGCAGCATGGCCATGTGACAGCAGCAACGCACTCCACGCTCTTCCCGCAGACACCGGCCTCGCCCGACGCGGTACTCGAAGGGCTCGACCCCGAGCAGCGCGAGGTGGCCACCGCCCTGCACGGTCCGGTGTGCGTGCTGGCGGGCGCCGGCACGGGCAAGACCCGGGCGATCACCCACCGCATCGCCTACGGCGTGCGGGCCGGCATCCTGCAGCCCTCCACCGTGCTGGCCGTCACCTTCACCAACCGTGCCGCGGGCGAGATGCGCGGCCGGCTGCGCCAGCTCGGCGCGGGCGGCGTCCAGGCCCGCACCTTCCACTCGGCCGCCCTGCGCCAGCTCCAGTACTTCTGGCCGAAAGCGGTCGGCGGCTCCATGCCCCGGCTCGTCGACCGCAAGATCCAGCTCGTCTCCGACGCGGCCGCCGCCTGCCGCATCCGCCTCGACCGGGGCGAGCTGCGGGACGTCACCGGCGAGATCGAATGGTCCAAGGTCACCCAGACCGTCCCCTCCGACTACGCCCTCGCGGCCGCCAAGGCCGGCCGCGAGACCCCCCGGGCCCCGGCCGAGATCGCCCAGCTCTACGCCGCCTACGAGGACCTCAAGCGCGATCGTGCCGTCATCGACTTCGAGGACGTCCTGCTGCTGACCGTCGCCGTCCTCCAGGACCGGCGCGACATCGCCGAGCAGGTCCGCTCCCAGTACCAGCACTTCGTGGTTGACGAGTACCAGGACGTCAGCCCCCTCCAGCAGCGCCTGCTGGAGCTGTGGCTCGGCGAGCGGGAAAACCTGTGTGTCGTCGGCGACGCCAGCCAGACGATCTACTCCTTCACGGGAGCAACTCCCGACCACCTGCTCGACTTCCGCACCCGCCACCCCGGTGCCACCGTCGTCAAGCTGGTCCGCGACTACCGCTCCACCCCTCAGGTCGTCCACCTCGCCAACGGCCTGCTCGCCCAGGCCCGGGGCCGCGCCGCCGACCACCGACTGGAGCTGATCTCGCAGCGCCGGCCGGGGCCCGAGCCCGTCTACACCGAATACAGCGACGAACCCGCCGAGGCCGAGGGCGCCGCCCGCCGCATCCGTGAGCTCATCGCCTCCGGCGTCCGGGCCAGCGAGATCGCCATCCTGTTCCGCACGAACTCCCAGTCCGAGACCTACGAACAGGCCCTCGCCGACGTGGGAGTGTCCTACCAGCTGCGTGGCGCCGAGCGGTTCTTCGACCGTCCGGAGGTGCGCAAGGCCGGCATCGCCCTGCGCGCCGCAGCCCGTTTCGGCGGCAACGACTCTCTCCTCGACGATGTCGTCGACCTGCCCTCCCAGGTGCGTGCCGTGCTGTCGGGGGAGGGCTGGACCTCCGTGCCCCCGGCCGGTTCCGGCGCCGTCAGAGAACGCTGGGAGTCGCTCGCCGCTCTGGTGAACCTCGCGCAGGACTTCGCCGCCGCCAGATCCGGCGCCACCCTGAGCGACCTCGTCGCCGAACTCGACGAGCGGGCGAACGCCCAGCACGCCCCGACCGTCGAGGGCGTCACCCTCGCCTCCCTGCACTCGGCCAAGGGCCTGGAGTGGGACGTCGTCTTCCTGGTCGGTGTCGCCGAGGGCATGATGCCGATCACCTACGCAAAGACCGACGAGCAGATCGAGGAGGAGCGCCGTCTCCTCTACGTCGGTGTCACCCGGGCCCGGCAACACCTTCATGTCTCCTGGTCGCTCTCCCGCTCGCCCGGCGGCCGCCCGAACCGTCGCCCCAGCCGCTTCCTCGACGGACTGCGCCCCGGCTCGACCGCGACGGCCGGACGTGCCGCCGCGGGCGGCCCCGGGGGCGTCGAGCGGGGCTTCACGACCCCGGTGGGCGCCGTGCCCAGACGGACGCAGCGCACGCCGGCCCGCTGCCGGGTCTGCGGGCGCACGCTCACCGACGCAGGCGAGATGAAACTCATGCGCTGCGAGGACTGTCCCTCCGACATGGACGAGGGGCTGTACGAGCGGCTGCGCGACTGGCGCGCGGTCCAGGCGCAGCGCAGCGGACAGCCCGCCTTCTGTGTCTTCACCGACAAGACGCTGATGGCGATCGCCGAGGCCGTCCCCGACGACGAGGGAGAGCTCGCGCGGATCCCCGGGGTCGGGGTCCGCAAGCTCAACCGCTACGGAGCCGATGTTCTGGCCATCTGCGCAGGCCAGGAGGGAGTGGGCGAAGAAGTTGAGGACTGAGGCGAACTCGTCGAAAAAATAGTTTGCGCATGCCCCAGCAATCCCCATAGGTTCTTAGCCACGGGGACGGAGGCCTTCTCGAAGGCCCCGATTCCGTGCTGTACTTGCATACCCGTCGGACTGCGGCTCACCCCGCGGTCCCCCGAGACGCCGAGAGGAGGCGATTCCAGTGATCAGCATCAACACCAGCTCTGTCAGCTCCGTCAAATTGACCGATCGCTCGGTCGTCTCCGCGTGCATGCTCGGCGTTTCGAACCTGGGCACCGGTCTGTCCGGCATTCCTGCCGTGCGTCCGGCGTCCTCCGTGTCTCTCGCGGGTCTTCCCAACCGTGAGCGCAATGAGCGACCGACGAAGGCACTGGAAGCAGTAGCGGCACAGGCGCAGACCTATGCCTTTGCGGCGGCCGGTGCCGGTAGCCGGAAGCAGACGACGCAGCACCACCAGATGTGGGCCTTCCGTGGGCCAGAACCCTGGAGTGATCCAGCCTGATTGATCAGGCCGGCGCCTTCAGGGCCGCGGAACCCCATCCGGGATCCGCGGCCCTTCTGTTTTCCCCAAAACGGGGACGACGGAGCGAAGGGGCCTCGGGACAACAGCCGACACCCGGCCCAACAGGGCCGGACCGACCAGACGAGGAAGACGAAACCGTGCAACTCGAAGCGCACGCCACGTCCGTACCGCCTTCCGAAACGATCCCCCCGCCCGGCCTCACGGAGGACTCCACCTTGACCCCGCTGACTGCGCTCACCGCGCTCGACGACGCCATCGAGAACCTCGGCGTACCCGTCCCCTGCCGTTCGTACGACCCGGAGGTCTTCTTCGCCGAGACGCCGGCGGACGTCGAGTACGCCAAGTCCCTCTGCCGCACCTGCCCGCTGGTCGAGGCCTGCCTCGCCGGCGCCAAGGAGCGGCGTGAGCCCTGGGGCGTCTGGGGTGGCGAGCTGTTCGTCCAGGGTGTCGTCGTCGCCCGGAAGCGGCCGCGTGGCCGCCCGCGCAAGAACCCGGTCATGGCATGAACACCCTAGGAACGATCGACCGCCCCCTCACGAACGACCCCAAGAAGCAGGCCCCGATGAAGCCGTCCACCAGCGAGCCCGCAGGCTCCGCGATCCCAGACTTCACCACCACCGGCGCGAACGACTCGCGTCAGAACAGGACCCGAGAGATGCAACTCCAACCAGAAGCCCTGGCTCGTGCGCATATGCACGACCGACTGCATGAGGCCGAGCAGGAACGCCGGGCCGTGCGCCTGGTGACCGCTCGCCGGATGCAGCGCCGTGCCGAGCGCGCGTCGATGCGTGCTCGCCGGGCGCTCGCCATGGCGGTCATGCAGTAACCCGACCACACCAGAAGCGGTGGCCTCCCGATCAGGGAGGCGGTAGCTCTCCCCGCGGGGGCCGGTCCGTCCGAACGGACCGGCCCCCGCGGTGCGTTGTGCCCACAGATGCCCCGGCCATGGCGATATCGTCGCCGGGTGACGAGTCTTCCCGGAGGCAGTGACAACGGCGGCTCCGCAAAGGAGCACCGGCCCCTCGTGTGCGCCCGCTGCGGCACGCAGGGCGAGGACCCGCAGCCCACCTGGACCTGCTCCCTGGAGAACGGCGTCCGTCAGTACTTCTGCGACACCTGCTCCCGGGAGAACCTCAGGGCGATCGAGGGGCGGTTGGACTCGGCCTGGTGGTGAGACGCGCGAGGAACCTCAGGCCTGGGCCGCCGGTTCCTCCTCCAAGTCCTCCTCCGGTATGAATCCCGGCAGCCACTCCTCCAGCTCCTCACGCAGGCGCACCGTCGAGCCCAGCTGACACAGGACCCCGATCGTGCTCAGGGTCACCCGGTGGATGAGCAGGTACGCCGGGGGCAGGTTGAGCTGTTTGCCCAGTTGGTAGGCGGGGCCGCGGGGGTCGCCGATGCGGGCGGCCTGACTGCGCATCCAGCCGCGGGTGAAGGTGAACTCCTCGACCTGCGCCGGTTCGATGATCGGCAGGAGGTAGTCGAGGACGGCGTCGGGGTCCAGTGCTATGGACTCCTTGACGAAGCCCTCCACGCAGAGGAGTTCGTAGACGGCCTCCGCCTCGCCGTCGAGGGTCATGCGCAGGGAGGTGCCGATGGGGGTCGGCAGGCCCCCCGGGAGCCGGTCGACCGTGCCGAAGTCCAGGACGCCCAGACGCCAGTCGTCCTTGCCGTCCGGGCTGCCGGGCAGCAGCCGGAAGTTGCCCGGGTGCGGGTCGGCGTGCAGGAGACCGGTGCGGGCGGGCCCGGAGAAGAGGAAGCGGGCGAGGAGTTGGCCGGCGCGGTCGCGCTGCTCCTGGGTCCCGTCGGAGATCACCTCCGACAGCGGGACGCCGTCCATCCATTCCGAGACCAGGACCTGGTCGCACTGGTGAACCACGTCCGGCACCACGACGTCCGGGTCGTCCGTGAACTCCTCGGCGTGAGCCCGCTGCGCCTGCGCCTCCAGGCCGTAGTCGAGTTCCTCCGAGACCCGGTCGCGCAGCTCCGCGATGAGGGGCTTGATGTCGATGCCGGGAACGAGAGGCCCCAACAGGCGGGCGAAACGCCCCAATTGGGTCAGGTCGGACAGCAGGGCCTCGCCGGCACCCGGGTACTGGACCTTGACCGCCACCTCACGACCGTCGTGCCACACGCCCCGGTGCACCTGGCCGATCGACGCGGCCGCGGAGGGTTTGTCCTCGAACTCGAGGAACAGGTCCTGCCAGTCCGCGCCGAGGCGCTGCTCCAGCACCGTGTGCACGGTGCGGGTCGGCATCGGGGGCGCCGCCTCCTGCAGTTTCGTCAGCGCCGCCCGGTAGGGGCCGGCGACCTCCTCGGGGAGCGCCGACTCGAAGACGGACAGGGCCTGGCCGAACTTCATGGCGCCGCCCTTGAGCTCGCCGAGCACCTTGAAGAGCTGCTCCGCCGTGCGCTGTTGCAACTCGCGCCCGACGATCTCCGCGGACTCGCCCACGATCCGCTTGCCCAGTCCCCAAGTGGCCCGCCCGGCGAAACCGAGCGGAAGCGCGGCGAGCTTGGCGGTGCGGGTGACCGCCTTGCGGGGAAGATCAGACATGCGCCCTCCTGGTCCCTGCCGGCCGTGCCGCGTCCGCCTTACGGCGTAACTCCGACGGCCGTTGCTCTGCCATTGTCTCGTGCGACTCCTCGTCCTTGGAGGTGTGTTCCTCCTTACCTTTTTCCACACCTTTCTCCGCGGCGCCGCACGCGCATGCGGGATGCGCCCAGACCGGCCGCGCGTGCCAGTGGAGGCCGGGCAGGGAGACCTCCCAGCGGGCGCCGGCGCTCGACGGGACCTGGCCGTCCAGGAAGGCGAGCGCATGTGCGGCCGCCAGCCCTGCGACGGTCGTGGCCAGTGTGAGGTCGCAGGCCCGGACCGGGCGCGGCCTGCCCGAGCGCCACTGGGCGACGAGCCGCGGCCAGGCCTGGTCCCGGTCGGTGCGCGCCTCGTGCAGACAACCGGCACAGGCCGTCTCGCCGGGCAGTACAAGGGGACCGACCACTCCGGTCGCCTCCACGACG
Source organism: Streptomyces fulvoviolaceus (assembly GCF_000718165.1). Lineage (GTDB taxonomy): Bacteria > Actinomycetota > Actinomycetes > Streptomycetales > Streptomycetaceae > Streptomyces > Streptomyces fulvoviolaceus. Next base: position 88,089 of record NZ_JOEY01000001.1, on the reverse strand, counting down.
CCGGCGTACAGATGAGGTGTGCCGGAGTGGACGAGGGGTTCGGCGGTGGACGGGGCGGGTGCGTACACGTCGACGTCGTCCCGTGGGGTGAGGATCACCAGGGAGAAGCCGGAGTCGTCCTCCTCGGACGATGCCCGGCTGCCGCGGCGCGGCGGGCGGTCCGGTGCCGCCCGGCGTACGGCCCGTCGGGCGGCCTCGTCCCTGCGGTCGCCGACGGACTCGGCGGGCAACCCGCCCGGGGTGACATCCCACGGCTCGACGCGGCCGCCGTCGCACACGTCGACCTCGCCGACTCCCGCCCCCGACAGCAGCGAGGCCAGGACCGCGCCCACCCGGCCGGCGCCTCTGATCTGCACGCGCAGTGAGCGGCGGGCGGCCAGGAGTCCGAGCGCGTCACCCGGTTCGGACGTGATCAGGGACAGCGAGGCCAGATCGGGGCGCAGCCGGTCGAGCACCTCCTTCTTTCCACGCAGCGCGTCGGCGTCCGGACCACCGCCCCTGGCGTCGTCGACGAGCCCGGCCCGGGCCAGTCGCTGCACCAGCGCGTCGACATGCCCCTCCGGCAGGTCCATACGGTGGCCCTCTTGCCGCAGGAGTTCGACCCCGCGTGTGCCGTTGAGCAGGTCGAGGAAACTGCCCGTCGCCGTGTCCATCGGACCCAGTGTCATCGCGTGCGCCGGAGTCATCCCGAACTGCACGGTGTTGAGATCGCGCCAGCCGCGCCGCAGCGCGGGCTTCACGAGCGGAACCATTGCTTGCATGACAGGCCCCCGTAGCCCTCGTAGAACATCCCCGTCCGCCGGTGGAGCCAGGGCGATGGTCGGTCGCAGCTTCGCCGGCGCTGCCAGCATGCCCGGACTTCGTCACTGCGTGCCGAAAGTTGTCCACAGGTGGGGGGTATTCGTCGTACAAATCAAACGCATGGTGGGGGATCGGAAGCGAACCGTCCCGGAGTCGGGACTTCCCCCGTGTGCAGCGGGTAACGTCGGGGCGTGTCCGCCGACCCACTGCACCGCGCCGGAACGCCACAGCGCAGCACGACGAGCCAGCCGCCCAGCGGCTCGGGGACGAGCGCGATCGAGGTCCGCAGGAGCGCCCGTCGACGCAGGACGGTCTCCGCATACCGCGAGGGCGATCGCACCGTCGTACTCATCCCTGCCCGGATGTCCGAGGCGGAGGAGCAACGCTGGGTGAGCGTCATGCTCGACAAACTGGCCGCCCAGGAGAGCAAACGGGTCCTCGGCGACGACGAGCTGGCCGAGCGCGCCGAGCGGTTGTCCGCCCAGTACTTCGACGGCCGCGCCCGGCCGAACTCGGTACGCTGGGTCACCAACCAGAACACGCGCTGGGGCTCGTGCACCCCCTCCGAGGGCAGCATCCGCCTGTCGCACCGGCTGCAGGGCATGCCCGAATACGTCGTCGACTACGTCCTTCTCCACGAGCTCGCGCATCTGCTCGTGCCCGGACACGGGCCGCGTTTCTGGCGGTTGCTGGAGGCGTATCCGCGCACCGAGCGGGCCCGCGGCTACCTCGAAGGCGTAGTCGCCGCCGACCGGCTGCCGCACCTGCCGGATGCCCGCGGGGATTGACCGCCGCTCCGAGCGGGATTTCGTACCGGATCTGTACCGACCTCCACCCGTGTCCGAGTTTGCCGTTCGTTTGCCGTTAGCCTGTCGCGACGTACTTGCATCGGGATGGGGGACGGTCGTTACGCATGGCCAGGGAATTCCAACGCGGCCACAAGGCCAAGATCAGTGATCTCACCGCGGGCACGGATCTGTACGTAGGCGTGCAGATCTCCGGACCCGGGCTGACCTTCGACATCAGCTGCTTCGGGCTCGACGCCGACGAACAGCTCTCGGACGACCGGTACTTCATCTTCTTCAACCAGCCGAAGTCCCCCGAGGACGCCATTCAGCTCCTGGGCGCTCAGTCGGGCGACACGGAGTCCTTCCGGGTCACGCTCGATCAGATCCCGTCGCAGATCCAGAAGCTGTCGTTCACCGCGACGCTCGACGGCGCCGGTCAGATGTCGCAGATCGCCCCCGGATACGTCCGTATCGTCGCCGGCGGCGAGGAAGTGGCGCGGTACGCCTTCGACGGCTCGGAGTTCTCCACCGAGCGGGCCGTGATGCTGGGTGATCTCTACCTGAAGGACGTGTGGCGGTTCGCCGCGGTCGGACAGGGCTTCGACGGTGGCCTCGACGCGCTGCTGAAGAACTTCGGCGGAGAGGTCGCCGAGGAGGAGCCCGTCGCCGAGCCGGCCGTCCCGGCCCAGTCCCAGGCCCCGGCGTTCGCGCCGCCGCCGCAGGCCCCCGCACCGGCGCCGGCCCCCACGTTCGGCGCGCCGCCCGCTGCCGCCCCGTCCGTCCACACCGCCCCGACGGTCGTCGGCACCCCGCCGCCCGCACCCGCCGCGCCGCCGAGCCCGCAGATGTTCACGCCCCCCGGAGCACCCGCCGGCCAGTTCTCGCCTCCGGGAGCCACCGCCGGCCAGTTCGCGCCCCCCGGCGCCCCCACGGCCTTCCCCGGTCAGGCGCAGCCCTTCGGCGGCACGCAGCTCGCTCCCGTGCCGCCCGAGGCGAACGTCCGCGTCGTCCTGACGAAGTACGCGGAAGCTCCCGTGGGCGACCGCTGGACGGAGCAGAACGCGAACCTGGTGCGGGCCACCCTCACCAAGGACACGCCCATCCTCGCCAAGCAGGGCAGCATGGTCGCCTACCAGGGCGACATCGACTTCGCCCACAAGGGTTCCGGGCTGCTCGGCAAGCTCACCGGCGCGCTCACAGGGCAGGGCATGTCCCTCATGCGCTGTAGCGGCAACGGCGAGGTGTTCCTCGCCGACGAGGCCAGCCGGGTGTTCGTCATCCGCCTCCAGGGCGAGCAGCTCTACACGAGCGCACGCGGCGTGCTGGCCTTCGACGAGTCCCTGGACACCGAGATCCGCCGGATCGAGGGCGCGGGGCTGGAGGGCGGCGGCCTGTTCAGCATGCTCTTCTCCGGTACCGGAGCGGTCGCCGTGAAGACACGCGGCGTGCCGGTCGTCATCCCCGTGGGCCCGGCCACCTACGTCGACGGCAACGCCGTCATCGCATGGTCCGCCGGTGCGCAGGCGGTCACCACGGCCTCGCTCAGGCTGCGCCGCTCCGGGTACGCCCGGCAGAACGCCGAGGCCGTGAACCTCCAGTTCCGCGGCGCCCCCGGCAACTTCGTCGTCGTACAGCCCTTCGAGGTGTGAGGCCATGGACACCCAGACTCTGAACGCGCACCGGGCCGCTTCGACCGGTGTCCGCATGAGCGTGCACAGCTCCAAGACGCTCAAGGTCACCATGGTCGGCGGACAGGACCTGCTGGCCAAGGCCGGCTCGATGATCGCCTACGACGGCTTTGTGCAGTTCGACGGGGCGCCCGCCAGCCTGCGCAGGTCGGCGGAGGCGATGGTCACCGGAGAGGGCGGCAGGCTGATGCTCTGTCGCGGTGACGGCGACCTCTACCTCGCCGACTACGGCGGCGACGTCGTCGTCCTGCATCTCAACGGCGAGGCCCTGTCGGTCAACGGCGCCACGCTGCTGGCCTGCGACGCCTCGCTGGAACTGACCATCGAACCGGTCAAGGGGCTCGCCAAGCTGTCCGGCTCGGGCCTGACCAACCTTGTGGTGAAGGGCACCGGCTGGGTCGCGCTCGTCAGCCGCGGCATCCCGATGGCCCTGGACTGCGCCGAACGTGAGACGTACGTCGACCCGGACGCGCTCATCGCCTGGACGACCGGATTGGAGATGAAGGCCCGCCGCACCATCAAGGCGAGCGCCCTCATCGGCCGGGGCAGCGGTGAGGCCTTCCAGATCGGCTTCAAGGGGCAGGGCTTCGTGGTCGTCCAGCCGAGCGAGGACACCGGCGACCGATTCAAGATCCGGGGCTGAGGGGAGCACCAGGCACATCATGCACAGCACACTCTTCGCACACGTTCCGGTGGAATCCACCGGCCGCTACACCCTGCAGAACCCGCAGCTCCTGAAGACCGACGTCACCCAGGGCAGCAGCGCCGTGCTGGCACGCCAGGGCGCCATGGTGGCCTTCGAGGGGCAGGTGGAGTTCGACAGCCAGTACCGCAACCGCAGCTGGCGCAATGTCGAGCGGATGACCGGCGAGCGCCTGGAACTCATGCGCTGCAAGGGCAACGGCGTCGTCTACCTGGCCAACTTCGCCCAGTACCTGCACGTGATGGAGGTCGGCCGCGGCATCACCGTCGACAGCTCCGCAGTCCTCGCCTTCGACGGCTCCCTCGGGGTCGGCATCGTCGCGGTGGACAGCGCCGTCGAGGTGGCCTCCGCGGGCGCCTACAACCTGGAGCTGTCCGGCTCCGGGCAGGTCGTCCTCATGACCTCGGGCGAGCCGCTGGTGCTGGACGTGGGACCGGACAAGAACGTCTGCGTCGACTCCGACGCCGTCATCGCCTGGTCCACGTCCCTGCGCACCCAGCTCCAGGCGCCCACCTCCACCTCGTCCGTGTGGCGCCGCAGGGGCACCACCGGTGAGGGCTGGGAGATGCACTTCTCCGGCACGGGCCACGTCCTGGTCCAGCCCAGCGAGCTGCTGCCGCCGCAGGGCATGCGCAACGGCGGGATGCTCGGCCAGTTCGGCATGCGCGGGAACTCCCTCGGGAGCAGCAACAGCTGACCGTCCGGACAGCAGACGTAAGGGGCGCCCGCCACAGCGGGCGCCCCTTACACATGCGCGTTCAGAGGCGCGCGCGGGTCGCTTCCAGCAGTCGTACGACGGACTCGTCGGCTACGTCGGCGACCTCGTCGTAGGCGAACCAGCGCAGGTCCAGGGACTCCTCGCTGATCGCCTCGACGGCCCCCGAGGGCGCGAGCGCCGCGTACTGGACGTCGAGGTGCCACGCGCAGGGTGTGTGATGGCGGTCCAGACGCGCCGGGCCGCCGGGCAGCAGACGCAGCCCGGAGATGCCCGACTCCTCCGTCGCCTCGCGCAGGGCGGCGGCCGTCAGCGTGTCGTCGACCGGCTCGCAGTGGCCGCCCATCTGCAGCCACATGCGGATCTTCTTGTGGAGCGTGAGCAGCACCCGCCCCTGCTCCGGGTCGATGACCAGGGCACTCGCCGTGATGTGCCCCGCCTCGCAGGCCTTCCACATGCCGTCCGAGTGAGCCTCGAGATGGTCCAGGTAGGCCTCGCGAAGCTCCGCCTGGTCCTCGTAGCCCTTCAGGACCAGGACGGCGTCGTCATACAGGCTCACTCGGTGTCGTCGTCCTTCTTCTTCTTGAGGTCGGGCTTCTCGGCCGCCTCGCCGAGCATCTTGTCCAGCTCGGAGAAGTCCAGCTGCTCGCGGTGCACGAAGCCGTCCGGGTCGTCCAGGTCGGAGGCGGTCGGCAGCATGTCCGGGTGGGCCCACAGGCCGTCCCGGCCGTCGACACCGCGTGCGTCCGTGAGCGAGGCCCACAGACGGGAGGCGTCGCGCAGCCGGCGCGGGCGCAGCTCCAGGCCGATCAGCGTGGCGAAGGTCTGCTCCGCCGGGCCGCCCGAGGCGCGCCGGCGGCGCAGGGTCTCGCGCAGCGCGTCGGCGGACGACAGACGCGGCTTCGCGGCCGCGTGGACCACCGCGTCCACCCAGCCCTCGACAAGCGCCAGAGCCGTCTCCAGACGGGCCAGGGCGGCCTTCTGCTCGGGCGTGTCCTCCGGCTGGAACATGCCCTGCTGGAGGGCGTCCTGCAGCTGCTCGGGGTTCTGCGGGTCGAACTGGCCGACCACGTCCTCCAGCTTGGCGGTGTCGACCTTGATCCCGCGCGCGTACCCGTCGACCGCGCCGTACAGGTGCGAGCGCAGCCACGGCACGTGTGCGAAGAGGCGCTGGTGGGCGGCCTCGCGCAGGGCGAGATACAGCCGCACCTCCTCCTTGGGCACGCCCAGATCCTTGCCGAACGCCTCGATGTTCACCGGCAGCAGCGCGGCCTTGCCGGCCGGGCCGAGCGGCAGGCCGATGTCGGTGGAACCGACGACCTCGCCCGCGAGCACGCCGACGGCCTGCCCGATCTGCGTGCCGAACATGGCGCCGCCCATCGAGCGCATCATGCCGATCAGCGGGCCCGCCATGGCCTGCATCTCCTCCGGCAGGACGTCGCCCATGGCGGTGCCGACGCGCTCGGCGACCGGGTCCACGAGCTCCTTCCACGCGGGCAGGGTCGCCTCGACCCACTCCGCGCGGGACCACGCGATGGCGGAGCCCGCGCCGGACGGCAGGGACGTCGCGTCGTCGAGCCACAGGTCGGCGAGGCGGACGGCCTCCTCGACCGCGGTGCGTTCGGCGGGGCCGATGCTCGAGTCCTTGGTGCCGTCAGGGGTGCCCTGGGAGACCGTCTGGCGGGCGATCTGCTTGGCCATGTCCCAGTTCACCGGGCCGCCCTCGTACGAGAGCATCTGGCCCAGCTGCTGGAAGGCGGCGCCCAGGTCGTTGGGGTTCAGCGAACCGAACATGGCAGCGAGCGGATTGTCGGCACCGGGGCCGCCAAAGCCTCCGGCACCGGGCAGCCCGCCGAAACCGAACGGGTTGGCCGGTCCCTGACCACCACCGCTCTCCTGGTCCTTCTTCTTGCCCTCGTCGCCGTCGTCCGGCTCCTCCGGCGGAAGGCCGAATCCGAATGGGGTGTCACTCACGGGAAACCTCGGCTGGTAAGGCCGCCGGTCATCCCGACGGCACGACTGCCCGATAACACCACCCAGCGTAGACACCATGGGCGCTTCGGGCCTCGGTGCTTCGCCGACTCTCGGCCTGCGGCAGGATGGATGCCACCTGGTACGTACGCGTCACTCGCGTTCGTACTGAAGACAACCGCTGGAGACGCCCGGTGAGTTCCCCAGATCCTCAGGTTCGCGCAGCGCGAAACGAGTCAACCAATCCCGCGACACGCGGGCCCGTCGTCGCGGTCACCGGTGCCGCGTCCGGCATCGGTGCGCTGCTCACCGAGCGGCTCGCCGCTTCGGAGGAGATCAAGCAGGTCATCGCCATCGACGAGCGGCGTGGCGAGTGCGCGGCGGCGCTGTGGCACATCCTCGATGTGCGGGATCCGGCCATCGCGGAGAAGCTGCGGGGTGCCGATGTGGTGGTGCATCTGGCCCTCGATCTGGATCTGGAGACGGATGGCGCCGCCCGAACGGCGTACAACGTACGGGGGACACAGACCGTTCTGACCGCTGCCGCCGCGGCCGGGGTCCATCGGGTCGTGCTGTGTACGTCCGCGATGGTCTACGGGGCGCTGCCGGACAACGAGCTGCCCCTGTCGGAGGACGCCGAGCTTCGGGCCACGGCGGAGGCCACCGGGGTGGGGGATCTGCTGGAGATCGAGCGCCTCGCGCGGCGGGCTCCGCGGGCTCATCCGGGACTCAATGTCACCGTCGTGCGGCCGGCCGTGCTCGTGGGCGGTACGGATACCGCGCTGACCAGGTATTTCGAGTCGCCTCGGCTGTTGGTGGTGGCCGGGTCGCGGCCTGCTTGGCAGTTCTGCCATGTCGAGGATCTGTGCAGTGCCCTCGAGTACGCCGTCGTGGAGAAGGTCGAGGGGGAGCTGGCCGTCGGGTGTGACGGGTGGCTGGAGCAGGAGGAGGTCGAGGAGCTCAGCGGGATCCGGCGGATGGAGCTGCCGTCGGCCGTCGCTCTTGGTGCGGCGGCTCGGTTGCATCGGATCGGGCTCACGCCGTCTCCGGCCGGGGATCTGGCGTACACGATGTATCCGTGGGTCGTGAGTGGGAGCCGGCTGCATGACGCGGGGTGGCGGCCGCAGTGGACCAACGAAGAGGTGTTGGGGGAGCTGCTGGAGGAGGTCTCCGGTCGGCACACCGTCGTGGGGCGGCGGCTGGGGCGGAAGGACGCGACGGCGGCGGGGGCTGCGGGGGCGACGGTCGCGTTGTTGGGTGCGGCGGCTGTGGTGCGGCGGGCTCGGAAGGCTCGGCGGCGGATCTGAGGGCGCCGTGTGCCGGTGGGGGCGTTGCCTGATGGATGCAGCTCGCCCCCGCCGCCCCTACCCGTCCCATCCCCCAGGGGCTGCTGCCCCTTCGACCCCGCTCCCAGGGGGCTCCGCCCCCTGGACCTCCGTTCGGCCCTGAAGGGGCCTCGTCCTCAGACGCCGGACGGGCTGAGTGGTGCCGGCCCCGCTCAAGAAGGCGATGTGCACGCCGAGAACATCGTCCTGCTCTGTAGGACGCTCCAAACCCCACACGCGCGTGCCGGGCGATAACGCTATTCCCCGTGGTCCCGCGCGTGCGGCACGATGGAGGTATGGCAGTCACCTCTGATCATCCCGGCGAGCAGGCCGCGCAGGATCCCGTCAAGCTCCTTGCCATCCGTGAGACCGCGCTCTCGCTCGACGAGGTCTTCCGGGCCGTCGGGGACGACGCGGCCGGGGGGACCGCGTTGTTCGTGGGGACCGTGCGGAATCATGACGGGGGAGTTGACGTCGACGAGCTCGGGTACTCGTGTCATCCCAGTGCCGAGGCCGAGATGCGGCGGATCGCCGAGAAGGTCGTCGCCGACTATCCGGTGCGGGCTCTCGCGGCGGTGCATCGAGTGGGGGATCTGAAGGTCGGAGACCTCGCTGTTGTCGTGGCCGTGTCGTGTCCGCATCGTGGTGAGGCCTTCGAGGCCTGCCGGAAGCTGATCGACGACCTCAAGCACGAGGTGCCCATCTGGAAGCACCAGAAGTTCTCCGACGGAACCGAGGAGTGGGTCGGCGCCTGCTGAACCCTTCCTTCACCCTCCGGTTGCGTAACCGCACCCCTGGCATGAGCGTTGTCAGTGCGGATGGTTAATCTGCTGATCAGTCAGTTTTTGAGCCACCATCGGCGCGGTCGCTCAGCTTGGGGTCGGGAGGTCGTCATGGGGGCGCTCGTCTGGTTGTTGATTCCGCTTGTGGCGGCGATCGCCGCCGGGCTGTGGGGCAGTTGGGCCAACCGCACCCGCAGGGTGCGCAGCGACGGTCCCGAGCTGGACGGGTACGCCCGCTTCCGTGACGCCATGGAGAAGTCGCACTCGGCGCCCTGACGAGGCACTGATCGGCGCCCTGACGAGGCACTGACAGGACCGTCCCGTACTGTCGTTCCATGCCACGCCGCACCGCGACGATGCTCGCCTCCACCCTGATGCTGATCGCGCTCCTGTGCGCGGGAGTCTTCATCAATGTGCCGTACGCCGAGATGTCACCGGGCCCGACGGTGAACACGCTCGGAGAGCACGGCGGCGAGCCGGTGCTGCAGATCTCGGGCCGGAAGACCTATGCGACGAGCGGTCACCTGAACATGACCACCGTCCGCGTCACCAGCGCCGACTACAAGATGAATCTTGTTGAAGCCGTCTATGGGTGGCTCGCGCACGACAACAAGGTCGTGCCGCACGACACCCTCTACCCGGACGGCAAGACCGAGGAGCAGTCGACGCAGGAGAACGCCGAGGAGTTCAGCCAGTCCCAGGAGAGCGCCAAGGTCGCCGCCCTGAAGGAGCTGGACGTCCCGGTGAAGTCCTGGGTGATCGTCTCGACCGTCGTCAAGGACACCCCGGCCGAGGGCGAGCTGCACGCCGGTGACGTGATCAAGGCCGTCGACGGTACGACGGTGAAGGCGCCCGACGACGTCGCCAAGCTGGTGACCAAGCACAAGCCCGGTGAGGACGTCGTCTTCACGATCGTGCCCGCCAAGGAACAGGCCGCCGCGGAGAAGGAGAACAAGACGGCGACCAAGACCGAGGACATCACCATCACGACCAGGACCTCCGACGACGCCGGCGAGAAGCGCGCCATCGTCGGGATCTCCGCGGGGACCGACCACACCTTCCCGTTCACCATCGACATCAAGCTCGCCGACGTCGGCGGTCCGAGCGCCGGACTGATGTTCGCGCTCGGCATCTACGACAAGCTCACCCCCGGCAGCCTGACCGGCGGCAAGTTCGTGGCCGGCACCGGCACGATCGACGACGACGGCACGGTCGGCCCGATCGGCGGCATCGAGATGAAGACGGTCGGTGCGCGCGACAAGGGCGCCCAGTACTTCCTGACCCCCGCGGACAACTGCGCGGCCGCCGCCCAGGACACCCCGAGCGGGCTCACCCTGGTCAAGGTGAAGACCATCGACGACGCCCTCGGCGCCCTCAAGGACATCCGCAGCGGCGACACCGCCGACCTGCCGAAGTGCACGACGAAGAGCTGACGCCGCTTCAGTACGGCGATGGGGGCGCCCCCGTGACAGAGGGCGCCCCCATCGCCGTACAGGAAGCTGTACCGGACGTCGTACCGGAAGAACTCAGTCCTCGAACGTCGCCGCCAGTGCCTCCGCCAGTCCCGGCACCAGGGCGCCGCCCGTGAGGACCTCCGTCGGGGAGTCCTTCTCGCGCAGGCGCAGCGCCGAGTCGCGGGTGCCGTCGCGCAGCACCCCGACCGTCATGCGGACCTCCTGGCGGTCCGGGTGGCCGGCCACCCACTGGGTCAGCTTCTTCCCGCTCAGGCCCTCCGGTACGGAGGCCTCGGCGGACGGGGGCAGCATCAGGCGCTCCACGGTGAGCGCGCAGCCGACCACCGCGTCGGGCCAGGCGATGGTGCCGAGGAACTCGTCGAGCGGCTTGCCCGCGGGAATCTCGTCCTGCTCGATCGGGGTGAGACCGGTGGTCTCGGGCTCGTCCTGCAGGCCGAGCTGGGCCGCGAGGCCGGGTTCCTGAGCTCGCAGTCGCGCGGTGTCTACGAGGGCGAAGAGGCGAGCGGGCTGGTCCCAGCCGAGGCCGGAGGCGTACTCGTCGATCTCGAGTACGGCCCGGGTCAGCGGGCTCGCCGCCATGGGAGTGTTGGACATGGTCACAATCCTGCCTCGTTCATGGCCGGAATCGGGAACCGAGTAAAGCGTGAGTAAGTTGCATAGGTGTGGGCCTACGATCACGGGGCCCACGGACGGCCCGTGAAGACGCGGGTCTGACGGACCAACAGCGAACTTCGAGGTGCGCACCTTGGCTTTCCAGATGCCGGACCGCGGCGGAGGCCCGACAGGGCCGCGGATGAGAGTGGGCCGCCCGTCCCGGCGTGTCCGGACCCTGCTCATGACACTGGGCGTCCTTGCCGTCCTCGGCATGGCGTTCACCATGTTCGCGGGCTTCTGGACGGACTGGCTCTGGTACCGGTCGGTGAACTACTCGTCCGTGTTCACGACCACCCTGTGGACCAAGATCGGGCTCTTCTTCGTCTTCGGTCTGCTCATGGCCCTCGCGGTCGGCTTCAACATCTGGCTGGCGCACCGGCTGCGTCCGCCGCTGAGCGCCATGTCGATGGAGCAGCAGAACCTCGACCGCTACCGGATGGGGATCGCGCCGTACAAGAAGTGGCTGCTGCTCGGGATCACCTCCCTGGTGGGGCTGATCGCCGGCGCCTCGGCGTCGAGCCAGTGGCGGACCTGGCTGATGTGGGTCAACGGCGTGCCCTTCAACCAGAAGGACCCGCAGTTCCACCTCGACGTCGCCTTCTACGCCTTCGACCTGCCCTGGTACCGGTTCCTGCTCGGCTTCGGCTTCGCCACCGCGATCCTCTCCGTGATCGCCGCCGCGCTCACCCACTACCTGTACGGCGGGCTCAGGATCACCTCTCCGGGCGCGCGGGCCACGGCCGCCGCGACCGGGCATCTGTCGGTGCTCATGGGTGTCTTCGTCGCCCTCAAGGCGGTCGCCTACTGGCTCGACCGGTACGGCCTCGCGGTCAAGTCCAGCGACTTCAAGGCGACCGACAGCTGGACCGGCCTGAGGTACGTCGACGCGAACGCCTATCTGCCGGCCAAGACGATCCTGTTCTGCATCGCCGTCATCTGCGCGCTGCTGTTCTTCGCCACCCTGTGGCGGCGGACCTGGCAGCTGCCCGTGATCGGCTTCGGCCTGATGGTGCTCTCCGCGATCCTCATCGGCGGCCTGTACCCGGCGATCGTCCAGAAGTTCCAGGTCCAGCCCAACGAGCAGGCCAAGGAAGCGCCGTACGTCAACAAGAACCTCAAGGCGACGCGTGAGGCGTACGGCATCGACGACGCCAAGGTCACGGAGTACGGCGGCAAGGCCACCACCACGGACAAGACCAAGCTGCGCGACGACGTCGACGCCACGGCGAGTATCCGTGTCGTGGACCCGAACATCGTCTCGCCGACGTTCCAGCAGCTCCAGCAGATGCGGAACTACTACGCCTTCCCGACCAACCTGGACGTCGACCGCTACAGCAAGGACGGCACGGACCAGGACACGGTCATCGGTCTGCGCGAGCTGAACCTCAACGGCATTCCGAAGAACAACTGGATCAACGACCACTTCCGCTACACCCACGGGTACGGCGTGGTCGCCGCCAAGGGCACCGCCGCCGACAGCGAGGGCCGCCCGGTCTTCACCGAGTCCAACCTGCCCTCGCAGGGCGACCTCGGGACGTACCAACAGCGGGTCTACTACGGCGAGAAGACCACCGAGTACTCGATCGTCGGCGGTCCCCAGAAGGAGATCGACTACTCCGACGACACCGGCGAGAAGACCTACAGCTACCAGGCCAAGAGCGGGGTCAACCTCTCCAACCCGGTCAACCGGGCCGCGTACGCGGTGGCGTTCAGCGAGCCGCAGATCCTCTACTCGGGAGCGATCGGCGAGGGTTCCCGGATCCTCTACAACCGCACGCCCAAGCAGCGCGTCGAGGCGGTGGCCCCCTGGCTGACCATCGACGGCGACGCCTATCCGGCGGTCGTGGGCGGCAAGATCCAGTGGATCGTCGACGCGTACACGACGACGAACGGATACCCGTACGCCTCCCGTACGACCCTCGGTGACACGACGGCCGACTCGTTGACCGCGACCAACAACCAGCGTGCGGTGGTGGCCCAGCAGAACCAGGTCAACTACATCCGCAACTCGGTGAAGGCGACCGTCGATGCCTACACCGGCGAGGTCAAGCTCTACCAGTGGGACACCCAGGACCCGGTCCTCAAGACCTGGATGAAGGCGTTCCCGGGCACGGTCGAGTCCAAGACGGACATCCCCGCCGCGCTGATGGCCCATCTGCGGTACCCGCAGGACCTGTTCAAGGTCCAGCGCGAGCTGCTCGCCCGCTACCACGTCGAGGACGCGGACACGTTCCTCAGCGGCAGCGAGGTGTGGCAGGTGCCGGACGACCCGACCAACAAGTCGGGCGACGCGGTGCCGCCGTACTACCTGAGCATGAAGATGCCCGACCAGTCGGCGCAGGCGTTCTCGCTCACGACGACGTTCACGCCCAACGGCCGGGACAACCTCAGCGCGTTCATGTCGGTCGACGCCGAGGCGGGCACCCCCGACTACGGCAAGATCAGAATCCTGAAACTGCCGACGAACACCACCGTCAACGGGCCTAAACAGGTGCAGAGCCAGTTCAACTCCGAACAGAACATCGCCGAGACCATCAGCCTCCTCAACAGAGGTGATTCCAACGTCGAGTACGGCAACCTGCTGACGGTGCCACTCGACGGCGGACTGCTGTACGTGGAGCCGGTCTACGTACGCGGTGGTGGACTCAAGTACCCACTGTTGCGGAAGGTGTTGGTGACCTACGGAGGCAACACCGCCTTCGAGGACACCCTCGACGAGGCCCTGAACAAGGTCTTCGAAGCGGACGGTTCGACCACCGAGCCACCGGACGAGGACGGCGGGGACACGACCAACCCACCGCCGACATCCAGTAATCCGACCGTCCAAGCGGCGTTGAACGACGCCCAGACGGCCTTCGACGCCGGCCAGGAAGCCCTGAAGAAGGGCGACTGGGAGGCGTACGGCCGGGCGCAGGAGGATCTGGAGGACGCGCTGCAGCGGGCCGAGGACGCGCAGGCTGCGGCGGACAAGACCGCGAGCAGCAGTCCGAGTCCGAGCGCGAGTCCGAGCAAGAGTGCCGGCAGCAGTCCCAGCAGCAGTCCCAGTAGTTAGCGGCTGAGTAGCCGCTGGTCAGAGCCCACCCCGCACCGTGGTACGGTTGCAACACAACGGCGCGGGGTGGAGCAGCTCGGTAGCTCGCTGGGCTCATAACCCAGAGGTCGCAGGTTCAAATCCTGTCCCCGCTACTGAAAACGAAGGCCCGGATCCTTACGAGGATCCGGGCCTTCGTGATGTGCGAACGCATGTGCCGAGGGTCGGGACGGCCGTGCCGCCGCCGGGAGTTGGCGGGAACTGTGTTTGACTTGTCTCTCTGTGGGCATGTCGACAAAACGCTGAAGTGACCTCACTGGCTGCGGTATACCAGGTGTACCCAGGTTGCAGGTGGTGCGACGATGGACGTTATGGGGGACAAGGCAACTCTGTTGGAGACAGGGCGTTTTGTGCAGCCTGCCGACTTTGTGGAGTCGGCGGGCGACTTGTCGCAGCCCATGGACCGGGACGAAGCCGGCGAGGCTGCCGAGGAGGCGCGTCACCTTCTCGCCGCCGAGGCCGGTGACGTCGAGGCGATGAGCGTCCTCGGGGCCCTGCTGCTGCGCCGCGGTGATCTCGACGGAGCCGAGCCCCATCTGCGTGCGGCCACAGCAGTGGGCGACCGTGCCGCCGCCAACAATCTGGGTGTCCTTCTGCACCAGCGCGGGTACGCCGACGATGCCGCCGGATGGTGGCGGATCGCCGCCGTCGCCGGGTCCGCCGCGGCCGCGCACGCGCTGGGGCGCCATTTCCGTGAGCGGGGCGACGAACCCGCCGCCGAGTACTGGCTGCGCCAGTCCGCCGAGCAGGGGCACGCGCTGGGCGCGTACGCCCTCGCCGATCTGCTGGAGCACCGTGGCGACGCCAAGGCCGAGCAGTGGATGCGGGCCGCGGCCGAGCGGGGGCACCGCGAGGCGGCGTACCGGCTGGCCCGGACGCTTGATCGCAAGGCCGTGGATGAGGGGGACGGCGGGTCCGACAACGGTGTCTCCGTCATGGCGGAGGCCGAGCAGTGGTACCGGCAGGCCGCCGCGCGCGGACACCGGCGGGCGGCGCTGCATCTCGGGGCGATCCTGGAGAAGCGCGGTCAGCTCAAGGAGGCCGGGCGCTGGTATCTGACGTCCGCCAAGGAGGGCGAGGCGCGGGCTGCCTGCGCGCTGGGCTTCCTGCTGCGGGACGCCGGAGACACCGAGAGTGCCGCCGTGTGGTGGCTCAGGGCTGCCCAGGACGGGGACGGCAACGCCGCCAATGCGCTGGGCGCGCTGCACGCCGAGCGCGGGGAGCCGCAGACCGCCGAGCGGTGGTACCGGGCGGCGATGGACGCCGGGGACGACAACGGCGCGTACAACCTCGGGCTCCTCTGCGCCGAGCAGGGGCGTACCGCGCAGGCCGAGCAGTGGTACCGGCGGGCCGCGTACGCCGGGCACCGCGAGGCGGCGAACGCGCTGGCGATCCTGCTGCTGCAGGGCGGGGACGCGGGCGGGGCCGAGCCGTGGTTCTCCAAGGCCGCGGAGGCCGGGAGCGTGGACGCCGCGTTCAACCTGGGGATCCTGTTCGCCGGGCGGGGCACCGGAGAGGGTGACGTCGTCGCGCTGCGGTGGTACGAGCGGGCGGCTGCCGCCGGGCACACGGAGGCGGCGCTGCAGGTGGGCATCGCCCGGCTGCGGGACGGGGACGAGCCCGCGGCCGAGCGGCATCTGCGGTGTGCGGCGGGGGGCGGCAGTGCGGAGGCCGCTTATCGGCTGGCGACCGTGCTGGATGCCCGGCGTCCGCCTGCGCCCGCGCATGAGCTGGGTGAGTCCGTGCACGAGAAGACCGAGTGCGAGGAGTGGTACGAGCGGGCGGCGTCCCAGGGGCATCGGCGGGCGCAGGTGCGGGTGGGGATGCTGGCCGCGGCTCGGGGAGATGTCGTCGAGGCGGCTCGGTGGTACCGGTCGGCCGCCGAGGCAGGGTCCCGTAACGGCGCGTTCAATCTGGGGTTGCTGCTGGCTCGCGAAGGGAGCGAGCCGGAGGCGGCCGTCTGGTGGACGCGGGCCGCGGACGCGGGGCACGGGCGGGCGGCGTTGCGGCTGGCCCTGGTCTACGCGCGTGGGGGCGAGTTGGCGGAGGGTCAGCGGTGGGCCGATCGGGCCGTTGTTCTCGGCCCCGGTGAGGTCTCCGAGCGGGCGGCTCGGTTGCGGGACGCTCTGCGGGAAGAGCTGTCGGCGTAGGGCTCGGCCGAGACGTGAGTCACCCCGGCTCGACCTGCGGCTTAAGCGATTTGCTTCAGCTCGCTGGGCTCATAACCCAGAGGTCGCAGGTTCAAATCCTGTCCCCGCTACTGAAGGCCGAGGGCCGGAATCCGAAAGGGTTCCGGCCCTCGGTGTGTTCAGGGGCGATGGCCCACCGCCTCCTCGTAGAGGGAGCGGTCGACCGTCTCGGATTCCGGGAGGGCGTCGCCCTCGGCCACGCCCTGGGCGCGGTAGGCGGACTGGAGGCGGTCCGTCGTGCCGGCGCGGATCTCCCAGTCCATGCGGAGGGACGGGGTGGACTCGAGGATCGCCCGGTCCGTGTGCAGGAGTTTCGCCAGATAGGTGACGTAGGTCGCATCCGTCTTGTAGTCGGCCGCGAAGTACGTGTTCACCGTGCGAATGTACGCCCGCAGCAGCGCCACCCCCGCGTCCACGTCGTCCTGCAGCAGCGTACGGCCGTACAGCATGCCGCCCAGGGGCTCGCCGAGCGGCTGGCCGCCGAGGAAGGCGTAGCCCGCCTCGCCGTCGACCTTGCGCCAGACGGGGTCGAGGAGCCAGGCGGAGTCGACGCCGCCGTTCTGCAGGGCCGTGAGCACGTCCGCCGAACCCAGTTGCTGGTACTGGATCCTGTCGAGGCCGCCGCCGTGCTTCTCCAGGGCCTTTTCCATGGGGTACGCGATCACCGAGCCCTTGCCGATCATCGTGCCCATCTTCCGGCCGGCCATGGCGACCCGCTCCGCGCTCTCGCCCTCCTTCAGCCGTACCCACAGGCCGCTCTTCGACTTCGGGTCGGGCGAGAAGTTGGCCGCCACCCACTTGATGTCGAAGCCGCCCCGGATGCCGTTCATGACGGCTGCCTCGGGGGCCGCCCACAGCGCGTCGATGTCGCCCTTGGCCAGCAGCGGGAGCGAGTCCGGTGTCGGCAGCACCTTCAGAGTGACGTCCAGGCCCTCCTTCTTGAACTCGCCCTTGTCCAGGGCGACTTGGAGTGGCGCCACGTACTCGGCACTCAGTGTCCCCGTGGCGATGGTCAGCTTGCGGGACTTGGGGAGGGGCTGGGGTGCGGGTGTTCCGGAGCTGCATCGGGCCGCGGTGCGGGTGGGGGAGAGGTCGGACGGGTCCGTCCAGGACGTGGCGCCGCAGCCCTCGACCGGCCGGATCGTGCGGCTTTCCGTGCCCGCCTTCGACTCCGCCTCGCCGGAGTCCGCGGACGAGCAGGCCGCCGACGCCAGCAGCACACCTACGGCGAGTACGGCGCCGTACACACGCCTCCTCATGACTGTCCCCTTCCGCGGTCCCGTGGTGCCCACGGGGTGAGCAACCGGCCCAGGATCCGCACCAGTTCGGAGAAGACCACGCCGAGGACCGCCACGCAGACGATGCCCACGAACATCACGTCGTTCTGGAACAGTGCGCGCGAGTCGAAGATCAGGTGGCCCAGGCCGTTCGTCGCGGCGATCTGTTCCGAGGCGACGATGACCAGGACCGCCACGCCCGCCGCTATCCGCGCGCCCACCAGGACCGACGGCAGGGATGCCGGCAGCAGGACGTGGCGGAACATCTGCCAGGGCGAGGCGCCGAAGACCCGGCCCGCGTCCCGGTGGCCGGAGGGGATGGACATGACGGCCGACATCGTCGAGATCCAGACGAAGAAGAAGACCGTCGCCGCCACCAGGGCCACCTGCGGGCCCTCGCCCAGGCCGAACATGTTCAGGAAGATGGGCAGCAGGGCCAGTTTCGGTACGACGTACAGCGCGTCCAGGAGCGGTTCCAGGGCCGCTCGGACCAGGGAGAGGGATCCCATCAGCAGGCCCAGCGCGTAGCCCGCCGCCGTGCCGATGGCGTATCCCGCGAGGACGCGCTTCAGCGTCGCCCACACGTCCGGCCACAGGTCGCCGGCGGCGGCCCGGTCCCAGCCGTCGGCGAGGATCGTGGACGGGGCCGGGTAGACGCGGTCGTCGATCCAGGCCTGGGTGGCGGCCAGTTGCCAGAGGAGGATCAGGAGGAGGGGTACGGCGACCGCGAGGGACAGTTCCAGGGCGCGTCGGCGGCGGTGGGTGCGTGCCGGGTGGAGTTCCTGGGGGCCCGGGCGGCGGATCAGGACCGCCCCTGACTTCTCGGGAGCGACCGTCGTCATGCCGGCGCCGCCTCCTTCCGTAGCAGTTCCCACAACTCGCGCTTCAGAGACGTGAATTCGGGGTCGGAGCGGATGTCGCCGGTGCGCGGGCGCGGGAAGGGCGGGTGGTGTTCGGCGATGATCCGGCCGGGACGGGCGGACATCACCAGGACGCGGTCGCCGAGGACGATCGCCTCCTCCAGGCTGTGGGTGATGAAGAGCGTCGTGGTGCGCAATGCCTGGGTGATCTCCAGCAGTTCGTCCTGGAGGATCATGCGCAGCTGGGCGTCGAGTGCGGCGAACGGCTCGTCCATCAGGAGGAGTTCGGGTTCCACGGCGAGTGCGCGGGCGATCGCCACTCGCTGCCGCATGCCGCCGGACAGGGTCGCCGGGTAGGCGTGAGCGAAGTCGGCGAGGCCCATGCGGGCCAGCCACTCGTCGGCGCGCGCGTTCGCCTCGCGACGCGGGACGCGCTGGATGTCGAGGCCGAAGCGGACGTTGGCGCGGACGGTCTTCCAGTCGTAGATGCCGTAGTCCTGGAAGATCATGGCCGCCGGGCGCGCGCTCACCGTGCGGATCTCCAGCGTGCCCGTGCTCGGGCGGAGCAGGCCCGCGGCGATACGCAGGAGCGTCGACTTGCCGCAGCCCGAGGGGCCGACCAGGCAGACGAACTCGCCGGGGGCGACGGTGAGGTCGAGAGGGCCGAGGGCGTCGACGACACGGGGTGGGCGGCCGAAGGTGCGGGTCAGATCGGTGGCGTGGAGTTTGGCGTGGATTTCTGGGTGCGGATCTCCCACGGTTGCTCCTTGCGGAGTTCGGTATGGGGGGTGCCGCACGACGATATGACGGTCCGTCAGATTCAGGAAGCCCGTACGCGGCGGGAACTCTCTACGTGGAGGGAACTCTGTACGCGGTGGGAACTCCGTACGCAGCACAAAGCCCCGGCGTCCGCGCGGGATGCCGGGGCTTCGGTGAGGACTGCTACGCCGCCGCGCAGTTCGGGCACACGCCCCGGTACGTCACCTCGACGTCCGAGACCTTGAAGCCGAAGCGCTCCGAGTCGGGGAGGTCGGCGAGCGGGTTGCCGCCCGGGTGGACGTCCTTGATCTCGCCGCACTGGGCGCAGACCAGGTGGTGGTGCGGCCGGTGCGCGTTCGGGTCGTACCGCTTGGCGCGCTTGTCGGTGGCGACCTCGAGCACCTCGCCGAGGGAGACCAGCTCGCCCAGCGTGTTGTAGACGGTCGCCCGGGAGATCTCGGGCAGCTTGGCGACGGCCCGGGAGTGGACCTCGTCGGCCGTCAGATGGACGTGTTCGCCGTCGAGGACCTCGGCCACGACGCGTCGCTGCGCGGTCATACGCCATCCGCGTCCGCGCAGTCGTTCCAGAAGGTCGCTCATAGCGGCCAGCTTAACAGCTAGGTGACCAGTTCCCGAAGGGAACCAGTTTCCGAACGAGTATGACCTTGGACTTTATCCAATACTGGATCGATGGGTGGACTCCTTGGCAGGGGTCCGCCCATCCCTGCGCTCAGGCCGGTACGCGCTGCCGTGTCGGCGCCCAGCAGCGGATGATGTCGCGGACCGAGACGATGCCGACGGGCTCGTCGCGGTCGAGGACGATGAGATGACGGAAGCCGCCGTGGGCCATGGCGTGCGCGGCCTCCTCCAGGGTCCAGGTCGGGGCGGCGAACACGACGTCGGTGGTGGTGTGGGCGTGGGCGTACTCCGTGTCCGGGCTCTGGCCGAGCCCCACGGAGTTGAGGACGTCGCGTTCGGTGAGGATGCCGATGCCGCCGGCATCCGGATCGTGGACCACTGCTGCGCCGACCCGGCGGGCGGACATCAGGGCGGCGGCCTGGCGGAGGGTGTGGGCTGGGCCGATGGTGAGGACCACCGTGCTCATGGCGTCGCGGACGAGCATGGGCTGGAGCCACCTCCTACGAATCCACGGTTAGTTCGTGGATTCACAAGTTCACAAATGAGGGTGCTCTCAGAGTCGCAGGCAAAGCGAGGGTCAACAAGAGGGCGCGTGCGGCCGATTGAGGGCGTGCGCGCTCATCTGTGCTTTTCGGATGCGCTCGTGGCCGCTCGGTGGCGGGCGTCAGTGGCGAGCGCTCAGTACCGCTCGTTGAGATAGCCCAGGAACTCGTCGTGGAGCAGGCCGTTCGACGCGGCCGCGTTGCCGCTGTGCGGGCCGGGGCGGCCGTCGAGGCCGGTGAAGGTGCCGCCGGCCTCCGTCACCACGATCGCGTTCGCGGCCATGTCCCAGAGGGAGAGCTCGGGTTCGGCGCAGATGTCGATCGAGCCCTCGGCGACCATCATGTACGGCCAGAAGTCGCCGTACGCGCGCGTGCGCCACACCTCGCGGGTCAGGTCCAGGAAGCCGCCCAGCCGGCCCTGGTCCTCCCAGCCGGTGAGCGAGGAGTACGAGAAGGAGGCGTCCGACAGCTTCGAGACCTGGGAGACGTGCAGGCGCGAGGCGGAGGAGAGGCTGCGGCCGGTGAAGGCGCCGTGGCCCTTCGCGGCCCACCAGCGGCGGCTGAGGGCGGGCGCGGAGACGACGCCGACGACGGGCTGGTAGCCGCCCTCGGCAGCCTCCATGAGGGAGATCAGGGTGGCCCATACGGGGACGCCGCGTACGTAGTTCTTGGTGCCGTCGATCGGGTCGATGACCCAGCGGCGGGGGCCGGTGCCCTCGATGCCGTACTCCTCGCCGAGGACCGCGTCTCTCGGGCGGGCGCGCTGGAGGTGACCGCGGATGAGTTCCTCCGCCGCCTTGTCCGCCTCGCTCACCGGGGTCATGTCCGGCTTCGTCTCGACCTTGAGGTCGAGTGCCTTGAAGCGGGACATCGTTGCCGCGTCGGCGGCGTCCGCGAGGACGTGGGCGAGGCGGAGGTCGTCGAGGTAGTCGGGCATGTACTGAACGGTATCTGTCGTGCGTTACCGGGGGCTACACGGGACCAGTGCGCGGACGGTGAACGATCCAGTGGCTCGCGGTGACCGAAGGGCGCCCCCTTCGCGCTCTCGCGACCCCTTGACAGTGCCCCCGTGCGCGTCAAATCTGGGCGCAGAGCCGCTCCGCACCCGGGAGGCGATGATGCCTGCAGCGCGGGATTCCCTGCTGGACGCCGCATATACGGCGCTGGCGCGCCGGCCGTGGTCCGCCGTGCGGATGGTGGACGTGGCGGCGGCCGCCGGGGTGTCCCGGCAGACGCTGTACAACGAGTTCGGCAGCAAGGAGGGGCTGGCCCGCGCCCTCGTCAGGAGAGAGGCGGACGGCTATCTCGTCGGGGTCGAGCGCGCGCTCACCGCGCACGGCGACGCCCGGGAGCGGCTGACCGCGACCGCCGAGTGGACCGCCTCCACCGCCCGCGAGAACGCGCTCGTACGGGCGATGCTCACCGGCTGCTGGAGCGAGCGGCTGCCCTCGCCGACCCTGTCGGCGGTGCCGTCCTCCTCGGCCGTACCGGCGCAGCGCCGGGCGGACGGCCCGTTACCCTCGCCCGGTGACTTCGTGGCGCTCGTCCGCGACCGTGCCGTGACCGTCCTGTCCGGGCCCGGAGTGGCCAAGTCGGACAGCGCCGACCTGGCCCGCTCCTGCGAACTGGCCGTCCGTATCGCCCTGTCCTGCGTGGCGGCCCCGCCGGGTGAGGGCGGCGTCACCGATCTGGTGCGCACCGCCCTGCACCGGCAGCCGGTGTGAGCTGCTTCTTCAGCCGGCCCACCTTCGTGCAGTCGTCGTCCGCCGGCCCGCCGGCCCCGAAGTCGGCGAGGTCGGCGAGGTCGGTGCGGACCGCGAGGACCTGCGGGCGCTGGTGGAGCGGGATGGAGTGGTCCAGCTCCCAGATCTTGGCGTGGGCCTCGTCGTAGAGCTTGTTCGCGGCGGCCGTGTCCCTCGTCCGGGTCGCCTTCTCCAGGAGGGCGTCGATCTCCGGGGCGCCGACGGAGCCGTAGTTCTGGTGGAGGTTCCTGCCGGAGGGCTCGCGGTGGATGGGGTACGCCTGCGAGCGGAACGTCTGGTCGACCCAGCGGAAGCTGGTCTGCGCGAAGTTGCCGATGGTGACGTACTTGGAGAAGCAGTCGTTGGCCGGGACCTTGTCGATGGTCGGCTTGATGCCCGCGGCCGCGAGCTGCGCCTGGTCGACCTGCGCCGAGGTGCTGTCCGAGCTGAGCGTGCCCGCCGCGTCGAGGTCGTAGGTGCCGTACGTACCGGAGTTGTCCTGGTACTCCGCCGGTTGAGGTAGGCGTCCCTCCACGCCGTGGGGCGGCCTGTCGCTCCCGCGGGTGCGGGAGGGCGTCTAGTGGGCCGAGCCGGACAGTTGCAGGCCGATGACGCCCACGATGACCAGGCTGATCGACACGAGCTTCAGCGTCGACACCAGGTCGCCGAGGAAGATCATTCCGTAGATCGCGGTGCCCGCCGCGCCGATGCCCGTCCACACGGCGTACGCCGGGCCGACGTCGAGCTTCCTCAGCGCCAGGGTCAGCAGACCGAAGCTGCCGAGCGCGAAGATGCAGAACGCGACCGTGGGCCACAATCGCGTGAAACCGTGCGAGAGCTTGAGACACACGGCGAAACCGGTCTCCAACAACCCGGCGACCACCACCAGCAGCCACGCCATGTGCTGTCCTCCCGTATGTCCGGCTCGGTGCGATTATGCCTTTACCTAACCTGTACGGAGACAAACAACGCGGAGGTCAGTCGCCTTCCGTCCGCTCCCTCGTGGCGAGCAGTCGGCGGAGCGAGTAGAGGCGGGCCGGATCGGCATGACCATCCGCTACCCACTGGTCCAGTGCGCAGTCGGGCTCATCATGACTGCACGCGCGCGGGCAGCCTTCGGTTCCCGGTACCAGGTCCGGAAAGGCGAGGATCACGCGGGAGGGGTCCACGTGGTGCAGGCCGAACGACCGTAGGCCCGGAGTGTCGATCACCCAGCCCGCGTCGCCCGCCAGGGGGAGCGCCAGCGCCGAGGTCGTGGTGTGGCGGCCGCGGCCCGTCACCGCGTTCACATGGCCGGTCACCCGTCGACGGTCCTCCGGGACCAGCGCGTTGACCAGCGTCGTCTTGCCTACGCCCGAGTGGCCGACGAACGCCGTGATCTTGCCGTCGAGTTCCTCGCGCACCCGGTCCGCCGCGGCGCCGTTCTCCAGTTCCTCGCGGCTGGTGACGACGTGTGGGATGTCCAGGTGGCCGTACAGCTCCAGCAGTTTGTCGGGCTGGGCCAGGTCCGACTTCGTCAGGACCAGGAGGGGCGTCAGACCGCCGTCGAACGCGGCGACCAGGCAACGGTCGATC
Organism: Streptomyces fulvoviolaceus; assembly: GCF_000718165.1. Classification (GTDB taxonomy): domain Bacteria; phylum Actinomycetota; class Actinomycetes; order Streptomycetales; family Streptomycetaceae; genus Streptomyces; species Streptomyces fulvoviolaceus. The sequence goes on along the minus strand of NZ_JOEY01000001.1, from coordinate 64,513 downwards.
AGGCGCGGGCGGGGCTCGGGGTCGGCGAGGGCGGTGACGATCGCCAGCTGGTCGGCGTTGGCGACGACCACGCGCTCGAACGGGTCGTCGTCGTCCGCGGTGCGGCGCAGGACCGAGGTGCGCGGCTCGATGCGGACGATGCGGGCCAGGGTGTCCTTCTGGCCGGAGAGGTCGCCGATGATGGCCACCCGGTCGCCGACGACCGCGGCCTTGCGGCCCAGTTCGCGGGCCTTCATGGCCATGACGACCGTGCCTTCGACGAGACAGGTCAGACGGCCCCGGTCGACGGTGAGGACCATGCCCTCGACCGCTTCCTCGTGCTTGGGGCGGATGTTCGTACGCGGCCGGTTGCCCTTGCGGTTGGGGCGCTGACGGATGTCGTCCTCGTCGGTGTGCTTGCCGTAGCGGCGCATGATCTCTAGACCCCTACGCCCCGAGCATCCCGGTCCAGAGTTCGGGGAAGTCCGGGAGGGTCTTCGCCGTCGTCGCCACGTTCTCGATCTGCACGCCCTCCACCGCGAGGCCGATGATCGCGCCGGCCGTCGCCATGCGGTGGTCCTCGTACGTGTGGAAGATCCCGCCGTGCAGGCGGCGCGGCCGGATGTGCAGACCGTCGGCCGTCTCGGTCACGTCACCGCCGAGTTCGTTGATCTCCTTGGTGAGCGCGGCCAGGCGGTCCGTCTCGTGCAGGCGCAGATGGGCCACCCCGCGGAGCGTGGAGGGGGAGTCGGCCAGGGCCGCGACCGCCGCGATGCCCGGGGTCAGCTCGCCGACCTCGCTCAGGTCGACATCGATGCCATGGATCGAGCCCGAGCCGGTGAACACCAGGCCGTACTCGGTGAGTTCGCAGGAACCGCCCATTTCGGTGAAGATCGCACGCAGCTGGTCACCGGGCTGGGTGGTGCGGGACGGCCAGTCCGGGATGACGACCTTGCCGCCGGTCACCAGGGCCGCCGCGAGGAAGGGCTGGGCGTTGGACAGGTCGGGTTCGACGGTGAGATCCCGGCCGAGCAGGGCGCCCGGCGTGACCCGCCAGACGTTCGGCTCGCCGCCCGACTCCGGGGTGTCCACCTGGGCACCGACCGCGCGCAGCATGTCGACGGTCATGCGGATGTGGGGGAGCGAGGGGAGCGAGGAGCCGATGTGGCGGACCTCCACGCCCTGGTTGAAGCGGGGGCCGGAGAGGAGCAGGGCGCTCACGAACTGGGACGACGAGGACGCGTCGATCTCCACCGGGCCGCCGTCCAGCGCGCCGCCGCCGTGGACCGTCAGCGGGAGTGCGCCGCGGCCGTCGTCGTCGATGCGGGCGCCGAGGAGGCGGAGGGCGTCGATCACGCCGTTCAGGGGGCGCTCGTACGACCTCGGGTCGCCGTCGAAGCGGATCTCGCCGTCGGCGAGGGCGGCGACCGGGGGGAGGAAACGCATGACCGTGCCGGCGTTGCCGACGTTGACCGTGGCCGGGCCGCGGAGGCCGGCCGGCAGGACGCGCCAGGTCTCGCCCGTGCCGTCGGGGCCTACGCCCTCTTCGATGCCTACGCCCATCTCGCGGAGGGCGGCTGCCATGAGGAGGGTGTCCCGGGAGCGGAGGGGGCGGCGGATCCAGCCCGGTTCTGACGCCAGTGCGGCCAGGACGAGGGCGCGGTTGGTTACTGACTTGGACCCCGGTACGTGGACCGTCGCTTCGACGGCTCCGCTTGCGTAGGGGGCGGGCCAGAGGGCGGTGTCTGCGGGGTTCAAAGCCATGGGGTCCACTTTAGTGGGGGGTCGTGCGTTGGGTGCGGCGCCGTTGTGGCTGGTCGCGCCCCGCGGCGAAGCCGCTGACGTCACAGCCCCGCGCCCCTGTGTGATGCGCCCCTTCGGGGCTGCATCACACATCCAACAACCACCTGCCCCCGCCTATGAGCGAGCACAGGCTCACCGCGTGGAACAGGAACAGCCACAGGCCCGCCGGGACGTGGGTCAGGCGCGACAGCTGGTCCGCGTCCGAGTCCCCTGCGCCCCCTCGCGCCCGCTTCGCCTGTAGCTCGAATGCGGGACGCACTCCGCCCAGCAGCAGGAACCACACCACCGCGTACGCGAACGCCGCCTGGACCTGAGGTCCCGCCAGCCAGGACACCACCACGAAGGTGCCGCCGGTGACGAGCACCGTCAGGGCCCCGTACGCGTTGCGGATCATGATCAGCATGGCGATCAGCAGGGCTGTGGCCACCCACAACAGCAGCGTGAGGCGGCCCGCCGCCAGGAGTGCCGCGCCGCCCAGGCCCAGGAGCGGGGGAGCGGTGTAGCCGGCCGCCGCGGTGAGGATCATGCCGATGCCGTGCGGTTTGCCTCGGCTGACGGTGAGGCCGCTGGTGTCGGAGTGGAGGCGGATGCCGGTGAGCTGACGGCCGGTGAACAGGGCGATCAGGCCGTGGCCGCCCTCGTGGGCGATGGTGATGGCGTTGCGGGAGACGCGCCACAGAGTGTGTGGGACCACTACGGCGAGCGCCGCGACCATGGTGGCGAGAACCACCCACAGATCGGGGTCGGGCTGTGTGCCGATGAGCCGGTCCCAGAGGTCGGGCAGCGCGGTGGATGCGGTGCTGTCCATGTTTCCCGGTGGCTCCCTCTCGTCGTACGGAGTCTGGCAGTGTGGCACGTATGTGCGGACGGTATGCAGCCAGTCGTGGACCCGAGGATCTCGCAGGAATCTTTGAGATCGAGCAGTGGGAACCTGAGGAGACCCTGGCACCTGACTACAACGTGGCCCCGACCAAAGAGGTCTATGCCGTCCTCGACCGTCCTCTTAAGGACGTGGAGGACCTGCGCCCGGTTCGACAGCTGCGCAAGCTGAAGTGGGGACTGGTGCCGAGCTGGTCGAAGACCCCCGAGGGCGCGGCCCGGATGATCAACGCCCGCGCCGAGACCGTGCACGAGAAGCCCTCGTACCGCCGTGCCTTCTCCACCCGGCGCTGCATCATCCCCGCCGACGGCTACTACGAGTGGGTCACCGGCAAGGGGGAGCGGGACCTGGAGGTCGAGGGCAAGAAGAAGCGGCCGCGCAAGCAGCCCTACTTCGTGCTGCCCGCCGACGGGTCGGTGTTCGCGATGGCCGGGCTGTACGAGTTCTGGCGGGACAAGACCCTCCCCGACGACCACCCGCAGGCCTGGTGGGTGACCTGCTCCGTCATCACCACGGAGGCCGAGACGAGCCCGCTCGCCGTGGCGCCCGAGGAGGGGCCGCACTCGCTCGCCGAGATCCACCCCCGGATGCCGCTGATGCTGACGCCGGACCACTGGGGCCCCTGGCTCGACCCGTCCCGCACCGACGTCGACGACCTGCGCTCGCTCCTCGCCCCGCCCCCCGAGGGGCTGATGCGGGCCTACCCGGTGACGACCGCCGTCAGCAACGTCCGCAACAACGGACCGGAGCTGCTGAAGGAGCTCGAGGGGCCCGAAGAGGGCACACTCTTCTGACGTGACGAAAGAGACCACTGAGGTTATTGGCACGGATGCGGGGGACGCCCGCATCACCTGGCACCGGGCGAGGAAGCCCCGCCTCGTCCTCGCCGTCAGCCACGGCGCCGGCGGCGGTGTCGAGACGCGGGATCTGCAGGCGCTGGCCGCAGTGATGCCTGGGCACGGCGTGACCGTCGCCCTCGTCGAGCAGCCCTGGCGGGTGGCCGGGAAGAAGGTCGCGCCCGCGCCCAAGACCCTCGACATCGGTTGGCGGGGGATCTGGCCCGCGGTGACGAAGCCCGGCCTCCCCGTCATCTCCGGCGGCCGTAGCGCCGGGGCCCGCGTCGCCTGCCGTACGGCCGTCGAACTCGGCGCGCACGCCGTGCTCGCCCTCAGCTTCCCGCTGCACCCGCCGGGCAAGCCGGAGAAGTCCCGCGCCGACGAGCTGCTCGGGGCGGGGGTGCCCACGCTGGTCGTCCAGGGCGGGAACGACCCCTTCGGGAAGCCGGAGGAGTTCCCGGACGGGGCGTACGAGCTGGTCGAGGTGCCTTACGGCGATCACGGCTTCGTCGTACCGAAGCGGGCGCCCCTCGAACAGGAGGCGGCCGTGACGATCATCACGGACGCTGTGGTGACGTGGGCCGGGTCACTGGGGTAAAGGCTCGGGAATGTTGAGCCGTGGAGCTCTGTTGAGGCGGACAGAAGTGCTGAGCACTCGCACTGACCGTCGTAGGAGAGGAAGTCCGCCGCATGGGTTCGACCTTCTGCCCGCCCGTCTCCCGCCACCACCCCGTGGACGGGCTTCGCCCGGCAGAGTCTGATTCGAGTCGCAGCAGCCGCGCTGACCTGGACTGGACAGTGCTGCACGCGGCCAAGACCGCGCCTATTGGGGCGGCGGGCGGACCGGATCGTCGTCTATCCTCCGATTCTGGTGGCATCGGTCTCGATGCTGCCCGGAATCTTGAGGAGGTGGGTGCGGTTCCCGGTACCGACGCAGGGACCGAACACGGCCAGGCGGAGCAGCCCGAGGGCCAGGGCATCAGTGCGGAAACGAGCAGGGAGTCGACCGCCGAGCGCACCGCGCGCTTCGAGCGGGACGCGCTCGAGTTCCTCGACCAGATGTACTCGGCCGCCCTGCGCATGACGCGCAACCCGGCGGACGCCGAGGACCTGGTGCAGGAGACGTACGCGAAGGCATACGCGTCCTTCCACCAGTTCCGTGAAGGCACCAACCTCAAGGCGTGGCTGTACCGGATCCTCACCAACACCTTCATCAACTCGTACCGCAAGAAGCAGCGCGAACCCCAGCGCTCCGCGGCCGAGGAGATCGAGGACTGGCAGCTGGCGCGCGCCGAGTCGCACATGTCGACCGGTCTGCGCTCCGCCGAGTCGCAGGCGCTCGACCACCTGCCCGACTCGGACGTGAAGGAAGCGCTCCAGGCGATCCCCGAGGAATTCCGCATCGCCGTGTATCTCGCGGACGTTGAGGGCTTTGCGTACAAGGAGATCGCGGACATCATGGGGACACCCATCGGTACGGTGATGTCCCGGCTGCACCGGGGCCGCCGTCAACTGCGCGGCATGCTCGAGGACTACGCCCGTGAGCGTGGGCTGGTCCCGGCCGGTGCCGGAGAGTCGAACGAAGCGAAAGGCTCGGGCTCATGAGCTGCGGAGAGCCGCACGAGACGGACTGCAGTGAGGTACTCGATCATCTCTACGAGTTCCTCGACAGTGAGATGCCGGACGTCGACCGCGACAAGTTCAAGCAGCACTTCACCGAGTGCTCGCCGTGCCTGGAGAAGTACGGCCTGGAAGAGGCCGTGAAGAAGCTGGTCAAGCGGTGCTGCGGTCATGACGACGTGCCGAGCGACCTGCGCTCCAAGGTCCTGGGGCGGCTCGACCTGATCCGCTCCGGGCAGGCGGTGCCGGAGCACGACATCACCGCGAGCCCCGTCACTCCGCAGGAGTCCTGAACTCCCGCCCCGGGAACGGGCTGTCGTCACTCGAACGTGCTAATCGGCGGGTCATAGTCCCGCGCTCCCCCCTCTCGCCGTCCTAGGCTCCGTCAGAGCTGTGCGGACAGGGGCGGGAGGGGCTCATGGAGGCGATACCGGCACGGGCACGGGTGTACGTCGCCTGTGTCGCCGTCGGCGCGCTGACCTGCCTCGTTCCCCTGTCGACCGTGCACACGCCCTGGTGGGCGGTCGTGCTGCTCGCCGCGCTGTACGCCGGGTGCGAACAGGTCGCCGCCCGGTGGCGGTTCGTCGGCACCTTCTATCCCGTCCTGCTCGCCGGGGCCTTTCTGCTGCCCCCGCCCGCCGCCGCGCTGGTGGCGCTGCCGGGGGCTCTGCTGTCGCCCGTGGAGCAGCGGCCGCGTCTGCTGCGCCGGGTCTGGCGTGCCGCCCAACTCGTCGCCGGCGTGTGGGTGGCCGCGCGCGTGCACTGGGCGATGGGCGGCCGGGACGCGGTCGTGGCGTCCGACTTCCCCTACGCGCTCGTGCCCGCCGGGGCAGCGGTGCTCGCGTTCTGCCTGGTGCTGACCGTGCTGGACGGCGGCATCCTGGCGCTCGCCGAGCGGGTGCCCCTACGGCGGGCCTGGCGGGGCCTGTTCCTGCGCTCGCTCGCCCCGATCGCCGTGCACGGACTCGCCGGGCTGATGATGGCCGTGCTGTGGCGCAGTCCCTACGGCCCGGTCGCCGCGCTGCTCGTGCTGTTGCCGATGTGTGTGTCGTGGTGGGTCTTCGCCCAGTACCACCGGGAGCGGGCCGCGCATCAGGCGACGATCCGGGCGCTGGTCCAGGCCGTCGACATCAAGGACGAGTACACCCGTGGGCACAGCGAGCGGGTCGGGCAGGCGTCGATGATGATCGCCCGCGAACTCGGCATGGACGACGCCCGGGTGGAGGTGCTGCGGTTCGCCGGGATCCTGCACGACGTGGGGAAGCTGGGGGTGCCCACCCGGCTGCTGCGGAAGGACGGGCCGCTGACTCCCGAGGAGCGGCGCGTGATCGAGCTGCATCCCGAGTACGGGCACGAGATGGTGCGGGGCATCTCCTTCCTGGGGGAGGCCCGGGCGGCCGTACTGCATCACCATGAACGGCTGGACGGCAGCGGGTATCCGTACGGGCTGGTGGGAGGCCAGATCCCGGAGTCCGCACGGGTGGTGGCGGTCGCCGACGCCTTCGACGCGATGACGTCCACGCGGTCCTACCGGCGGGCCAGGCCGGTGGGTGCGGCGCTGGAGGAGCTGGAACGCTGTGCCGGTTCGCAGTTCGACCCGTCAATGGTGCGGGCGTTGGTGCGCGCGTTGGGCCGGCACGGCTGGCACCCCGCCGTCACCGCGGACGAGGCCCGCCCGCCGCGGCCCCGCGGAGCGGTCGCCGGACGGCCGGGAGCACACCGATGAACGCTCGTCGGCGCCCCGTCCTGCTTCCTCTCGTCCACACCTGTGCGGCGGTCCTCGGCCTGGGCTCCCTGACCGTCATCCTCTGGACCGGCATCGAGGAGCGCGGTATCGCCCTCGCCTTCGGCCTGCTCGTCACCGTCGGCGAGCTCACCCGCTGGACCGGCGCCGCCCGGGTCCGGGAGGCCGCGCCGCTCGGCGCCGCCGGGGCCCTGTCGTACGCGCTGCTCGGTGCCGACGCCGGACAGCCCACCCACCACGGCGTCGCCCAGGTCGTCGCCGTGGTGCTCGCCGCGTCGCTCCTCGGCAGCGTGCCGCACATAGCGCGCGGACAGGGCCCGGTGCTGGACCACCTCGTGCGGCGTGTGCTCACCGTCGGGTTCGCCGCCGTGTGCTACCAACCCCTGTACAACCGGGGGGTGTTCGGGGAATGGGGCGGCCCCGCGTACGCGCTGCTGCTCCTGGCCCTGCTCGCCCTCACCGCGCTGTGCGACTGCGTGCTCGCCGCGGCCCTCGCGCACTCCCGGACCGGGTGGCCCTTCGGCCCCCTGCTGCGGGACGAGCTGCGCGCCCTGCTCGGCATCGGGTCGGCCGTGTGCGCGACGGGGGCGGTGATGGCTCTCGCGGTCGCCGTCGTCGGGCTGTGGGCGCTGCCCGTGTTCTCGCTGCCGCTGCTGCTGACCCAGATGTCCTTCCGGCGGTACGCGGCCGTGCGGACCACGTACCGGCAGACCATCGCCTCCCTCGCCCGCGCCACCGAGATCGCCGGGTACACCCCCGCCGGGCACGCCCATCGCGTGGCCGCGCTCAGCAGGGCGGTAGGGCGGGACCTGGGGCTCACCCGGCCCGAGCTGGCCGTCCTGGAGTACGCCGCCCTCATGCACGACATCGGGCAGCTGAGCCTGATCGACCCGGTGCCCGCCGGGGCCACCGCCGTCCTGCCCGTCGCCGAACAGCGGCGGATCGCGCTGCTCGGCGGGGCCGTCGTACGGCAGACGGGCGTCGACGCGGCGGTCGCCGTGGTCGTGGAGCGGCAGGCCGACCCCTGCCGGCAGCAGCCGGTCGCCGCGCGGATCGTGCGGGCCGTCAACGCATACGAGGAGAAAGCGCGGGCAGCCGGGCCCGGTGGGCCCCTCACGGCGCTGGAGGAGCTGCGGCTGGCGACCGCGGGCGACTACGCTCCCGAGGTCGTGGAGGCGCTGGCCAGGGTGCTGACAAGAGACTGTCTGACCCTGCCCGCGGCTGGGTAACCCATGGGTAATGAGCGCCCTTCCAGCCGCACGTGGTTGGATGCGAATGAGAGGGTGTCCGGGGGCACAGCCAGCCCACTGAACGGAACTGGCAGGCGGGAATCGTGAGGATCTTCGGCAAGGGACGGCACCGGCCCTCCGCCTCCTGGCGGCAGGCCACCGACCGTGCGTTTTCGCTGATCGGCGACGGTCGGTACGAGGACGCGGGCGCCCTGTTGACACGTGCTGCGGACCTGGAGCCGTGGCTGTCCGAGTCCTGGTTCAACCTCGCCCTCCTGCACAAGTTCCGGCACGACTGGGAGCAGGCCCGGGCGGCGGGTCTGCGCGCCGTGGCCCTGCTCGACCGGGAGACCGGCGCACCTGACTGGTGGAACGTCGGCATCGCGGCCACCGCCCTCCAGGACTGGCCGCTGGCCCGGCGGGCCTGGCAGGCGTACGGGCTGCGGGTGCCGGGCGGTGCGACGGCCTCCGGCGAGACTGTGGGGATGGACCTCGGCAGTGCGGCCGTACGGCTGTCTCCGGAAGGGGAGGCCGAGGTCGTGTGGGGGCGGCGGCTGGACCCCGCGCGGATCGAGGTGCTGTCCATCCCGCTGCCCTCGTCCGGGCGGCGCTGGGGCGAGGTCGTGCTGCACGACGGGGTGCCGCACGGGGAGCGGACGACTGCGTCGGGCCATGCGTATCCGGTGTTCGACGAGATCGAGCTGTGGGCGCCGTCTCCCGTGCCGACGTGGGTGGTGCTGCTCGAGGCTGCCACCGAGGCTGATCGGGATGCGCTGGAGCAGCTTGCGGGTGACGCCGGGTTCGCCGCGGAGGACTGGTCTTCTTCTGTACGCCTGCTCTGTCGGATGTGTTCCGAGTCGCGGATGCCGTCCGATGAGGGGGATGGGGAGCATTTGGATCCCCACGACCACAGTGAACCGGGTCACCCCGGGCCGCTCGGGCATCGGACTGACGGGCAGTTGTGGGTGCCGGAGCGGGAGTGCGGCGTTGCGGCGCCTGCCTCGCTGGTGCGGGGGTTGTTGGACGGGTGGGTTGCCGACAGCCCGGATTCTCGGGACTGGCGGGATTTGGAAGAGGTCTGTTAGGTCTTCTTTCGGGTGCGGCGCCGTCGTGGCTGGTCGCGCCCACGCGGCGGAGCCGCATATCGGACACAGCCCCGCGCCCCTTCAGGGCGCGCTCCCCGTACCCTGTATCCGCAGTTTCCCCCTGTTTTTGTTTAGGAAGGCGTACGTCGGTCATGGCGCAGCAGGACACCGATCAGCAGCACGTGGGCGTGCTCCCCGTGGACGACGAGGGCTTCGTCATCGACATCGAGGAGACCGAGGAGCGCGAGAACGCCTGGCGTGAGCGCGGGACCTCGCGGCCGATCACGGTCGTCGGGAACCCGGTGCTGCACAAGGAGTGCAAGGACGTCACCGAGTTCGGCGCGGAGCTGGACCAGCTGGTCGCGGACATGTTCGCCTCGCAGCGCACCGCCGAGGGCGTGGGCCTGGCCGCCAACCAGATCGGCGTCGACCTGAAGGTCTTCATCTACGACTGCATGGACGACGAGGGCAAGCGGCACGTCGGTGTCGTCTGCAACCCGAAGGTCGTCGACCTGCCCGCCGATCGGCGCAGCCTGGACGACAGCAATGAGGGCTGTCTGTCGGTGCCGACCGCGTACGCGCCGCTCGCCCGCCCGGACTACGCCGAGGTGACCGGGCAGGACGAGAAGGGCAACCCGATCAAGGTGCGCGGCACCGGCTACTTCGCACGGTGTTTGCAGCACGAGACCGACCACCTGTACGGATACCTCTACATCGACCGGCTCTCCAAGCGCGAACGCAAGGACGCGCTGCGGCAGATGGCCGAGAACGAGCCCCGCTACCCCGTGGTCGCAAACGACTGACGCCCCACAACTCCCGCACGCACGGCGCCTGTTCAGGAACCCCTTCCTGAACAGGCGCCGTCCGTCTGTCCGTCGCACATTCGATCGGATGTACACCTGTAGCGATCGGAAACAAGTCACGCAAGGGGAGAATTCCGGCACTGTGGGGTAGTGAATGAAGCAAATCCGTTCCCAGATCGGTCAGTTGTGGTGCTGAATGGAAGTGCGGGGATACGCAACGGCGCACGCCCGGTTCAGCGGGAGGGGCGTGCGCGACTGGCGGCTGGAAGGGGTTTGTTCGTGCATGCTTTCCCACACAGCACCACATCGGCACCGACGGCGGTCGCGGTTCCGCCATCGCTCTTCCTCTCGGTGATCGAGGCAGCGTTTCCCAGGCAACTGCACCCGTATTGGCCCAGGCTCCAGGAGAAGACCCGTACCTGGCTCCTGGAAAAGCGGCTCATGCCGGCGGACAAGGTGGAGGAATATGCCGACGGACTTTGCTACACCGACCTCATGGCCGGGTACTACATGGGTGCCCCGGACGAGGTCCTCCAGGCGATAGCGGACTACAGCGCGTGGTTCTTCGTCTGGGACGACCGGCACGACCGTGACATCGTCCACCGGCGGCCGGGCGCGTGGCGGCGGCTCAGGATGCGCCTGCACGCGGCCCTCGACTCCCCACGGGACCATCTGCACCACGAGGATCCCCTGGTGGCCGCCTTCGCCGACAGCATGCTGCGGCTGTACTCGTTCCTGCCGCAGACGTGGAACACGCGGTTCGCCCGCCACTTCCACCAGGTGATCGAGGCCTACGACCGGGAATTCCGCAATCGTACCGAGGGAATCATTCCCCCGGTCGAGGAGTACCTGGCGCTGCGTCGGCTCACCTTCGCGCACTGGATCTGGACCGATCTGCTGGAGCCGGCCGCGGGCTGTGAACTCCCGGACCGTGTACGGAAACACCCGGCATATCGGCGGGCGGCACTGCTGAGTCAGGAGTTCGCCGCCTGGTACAACGACCTCTGTTCGCTCCCCAAGGAAATAGCGGGCGACGAGGTGCACAATCTCGGAATCAGCCTCATCAAATATGAGGGGCTGACCCTGGAAGAGGCGGTCAGGGAAGTCCGGCGGCGCGTCGAGAAATGCGTGGACGAATTCCTCGTCGCGGAACAGGACGCCTTACGGTTCGCCGATCTCCTCGCCGACGGCACGCTGCGGGGAAAGGAACTGAGTGCCGCCGTACGGGCCTGCGTCTGCAACATGCGGAACTGGTTCAGCACCGTCTACTGGTTCCACCACGAGTCCGGCCGGTACATGGTCGACAGCTGGGACGACCGGTCCACGCCCCCGTACGTCAACAACGAAGCGGCAGGTGAGAAATGACCGTCGAGTCCGTCAGGCCCGAAGCCCCGGTGACCCCGGAGCTGCTCGAGCCGCCCTTCGCGGGCGGGGGCGTACCCGTCCTCGGCCACGGCTGGAAACTGGTCCGCGACCCGCTGAGCTTCATGGCCCGACTGGGCAGCCACGGCGATGTCGTACGACTCAGGCTCGGCCCCAAGACGGTCTATGCCGTCACCACGCCGGCGCTCACCGGAGCCATGGCGCTGAGCAACGACTACATCATCGACGGACCACTGTGGGAGTCACTGGAGGGCCTGCTCGGGAAAGAGGGCGTGGCCACCGCGAACGGGCCCACGCACCGGCGTCAGCGGCGCACCATCCAGCCCGCCTTCCGGCTCGACGCGATCCCCGCGTACGGGCCCATCATGGAGGAGGAGGCACACGCGCTCACCGAGCGCTGGAAGCCCGGCGAGACGATCGACTGCACCTCCGAGTCCTTCCGTGTCGCGGTGCGTATCGCGGCCCGCTGCCTGCTGCGCGGAGACTTCATGGACGAGCGGGCCGAGCGGCTGTGTGTCGCCCTCGCCACCGTCTTCCGGGGCATGTACCGGCGGATGGTGATACCCGCCGGGGCGCTGTACCGGCTGCCGCTCCCGGCCAATCGCAAATTCAACGCGGCGCTGGCCGATTTGCATCTCCTCGTCGACGAGATCGTCGCCGAGCGGCGGGCCTCTGGTCAAAAGCCGGACGATTTGCTGACGGCCTTGCTGGAGGCAAAGGACGACAATGGCGACCCCATCGGGGAACAGGAGATCCACGACCAGGTCGTCGCCATACTCACGCCCGGCAGCGAAACCGTCGCGTCCACGATCATGTGGCTGTTGCAGGTGCTCGCCGAACACCCGGAACACGCGGACAGGGTGTGCGCGGAAGTTGAATCCGTGACCGGCGGACGTCCGGTGGCATTCGAGGACGTCCGGGCGCTCCGGCACACGAACAATGTCGTCGTCGAGGCCATGCGTTTGCGGCCCGCCGTATGGATATTGACGCGGCGGGCGGTGCGGGACACGGAACTCGGTGGCTATCGCATTCCGGCCGGGGCCGACATCGTGTACAGCCCGTACGCGATCCAACGCGATCCGCAATCGTACGCGGACAACCTGGAGTTCGATCCCGACCGGTGGCTTCCGGACCGGGTCAAGTCGGTGCCGAAACACGCCATGAGCCCATTCAGTACGGGCAACCGCAAGTGCCCGAGCGACCACTTCTCGATGGCCCAGCTGTCGCTGATCACGGCGGCCCTGGCCACGAAGTACCGCTTCGAGCAGGTGTCCGGGTCCGACGACGGGACCCGGGTGGGCATCACGCTCCGCCCGCACCGGCTGCTGCTGACCCCGGTGCCGAGGTCGTGAGTCAGGCGGCCTCCGGGCCGCGGAAGGTGCGCCGGTAGGCGTTGGGGGTGGTCCCCACCGCCCGCAGGAACTGATGGCGCAGCGCGGCCGCGGTGCCGAACCCCGTTCGGCCCGCGATCGCGTCCACCGTCTCGTCCGACGCCTCCAGCAAGTCCTGTGCCAGCAGCACCCGTTGGCGCAGGATCCAGCGGTAGGGAGTCGTGCCCGTCTCCTGCTGGAAGCGGCGGGCGAAGGTGCGCGGGGACATGTGCGCGCGCTCCGCGAGCTGCTCGACGGTGACCTCCTCGTCGAGGTGCTGCTCCATCCACACGAGCACCTCGCCGACGGTGTCGCACTGCGACCGCGGCAACGGCCGCTCGATGTACTGCGCCTGTCCGCCGTCCCGGTGCGGCGGTACGACCATGCGCCGGGCGATCTTGTTGGCGACCTCCGGCCCCTGCTCCTTGCGCACGATGTGCAGACAGGCGTCGATACCGGCGGCGGTGCCGGCGCTGGTGATCACCGGGTCCTCGTCGACGTACAGCACGTCCGGTTCGATGACCGCCCGCGGATTGCGCACGGCGAGCTCGTCCGCCTGCCGCCAGTGCACACTGCACCGCCGCCCGTCGAGCAGCCCGGCGGCGCCGAGCACGAAGACACCGGAGCACACGCTGAGCACCCGGGCGCCGCGGTCCACCGCCCTGATCAGGGCGTCGAGCAGTTCGGGCGGATAGTCGCGGGTGACGTAATCACTCCCGGCAGGCACGGCGATCAGGTCGGCCTCCTCCAGCCGTTCCAGTCCGTACGGCGTGGAGACGCTGAGCCCGCCGACATGGGTGCCGAGCGTCGGCCCCTCCGCCGAGACCACGGCGAAGTCGTATGTCGGCAACCCCTCGTCACTGCGGTCGATGCCGAACACCTCGCAGATGACGCCCAGTTCGAAGGGGTGCACACCGTTCAGGAGCACTGCGGCCACGTTTTTCAGCATGCTGCCAGTGTGCCTCGGAAGTGGCAGTAAATCGAGGGTGTGCGGCAGTCCTGCCACTGTTGGTAAGGGGCATGCGGCGGGACAGTAGTTACATGACTTCCACGCAGACAGAAGGACTGATCGGAATGCTCACCGTCCTCGGAATCCTCGTTCTCCTGATCCTCCCGTCGGTGCTCGGCATCGTCCACGACCGGCGCATCGACCGCCAGATCAAGAAGGCACAGGACCGCCAGGGGAGGCTCCAGCGCTTCGCCCGGGCGGCCTGATCGCAAACCTGTACGAGCGCGGCCGGTCTCGTGTGTAGCCTCTCCTGAACCACCAGGGGAGGATCATGAGACACAGACTGTGGGCCGTGGCGGGCGGGGCGGCAGCCCTGACCCTGCTCACGGCCACCGGGGCCCACGCCGAGGGCGAGGGCGACATCCGGGTCACCAAGACGGTTGTCAACGGCGGCAAGAACGTCATCGTCGGCACCACGAAGGCCGTCGACTACCCGGTCGCCATCACCATCAAGGACGACTCGGGGGTGAAGGGGCTCACGGACGTCAGCACCTTCAGCGCGACCAATCACGAAGGCGGCGGCTTCGCCGAGTGGACCGACAGCACGTGTGTGAAAAAGTCGTCGACCACGTCGGTGTGCACGGCCACGATGAGGATCACCCCGGCCTGGATCCCCGACTACAGCGACGCCGACAGCAACAAGGCCGCCGGTGAGTGGACGGTCAACGCCACGGTCAAGGCGAACGACGGCGACTACTGGATCTCCGACTACATCGCCGACTACAAGGTGAAGCGCGCCTCCCGGCTCACCACCGACGCGACCCCCGAGCCGGTCGCCAAGGGCGCGAAGCTGACCATCAACGGCAAGCTGACCCGCGCGAACTGGGAGAACCTCGAGTACCACGGGTTCACCGGGCAGACGGCCAAGCTGCAGTTCCGGCCCGCCGGCGGCGCCCACTACAGCACGGTCAAGACCGTGACGACGGGTACCCACGGCAAGCTGAGCACGAAGGTGACCGTCACGTCGGCGGGCAGCTGGCGCTGGTACTTCCCCGGCACCACGACGACGGCACGTGTCGTGTCGGTGGGGGACGCGGTCAAGCTCAAGTGACCGTCGCGGGATGGTCGGTTACTTCACCACCACGGTGACCGACCACTCCTGAATCCCCTTGCACGAGACCTTGCCGGTCTCGGTGGCGCACAGTGGGCGTGAGGAACTCAGTCGTGCCGTGCCCGCCGAGACCGCCTTGAAGGCGGAGCTCGCGTCGCCGGGCAGAAGCACGATGCCGCTGTTGGTGGGCTCGAGGACGCCACCCTCGGCGGTGACCGACTTCCATGGGCGGCTCTTGGTTCCGTCCAGGCCGACCCGGATCGTGTCGCCCGCCGCCAGGCACACCGTGCGGCCGCTGTCGTCGGCGTCGAGCTCCGGCACGGAGGTGCAGCCCGGCGAGGGCGAGGTCGACGTCGAGGGCGACGGTGACACCGTGTCACCGTCGCCCTCACCGCTGCCGGCCTGGGTGCCGCACCCCGCGAGCAGCAGCGTCAGCGCTGCGACGGCGAGGGTCGTGTGGTGGGTCGTACGGCGCATGATGAGGCCTCCTCACCTATGAGACGTACGACCCACGCACCCGGATCCATTCCTTCGCGCCCCGTCAGAAGTCCTCGTCCAGGTCGACGGTGCCCTCCACCGCCACCTGGTACGCGGACGGACGCCGCTCGAAGAAGTTGGTCAGCTCCTGGACGCCCTGCAGCTCCATGAAGGAGAAGGGGTTCTCCGAGCCGTACACCGGGGCGAAGCCGAGGCGGCTGAGGCGCTGGTCGGCGACGCACTCCAGGTACTGGCGCATCGACTCGGTGTTCATGCCCGGCAGGCCCTCACCGCACAGGTCGCGCCCGAACTGCAGCTCGGCCTCGACGGCCTCCTTGAGCATGTCGACGACCTGCTGCTGGAGCTGCTCGTCGAAGAGCTCCGGCTCCTCCTTGCGGACGGTGTCCACCACCTCGAAGGCGAAGGACATGTGCATCGTCTCGTCGCGGAACACCCAGTTGGTGCCGGTGGCGAGGCCGTGCAGCAGACCCCGGCTGCGGAACCAGTAGACGTACGCGAAGGCGCCGTAGAAGAACAGGCCCTCGATGCACGCGGCGAAGCAGATGAGGTTGAGGAGGAAGCGGCGGCGGTCGGCCTTCGTCTCCAGGCGGTCCAGCTTCTCGACCGAGTCCATCCACCTGAAGCAGAACTCGGCCTTCTCGCGGATGGAGGGGATGTTCTCCACCGCGTCGAAGGCGGCCGCACGGTCCTCCGGGTCGGGGAGGTAGGTGTCGAGCAGCGTCAAGTAGAACTGGACGTGCACGGCCTCCTCGAAGAGCTGGCGGCTCAAGTAGAGCCGTGCCTCGGGGGAGTTGATGTGCTTGTACAGGGTCAGCACGAGGTTGTTCGCCACGATCGAGTCGCCCGTCGCGAAGAACGCGACCAGCCGGCCGATCATGTGCTGCTCGCCCTCGGACAGCTTCGCCAGGTCGGCGACGTCCGAGTGGAGGTCGACCTCCTCGACGGTCCAGGTGTTCTTGATGGCGTCCCGGTAGCGCTCGTAGAAGTCGGGGTAGCGCATGGGGCGGAGAGTCAGCTCGAAGCCCGGGTCGAGCAGGTTCTGGTGTTGGGAGGTGCCGGCGCGAAGCGCCGTCGTTGAGGGGCGGTGGTCGGGCGACGGGTGGGCGGACATTACTGGCAGGCCTCGCAGGACTCGGGGTTTTCCAGGGAGCAGGCGACGGCCTCGGGGTCGTCGGCCTGCTGAACGGGGACAGTGGCTTGCGCCTGTGCCGCGCGGGCGATGCGGGTCGCCGGGCGCGAGCGCAGGTAGTACGTCGTCTTCAGGCCCGACTTCCAGGCGTACGCGTACATCGAGGAGAGCTTGCCGATGGTCGGCGTCTCCAGGAACAGGTTCAGGGACTGGGCCTGGTCGAGGAACGGGGTCCGCGCCGCCGCCATGTCGATCAGGCCGCGCTGCGGGATCTCCCAGGCCGTGCGGTACAACGCCCGTACGTCCGCCGGGATCCAGGTGAAGTCCTGCACCGAGCCGTTCGCGTCGCGCAGGGCCTCACGGGTGCGGGCGTCCCACACGCCGAGCTTCTTCAACTCGGCCACCAGGTACGAGTTCACCTGGAGGAACTCGCCGGACAGCGTCTCGCGCTTGAAGAGGTTCGAGACCTGCGGCTCGATGCACTCGTAGACACCGGCGATCGACGCGATGGTGGCGGTGGGCGCGATGGCCAGCAGGAGCGAGTTGCGCATGCCCGTGGCCGCGATCCGCTCGCGCAGGGCCGCCCAGCGCTCCGGCCAGGTGAGGTCCACGTCGTAGTGGTCGGGGTGCAGGACGCCCTTCGCCGTACGGGTCTTCTCCCAGGCCGGCAGCGGGCCGCTGCGCTCGGCCAGGTCGGCGGAGGCCTCGTAGGAGGCGAGCATGATGCGCTCGGCGATGCGGGTGGAGAGCGCCTTCGCCTCGGGGGAGTCGAAGGGGACGCGCAGCTTGAAGAAGACGTCCTGGAGGCCCATCGCGCCGAGGCCCACCGGGCGCCACTTGTTGTTGGAGCGGCCCGCCTGCTCGGTCGGGTAGAAGTTGATGTCGACGACGCGGTCGAGGAAGGTGACGGCGGTGCGGACGGTCTCGTCCAGCCGCTCCCAGTCGATGTCGCCGGTCGTCGTGTCGACAAAGGCACCCAGGTTCACCGACCCCAGGTTGCAGACCGCCGTCTCCCCGTCATCCGTGACCTCCAGGATCTCCGTGCAGAGGTTGGAGGAGTGGACGACGTGGCCCGGGGTGGCCGTCTGGTTGGCGGTGCGGTTGGCGGCGTCCTTGAAGGTCATCCAGCCGTTGCCGGTCTGCGCGAGGGTGCGCATCATGCGGCCGTAGAGGTCACGGGCGGGGATGGTCTTGCGCGCGAGGCCGTCCGCTTCGGCCTTCCGGTACGCCGCGTCGAACTCCTCGCCCCACAGGTCGACCAGCTCGGGAACGTCGGCGGGGGAGAACAGCGACCACGGTGCGTCGGCGTTCACACGGCGCATGAACTCGTCCGGGATCCAGTGCGCGAGGTTCAGGTTGTGCGTACGGCGGGCGTCCTCACCCGTGTTGTCGCGCAGCTCCAGGAACTCCTCGATGTCGGAGTGCCAGGTCTCCAGGTAGACCGCGGCCGCGCCCTTGCGCCGGCCGCCCTGGTTCACGGCGGCGACCGAGGCGTCGAGGGTCTTCATGAACGGGACGATGCCGTTGGAGTGCCCGTTGGTGCCGCGGATCAGCGAACCGCGGGAACGGATACGGGAGTACGACAGCCCGATGCCGCCGGCGTGCTTCGAGAGGCGGGCGACCTGGTGGTAGCGGTCGTAGATGGAGTCCAGCTCGTCCAGCGGGGAGTCGAGGAGGTAGCAGGACGACATCTGCGGGTGCCGGGTGCCGGAGTTGAAGAGCGTGGGGGAGGAGGGGAGGTAGTCGAGGCGGCTCATGAGCCGGTAGAGGGCCGCGACTTCGTCCAGCGCGCGGGTCGTGTCGTCCTCCGCCAGACCGGACGCCACCCGGAGCATGAAGTGCTGAGGCGTCTCGATCACCCTGCGCGTGATCGGGTGCCGGAGCAGGTACCGGCTGTGCAGGGTGCGCAGGCCGAAGTAGCCGAAGCGGTCGTCGCCGTGTGTGTCGATCAGCGCGTCGAGGCGGGCCGCGTGGACGCGCGCGAACTCCGCCGTACGGTCGGCGATGAGCCCCTCGCGGTGCCCGACCGCGACCGACTCGGTGAACGACGTGACGCCCTGCGAGGCGGCTTCCGCGGCGATGCTGATGGTCAGCAGACGGGCGGCCAGCCGGGAGTAGGCGGGGTCCTCGGAGATGAGGCCGGCCGCCGCCTCGGTGGCCAACTCGCGCAACTCCGCCTCGTCTGCCCGCGCGGACCGGCCCCGGAGCGCTGCGGCGGCGACCCGTCCGGGATCGGCGTCGGGGAGGTCGGCGGTCAGCTCGGTCAGGGTCCGCAACAGGGCGGTACCGGGACCGTGTTCGTCCACAGGGGTGGTCGTGGTCGCTGAAGCCGGTTCGGCTGGCGCGATGGTCACGTGGGGCTCTCCCTCGCTGGGCACGGGGCCTTGCGGAGGGCAGGGGGCAGCACACGAGCGCACGCGGCGTCGCGTCCACCGGCCCACTCCACGAGACCCGGACGTCAGGACACCCGGGCCGGTATGGCCGGGCGTACTGTCGGCAGGTCCTCGGACTGACGCTCATAGGTGCTTATGCACGCATGAGTACACCGTTGCGGGACAGTTCCGGATTTGCACCGGATTCCCCTGCGGCGACAGCGAGCATGAGCATACATCTTGTGCCGGGTTCTGGTCGCACCCCTAGATGTTGTGTCGCGGTGACTTCAGAGCGTGTCGGAGTGTCAACTCACAGCGTCAACTCATAAGTGAGGAGCGTGAAGTCGTGGTCCGGCATCGGCCTCCAGTCGCGCTCGGGGGCGCGGAGAAATCCGAGGCGTTCGTAGATGCGGTGGGCGGCGTACATGATGGCCTGGGTCGACAGGACGATGCCGGTGCAGCCGTCCGTGGCCCTGGCCCGGTCGACGCAGGCACGGACGAGGGCCTCTCCGGCGCCGCGGCCTCGTGCCGACCGCGCCACGGCGAGCATGCGGATCTCCGCCTCTCCGGGGCGGGCGAGGTCGGCCATCGGGCCGCCGGACGGTACGAAGGTGACTCCGCCGAGGAGTTGACCGCCCTGCGTGGCCACCAGTACGTCGGCGGCGGCCGCTCGCTTGGCGACGTTCCTGAGCTCGTCGAGGTACCAGTCGGTCTCGCCGAAGGTCAGGAGGCCGTCCTGGAGGTAGGCCTGGGCGGTGATCTCGCCGAGGGTGTCGTACTCGTCGGGTGCCGCCTGCCGGATCACGATGTCCATGCAGGCGAGTGTGCCCGACCGGTACGACAACGGGCCGCCGGATTTCTCCGACGGCCCGTGATCAGGCAACTCTCAGTGGGCGGCACCGGCAGTCGCCGGCGGCAGTTCCACCTGCACACCCGGGTCGCCCGCGTCCGCCGTGTAGTCCGCGGGGGACGTCTCGTCGATGCCCTCCGGGGCCTTGAGTGCCTTCAGGACGAAGGTCAGGACCACCGTGACGGCCACGTTCAGCACGAACGCCGTGAGGCCGATGTAGCCCATCTCGCCGATGCCCGGAATCGCGGCGTTGGAGCCGCCGAAGTGCTTCTGGTCCGGGTTGGTCGGGGAGGCGACGCCGTACGCGGCGACCGTGCCGTAGATCATGCCGACCGCCCAGCCGGCGAGCAGCGCCCAGCGGTGGAGCCAGCGGGTGAACAGGCCGCCGACCAGGGCCGGGAAGGTCTGGAGGATCCAGATGCCGCCCAGGAGCTGGAAGTTGATCGCGACCGTCTTGTCCATGGTGAGGACGAAGACCAGCGCGCCGACCTTCACCAGGAGCGAGACCAGCTTGGAGACCTTGGTCTCCTGCTCGGGCGTCGCGTCGGGCTTGATGAAGTCCTTGTAGATGTTGCGGGTGAAGAGGTTCGCGGCCGCGATGGACATGATGGCCGCGGGGACGAGGGCGCCGATGCCGATCGCCGCGAAGGCCACGCCCGCGAACCAGTCCGGGAACATGTCCTCGAACAGCTGCGGGATCGCCAACTGGCCGTTGGCGACCTTGACTCCGGCCGCGATCGCCATGAAGCCGAGCAGGGCCAGCAGGCCGAGCATCAGCGAGTACAGCGGCAGGATCGTGGTGTTGCGGCGGATCACGTCACGGCTCTTGGAGGAGAGCGTCGCGGTGATCGAGTGCGGGTACATGAAGAGCGCGAGCGCGGAGCCCAACGCCAGCGTGGCGTACGTCCATTGACCCGCCTCGGGCGGGACCAGACCGCCCGCGCCGGCCTCCGTGTACTTCTCGCCCGCCTTCGCGAAGATCTCGTCGAAGCCGCCCAGCTTGATCGGGATGTAGATGATCGCCACCGCGATGACGATGTAGATCAGCGTGTCCTTCACGAACGCGATCATCGCGGGAGCACGCAGACCCGACGAGTACGTGTACGCCGCCAGCACGCCGAAGGCGATCAGCAGCGGCAGGTCCTTCACGAACCAGTTGGTGTCCTCGCCGCCGCCCACGCCCATGACGTCCAGCACCGCCTGGATGCCGACGAGTTGGAGCGCGATGTACGGCATCGTCGCCAGGATGCCGGTGACGGCCACCGCCAGCGACAGGCCCTTCGAGCCGAAGCGGCCGCGCACGAAGTCCGAGGTCGTCACGTATCCGTGCTTGTGCGAGACCGACCACAGGCGGGGCAGGAAGGTGAAGATCAGCGGGTAGATCAGGATGGTGTACGGCACCGCGAAGAAGCCGGCCGCGCCCGCCGCGTAGATCGCCGCCGGGACCGCCACGAAGGTGTACGCCGTGTACAGGTCGCCGCCGAGCAGGAACCAGGTGATCCAGGTGCCGAACGACCGTCCGCCCAGGCCCCATTCGTCGAGGGTCTGCTCGTTGTCGGCCCGGCGCCAGCGCGCCGCCAGGAAGCCCATGACCGTGACGGCCACGAAGAAGAAGATGAAGACGGCGAGTGCGACGCCGTTCACGCCGTCGTTCACTGCGACGCACCGCCCTTCTGAGAGGCGCGCGCACGCTGGTCACGCTGCCACAGCTTGTACGCGGTCATCGTGAGCGCGGCGGAGATGAGCACCCACAGCATCTGGTACCAGTAGAAGAACGGGATGCCGATGAAGGCCGGGTCGACCTTCGCGTACGACCCCACCCACAACATCGCCACGAAGGGCGCGAAAAGGCAGAGGGCGATGACGACACGCACGGGCGTCACCACCGGCCCTCTGCTCGCCTCTGGCGCATCTGACATCTGACGGCTCCGTCCCCTCACTGATCACCTGTGAAACGCGCAGGTAATCTAGGTCACGGCGTCGCAGGAACGGAACCCCACGTCCGCATACCGGTATGTGTTGATTCCGTGTGGGCCTCGGCGGCAGTGGTCAGTGGCAGTCGTCAACAGCAGTCGTCAGCAGCAGTCGTCAGCAGCAGCGGAACCCCTGCCGAGGATCCTTCTCCTGCCGGTCCGTCCGCATCCGCTCGAACGCCCTCCGCGTCGGCACCCGGGCCTGCGGGTGGTCCTTGCGCACGTGGGCGACATAGCGGTCGTACGCCGACTCGTCGGTCAGCTCCCGCACGTACCAGCGCACGCCCCTAAGTGCCCGCCGGAGTGACCGCACGGCGCTCCTCCTCCTTCTCCTCCTTGGTCGGGATCAGCCCGGCCGGGGCCACGATCTTCGACTCGACGTACGGCGCCTCGCTCAGCGTGGACAGGGCGGGGCGGCGGATGTGCCGGACGCAGACGCGCAGGGCGTCCGCGATCACGATGATGATCAGGAGGGCGAGGACCGCCGAAAGGATGCCGTCCACCGTGGAGTTGGTGACCACGGTCTGCATGTCGTCCATGGACTTGGCGGGCGGCAGGACCTTCCCGTCGTCGATGGCGTCCTGGAACACGGACCGCTGCTTGAAGAAGCCGACCCTGGGATCGCTGGAGAACACCTTCTGGAAGCTGGCCGTGAGCGTCACGACCGCGTCCCAGACCAGCGGAACCCCGGTGATCCAGGCCCACTTGAGGCGCCCGGACTTCACCAGCAGGGTCGTGCAGACGGCCAGGGCGACCGCCGCGAGGAGCTGGTTGGAGATGCCGAAGATCGGGAACAACTGGTTGATGCCGCCGAGGGGTTCGTGGACGCCGACCCACAGGAAGTAGCCCCACAGGGCGCACACGATCGCGCTGGTGATGACCAGGCCCGGCTTCCAGCTGACGTTCTTGAAGGGCTTCACGACGTTGCCCAGCATGTCCTGGAGCATGAACCGGCCAACCCGGGTGCCGGCGTCCAGTGCGGTCAGGATGAACAGCGCCTCGAACATGATCGCGAAGTGATACCAGAAGGCGCGCAGGCTCCCGCCGGTGACCTGGGAGAAGATCTCCGAGACGCCGACGGCGAGGGTGGGGGCCCCGCCGGTGCGGGAGAGCAGGGTCTGTTCCTCGACCTGGCTCGCCGCCCTGGCCAGGTCGTCCGGCGAGATCGTGTAGCCGAGGTTGGCGACCGCCTGGGACGCGGAGTCGACGGTGGTGCCGATGACCCCGGCGGGCGCGTTCATCGCGAAGTAGAGGCCGGGGTCGATGATGCTCGCCGCGACCAGCGCCATGATCGCGACCGACGACTCCATCAGCATGGAGCCGTAGCCGATCATCCGGACCTGCGTCTCCTTCTGGATCATCTTCGGCGTCGTACCGGAGGAGATCAGCGAGTGGAAGCCGGAGAGGGCGCCGCACGCGATGGTGATGAAGACGAAGGGGAAGAGCGAGCCCGCGAACACCGGGCCGTCCCCGCGTGAGGCGAAGTCGGTGACCGCGTCCATCTTCAGCGTCGGCACCGCGATGACGACACCGAGGGCGAGCAGGAAGATCGTGCCGATCTTCATGAAGGTGGAGAGGTAGTCGCGGGGCGCGAGCAGCATCCACACCGGCAGGATCGAGGCGATGAAGCCGTACGCCACCAGCCAGATGACCAGGGTGGAGGGCGCGAGGGTGAAGGTGTCGGCCCACGAGGACTCGGCGACCCAGCGGCCCGCGACCAGCGCGAGCAGCAGCAGTGCCACGCCGATGAGCGAGACCTCGGAGACCCGGCCCGGCCGCAGGACGCGCAGGTAGAAGCCCATCAGCAGGGCGATCGGGATGGTCATCGCGATGGAGAAGGTGCCCCACGGGGAGGCGGCCAGGGCGTTGACGATGACCAGGGCCAGTACCCCGAGCAGGATGATCATGATGGCGAAGGCGGCGAGCAGGGCCGCGGCCCCGCCGAACGGGCCGATCTCCTCGCGTGCCATCTGGCCCAGCGACCTGCCGTCCCGCCGCGTGGAGAAGAACAGCACCACCATGTCCTGGACCGCGCCCGCGAAGATGACGCCGACGATGATCCAGATCGTGCCCGGCAGATAGCCCATCTGCGCGGCCAGCACCGGCCCGACCAGCGGTCCGGCGCCGGCGATCGCCGCGAAGTGGTGGCCGAGCAGCACGCGCCGGTCGGTGGGGTGGAAGTCGATGCCGTTGTTGAGGCGTTCGGCCGGGGTGGCCCGGGTCCGGTCGACCTTGAGCACCTTGTACGCGATGAACTTGGCGTAGAAGCGGTAGGCGATGGCGTACGAGCCGAGGGCGGCCGCCACCATCCAGGCGGCCGAGACGTTCTCACCCCGGGAGAGCGCTAGCACGGACCAGCCGGCGGCGCCGACCAGCCCGACGACGGTCCAGATGACGATGGTTCGGACGTTCGCGGTACGCACCGGGGAGTCCTCCCGTCCATGCGGCGACGGGAGGACCGTAGAGCAGGAGCGGCAGTTGCGCTACACCGCGTGCATGACTCGACCGGCCGTTTGAATCACTCGACAGGCCGCTTCAGACGGGCGACGAACTTGTAGCGGTCCCCCCGGTACACCGACCGCACCCACTCCACCGGCTGTCCGTCCCGGTCCAGCGAGTGCCGGGACAGCATCAGCATCGGCAGGCCGACGTCGGTGCCGAGCAGACCCGCCTCGCGCGGGGTGGCCAGCGAGGTCTCGATGGTCTCCTCGGCCTCGGCGAGATGGACGTCGTAGACCTCGGCCAACGCCGTGTAGAGGGACGTGTACTTGACCAGGGACCTGCGCAGGGCGGGGAAGCGCTTGGCGCTCAGGTGGGTCGTCTCGATGGCCATCGGCTCGCCGTTCGCCATGCGCAGCCGCTCGATGCGGAGCACCCGGCCGCCGGCAGTTATGTCGAGGAGCTCGGCGAGGCGGTCGTCGGCCGTGATGTAGCCGATGTCCAGGAGCTGCGAGGTGGGTTCGAGGCCCTGGGCCCGCATGTCCTCGGTGTACGAGGTGAGTTGGAGCGCCTGCGAGACCTTCGGCTTGGCGACGAAGGTGCCCTTGCCCTGGATGCGCTCCAGGCGCCCCTCGACGACCAGCTCCTGGAGGGCCTGGCGCACGGTCGTGCGCGAGGTGTCGAACTCGGCGGCAAGCGTCCGCTCGGGCGGTACCGGCGTCCCGGGCGACTGCGTCTCCGTCATGTCGAGCAGGTGCTTCTTCAGGCGGTAGTACTTGGGCACGCGCGCGGTACGGACGGTCGCCCCACCCTCGTTCTCCGCACTGCTGACGTCGCTGCTCATGCTCTGCCTTCCCGGCTCCGGATGCGGATCACATCGTGATCCCTTCTGTATACCGTCGCCGTCTCTTTTGGTCTAGTCCATAGAGGCGAGTGGTCTAGCGGACGAGAGTACTCCGAGGTCGGGGATTTCGCTGGCTTCTTACTTAAAGGTTCCTGCATATGTAGGTCGCATAACGGCTGGTCGGAGGCCTTTCGAGCACTCTTGACACGCGTCATGGTCTGGTCCAAGCTCCCGGTACTGGTCTACACCATTGGTCCAGTCCCGGCCCCGTAGGCGGTACCGGGGGGGCATCCCTGAGGAGGGTGGCGTGAAGCGCAAGCTGACAGCCGCGATCGGTATCGCGGGCATGATGGTGTCCATCGCGGCGTGCGGGGACAGTGGCAGCGGAAGTTCGGACAACAGCGGCGCGGACGCCAAGGAACTCACCGTCTGGCTCACCGTCGACGCGCAGAACAACTGGCCCGAGCTGGTGAAGGCCGCGGATGCCGCGGTGAAGAAGGAACACCCCGGCATCAAGATCAAGCACGAGTACTACGGCTGGCCGGACAAGAACACCAAGCTCGACGCGGTCCTCGCCACCGACAAGGCCCCCGACGTGGTCGAGATGGGCAACACCGAGATGCTCAGCTACATGGTCAAGGGCGCCTTCGCCCCCGTCGATGCGGCGGAGTTCGACAACTCGGACGCCTGGCTGGACGGCCTCAAGGCCTCGGTGACCTACGAGGGCAAGACCTACGGCGTCCCGTACTACGCCGGCGGCCGCGTCGCCAACTGGCGCAAGGACCTCTTCGCCTCGGTCGGCGTCAAGTCCACGCCGAAGACCTACGACGAGCTCACCGCCGCCCTGGACAAGGTCCAGAAGAAGGAGGGCGACAAGTTCAGCGCCTGGTACCAGCCCACCCGTGACTGGTACGCGGCCATGTCCTTCGTCTACGACGCCGGCGGCTCCATCGCCGTCGAGTCCGGCGGCCAGTGGAAGGGCAACCTCTCCTCGCCGGAGTCCATCGAGGGCCTGAAGGCGTTCAAGAACGTCGTCGACAAGTACATGCACGGCGACAAGACCAAGGACGAGTCCGACCGTTACATCGTCTACGGCCAGGGCAAGTCGGGCATGATCTTCGCCCCCGCCTGGGAGGGCGCGACCGCCGCGGCGAAGGAGAACGACAAGACCGGCAAGCTCGAGGGCAACGTCGAGAACTTCGTGATGCCCGGCCCGTCCGGCAAGAACCTCCCCGTCTTCCTGGGCGGCTCCGACCTCGCCGTCCCGGTGAAGTCCGACGCGCAGGCCGTCGCCGCCGAGTGGATCAACGCCTTCGCGGGTTCCTCCGGCCAGAAGGGCCTGATGGCCAAGGGCAACCTGCCCAACAACAAGACCGACCTCGCCACGCTGAAGAACGACCCGGCGACGGCGGTCCCGGCCACCGCGGCCGAGTCCAACTGGTTCGTCCCGATGGCGCCGGGCTGGGGCCAGGTCGAGAAGGCCCAGGTCCTGCAGACCATGCTGCAGTCCATCGGCACCGGCAAGAAGTCGGTCGAGGCCGCCGCGAAGGAAGCGGACGCCGCGATCGACAAGGTCGTCAACACCAAGTGACCACCAGCGGGGCCCCGTTGAGAGCGACGGGGCCCTGCTTCTCGTACGACCTGCCCATGCGGGGCGTTGCTTGCGTACGAGGGCTTCGTACGACCTGAGGGACCGCTGAGGAGCGCACGGATGAGTGCCGACACGACCACCCCCGCCAAGGTGCCGCCGCCGCGGCAGGCACCGCCACCACTGCCTGTGGCGAAGAGGCCGGCCAGAGACCGGAGTTCGGCCGGCACCCCCTGGCTGCTGCTCGCCCCCTGTCTGCTGATCCTCGCCCTGGTGATGGGCTATCCGCTGGTCCGCCTGGTCACCCTGTCCTTCCAGAAGTTCGGGCAGTCCCAGCTGTGGGGCTTCCAGCCGGCCGAGTCGGTCGGGTTCGACAACTTCGCGGGCGTGCTGGGCGACGGCGAGTTCTGGGCGGTCGTCGTCCGCACGATCGTCTTCGCGGCCGGCTGCGTCATCTTCACGATGGTCGCCGGCATGCTGATCGCGCTGCTCCTCCAGCGGGTCTCCGGCTGGGTGAAGACCCTCGTCAACATCGCGCTGGTGGCCAGCTGGGGCATGCCGATCATCGTCGCCACGACGGTCTTCAAGTGGCTGTTCGACGCGGACTACGGCATCCTCAACGCGATCCTCAGCAAGCTGCCCGGCGTCGATCTCGTCGGCCACAACTGGTTCGCGAGCGGGCCGCAGGGTCTGGCCGTGATCATGCTCCTGGTGGTCTGGGGGGCCGTGCCCTTCGTCGTGATCACCCTCAGCGCCGGACTCACCCAGGTCCCGGCCGAGTTGGAGGAGGCGGCCCGGCTGGACGGCGCGGGCGCCTGGGGCGTCTTCCGTTACGTCACCCTGCCCATCCTCAAGCCGATCATCGTGATGCTCACGACGCTGTCGGTCATCTGGGACATGGGCGTCTTCCCGCAGGTCTTCGTGATGCGCAACGGGCACCCGGAGGCCGAGTTCCAGCTCCTCACCACCTACTCGTACGACCGTGCCTTCGTCGTCAACGACTACGCGCAGGGCTCGGCGATCGCCCTGCTCACCGTGTTGCTGCTGCTCGGGGTGGTCGCGGTCTACATGCGCCAGATGCTGAAGATCGGGGAAGTCGAATGAGCAGCATGAGCACGGTCACTGTGCGGGGCAGGTCCCGGCTCGGCTGGAACCTCCTCGGTCTCCTCGTCTTCGTCATCGCGGGCTTCCCCGTCTACTGGATGCTCAACACGGCCTTCAAGCCGGCCAAGGACGCCATCGACCCGGACCCGAGCCTGCTGCCCACCGGCATCACCTTCTCCAACTTCAGCCGGGCGCTGGACATCGCCGACTTCTGGGGCCCGGTCGGCCGCAGCCTCATCGTGTCCGTCTCGGTGGTGGCGATCGGCATCGTCATCGGGCTGCTGGCCGCGCTCGCCATCTCCCGCTTCGCCTTCCGCGGCCGGAAGATCGTGATCGTCGGCATCCTGGCGGTCCAGATGGTCCCGCTGGTCGCGATGATCATCCCGGTCTTCCTGCTGCTCAACGACCTCGGCCAGTACGACAAGTTGTCGGGCCTGATCCTCACCTACCTGACCTTCATCCTCCCCTTCACGGTGTGGACGCTGCGTGGCTTCATCGTCAACATTCCGAAGGAGCTGGAGGAGGCGGCGATGGTCGACGGCTGCAGCCGCACGTCCGCCTTCATCCGCGTCGTCTTCCCCCTCCTGGCCCCCGGCATGGTCGCCACCTCGGTCTACGCCTTCATCCAGGCCTGGAACGAGTACCTCTACGCCCTCATGCTGCTCAGCCAGGAGAACCAGACCGCGACCGTCTGGCTCGGCAACTTCACCACCAAGCACGGCACCGAATACGCCCCGATGATGGCCGGATCCACCATGATGGCCGTGCCGATCGTCGTCCTGTTCCTCCTCGTCCAGCGCAAGATGGCCGCGGGCCTGACCGCGGGCGCCGTGAAGGGATAACGCCACCCGATGACGACATTCGCCAGCGGCACAGACACCCTGACGCGAGACGCCCTCACCGTCCTCCAGCCCGGTTTCACCGGCACCACCGCCCCCGACTGGCTGCTGCGCCGCCTGGGCGAGGGCCTCGCCTCCGTCGGCCTGTTCGGCCGCAACATCGCCACGCCGCAGCAACTCGCCGCCCTGACCGCCCAGTTGCGCGCGGAGCGGGACGACGTCCTGGTCGCGATCGACGAGGAGGGCGGAGACGTGACGCGCCTGGAGGTGCGGACCGGCTCCAGCTTCCCCGGCAACCACGCCCTGGGCGCGGTGGACGACGTGGACCTGACGCGGGAGGTGGCCTTCGAACTCGGCCGCCGCCTCGCGGACTGCGGCGTCAACTTCAACTGGGCCCCGTCGGCCGACGTGAACTCCAACCCGTCCAACCCGGTGATCGGCGTACGGTCCTTCGGCGCCGCCCCCGACCTGGTCGCCCGGCACACGGCCGCCTATGTCACCGGCCTCCAGTCGGCCGGAGTCGCCGCCTGCACCAAGCACTTCCCGGGCCACGGCGACACCGCGGTCGACTCCCACCACGCACTCCCGCGCATCGACGCGGACCCGTCGGTCCTGTCGGAACGCGAACTGAACCCGTTCCGCGCGGCGATCGCCGCCGGCACGCGCGCGGTGATGACCGCGCACATCCTGGTCCCCGAACTGGACCCCGACCGTCCGGCAACGTTGTCCCACCGCATCCTCACCGACCTTCTGCGCGGTGAACTCGGCTACGACGGCCTGATCGTCACCGACGGCATGGAGATGCAGGCCATCGCCGGCACCTACGGCATCGAGCGGGGGAGTGTTCTCGCCATCGCCGCGGGCGCCGACGCGATCTGCGTGGGCGGCGGCCTGGCCGACGAGGAGACGGTACGACGCCTGCGCGACGCCCTGATCGCGGCGGTACGCACGGGCGAACTCCCCGAGGAGCGCCTGGCGGAGGCGGCGGAACGCGTCCGGGCACTGGCCCGCTGGGCGTCCGCGGCATCGGCGACCGGCCCGGACGGCACCGCCGACCCCGAGGTGGGCCTGCGCGCGGCCCGCCGCGCCCTGACCGTGACCGACGCGGCGGGCTTCACCCCGCTCACCGAACCCCCCTACGTCGCCGCCTTCACCCCGGTCGCGAACTTCGCGGTGGGCGACGAGACCCCGTGGGGAGTGGCCGCGGAACTCACCCGCCTGCTCCCCGGCACGGAGACGGGCAGCTTCGCCGGCGAGGACGCGGGCAGCGCGGCGCTGGAAGCAGCCGGCTCCCGCCGCATCGTGGCCGTCGTCCGCGACGCACACCGCCATCCCTGGATGACGGCGGCCCTCGACACCCTCCTCTCCGCCCGCCCCGACACCATCGTGGTCGAAATGGGCCTCCCGCAGGCACCTGCGAGGGGAGCCCTGCACATCGCGACGCATGGCGCGGCTCGTGTGTGCGGCAGGGCGGCGGCGGAGATCATCGCGGGGGAGTAACCCCTACGACGAGACAGGCGCCGGTTCCCTCGGAGGGAACCGGCGCCTGTGGCTTTTAGGGGCGGGGAACTGCGCGACCAGCCACAAACGACGCGCACCCCGCAACGGACCGAACCCGGCAGACGAGACCGGAGTCTCTAAATCCCCTGCCAGTCAGGCTTGTTGACAAACGTGTGCCGAAAGTAATCCGCAAGCTTCAGCTTGGACGCCGCACCCTCATCGACAACAACCGTCGCATGCGGATGCAACTGCAGCGCCGAAGCAGGGCACACCGCGGCCACCGGCCCCTCCACGGTCGCCGCGACCGCATCCGCCTTGCCCTCGCCCGTCGCGAGCAGCACCAGATGCCGCGCCTCCAGAATCGTCCCGATCCCCTGGGTGATGACGTGATGCGGCACCTGCGAGATGTCCCCCTCGAAGAACCGCGCGTTGTCGACCCGCGTCTGCTCGGTCAACGTCTTGATCCGGGTCCGCGAGGCCAGCGAGGAACACGGCTCGTTGAACCCGATGTGCCCGTCGGTCCCGATCCCGAGCAACTGCAGATCCACGCCCCCGGCGTTCGCCAGCGCCGCGTCATACGCCTCGCAGGCCCCCTGCACGTCCTCCGCCGTACCGTCCGGCCCCATGAAGGAGGACATCCCGATCCCGAGCGGCTCCAGCACCTCGCGCCTGAGCACCGAACGGTACGACTCCGGATGCTCGGCCGGCAGCCCCACGTACTCGTCGAGCTGAGCGATCCGCGCCCGCGCGGAGTCCACCGCACCGGACCGCACCTTCGCCGCCAGCGCCTGGTAGATGGGCAGGGGCGTCGAGCCGGTGGCCACCCCGAGCAGGGCGTCGGGCTTGCGCCGGAGCAGCTGCGCCATGGCCTCGGCGATGAGCTCGCCGCCCGCCTTGGCATCCGGAACGATGACAACTTCCACGCTGGGCCTGCCGATCTGAAAGTGGGGACTCAACCGGTACCTGGAAGGGTCAGGTGGTTTAGACCAATCTAACAGAATCGGCCCCTGTCGCCCAGGTCGGCGAAGGCCACCTCGGCTCCACGCGGAGGACGCGCGCCATTCCCCGCGGGGGAGTGGAATGGTGCTGTCGGTGCGCAGCGCCCACACGATGTGCAGTGCTCACAGGACGTGCAGTGCTCACACGACGTGCAGTGCCCACACGATGTGCAGCACCCGCACGATGTGCAGCACCCGCACGGTGAGCACCCAGACCCGGGAGGCCCCCCACGATGACCGCCACGACACCGGACCCGCTGAGCGAACTCCCCGGCCGGATCATGGCCCGCGAGATGGCCGAGCAGCCCGCCGTCCTGCGGCGCATCCTGGACGAGGGCGCCCCGGGCATCCGCAAGGTCGCCCAGGAGATCGCCGCCCGCAGGCCCCGCTTCGTCCTGCTGACCGCCCGTGGGACCTCCGACAACGCGGCCCTCTACGCCAAGTACCTCCTCGAGGTCCGCCTCGGCCTGCCCTGCGGCCTGACCTCGATGTCGACCACGACGGCGTACGACGCCCGCCCCGACCTCACCGACGTCCTCGTCGTCACCGTCAGCCAGTCCGGCGGCTCCCCGGACCTGGTGGCCTCGACCCGGTCCGCCCGAGAGGCCGGCGCCATCACCCTCGCGGTGACCAACAACCCCGACTCCCCGCTGGCCGGCGTCTCCGAGTACCACGTCGACATCATGGCCGGACCGGAGAAGGCGCTCCCCGCGACCAAGACTTACACCGCATCCCTCCTCGCGCTCTATCTCTTCGTCGAAGGCCTGCACGGCGGCGACGGAGCCCCCGCCCAGGTGCTGCCGGACCTCGCAGCCCAACTGCTCGCCCGGCAGGACGAGGTCCGCGCCCTCGCCGCCCGCTACCGCTTCGCCGAACGCATGGTGATCACCTCCCGCGGCTACGGCTATCCCACGGCCAAGGAGGCCGCCCTCAAGCTGATGGAGACCAGCTACATCCCGGCGCTCGCCTACTCCGGCGCCGACCTGCTGCACGGTCCCCTCGCCATGGTCGACAACGTTTCCCCGGTCATCGCGGTCGTCACCGACGGCAAGGGCGGCGAGGCCCTCCAGCCCGTCCTGGACCGGCTGCGGGGCCGGGGTGCCGACCTGGTCGTCGTCGGCCCCCGGAGCCAGGTCGAGCAGGCCTCGGCCGGCTTCGTCCTGCCCACCGAGGGCGTGGCCGAGGAGGTCCAGCCCGTCCTGGAGATCACCCCTCTGCAACTGCTGGCCTACGAGGTCACCATCGCCCGCGGCCAGGACCCGGACGCGCCCCGCGCCCTGGCGAAGGTGACGGAGACCCGCTGAGCCGGACCCGGCCCTACGTCAGCGATCCCCCCGTCGCGTCCACCCAGCTCCCCGTCACCCATCGCCCGCCGTCCGACGCCAGGAACGCCACCACGTCCGCGACGTCGGCGGTCTCGCCCACTCGACCCAGCGCGGAGTATGCCGCCGCGTTCGCCCACGCGTCCTCGCTCGCGTGCAGCAGCTCGTGCGTGTTGTCGGTGGCGATGATGCCCGGTGCCACCGAGTTCACCGTGATGTTCCGCGGGCCCAGCACCTTGGACAGGTCCCGGGAGAAGACGTCCAGGGCTCCCTTCGTCATGGCGTACGCCATGTTGTTCGGCATGGCCGCGGTCCGGGCCAGCCCCGACGAGACGTTGATGACCCGGCCGCCGTCGCGCAGTCGCGCCATACCTTGCTTGACGACGAAGAACGGCGCCTTCACGTTCACCGCGAAGACCCGGTCGTACTCCTCCTCGTCGATCTCCTCGATAGGCCGGGACACCCCGATCCCCGCGTTGTTCACCAGGATGTCCAGCCCGTCCGCGTGTCGGTCGAACTCCTCCCACAGGGCCTCGGTGTCGCCCGGTATCCCCAGTTCGGCCCTGATCGTGAAGGCCGAGCCGCCCGCCGCCTCGATGGCGGCGACCGTCTCCTTCGCCGCCGTCTCGTTCCTGCCGTAGTGCACCGCGACCCGGGCTCCGTCCCGCCCCAGCCGCTCGGCGATCCCTCGCCCGATGCCCCTGCTCGCCCCGGTCACGAGTGCCGTCCTGCCCGCAAGCACGCCCATGTCGGCGCCCCCTTCTCAATTTCCTAGCGGTCGCTACAGAAAAGACCGTACAACAGGCTTCCGGCTTTTCTCTAGCACCCGCTATACAATTCACTCCATGGTGAGCAGCGAGGAGACGAAGGCGCAGGTCAGACCCGTATCCAAACCACGCGGCCGGCCTCGTTCCTTCGACCGCGAGACCGCTCTGGAGAAGGCGATCCTCGCCTTCTGGGAGCACGGCTACGAGGCCACGTCCGTCTCCGACCTCACCCGGGTCATGGACATCGGCGCCCCGAGTCTGTACGCCGCCTTCGGCGACAAGCGGTCGCTGTTCGAGGAGGTCGTGAGGGAGTACGGCGTGCGGTACGGCTCCTTCGGTGAGCGGGCCCTCGCCGAGGAGCCCACCGCCCGGGCCGCCGTGCAGCGGATGCTGCGGGAGGCGGCCGCCGAGTACACGGCCCCCGACCGTCCGCACGGCTGTCTCGTCGTCCATGCCGCCACCAACTGCAGCACTCCGGAGGTCGAGGAGTCGCTGCGCGAGCGGCGCAACGCCAACATCGCCGCGTTCGAGAGCCGGATCAGGGCGGACATCGCCGCGGGGGAGCTGCCGGCCGGTACCGACGCCGCCGCGCTCGCCCGGCACACCGGAGCGATCATCCAGGGCATGTCGCAACAGGCGCGCGACGGGGCGAGCCGGGAGGAGTTGGAGGCGCTCGCGGAAATTGCCATGGCCATCTGGCCCCGCACATGAACCCACACGGGTTAGGCTGCGTGGTGGATGTTAGGGCGTCCGACTAGTTGGTCCCGCAAGGGAAAGCGCCAACAACAAACAGCCTTCAACGCATGGACACACGTAGTGGTCTAGTCCACAATGCGTAGAGGGTGCATGACAACGAACAGACTTCCGTCTTCCCCGCACAGGAAGACGGACCGAGGATCCGAGGCTCTCTGCCCTGACTGCCCCGGCTCCTCATCCTTCGGCCATCCGGGACCGCACACCCCGCGGCCGATGTTGCTCCGGGCTGCGGTGCCGGGAGGGTTGAGGGTCCCTCCCAGGCGCCGCGGCCCGCGGGTGTTTTCGGGGCCAACCCCCGTTTTTAGGACCTGCACAAACCGGCGGGTACGCTCGCACACGTGCCCTCCATGAACGAACTGGTCCGCCAGCACACCGCCCTCGACGCCTCCGACCTCGAGTGGCTCCATCTGCTGGTCTCGGAGTGGCAGCTGCTCTCCGACCTCTCCTTCGCCGACCTCGTTCTGTGGGTCCCCACCCGCGACGGCACCCGCTATGTCTCCGTAGCCCAGATGCGGCCCAATACCGGCCCGACCTCCTACCAGGACGACATGGTCGGCCACCTCGTCCCGCGCGGCCGCCGCCCCCTGCTGGACGCGGCGCTCGACGAGGGCCGGATCGTGCGCGAGGGCGACCCGGAGTGGCGCGAGGAGGTCCCGGTCCGCGTCGAGTCGATCCCGGTACGGCGGGAGGGCCGCGTCCTCGGTGTCATCGCGCGCAACACCAACCTCCTCACCGTGCGCACCCCGAGCCGCCTCGAACTGACGTATCTGCAAAGCGCCTCGGACCTCGCGCAGATGATCGCGGCCGGCTCCTTCCCGTTCCCGAATCAGCAGATGGACATGGACGCCGCGCCGCGCGTCGGCGACGGCCTGATCCGCCTCGACGCCGACGGCATCGTCCAGTACGCCTCCCCGAACGCGCTGTCCGCCTACCACCGCATGGGCCTCGCGTCCGACCTCGTCGGCCACCACCTCGGCAAGACCACCGCCGAACTCGCCCCGACCCACGGACCGGTGGACGAGGCGCTCGCCAAGGTGGCCAGCGGCTGGGCGCCGCGCGAGTTCGAGATCGAGGCCCGCGACGGGGTGATCCAGTTCCGGGCGATCCCGCTCAAGCCCAAGGGCACACGCATCGGCTCGCTGGTCCTGCTCCGGGACGTGACCGAACTGCGGCGCCGCGAGCGCGAGTTGATCACCAAGGACGCGACCATCCGGGAGATCCACCACCGGGTGAAGAACAACCTCCAGACGGTGGCCGCTCTCCTCAGGCTCCAGGCCCGGCGCATCGACTCCGACCGCGGTCGCGAGGCCCTCGAGGAGGCGGTCCGCCGGGTCGGCTCGATTGCGATCGTGCACGAGACGCTCTCCCAGAACCTGGACGAGCGCGTGGAGTTCGACGAGATCGCCGACCGCGTCCTCGCGATGGTCGCCGAGATCTCGCCCGGCAAGGTCGCCGGCCGGCGCACCGGCCGCTTCGGCATCCTGGACGCCGAGGTCGCCACTCCGCTCTCGATGGTCCTCACCGAGATCCTGCAGAACGCCCTGGAACACGGCTTCCGCGAGGGCGACACCGGCACGGTCGAGGTCTCCG
The DNA here is from genome assembly GCF_000718165.1 of Streptomyces fulvoviolaceus. GTDB lineage: Bacteria > Actinomycetota > Actinomycetes > Streptomycetales > Streptomycetaceae > Streptomyces > Streptomyces fulvoviolaceus. Next base: position 29,152 of record NZ_JOEY01000001.1, on the reverse strand, counting down.
CGGTCCGCGGCGGCACCACCAAGGAGTCCCGCCTCCTGGTCACCGTCCAGGACGACGGCGTCGGACTGCCCGAGGGCTTCGACCCGCACACCGCGGGCAACCTCGGCCTGCAGATCGTACGGACCCTGGTGGAGGGCGAGTTGGGCGGTACGTTCGACATGGTCCCGGCGCCGGGGGGCGGTACCCGGGTGATTCTGGACGTCCCGGTGCGGTCGCACAAGTGACGTCGTAGGAAGCCGGTGCACAGCAAAGAGCCCCGGACCGTTCAGGTGGTCCGGGGCTCAACATGCTCGTTGCCAGCGTTTGCTGCGCATCGGGGGTACTGCGCGCTGCGGCTCGGGGGCGGGAGATGCGTACTCGCTGTACGCGCCGCCAAGCTCAGGCTGTTAGCGGGGTGGGTTGTCAGGCGGTGGCCTGACGGGCCCGGTTGCGGGCGGCGCGGCGCTTCATGGCGCGACGCTCGTCCTCGCTGAGACCACCCCAGACGCCGGAGTCCTGGCCGGACTCGAGCGCCCACTGCAGACACTGCTCCATGACGGGGCAGCGGCGGCAGACGGCCTTGGCTTCCTCGATCTGCAGCAGCGCAGGACCGGTGTTGCCGATGGGGAAGAAGAGCTCGGGGTCTTCCTCGCGGCAAACGGCGTTGTGACGCCAGTCCATGGCTGCTACCTCTCCTTGGTATTACATGCGGGTTGCTTGTGAATGTGAACGCTTTCACGAATCCCTCAACAAGTGAAGGGCCGTCCGTCAGGTTTCCCTGGCGTGGTCCTGGGTTTTGAAGAGGGGTTCCGGTGATCCGTGGAGGCCGGTGTTGCGGGCCGTCTCGATCGCCACGTAGAGACTCGCAAACCTCAGCGGCGGATACAACCCCTTCCGGAAAGTTTTTTTTGATTCCTCGGTGTCGACTAGGTCACAGCCGTACTTCTATGGGGTGGACCCTGGCCTAAACGTTCGAGTGAAAGGACTTCAGCCCTTTCTGCTCACACAATCACACGCAGTGCACGGCGTACGCCTGTGAACGTCACGCTCGTACGCAGTCCAAGGTGGTCGCCGTCCATCTGCAGGGGCAACGGCACCTTCGAATGCAAGGTGAACTCGGTCAGGTCGTGCAGGGAGGTCACGTGCTTGCCGTGGGGTCCGCGCTCGGGGGACGAAGCGAGCAACTGGGTGCCATACCGGGCAACCGCGACCGTGGACATACGGCTGAGACCGAGCAGGTCGAGACCTGTATCGAACGAGGCCTTAGGCGACGCGTACACCGGGCGATTGCCCAGATACGTCCACGGAGAGGTGTTACAGACTATGGACAGCACCAGATCGGTCACCGGATCGGCACCGGGCTGCTCCAGAGTGATGGTGCCGTGTCGGCGGTGGGGTTCCTGCAGGAACTGACGTACGACCTGGCGCAGGTACAGCGCATGGGTGGACTTCTTACCCAGCTCTCGCTGCTGTTCGACCCGGCCGACCACGCCGGCGTCGAAGCCGAGGCCCGCGCAGAAGGTGAACCAGCGGGACGGCACCGCCTCGTCCTCGGTGCCCGGTGTGCCCGCGGCGAGACCCATGCCCACCGTGCGTTCGCTGCCCTCCCGCAGGGCGTCCAGCAGGGCGCCGGTGGCCTCCACGGCGTCGTTGGGCAGGCCCAGGGCGCGGGCGAACACGTTGGTGGAGCCGCCGGGGACCACGGCGAAGCCCGGGAGGCGATCGAGGTCGGGGCCCGCGTGCAGGAGGCCGTTGACGACCTCGTTGACCGTGCCGTCGCCGCCCAGGGCCACGACCAGGTCGATGTCCTTGCTCTCCGCCGCCTGTCGGCCCAGGTCGCGCGCGTGGCCGCGGTACTCGGTGGTGATCGCCTCGAGCTTCATCTCGCTCGCGAGGGCATGAATCAGGACATCGCGCGTACGTGCGCTTGTGGTGGTTGCCGCCGGATTGACCACGAGAAGTGCACGCATGAGTTGCAGCGTACCTACTGGGTGGTACCGGGCACAGGGCGAGGTAGGGATCAAGTAAGACTCGGGGGCGTGAACCTCGCCACGGAGGCGTACGGGTCCGCCATGGAGGCGTGTGGGTCGAGGGCTACTCTTCAGGGGTGAGCAGCGAGCAGACCCCCGCCACCCCCGAAACCACCGGTCCGCGCCCGCGGCGCCTGACGTACGCCGCCGCACTGGCCGCGCTGGAGGGGCTCGCGCTCGTCGCCGGGGGCGTCTGGATGTTGGTGGAGGGCCTCGCGGGGGATCCGGACGACCGGCAGTCGGCCGTCACCGGAGGCGTCACCCTGATCGTGCTCGCCCTGCTGCCGCTGCTCGCCGCGCGCGGGCTGCTCGGCCGGCGCGGCTGGAGCCGGGGGCCGGCCATCATCACCCAGATCATGGCGCTGCCGGTGGCCTACAACCTGCTGCAGGCCGACAGTGTGGCCATCCCGGCCGGTATCGCTCTCGCCGTCGTCGCGGTCACCGCGCTGGTGCTGCTGATCAACCCCGCGACGACCCAGGCCCTCGGGATCAGGGGTCCGGGCCGAACGCAGGACGGCAAGCAGTAGCCGGATCGCTGTAGAACCGGCTGTTACTCCTCCACCAGCAGTTTCTCCCGCAGCTGGGCCAGCGTCCGGGCCAGCAGCCGGGACACGTGCATCTGCGAGATGCCGACCTCCTGCGCGATCTGCGACTGGGTCATGTTGCCGAAGAAGCGCAGCAGCAGGATCCGCTTCTCGCGCGGCGGGAGGTCTTCGAGCAGGGGCTTGAGGGATTCGCGGTACTCGACGCCCTCCAGCGCCTCGTCCTCGGCGCCGAGCGTGTCCGCCACGGCCGGGGACTCGTCGTCGGTGTCGGGGACGTCCAGGGACAGCGTGGAGTACGCGTTGGCGGACTCCAGGCCCTCCAGGACCTCCTCCTCCGAGATGGCCAGCTTCTCGGCCAGTTCGTGCACCGTGGGGGAGCGGCCGTGCTGCTGGGAGAGCTCCGCGGTCGCCGTGGTCAGCGCGAGCCGCAGCTCCTGCAGACGGCGCGGCACCCGGACCGCCCAGCCCTTGTCGCGGAAGTGCCGCTTGATCTCGCCCACGACCGTCGGAGTCGCGTACGTCGAGAACTCCACGCCGCGGTCCGGGTCGAAGCGGTCGACCGACTTGATCAGGCCGATGGTGGCGACCTGGGTGAGGTCGTCCAAGGGCTCGCCGCGGTTGCGGAAGCGGCGCGCGAGGTGCTCGACGAGCGGCAGATGCATCCGGACCAGCCGGTTGCGCAGCTCCGCGTACTCCGGGCTGCCGTCCTTCAGCGTGCGCAGCTCGATGAACAGGGCGCGTGCCCCGCTGCGGTCCTGTGGATCGTGGCGCGTGACCGGCACGCTCTGCGCGCCCGCCGCATGCTCGTCCGAGTTTCGCTCGTGCTCGCTCATCGTCCCGCCCGTCGCCCTTCTCCGAGCCGTCGCCTCGGCTCGGACAGGGGAGACCCCGATCCGCGCTGCCGGAGGCGCGCCCTGCACGGCACCTTCCCGATCACGCTGCCCGTCGCCCAGGAAACCGGCCGCCGCTGTGGTGTCGGCGTCCTCCTCCGGGTGCGGCCGGGCCTGCTCGGGGATGCCGTCGATGCCGTCCGTCATGCGTCGGGAACCGCCTTCACCCAAGCTCTCGGCATTGCTCGGGCAGGGCGGACGATGCCCGTCCTCGGCCGGCAGCTCCCGTGTGCCGCGCTCTTCGTCCCGCACCGGCCCGTCCCCGTTCCTCACGCCGGCCCGGGTCCCGCGCCGCGCTGTTTGTAGAGGCTGATCGAAACGGTTTTGTCCTCGTCCACGGCCGAGGAGACCTTGCCCGCCAGGGCCGACAGCACGGTCCACGCGAAGGTGTCCCGCGCGGGTGCGTGACCGTCCGTGGTCGGGGCCGAGACGGTGACCTCGAGAGAGTCGTCGACAAGTCGGAAGACACAACTGAGTACGGAGCCGGGCACGGCCTGCTGGAGCAGGATCGCGCAGGCCTCGTCCACCGCGATGCGCAGATCCTCGATCTCGTCGAGGGTGAAGTCCAAACGGGCCGCGAGGCCGGCCGTGGCCGTCCGCAGCACCGACAGGTAGGCACCCGCAGCCGGCAGCCGGACTTCCACGAAGTCCTGGGTCGCGGGCTCGCCTGCGATCTGGGACACCCTCACCTCCAAGGTGGTACAAGCTTTTCGGGGCCGAGGGTCGCCCCCCGGGGTAACGCGAAGTGTGGTTCAGCGGTGACGCTATCGCGCTCTCGACTTTCCTGTCCCCGGGACCCCAACCCCATGCTGTCACTCATAGTAAACCTACGGACACGCTCCGTGGCTAGGGGGTCTGCGAGCCCAATTGGGAAGAGCGCGCGCCGGGTTGACGTACCCAGCAGTCGAACGGTCGAACCGTCCGGAAACCCGCTCGCCCAGGGTCACACGAGTACGTGGTCGACGAAGCACCAACGCCATTCTTCGCCGGGTTCGTGGGTTCGCATGATCGGATGGCCGGAGTCCTTGTGGTGCTTTGTCGCATGCTGTCCCGGCGAGGTGTCGCAGCAGCCGACATGACCGCAGGTGAGACACAGCCGCAGCTGAACCGGGTGGCTGCCGTCGGCCAGGCACTCCAGACAGGTCTCGCTGAGCGGCTGTGGATCCGGGTGCGGCAGCGCGTCGGCGTGCGTGCACTGTTTCATGATTGCCAGATTACGACGGGTGCGCGCATGACCGCGCGGAAAAACGAGGGCGGGCGAGGGCCATGGACGTGATGCCACTGCTGTTGTTGGTCGCGGGCAGCGCCGCGATCGCCGCGGCCGCCCGGCGTACGCCGGTACCGGCGCCGCTGCTGCTGGTCGCGGCGGGACTGGTGATCTCGTACGTTCCCGGGGTCCCGGAGTACACCCTCGACCCGCACGTCGTCCTGCCGCTGCTCCTGCCCCCGCTGCTGTACACGTCGGCCTCCGACAGCTCGTATCTCGACCTGCGGGCGCAACTGCGGCCCGTGGCGCTCCTGTCGGTGGGGTACGTGCTCTTCGCGACCTTCGTGGTCGGCTGGGCCGCCTACCTGATCGTGCCGGAGCTGCCGCTGACCGCCGCGCTGGTGCTGGGCGCGGTGGTGGCGCCGCCGGACGCGGTCGCGGCCACCGCGGTCGCCCGCCGGGTGGGGCTGCCCTCCCGGATCACCACGATCCTGCAGGGCGAGTCCCTGGTGAACGACGCCACCGCGATCACCGCCTACCGGGTGGCCCTCGCGGCCGCGGTCGGCGAGGGTGCCACCTGGGTCGGTGGGATCGGCGAGTTCCTGCTCGCCGCGGTCGGCGGAGTCGGCATCGGCCTGCTGCTGATGGTGCCGCTCCACTGGCTGCGCACCCACCTCAAGGAGGCGCTGCTGCAGAACACCCTCTCGCTGCTGATCCCGTTCGTCGCGTACGCGACGGCCGAGCAGGTGCACGCCTCCGGTGTCCTCGCGGTCGTGGTCGTCGCGCTCTATCTCGGACACCGCGCGTGGGAGGTCGACTTCGCGACGCGCCTCCAGGAGGAGGCCGTATGGAAAATGGTTGCCTTCGTTCTGGAGTCCGCCGTGTTCGCCCTGATCGGACTGCAACTGCCCGTCGTCCTCAGGGGTCTCGGGGAGTACGAGGGTCTCAGCGCCGCCTGGTACGCGGTCGCCGTCTTCCTCGTCGTGGTCGCCTCCCGGTTCGTGTGGGTCTATCCGGCGACCTTCCTGCCCCGTCTGCTGTCGGCCCGGATCCGGGAGCGCGAGGACCACCCCACCTGGAAGGCGCCGTTCGTCATCGGCTGGGCCGGGATGAGAGGCGTGGTCTCGCTGGCGATCGCCTTCTCGATCCCGCTGACCATGCACCACGGCGAACCGTTCCCCGAGCGCAACCTCATCCTGTTCCTGACCTTCACCACGGTCATCGGAACCCTGGTCCTGCAGGGTCTGACGCTGCCCCCGCTGATCCGCTTCCTGAAGCTGCCGGGCCGGGACGCGCAGGCCGAGACCCTCGCGGAGGCCAACGCCCAGGCGCAGGCCTCCCGGGCCGCCGAGCGGCGCCTGGACGAACTCCTCGCCGACGAGCGCAACGCCCTCCCGCCGCCCCTCGCCGACCGCCTCCGCCAGGTCCTGGAGCGCCGCCGCAACTCCGTCTGGGAGCGCCTCGGCCAGGCCAACCCGGTCACCGGCGAAAGCGTCGACGACACCTACCGGCGTCTGTCCCGGGAGATGATCAGCGCCGAGCGCGCGGTGTTCGTGAAGCTGCGGGACGGCCGCTACATCGACGACGAGATGCTGCGGACGCTGCTGCGCAGGCTGGACCTGGAGGAGGCGGCAGCCTACCGGGAGGCGGCGTAGCGCTCCGCTGGAAATCCGGTGCTTCGACTGCGGGTCCGTCGTGGCTGGTCGCGCAGTTCCCCGCCCCCCTTTGGGGCGCTGTCGAACCGTACGGGACTTCGCCGGACCCGCTCAGGTCCGGGTTTACGGCGGCTTGCAGAGATCTACGGGAACGGGCGGCCCGTGACGACGGCCGCGATCGTCGTCCCGCGCGGGAAGGCGGCCTCGTCGGCCAGGGTGACAAGTCCGTACAGCAACTTGGCGACATAGAGACGTTCGACGCGTAGTCCGTGGCGGTTCTCGAAGTCCTCGGTGAAGGCGTCGAGTTCGGGGGTGGTGCGGGCGTAGCCTCCGAAGTGGAAGCGGTCGTCGAGGCGCCAGTTGCCGCGCGGGCCGCCAAAGGCCCGCTGTTGCAGGGCCTCTATGTCGGTGGTCAGGAAGCCGCCCTTGAGAACCGGAATGCCCAGTGCGTGCTGGTCGGGGGCGAGGCCGGCCGCCAGGCCCGCGAAGGTGCCGCCGGTGCCGCAGGCGAGGGCGACGACGTCGGCGTGGCCGCGCAGCTCCTCGCCGAGCGCGCTACAGCCCCGTACCGCGAGCGCGTTGCTGCCGCCCTCGGGGACGACGTACGCGTCCTCGGCGCCGGCCGCGTGCAGCACGCGCGCGAGGGTGTCCGGTTCGGATTTACGGCGGTACGTCGACCTGTCGACGAAGTGGAGCCGCATGCCGTCGGCGGCGCACCGGGCCAGCGAGGGGTTCAGCGGGCGGTCCGCCAGCTCCTGGCCGCGGACCACGCCGACCGTGGGCAGACCGAGGAGGCGGCCGGCGGCGGCCGTGGCGCGCAGGTGGTTGGAGTACGCGCCGCCGAAGGTGACGACGGTGCGGCCGGCCGCGGCGGCGAGGTTCGGCGCGAGCTTGCGCCACTTGTTGCCGATCAGCTCCGGGTGGATGAGGTCGTCGCGCTTGAGGAGGAGGCGGAGGCCGTGGCGGGCGAAGCGGGGGTCCGACAGTTCCTGCACGGGGGAGGGGAGGCGAGGGTGCAGGGAGTCGAGGCCGGTCACGGAACCATTGTGACCTGGGGCGTCACTTCAGGCGGTCCCGGATCCGCTCCCGCATCCGCGTCATCGTGAACCCGCGCGGATCCACCTTCCCCGGCTGCCACTCCAGGTGCCCGATGACCGACCGCTGCGTCCATCCGTGATGGCGGCAGATCGCCGCGGAGACCTTCTCGATGGCCTCCAGCTGGGGCGCCGGCCAGGGGTCCTCGCCGTCGCCGAGGTTCTCGCACTCGAAGCCGTAGAAGTGGCGGTTGCCGTCGGTGTTGGCCTCGTTGTCGGGCGGCAGCGCCTTCTCGGCGATCACCGCGCGCAGGACGTCGTCGTCGCCGAGGCCGGCGTGGTTGGCGCGGCCGTAGCCGACGAGGTGGACGGTGCCGTCCTTGGTGATGACGCCGTGGCACAGGGGCCCGGGCAGGCCGGTGTAGCCCTTGCGGCACAGCTCCACGGTCCGCGCGGCGCCCTTGGTCACCGTGTGGTGGATCATCACGCCGTGGACGGGCCCCCAGGGGCCCTTGTGGTTGCGGTTGTGGTGTTCCCAGTCGCCGACCTCGACGACGGTGGCACCCTCCGCCCGCAGAACGGCCAGGAATCTGCCCGCGGACATGGGTGAGGCCATGGCTGTCTCCTTCGTGTTCCTGCGCCCCGCAGCCGGCCGCCGGGTGCGACCGCCTCGTACCGCTGCTTGTACCGAAACCGGCGGGCCCCGACTCCTCGTTCGCACAGCGTGCGAGCCGATTCGGACAACGGCGTTCCGTTCGCAAGGCCGAACGCCGAGCGCACCGCTGGGAGTGCCGCGTTGTGCCGTCGTTCGGCTGCGGCGCCGTCGTGGCTGGCCGCCCCACGCTCGGACAGGAAATGGACAGGCGGTGGACAGGAATCGCACGCATGCCCAGTCAGCGGTGATCCATTCCCGCTCTTTCGTGTAATACCACTGGCACGTTCCGTGAGGAAGGGTGGGCCGTGCACATCGATGCCCGGGCGCAGGGTGCGTCCGGGCATGACCCGGGAGGCAATTCTTTATGTCGGTAGGCGAAGAGATCCGCAGCGAGCAGGACCGGCCGCAGCAGAGTCTCGGCACGGCAGCCGCGCGGAACCTGGCCACCACCACCAAGTCCGCACCCCAGATGCAGGAGATCACCTCCCGCTGGCTGCTGCGCATGCTGCCCTGGGTGAACGTGCAGGGCGGTACGTACCGGGTGAACCGGCGACTGACCTACGCCGTGGGGGACGGCCGGGTCACGTTCGTGAAGACCGGCGACCGCGTCGAGGTGATCCCGGCTGAGTTGAGGGAGCTGCCCGCACTGCGGTCGTTCGAGGACGACGAGGTGCTCTCCGAGCTCGCCCAGCGTTGCCAGCAGCGGGAGTTCGCCGCGGGCGCGGTGATCACGTCGTTCGGCAGTCGGACCGACGAGGTGTTCCTGCTGGCGCACGGCAGGGTGGAGAAGGTCGGCACCGGCCCGTACGGCGAGGACGAGTCCCTCGGCGTCCTGGCCGACGGGGCGTATCTCGGCGACCAGTCGCTGCTCGACCCGGAGGCCATCTGGGAGTACACCGCCCGCGCGGTCACCGCCTGCACCGTGCTCGTCCTGCCCCGCCAGGACGTCGACCAGATCGCGGAGCGCGCCGACACCCTGCGCGAACACCTCCAGCAGCTGCGCGCGATCCCCGCGCAGCGCACCAACAAGCACGGCGAGAAGGAGATCGACCTCGCGTCGGGCCACGACGGCGAGCCCGACATCCCGCACACCTTCGTCGACTACGAGGCGAGGCCCCGCGAGTACGAACTGAGCATCGCCCAGACCGTGCTGCGCATCCACTCACGCGTGGCCGACCTCTACAACCAGCCGATGAACCAGACCGAACAGCAGATCCGGCTGACCGTCGAGGCGTTGAAGGAGCGCCAGGAGCACGAGCTCATCAACAACCGCGAGTTCGGACTGCTGAACAACTGCGAGTACGACCAGCGGCTCCAGCCGCACGACGGCGTGCCCAGCCCCGACGACCTGGACGAACTCCTCAGCAGGCGGCGCGGCACGAAGCTGCTGCTCGCCCATCCGCGCGCGATCTCCGCGATCGGCCGTGAGCTCAACAAGCGCGGCCTCGTGCCCGAGACCATCGACATGGGCGGCAACCGCATCCCGACCTGGCGCGGTGTGCCGATCTACCCGTGCAACAAGATCCCGGTCACCGAGGCCCGTACGACCTCGATCATCGCCATGCGTACCGGCGAGGCCGACCAGGGTGTCATCGGTCTGCAGCAGGCCGGCATCCCGGACGAGATCGAACCGAGCCTGTCCGTGCGGTTCATGGGCATCAACGAACAGGCGATCATCAAGTACCTCGTGACGGCGTACTACTCGGCCGCGGTCCTGGTGCCGGACGCGCTCGGCGTGCTGGAGAACGTCGAGATCGGTCGCTGGAGGTGACGTTTCTCCACCTCGGAGCCGTGTCCCCGCCCGCCGGGGCGGGTACACCCCGGTATGCGCCCGACCACAGCGGAAGCGCCACCGTCCGCGAACCGACCGAGGGGAACCCGATGGCCGAGTTCATGACGGAGATGCAGGCGCGCCCCGCCGAGGCGCGCCCGCTCGACGGGCACGAGGCGGGGGTGATCCTGGAACGGGCCCGGGCGTCGGTCGACCCCGAGCTGCGCTCCGCTCTCGAATCACTGCCGGGCTCCATGCGCCGCATCGCGCTCTACCACTTCGGCTGGGAGCACGCCGACGGCACACCGGCGGCGGGCAACGCGGGCAAGGCGATACGCCCCGCGCTCGTCCTCACCGCGGCCGCCGCGCTCGGCGGACCGCGGGCGCGGGCGGCGGCCGTACGGGCGGCAGCGGCGGTGGAGCTGGTCCACAACTTCACGTTGCTGCACGACGACGTGATGGACCGGGACACCACCCGTCGGCACCGGCCCACCGCGTGGACCGTGTTCGGCGACGGCGACGCGATCCTCGCCGGTGACGCCCTCCAGGCGGTGGCCCTCAGGCTGCTCGCCGAGGATCCGCACCCGGCGGCCGCGGCCGCCGCCGCCCGGCTCGCGGCCTGTGTCGTCGAGCTGTGCGAGGGCCAGCACGCGGACCTGGCCATGGAGCGGCGCGGTCCCGGCGAGGTCACCCTCGACGAGGTGCTCGCCATGGCCGAGGCCAAGACGGGGGCGCTGCTGGGGTGCGCGTGTGCGCTGGGCGCGCTGTACACGGGGGCGTCCGCCGAGGACGTGGCGGCGCTGGACGCGTTCGGCCGCGAGGCCGGGCTCGCCTTCCAGCTCATCGACGACGTGATCGGCATATGGGGCGACCCCCGCAACACCGGCAAGCCGGCCGGTGCGGACCTCGCCGCCCGCAAGAAGTCGCTGCCGGTGGTTGCCGCGCTGGGCTCCGGCACGCCGGCGGCCTCGGAGCTGGCCGAGCTGTACGGATCGCCGTATGAGGAAGGGGACTTGGAGCGGACTGCGCTCGCCGTCGAGCAGGCCGGTGGGCGTGACTGGGCGGGGGCACAGGCGGCCGACCGGATGGCCCGTGCGATGCAGGAGCTGGCCCGTGCGGTGCCTGATCCGGAGGCGGCGGGTGGGTTGCTGGCGCTGGCGGAGTTCGTGACCAGGCGTAGTAACTAGCTCCGCTGGTTCTGCGGTTCGTTCTGTGGTTCGTTTGGCGCGGGCCGGTGGGGGCTGGTCGCGCCCACGCGGCGGAGCCGCACATCGACACAGCCCCGCGCCCCTTCAGGGGCCCTGCCGAACCGCAGCCGACGTCGCAAGGTCCGTTCAGGACAGGCCCCAAGACCCGGAGACCCCGGCACCGTGCGGCTCCTGACCCCGCGCGGACGCCGGGGTCTCCGGCTGACGGGTCCCGCGCATCCCCACGGTGCGCGGGCCCCGTCTCTCTTCGTTCACCGGATAAGGTCAACGACCGTACGATCAAGGTCGGTTGAGGCGGAGGGGCGGGCGGAACATGGGCGTGGCGATCCGGGCGGCGGACGAAGGGGACCGCGAGCTGGTCGTGCGGCTGTTGGACGAGGCCTTCCAGGACGATCCGGTGAGCCGCTGGGTGTTCCCGGACGACGAGTACCGCCGTACGACCCACCACCGGCTCATGGCCGCGTTCACCGACATCGTGCTCACCGTGGGCCGTATCGACCTCACCGAGGACGGCACGGCATGCGCGCTGTGGATGTCCGTGCCCGCGGACGAACACGATCCCGAGGGCGAGGACGGCCCCGCCCAACTGCGCGCCGGCATCGATCCGGACAACGAACGCATCGAGCTGATCGGCCGGTTGACGAACGCGATCCACCCCTCCGGCCGGGCCCACGAGTACCTGTGGATGATCGGCGTGGCCCCCGAGCGCCAGGGCGAGGGCCTCGGCACCGCGCTCATGACTCCGGTCCTCGACCGCTGCGACCGCGAGGGCCTGCCCGCCTACCTTGAGGCCAGCAGTGCCCGCAGCAGGAAGCTGTACGAGCGCCTCGGCTTCGAGCTTCCCGACCGCCCTCTCGACCTCCCCGACGGCCCGCAGATGTGGCCGATGTGGCGCGAGCCCCGCGGGTGACCTGTCGCCAGACCTATCGCTCCGGTACGACCGTCGCCACGATCCGTTCCACCAGCCCGTCCGGGACGCTCACCCCGGGCAGGATGCCGTCGAGGACGCCCGGCAGCGTCAGGTGCTCCAGGATCAGCCCGAGCATCGCGAGGTAGAGCACGGTGACGGTCTCGTCCCCGCCGGGCAGGCCCGCGTCCCGGTGGAGCTCCATGCCGTACTCCAGGTCGGCGCGCATCGACTTGGTGTAGGAGGCGCGCAGTTCGGGGCGGCGGGTGGCCTCCAGGCGCATCTCCAGGAGGGCCAGATAGCCGGTGCGGTCGCGGGTCGCGCGGGCCATCAGGTCGTGCATGAACGCCGTGACCAGTGAGCGGTCCTTCGGTCTCGTCATCAGCTCGGCGAGCATGTCGGGGTCCGGTGCGAGCCGTACGTGCAGGTGGGAGTCGATCTGCCGCAGCAGGTCGTCGCGGCCGGTGAAGTAGTTCGAGGCCGTGCCCACGGGCACCCCGGCCTCGGCGTCCACCGCGCGGAACGTCAGCCCGCGCGCCCCCTCGCGGGCGAGCACCTCGACCCCCGCGTCGACGAGCGCGGCCCGCCGCTCCGGATTGCTGGCCATACGGAATCTCCCCTCCCAGTTGCGTCCGGTCCCGAAAATACCCTTGCAACCACTACAAGTGAAGCACTACAACTACAGTGGTTCACAATCAGGACGCAACCAAGGGCGCAACCCACCTACGAGAAGAGACAAGCTTGCGAAAGCTCACGTACTTCATCGCCTGTTCGATCGACGGCTTCATCGGGGACGAGAGCGGCGACGCGTCGTTCATGTACCCCTTCGTGGACGAGGAGTTCTTCGAATTCCTCAAGGCCGAATATCCCGAGACCATGGGGTCCGGCGGCCGCAGGGCCCTCGGCATCGACGACCTGGAGAACCAGAAGTACGACACGGTCGTCCAGGGGCGCGGCAGCTACGACGTGGCGCTCAAGGAGGGCATCACCAGCCCCTACGCCCACCTGCGCGAGTACGTCGCCTCTCGCACCCTGGAGGAGTCGCCCGACCCGCACGTCGAGATCGTCGCGGACGACGTGGTCGGCAAGGTGCGCGAACTCAAGGCGGAGGAGGGCGAGTTCGGGATCTACCTGTGCGGCGGCTCCAAGCTCGCCGGTGAACTGCTCGACGAGATCGACGAACTCGTCGTCAAGACGTACCCGATCGTGCTCGGCACCGGCATGCCGATGTTCGGGTCCGGCTTCGCGGTCGCCGAGTTCGGGCTCGACGAGGTGCGCCTCTTCAAAAACGGCGTCTTCGTGCGGACGTACAGCAGGAAGCGCTGACTCCCGTACACCGGGAAGCGCTGACCCCCGTACAGCAGGAGCGCTGACGCCCCCTTCGCCCTACCCTGAAGACATGGACAGCGACAAGCACGTCTGTCCCGTCTGCCGGCACCCCGTCCAGACGGTCGTCCAGCGTCACAAGACGCTGGGCGCGTGGGTCCCGCGGTGGGTGGGCGGCCCGTGCCACAACCCCGAGTGCGAGGCCCACGTCGACAAGGACGCCGAGGACGCCGGGTCCGACGAGGACCACGGCGACAAGCCCACCGCGAAGAAATCCTGAACCGGCGGCCAAGAGGATCCGGCGGCCAAGAGGATCCGGCGGCCAAGAGGATCCGGCCGCCAAGAGAACCCGGCCGCCAGAAGAATCCTGAACCCGTGTCGAGAATCCGGCCCCGGCTCCGACGTCCCCTGTGAGAGCCGCCCAGTCCGGGCGGCCGAGCCGAGGACACCGAAGGAGCGGAATCATGAAGTACCTGGTCATGGTGCAGGGCACGCAGCAGGACTACGAGGCGATGCGCGGCAAGGCCTCCAAGCACTCCCCGGCCTGGAGCGAGCAGGAGATCCAGGCGATGTACGGCTACATGAGCGCGATCAACGACGACCTGTCCGAGACCGGCGAGATGCTCGACGGCCAGGGCCTCGCCGAGCCCGCGAAGGTCCGTCACGTCACCCTGGGCGAGGACGGCAAAGCGGTGATCACCGACGGTCCGTACAGCGAGACCAAGGAGCTGCTGGCCGGCTACTGGGTGCTGGAGTGCGAGAGCCTGGAGCGGGTCACGGAGATCGCCGACCGCATCACCCGCTGCCCCCAGCCCGCCGGAGCCCCCGTCTACCCGGTGGTCATCCGGCCCATCCTGGACGGCGCCGGGGACATCTGAGAGCCGGGAGCTTCCAGAAACCGTGGGACGGACGACCGAGACCGAGGACCTGCTGCGCCTGCATGCGCCGCAGGTCCTCGGCGCGCTGGTCAGGCGGTACGGCTATTTCGACGCCGCCGAGGACGCCGTACAGGAGGCGCTGCTCGCGGCGGCCGGGCAGTGGCCGTCGGCAGGGATCCCCGACAATCCGCGCGGCTGGCTCATCAAGGTGGCCTCGCGGCGGCTGACCGACGCGCTGCGCGCGGAGGAGGCGCGGCGGGCGCGGGAGGAGAAGGTCGCGGCGCTCACCTCCCGTTCCGCGGAAGACCGGGCTCCCCACGAGGACGACACCCTCTCCCTCCTCTTCCTGTGCTGCCACCCGGATCTGACCCCGCCCGCGCAGATCGCGCTCACCCTGCGCGCGGTCGGCGGTCTGACGACGGCGGAGATCGCCCGTGCCTACCTGGTCCCGGAGGCGACCATGGCCCAGCGCATCAGCCGGGCCAAGCAGAAGGTGCGCGGGGTGCGCTTCGGGCGGCCGGACAACTGGGCGGAGCGGCTACCGGCGGTCCTGCACACCCTCTACCTGATCTTCAACGAGGGCCATACGGCGACCTCGGGCCCCGCCCTCCAACGGCGCGACCTCGCCGGCGAGGCGATCCGGCTGACCCGCACGGTCCACCGCCTCCTGCCCGACGACTGCGAGGTGGCGGGCCTGCTGGCCCTGCTGCTCCTCACCGACGCCCGCCGCGACGCGCGCACCGGCCCGGACGGCGACCTCGTCCGCCTCGACGAGCAGGACCGCGGCCGCTGGGACAAGGCGGCGATCGAGGAGGGCGTCGCGCTGGTCACCCGGGCGCTGGCCCGGCGGAACGCGGGCCCCTACCAGGTGCGCGCCGCCATCGCCGCCGTACACGACGAGGCCCCCTCCGCGCAGGCGACCGACTGGCGGGAGATCCTCGGCCTCTACGACGTCCTCGTGCGCCTCGTCCCCGGCCCCGTCGAGCGCCTCAACCGGGCGGTCGCCGTCGCCATGGTCCATGGCCCGGAGGCGGGCCTCGCCGAACTGGACGGACTGGCGGGCGAGTTGGGGCACCGCCTGGATGCGGTGCGGGGGCATCTGCTGGAGCGGGCCGGTTCCTACGACGAAGCCCGCGCCGCCTACGAATCGGCGGCCGCGAAGACGCTGAGCCTGCCCGAGCAGCGGTATCTGCAGAGGCGGGCGGCGCGGCTGAGGCCGTAGCGTGGGCCCCATGTCCACGACACCCATCCTGCACATCACGGAACGCTCTCTGTGGGAGGAGGCCCGCGCCCGGGGCACGTACGAGATCTCCACCCGCGGCCGCACCCTCCAGGAGGAGGGGTTCATCCACTGCTCGACACGTGAGCAACTCCCGCGCACGGCCGCGGCCTTCTTCGCGGATGTGCCCGACCTCGTGGTGCTCGTCGTGGACCCCGCCCGTCTCGACGTACCTCTCAAGTACGAGGCCTCCGAACCCGGCGCCGAGGAGTTCCCGCACGTGTACGGGCCGATCCCGGTGGACGCGGTGGTGGACGTGGAGTCGTGGCGGTGACCGGTCGCCACCGGTTATGGCGCTGGGCCGTGGTGGTGTGGGCGGCCGTCGTGGTGGTCGGGGGTGGGCTCACGCTGTGGCTGCAGGATTCGGCGGAGCCGTACGGCGGGGAGGAGAAGACCAGCCGGACGCCCTCGCTCCCGGAGGGCTGGGAGACCCTGTGCCCGAGCCCCACCGTCGATTCCGACGGGAGGCGGGTGATCCACGCGTGCGCGTTCATCTCGGGCTAGGGCCTGCCCGGCTGCAAGAAACGGCGCCTGCCAGGCAAGTCGAGCGGGGTCTGGTGCGTGCAGCTGCAAGGCGGAGGAGGGCGGCGACGCGATGGGGGAGTCGGTAACCGACGACAACGCGGCTGGGGGTCCCCCACGCCTTTGAGGCAGTGGGGGAGTGCGTGCCAGACCCCGCGACGCCGGCATGATCCGTCGGGCAGGCCCTAGGGCAACCCGCCCGTCTCCGGATCCCGTCCCGTCAGGCAGTACGTGCCGCCGGCCGGGTCGCGCAGCACCGTCCAGTGGCGGCCGCGGGCGACGAGGGTCGCGCCCAGGCGCTCGTGCTCGGTCCTCGTCGCCTCGATGTCCGCGCAGGCCAGGTCGAGGTGGGCGGAGGCGGGGCGTTCCTCGTCGAGGCGCTGGAGGAGGATGCGGACCGGGAGGCGGGGCGGGGGCTTGAGCACGTGGAACTCGGGGAGCGAGCCGGGCGCCGAGTCCCAGTCGGCCAACAGACCGCTCCAGAAGGTGACTTCGGCGTCGTAGGACGAAGGCGGGATGTCGAGGCAGACCTGGTCGAGGCGGCTGCCGCGCACGACGGGCGGGCGCGTCGTCTCCCCGTGCCAGGGCATGGTGCACAGCAACTGCCCTGCGGGCGACCGCAGTACGGCCCACGTCCCGTGATCGGCGATCATCTCCGCCCCGAACCGCAGCGCCGACCGCGTGAACTCCCGTACGTCGTCCACCGGGAAGTCCAGATGCGCACCGCCCGGACCCGAGACCACCCCCTGTACCTTGACGCAGGCGTCGGCCCCGTCGTGCAGGAGGGTCGTGAACTCCTTGTTCTCGCCCCGGAGTTCGGAGAGACGTGTGTCCGTGACAGCCGTCCAGAACTCGCAGGCCTGCCCGAAGAGTTCGGCTGGCCGGTCGATGAACGCGTAGGTCCACAAGACCTGTCGGCTCATGCCTTCCGCTCCATGAACCGCAGCATGTTCCCCGCCGGATCCCGGAACGCGCAGTCACGCACTCCGTACGGCATGTCCATCGGTTCCTGGAGCACGTCGGCGCCGGCTTCCCGGACGCGGGCGAAGAGGGCGTCGCAGTCCTCGGTGGTGAAGTTGACCCCGCGCAGTACGCCCTTGGCCAGCAGCTGGTCCATCGCCTCCCGGTCGGCGGGGGAGAGGTCGGGGTTCGCCGCGGGCGGCTCCAGGACGATCGACACGTCCGGTTGCAGCGGCGACCCGACGGTCGTCCACCGCATCCCCTCGTACTTGACGTCGTTGCGGATCTCCAGGCCCAGGACGTCGCAGTAGAAGGCGATCGCCTTGTCGTGGTCGTCGACGGCGATGAAACAGGTGTGGAGTTTCAGGTCCATGGGTCCAAGCTAAGGTCAAAACCGGCGCTACGTCCGTCTCGGGCGCGTGTACGCCCGCACCACGCAGGGCGGGATCTCCGCGCTCTCGTCGTGCGAGCGGGCCCGGTAGGAGCTCGGGGTCTCGCCGACCAGTTCGGTGAAGCGGGAGCTGAAGGAGCCCAGGGACGTACAGCCGACGGCCATGCAGACGTCCGTGACCGAGAGGTCACCCCGGCGCAGGAGGGTCTTGGCGCGCTCGATGCGGCGGGTCATCAGGTAGCCGTAGGGCGTCTCGCCGTAGGCCTCGCGGAAGCTGCGCTGGAAGTGGCCCGGCGACATCAGCGCGGTGCGGGCGAGCGCCGTGACGTCCAGCGGTTCGGTGTACTCGCGGTCCATGCGGTCGCGTGCCTGCCGCAGCCGTACCAGATCCTCACGATTCACCACGTCAGCATCGCACGATGGTCACCGGCTGCGTGCCGGGTCCTGACCCGGGCTTTGCCCTCAGTTCGCCTCCTGTATGAAAGCGCTTGTTTGCATGGGAGGCATGGACCACATCACGTTCCTCGTGGCGGTCGTCATCGTCACGGCGCTCGCCTTCGACTTCACCAACGGATTCCACGACACGGCGAACGCGATGGCCACGTCCATCGCGACCGGCGCCCTCAAGCCGAGAACAGCCGTCCTGGTGAGTGGAGTCCTCAACATCGTCGGTGCCTTCCTCTCCACCGAGGTCGCCAAGACGATCTCCGGCGGCATCGTGGACGACACTCTCGTCAGTCCAGGGATGATCTTCGCGGGGCTGGTCGGGGCGATCCTGTGGAACCTGCTGACCTGGCTGGTCGGGCTGCCGTCCAGCTCCTCGCACGCCCTGTTCGGCGGCCTCATCGGGGCCGTGTGGGTCGGTGCGGGCTCCCACGGCGTGCACTTCGACAAGGTCGTCGAGAAGGTCCTGATCCCCGCGGTGGCCTCGCCGCTGGTGGCGGGTGTGGCGGCGCTGCTGGCCACGTACCTCGCCTACAAGATCACCGCCCGCGCTCGCAAGAAGTCGGTGACCAAGGGCTTCCGGCTCGGCCAGATCGCCTCCGCGTCCCTCGTCTCCCTCGCCCACGGCACGAACGACGCACAGAAGACCATGGGCGTCATCACCCTGACCCTGATCTCCGCGGGCGCCCTCGGCCACGACGCCGGCCCGCCGGTGTGGGTGGTGGCGTCGGCCGGTCTCGCCATCGGCCTCGGCACCTACCTGGGCGGCTGGCGGATCATCCGCACCATGGGCAAGGGCCTCACCGAGATCCAGTCCCCGCAGGGCTTCGCCGCGGAGACGGCCTCCACCGCGGTGATTCTGACGTCGGCCCACCTGGGCTTCGCCCTGTCCACCACCCAGGTCGCCTCCGGCTCCATCCTCGGCGCGGGCCTCGGCCGTCGCCTGGCGGAGGTGCGCTGGGGCGTCGCGGGCCGCATGGTCGCCGCCTGGCTGATCACGCTGCCCGCCGCCGCGTTCGTCGGAGGCGTCTCCGCGAGCGTGGTCAAGCACGGCGGCAACTTCGGCACGGTCGTCGTCGCCCTGATCGGCGCGGCCGTCGCCGCGGGCATCGTCCTTCTCTCGCGCCGCAACCCGGTGCACGCCAACAACGTCAACGACCACCACGAGGTCCCTGTCCGCACCCCGGCACCGGCCTCCGTCGGTACGGCCGCCTGAGTCACGTCCGAGTCACGGGAGTTACGCAACATGAGCATCGACTGGACCGCACTCGGCCAGGTCACCGCGGTGAGCATCGGCGTCACCGTCGCCGTGGTCGTCGTCTTCGCCCTCGGCGTCCTCGGCCTCGCCCGCTTCGAGGGCGCCCGCGAGGAGGGCGGCGGCACGTCGGCCCTCGGCGTCACGCAGGCCGGCCTGTGCTTCCTCGCGTGCGCGGCCGTGGTGGCGTACGGCATCTATCTGATCGTGCCGCAGTTCCACTGAGCACTCTGGAGGACCGGATGACGACGACTCCATCCCTGCTGTCCGAACTGGCGGACCTGAAGGTCGACTACACCGATCCCGACGACCCCGTACTGATCCGCCCGGACGGCAGCCCGATCGACACGTGGCGGGAGAACTACCCGTACGCGCAGCGCATGGAGCGCCGGGAGTACGACTGGCACAAGCGACTCCAGCAGATCGAACTGCTGAAGCTGCAGAGCTGGATCAAGGAGACCGGCCGCCGGCTCGTCATCGTCTTCGAGGGACGGGACGCGGCGGGCAAGGGCGGCACGATCAAGCGCTTCACGGAGCACCTGAACCCCCGTGGCGCGCGTGTGGTGGCCCTGGAGAAGCCGACCGAGCGTGAGCGCGGGCAGTGGTACTTCCAGCGGTACGTCGAACACCTCCCGACCGCCGGCGAGATCGTGCTGTTCGACCGGTCCTGGTACAACCGGGCGGGCGTCGAGCGCGTGATGGGCTTCTGCTCGGACGACGAGTACCGGCGCTTCATGCGCCAGGCCCCGCTGTTCGAGCGGATGCTCGCGGACGACGGCGTGGACCTGATCAAGTTCTGGTTCTCGGTCTCACAGGGCGAGCAGCGCACCCGCTTCACGATCCGTCAGGTCGACCCCGTACGGCAGTGGAAGCTCAGCCCCATGGACCTCGCCTCCCTGGACCGCTGGGACGACTACACCGCGGGCAAGGTCGCCATGTTCCGCGAGACGGACACCGAGCACGCCCCCTGGACGGTGGTGAAGTCCAACGACAAGAAGCGGGCCCGCGTCGAGGCCATGCGCAGCGTGCTGGCCCGCTTCGACTACACCGACAAGGACGAGGAGGTCGTCGGCAGCCCTGATCCGCGGATCGTGGGCGCGGCGGCAGGGTTGTTGGAGGCGGGGGAGGACGATCACGTGGACGGCCGTTAGGGATGTCCTACGGCTTCTTCCGCAGCGGCCTCGTCGGGGTGATGACCTCGACGGGGCCGCTGTTCTGCGGCGCTCCGTGGTGCACGTTGTGAAGATCATGCGCTGAAGCCCCCTCGTCCGACTCCCCCTGGTCACGGTCGAGTAAAGCGTAGCTCTGTGAAGGGCAATGTCACGCGGGCCGCGCTCCAAGTCCCGTGTGGCTCGGGGCATTTGGTGTCGGAGCGCCGGGCCTGGACGTAGGGGATCAGGGGAATTGTCGGACGAGTTCTACATCGCGGATGACCTCGGATGAATGACCCGCAGCAGCAGACGAGCCAGGCCGCCCCGACCGGCCGTCAGGCCGCGAAGATCGCTTCGGCAGTGGTGGTGGGCGACGTGGTGGGCTGGGGTGCCGTCATCGCCCTGTCCCTCCTCTTCGGCAGTTGGCTCTCCCTGGACAGCTCGGCACTCCGCGATGCCCTGGTGCTCGTCTCGGCGTCGGCCGTGGCCGGTTGTGTCGGGTGGGGATGGCTCGCGCGCAGCCGCGCCGGCCGTCCGGCGAGGCTCGTGGTGCACCGTGGCCTCGTCCAGCGCGTCTCCGTGCCCGCGGCGACGGTTCGTGACGGGGCGCTTCCCGGACGACTGGAGGGCCTGGCCAAACGCCGCTCCCGTGAAGTGCTCACGTTTGGCGGGGCGTTCGCGGTCATCGTGGTGCCGCTCGCGCTCGGCGTGGGCAGCCCCGTCCTCACCGGGACAGCCGCGGACCTCGCGGCGGCCGGTGCCGTGGTGCGCGAGCTGCGCGTGGAGTCCGTGAGCGATGTGGAGGAGGACGAGCACAAGAACGGCAGCACGTGCTTCTGCACCAGCACGGTCACGCTGCCCGCCGCCGACGGCAACGGCCCGGGCGCGCGCGCCGAGTTCCGCTCGGAGTGGGCGGACGAGTGCGCCGTAGGACAGCGGGCGTTCGTCGCGTACGCCCCCGATCAGCCGGAGCTCGGTGCGATCGGCGACAACGAACGGGCCGTGGTGGACCGTCAGTTGGACGGCCGTGCCCTCAGCAAGTGGTGGACCGGCATCCTGCTCCTGCCCGTGCTCGGCATTGTGGCGCTCGTGATCGGGTCCGCCGTCATGGCCCGGCGCGACGAGCGCTTCCCGCATCCGCTGCAGGGCGACGAACGGGTGCTGCGCGCCCGGATCACCGGCGTCGTGCGCGGCGGGTCCGGAGCGAAGCCGCTGACGCTCGCCACGGACGCGGGGCCCGTCGAGTTCCACGCCCATGTGACCACCCTCGCGTTC
Source organism: Streptomyces fulvoviolaceus (assembly GCF_000718165.1). Classification (GTDB taxonomy): domain Bacteria; phylum Actinomycetota; class Actinomycetes; order Streptomycetales; family Streptomycetaceae; genus Streptomyces; species Streptomyces fulvoviolaceus. The sequence goes on along the minus strand of NZ_JOEY01000001.1, from coordinate 7,790 downwards.
GCGCGGGCGACGGACGGCACCGAAGGCTCCCTGGTCTGGCATCCGGGCCGTAACCCCACCGGCGGCCGCAAGGGGCCGACCCGGATCGGCGCCGCCTTCATCAGCGACGACGGTTGGTACGTCCACGGGGCGATCGAACCGCAGACAGCGGAAGGCGCGACGGCGACGGCCGTCCAGGGTGTGCCGACGGACGGCGCACGCCAGGCGCGCCACCTCGACCTGGACGCCGGCTGGCTCCTGACCATCCCGACACCCCTCGCACAGGCCTTGCCGGTCTGGGCCGGACTGCTCGTCCTGCTCGCCCTGCCCATCGACCTGCCGGGCCGTGTCTTCGTGGGCATCCTGGGCTCGGCGGGACTGCTTCTGTTCGGGGGCGTCATCGCCATGCTGCGCATGGACGCGGACGAGGCCGCACAGCGCGCCGGCTCCGCGAGCAGCAGCTGAGCCACAACGCCGAAGGGGCCCGGCCGGAGAACCGGCCGAGCCCCTCACGGATGCCCGTGGACTTGCGATGGTGCACCGATCGCCGGTCCTCGGAGGCCGACTTGGTGGTGTCAGGCCTTCTTCGTCTCCCAGAAGATCTTGTCGATCTGGGCGATGTAGTCCAGAGCCTTCTGGCCCGTGGCCGGGTCGGTGGACGCCTTGGCGGCCGAGAGGGCCTTCAGGGCGTCGTTGACCAGCTGGTGCAGCTCCGGGTACTTCTCGAAGTGCGGGGGCTTGAAGTAGTCGCTCCAGAGCACCGAGACGTGGTGCTTCGCGAGCTCGGCGCGCTGCTCCTTGATGACGGTGGCGCGGGCCTGGAAGTGAGGGTCGTCGTTGGCGGCCATCTTGTCCTGCACGGCCTTCACCGACTCCGCCTCGATGCGGGCCTGGGCGGGGTCGTACACACCGCAGGGCAGGTCGCAGTGTGCGCTGACCTTGACCTTGGGGGCAAACAGGCGGGAAAGCATGGAGCATTCCTTCCTCGTGATCGTCTTCTCAGGTGGGACATTACTCCCTGGAAGAAGCGTTTTCGCGAGTGCCCCCATGGGCTTAGGACAAAAGTCCGGGGTCAGACTGAGACTGGTGGACGAACGTACCGGGGAGGTGCCGGGGATGCCGGAGCTGTCGCAGGAGACCGAGCGGGGGAGGGCTGCACAGCCCTTCGGGGTGGCCGAGGTGACCGGGCCGTCCATGGTGCCCACGCTGTATCAAGGGGACCAGCTCCTGGTGCAGCACAGGGCCCGGGTCAGGCCCGGTGACGTGGTCGTCCTGCGCCATCCGTTCCAGCAGGACCTGCTCATCGTCAAGCGCGCCGTGCAGCGGCGCGAGGGCGGCTGGTGGGTGCTCGCGGACAACTCGTTCGCCGGGAGCGACAGCAATGACTACGGCGTCGTGCCCGACGAACTGATCCTCGGCAAGGTCCGCTTCCGCTACCGGCCGCCGAAGCCGGATCAGCGCTCGCCGCTCGCGCTGCTGCGCTGGGCGCTGTCGGCCGCCAGGCCCGTCTTCGCGGACCGGTCGGCCTCCAGGCGCTTGCGGGCCCGGTAGGCGGCCACGTTGGCGCGGGTGGCGCAGCGGTCGGAGCAGTAGCGCCGGGAGCGGTTCGTGGACGTGTCCAGGTAGGCGTTGCGGCACGGGGCCGCCTCGCACAGGCCCAGGCGGTCCACGCCGTACTCGGTGAGGTGGAAGGCCAGGCCCATCGCCGCGATGGCCGCGAAGCCCGCCGTCGCGTTCGACGGGTGGTCCGCCAGGTGCATGTGCCACAACGGGCGGCCGTCGTCGTCCCGGTAGTCATGCCCGGAGATCTGCGGGCTCACCGGGAACTCCAGGAGAAGTGAGTTCAGCAGGTCCACCGCGAGCGTCTCGTCGCCCTGGTCCGCCGCCTCGAAGACCGAGCGCAGCCGGCCCCGGACCGAGCGGAACCGTGTCACGTCCGCCTCGGCGGCGCGGCGGGCCGCCGACGAGTTGCCGCCGAACAGGTCGCGAACGGCGTCCACCGAGGTCAGCGCGTCCTTGCCCCGGGCCGGGTCCTCGCTGTTGACGAGTCGTACGGCGTAATCCGAGTAATAGGCCAGTTCCACTTGTAGTCCTTACGGAGGCGCTCTATGGTCGTGGTGCGGTCGGGGTAACAGCTGATCGTGCTTCCAGGGTATTACGTCGCGACTGAATGAGGGGGCTTCCATGTCCACGAATACCGGGTCCACGCGTACCGGAACCGACTGGCAGGCCTGGCAGGAGAGTTGGGACCGTCAGCAGGAGGTGTACATGCCGGACCGCGAGGAGCGGTTCCGGGTCATGCTCGACATGGTCGAGGCCCTCGTCGGCCCCGCGCCGCGCGTCCTCGACCTCGCCTGCGGCACCGGCAGCATCACCGCCCGGCTGCTCGCCCGCTTCCCGAAGGCCACCAGCACCGGCATCGACCTCGACCCCGCGCTGCTCGCCATCGCCCGCGGCACCTTCGAGGGCGACGACCGGGTCACCTTCGTCGAGGCCGACCTGAAGACCGCGGACTGGCCCACGCGACTGCCGCACCAGTCGTACGACGCGGTCCTCACCGCCACGGCCCTCCACTGGCTGCACAGCGACCCCCTCGCCACCCTCTACGGCCAGGTCGCCGGGCTCGTCCGGCACGGCGGCGTCTTCATGAACGCCGACCACATGATCGACGACTCCACGCCCCGGATCAACGCCGCCGAACGGGAACAGCGGCACGCCGTCATGGAGCGGGCCCAGCAGGGCGGCGCCCTCGACTGGGCGGAGTGGTGGCAGGTCGCCGCGAACGACCCCGTCCTCGCCGAGCCCACGGCAAAGCGCTTCGAGATCTACGGCGAGCACGCGGACGGCGACATGCCCTCCGCCGCCTGGCACGCGCGCGTGCTGCGCGAGAAGGGGTTCGCGGAGGCGCGGCCGGTGTGGTCCTCACCGGCGGACACGCTGCTGCTCGCGCTCAAGTAGGCGCCGGGGTACGGAGAAGGGGCGGTACGAGGATCTCGTACCGCCCCTTCTCCGTTGTCCTGCTACAACACCTCGTCCTACAGCACCTTCGACAGGAACGACTGCGTCCGCTCGTGCTGCGGATTCGTCAGTACGTCCCGCGGGTTGCCGGACTCCACGACCACGCCGCCGTCCATGAAGACCAGGCTGTCGCCGACCTCGCGGGCGAAGCCCATCTCGTGGGTGACGACGACCATCGTCATGCCGGACTCGGCGAGGTCGCGCATGACGTCGAGGACGTCACCGACCAGCTCCGGGTCGAGAGCCGAGGTCGGCTCGTCGAAGAGCATCAGCTTCGGGTCCATCGCCAGCGCCCGGGCGATCGCCACGCGTTGCTGCTGGCCGCCGGAGAGCTGCGCCGGGTAGCTGCCGGCCTTGTCGGCCAGGCCGACCCGCTCCAGCAGCTCCCGCGCCCGCTCCCTGGCCTGGGCCCTGCTCGCGCCCTTCACCTGGATCGGCGCCTCCATGACGTTCTCCACGGCCGTCATGTGCGGGAACAGGTTGAAGCGCTGGAAGACCATGCCGATGTCCCGGCGCTGCAGCGCGACCTCGCTGTCCTTGAGCTCGTACAGCTTGTCGCCCTTCTGGCGGTAGCCGACCAGCTCGCCGTCGACGTACAGCCGACCGGCGTTGATCTTCTCCAGGTGGTTGATGCACCGGAGGAAGGTCGACTTGCCCGAACCGGAGGGGCCGATCAGGCAGAAGACCTCGCCCGACTTCACTTCCAGGTCGATGCCCTTGAGGACCTCCAGGGCGCCGAAGGACTTGTGCACGCCCTCGGACTTCACCATGGCGCTCATGCGGCACCCCTCTCACGGCCCAGGGACAGCATGTTGGCCTTGATCTTCTGCCACGGCGTCGGCGGCAGCTGGCGCAGCGTGCCGCGGGCGTAACGCCGCTCCAGGTAGTACTGGAAGACGCTGAAGATGCTGGTCATGACCAGGTACCAGATGGACGCGACGAAGAGCATCTCCATCACGGCGTACGACGTGGAGCCGATCGTCGAGGTGGCGCGCAGCAGTTCGTTGTACGTCACCGCGTACACCAGCGACGAGGTCTTCAGCATGTTGATGAACTCGTTGCCGGTCGGCGGCACGATCACCCGCATCGCCTGCGGGATGACGATGCGGCGCAGCGTCTTGCCGTGGCTCATGCCGAGCGCGTGCGCGGCCTCCGTCTGGCCCTCGTCGACCGCCATCAGACCGGCGCGGCAGATCTCCGCCATGTACGCCGCCTCGTTCAGGCCGAGGCCCAGCAGGGCGCACATGAACGGGGTCATGACGTCCGTCATCTCGTCCTTGTAGATCGGACCGAGATTCAGCATGGGGAAGATCAGCGCCAGGTTGAACCAGAGGAGCAGCTGGACGTAGACCGGCGTACCGCGGAAGAACCAGATGTAGGCCCAGGCCACCCAGCTAGTCACCGGGTTTTTGGAGAGCCGCATCACCGCCAGGACGATGCCCAGCACCACACCCACGATCATCGCCAGGACGCTGATCAGCAGGGTGCGGCCGGCGCCCGCGAGGACGGTGGAGTCGAACAGCTTGTCGCCGACCGCGTCCCACTGGATCTTCTCGGCGGTGGCGAAGGCGTTGATCAGCAGCGCCACCAGCGCCAGGACCACGACGGCGCTGACGTAGCGGCCGTAGTGCCGGACCGGAATGGCCTTGATCGCCTCGGGGGCGATTGCGGTGGAGGCCGGCGGACTCGCGTCCGCCGGTTCCTTGTCGAACTTGTCAGTCACAGTGACTGCCCTTCAGTGCTACGGGGTCGGTCACTTGCCGCCGTTGATCGCGGACTTCTCGATCGCGCCGCTCTCGGCGCCCCACTTCTCGAGGATCTTCGTGTACGTGCCGTCCTCGATGATCGCGTTGACGGCCGCCTCCAGAGCCGAGGTGAGCTCCGTGCTGTCCTTGTTCACGGCGATGCCGAACGGGCCCGCGTCGACCTGCTCGCCGACGACCTCGAACGCGTTGCCGCCGTCGGCCTTGCGGGCCAGGTCCACGGCCACCGGGTAGTCGTTGACGCCCGCGACGGCGCCGCCCGACTTCACGCGGGTCTGGGCCTCGGTGTCGTTCTCGAACGACTCGATCGTGATCTTCTTCTTGCCGCCCTCCGTGCAGGCCTTGGACTGCTTCTGCAGGGCCTGCTCGTAGGTCGTGCCGCGCTGCACGGCGGCCGTCTGACCGCAGAGGTCCTCGATCGAGTCGATCTTCTTCGGGTTGCCCTTCTGGACGTAGATGGCGGTGCCGGCCGTGAAGTAGTCGACGAAGTCGACACCCGGGCCGAGCTTCTTGCCGTCGTCGTCCAGGCCCTCCTGGCGCGCCTTGGTGTCCGTGATGGAGGACATCGCCACGTCGTAGCGGCCGGAGTTCAGCGAGCTGATCAGGCCGTCGAAGGAGCCGGAGGTGAACTTGAACTCCACGCCCAGCTGCTTGCCCAGCGCGGCGGCGATGTCGGGGTCGACCCCGACGATCTTGCCGCCCTCCTGGTACTCCATGGGGGCGTACTCGGCGTTGGTGCCGACCTTGATGACGCCGGCCTTCTGGATGTCCGCGGGCAGCTTGTCGAACAGCGGGGCGCTGTTGGAGGACGCGGTGTCCGACGAGTTGTCGCCGCCGCTGTTCGTCTGGTCACCGCAACCGGTGAGAATCAGGGCGCCTGCGACCGCGATCGCACCTACCGCGGCCGTCCTGGAACGCGCGGTGGTCGTACGACGGGTGGAGCTTGCGGTCATTTTGGGTTCCTCCGGCGGATGGGTGGAGTTGCCGATGGGGCGGCGCGGCCCGCCGATGGGTTCGGTGGCCGCCTTGGTTCCTGGGTCGACGAGAGCACACCTCTTCGAGTGCCGCGACCTCGTGTGATTACGGCATCTTGCCATTCGGACTGAGGCATTCAGGGGGCCAGCCATGTCAAAATCGGATAACGGGTGACACCCGAACCACACCAGGTTGGTACATCACGACCGGACCATCTGCGGGAATGTGGCATTCCGGCCGGAAGATCTTCGGCGCATCTCGGGATGCGGATGATCGCGCCGGGGTGTTCGTGGCGGCTTGAGCGGCCGTCGAGCGCCCGTCAAGGGGCTGCCGGGAACTTGTCCGTATGACGTCCCATGATTCATGTCACCGGCATGCGGTGATCGATGATCGATTTACGTTCCGTCATGTGACCTTGCACGTATTGGACTCGTCCTCGATGCCGGTCGTCCGGTAAGAAGGTTCTTTACACCCCTCATCCGGGGCTCAGGGCGTGTGTGCGGCGCGTCCGTCGCGTACCGGCCCGTACGCATCAACGACAAGGGCCGTATGCGGTGCCCGCCCACTTCTCAACCAGGAGTGGCCACCCTCAAACCATGAAGACCTAAGGGGTAAGACAAAGTGGCAGCGGAGATCGTCAATCCTCGCAGCGACAGCGATACGGGCCAGGACGGCGGGGCGGAGCCCCTCGATTCCTTCGACCCCGCGTTCGCGCTGCACCGCGGCGGCAAGATGGCTGTGCAGGCCACCGTGCCGGTCCGTGACAAGGACGACCTGTCCCTTGCGTACACGCCCGGCGTCGCGCGGGTGTGCACCGCCATCGCCGAGCAGCCGGACCTCGTCCACGACTACACGTGGAAGTCGTCCGTCGTCGCCGTCGTGACGGACGGTACGGCTGTGCTGGGGCTCGGAGACATCGGGCCCGAGGCCTCCCTTCCGGTGATGGAGGGGAAGGCGATTCTGTTCAAGCAGTTCGGGGGCGTGGACGCGGTTCCGATCGCCCTGGCCTGCACCGGTGTCGACGAGATCGTCGAGACCGTGGTGCGGCTCGCGCCGTCCTTCGGTGGCGTGAACCTGGAGGACATCTCGGCGCCTCGGTGCTTCGAGATCGAGCGTCGGCTCCAGGAAGCGCTGGACATTCCCGTCTTCCACGACGACCAGCACGGTACGGCTGTCGTGACGCTGGCTGCGCTGCGGAACGCTGCGCGGCTGAGCGGGCGGTCGATCGGGGACCTGCGCGCCGTCATCTCGGGTGCGGGGGCCGCTGGTGTGGCCATCGCCAAGATGCTCGTCGAGGCGGGTATCGGTGACGTTGCCGTCGCCGACCGCAAGGGCGTTGTGTCCGCCGATCGGGACGACCTCACGTCCGTGAAGCGGGAGCTGGCCGGGTTCACCAACAAGGCCGGGATCACCGGGTCGCTGGAGGCCGCGCTGGAAGGCGCCGACGTCTTCATCGGCGTGTCCGGCGGTACGGTGCCGGAGCCTGCCGTTGCTTCCATGGCTGAGGGGGCCTTCGTGTTCGCGATGGCCAACCCGAATCCCGAGGTGCACCCCGAGGTCGCGCACAAGTACGCGGCCGTGGTGGCTACCGGGCGGTCGGACTTCCCGAACCAGATCAACAACGTGCTGGCGTTCCCCGGGATCTTCGCGGGGGCGCTGCAGGTGCGGGCCTCTCGGATCACCGAGGGGATGAAGATCGCGGCGGCCGAGGCGTTGGCGTCGGTGGTGGGGGACGACCTCGCCGCTGACTACGTCATTCCGTCGCCGTTCGACGAGCGGGTGGCTCCGGCTGTGACCGCGGCGGTGGCTGCGGCGGCTCGGGCGGAGGGCGTTGCTCGCCGCTGACGGTTGTGCTTGAGGTGGCCCCGCCCGGGTTTGGGCGGGGCCGTTTCTTTGCCTGGGGGTTCGGCTGTTTGGGTGGCTGTGTGCCTGCGGCGGCCTGTGCGGGTGTGGTGGGGGTGGGTGTAGCGCGTTCGGTTGTGTGGTGGGTCGGGGCCGTGCCGGGGGGTGTCCGTCCTCGGTCGGGCGGTGCTGTGTGCTGGGGTTGTGCTCGGT